>CAWJZU010000014.1:0-140370 GCA_963847345.1 uncultured Alphaproteobacteria bacterium | reverse complement strand
AACGCTGGTGGACGTATGAGGCGAGATGATGTAGCCCCAATGTTCGTGAGACAGGCCGAAGCGCGCAGAGGGCGAGCCGCTGTCGCCATATTTGTCGCTCCGTCCAGCCTGCCGCGTATCCGTAAATCGCCGAGATGCTGCCGCCATTCGGCGAAATAACACGAAACAACTCCATCACGAACATTTCGAGAGGAGTGAACGGCGCGCCGTCCGCGGCATCCGGATTTGCCGACATTGTCTTCTCGAACGCGGCGCGTATATCGGGATCGCCGCCGTCCCGGCTCAGGCGCGACATGATACCGAAGATTGTGTTGCCCCATTGGCTGAGTGCGACGAAGTTATGGAAGCATTCGAAGACAATGTCCTTCTTTCGAAAGTGCACGCCGTCCCCCGCGTTCTTGAGCCAGTACCAGGCGATCGTCTTTTCCGGATTAGCGATCCGTGCGTTGTTGATATCATCCAGCCTCTCGTCGATCCAGGTCTTGAGGAAGTCCAGCAGCGCACGCACTGTCATGTAATTTTCGTAGACGATTGGCTGCGTCGGATCGCGGTGGGCCAGGACAGTGTTGAAGCTTTCGCCGATCGTGCGTACTTGTGGCGGAATGGAGTTGCCCTTCACGCCGAGGTGCAGGTCCCAATAGATATCCCAGTAATAGTCGAGATAATGCCGCATGAACGGCTTGCCCGCGAACTTCGGCGCGAGCAGTTCATCGAAGAATGCCACGACCTTGGCGCGATACATCGGCCGGTAAAGGTCGGGGGTGACGGCGGACATGTAGATCCGCTTGCGAAGGTTGTTGTCGCCACGATTCTCCAGACCCTGAAGGAACACCGTGACGCCCTCCTCGGGATTTGGATTCCAGTCTTTGTAGATCAGCCCCCAGAGGTCGTGGGGTAAGGCGTTCTCCTTAGTAAGTGTGACGTCGATCATCGGTAACGCGGGACGCTCCCCCTCATACACGCTCGTAAGAAAGAACGGGACGACGACGTTCTCCACATAAGTGCGATCGAAATGGGCCGGGATGGAGTCGCGAAACCGGGCCAATGCCGCAGTCAGATCCGGCGACGGAACGCTTGCCGCCGTGGCATCAGCGGCGGAGCCAGTGCCTGAAACAAGGCCAACTGCACCGGCGGCAGCACTGGTCAGAAACAGTCGTCGTTCCATGTGAATGCTCCCTTGCATGTGTGTTAAAACCTAACTACTGCACGAAGCCGGCGGACGCTCTAACATCGTGCGCGCTCTTCACTGGAGCACAGCCGACCGCGAAGCGCACGAGAAAATGGGCTTCACGAGGGCTGAGGCATTGCCGCCGACCAGCTCGCCGCTATCTCCCGCTTGTTAGCCGCCGTCGCGGCCTGCTCCAATCCGGTTTGCTTGAGATACCCGAAGGCACGATTATGGCTGTGGAAACCGTCTCACATCGGGCGGACGTCGGTAAAGGAGCGTAGATGACGGGTAGGGTGATTGGCGTGTTTCTGGGTGTGTTCGGGCTGCTTGTCGCGCTTGCGACCGACAATCCCGCGGCGGCGCAGTCGGCCCGGGCCTGCGACGCCTGGGCCCGGGATTATGCGGACCGTGCAAGCCGTCAGGGTCAGGTTCTCGGTCGCGGGGCTCTCGGTGCGGGTCTGGGGGCCGGGATCGGCGCGGCTTTCGGAAACGCCGGCGCCGGCGCCGCCATCGGCGGCGGAGTTGGCCTCATCAGCGGCGGTGCCCGGCGTCAGCAGACGTTCGACCAAATACATCGCGCTGCCTTCCAGGATTGTATGACCGGCCGCGCGCGATAGACGGCTGAACAATCGAAGACGGAGATCATTGATGATTGAGGCCAGAAAGTCCCTTGCCGCGGTGATCGCAACATCAAAATAGCTGCTGCCTTGCAGTTCAGCTTGCGTGAGAAGCTGACCAAGATTGGCTCGAAGATTGTAAGCCGTGGAGGCTATGTGGCCTTTCAGCCGGCTGAAGTTGCGGTTCCGCGTCTATCCCTTCTGTATCGTCAAATCCTCGAACGGCGCGGTGAACGGAAACCCGGCGATCCGACCGAACGACAATTTACCGAGCCGTGGACCGATGCCGTTGATGGAGGCAATCTCCCAGATAGGCGCGAATATCGCCTTCTCGTACACGAGCTGCTGTATCTTATGTAGGATTTCCTCGCGCTTCTTGCGGTCGAGTTCGACCGCCTGTTTCGAAAACAGATCGTCGATATCGGGATAGCTACCATACGCAAAGTCGCCATCCTTGATGACGTATGATGCAAGCCGGGTCGCGGTGTTGCCGAATGCGCCGCTCGCGCTGCGAAAAATGCCCTTGTTTAATTTCTTGTTGGTATCGGCCGAGATGAATCCGGCCCGCTCGATCGGCCGCAATGTCGTACGGATGCCGACCTGCTGTAACGAATTGACCGCAACCTCCCCGATATTCGAAAAGGAGGCATCGCACCAAAACGGCCCAGCGTCGAAACCATTCGGATACCCGGCCTCCGCCAACAGCTTTCTAGCCTTCGCCGGATCGTAGACCGCTTCGGGCGGTTGCCAGTAATAATCGAACGAATCCGGGATAATGCTATTGTTAATCTTGCATCCGCCGAGGAACAGCGCATCATTCCAGCTGTTGCGATCGAGAGCGAGATTGACCGCTTGCCGCACTTGGAGCTTGTGCCACGGCGATTTCGGATCGAACTGCTCGGGAAAAGAGACCCAGTTTGTCGCCTGCAACGCAACTGATTTCAATTTCAAGCCGGGTGTCGCTTGCAGTTCTCGCGCGAGATCACCGCGGATCGCATAGGCGATGTCGACTTCGCCGCCCTTCAATGCGGCAAGCCGGGTCAACTCGTCGGGGATCACCTTCATCACCAGCCGCTTGACGGAGGGCGTCTTGCGCCAATAGCCGTCGAACGCCTCAAGGACCAGCTCAACCCCGGGATTGTATGAGACGAATTTGTACGGACCGGCGCCGATCGGGGCCTGCTTGAAACCATCGTCGCCAACCTTTTCGACATACGCTTTCGGCACGATCCAGCCGGAGCCGCTAGCACTCGAATAAAAGGTCATGAAATCGGGCCATGGCTCCTTGAGCTTGAAGCGGACGTGGCGAGCATCGGGAATCTCGACCGCGCCGATCTTCTTGTGCAGCAAATCATGGTTGCCACCGCGATAGCGCTCGAACGAGAATTTGACGTCCTCGCCGGTGACCGGCGCACCGTTGTGGAATTTCGCACCGTCGCGGATTGTGAAATCGTAGATCGTGCCGTCCTCCGAAGTTTGCCATGATTCGGCGAGGCTCGGCCCCTGCAACGTGCCGGGCATCGGCTTGACCATCGCGTCGTGCAGCGCGTACAGGACCATGTACGGCGACATGATCGCTTGCGTGTCAGCCGGGTCGAACCAGGTCCGCGGCACCGAAACGACCATCGCCCAGGTCAACTGGCCCCCCGGCGCGGTAGCGCCGGCGGGGCGCGGCGTGCCGGCGAGAAGCCCGAGAGCGCTCGTGGTCAGCAGGTCGCGGCGGGTCATCCCGTACATGTGACTGGGGTTGGATTGCGCGCGGCGATGCAGAATCGCGGTCATGAGATTTCTCTCCCGATGTGTTTCGTTGCGGGTCGTCCTTCCCGAGTGTCAGGAAAACAGGCCGTTGCGCGATTTTCAATCAGTATAGCCGGCCGCCTCGTTCGGCGCGACGCCGTTTCTATTCCGCATTGAACCGTGCCCTCTAAACCCGGATTTCCCAGATTGATTGGAATGGTAGGACCGAAGGCCGCGGATAAGCCCCTGCTGGGGAGGGTGGTCAGGGTGCCGAAAGTCTTGATGGGGTGGACGGCCCCCGATCGCGGCATCGATCGTGCCAAGATGAGGTCGTTATTGAACGCGACATCTCATCTGGGAGGAGCCGTCCATAAGTCAAGTTACCACGATCGGGTTGGATCTTGCGGAAGAACGTCTTTCAGGTTCACGGCATTGACGGTGAAGGCAACGTTTTGGTGCAAAAGCAATTGCGCGCCGCGCCGATGTTCTGCGGTTTTTCGGCGGGTTGCCCGATCCATGACTGGCGCTGGGTCTGGAAGCCTGCGCGACCGCGCATTACTGGGCGCAAGAGCTCACGGTAAGCTCGGGCACAAGGTTCGTCTGATGCCGCCGGCCTACGTGAAGCCGTATGTTAAACGCGGCAAGACCGATGTAGCCGATGCCGAGGCCATCAGCAGAAGCGGTGGACCCGGCCGACCATGCGCTTTGTTGCCCCTCAAGAAAACCACTGACCAACAGGCCGTGCTGATGCTGCAGCAAGAGTCCACAAACTTCTGGTTCGTCAAAGAACCATGCTGATCAATGCCCTACGCGGACACCTCGCGGAGTTCGGTATTGTTGCGCCGCAGGGTCTGCGGCATGTCGAGATCCTGACCAAGACAATTGCTCATCAACAAGAGCGGCTCCCGGAGCTCGCGCGCTCGATCCTGCAGACGATTGTCGACCAGCTGAACGGCACGATGGCCAGGATCCGGGAGATCGAGGGGCGCCTGGTCCAAGTGGCATCGGCAGAGCCGGGTCAGTCGTTTGCTGGCGACCGTCCCGGGTGTCGGCATCATGGGCGCGAGCGCGATTGCCGCGACGGTTGCCGATCCTTCCGTGTTCCGATCAGGCCGAGAGTTCGCGGCCTGGCTGGGGATGACGCCGCGACAGAATTCGAGCGGCGGCAAGGAACGCTTGGGCCGGACCAGCAAGCGCGGCGACAAATACATCCGCGGCCTGCTCACCGCCGGCGCGGTTGCGGTGCTGCGCCATGCCCGTAATCGACTAACCCGTGATGGCGAGTGGGTTCGAGCGCTGCTGGCGCGCAAACCGACCAAACTTGCTGCCGTCGCACTGGCCAACAAGACCGCTCGCATCGTCTGGGCGGTGATGATGCGCGGGAATGGTTACCGGGCGAAGGAAGTTTTCGAGCAGCCGGCATAGCCACCGACCGCTCATTCAGCATGCGAGGGTGAAGAGGACGTGATGGCAAGCGGTCGAGCCGCGGATCGGGAAGACCCGAAAAAATCAAAGCGCAGAGCAGCGCGCAGTCTTGATAGGGACCCGATCAGCGAACTCCATCAGGGCCAGCGGTCAGATGCACCGCACCAAAGGGCCGGACATATGACTGCACCCGACCATTTTGCCAAAACCGCTCTCAACGTCCTTCGCAGGCGGGGGCCGTCCACATATGATTTTCAGAATGCCATACCTGCCCGCTGCGATCGCCCGTTGCCTGTGGCGACGGCGATTTGCCGTTGGTGAAACCGGTAAGAGGCGTGATACTGGCTGCAAAACCGCTGATATCTAGCGAATGTCGGCTCACAGTAATTCATTTGGGAGAAAGCGAAATGCGTCGCCAAACCACAATGTCAGTGGTGTGCGCCATATTCAGCTTTGCCGTGTCGCAGGCGGCGGCGCAAGAAGCACCAAAGCCGTTTCACCTCCAGGAAGCGACCATCGCGAATGTCCATGAGGCCTTTGCGGCCGGTCATTTGACTTGCGCGCAACTGACCAAGCTGTATCTGGACCGTATCGCAGCCTACGACCAGCAAGGCCCAACGCTGCGTGCGATCATCTCGGTCAGCCCTAGTGCTATGGAGACCGCGGCAGAGTTAGACCGCAAGTATCGCGAGAACAGATCGAGCGTCGGCTCCCTGCACTGCATCCCGATCATCCTCAAGGACAACTTCGATACCGCTGACATGCCCACCACCGGCGGCGATGTCGGCATGAAGAACTCGGTACCGCAGGCGGATGCCTTCACAGTGGCGAGAAATGCGCAACGCCGGCGCGCTAATCCTCGGTAAAGCGAATTTGTCGGAGTTCGCGAACCGGTATGTCAAACTCAAGTCTGGGCGGCCAGAGTCCCGCCAAACCGTATGACCTTGATCGCACGCCAGGAGGGTCGAGCGGCGGCACAGGCGCGGCAATCGCTGCCAATTTTGCAGTGCTGGGTACTGGCAGCGACACTGGACAATCTATCCGTTCGCCCGCGTCCGCCAACAATCTGGTTGGCATTCGCCCGACGCGCGGCTTGGTCAGCCGCAACGGCGTCATTCCATTCGGCCTCACGCAAGATGAGGTCGGCCCGAATTACCGGACCGTGACCGACGCGGCGCTGCTGCTTGACGTGATGGCCGGCTACGATCCGGCCGACCCGATCACCGCCTTTGGCAAGGGCCGATCGCCACAGAGCTACACGCAGCTCCTAAGCAGAGACGCGCTCAAGGGCGCGCGTATTGGTGTTATGACCAATCTGTTTGGGACGGCCGAGCGCCATGCCGAAGTCAACAAGGTGATGGAGGATGTTGTCGCCAGGATGACGGGTCTCGGCGCCACCATCGTGCGCTTTGACATTCCCGAATACGGAACGCTCGCGGGCGCGGTGGCGACTAATCAAATCGAGGCTCGCACCGCGATGGAACGTTACTTTGCGACACTCGGGCCCCTCGCTCCGATCAAGAGCTTTGCCGAGCTGGTTTGGCCCGGGGGGTCTGTATTGCAGACGACCCTCGAAAAGGAAATTGCTGTCGACGATGGAATGGCAAGCCAAGCCTACAAGGACCGCATGCTCAACCGCGACAAGCTGCGTCTCGCTGTGGCGAAGGCGATAGCCGATCACAATCTCGATGCGATCCTTTACCCACATCAAAGAATTCTAGTGGTGCCGGTGACAGCGAAGGAGCAGACAGAGCGCAACGGGACGCTCGCGAACGGGACCGGCTTCCCAGCCGTCACTTTCCCTGGAGGCTTCTCCCCGCCAACCGCGAATGCGCCGCTCGGCGTTCCGGTAGGTGCTGAACTCCTCGGCCTTGATTTCACGGAGGCAAAGCTTCTCGCATACGCTTACGCCTTTGAGCAGGCGAGCCAACATCGCAGATCACCGGCGAGCACACCTCCTCTTCCGTCCGAGCCATGAAGCACAAGGGCGGCCTTGCAGAGTGTCTTCTCAGCCCTGGACTTGAATCGTATGTCTGGCTTTACGCACGCGCAGGCTGGAAGCGGACCACCGCAAACGCAGTCCATCCATCTTGAACGAATAAGGATTTAGATAGTTAAATGGGGTTAGAATTTTTTGTACTTGGAAACCTGCGTTTTCATACGATTTAGACCATTTCTGATTTGCCGAAAGTCTTGATTAATGCAACAATGGGAAGTCGCATAACACCCTTTATGTCAAAGACGCATAACGTCATTTATGGAAAAAATTCAGTAGGAACGAATTAGCGCGCCGGTAGGTTCTCCAAGAGAGTGTTTGCGCGCGCGAATACAGTTGTTGTTGCCTCGTCGAATTCCCCGAAACTGTGGCACTCGGAAAACCAGCCGTAAACGTCCCGCAATGTTCTGGTCTTAGTCTCGGCGACAGGATACTGACCGACATCATGGCCTTTGATCATTTCAACGACTTTGCCCACGTCGTCTGCAAAGTCGAGCCGGGTAACGCTGCCGCCTCTGGGCTGCGGGTTGATTTCATCGAGGTTGCGGCGGGCAGTCGAGAATTCACAATGCAGTAGCTTGAGCGCGGCGGGGTAAATTCGGCTGGTCATGCCGCGCCCTCGCGTTTTCTACATCTTGTGTTTCTTGCGCGATCCGGGACAGCTGTCAAAGTCGCATAGTGGGCATTATGGGAAATTTTTTGAAGTCCTTGTGAAGTCAAAACTTAAACGAATAAGAAAATCAGAACCACGCGCTCGGTTATACGTCATTTTGAGGCCGCAAAAAGCCGCGCGATTACTTCCGCCCGTGTTTCTACTTCACGCACCCGGACAAGATGTTGAGTGGCAATACGTCGTTTTTAGAATCAACCACGCGCCGCTGCCGGGTCACGACCCTGTGAGAAGACCCCCAGCAAGATCGGTGGTGTTCTCTTGGAAAAATCGCATGGGCTAAACGACCGTGGCCGTCGAACCGCGATTTATCGCGTATCGTCGGTTTTTCCGAACCCCAACCCGGGGGTGCGGCGGTGCGGAAACATGGCGCCCCGATCCTTTTCTGCCTCAGCCGCGGTTGCGTCCGCCTCATCGAGGGCCAGCGCCGCGGCAAAATCTTCTTCGCCGAACGCGGCGTTCAGCATGGCGCGAACGCGCGCTATCTCGTCCTCCGGCGATGGCGGGGGACGCACCGGCGGTCGGCGACACTCCAAATTGGCGACGCGTCGGCTAAGAGCGCTCATTCGTGGCCTCCAGTGCGGCGATCCTCGTTTCGAGTTCGGCTGTTTCGATCGCCCGGCGGCGAACCTCGACTATGTGAGCCAGAGCAACAGCCTCGTCGGGCGTGACGTCACCCTCGGCGACAGCCGCGAGTAAGGCACCAATCGCCTTGGGCAGATCGCCGGCGGCATCGAGCGGCGGCAGCGCGAACGACACCGGCCGCCCGCGCCGTACTGGCGCGATGCGCTCCATCGCCAGCCGCATCGCGACCTGATCGCCGGCCAATGCCATGTCGATGCACTTTCGGCCGATCGCCTCGGCCTCGCCTTCGAGCAATGCCTCGATCGCGAGTGTCGCCTTGTGCCGCGCACCCGGCGGCCTGCCGGGGTTTCCGGGCTCGAATGGCTTTCCTCGCGTTTTTCCGGCGTTGTTACCCGGCATCGACCGCGTCCCGCAGGTAGGCCGCCGGGTCGGACGCCATGCCGCGCGCCATGGCGGCATCGGCTGCGTCGGTTACGATCGCTTTTGTCGCCGCGCGGATCAGCCGCTCGGCCACCGCAAACGCCTCGCCGGCGTCAACGCGGGCGCTCGCACGGCCAACGCGCAACGCCAAATTGTCTGAAACCGTCACTCGCTCAGGCATAAAACCAAGGTGAGTTTGCTCGACCGGTAAGCAAAACCCCGATTGCTTACCGGTCGCCGGCGCGGAGAATGCGCGCCAGCCGGTCGGGGCCGGGCACCGGCACGCCGCCGGCGACGATTTCGCGCATCAACACCCGGTCGGGCGCCGTCTCGGTCGCCGCCGGGCGGTAGCGTGCCAAGAGGGCGGCCAGGGTGCGGGCAAACCGCTCGGCGGGCACGTCGGTGCCCATCATCACTGCGAGCTGGCGCAGCGCCGCGTCTCGGCGGGCGCGCTCTGCGGATCGCAGGTCGCCGCCGCGGGATCGGCAGGGCGCCGTGTCTGCCTGCGACAGATGCCGCTCGGCCGCGGCCGTCATCTCATCGCCAATCGGGCCGTAACCAGCGGCGGCAGTTCGATTACGCCCAGCGGCCGCCGCTGGGCGCTGCTGTAGACGGCGAGGCTGATCGCCTCGTTGTCGTCGACGATCACCGCCCGGTCGCCGCTCGCGCGCGTAGGGCGAGTCATATCGCTCACGGCAATAGCGACAAAGCCGTCGGCGATCACCACCCGATCGGCGCTCGCGCGCGTACCGCGGGTTACATCGCCCATCTGGATCACCCCAACTCCCACAGCGAGATCGTGCCGGGCGGCATCGGCCGCCGGCGGAACCGCTGCTTCGCGCCGGTCACGGTCACGAGGTCGGCTCCGCCCCCGTCGATCGCCGCGATCTCGCAGTGGTTGAGCAGCAGCGTGAGGCCCATCGCATCGAACCGGGCGGCAGGCGCGGCGTCGTGGCAGCCGAACACGTCGAGATCAGACCAGCCGCACCGGATCGCCGCGCCGGCCCATGTGTCGAGAAAGTGGCCCGTCGCGTCGATGATCCGTCGCCAGCGCTCCGGGCCGAAGCCGGGCGGCGGCGGCATGGCGCAGAGCGCGGCGTAACCCTCGGCCCAAGCGCGCGGCACACCCGCGCCTTCCTCGACCACGGCGGCGCGCTCCCCGAGGTGATCCGACCTTTCGGCAGCTATTGGCACAACTGGCGGCGCCGGCTCAGGCTCGGTCGCAAGCCGCTGTTCGTTCTCTGCATCCCGGCCGTTGCCAAAAGTGCCAATAGTGCCAGAAGGTCCGGCGCTGTTCGCGAACTCCAAGATTTCTGCCGGTTTCGGCGCGATCGGAACCGCCGACCTTTTGGCAGGGACACTTTGCCAATTGTTGCCAAAAGGTCCGGCCTCCCCGCAGTCCGACCTATTGGCGCTTTTGGCACTATTGGCACGGGTGCCGGAAAGCGCGGCGAAGCGCTCTGCCCAGATGCTCACGGCGGGGTGCCCTCCCAGACGCGCGGGTTTATCGGGTACGCGGACCGCCCGCGATGCCCGACGCCGGGCGGTGGTTTTGCGAGCCATTCGGCATCGACCAGGACGAGCGCGGCTTCGTGTATCGCCTCAGACCTGTTCAGTCCGGGCAGGCGCACTTCGCGCCGAAGGCTTCGAACGCTAACATCCGTGGGATGCTCTTTGATGATCCACCGGGCCAGCGTCGCGGCGTTCCGGTCGCGTAGACTCACGGCGGCGTCGCCATAAACCCGATCCGCCATCGGCAGGAAATAGTCGTCAAGCAAAAGTGCCGCCGCGGTGAATGCGCGAGCGCTAATCTGCGTCGGAGCGGGCGCCATCCCCTGCTGGCCGCACCACCACAGCATTTCGAGCACCAGCGCGAGCCGTAATGCCATCCCGCGCGCCTTTCCCATGGCCGACCGCAGCAGCCCGCCTGCCGCTGCCTGCTGTTCCTGAGCGCCGTGCGCGAACTCCTCCAACAGCGCGAGGGCATCGCCGGCTAGCGGGACCATGATCGGCTGCGGGGGATCGCCTGCCTGTAATTCGAGCCATCGCAGCCTGTCGAAAGCATCGATCGCCCATGCCGAACTGGGCGCGCGGCGCGACAAGCGGAAAGGAATCGGGTCAGGCCATGCCCACAGAATACGGGCGAGCAGGCCGTCATCGGCGTCGCGCAACAGCATCCCGAGCCGATCTGGCTGAACTCCGCCGAAAACCGAAACCGCAAGCCTTGGAACGATGATCGGCTCGGGGTGCTTCTGTCGCTCGACCCGGTACGGCCGGCCGCCGAATGCCTCAATCCAGAACGCCCGGCCGGCATCGTTGTAGGCGTTCATCCCGGTGATCCAGCCGGCCAGTTCGTCCCTGATAATCATCAAGCCCTTCGGCGCAGTGGCGGCGAGCAGCGTCGCGACGCGCTCGATCGTCACGTCGTTCTGCCGGAGGCGCGGCACCTGCGGTTCCGGCCCCGGCTCGGGCGGCGGGGAGGGCGGCGCCTTACCCTGTTTTTGAGCTGCGCGGACCTCGTCCTGCCATACCTCCTTGGCGGCCTTCGCCAGCTCTGCGCCGACGCGCCAAGCCTGAAGCCGATCGGGAAAATCGGCGAGCATCCGATGTTCAATTTCGGGCAGAACATCGCGTAGCAGGCAGTCGGCGCCAGGTGATTTGCCGTTCCCGGAGTCACCGACATCGGCCACCCACAGATGCGGCGGTTCCGACCATCCGAGCGTCGCTTGCGCCCATCGCGCGTGTCCGACAAGTGCGGATGCCGAGGCCAGAAGAGGCGCGACCACGTAATCGGGAGGGCACGCCGCAGCGACGGCGGCATCACTGATCCAATGCCCCCAATCCGCCCCGAACACGTCTAGCGGTAGAACCGGCGGCGGGCGCCGATGCAGCCGCAGCACGGCCATATCGGGATCAGCCCATCCGAACTCCTCGGCTTCTTCAAAGTCGGCGCGCATGCGCTCGGCGCCATCACGCGGCATGGCGCGCCCCCCGCATATCTCTGCCGAGCAAAACGTCATTCCAATCTGTGCCAGGGACCGGCGGCAGTGCGATCCGCACGCGCCGCCCCTCTGCAATCCACTGCTGAGCGGCGATTCGCGCGGCGCGCTCGCCGGTGCCGCTTGCATCGTGATCGGCCGCAATAAAGACATCTGCGGCGAGCGGTATGGCCGGCAGGACCAGCCGCTCGATGCCGCCGGCGCTCAGGGCCGCCCAAGCGGGCCAGCCCGTCACGAGCATGGCGCTGGCGGCGGTCTCGATGCCCTCAGCGACGATCAGCGGCGCGCCCTCATGGGCTTCCCCGAGGCGGATTGCGGCGCCGCCAACGCGGCCAAGCGACAGGCGCGGATCACGGAATGCGGCCTTCGCCTCGCCATCTGTCTGCAACCATGTCCGATGGATCGCAACCGGCCCATGCTCGACATGCTCAACCAGCGCAATCATTACCGGCCGGCTGCCGCCCTCGGGATGGCGGAGCCAGGACCGCGCCGCGCGGATCGTTGGCGGGATCGGGAGTCCTGCCAGGCCGCGTGCCGCCCAGTACCACTCGACCGCCGTTCCACACGGATCGCCCGTTTCGTGCCGCCACAAATCGAGCGCTTTTGCAATCCGCCTCTGCCGATTGCGTTCCTCGGCCGCGCGGCGGCGCTCTATCTCGGCCGCGTCAGGCGCGGCGACCGCGCCATCGACATCACTATCGAGCAGCCGGAGCCGGCGCAGCTCGCCGAGCACGTCATCACGCGGACAACCGGCATGGCAATGCACGATCAGCCCGCGCGGTCCATCGCGCAGTGCCAGGGTCGGGCCGTTGGACTGATGCGCGGGGCAGAGACAGCGGTGCCATGTTCCGCCGCGGTATCCGCCGCCGAGCGCGCGAGCAATTGTCTCCGCGCTCATGCTACCTCCTGCGATCCGAACACCCGCTCGGCGAGCGCCCGCGCTTGTTCCTTGGCCAGCGGCGCGGTATCAATGGCGTGCTTGATTTGACTTGCGAAAATCGGCCCTGGCGTTGACGCGCTGGGGCTTTTTCGTTCAAGCGGGGGCGGCAACACCCAGACACGGCTGAAGCATCGATTGCTCGCGGGGTCGGATGCGGTCGCGAGCTTAGCGGTATCGCGGCGGGCCATCTCAGGCAGCCTCGCAGGCTTTTGGAAGCGCTTCGATGAAGCGGCGGATCAACTCGTCGGTAATAACGGTTTTGCCGTCAATCTTGCGCGCGTCGAGCCGGCTGGCGTTTATCAACCGGTATAAGGTCGCGTGCGAGATGCCGAGTATTTCCTCAGTTTCGCGGGGACTGTAGAGCGCCCGCTGTACGCTCTCGCGGCCGAGGCCGCATGAATGAATAGACATAGGGTGTCCGTCCAATTGGACACCTCCAAAATCCCGGCTTTCCGACAAAGCGCTGCATCTACACGGAACGGCAGGAGGATTTTAGAGACGTGTCCGGTTAACGACGGACATCTAGCTATACGCCCTGATTCATGCCGTCAGCCGGCAAAAGCGGACAAATCCAGTGTTGTCCGCTTTTGCCGCTTCTGCCTCACCTTTTGCCACGTGCACGGCGAATCGTTCGCACGTCTATCGTTATGTTCTTTTTCTGATGCAAGTCTGCGGCTATTATTTTATCGGTGACGTCTGCCGGAATACCGTTTGGATATTCGTCTTGTATGTATTTTGCTGCCAACGCTTTCTTGGTATTTTTCCGAGTGATAAATCGATCTTCGTGGTAGCCGTCCCTGGTAAGCGCAGGCGTCGAATCAATCTCCGGTGGCGGCGCGACGTTCTTAACCTCAGAGGATGTTTCAGGAATATCACGCATCGGTTGAACGTCGTGCCGCAGGCGATCAAGCTCAGACTGCCTGATTCGCACCTGCGTCCAGACTGGCGCCGACGCCATACCGGCGCGCCGCAGATAGCCGCCCGGCACGTTCTCGCGCATCCGCAACGAGGCCGCCGCATCGCAATAGTAAGCGAGGCGGGGATACTCCGGGTGATCGCCGTTTTCGCGGCCAGGGCCGCCTAGCCAGTCGATTGCATATTCATCAGGAACAGGTTTCAAGGAGGAGGAAAATTCGCCCTCATATCCCCACAACTCCAATCTATGCAGGCGCCATTCCTTCTCGATAGCTGCCATCAGCTCTTCCGTGTTCTCGTCATTATGGACGAGTCCTAATGGTACGAGGTCAGATGGCAATTCCACCCTTACGCTCCCGCCGGCAGATGGATGTGGATCATAGTTGATTGGGGCGCGGCACCTGCCTGTTGCCAAATCTTCCCCGGGTTCACTTCATCCCTGAGAGCCTGTCGGAACTGCTCAGCATTGATGCGCCAGCGGCGGATGTCTTCGTCCGACACATTGCGTTGCATCCATCGCAGGACCCAGCCATGGGTCTCGGCACGTACGTCGTCAGACACCCGATGCCAGTTTGACTCCGTGCAACGCGAACACCTGCCTCGCGGATGGCTTCGGTTATGCCCAGCCACTCGACTTCCGCATCAGCCGCCCGTTTGACAAGATTTTCGGCGCGCCGCTTTTTTGGGTGCTGTCCTAATTCGGACACTCGCGCACCCGAATTAGGACAGTAGGCGCACGACTTGCGCAATCGTCGAGAGACGTGAGACAGTCTGCCTGACGCCGCAGAGAAAAGCGGACCGAGGGGGACGCCGATTGTCACAATGCCGCGTATATTATGGGATAGATTAAGGAATCCAACGCCTTATGTTAGCCAATCCCTAGGAGTAGAAGAATGGCAGCTCAGGCACGCGATCCATTCGATCAAGAGGCGATGCGGCCTGATGGGCGCTGAGCGCGTTATCATTTACGATGACGGCAGGGTCACGGATGAGAGCGGCGACGAGTTGGGGAATGTCTTCGATGAGGTCTGAGCATGTCGCTCGTCGCGCATACGCTTCGCTGCGTGTCCGTGGCGACTCGTTGGTTCCAGAGCAGGTGACCCGCGCGCTACGGGTTTTCCCGACCATCGCATATGCGAAAGGCATGAAATACCAAGCTGGTGAACGGACAGGAGAACTCACCGGCCGTACTGGTGTTTGGCTGTTATCCACAAAGGATATTGTGGCAAGTGAGCATTTATCTATCCACTTGTTATTTTTGATAGGCATTTTTATGCCAACCCTAAAAGACCTTACTCCGCTAACGCATTTGCGCGCGATTTTAGAGAAACATAAAGACCTTCGCGCAGATATTTCATGCTTTTGGCATGGCGGATTTAGAGAGAAAAGACCTTCCATACCAAAACAAATAAGCGATTTCTTAAAAATTATACCAATAGAGCTAGAACTTGATTTTGAGACGGACAGCGAGGAAACGAGCCGGCGACAGCGGGCTTAAGCTGCCATCTGTTCGACCGGCTCCTCCGTCGCCGCGTCGATCAGCTCTCCGATCGTCCAGATATGATCAGTGATCCCCATCGCCATCGCTGGCGTAATCCGCAGGGCTTCATGGACCCGTGCACAGATTGAAATGCGCCACGTACAGGCTGACGGCGGCGACGTGGTTCGCCAGCTTCTTGCTGAATCCGTTCGTCAACCGAGTGAACCGGCGCGACGCCATACGAACACTGAGGTTTCCACGCTCGACGTAGGACGTGCTGACCTTTCGCTGGGCGCCAATTATCCATCGTCGCTGTATGCCTACTACTACGCCCGGCGAGTACCGTCTTGCCGTGTCGATCGCCGGCTCGCCCTGATACTGCTTGACGATCTGCGCGAACGAGCAATCGAGACCGAAGGCGCGCTCGACGGCTTCAGGATAGGCTGGAAAGCCGTCTGACGATATTTCGGGGCGGTTCACTATCCGCTGCCGCAGATCAGCGAGAAACGCGTTCGTGTTCTCGCCATCGCGTTTGCCAACGCGGTAAGAGATGATCGCCTTCCGGGTCGCATCGATGCCGATGAACACGTACTGATCGCCGATATCGGCCGAGATCGGTTTTCGTCACTTTGCGTTGCTTCTTGCCGACGTAGCTCCACAGCTCGTCCAGCTCCAAGCGGTTCACCTGAACAAAGCGCATCATCTCGTCATGCAGGACCGCGCAGCTGTTGCCGATGCGGACGCCAAGGCGCATGATCGTATCGCGATGAATGTCAGTGAGCCGCTCAACCGCGCGAATTGAGCAGCCTTCGGTCAGAGCGGAAATGACGGCTATCTGTTTGTCACGAGGCAGAACGTTCATGGGGGCAATCCATGCTCTGCGGAACTGCCCCTGAAGCGGGTAGAAGTGGCCTACCAGGATCGCTATATTGGCTCTCACGATCATCGCTTCAGGGGGGCAATCCCTGGGTTGGTGGTCTAGGGGCTGGGCGCCGTTGGCGCGGCGACCGGCTCCGCTCAAGTGGTGGAGGTAGTCGGGATCGAACCGACCGGGACGACTGTGTAAGGGCCTCCCGGCAAACCTGCTACCCCCACGCCGCCCTAAATCAAGCCCGCCCGGTTGATGCCGGAGCGGGCTTTTCGTTGGGGCGGCGCGGCTATAATAAAATCCATATAGGCGCCGCGTCAAGGATACGGTTGTCATCGATATACTTTTTATTATAGGGTCAGATGGCCATATGGACGTTCGTGGACTACGTGGAGCCGAGTGGGCGGAATCCGGTCGCTGAGTGGTTGGCCAAAGACATCCCTTCGGACGCAAGGTCGGCAATCAACGTCCGGTTTCTTCAGATGGCAGCGATGGAGCGATGGCCAGACAAATGGGTCTCTAGCTATGAAGGCTCGCCAGGCGTCTTTGAGGCACGCATTCCCCACAATAAGGTTCAATATCGACCGTTGTTTATGTACGGCATTACAATTCGTCGGCAAATCATCTTGCTAAATAGCGCGATCGAGAAGGGCAGAAAATTACAGCCAGCCTCGGCTATGAGTACCGCACGAAATCGTCGTAACGTCGTAATACAGGAGCCACATCGTGTCGAACGACACCAATTTGATTAGGATGGAAATTTGGGCGAGTCTTCAAGAAAAGACTCGCCGGGACAGCTTTGCTGCGGCCCACCTTTCAACAAATATCGGCTCGCAGATTTTTGCGATGCGGGAATCTCGGGGGTGGAGCCAGGGAAAGCTTGCCGTGGAATCTGGCATGGCGCAGCCGCGTATATCTATCCTTGAGGGTGGGTATGATAGTTACTCAATTCGCACATTGAAGCGTATTGCATCAGTCTTTGATGTCGCACTAGTTGTACGTTTTGTGCCGTTTAGTGAACTGGTAAATTGGGTGGTTAATCTATCCCCGGAACAGCTCGCGCCCCGAGATTTTTCGAATGACAATCTTCCCGAAGCTACCGAAACCGGCGGCGGTTACCGGGGACTCCCGTTGTCGCAGGACATCAGCCCACAAATTACGATGAGCCCTATCGATAACACATCTCCCCCGTTCTTTATGGCGGAGCGATCAAGCTCTATCAAGCTATCGGTATCGGAAGGTGGACATGTCTGACCAAATGGAGGTAACCCGGATTCCGACCGCAACCATGCGTTTATCGGAATACAAAGTTATCTACGCCGACACATTTTCTGTGCGTCCTACTGTAGTTGATTTCACGTTTACGTTTGGTGTGCAAAATTCCGTACCGACACAACAAGGGTCACAGATAATCTTGCTAGAAGAACTATCGGTTGCCATGACGCTTCCGCTAGCTAAGGCGATGGCTATAAATTTGAGGCGAATTATACAAGTCATAGAGGAGGAAATAGGGCCAATCCCGATCGGGGGGAAGGCCATGACGGAAGAACTCTTTTTAGAGAACATACGCCAGACGATTCGGGCAAACCCATTAGTGATAAAGGGAATTGCTGACTTTGATCCAACGTCAAAATAGGACACCCTCCCCGTCAGCTCAGGACACTGTGCCCCGAATTAGGACAGCACCCTTTTTTGCACTTGCTAATAAATATCGGCTATAGTCGGTATCGTTGGTGAGGTTGCCCGCTGCCGCTATTTCCTCGGGCGTCTTATCCAGCCACCGCATAGTAGCCGCGTTCTTGTGGACGAGCAGCACGCGGCGCGGCGCACCGTCCAGGGAAACGCCGCCGGTCTCCCAGTCGATATCGGCGCTGCGCCAGATCGGGCCGGGTTCGGGTGGATAGTGATCAATGTTCTTGCGATCCTGCCAATACAGCGGCTCAAGGCTTTCGCCCAGCATGGCGCGGATTTCGTCTTCTGCCACCTCGGCGCTGCATTTCGTGACGCGGCAGACGTAAGAGACAATCTCCGGTAACGTGAACGTGCTGCGGTCGCATTCAGGAAGCTCGATCATTCGGCGCTCCGCTGGCGCTGTCCGCAAGGTGGTCGCGGCGGCAGCGGGTGCGGTGCCCGCATTCAGCCCGTCGGCCTAGCCGCCGCGATCTCACATTCTACCGCTTGCCTCGATTATGGCGAACCACGCAGCGGCACAACGTTGTTGCCGTCGGGTTCGGCGGTTTCAAGCAGCGCTCCGCGAGCCAGAGCGTCGGCATGATCGCCGATATAGCGGCTGTAGGTTCGCTCCAGCATCGCGATGCTGGTATCATGGTTTACCGCGACGACTCGAATCGGCACCCCGGCAAGGATTTGACGAACGATGCTGCTATGCCGCAGCGCGTACATCGTCACTTCGTCAGGGTCCTGGCCTGCGGCCTTCGCCGCGCGTGTGAACAGCCGAGCATGGTCTGATTTCGCCCACGCCGCACCGCTCGGCTTTGCCAGCAACGGTGCGGTCACCGGTCGATCGATTGACAATGTCCGGAGTTTCGCACCCAGTGATTTCGGGATCGGCACCGGCCGACTGGCGACCTTCTTCGTTCCTCTGCCCTTGCGCGAACTCGGCATCATCAGACGAGGATCGGGGCGATCGGCTTGCAGGTCCTGCACCTCCAATCGCGCCAGCTGGCCGACGCGTGCACCGGTCACCGCGGCGACTTCGATAAGCAAACCGAAGTCAGGGCTTTGTTGTTGCGCGGCAGAAATAATGGCACGCACGGCGCCCTCCGGCAGTATGACGTTCCGCGACTGCTCTGCGTCGGGGATGGTCGCGAGCCCTGTTTCCCAGGCGCGCCGGTTTACGATCCGCTCATCGTTCTGCGCAGCAAGATTAAGCGCCGCTTTCAACACGGTGCACGTCCGATTCACGGTAGCTGGGGCCAGCGATTTTACGATCCCGTCTCGCCATTGCCGCAACTCGCGATGCGTTATCAGCGCAACCGATTTGCCGAGCAACGCTTGCCTCAGGTGGACGCGGACCCGTGACACGTTGCCGACATCTCCCCTTCGGGTCCGTAAATCGCCCTCATAACTTTCGATCGCCTCGGCGACGGTAGCGGGCTTTCTCGACTCGGCTTCGCCACCCGCGGCACGCCCTAACGTGCGGGCCTTTTCCTGGGCTTGCCAGAAGTCGAGGACTGACCCGCCATTTGGTTCCTCGAAGTCGTCGGCATTCCCGAGGGCTTTCGTCCAGTTTGCGCCCTTGCCGTCGGCGACCCGAGCGACCCAGGTTCCCGCCGTTCTGTTGCGCCGATAACCGAGCCCGATACCCGGCGCCACCTTCACGAATAAAGGCTTCCGCGCCACCGGCAGGCGGAGACGCGATGCCCGGGTTTCGAGTGTCGATGATCGGATGCTCCGCGCCATGGTGTTTCCGCCGTCAGAGCTGCTTGCCCGACCGAGTGTCCCGGTTGTGTCCCGGAGATGGGCGGAGACACTGATATATGATCGGAGACAGAAAATCAAGTATTTGCAATGGCCTCACGAGCCAGAATGCGATAATCAGAAACAGCCAGATATGCTCTGTAATGCCCTCTCACGGCGGCAACACCGGTTCGAATCCGGTAGGGGACGCCAGATTTCACCCGCCGAGCCGGCCGACGGTTGCAAACAGCCGAGGACGGCGCGCGGGCATATCCGCGGGTAGTAAGGCCGGTGATATGGGTTATAGTACGGGTTGTACCATTGTGCCTACGCCGGCACAGGCACCGACAACCGCGGCACCCAGCCCGGCGATGGCCAAGCCGCTCCGATCTGCAACCGGGCTACGGGCAATCACGATGGGGCTCTCGCTCACCGGCGGCGGTCAGTCCTTGTACGACGGATCGAGCCGGTCGGCGAGCCTGATGCAGGCGGCCCAGTCCTTACCGCCCTTCAGGAAATTACCGGCTGCCATGAACTGGCCGTGCGCGTATTCGCAGGCTTCCGGGCTCGGGATCGCATAATTGCCTTCCCCGGCCGCGAGTGCCGCGATCTGCCCCTGGCAGGCCATTTCGAGAAAGTGATGGTTGACGACGCATTCGGCGACGCTGCCGCCACAGACCAGAACGCCATGGTTGCGCAAGATCAGGAACGAGCCGCCATCGAGATCGCGCACCAGTTTCGGCGTCATGTCGTGGTCGAATTCGAAGCCCTCGAATTCGTGATATTTGATTTCGCCATAAAACCGGATGGCATGCTGATTGATCGGCAACAAGCCGAATTTGTGCGCCGCGACGCCCATGCCGCTGACTGTATGCGTATGAAGCGTTGCGTTGAGGTCGAGGCGGTGCCGTAACAAGCCGGCATGGATGATCAGCGCGCCGCCCTTGATTGTCGCGACATCGGTATCGGTCAGAACGTTGCCGGCGAAATCGACTTTCAACAGAGACGACGCCGTCACCTCGGAAAACATCCAGTCCGTGCGCTTGATCAGCATGTGATCCGGTTCGCCCGGCACCCGCAGCCCGAAATGATTGTAGGTGAGATCGTTGACGCCGTAATGGGCGAGCACGCGGTGCCCGGCCGCGAGTTCGACCCGGGCCTCCCATTCCTCGGCGCTGACCTGCTCGCGAACGGATTTGCTGCGGGTAGCGAGCTGAACCGGCATGATCGGACATCTCCCGATGGTGACGATGTCGAAATGCAGACGCCCGCTTATTGCGCGGCGCCAGTTTGTCCTGCGTCCTCGTCTCGAAGTCGCTGGCGTCATGGCGCTCGATCAGCTGTTCAGAAGGCTGTCCGGAAGTGCGGTTGACCATGCGCCCACGCTTCACCGCCGGCCGTGCGTGGATCTGATCGGCCCAGCGCTGCACGTTCTTGTATTCCTGCACGTTCAGGAACTCGGTGGCGCCGTATTGCCCGAACTTCACCAACCCGCCATACCACGGCCAACAGGCCATGTCGGCGATCGTGTATTCCTTGCCGGCGACGAATTCGTTGTTGGCAAGCTGTTTGTCGAGCACGTCGAGCAGACGCTTCGTCTCCATCGTAAAGCGGTCGATCGCGTATTCGATCTTGACCGCGGCATAGGCATAAAAATGCCCGAAGCCGCCGCCGATATAGGGCGTGCTGCCCATTTGCCAGAACAGCCACGACAGGCATTCGGCGCGCGCTGCCGGCTCGGTCGGCAGGAACACCCCGAA
Organism: uncultured Alphaproteobacteria bacterium; assembly: GCA_963847345.1. Taxonomy (GTDB): domain Bacteria; phylum Pseudomonadota; class Alphaproteobacteria; order ATCC43930; family CGMCC-115725; genus DATARH01. The sequence continues at coordinate 119,370 of CAWJZU010000014.1, read as the reverse complement.
CTTCTCGGCGAGGTACATCAATATCGCGGCGGTTTCGAACACCCGGATCGGCGTCGGACCGCTGCGGTCGACCAGCGCCGGGATCTTGGAATTCGGGTTGATCGCGACGAAGCCGCTGCCGAACTGGTCGCCCTCACCGATGCGGATCAGCCAGGCGTCGTATTCGGCGCCGCGATGCCCGAGCGCCAGCAGCTCCTCGAGCATGACCGTGACCTTGACCCCGTTCGGCGTGCCCTGCGAATAGAGCTGCAGCGGGTGGCGGCCGACCGGCAGTTCCTTATCGTGCGTCGGACCCGAGACCGGCCGGTTGATGTTCGCGAACCTGCCGCCGCTCGGCTTGTTCCATTCCCAGACCTTCGGCGGGGTGTACCCGGGCGCGTCGCTCATCCTGACCCTCCAATCACGATTGGCGCACCGGATACCGTACGCCAGGCGGCGATGCTACACGATCCGTCACCGTTTGGGCATGCGCTCCGCCCATCGCGGTCTTTCTCGGCGGCCGGCGAGGCGGTAAGCTCTCGCTGCTGCGAGATAATTGCCGCTGTGAGCACGGGAGCCCAGGCGATGCGAGAGAGATGGTCTGTCTTAAAAAGCGGAGCCGCCTCGAGCCGGGTGACGACGCCGGTCGCATTGCTGGCCCTGCTGTTGCTTTGCGTCGCGCCGGTCCTTGCGTTCGCCGCGCCGGGAGCGGCCGGCGACGACGCGGCAATCGCGGAAAGCCTGGCCGAGATGCTGCGCGACGCGCGCACCGTCGTCTCCAACAACCAGGAACTGATCAACAATCCGGACGTCGGAGACAAGGGGCTGACCGGAAAGAACGTCCTCGACGAGGCCAAGCGGCTTTACAAATCGAATATGGGGGTCGATCCGGCGACGATCGATCCGCAATCGCGCCAAGGTCGGCTGCTCCGTGCGATGATGGACTCGATCGTCGAGGTCGTGGATGCCAATCAGGAGACGATCAACGCCAAGGGAGTGGGATTCAAGGGCTTTATCCCGGCGGTGTTCGGACGGTTGATCAGTGAGGCGTTCGCGCGCAACGCCGACGGCGAGGCCGAGATCAAGGTGACCGCCCCGGCCGAACTCATACGCAACCGCAAGGCGCGCCCCGACAGCTGGGAGGCCTCGATCATCAAGGCGAAGCTGCTCGCCCCGGATTGGCCGCGCGGCGATCCCTATTCGGCAATGGCCGAAGCCAAGGGACGCCCGGCCTACCGCGTCATGGTGCCCGAATATTACGTTGAGTCGTGCCTTGCCTGTCACGGCTCGCCGAAGGGCGAGATGGATATTACCGGCTATCCGAAAGAAGGCGGCAAGGCCGGCGATCTCGGGGCGGTGATCAGCATCACCCTGTACCGGTGACGGCCGGCGATGCACGGTTTTCCTTCGTCCCGCGTCGCCGGGTCAGACCCGCCAGCCCCCGACGCGCCCGCAACCACCGTCGTCGAGCCGCGATCGCTGCGACGGCCGGCCGGCAGGTGGATTTTCGGCGGCGGCAAGATTCGCACCCGGATTCTGCTCCTTTCGGGCGCGCTGCTTATCGTGCTGATCGCCACAAACGTCTATCTCGCGCGCAAACTCAACGAAAACACCGCCGGGACCGTCGAAACGGCGAACCTGCTCGGCGCGATCGAGCAGGCGAACAACGCGCAGATCGCGTTCGGCGAGATGCGCTACTGGATGACCGACCTGGCGGTCAGCCTGTTGACGCTGTCCGAGAGCAAGGCGAAGGCCGCCCAGGCGCGGACGGAAGCCTATCTCGACGAGCTTGCCCCGCTGCGCCCGCAGCCGATCGCGGCGATCCGCGCCGAGGTGGCGCAATACCGCGATCTCGCCGCCCAGGCTGTCGACGCCTATACCGACGATCAGCGGGTGATCGGCAACACGCTGCTGGCGCGCGCGCGGCAGCACAGCATCAAGGCCGACGAACTGTTCGCCGCGATCGTCGCCGAGCTGAGCGCCGAGGCCGTCGCGGCGCGCGACCGCGTTGTCGCGGAAGCGGCCTCGGCAATAACGCGGTCGAAGATTGTCGTCGCCGTCGCCGTACTCGCCGGCTGCGTCTTCACGGTCCTGGTGGTGGCCTCGATCGCGGTTCCGCTGCGCCGCGTCGTGGCGGCGATGAACGGGCTCAATGCCGGCAACCTCGCGGTCGAGATCCCGTCCGGCGGCCCCGACGAAATCGGCGCGATGGCGCGCACGCTGCGCGCCTTTCGCGACACGATGCGCGACCTGCGCCAGGCTTTGGCGCGGTTCGAGGCGCTGCGTAGCGTCGGCCGCGCCGTCGGCTCGACGCTCGACCCGGAAGCGGTGCTCGGCATGGTCATCGCCCGCGCCGTTGAATTCTCCGGCGCCACGGCCGGCCTGGTTTACGAATACGACGCCGAGCGTGAGCAGTTCCAATTTCGGACCAGTCACGGGCTGGCACCGGAACTATCGGAGCAGCTGCGGGCCGATCCGGTGGCGCGGGGCGAGGGCGCGGTCGGCAAGACCGCGATGACCGGAGAGCCGGTCGAGGTGCCGGACATATCGAACGCTCCCGACTTCGTCGCCGCGAAAGGTTGGGACATCCTCAGCCGCGCCGGGTATCGCGCCCTGCTCGCGGTCCCGCTGCGATTCGAGGACCGCATTCTCGGCGGGCTGGTGGTGTTGCGCCGAGAGCTGGGCAATTTTTCGCAGGAAACCGTCGAACTCGTCGAAGCCTTTGCTGCCCAGTCGGCGCTGGCGGTTCGCAACGCCAAGCTGTTCGAGGAGCAGCGCCGCCGCGAGCAGGAACTTCGCCAGGCGCACGAGCAGCTGAAGGCGGCCCAGACCAGCCTGATCCATTCCGAGAAAATGGCCTCGCTCGGTCAGCTGACCGCCGGGATCGCGCACGAGATCAAGAATCCGCTGAATTTCGTCAACAACTTCGCGACGCTGTCGATCGAGCTGCTCGACGAATTGAAGGAGACGGCGGCGCCCGGCATCGCGACGCTCCACGAGGATGCGCGCGCCGACATCGAAGACACCTCCGCGATGCTGACCGGCAACCTCGAAAAAATCGCCGAGCACGGCAGGCGCGCCGACGGCATTGTCAGGAGCATGCTGCTGCATTCGCGCGGCGGCACCGGCGACCGGCAGAGCGTGGATCTCAACGGGCTCGTCGAGGAGGCGCTGACCCTGGCCTATCACGGCGCGCGGGCGCGGGATCAAAACTTCAACATCGCGATGGAACGCGAATTCGCGCCGGATCTGGCGCCGATCGAGGTCGTGCCGCAGGATCTCACCCGGGTGTTCCTAAACCTGATCGGCAATGGCTTCTACGCCGCGAACAAACGCAGGCAGCAGTCGTCCGAGGGCTTCAAGCCGACCCTGACCGTGGCGACGCGCGATGTTGGCGATGCCGTCGAGATCAGGGTACGAGATAACGGCGTCGGCATTCCGCCCGATGCGCGGGACAAGCTGTTCCAGCCGTTCTTCACAACGAAGCCGACCGGCGAGGGCACCGGGCTTGGCCTGTCGATCAGCTACGAGATCGTGACGCAGCAGCACGGCGGGACGATATCGGTCGACAGCGAAGTCGGGGCGTATACCGAGTTCACCGTGCGCCTGCCGCGGGCCGGACAGGGCCGGATCACGGCGCGAGCGGCATAACTCGGCTTCTCAGCAGCTAAGCGCGGACCGGGCGCTGCACGACGTCGCGGCCGAGCGCGGCGAGCGCCGTCGCGACGATATGCTTGGCGGTGAGGCCGGCCGTCTCGTACTGCGCGTTCGGCGAATCGTGGTCGAGAAAGACGTCGGGCAAGACCATCGTGCGGATCTTCAAGCCGTTGTCGAGCTGTCCCGACATCGCGAGGTGGTGCAGCACGAACGAGCCGAACCCGCCGATCGCGCCTTCCTCGATCGTGATGACGACCTCGTGCTCGCGCGCGAGGCGGCCGACCAGATCGGTGTCGAGCGGCTTGGCGAAACGCGCGTCGGCGACCGTCGTCGACAGCCCGTAGGTGCCGAGTTCGTCGGCCGCTTTCAGGCATTCGTGCAGACGCCCGCCGAGGCTCAACAGCGCGATGCTGGTGCCCTCGCGGATGATCCGGCCGCGCCCGATTTCGAGCGGCACGCCAATCTCGGGCATCGGCACGCCGACCCCGTCGCCGCGCGGGAACCGCACCGCCGACGGCGCGTCGTCGATCGCCACGCAGGTCGCGACCATGTGCACGAGCTCGGCCTCGTCGCCCGCCGCCATGATGACAAAACCGGGCAGACAGCCGAGATAGGTCACGTCGAACGACCCGGCATGCGTCTGCCCGTCGGCGCCGACCAGCCCGGCGCGGTCGATCGCAAATCGCACCGGCAATTTCTGAATCGCGACATCGTGCACGATCTGGTCATAGGCGCGCTGCAGAAAGGTCGAATAGATCGCGGCGAACGGCTTCATGCCCTCGCTGGCGAGACCGGCGGCGAAGGTCACGGCGTGCTGCTCGGCGATGCCGACATCGAAGGTGCGCTTCGGGAATTTTTCCTCGAACAGATTAAGGCCGGTGCCGGACGGCATCGCCGCCGTGATCGCGACGATGCTCTCGTCCTGTTCGGCGTGCCGGATCAGCGATTTGGCAAAGACGCTCGTGTACGACGGCGCCTTAGCGCTGGACTTGGCTTGCGCGCCGGTCACGACGTCGAACTTGGCGACGCTGTGCCATTTGTCCTCGGCCTGTTCGGCCGACAGATACCCGTGTCCCTTTTCGGTCACGACATGGATCAGGACCGGCCCTTTCTCGGCGCTGTCGCGGACGTTTTTCAGGACAGGCAACAGGTGGTCGATATTGTGGCCGTCGATCGGGCCGACATAGTAGAAGCCGAGTTCCTCGAACAGCGTGCCGCCGGTGACGAAGCTGCGCGCCAGCTCCTCGGCGCGGCGGGCGGCGGTTTCCAGGCGCTTCGGCAAGTGCCGTGCAACCTCATCGCCGATATGGCGCAGCGACATAAACGGGCGCGAGGTCAAGACGCGCGACAGATGCGCGCTCAGCGCGCCGACCGGCGGCGCGATCGACATATCGTTGTCGTTGAGGATGACGATCAGCCGCGCATCCATCGACCCGGCGTTGTTCATCGCCTCGTAGGCCATGCCGGCGCTCATCGCACCGTCGCCGATCACCGCGATCACGTCGCGCTTTTCGCCCTTGAAATCGCGCGCCACCGCCATGCCGAGCCCGGCCGAAATCGAGGTCGAGCTGTGCGCCGCGCCGAACGGATCGTATTCACTCTCCGACCGCTTGGTGAAACCGGACAGGCCGCCGCCCTGCCGGATCGTGCGGATGCGGTCGCGCCGTCCGGTCAGGATCTTGTGCGGGTAGGCCTGGTGACCGACATCCCAGATCAGCCGGTCATGCGGCGTGTTGAAGACGTAATGCAGCGCGACGGTCAGCTCGACAACACCGAGCCCGGCGCCGAAATGCCCGCCGGTGATCGAGACCGCGTCGATCAGCTCGGCGCGCAGCTCGTCGGCGATCTGCTTCAGGTCGGATTCGGGAAAGCTTCGCAAATCGGCCGGGCTATCGATCCGGTCGAGGAGCGGCGTCCGGTTCGAAATGTGAAGGGGTTTGCTATCCAAGGCACAGATTCCTGATCACGTACGGCGGTTAACGACGAATCGTGCGACTTGTCGCAAAAGTTCCGCACGGTTCTCGAAGGGCTCAAGGTGCGCAACGGCTTGGCCGACCAGCAGCTGCGCTTGCGTGCGCGCCCGCTCAACCCCGAGGATCGAAACGAAGGTGGCTTTTCCGGCGGCAGCGTCGGCCCCGACCGGTTTACCGGTTTCCGCCGCCACCCCCTCGATATCGAGCAGGTCGTCGGCGATCTGAAAGGCGAGGCCGAGATCATGGGCATAGAAGCGCAACGCCGTGCGCAGCTCGCCGGGCGCCTTGGCGAGGATCGCGCCGGCCTCGCACGAAAACGCAATCAGCGCCCCCGTCTTCATGCGCTGCAGGCGGGTGATCGCGCCGATGTCGAGCGGCGTTGTCTCGGCGATCAGGTCGATCATCTGGCCGCCGACCATGCCAGCGGGACCGGCAGCCGCGGCCAGCGCCCCGACCAGCTCAACGCGGACCGCCGCGTCGCCGTGCGTGTCGGGATCGGCCAGCACCCCGAACGCCATCGTCAGCAGACCGTCGCCGGCGAGCACGGCAGTCGCGTCGTCGAACTGCTTATGGCAGGTCGGCCGCCCGCGCCTGAGGTCGCTGTTGTCCATCGCCGGCAAATCGTCGTGGATCAGAGAATATGCATGGACCATCTCAATCGCCGCGGCGACTTGTAACGCGCTGCGCCGCGACACGCCGAACAGATGCGAGGAGGCCAGAACCAGCAATGGCCGCAGCCGCTTGCCGGGCGCCAGCGCCGAATAGCGCATCGCCTCGTAGACCCGCGATTCGAGACCGGGTGGCACCGCCAGCACGCGCTCGATCAGCACGTCGGTCAGCCGCGCGGCGATCGCTGTCGCTTCCTCGATCGAGACGTCATCCTGCCATAGTCGTTCGATCACGCTAGCTCCCGCTCACGGCCGTCAATCGAACTTGGCCGGCGCGGCGGAAACCGCGCCGTCGGGTCCGACGACGATGCGATCTACCCGCTGTTGCGCTTCGTTCAGCTTTTGCTCGCAATGACGTTTCAGCTGCGTCCCTCGTTCGTAGCACAGGATCGCGTCGTCCAACTTGACTTGTCCGGCCTCGAGACGGCGCACGATCTGCTCCAGTTCAGCCAGCGCGTCCTCGAAGCTCATTGCTTCAATGTCGGCGGGGGCGATATCCGCGGGGACGATCTGATCGCTCATCTGTGCCCTAGCTCAACACAATGTATACGCGGAGGCGCTGTTCCCGAGGAACACCAGCGCGCGAATACCCGAAATCGTTGCCGGATTGCAACAATCTCCCAAGGTCAGGCGGCCGACATCAGCGTCCTGACATGCGCCGCCGCGCTGGCGCCAAGCGCCGGCAGGTCGTAGCCGCCCTCCAGTGTCGATACAACCCGTCCGCCTGCGTGCCGGCGAGCCGCCTCGAGAAGCTGCTCGGTCACCCAGACATAATCCGATTCGTCGAGCAGCAGCTGCGCCAGAGGGTCGCTCCGATGGGCGTCGAACCCGGCCGAGATCAGCAGCAATTCGGGACGGAACGCGTCGAGTGCAGGAAGGATGTCGCGCGTCATCCCGAGCCGGAACTCGCGCGATCCCGACATTGGGCGCAGTGGCACGTTGACGATGTTGTCGGCGGCCCCGGTTTCGCCGCGCCCGCCGGTGCCGGGATAAAGCGGCGACTGGTGCGTCGAGGCGTAGAACAGCCCGACATTGTCCCAGCAACAGGCCTGCGTGCCATTGCCGTGATGCACATCGAAATCGATGACCGCGACCCGCGCGAGGCCGTATACTTCGCGTGCCCGCAGCGCGCCGATCGCGACGTTGTTGAACAGGCAGAACCCCATCGCGCGGCCGGGCTCGGCATGGTGTCCGGGCGGGCGCACAGCGCAGAACGCGTTGTCGGCCCCGCCGGCCATCACCGCGTCGACCGCGGCGGCGACGGCTCCGGCCGCCCGCAGCGCCGCCCGGCCCGAGCCCGGCGACATGATCGTGTCGGCGTCGATTCCGGCATGGCCGGATCGCGGCACCGCGGCGAGCAGCCGTTCGACAAAACGGCGCGGATGGACGCGGGCGATGTCGTCAATCCCGGCCTCGGGCGCCTCGCACCGATCGAGGCGTGCGAAATCGGCACCGTCGAGCGCCTGCAATACCGCGCGCAGCCGTGCGGGCGATTCCGGGTGATAGACCCCCGGATCGTGCTCGAGGCAGGCCTGGTGCGTGTAAAGCAATGTCGTCATCTGTGGGGCTCGTCGCCATTTCAGGGCGGCAATGTAAATGTCAAATGCTGGCGCGCCGATAGAAGGAGCCGGCGCCCTCTATCGCCGCCGCTTCTGCCGCCTTTTCGACTGCGACAGAATGTCATTGCGAGCGACGCGAAGCAATCTCGCGCAGGCAAAGTACCGGTCATCCGCACTTGCCCGAGTTCCCCCACCCTCATTCCCGCAAAGGCGAAATTCCGTGGCCACAGCCGCGTCACTGGCCCTGGACCCCCGCTTTCGTGGGGTCGACGGCCTCGTCAAAAGTTGTGATTTCGCAAAGTGGATCGAATCTATCTCGGCGTCCGCGCCTGAGGGCGGCAACGTGGGTCTAGTCGGAATCGGTTGCGTGGCGGTAGCGGACAAAGCGCCGACGATAGGGTTGGAAACCGGTCGGTTCTTCCTTGATTAGCTTGGTGGGCGATGACGGATTTGAACCGCCGACCCTCTCGGTGTAAACGAGATGCTCTGCCAGCTGAGCTAATCGCCCGAACCGATCCGCCGCAATCCCCTCCGCCCGACGGTGTCGCGGTCAGACGTTCAACTCGTCGCGCAGGCGCTTGCCGGGCTTGAACTTCGCCTGTTTCGATGCGGCGATCTTGATTTTTTCCCCGGTACGTGGGTTGCGCCCTTCGGAGGCAGCACGGTCCGCGACGGTAAAGGTACCGAACCCGACAAGGCGCACTTCGGTACCGGTCTTGAGAGCGTCGGTTATCGACTCGAAGACGGCATCGACGGCTTTATTCGCAGCCGCTTTGGACAGATCTGCTTTCCCGGCGACGGCATCGACGAGTTCGTTTCTATTCACGTGTTGCCCCCTGAGCGAAAATTGAATGGCTGAGAACCGATAGCGTCTCCTAGTGTAAAGCTGGGCCTGGAGCGGGTCAATGTCACTGCACCAAACCGAACGGCGATTTTCCAAAGGTTAACGTACCTTTGCCGGCCGGCCGAACCACCTTCTCCAGCCGACCGGCTCAGGATCCGTGCGCGCTAATGCGTAACCAGCCCCGACCGCTGTTCGCCTTGCGCGGGAATGACCGAACCCTCAGCAGCCTCCTCGTCCCACTCGATCGGCGTCAGCGCCCCGGCAAGTGCGTGCCCAAGCACCTCATCCACCGTCCGCGCCGGGATGATTTTCAACCCCCGCTTGACGTTGTCCGGTATCTCGGCGAGATCCTTTTCGTTCTCCGCCGGGATCACCACGGTCTTAAGGCCGCCGCGCAGCGCTGCCAGCAGTTTCTCCTTGAGCCCGCCGATCGGCAGAACGCGACCGCGCAGCGTGATCTCGCCAGTCATTGCCGTGTCGCGCTTCACCGGCACGCCGGTCAGCACCGACACGATCGAGGTCACCATCGCGACCCCGGCCGACGGGCCGTCCTTCGGAGTGGCGCCTTCGGGTACATGGACGTGAATGTCCTTGCGCTCGAAAATCGTTGGCCTGATCCCATAGGCGTGGCTGCGCGACTTGACGAAGCTCTCGGCCGCCTGCACCGACTCTTTCATTACGTCGCCGAGTTTTCCGGTTGCGGTTACCCGGCCCTTGCCGGGCACAGTCACGGCCTCGATCGTCAGCAACTCGCCGCCGACTTCGGTCCAGGCAAGCCCGGTCGTAACGCCGACCATGTCCTCGCTCTCGGCCTCGCCGAAACGGAATTTCCGCACGCCGGCGTATTTGTCGAGATTGCGCCGGGTCACCGCGACCTTGTCGGACTTCTTCATCAGAATATCCTTGATCGCCTTGCGCGTCAGATTTGCGATTTCCCGTTCGAGATTGCGGACCCCCGCCTCGCGCGTGTAGTAGCGGATCAGATCGCGAAGCGCGTCGTCGCTGATGCTCCATTCATTCTTTCTGAGCCCGTGCGCCTTGATCTGTTTCTGTATCAGGTGGCGTTTGGCGATCTCCACCTTTTCGTCCTCGGTGTAGCCGGGGAGGCGAATGATCTCCATGCGGTCCATCAGCGGCTGCGGCATGCGCAGCGTGTTGGCCGTCGTCACGAACATCACATCCGACAGATCGTAATCGACCTCCAGATAGTGGTCGTTGAACGTCGAGTTCTGCTCCGGATCGAGCACCTCGAGCAGCGCCGAGGACGGGTCGCCGCGCCAGTCGGCGCCGAGCTTGTCGACTTCGTCGAGCAGGAAAAGCGGGTTCGATGACTTGGCCTTTTTCATGCCCTGAATGACCTTGCCCGGCATCGAGCCGATATAGGTCCGGCGGTGTCCGCGGATCTCGGCCTCGTCGCGCACGCCGCCCAGCGACATCCGCACGAAGTTCCGCCCGGTCGCGCGCGCCACCGACTTGCCGAGCGATGTCTTCCCGACGCCCGGCGGGCCGACCAGGCACAAGATCGGACCTTTCATCTTCCTCATACGCTGCTGCACGGCGAGGTATTCGAGAATGCGCTCCTTGACCTTCTCCAGCCCGAAATGGTCGGCGTTGAGGACATTCTCGGCGCCCTTGATGTCGCGCTTGATCTTGGTCCGCTTCTGCCAGGGAATCGAAAGCATCCAATCGAGGTAATTGCGCACGACCGTCGCCTCGGCCGACATCGGGCTCATGCTGCGCAGCTTTTTCAGCTCCGCCATTGCCTTGTCGTGGGCTTCCTTGGTCAGCCTGGCCTTGTTGATCTTGTCCTCGAGTTCAGCCATTTCGTCTCGGCCGTCCTCGCCCTCGCCGAGTTCTTTCTGGATCGCCTTCAGCTGCTCGTTGAGGTAATACTCGCGCTGCGTCTTCTCCATTTGGCGCTTGACGCGATTGCGAATGCGCTTTTCGACCTGCAGGACGCCGATCTCGCCCTCCATATAGCCGAAAACCTTCTCCAAGCGTTCCGATACCGCCTCAGTCTCGAGCAGCTCCTGCTTCTCTGGAATCTTCAAGCTCAGATGCGAGGCAACCGTGTCGGCCAGCTTGCCTGGATCCTCGATCTGATTGATCGAGACCAGGACCTCGGGCGGAATCTTCTTGTTGAGCTTGATATACTGCTCGAATTGTACGACCACGGTGCGGGCCAGCGCCTCGATCTCCTGGTGCGTGCCCGGCTTTTCGCTGACGACCTCCGCGTGCGCCTGAAAGAACGACTCGTTCTCGGCGAATTGTGCGATGCGAGCGCGCTGTCCGCCTTCGACGAGGACTTTCACCGTGCCGTCAGGGAGCTTCAGCAACTGCAGCACCGTCCCGATCGTACCGACCGTGAAAATGTCGGATGTGGACGGATCGTCCTGCGCCGCGTTCTTCTGCGTAACAAGAAGGATCTGCTTGTCGTCCTTCATTACGTCTTCGAGCGCCCGCACCGATTTCTCGCGCCCCACGAAGAGGGGAACGATCATGTGCGGGAATACCACGATGTCGCGGAGCGGCAGGACCGGATAAAGCGCAGCGCGCGCGGTTTCAAACATAGGCCCTCGTTTTCTTTACCAGGGACCGCTCGCCGGGAGGCGGGCGGCCGGGTCGATTAGCCGTGGTTACGTTGGCCTCCGGGACGCCGGCTTCAAGGCGCACGCGTGGTGCTCCCCGTTGCGGCAGCCCCGTCGCCAGCGCAGGCCTCCCGGTCGCCGAACATCGACCCGGCGGCGTCTGCTTGCCACCGACACGGGAAAGCCCTGAAGCGCTCACGCGCCGGTGCCGACATCACCCCGGCGGTCGGAATAGATGTGCAGCGGCTTGGCGCGTCCGTCGACGACCTCACGATTGATCACGATTTCGCTGACCCCGGCAAGGCTCGGCAACTCGAACATCGAATCGAGCAGGATTGACTCCATGATCGATCGCAACCCGCGCGCACCAGTCTTGCGCGCGATCGCCTTCTGAGCGACCGCCCGAAGAGCCTCGTCGACCAATTCGAGCCTGACGTCCTCCATCTCGAACAACCGCTGGTATTGTTTAACCAACGCGTTCTTCGGCTTGGTCAAAATATCGACCAGCGCGTCCTCGTCGAGATCGTCGAGCGTCGCGACGACGGGCAAGCGCCCGACAAATTCCGGAATAAGCCCGAATTTGAGCAGATCCTCCGGCTCTAGATCCTTCAGGATCTCGCCGGTCTTGCGCTCGTCGGGTCCACGCACCTCGGCGCCAAAGCCGATCGACGTACCCTGGCGCCGCTGCGCGATGATCTTTTCGAGACCCGAGAATGCACCGCCGCACACGAACAGAATGTTGGTCGTATCGACCTGGAGAAACTCCTGCTGCGGGTGCTTGCGTCCGCCCTGCGGCGGCACTGAGGCGATCGTGCCCTCCATGATCTTCAACAGCGCCTGCTGTACACCCTCGCCGGACACATCGCGGGTGATCGAGGGGTTGTCCGACTTGCGCGATATCTTGTCGACCTCGTCGATATAGACGATGCCTCGCTGCGCCCGCTCGACATTGTAGTCAGCTGCCTGCAGCAGCTTCAAAATGATGTTCTCGACATCCTCGCCGACATATCCGGCCTCGGTCAGCGTCGTCGCGTCCGCCATCGTGAACGGCACGTCGATGATGCGCGCCAGCGTCTGCGCCAGCAGCGTCTTGCCCGAACCGGTCGGGCCGACGAGCAGAATGTTCGACTTCGCCAATTCGACGTCGTTGTTCTTCGAGCCGTGCGCCAGCCGCTTGTAGTGGTTGTGCACCGCGACCGAAAGCACGCGTTTGGCGTGGTCCTGCCCGATCACGTAATCGTCGAGAACCCGGCAAATATCGCGGGGTCCCGGCACGCCGTCCCGCGATTTGACGAGCGTCGTCTTGTGCTCTTCACGGATGATATCCATGCAGAGCTCGACACATTCGTCGCAAATAAATACGGTCGGACCCGCAATCAGCTTCCTGACCTCATGCTGGCTCTTGCCGCAGAAGGAACAGTAAAGCGTGTTTTTCGAGTCGCCACCGCTGGACTTAGTCATCGCCACTCCATCACCGGGCCTGGCGCAAGCCAGCCGGGCCGTCCTCGGCGGGCTAGGGGGCCGACACTTCTCGGGCCAACCCCGCCGCCCAGCCCGGCACACGCAGGCACGGCCATCCAAGTATATGTGCTACCGGCGGATCAACAACCGGTAAATCCGCCGCTCCCTCGTTTCCGCGGCGGAATCAGGCGCGGAACCCACGCTCCTCGTCGCGGCTGGGACGCGCCTCGACAACCTCGTCCACCAGGCCGAACTCCTTGGCTTCGAGCGGCGACAGGAACTTGTCGCGCTCGACGGCCGTCTGGATGACTTCGAGCGGCTGCCCGGTGTGACGCACATAGATCTCGTTGAGGCGCGCCCGCAGCGCCAGGATCTCGCGCGCCTGGATCTCGATGTCGGTGGCCTGCCCCTGGGCGCCTCCCGAGGGCTGATGGATCATGATGCGCGAATTCGGCAGCGAGAATCGCTTCCCTGCGGCGCCGGCCGCGAGCAGCAGCGATCCCATCGAGGCGGCCTGGCCGATGCATACGGTCGAGACCGGCGAGCGGATGTACTGCATCGTGTCGTAGATCGCGAGACCCGAGGTCACCACCCCGCCTGGCGAGTTGATGTAAAATGCGATGTCCTTCGTCGGGTTCTCCGACTCGAGGAACAGGAGCTGCGCGCAGATCAGGCTTGCCACAGCGTCATGCACCGGGCCGACCAGAAAGATGATGCGCTCCTTCAACAGGCGCGAATAAATGTCGTAGGCGCGTTCTCCGCGGTTTGTCTGCTCGACCACCATCGGGACGAGATTGTTCATGTACTGTTCGAAGTAATCGGCCATTGTCATTCTCCCTCGACCGCCGCACCGGGTTGATAGTGCGGCGAACTTCCCGCGGCCTTATCTGTGAGGCCTCAGGTTGACTCGCTTTCCGTTCTCCGCCTCCGCATCAGCCGCCAGCAGCTCCTGCGGGGTAACACCGCGCTCGGCCGGCTTCGCCAGATCGAAAATGAAGTCGACGACCTTGTCCTCGAAAATCGGCACCCTGAGGTTGTTCAGGGCGTCGGGGTTGTTGCGGTAGTAGTCGAAGACCTGCCGCTCGTAGCCGGAATGCCGCCGCGCTTCCTGCAACAGCGCCTGGTTCAGCTCCTCTTGGCTGACCTGAATATTGTTGTTGCGACCGACCTCGGCAAGCAGCAGCCCCAGGCGGACGCGGCGTTCCGCGATCCGGCGGAACTCCTCGCGCGCCTTCTCGTCCTCCTCGGTCTCAGCGGGGATCGGCGGTTCCGCATCGGAGGCGCCTTCGAGCGCGGTCTCCTCCGGCGCGATAATCGCCGCCGCGTCGATCGGCTCGCTAGATCCCGGATGCGGGATCGCGTGGTGACCTGCCGCCTCGGTCTCGTGCGCCGCCGGCTTTTCCGCTTCAGCCGTGGCCGGCGCGCGATCCGAGGCGCCCTCCAGAGCGGTTTCCTCCGGAGCAATGACATTGCCGGCATCGACCGGCCCCTCGCCGGGCGAGGCCCCCTCGGCTTCCTGATCCTGCTTCTGGTTCCCGGTGACTTGCGCCGCGATCTGTCGGCGCGCTTGGCGCTCCCCCTCGTATTGCGTCCAAATCGAGTCGAATTCCATGTCGACCATACCGGGGGGCACCGCGAAATCATACCGCTCGGCAAGCTTGTCGAGCAACGCGCGCTTCAGCCGCTGGCGGGCAACGTTGTCATAATCGCGCTGCATGCGTTGCCGGATTTCGTCGCGCAGCTCGTCAAGGCTTTCGAGCCCGACCGCCTCGGCGAGGCTGTTGTCGATCGCAGCCGGCAACCGATGCCGCACCTCCTTCACGGAGACCAGGAACACTCCCTCCTTGCCGGCCATTTCCGGGCCGGATTCGGAAGGGAACAACACGGTTACGCTGCGCTCTTCGCCCGCTTTGACGCCGGTCAACTGGTCGCTGAACCCGGGCAGCAGCCCCTCGGCGCCGAGTTCGATCTCGCGGCCCTCGCCACGGCTGCCGGCAATCTCCTCTTCACCGATGTGACCGACGAGATCGGCGACGACGATGTCGCCGATCTCGGCGGGACGCTCTACGGGTTCCGACTTGCGCTGCGACTCGGCCAGCCGTTCAAGCGCTTTCTCGACATCCTCGTCGGGGACCTGCGCCACCATCTTCTCCAGGCCGAGCCCCGCGAAATCGGGCGCCGGCATTTCCGGCAGCACCTCAAGCGACAGCGTGTACTCGAGGTCGGCGCCCTCGGCGCTCGATACAAGCTCGAAGCGCGGCGGCAGCGCCGGACGCAAATTGCGCTCGCGAATCGCCTGGGACGAACTGTCCTGCACTGCGCTCTCCAGGACCTCGCCGCGCACGGCCGCGCCGTACCGCTTGCGCAACAGCATCAGCGGCACCTTCCCCGGACGGAAACCGGGGATCCGCGCCATCCGGCCGACTTCGTCGAGCCGCTGGGTGATTTTGTCCTCGACCTCGCTCGCTGGAATCGTAATCTTGAATTCGCGCTTCAGTCCCTCGGCGCTGGTTTCCGTCACATTCATTGCTGCCTGCTCACATTCCTTGTCGGGTTCGGCCCTTGCGTCGGTTTGGGGTGGCCGCGGCACGAATATCTCTCAACCGGCGGCGCCGCCACCCGCACCGCGCGACGCAATAGCGGTACCAATGGTGCGGGCGGGGGACTTCGAACCCCCACGATCTTCATCGCTGGAACCTAAATCCAGTGCGTCTGCCAATTCCGCCACGCCCGCGCCCGGCTGTATCACCGGCAAGTCGATACGCCGCCGCGGCGTTCCGATCCGGCGCCCCTCCGACCCGGTTGCGGCTAACATAGTCGCCGGATTGCAACATAGCGAGACGCGAGATCACGCAGCGCGCATGAGGCTGCGCACGGAAGAGGCCGCCACGACGCGACCTTCGCCGCGATACGCCTCGTGGTTCGTCTCGATATCGCCGAGCCGATACTGATAGTTGACCATGATCCCGGCCGATTGGCGCAGCCCCTTCGGCGAGACGTCGCCAAGCCAGTTCAGCCGTTCGACGCGGGCGCCGTTGCTGAGGTGAAAATGCGCCACCGGATCGAGGGCACGGCCGGACGGTGCCCGGGCATGCAGCAGATAACGCGCGGACAGCCGCAGAAGCGGTTCGCGCAAGGCCGCGGCAATGCGTGGATCCTGATGCCAGCCGGGTCGCTCCAACAGCTGGAGCAACAGCCGGTCCGGGCTCACTTCGTCGCTATCGCCATCGAGAGCGCGCACGGCCCGCGCCTCCCCTGCGAGCAGAAAGTCGTCGCGCTCAGCCTCTGCCGCCAGCCAGGCACGAAAGCCCGGCAGCGGCGACAGGGTGGCGAACGTCTTGAGCCGCGGCAGCTCGGCGGTCAGCGCATCCGCGACCCGCTTAATCAGGAAGTCGCCAAAACTGATGCCGACCAGCCCTTTTTGGCAGTTCGAGATCGAATAGAAGATCGCCGCGTCGGCGGTCTGCGGGTTGCCGATCGGCGCCTCCTCGTCGAGCAGCGCATGGATGTTGCCCGCGATCCCCGAGACCAGCGCCACCTCGACAAAAATCAGCGGCTCGTCAGGCATGCGCGGATGGAAAAAGGCAAAGCAGCGGCGGTCGGCCTCGAGCCGGTTTTTCAGATCGGTCCAGCCGCGGATCTCGTGCACGGCCTCGTAGGCGATCAGTTTTTCGAGGAGCGCCGCCGACGACTCCCAGGTAATGCGCCGCAATTCAAGGAATCCGATATCGAACCAGTTTCCGAGCAGGTCGCGCAGATCGTCGGCGAGCCCGCGCAGCCGCGCATCCTGGCCGGCTATGTCGAGCAGCTCGGCGCGCCGATCGACGAGAAACTTCACGCCCTCGGGCAGCGCATTGAACTGCCGCAGCAGCGTCACGCGCGGCGGCGTCAGCGCCATCCGCAGCGCGCGCTCGGCGGTCAGGCGCTGGCTGGAGTCGTCGGCGCGGAGCACCTCGCTGCACCGCTCCACGACCGCATCGTGATCGGTGTCGAACTCTTCCGCCAGCAGCCGCAGAAAGCGCTCGCGACCGGCCGCGTTCAGCGCCAAATAGGTGCGGCCGAGTTCGGCTGCGCCCGCCCGCGCCGTGACCTCGCCGCCGCGTCCGTCGAGACAGTTCAGCATGCGTTGGCGCAGCGATGAAAGGTCGTCTTCCGGCAGGTCAGGCCGCGGCGCGCTCGATAATGCGCCGCGCGCCGACAGCGCGATTTCGCGCCAGGCGCTGCGCAGATTGGCCATCGTGCGGTCGAGGACGCCGTCGAAGAAGCCGGTGCCGGCGCGATCGCTCATAGCTGCCCGTTTTTGCTGTACCGATCGCCGCAGATTACGCCGGGCCGCGCGGCACGGCGACGGTTCTTTAGCAAGCAAAGCACGGCCGGTAGAGAATCGACCAGATCCTCGGCGACAAGGCCGGGCCCCACCCGGCGCGCGGCCTCGGCATGCAGCCACACGGCGGCGGCGGCGGCCTCGAAGGCCGGCATGCCCTGCGCCAAGAGACCGAGCACAATCCCGGCCAGCGCATCGCCCGAGCCGGCCGTCGCGAGTTCCGGCGGCGCCCGCTCGTTGATCGCGGCGCGACCGTCGGGGGCGGCTATCACCGTGTCGTTGCCCTTGAGCAGAACAACTGCGCCGGTCTCGCGCGACGCCTGTCGGGCGCGGTCCAGCTTGCCGCGCGATGCACCGCCCGGTCGGTCGATCGCGCGTCCGAACAGGCGAGCGAACTCGCCCTCGTGCGGGGTCATCACGCAGTCCGTTTGGATCGACGCGGACAGCGTACGCCTCTCGTCGGCGAACACCGTCAGCGCGTCGGCGTCGAGAACGGTGCGCTTTCTTGCCGCGAGCGCCGCCAGAACCTTGTCGCGCGTCTCCGGTCCGACGCCGGCGCCGGGGCCGATCAGCACTGCATTGCGCCGTGCGTCGGCCAGAAGCTCGCGGAACCGGTCTGTCCCGGACGTGGGCTGCACAATAACCCCGGTCAGGGCGCCGGCGTAGATCGGAAACGCTGGATCCGGCGCCGCGACCGTAACCAGGCCGGCGCCGGCCCGCGCCGCGGTTCGCGCCGCCAGCCGCGCGGCGCCGGTCATCACGGCGCCGCCGGCGATCAACGCGTGCCCGCGGGTGTATTTGTGGCTCTCCGGGGCGGGCCACGGAAACTGCGGCGACCACCAATCCGGGTGATTGGCCGCAACAAGCGGCGCCAAATTAGCCAGAACCGAGGCCGGGATGCCGATCGGCGCAAGCACGGTCTCGCCGCACAATTCCCGCCCCGGCAGCAACAGATGTCCGGGCTTGCGGCGAAAGAACGTCACTGTCAGCGCCGCGCGCGGCGCGATGCCGCGAACCTCGCCGCTGGCGCCGTCAACGCCGCTCGGCACGTCGATCGCGACCACCGGCACGCCAGGCTGGAGCGCGGCGATCACCTCGCGGGGAGTGCCATCAACCTGCCGCGCCAGCCCCGCCCCGAACATGGCATCGACAACAAGCCCGGCGCCGTTCAAGACGGCCGTCGCGAGCGGTTCGACCGGGCCGGTCCACCGTCCGGCGGCGATCGCGGCGTCGCCCTTGAGACCCTGCCGATCGCCGAGCAGCGCGACGCGCACCGGCCAGCCGCGCTCGGCCAGAAATCGGGCCGCAACAAATCCATCGCCGCCGTTGTTGCCCGGGCCACACAGCACCACCGCCGGCCGCCGCGGCCACCGTCTTGACACGGCGTCCGCAACGGCGCGGCCGGCATTCTCCATCAGCACGCTGCCCGGCACCCCGCCGTCGATCGCCAACCGGTCGGCCACGGCCATCTCGGCCGGCGGCAACAGCGCATGCCGCCGCCACGCGTCGCCCGGATCTGCAGCTGACGGCACCGATCCCATCACGCGCAGAGGTGGGAAGCAATCGAGCAAGAAAAAGGACCGGCCCAAAAGCTGGGGCAAACTTGACGCTGCCCGGCCGATTCGCTACCTGAAACGCAACGGCGGGTGTAGCTCAGTCGGTTAGAGCGCCAGATTGTGGATCTGGATGTCGTGGGTTCGAATCCCATCACTCGCCCCAAATCACGCAATGCCTTCTCGACAAACACGCGCACCGAACTGTCGGTGTTCATACCGCGGTCGTGCGCTGCATGCCTGGACGAAGATCGGCTGTGACGGCATTCCCGCTATTCGCTGCCGCCCGGGGTTGATGAGCGTGCCGATACTGCCGGGATTGCTTAGCGTCCGTCTGCCGGTGTTCTACGGCTGGATCGTGCTCGCCGGCCTGTGCTGCGCCGGATTTGCGCGGCAGGGGCCGGCGGTCGCGACCTTGTCGATCTTTGTCGAGCCGCTGACCCGCGACTTCGGCTGGTCGCGCACCGCGCTGTCCGGAGCGGCCTCGCTCGGCGGCCTGCTGGCGGCGATCGCAGCGCCGCTGATCGGGCCGGTGCTCGACCGGCGCGGGTCGCGGCTCGTGCTGTGCGCGGCGGTGCTGGTCAACAGTGTGCTGCTGATGCTGCTGTCGCTGACCCCGTCGCTGCTGGTGTTCTACCTGCTGTTCTGTGTGGCGCGGATGAACTGGGCTGCGCCGTTCGAACTCGGGCTTTACGGCGCGCTGAACAACTGGTTCGTGCGACGGCGGACGCAGGCCAGTTCAATCCTCACTTTGGCGCAAGCCGCGGGGCTGGTTGCGATGCCGCTGGTCGCGCAATTCGCGATCGTTGCCGACGGCTGGCGCGCCGGCTGGCTGGCGATCGGCGCGATCACGCTGCTGGTCGGGTTCGTCCCGATCTGGCTGTTTCTGGTGCGTCGCCCGGAGGATCTCGGGTTGGTGCCCGACGGTGCGCCTGCTCCGAGGAGTAACGCCGCTGCCGCCGGCACCCGCGGCGGCGGCATCGCGGAGCCGGCCTATTCGCGGCAGCAGGCGGTCGGGACTAGCGCGTTCTGGCTGCTGCTGCTCTTCACCGTCCTGGTTTACCCGGTACAGGCCGGTGTCAGCCTGCACCAGGCGCCGTTTCTGATCGAGCGCGGCATTGACCCGACGATAGCCGCGACGATCGTCAGCACGTTTTCGTTGACGTCGGCGCTTGGGACACTGGCCTGCGGCGCGTTGCCGCGAGCGGTGCCGATCCGCTATCCGCTGGCCGCAACGGGGGCGATCCTGACGCTCGGTGTTCTACTGCTGCTCGGGGTGGAAACCGCGCTCGCGGGCTATCTCGCGGCCGGCGTGTTCGGCTTCGGCATCGGCGCAATCCTGACGTTGCTGCCGATCGCCTGGGCCGATTATTTCGGGCGCGCGCATTTCGGCGCGATCCGCGGCATCGCGCTGCCGGCGCAGGTGCTCGCCCAGGCCGTGGGGCCGGTGTTCTCGGGCGCGCTGCACGACCTGACCGGCAACTACACGGCGTCGCTGCAATGCTTCGCGCTGCTCGCGGGGCTCAGCATCGCCGCGGCCCTGGCCGCCCGGCAGCCGGGTTCAGTCGCGCCACGCGCATAGCAGGACCCGCCCAAAGGTGCTGCTTCGGGTCGCGAGCCGTGTTGCCGTCCCCGCCCGATCATCGTACATGGCACGCCCCGGGGCCCGCCGACCGAGGCCCGCGATTTGGCAGCGGCGCAGTCGCCGCAATAAGGAGATTCTCATGGGTTTGTTGAGCGCTCGGCACGCGCGCCGTGCGATCCTGGGCTCGGTACTGGCCGGGCTGTTGGCGGTTGGCGGCGGCGCGTTCGCGCCGGCCGGCGCGAAGGACCCCTCCGGGCAGGTCGTGATGGCCTGGCACGTGACGATCGCGCCGAGCTGGTTCGATCCGTCCAGCGCGCCGCCGCAGATCACGCCGTTTGGCATGCTTTACGCGATCCATGACGCGCTGGTACGCCCCTATCCCGGACACAATATGGGCCCGAGCCTCGCCGAATCCTGGAGCGAGAGCGAGGACGGCCTGACCTACGAATTCAAGCTGCGGCCTAACCTGAAATTCCATAATGGCGACCCCCTCACGGCCGAAGATGTCAAGTTCAGCTTCGACCGCTACAAGGGCGCTGCGGCGAGCACGCTGCACGACCGCGTCAAGGACGTCGAAATCGTCGATCCGCGGACCGTTCGTTTCCTTCTAAAGGAGCCGTGGCCCGATTTCATGACCTTCTATGGAACGCCGGCGAGCGGCGCGGGGCTTGTCCTTCCGAAGAAATACATGACCGAAGTCGGAGATGACGGTTTCAAGAAGCACCCGATCGGCGCCGGCCCGTACAAATTCGTCAGCACAAAGCCGGGCATCGAAGTCGTGCTTGAAGCCAATACCGATTATTGGCGCAAGGTCCCGAACGTGAAGACATTGGTGATGCGCAGCGCGCCGGAGGCGACGACCCGGGCGCTGATGGTGCGCACCGGCGAATCCGATATCAGCATCACGCTCGACGGCCCCGACGCCGAGGGGCTGCAGAAGGATGGGGTGCAAATCGTCCCATCGAAGCACGCGTCGATCTTCTGGATCGAGTTTCCGCATCAGTGGGACCCGAAATCGCCGTGGCACGACAAGCGCGTGCGCGACGCGGTCAACTACGCGTTGAACCGCACGGCGATCAACCAGGCCGCGTGCCTCGGGTTCTGCCCGCCGGCCGGGGTCATCGTGCCACGCGTCATGGATTACGCGTTGCAGGTCGAGCCGGTGCCCTATGACCCAAAGAAGGCCCAGGAATTGCTCGCCGAAGCCGGTTATCCGAAGGGCTTCGATGCCGGCGAATTCGCCGCGATCCCCGGCTTCCCGACGGTCGCCGACGCGGTTGTCAACGACCTCAACGCGGTCGGGATCCGGGTGCGGCTGCGACAGATGGAGCGCGCCACGTTCTACGCGAATTGGCGCGAGAAAAAGCTTCCGGCCATCTACATGGTTGCGTCGGGAAGTCCGGGCAACGCCGCGAGCCGGGTCGAATCCTTCATATATTCAAAGGGCGAATACGCCTCCGGCGGCTATCCCGACCTCGACGAACTCTACCTGGAGCAGGCCAAGGAGCGCGACGCTAAAAAACGCGAGCAAATCCTGTACAAGATCCAGCAGCTGAGCATCGACCGCACGATGTTCGCGCCCGTCATGGATTTGCGCACGCTGAACGGGATCGGGCCGAAAGTGACTAAGCACACGATCGGCGACGTATGGCTCGACCCGTTCCCGTCCTACGAGGATGTGGAAATCAAGGAAAAAGCCAACTGAGCGCCGCGGATCGGCGGGGGAGCGGTCGAACGCCCGCCGATCCGCCGCCGACGCCCATTCTTCGTGTGGCAGCCGCTATGACCATCGGTGGAATGTAAAAAAAGCCGCCATCACTAGGCATCCGAATGCGGCCAAATGGTTCCAGCGGAGCGACTCGCCCAGGTACAGCACGGCGAATACGGCAAAAACCGAGATCGTAATGATTTCCTGGATAACCTTTAGCTGGGCGCCGGAATAGACCGTGTAGCCGATGCGGTTGGCGGGCACCGCGAGGCAATACTCGAAAAGCGCAATGCCCCAGCTCACCGGTATGACGATCCACAGCGCCACGCCCGGAAAGCGCAGCTGGCCGTACCAGGCGAAGGTCATGAATACGTTCGAGCAGAGCAGCAGCAGGATCGGCAGAACGTATGCCCAACTCATCACCGCCTCTTCCGGCCCGAAGTTCCGCCCGCGTTCCGTCGGCGAAGGCGACCGCCGCCTAATCCAGCGCCTTGACGATGTCCTCGCACATCTTCTTGGCGTCGCCGAACAGCATCATCGTGTTGTCGCGATAGAACAGCTCGTTCTCGACACCGGCATAGCCCGACGCCATCGAGCGTTTGACGAACAGCACGGTGCGGGCACGCTCGACATCGAGGATCGGCATGCCATAGATCGGCGACGAGGGGTCGGTCTTCGCGGCCGGGTTTGTCACATCGTTCGCCCCGATCACAAACGCGACGTCGGTCGAGGCGAAGTCGCGGTTGATCTCGTCGAGTTCGAAGACCTCGTCATAAGGCACATTGGCCTCGGCCAGCAGCACGTTCATATGACCCGGCATGCGCCCGGCGACCGGGTGGATCGCGTAGCTGACCTTGACTCCCTCGCGCTTGAGGAAGTCGGCCATTTCGCGCAATGCATGCTGCGCCTGCGCCACCGCCATGCCGTAGCCCGGCACAATGATTACCGACCCGGCGTTTTTCATGATGAAGGCGGCATCTTCGGCGCTGCCTGACTTGACGGCACGGTCGCCGGCTCCGGCACCCGCCGCCACCGTCGCCTCTCCGCCGAACCCGCCGAGAATGACGTTGAAGATCGAGCGGTTCATCCCCTTGCACATGACGTAGCTGAGGATCGCGCCCGACGACCCGACCAGCGCGCCGGTAATGATCAAGAGGCTGTTTCCCAACGTGAACCCGATGCCGCAGGCGGCCCAGCCCGAATACGAATTCAGCATCGAGATGACGACCGGCATATCGGCGCCGCCGATCGGCACGATCAGCAAGAACCCGAACAAGAGCGACAGCAGTACCAGCAGCGTGAACGCGATCGGCGATTCGCCGAGTACAAAAATAACGATCAGCG
This sequence comes from uncultured Alphaproteobacteria bacterium, assembly GCA_963847345.1. GTDB lineage: Bacteria > Pseudomonadota > Alphaproteobacteria > ATCC43930 > CGMCC-115725 > DATARH01. Next base: position 96,127 of record CAWJZU010000014.1, on the reverse strand, counting down.
CGATGATCAAGACGCCCAACGCGGCGTTAAGCGGATGCTGAAACGGAAAGATCAGCGGTCGGCCGGTTACGAGGCCCTGCAGCTTGGCGAATGCGACGATCGAGCCGGTGAACGTGATCGCACCGATCGTCAGCCCGATCGCCATTTCGGCGAGGCTCGACCCGTGAATGTTGCCTCTTATGCCGATGCCGTAGGCTTCCGGCGCGACAAACGCCGCGATCGCGACACAGACGGCGGCGAGCCCCACCAGGCTGTGAAACCCGGCGACCAGCTGCGGCAATGCCGTCATCTGAATTCGCCAGGCGATATAGGTCCCGATCGCGCCGCCGATCAGAATGCCGACCAGGATCAGCCACGGGCTGATCACCTGCGGCGTGAAAAACGTCGTCAGAATCGCGATCGCCATGCCGGCGATGCCGTAGAAATTGCCGCCTCGCGCCGTTTCCGGCGAGGACAGCCCGCGCAGGGCCATGATGAAACAGATCGAGGCGACCAGGTACAGGAACGCCGAGAGGTTCTCGCTCATCGATTGACCTTGGGCTTGACCTTGGCGCCCGCTACCGTTTGCGCTGGAACATCTGCAGCATGCGCTGCGTCACGATGAACCCGCCGAAGATGTTCACCGCCGCCAGCGTTACCGCGATGAAGCCCATGATCTTGGCAAAACCGAACTCGGCCGGACCGGCCGCGATCATCGCACCGACGATGATGACGCTCGACACCGCGTTGGTGACGCTCATCAGCGGCGAATGCAGCGCCGGAGTGACGCGCCAAACGACGTAGTAGCCGACGAAGACGGCAAGCACGAACACCGTCAGCTGGTAGATGAATGGCGCGCCGCCATGCATGACCGGCTCGGTCGCCAAGGCAAGCTGCCGCGACAGCTCGTCGAGATTACGCGCGAGCGCCTCGGCATTACCGGCAAGTTCACCGGCGCGCGGCGCAAGCAGTACGGGATCAGCCATTGTTTCTCCGTAACGTAATTCCCGCCGTTACTCCGGGGGTTGCATCCGTCCCGCGTCTCGGCCGGTTCCGGGACAAGCGCGGGGTTCACGACCGCGCCATCCTGGGTCAACAGCGCGGCCCTGATGATCTCGTCGGAGGTGTCGATCCGCAGCTGCCGTTCGCTGTCGATCAGCAGCGCAAGGAAGGCGAGCAGGTTGCGCGCATAAAGCTGGCTCGCGTCGACCGCGATGCGCGACGGCATATTCGGGTAGCCGATGATCTTGACCCCGTTCGCCGTCTTCGCAATTTCGCCGAGCCGGCTGCCCTCGACGTTACCGCCGGCCTCCACCGCGAGATCGACGATGACCGAGCCCGGCATCATTCCCGCGACCATATCGGCGGTCAGCAGCACCGGGGCGCGGCGTCCCGGGATCAGCGCGGTGCAGATGACGATATCGGTGCGGCGCAACGTCTGCGCGATCATCTCGCGCTGACGCCGTGCGAAATCCTCGCCCATCTCGCGGGCATAGCCACCCGCCGTTTCGGCGGCGCGCATCGCCGCCTCGTCTACCGTGATAAAATTCGCGCCAAGGCTTTCCACCTGCTCCTTGGCGGCGATCCGCACGTCGGTGGCGCTGACGATCGCGCCGAGCCGACGGGCGGTCGCGATCGCCTGCAGACCGGCAACCCCGGCGCCCATCACCAGAACCCGCGCCGCCTTGATCGTGCCGGCTGCGGTCATCATCATCGGCAGGGCGCGGCCGAACTCGTCGGCGGCATCGAGCACGGCCTTGTACCCGGCAAGATTGGCCTGCGACGACAGCACATCCATCGTCTGCGCCCGCGTGATTCGCGGCACCAGTTCCATCGCGAACGCCGAAATGCCCGCCGCGGCATAAGCGTCGACATCGTCGCGGCTTTCGAGCGGCGCGAGCAGCCCGACCAACGCCGCGCCTCGCCGGATGGCGCCCAGCTCATCGGGGCCGGCACCTTGCGTATCGCCGCTGGCGCGCAACGGCCGCTGCACCTTCAGGACGATGTCGGCACCGGACAGCGCGGTCGCGGCGTCGGAGGCGATTGTCGCCCCTGCTTCCCGGTAGGCATCGTCGGTGAAATACGCATCGGCGCCGGCGCCGCTTTCGACCGTCACCTGCACCCCCATGTCGACGGTGCGCTTGACGCTGTCGGGGGTAGCCGCTACCCGATGCTCGTACGGGCGCCGCTCCTTGATGATGGCGACCTTCATCGCGGCACGGTTCCTTGCTCTTCCGGCACGTCCGGGGAATTAAATGTCAATCCCCGCGGCGCTCGCGCAAATCGGCCGCGAAGCACGAACCGAACGAACCCGAGCGCATTCGACCGGCGCGTTCCTAGCGCTGTTTGCTGCCGCGCACAAGACCGCGGCTCTATAGATCGTTGTAGATGTCGAGCGCCAGATCGAGATCGTCGAACATTTTGCCGCGCCCGCGATGCAGCACCAGCGCCCGCGAGCAATACTGCTTGACGGCATGCGGCGCGTGCGAGGCGAGGATCAGGCTGCGGTCGGCCCGCCTCTCAAACAGCGCCTCATGCGAGCGGCGCTGAAAGCGCTGGTCGCCAACAGCGAGGATTTCGTCGATCAGGTAGCAGTCAAAATCGATCGCGACCGACAGCGCGAAATTTAGGCGCGCCCGCATGCCGGCCGAGTAGGTGCGAACCGGTTCGGCGAGATACTTGCCGAGTTCGGCGAAGTCGTCGACGTATTCGCGCAGCAGCGGAAACGGCTTGCTGTAGATCCGGGCAATCAGGCGGATGTTGTCGTTGCCGGTCATACTGCCGCCGACCCCGCCATTCAATCCGACCGGCCAGGAAACCGACATGCCGCGCTCGATGCGGCCGCTGGTCGGCAGCTCGATCCCGGCGAGCAGACGGATCAGTGTCGATTTCCCCGCGCCGTTGCGGCCGAGGACTGCGATTTTTTCACCCCGGTCGAGGTCGAAGGAAATATCGCTCAACACCCGGTGATGCTGTTTCCGGGTCTCGGAGTGGTATTCCTTGCAAACCGCGGTCGCCCGGATCATCGCGCTGCCGGCGGACCGGTCCAGCTAGGCCGATGCGTGCTCGCGCACGCCGGCAACCAGCAGCCAAGTGATGCCATAAGCCACAAGGCAGGCGGCCACGATCGTCGCGAATGACACGATGCGCTGCGGATAGAGCGGATAATCGGCAAAGTTCGGCTGCGCGATTGTTTCGAGATAGAGCTGCTGCCGCTGCGCCTCGAGCCGCGCCGCTTCGAGCGAAGCGAAGGCCGAAGCCAGCTGTTTCTCCGCCAGCTCCCGCTGCACCGTGAGCCGCTCGTATTCACCCAGCGCCGTGGCAACCGAATCGCGGTCGCCGGTGACCTTGGCGCGCTCCTCGACGATCAGCTTTTCGAGCGCCGCGATGCGGGTCTGAAACAGCGGAATCTGCGGGCTGTTCGGCGAACTCTTCATCACCTGGGCGAGCTGCGCCTTGGTGCCGGCAAGTTGCGTATTAATCTGGGCCAACAAGTCGATCGGCCCCGACGACGCGCTCTTCGGATCGAGCATGTTCTGCTTGACCCGATAGGCCGTGAGCTGCGCCTGGATCTCGGCGATCCGCTGTTGGACGCTGTCAACTTCACGCTGGAACACCCCGACTGCATCGCCCCGGGCGCGTTCGTTAAGTGTGTTCACCAGCTGTTCGCTGAAGGTGAGCAGCGCCTGGGCGATGCGCTGCGCGTCTTCCGGCCGGTAGGCCTTAACGCGCAGCGTGCTGACGCCGCTCATGCTATCGATTTCAACCGACACGAACCGCGAGTATGCGTCATAGAGCGATTCGAAATCCTGGCGCCAGAACATCAGCCCCGGAAAGCGGCTGATCAGATCGCCCTCGGGACGCCCGAGCAGAGCGCGCAAGTCGTTCTCCCGCTCGAGCCGGCGCACCGCGTCGCGCGACAGCAGATATTCGTGAACCGCGTACGTATCGTCTGTCACCGCAGCGACGGCCGAGCTGCTCAGCATCGCGCTGATCGGATTGCTGCGGTTGCTTGGTCGGCCCGCGCACCAGGAACTTGACCTCCGACATGTACTGGTCGGAGGCGATCGCGAAAAAATAGACGCCGGCGAGCAGCGTGGGCACGCCGACAATCGCCCAGAACCAGATATTGAGCGAGCGGAAAAACGCCACGAACCGTCCCGGCGTGCGCGTGCGCGCCCCGACTGCAGCTGTATCCGCCACGGCTCCAACACGGCGCAAGATATCGACCATAACGCGTTCCAAGCTTTGCAACGGGACAAGCGTAGGTACCCGATCCGCCGAGGCGCCCGCCCCGCACCAAGTGCGCCCGCGGAGATGATATCGCCTGACAAGGCCTAGCGTAACATTAAAGCGATGCGCATTGCTGTCGCAGCAGGCGTTTGGGAAAATTGGCGAGGTCCCGGACAGCGATTTCCCTGGTCGGGGATTGCGCTGGCCCGCGGATTTTCAATGATGGCTGTTTCGATGAGCAGCGATTTTCATGGACAGCACACCAGCCGGCGCTAGGCTTCTGGAGATGGCCACCTCGGTGATTGGGCGGACACGGTGACCCAGCGGAAAGAGCTGCTCGCCGCACGAGCGGTTTTGTTTCCCGAACTCGGCAACGATCCGGCACCGGTTCTGGCCGAGGGCGTGCTGCGCGCGCCGCGGCGCGGATTACACCCGCCCCCGGTCCTGAGCGTCTGCGCGGCAGCAACTCCCCTAGCTTCCGCGCGGTCGCCCGGCGTCCCCACTCCCGGACAGATCCTCCGCGAGCGTGGTTGGGAGTCTTCGGCGCTGCTGGCGCGAGCGGCCGCTTCGCGCCAAGCGCTGGTGGCGGCGCGCGTCGGCGGGGCATGGTGGGAAGCGGACACCGAACCGGAGCTGCCCGCAGGCGATATCGCCGTGGTCGCCGTCGCTGAACCCGCGCTGGCCGATATCGCCGCCGACCGGACGGCAGATCCCAAGAGCGAAGGGGCGATGCTGGATGCGGCGTTGTCCGCCTACGCTCCCGAGCGGGTCGTTGTGCTTGCCGCGGCACGGACTGGCGCGGAGACTTAGCCCTCGGCTGGAGGCGGCGCGAGCACGCGGCGCGACTGTAATCGACCGCAGCTGCGACCCGTGGTCGCTACTCGACCGCGCCGAGCGCGTCTACAGCGTCGGCGGCGAGTTCGGTTTCCTCGCGCTGCTTGCCGGCGTCCTGGTGACCGCCTTCGCCGCCGCTCCCTATACCGGGTGGGGCGTTACCGAAGACCACGCTGTCGTGGCGCAACACGGTTTCCGCCGCTCGGTCGAAGAAATCTTCGCCGGGATCTGTCTCGTCGCGACGCGCTGCCGCGATCCGTTCCGCAACTCCGCAATCCGCTTCGAGGAGGTGCTGGCGATCGTCGCCGATTGGCGCCGGATCGAGACCGCGAACCGCCGCATCGCGGTCTGCGTCGGCATGTCGTTCTGGAAGCGGCGTCGGATCGGCGATTTCGTTCGCTCGACGGCCGGCGTGCCGGTGTTCCGCCGTACCGTCGAGGGAGCATTGGATGCGGTCCGTACCCATCGCGGCGTAAAAAGCGGCGCGATCGCTTGCTGGGCTTCGCGTCTGCCCGAGGGTCTCGCCGAGGCGGCGTCCCGTGCCGACGTGAAACTGATTCGTGTTGAGGACGGGTTCATCCGCTCGGTCGGGCTCGGCTCCGACTTCCTGCCGCCGGCCTCGCTCGTGTTCGACGGGAGCGGAATGTATTTCGATCCGCGCGGCGACAACGATCTGGAATGCCTGCTGCGCGACAGCGACTTTCCGCCGGCCATTCTCGCCCGCGCCGAGCGGCTCAGGAACCGGCTCGTCGAGCGCGGCATCACCAAATACAACCTGATTTCCAGCCGCCCGCCCGGGGACCCAGTTGCCGATGTTCCGCGCGACCGCTGCCGCATCCTTGTTCCGGGGCAGGTCGAGGACGATCTGTCGATCCGTTTCGGGGCCGGCGAGGTCAGCACAAATCTCGGTCTGCTGGCGCGGGTGCGCGCCGCGAACCCGGACGCGTTCATCATTTACAAACCGCATCCCGACGTTGTAGCCGGGCACCGGATCGGCGCGGTGCTGGACAGCGATGCAACGCGCTTCGCCGATCTCGTTGTATCAAACGGTTCAACGGATCGGCTGATGGCCGTCAGCCAAGAAATCCACACGATGACCTCGCTCGCCGGGTTCGAGGCGCTGTTGCGCGGGCTTCGCGTCATTGTTTACGGCCGGCCGTTTTACGCCGGCTGGGGGCTGACAACCGACCTTCCTCCATTCGATCGCGGCCGGCTGCTGAGCCTCGACCAGCTCGTGGCCGGCGCACTGATCCTCTATCCCCGCTATCTCGATCCGCTGACCCGGCTGCCCTGCGGCCCCGAAATCCTGATCGAGCGGCTCGACCGGCCGGAATTGTGGCGGCCCGGGCCGCTGGTGCGTATGAGGCGTCTGCAAGGGCTCCTGTCGCGCCGCCTGGGCGAGCTGCGCGCGGTGCCACGGCCCTCCGGCACCGACCGCGACGCGCCGGTAGAGGCGCGCGGGCTTGCACAGCGGCCGCGGACGTGATGCGGGCGCCGTACCGTGTGGTCGCGATTACCGGCGCGTCGAGCGGTCTCGGGGCGGCGCTCGCAGCGTCCTATGCCGGACCGGGAGTCGTGCTCGCGCTGGTGGCGCGCAACCGCGAGCGGCTGGCGCGCACCGGGGCGGCGTGCCGCGCCGCCGGCGCGCGGGTTGAAAGCGCCGCGCTCGATGTCGCCGACACTGCGGCGATGGCATCCTGGCTCGAGGAATTCGACCGCGCTCACCCGGTCGAATTGCTGATCGCGAATGCCGGCACCTCGGCCGGATCCGACCCGGACAACGCCGGGGAGCCGGCCGCGACGACATTGCGGCAGATCGAAGTCAACCTCGTCGGCGCCGTCAACACGATCGCGCCGCTCGTGCCGGCGCTCTGCGAGCGCGGGCGCGGCCGGATCGTCGCGATCGCGTCGGTGGCGGCGTTTCGCGGCCTGCCGTACAGCCCGGGCTATTGCGCTAGCAAGGCCGGATTGCGCGCTTATGCCGAAGCGCTGCGCCCCCGCCTCGCGCGGCACGGGGTGGGCGTGACGGTCGTCTCGCCGGGATTTTTCTCCTCGCCGATGACCGACCGCTGGGAAGGTCCGACGCCGTTTCTCGTCACCGGCGAGCGGGCCGCCCGGCGCATCAAACGCGGCATCGACCGCGGCGCGGCCCGCATTGATTTTCCGTGGCCGCTGGTGCTCGGGATGCGGTTCTGCGATTTCGCGCCGGCTCCAATCGGGGACGCGATCCTGCGCGGCTTCCGTTTCAGGATACGCGACGCCTGACGCGATGTCGCCAACCTCGCTGCTCCATATCGCTGCCGGGGCGATGTTCGTGTTTGCCGCGTGGCTCGCGCCGCGCCGCGTCGCGCGGTGCCGCATCGCTCCGATCGCGGTGATGCTGATCGACTTGGCGCCGTTCGCACTCGGCGCGGCGCTGCTGGCTGTCGCAACGGGCCGGCCGCTGTTCGTCGGCGTCGTGGCGGCGGCGCTCGGCGCCGGGTTCTGTCTCGCTGACCATACGATGCGAGAGACCCTGCGCGAGCCGGTCGTCTTCTCCGAGTCGGTCGAACTGCTGCAGGTCGTCACGCACCCGCACCTTTACCTCCCATTCGCTGGGCCGGGGCTGGTAATCGGCGGCGCTGTAGCCGGATTGGCGGCGGCCGCTGCATTGTTGATTTTCGAATCGCCGGTATGGGAACCACATCCGCTCGCCGCGCTCGCCGCCGTCGCGCTGGCCGCCGCCGCGATCTGGGTGGCTTCACGAGAACGACTCGTCGGCATCGCGGCAACCACGCTGCGCTGGATCGCAAGGCCGAGCGGCGAGCCGTTCGCCGACGCGGCCGCGCTCGGACCGTTCGCGACGCTGCTCGTCCACACCGTTATCGCGCGGGATGAGCGCGGCGTGCGCCGGCGCCGTTTCACGGCTACCTGCGACCCGGGCCCGCCGCCGCATCCCGGCAGTCTCGAGACGCGGGCGCGCCGCACCGCGACACCGGTTCCCAGCGGGCCGATCATCATCGTGCAGTGCGAGTCGTTTTTCGACGCGAGGCGGCTGTCGCAGACAATCCCGCCGGAGCTGCTGGCCGGCTTTGCCGCGTGCCGTGCGTCGTCGGTCCGGTTCGGGCGGCTCAACGTGCCGGGCTGGGGCGCGAACACGATGCGCGCCGAATTCGCCGTGCTGACCGGCATTCCCGACGCCAAGCTTGGCTACGACCGCTTCAACCCGTATTACGCGTTGGCGCGAACGCCGATCGAATCGCATGTCTGGCGGCTGCGCCGGGCCGGCTATCGCACGGTCTGCCTGCACCCGTTCGATCGCCGCTTTTTTCGCCGCGACCTGGTGATGCCGGCGCTCGGGTTCGAGCATTTCCTCGGCCGCGAGACGCTCGGCGGGCGGCGCACCCCGCCCTATTACCCGGACCCCGATCTTGCCGGCGACATCCTGCGCGTCCTCGACCGCGAGGGACCCGAAACGTTTATTTTTGCGATCACGATGGGGAATCACGGTCCCTGGCTGGCGAAGGGGCCACCCATTGACCCGGAAATCGCCTCCCTGTTCGACCCGCGCGATATTCCCGACGGAGCCGGCCTGCTGCGCTATCTTGATGGGCTCAAACGCTCCGACGCGATGCTGCAAATCCTGATCGGCGAACTCGATCGGCGCGGCGAACCGGCCGTCGTGGCATTCTATGGTGACCACCTGCCGAGCCTGCCGCGCGCCTACGCGCATTTCGGCTTTACCGAGACCTCGGCCGATTACGTGATCTGGAACGGCGCCGGCGGCGCGGCTGAGCGCCACGACATCCCGGCGCACCAACTCGGACAAGCGGTGATCGCCGCCGCCCTTGCTGCGCCGCCGGGCGATGCCGCGGATGCGGATCAGTCGGCGGCCGCGCGGGCGTCCTGACCTACCCTTCCTGGCTCGCTGACCGCCGGACGGGCCGCCTTTAGCTGCGCTACCAGCTTGTCGTAATGGAAATGCAAAGCACAGAACATGGCGTAAATCCGCAGCAGCCGCGGGTTCGAACGGCGCATCAGCACTTTCAGAAACTGGCGCCGATATCGCCGCCGCAAAATCGGATCGGGGACCCGGCGCATCAGCTGGACAAAAATGTAGAGCGCCTCAATGCCCGCCTTTGTCCTCAGCTTGAGGCGGCGCAGCGGTCGGCGGCGTAAATAACGCGTTCGCCCGGGAGCTGGCAGCCAGCCCGTCTCGAAGCACATCGCATCCATGCGGGCAAAGAACGCATCTGGATGGTATAAATCCTCGAGCAGCTTGATGTATCCTTTCTGCAATTCGTCAATCGTCATCCGCAGGGGTATGACATTCGTCGCGGCGGCGCTGCCCCAATTCGACATCAGAAACAAGTCGCACAGCCGGCCCTCGTTTTCGAGCCGCTTGTAGAGCGGCGTTTGTGGGATCGCAAACAGCATCCCGGTCGCTATCTGCGCAACGCGCGACTCCTCGACGAACCGACGCTGTAGATCGAAGACGCTCGCATCGTCGTTGTCGAAGCCGACGATCATCCCGGCCGATACGAGTATTCCGGCATTCTGTATGCGATGAACCTTTTCCAGGGCGGTGCCGCTGCGATCCGTCAGGTTTTGGATTTTCTTTGTTTCACGCAGCGATTCCTCGTTCGGTGATTCGATGCCGACAAAGACCGTGTCGATATTCGCGTCCAGCATCATCTGCATCATCTCCGGATCCTCGGCTAAGTCGATCGAAGCCTCGGTAACGAAGCTCATCGGATAGCCATTCGCCTCTTGCCAGACGATGATCTCGCGCAGAATCTCCTTTATCGCCTTCTTGTTGCCGATCAGGTTGTCGTCGACGATGAACGCATCGTGCATTCCGGCGGCGCGCAGCCCTTCCAGCTCGGCAATAACCTGACGGGCGCTCTTGAGCCGCGGCCGGCGGCCGAACACAACGATGATATCGCAGAACTCGCAGGTGAACGGACAGCCGCGCGAAATCTGCAGACTCCCGTAGAGGTATTGCCGCATCGGCAGCAAATCGAGCCGCGGCGCCGGCACCGAGGACATGTCGCTTTTTTCAGCCTGCTCGTAGCAGCTGCCGTGACGGCCCTCTTCCCACTCCGCGAGAAAGCGCGGCCAGGTTTCCTCCGCCTCCCCGATAAAGACAACATCGGCGAGCGGACCAAGATCCTCCGGTTTGACGGTCACCCAGGGACCGCCGAGCACAATGAAAACCCGGCGCGATTTCAGTTCGGTGATGATCTCGTGCATGCGCATGCGCTGCACCGCCATCCCGGTCACGCCGACAATATCGGCACGGCGGCAGCGCTCGTAATCGATCGGCTCGACATTCTCGTCGATTATCGTGACCGCATGCCCTGCCGGGGTCAGCGCCGCCAGCAGTGCAAGGTTAAGCGGCGGCATAAGCGCGCCCTTGCGGAACAGCGGCAGCGCGTGGTCGAGACCCCAATAAGTCGGAAAAAACTTCGGATTGATCAGAACAATGTCGGCCATGTCGCTCTTCCTCCGCACTGCCGATCGTTGTCGAGAGTATATCCACAGGGTTCGCGAACCGGCAGTCAATTCCAGCCGTGCTCAAAGCCGCCGATCCAGCCGTGCTCGAAGCCGCCGCCCCGACCCCGCCGCCGATCGGATCATTGACTCCGTGGCTCCGGCCGCCGAGTATTTTGTACAATCCTTGTATCCAGCGGACGATCACCCGCGGGCGCGCATAGAGAAGGGTGGAAGCGATGACGGATCGGTCGATAGGGCGTCGCCGCGTGCTGCAGGGCGGGCTCGGGCTCGCGGCGCTCGGAGCCGCCGGTATTCCGCCACGGGCCTTCGCAGCCGACGAAGGCGAGAAGATCATCGCGGCCGCAAAAGGCATCGGCAAAACCGACCTCAGCGCGATCATGTGGTCGAACTACTTCGTGCCGATGCAGGAGCCGATAAAGGAGTTTCAGCAGGCGACCGGCATCGCCATCGCCAACATCAAGGATTTATCGACCCCGACCATCCCGCAGGCCGCGATGGCCGAGGCGCTGACCCGCTCGCCCGATTTCGACATCATCCACGTCGGCTCGGAGATGATCCCCTCGCTCGTGTCGGCGGGCTTTCTCGAGCCGCTCGACGACTACATGCACAAAGCTGGTTATCAGATGAACGCGGTCGGCGACTACGGCAAGTTGCCGACCTACGACGGCAAAACCTACGGCATCATCACCGACGGCAACATTTTCGTGCAGCAGATCCGCAAGGACCTGATGGAGGATGCCGAAAACAAAAAGCGATTCGAGGACAAATTCGGCAAGCCGTTGGCCTATCCGAATAACTGGAACGAGGAGTTCCAGCTGATGAAGTTCTTTCACAATCCGGAGAAAGGCATCTATGGCTCCGGAAATTTGCGCAGCCGCGGCTTCGGATATGTCTGGTTCCTGATGTATCTGTACAGCTTCGGCGGGTTTCCGTTCGACCCCGATATGAAGCCCACCGTCAACAGCGACGCCGGGAAGAAGGCGATCGAGGTCTATCTGCGCGACAAGGAGGTGGCCTTCCCGGATTTGCCGAGTTGGGGCACCTCGCAGATGATCCCGCACATCGTCGCCGGCGACGTGTTCGGCTGCCAATACTGGGGCGGCTTGATCAAGCTGTGCGAAAACCCAGCCAAATCGAAGACCACCGGCAAATGGACCTACGGCGTCGTGCCGGCCGGCGAACATGACGGCCAGCCGCTTTACCGCGCCGCCGGCATGCCGGTCATCGTGCTTGTCGTCAATCGCCACAGCCCGCGCAAGGAAGCCGCCGCCTACATGTCCCTGTGGCTCGGCACCGAAAAATCGAGCCTTGTCATGACCTCGGACCGGGTAAACACGTTCCACGACGCCTGGACGAAACCTGAGATGACCGACCCGGCCATCCTACAGGCCTATACGCCGCCGGCGGTCAAGGCGATCAAGGCCAATCTCGAGGTCGCTTCGCCCAACATCTACCTGACCGGTAACCAGGAATTCGTCGACGTGCTCGACAAGAATTTGGGGCAGGGTTATCTCGGCCAGCTCAAGCCGGACGAAATCCTGAAACAGATCGACGAGGATTTCGCCAAAATCGTCAAACGGATCGGAACCGCCAAGCTGAAGCAAGACTACAAGAGCTATGTCGCGGTCATGCCGACCGCCAGCAAGCCCTCGTGACGCAAGCAGAGCGGGGCCGGCGGAGAGCGCGCCGTCAGTGGCGCTGCCGCCCTCAGAGCGGACGCCTCCGCGCAGTGACGTCAGTGAATTGGAGCGGCCGCGTATTGAATGATGAAGCGGATTTCGCCGACTGCCTTCGTCATAGCCTGACCGATCAAGTCGAGGCGGGTCAGCTGTTCGATCCGCTGCCGCCGAATGGCGATCTCTTCAAGGCTCAGGACCAGCCCAAGCAGCCCGCAGGCGTCGACCAAGCAGAGCAGGACGAGATCGCGCGGGTCCGGGATTTCATCGGTCAGGATCAGCTGGCGCAGCCGCGCCCTGACCTCGCGCTGCTCGGTGTCGTCGATCACCGGGTACCGCCTCGTATGGAAGACCCAAAGGAACCGGCCATCTTCCTCGCGCAGCACGCCTTTTTCGACGAGCCGTTTCAGCGCGATGTCGCGGTACCGGTGGGCATTCGACGTGATCCGCTCGATTGCGGCGCTCGTCGTCGTGCTGGTTCCGTCCGCAGCGAGCGCGCCCAGGGCATTGTCAAGGATCTCGTCGTGGGTGGGCGCGAGATCGACGACGAAGAAGCGATTGAGGTCGGTATCCACCTTGTTGCGCAGCGCCAGCTCCATCAGCGCGGCGCCGGCAAGCACGACATCGGCTGCGGATAGCGGCAGCTCGATGAGCTTACCGTGCTCGTCGAGTTGGAGCAGCACGATTTCCTCGACAAATCCAAGCATCACCGGCGCCTCAGCGAACCGCTTCCATTGCCGCCGCCGCGTCGTCGCGGACCGTGAAAATCGTATCGAAACCGCTGATCGAAAACACCTCGCGCACCCCGGGGGCAAGCCCGAACAAGCACAGCTTGCCATGCGCCTGCTGCACTTTTCTCGCCATAACCAACAGCACGCGCAACCCCGCACTACTGATATAGTCGAGCAACGACAGGTCGATCACGAGGCGCGGTGTGCCGCTTCCAATCAGGTGCGTCAGCTGTTCCTCGGCGGAAGGGGCTGACAAGCTGTCGAGGCGGCCGGAGAGTTTTGCAACCACGACGCCGCCGGCGCTTTCATGGACAAATTCCATCGCGGATTTTCGTATCCCGGTTCGCTTGGCGGGCCTCGTACCACGCTGATGAACCTATCGTCAACAGCAGCACGGCGGCGTATCCGGCGGAACGGAGCCATTCGGAAAGAGCGCCGCAGCGGGGTTGGATTTCGTGGGCAACTCGCGTAACAGGCAATATGAGCTTCGACGAACTCCGGCTTGAGCCGCATCTCTCGGAGATCCCGCGGCTCATCGATTGGGTCGGGGCGTGCTGCGCGGCTTCCGCGGTCTCCGGTGAGGTCGCGATGAAGCTGGCGCTCGCCCTCGAAGAGGCGGTTGCGAACGTAATCAACCATGGCCTGCCTGGATGCCCGCCGCCGCATCGGGTTTTGGTGCGGCTTGAGATCGGCGCCAACGATGTAACCGCGGAGGTTATCGACAATGGGAGGCCGTTCGATCCGACCGGCGCCCCGCCCCCCGACCTGTCGCTGCCTCTCGAAGAACGGCAGCCCGGCGGGCTCGGCATCCCCCTGATGCGCGGGCTGATTGACGCTCTCGCCTATCGCCGCGCCGGGGACAGCAATATCTTGACGCTGCACAAGACTCGGCGCTGACCCGCATCGGCTCACCCTTTCACCGGGGCGCCGCGGAAGGTGAGGGCGAGGCAGGTGATGTCGTCGGACTGCTCGGCGCCGGCGGTGAACGCGGCGGTCGCGCCGAGCACCTTGCGCACGAGGTCGGCTGCATCGCAGCCGCGCGCCGCTTCCAGCGTCGCCTCGAGCCGCGCGGCGCCGAATTGATTTCCCGTCGTGTTAAACGCCTCGGTTATGCCGTCGCTGAACAGGAAGAGCGTGTCGCCAGCGGCGAAAACCATCTCCGCGCAATTATAGCTCGTGTCATCCGCGACGCCGAATGGGATCCCGGTCGCTTCGAGAGCCGAGCGACCGCCATTGGCGCGCAGCAGATAGGGCGGGTTGTGACCGGCATTGCAGTAGCGCAGCACCCCGGTCGGCAGTTCGAGCACGCCGTAAAACAGCGTCACGAACATGCAGGCCGTATTATGCGTCGCGAGAAGCCGGTTGGCCTCCGACATGGCGGCGCTCAGGTCGCTTCTGCCGCCGATGCCGCGCATGACGGTACGCGAGACGGCCATGAACAAGGCGGCGGGAATGCCCTTGCCGGACACGTCGGCGACCATGAAGGCGAGCCGGTTCGCGTCGATCAGGAAGTAATCGTAAAAATCGCCGCCGACCTCGCGGGCCGGGTGCATCTCGGCGTAGAGATCGACACATCGAGCCGGGCCGGTCGGTGTCCAGGGCGGCGGCAGGATCGATTGCTGAATTTCGGCCGCCGCGCGCATTTCAGCGCGACGGTTCTGCTTCGCCCGGATCTCGTTTGCCATGCCGGCGAAGGCCCGCCCGAAACTGGCGAGCGCGTCGGGCAGATTCGTCAGCGTGTCGAGTAACGTGGTGTCGTACTCGTCGCGCCCGAGCGCCTCGGCGGCATAGGTCAGGTAGGCCAGTGAGCGGTTCATGCGGGCGAGCCGGCCACCGAGTTCGCGGATGATCGCAACGGCGATCGACGGGTATTCGGCGCTGAGCCGCATCAGGCTGTGCTGCTCGATGCGGGCGACCACGACATCGGTACGCGCGATGACGGTCGCGGTGCGCGGCATGTCGGTGAAGACGCCAAGCTCGCCGACGAACCGGTTGCGTCCTACTGTCGCCATCTGCACCGGCCCGGTCGGCAAGGTGACGAATACGTCCACCTCGCCTTCCAGAATAACCGCCGCGAAGCTGCCGGGCTCGCCCTCGTGCATCAGCTCCGCGCCGCATTTGTAGGCCACGACACAGAACTGCGCGGCGACGGCGCGCAGCGATTCGTGGTCGAAGCGCGCGAAGATCGCATGCGGCGCGAGGATTTGCGCGATGTCCTCCGCCGGAACCGCGGGCGATCCGGCCGCGGCCCGATGCCGGGATACGGTTCGACGCACGGCGGTGCGATGCGTCAGCCTCCCGATCGGACGAGCCGCCCAGGACGGGCGCCGGTTTCCTCGCCGTTCTCGAAGGTCGGGACGCCTGCGACCAGCGTCGCGCGGTAGCCGTCGGCGCGCTGCACCAGGCGGCGGCCACCGGCCGGCAGGTCATGGATGATCTCGGGCTGGTGCAGTTGCAGCCGATCGAAATCGATCAGGTTGATATCGGCCCGCAGCCCCGGCGCGAGGCGGCCGCGATCGTGAAAGCCGAAGAAATCGGCCGTCGCGCTGGTCTGCATTTTGACGAGCTGTTCGAGTGGCAGGCGCGGCCCGCGCGAGCGGTCGCGGCCCCAATGCGTCAACATGAAGCTTGGCACGCTGGCATCGACGATTGCGCCGCAATGCGCACCGCCGTCGCTCAAGCCCAGCAGCGTCGCGGGATCGGTCAGCATCTCGCGGATCGGGCCGTGGTCGCCGACGACGTAGTTCGTGATCGGGAAGAACAGGAACCGGTCGAGGCCCTCGATCAGGTAGTCGTAGGCGACCTCCTGCGGGCTCGAATTGCCGCGTTCCGCGATCGCCGCGATGCTGTTCTGCTGCGGCGGCTCGTAGTCGGGCGGCGTGCCCATGACGTACATGCGATCCCAGCGCCCGACCATGTTCTGCCGCGCCTGCGACAGGCGCGCCAACTGGTGTTCGGACGGTTCTTCCGACAGAAGTTGGCGCCGCATTTCGGGGTCGCGCAGGCGTTCGAGGCGCTCGGAAGCGGGCAGAGATTCGAGTGGTACATAGCTCGGGCGGATCGAGAACGGGTTGAACGAGCCCGCCACCCCCATGATGATCCCGACCGGGCGCCCGGCGACCTGCGCCGTGATATGCGCCCCGGCGGCGCGCGCGCCGTGCACGCTGTCCATCAGCCGGCGCCAGCGCTCCGGGTCCTTGACCCGGTCGGTCAGCAGGAACCAGACCGGCCGTCCGGTCTCCTTCGAAAGGCGCGTCATCCAGGCGAACTCGGCGGCTTCGTCGACGAAGTCGCTGTTCATGCCGAAGGCGCCGCGGCCGGCGTCGCCGAGCGCCCGGCCGATGCTGAACAGCTCGGCTTCCTCGGCGAAATGCCCCGGCACCAGTTCGCCGGCATTGGTCTTGTGCGAGTAGGTGCGCGAGGTCGTGAAGCCGAACGCGCCGGCGCGCACCGCCTGTTCGGTCAGGCGGCGCATCTCGGCGATGTCCTGCGGGCTTGCCGCTTCGCGATCGATGCCGCGCTCGCCCATGACATAGACGCGCAGCGGATGATGCGGGACCTGCGCCGCGACATCGATCGTGCGCGGCAGCCGGGCGAGGGCGTCGAGGTATTCCGGGAAACTCTCCCATTCCCAACCGAGGCCCTCGGCGAGGGCGGTGCCGGGAATATCCTCGATCGCCTCCATCAGATCGATCAGGCCGGCGCGATGCTCGGGCCGCACCGGCGCGAAGCCGACGCCGCAATTGCCGAACAGGATCGTCGTGACGCCGTGCCATGACGACGGGGCCAGCACTGGGTCCCAGGTCGCCTGGCCGTCGTAGTGGGTGTGGACATCGACCCAGCCCGGCGTGACCAGCAGCCCGTCAGCGTCGATCACCCGCCTTGCCGGCCCGGCCGTGCCGCCAACCGCGACGATCCGCTCGCCATCGATCGCGACATCGCCGGTGAAACGCGGCGTTCCTGTGCCGTTGAGGATCGTGCCGCCGGCAATGACGATGTCGTGCATCGATATTCTCCTCCGAGCTGGTGCGGCGCGTGCAACCGCTGGCGCCGCAGCTGATCGTCATGGAAGCCAGCGGCGGCTACGAAAGCATCGTCGCCGTCAGCCTGGCCGAGGCCGGATTGCCGGTGGCGATCGTCAACCCGCGCCAGACCCGCAAATTCGCCGAGGCGCTTGGGCAATTGGCCAAGACCGACGCGATCGACGCGCGGGTCATCGCCCATTTCGCCGAGGCCATCCGGCCGCCGGCGCGGCCGATGCCAGATCCGGTGATGGATCAGCTGCGCGAATTGCTGGCGCGGCGGCGCCAGCTTGTCGTCATGATCAATGCCGAGAAGCAGCGCCTGGCCAAGGCCGAGAGCGCCGTCACCCAGCGCTCGCACAAAGCCATGCTGCGAAGCCTGGAAGCCGAGCCCGACCGCATCGGCCGCGCCATTGGCAAGCTGGTCGAGCAGAGCCCGTTGTGGTGCAAGAAGCTCGATCTGCTGACCAGCGTGCCGGGGGTGGGCGACGTCGTCCACCCCTCGGTGTGGCTGATTGCAGCGATTTGCCTTGCGCGTTTTGCGACGCCACGCCGCGTGTGGCAATATACGTTATCTTCACAGCCGACGTCGCTTATAAGACGCGGCGGTCGTCGGTTGGGAAGTCATGGGTCGGCGGCAACGGGCCTCGGTGGCGCGCCTGCGCTCCGGAGTGCCAACTGCCGGCTTCGATCGACCGCTAGCCGCGGACAGGCGCGCGTTCGTCATAATTGTCGTTGCCCGAATTAATTCAGGATGCAATCCTATCCCGAAAGGCCGAGAAGATGGCGAATACCGGCACAACCTTGCCGAGCAAACTAACGAATAGCGGTTTACCAAATGCTAGCGATCGTCCCGTAAACTGTCTCGCAGTCCGAACGGATCCGTGATTTCCGCAATGATCGAGGCTGGTATCTGCGATATCGTCGCTTGGCCGCCGGCTCAGCAGCCGATGCTGACGGTCGTGGTGGACACAGAAGCGGAATTCGACTGGGTTTTGTCGCGCTCGCGGCGCGCGGCCGGCGTCACTTCGGTAAAGGCGTTGCGGCAGGTGCGCCCGCTGTTCGAGAGATACAATGTCCGGCCGACATTCGTTCTAGACTACCCGGTCAGCACTATACCGGAAGGATATGAAGTCGTCCGCGATTTGTATCGATCCGGTGTTTGCGAAATTGGGGCGCATTTGCAGCCCTGGGATACGCCGCCTTTCGTCGAGGAAGTCACGGAAAGGAATTCTTACGCAGGCAATCTGGCTCCCGAAGTGGAGCGAGAAAAGCTGATTCGGCTCACCGCCGCAATCGTCGAAAATATTGGCGTCCAGCCACGGATCTACAAAGCCGGTCGATACGGGCTCGGATTGGCGACACCGAGATTATTAATGGAACTCGGTTACGAAATCGATGCGAGTGTTGTTCCCGGCACCGATCTGCGCCGGTACTTCGGCCCGGATTTTTCAAACTGCCCGGCCCATCCCTATTGGTTCGGCACCGATCCTGCTCTGCTCGAGGTTCCGATGTCGGTGGGATATACGGGACTGCTTGCCGGTTTCCCGGCGATGGCGCGGGGGCTCACGAAGCATCCGTTACTCACCGTGCTGCGCCTGCGAGCCGTTCTCGCCCGCCTTCGCCTGCTTGATCGCATTGTGCTTACGCCGGAAGGAATCACTTTCGAAGAGCAGCGTCGTTTAACGAGGGCGATGCTGCGCCGGGGTTATCGGGTCTTCAGTCTTACCTTCCACAGTCCATCGTTAGCGCCGGGTAACACACCGTACGTGCGCGACTCTGCACAGCTGCAATCATTCCTAAGGTGCATTGAGCAATATCTCGAATTCTTCATGACCGAGGTCGGCGGTCATGCGGTTACGCCCTTCGTGATAAAGGAGCGGGCGCTGCGCCTTTCTGCTAAACCCAGTCCCGCCAAGGTGGCGGCGTTGGTGCAATGAGTTACCAGGAGCCGGGACGGGGTCCCGTTGCGCCTGGGTTGTTGCGATCTCGGGTATGCCTTTCAAGGACATTGCCGCTGACGTCGCCGTCTCCCGAAGACCCGGATTCGTCATTCGTGGTCGGGATCGGTCAGCCGACCAGGCCGGCAAGCATCGCGAGGGCCTGACACCGTGGCCGGACGGGGCCTCGATCGCTACGTGGCAGGCCCCACGGCCGGCCATGCGCGGCGCCCGACCGCGGTCTGAAAGACCGGCAGAGGGTTACAACCTGCGTGGTTGCGATCTATGATTGTGACACCGATGGGTAAGCCGCAAGAGGAGGTTGCGGGATGATCGACCGAATCGCCCGGCAGACGCTCAGTCGGCTCTGGTGGGAGTTCCGCAACAAGGTCAATCGCGTGACGTGGAACTTTTTCGCCTGGCAGCGCCAGCCCCAAATGCCGCCGCTCACGGAAGGACGCATCGTATTGGCGGGTAAAGGCGACGAACCCGTTGGCGAACGTATGGCGGTTTTGCGCGACGCTTCCGTGAAGCAGTATCGCGGCTGGCTCGAGGCCGGACATTGGGTCCTTTATGCGGTTGGTCCGGACGATGATATCCAATCCTGGATCTGGTTCACCATTGCCGAAGGCGGTCCTCAGGTTGCGCCTTTCGATTTTGGTCTGGGTATGAAGGTTCCTGCCGGGGTCGGTTTCCTCTGGGATGCCTATACCGTTCCGGCCTATCGCCGCCGGGGCTTGTACAAGACGCTGCTGCTAGGGGCTGTGGAGGAATGCTTCCGACGCGGCGCTACGCTGGTCTGGGGCCACGCCAACGTCACCAACGCATCCCGCAAAGTCATCCGGACCACCGCCCTGGCAGGTGAAATGACAATAAAGGCAATTCGTATCGGACCATTCTGCCGGATATCGACGCCCGGCTTCCATCGCACGATGTCGGTGCACGGCGTGTTGGAGATGGACGCACTTCTTCCCTCCGCGGGGCAACCGGCTCCACAACCTTTCTCATGTGGACTGCCGGAACGTTCGTAAGGGTGAGCTGGCCGAGTTGCACCACCGCTCACGCGCGAAGTGCTGGCACCGGCGGCCGAGAGCTCCGAGTTGCTGGTTAAACGACCTTGAGGGGCAAGGCAATCATGAGGATGTCGGAAAACTTTACATTGCTGTCGAGGCAACCCCGTCCTGACAGCACGTAATTTCGTGGAGGCACCGATGACCAGTCGGATGCGAAGCCGAGGGAGCACACCAGGACTGAAGCGTCGGTGAGACTTAAACATATCGGGCCAGTTCCATGAGTTGTCGGAAAGTTTTACACCGTTGGCGAGGCACGTCCCGCTGTCCCTCAGCGACGGATCGTGACAATACCCATGCCGGTCGGACCGAATTCGTGAAGCGGAGCCCGCGTTTTTCAGGACGCCTTGGGGCGAGCAGCGTCGGTGGATTTTACATTCGAGTTTTTTAACCCTAGTTTATGTATTTGATATTGCTCAACTTAGGGGATTGGCAAGGAAATTGCTTCAAGCTGAGCGAAAAGGATTTCAACGACTTTTAGATTAGGTCGGTCATCCGCCTGCGCATCTGAGTGGCTTTAAGCGACCTTCGACAGATCGCGCGGCGAAAAGGAGATAGGACCGTGAATGCACTTGATACCGGCTCAGGTCAGGCGGCTGCCGCCATCATCGAAGAGCTGAGCCGACGGATTAGCGAGCGTTTCCCTGACCACCCGTTTCGGCGCCGGGTCAATAAGGAGAATTTTGAGGCGGTCAGCGCCGATTATCTGGCGATGTCAATCGCTTTCCCGTTCATCCAGGCGGGCGCCATGCACGCGACCTACAAGGCTGCGCTGCGCGCCGGCGGCGATACGGACAAGAACGCCGAGATCACCGGGGCCATCGGCGCCTATCTCGTATGGGACGAAGTCGGGGGCCACAAGCTTACGCTGGAGAGCGGCAACCACGGCCTCCTCCAGCTGCCGGCGACCCGCAGGAACTATCACGCGCATTGGTTGCGCAAGGATATTCGCAACATCCTCGGCAAGGACGTTCGGCCACATCGAAGTGCAGCAACCGTCCGCTATCTGGACGAGCTATTGGACGGGTTGTCCGATGCGCGAAACAATCGCAACGTCGCCTACATGATCGGGTTCGAATGCCATGCACAGGAGATGATTACCGCATTGTGGGACGCGATTTGCTCCTCCTTCGGTTTGCATCGTGATGAGCGGCTTGTCTATTTCTGGGGTCACGTAGGCGGCGAATCGCCGGCCGAGGCAGTCCATGTGGAAATGACCCGGATGATGGTGGCTGCACTCGTTTCCCCCGACCAACAGGAGGAGTTTATTGAACTGTGTGTCGAAGGCTATGCGCTGAATTTTCACTGGTGCGAGGCAATCACCGCGAGCTGTATCAGGGAAATATCGGAAGCCGGAGAGCGGGTCGCGCTCTATCAGCTTCCACGTGCCGCCGCGGTCAATGGTCATACCGAGTGGAACCACGCCAACCCGGCATGAACCGCCTCGAATAGCATTAGCAGGAGGGGCGCGTCGGCTGGCGAGTGTGGTTCGAGGTTCGGCCCGGAGCTGCTCACGGCAGGCCGAAGAACGATTGTTCGCATAGGCTCCACGACCCGGCCTCGGAAAACGAGCTGCAGCGAAGAAACGCATCGGGACTACCAGCCGCGCGGGCGAACTGCGCCGCGGGCGCCCCTGGTGCGCTCCGCGCTCTTCTTGCCCGCATCACCGCCGCGCCGGCTGCGGCGGAACCAGTCGTCGCGCGCCGTCGGTTGACACCGCCGGCCGGTTTCGCGGATCGTGCATCGCCGTTTTCAGCTGCCGGACCATACACCATGCCGCCATCCGATCTCGCCGCTACGGTTGATGCCGCCTGGGAAGGCCGCGAGTTGGTCTCGCCGGCGACAAAGGGCGCTTGGCGCGACGCGGTCGAGACCGCGCTCGACGGGCTTGACGACGGCAGTCTGCGCGTCGCCGAGCCGCTTGGTAGCCTCGCCGGGAGCCCGGGCGGGAGCGGCTGGCAGGTGCATCAATGGCTGAAAAAGGCCGTGCTGCTGTCGTTCCGCCTCAACGACATGTACGAAATCCCCGGCGGTCCGGTCGATCCCGAGCGCGGCGCCGCGAAATGGTGGGACAAGGTGCCCTCCAAATTCGCCGGCTGGTCGTCGAACCGCTTCCGCGACGCCGGGTTCCGCGCGGTGCCGGGGGCGATCGTGCGGCGCTCGGCCTATATCGCGCCGAACGTCGTCTTGATGCCGAGCTTCGTCAATGTTGGCGCCCATGTCGGCAGCGGCACGATGGTCGATACCTGGGCGACGGTCGGTTCGTGCGCGCAGATCGGCCGGAACTGCCATCTGTCGGGCGGGGTCGGGATCGGCGGCGTGCTCGAACCCTTGCAGGCCGAGCCGGTGATCATCGAGGACGATTGCTTCATCGGTGCGCGCAGCGAGGTCGTCGAGGGCGTCATCGTCGAGAAGGGCGCCGTCCTGGCGATGGGCACGTTCATCGGCGCGACGACAAAGATCGTCAACCGCGCCACCGGTGAAATTCATATGGGTCGCGTGCCGTCCTATTCGGTCGTCGTGCCGGGGTCATTGCCCGGCAAACCCCTGCCCGACGGCAGCCCCGGGCCCAGCCTTTATTGCGCCGTGATCGTCAAACAGGTCGACGCCCAGACCCGCGCCCGCACCTCGATCAACGAATTGCTGCGGGATTGAGACTGCGGCGGATCGCGGACAGATGCGCTACGGCTCGCTGATCTCCCTCTCCGCCATCGGGCGAGAGGGTTGGGGTGAGGGGTCGGTCGGCCGCCGCATAGCCACTACCCTCACCCGTCTGCGCGAGCGGCGCGCAGCCACCCTCTCCCGCACCGCGGGAGAGGGGAATGATGGCGTATTGCAATGACAGCCATCGACCCGGTCGAACTCGCCGCTGAGCTGATCCGACGGCCAAGCGTAACGCCGAAGGACGAGGGCGCGCTCGACATCGTCGCGGAGCACCTCGAAAGCCTCGGCTTTGTCTGCCATCGTCTCGTCTTCGACGATCCCGGCCCCAACGGCGAGGAGACGGCACCGATCGCGAACCTCTACGCACGGTTTGGCAATGGCCGGCCCAATCTGTGCTTTGCCGGGCATACCGATGTCGTGCCCACGGGGCCGGTCGAGGGCTGGTCGTTCGCGCCATTCGCCGCGTCTTTGCGCGACGGCGAACTGTGCGGCCGCGGCGCGGTGGATATGAAGGGGGCGATCGCCGCGTTTATCGCCGCCGCCGAACGGTTTATCGCGACCCGCGGCACCGGCTTTGCCGGCTCGATCAGCCTCTTGATCACCGGCGATGAGGAGGGGGTTGCGGTCAACGGCACGAAAAAGGTGCTGGATTGGCTGCGCGAGCGCGGCGAGGTCATCGACGCCTGCGTCGTCGGCGAGCCGACCTCGGCCGATGCGCTCGGCGATATGATCAAGATCGGGCGGCGCGGCAGCATGACCGGGCGGCTGACCGTCGAGGGCGTGCAGGGCCATGTCGCCTATCCGCACCTCGTCGACAACGCGGCGCACCGGCTGGTCGCGCTTGCTGCACGCGCTGACCGCCGCTCCGCTCGATGACGGCACCGAGCATTTTCAGCCCTCGACATTGCAGGTCACGACGATCGACATCGGCAATCCGGCGACCAATGTCGTGCCGGGCATCGCGCGCGCGACGTTCAACATCCGCTTCAACGATCTCTGGTCGAGTGCGACGTTGCGGAACGCGATCGAGCGGAAGCTCGCTTCGGTCGGTGGCAAGTACCGGCTCGTCTGGGAGGTCAGCGGCGAATCATTTCTGGTGCCGCCGGGGCCGGTCAGCGAGTGCCTCGCCGCCGCGATCGGCGCCGTCACCGGCAAGACGCCCGAACTCAGCACGACCGGCGGCACGTCGGACGCGCGCTTTATCCAGGCCTATTGCCCGGTCGCCGAATTCGGCCTGGTCGGCCAGACGATGCACAAGGCCGACGAGCGGGTCGATATCGCCGACATCACGCGGCTCGCCGCGATCTACGAAAACTTCCTCGACCGCTTTTTCGGCTCCAACCGGGCCTAGCGCGAATCCCGGGAGATGCTTCGTCCCGCGGAACAAATCCGCGGCTTCTCCCAAATGGCGACGGGAACGACCGCAGGCAATTTTATCGCGTGCCCTGTGTTCACGCTTTGGCGCGAACGACGGTTCATTCCTGCATCCTAGCAATCAAAATCTAACGCTTGGTACCAGGTGCGAAGGCCGGTTGATGCTACACAGCGGGAGTTTCGAGCTCGTGGCGCCAGCGGTCGGCTGAGCGCCAAAAGCGGCCATAAACTGTTTTTCGCGCGCGGGTGCGCTCGTGACGTTTTCAGGCGCTGAATGTGAAGCTGCTCCCCGTGCCGCAAAGCACCAGTTTTTCGGGCATTTCCTTCCCCGCCAGATCGATAAAATTCTGCCCGCTGCAATGCATCGGCATGACATGTGCGAGGTCGAACTTCTTCAGCTCGGCCATAACCTGGCTCAGGTAATCGGCGGATGCCGGCGCCAAATGAAACCCGCCGACCAGGGCATATATCTTTTCGACGCCGCTGACCTCCTGGGCGCGCTTCAGCGTGTTGATGATGCCGGCATGGCCGCATGAGCTGATCACCACGAGGCCACGATCGCCAAGTCGGAAGCAGGTAGCGTGTTCATTCCAATGCTGGTCGGGCTGTGGCTGGCCGGATAATTCGGCCTCGGTGAAATGATGATTGACGTAGGCGTGCGTATCGCAGCCGAGGCCGTTTTTTACACTGTATTCGACAAATGTGTTCGGCAGCACCCGCTCGATGCTGGTGCGAGGCACAAACCCGGTCGTAAAGGCGTGGCCTTCGATGAGGACCGGGGCTTCTGAGAGCACCGGCTCGACATTCAGTGCTTTCAACTTGCCACGATCGATCGTGTGGAAGTCCGAAAAAGTGCCGTCCGGTCCGCGACCGAGGCGGTGGCAAAAATTGTCCTCCCCTCCGGTATAAAGCCGCAGACCCTCCCGCATATTGGACCGACGGGCTTCCAGTAAGCCCATCAAGCCGCCCCAATGGTCGAAATGGCCGTGGCTGAGGATCAGAGCATCGATCGCGGCCACGTCGATTTTCATTAGGTCGATGTTGTTCAGATAGACATCGGAGGTAAAGCCGTAATCGAGCAGGTAGCGTTTCGATTCGCCGCCCTTCTTCGATTCTATGTGCAGCGCGAGACCCCATTCGCTTTCCAGCGTTTTGCCCTGCGGCGCCGCTGGAAACCCGGTCCGCGCCACGGTCAGTCCGGGGGCCTGGAGCGGCTTCAAGAAGATGTTGTGCTGGTTGTCGGTGATTTCGCGGATGATGACCTGATCGACGATCGGGACATCGGCAAGCAACGGCTTGGAGATGGCAGCCGCGCCGACCCGGGAAAGGGCAATTGACCCGCCCAAGGCGGCGGTGGTTTGCAGAAACCGACGACGATCGAATGTCGGCATGAAACCGCTCTCCTATGTGCTTATCTCCCTTGGTCACTCGGACGCATTCGATCCGAATGGCAGCATCCTTCGCTTTCTACGGGGCGATGCTGCTCAGCAGCATGCACTGACGACGGGGCAAAATCAACGGCATCCAGCCACGTAAACATGAGTTCGGGATCACTTCTGCTCTCCTTCCTGAGGCCCTCTCACGTCCGCTCTGGGGCAACTCCAGCCGTAGCCGACGGGTACCCAAGCGCCAGGTTTTGACCAATAGCTCTACGGAGAGGCTCGCCACCGGCCTCTCTCCGTAATGGCAATGTGGCCATGAGGAAGACCTCGGCCGAGCGGCCATCCGCCCGGCAACGACCCGAGATCCGCCACATTGCGGGAGTATCAAATAGCCCGGTGCGGTGGGTCGGAGCGATGGCGGGCCGGTATTTGCTGTTCTTTTGCTGCAGAATTCCCTCTCCGCCGCCGCGAAACCGTCGCGGAGCAAGGGATTGCGCGGGCGTTTGCTGTTGATTCGCTGCAGAAAACAGCAAAAGCAGCAAACCGCCGCCCGCGACGGACCGGGAGCGGCGGCTCGCGCCCCGCAAATTCGAGCCCGACGCAGCACTTTTCCCTGCCGCGCAAACGGGCGATGCCGCCGGGTTGCGCGCCTGGGTCTGCCGGGATCAGCGGGCGTGTTGCTGAATCCTCGGCACCGCGCCGACCGCCTCCAGCCTGCGCACAAGCTCACGCGCGACCGGATCATCGGGGAATTCGACGAGGATTTCGTTGTAGCGCCGCAGCGCCAGCGCATAATCCTCGCGGACCCGTGCCTCGTAGGCGAGGCAGCTCAGCTTCGACAGGCGTATCGCGTCGGGTTCGGGCTCCAGTTGCGGTCCCGCTCCGAACGCGCCGAGCAACTCATAGATCGCGATCTTGGTGCGGCGGCCCTTTACCGCGACCTCGTCGATCGGCCGCACGCAGAGCCGTTCCCCGGCTTCCCGATAGACGCTGTGGCTGATGCAGAGGCGGGTGCCGTATTCCTTGTTTATCACCTCGAGCCGGGCCGCGACATTGACGCCGTCGCCGATTACCGTATAGCCCATGCGCTCGGTCGAACCGATATTGCCGACGATGACCGAGTTGCTGTGCATACCGATACGCAGGTTAAGCGGCTTCAACCCGTCGGCCGCCCAGTGCGCGTTGAGGGCCTTCATGCCGCGGTCGATCCGCAACGCGGCGACGCAGGCGCGCCAGGCATGGTCGTCGAGCAGCGCCGGCGCTCCCCAGAACGCCATGACGCCGTCGCCGATGAACTTGTCGATTGTGCCCAATTCTTCGTTGACCGAGTTGGTTACGAGCTGCAGGTAGGCCGACAGCCGGGTCATCAGTTCGTGCGACGGAACTTCCTCCGACAGCGTCGAGAACGCTTCGAGGTCGGAAAAGAAAATTGTCAGGAAGCGGCTGTGCCCGCCAAGTGTCAGCGTCTGGTCCGAGTTGATGAGCTGTTTGACGAGACCGACCGGCACGAAAGCCGCGAACGACTTTATCGTCGTATCGAGGGTTTCGATTGCGTGCGACAGCACCGCCACTTCCTGGACCCGCGATACCACGGGCGGCATCTCGTCACGTCGAAAATCCTGAATCCTGGTGACTTTCAGCGCGAGTTTTTCGAGCGGGCGCGCGATGACAGCCGAAAGAAAGTAAATGATCAGGATCTCCAGTGCGATCGCAACGACGCCGAATGCCAGCAGGCGTTGGTTGTTCACGGTCAACGGGCCGCTAAAGTCGCGCAGCGGCGTTATGGTGAAAAGGTGCCATGCCTTGCTGAATTCCGGTGGGAACCCGGTCAGGCTGGCGATGTACTCCCGGCCGTCATAGGAGAACGAGGACAAGCCTTCGCTGTGGCGCGCCCGAGAGAAGGCGATGGCGGGAAGGTCATTGTCCAACGAGGTGATGTGCTGCAGCTCAACCCGGCCGGCGTCGTTGTCGTAGGTCCGGGCGCGCTCGGAGTTGGCAATGACCCCACCGCTTCTGTCTAGAAGATAGCTGAGTGTGCCCGGGCTGATCTTGTGGGTGGAGAGATATTTGGAAAGCCCGTCGAGCGAAATATCGGCCGCGGTGACTCCCGCGATTGCACCCCCCGAATAGAACGGCGCGGCGACAGTAATCCCGATCAGGTTCGATACCGCGAACGGCTCCGGATCGGAGATGGTGAGGTCACGTATACTTACCGCCTGCTCGTACCAGTACCGCTGCCGCGGATCGTAGCGCGTGGGCTCCGCCGCAGTGCCGAGTACCATCCCTGTGTTATCGAGAAACGTGTAGCGATCGAGTGTCGGCGCGGATCCACCCGACGGATGGATCCAGCGATAGGCGAATTTGGCGCCTTCCGGCGGCGGGTTGCCGTCGACCTTGAGGTCGCCGCCAAGCCGCCGCGCCTGCCGGAACGAACCGTCCGCCAAACCGACATACGTGGCGATGATCGTATGGCTGTGGCGCAGCATGCTCAGCAGGTAGCTGGACGAGGTATCCTGGGAATAGAATTCCGGTTGCTCGGCGCCGAGAACGGCCGCGTTGTGGACCATCGAATCGACCGGATGGATCGCATCTTCGATGCTCTCGATCGCGTCGATGCGAAACCGTTCGACCAGTTTCGCGGCGCTCTCTCTCGCGATCGATTGGCTCGTGAGGTAATTCGCGGCGACGATCGTCGAGAACACCGGCACCGTCAGCAACACGAACATCGTGAGGATGCTCGGCCTGAGCCGCACCATGCCGAAAAGGGGCAATTTCATCCCGGCGCCGGTCTCGATAGAAGCTCCGGAGACCGGAATGCCGGGAAACGCAGCCCCCACCGAGGCACGACAAGCATAGCCGCTCGGCTCCTAAAAGAGTACGGACGCAGGGGATTATTCTCCGTCTTCTGTTCGGCTCCAGCAATCCGTATCTTGAACTAGCCGACCGTAGGCTGAAAAGTGCCGGGAGCCCGCACGGTTTCTTATTTGAAACAGCGCGTCTAAGGTGCCGTTGCAGCTTTAGATGAGCGCCGCCGATGAGCCTGCACGAGAAGTCGTTCGATCTCGCCGCCTGCCCCCTCGACGGCATCCGGGTTGTCGATCTGTCGCGGCTCGTCGCCGGCAATGCGGTTTCCTCTCAGCTCGCCGATTTCGGAGCGGAGGTCATCAAGATCGAGGATCCCGCGAAAGGCGATCCGCTGCGCGACTGGCAAAGCCGCGGCGTCAGCGTCCACTGGAAGCTCTACGCGCGCAACAAGAAGAGCGTCGCGCTGAGTTTGCGTCAACCGAGAGGGCGCGAACTGCTGCTCGACCTCGCCGCGTCGAGCGAGGTGCTGATCGAGAATTTCCGGCCCGGGATGCTCGAAAAAATGGGGCTCGGCCCGGACGTGCTGCAGGCGCGCAACAAGCGGCTCGTCATCGTGCGCGTGTCGGGCTGGGGTCAGGACGGCCCCTATCGCGACCGGCCCGGCTTTGGGACGCTGGTCGAGAGCATGTCGGGATATGCGGCGCGCACCGGCTTCGCCGACCGGGAGCCGGTCTTGCCGCCGACCGCGCTCGCCGACATGATCGCCGGGCTGTATGGCGCCTTCGCGGTAATGGTGGCGCTGCGCCGGGTCGAGGTCGAGGGCGGCGGGGGGCAGGTGATCGACCTGCCCCTCTTGGACCCGATCTTCTCATTCATCGCGACCGAAGCGCCGATCTACAGGTTGACCGGCGAAATAAGGCCGCGCACCGGCAGCCGTTCCGAGACGACCTGCCCACGCAACGTTTTCTGTACGAAAGACGGGCGCTATATCGGCATTTCGGCCTCGATCCAGGCGATGTCGGAGCGGCTGTTCCGCGCGATCGGACGCGAGGACATGATTGCGGACCCGCGCTTTCGCACGAACAGCGACCGTGTCAGGCACGCCGAGGAATGCGAGGCGCCGATCGCCGCCTACATCGCCGCGCGAACGCTTGAGGAAAACATGAAAGCCTTTGCCGCGGCCGAGGTCACGGCCGCGCCGGTCTACGACATCGACCAGTTCCTCGCCGACCCGCATGTGCAGGAACGAGAAATTGTTGTCGATATGCCCGACCCCGACCTCGGCCGTATCGCGATGCACAACATCATCCCGCGCCTGTCGGAGACGCCGGGACGGCTGCGCATGCCGGCGCCGTCGCTCGGCGAACATACGGAAGAAATTCTTGGGCAGTTCGGCATCGACCGCGCGACGCTCGAAGGATTGGCGCGCGATGGGGTAATCGGGCTCGGCTTGTAACAGACCGGCTCTCCGCCCCCGGGCGGAGAGTGAATCACGTTTGTTCGGAGGGCGGATGGAGCGGCGCAGGCTTGGAGGTTTGGAGGTTTCGGCGGTCGGGCTCGGCTGCGCGACGATGACGCCGTTCTACGACCAGCCCGACCCCGAATTGGCGATCACGACGATCCGCCGGGCGCGCGAGATCGGCGTCGACTTTCTCGACACCTCGGACGCCTACGGCGCCGGGCGTAACGAGGAGCTGATCGCGCGTGCCGTCGCCGGCCACCGCGCCGATTACGTCATCGCCAGCAAATTCGGCAATTTGAGCCAGTCGGGCGGGCCGCGTTTTTCGGACGGGCGCCCGGAATACGTCCGCGAGGCCTGCGAGAAGAGCCTGAAGCGGCTGCAGACCGATGTGATCGACCTCTACTACATCCATCGCGTCGATCCGGAGGTGCCGATCGAGGACACGGTCGGGGCGATGGCCGAACTCGTGCGCCAGGGCAAGGTGCGCCACCTCGGCATCTCGGAGGCCGGCGCGGCGACGATTCGGCGGGCCCACGCGGTGCATCCGGTGAGCGCGGTGCAGATCGAGTATTCGCTGTGGACCCGCGACGTCGAGATCGAGATCCTGCCGCTATGCGAGGCACTCGGCATCGGCTTTGTCGCGTACAGCCCGTTGGGACGCGGTTTTCTGACCGGCACGGTTACGAGCGTCGATGCGCTGCGCGAGGGCGATGCCCGCCGCCGCATGCCGCGTTTTCAGGGTGACAACCTCAAGCGCAATCTGGCGCTGGTGGAGGAGCTGACGGCGCACGCCGCCGGCGAAAATTGCACGCCCGCGCAGCTCGCGATTGCCTGGGTTCTGTCCCGCCGGCCCTTCATTGTGCCGATCGCCGGCACCAGCCACATTGAGCGACTCGAACAGAATGCCGCGGCGGCCGGTTTGCGAATCTCTGCCGATACCGAGGATGCGCTGGAACACATCTTCGCGCCCGGGGCCGCGGCCGGCGCGCGCTATCCGGCCGGCCATCTCGAACGCCTGATGATCTGACGGCGGGGGCCAGCTGCGGCGCCGGGGTGCGAACCGGAGCCTGCCGGCTTGATGGCAGGCCTGCGGCTCCGGGTGGTCAACGGGATGGTGGGGTTCACGTTCCGCGGTACCGCCTAATTCGCGCGACGCGCGATTTCCGAGAGGGCCGTTGCCGCTCCGCAACAGCTGTGTTGCCGAGGCCCCGGACTTGAAAGGCGCTCTCAGCCTCGCGTTCTTGCCGCCATGCCTCACGCGCGGGCCCTCGTTTTCGCCCTGCACCAGCGGATTAACGGAACATTTCCGTGTTTTCTTGACACACGTTTTCGTGTACATGGCTGATACTCACACTCGTGAAGGGATGAGTTGCGAGTGGGGCTCGTGAGTGGTGAAGCGGGCGCCTGGGCGTGATTGGGGGGCAGCAGAGGGTGTCGGCGTGACAGGCATGAGCGCACGGGTCGGCGCGGTCGCGCTCGGCTGCCTTTTAACAGCGTGTGTGTCCGGTCAGACCTTACCGCCGGCGCCGACAACGGCGATAGCGCAATCCATACCGTATCAGATCGGGCCTGGCGATGTGC
Organism: uncultured Alphaproteobacteria bacterium; assembly: GCA_963847345.1. Lineage (GTDB taxonomy): Bacteria > Pseudomonadota > Alphaproteobacteria > ATCC43930 > CGMCC-115725 > DATARH01. Next base: position 64,878 of record CAWJZU010000014.1, on the reverse strand, counting down.
TGAGGATTTTCGTCTGGCGCAACCCGGAACTGTCCGTCACGGTGCCGGTGCGCCCGGATGGCCAGGTCTCGATGCCGCTGGTTCAAGACGTGGCCGCCACCGGCATTACACCGGCGGCGCTGGCTCGCGAGATCGAGAAGCGGCTGGCTAAATACGTTACGGATCCGAACGTGACCGTGATCCCGAGCCGCTTTGTCGGGCCGTTTACCTATCAGGTGCGGGTGGTCGGCGAGGCGGCGGTGCCGCGAGCCTTGCCGTACCGGGAGAATATGACACTTCTCGATGCGATGATCGAGACCGGCGGCCTGACGAGATACGCCGCCGGCAACCGCGCCACGCTGGTCCGCACGGTTAACGGCGCGCAGGAATCCTACCAGATATTTCTTGACAGCTTAATCAAGCAGGGCGACATCGACGCGAATGTCGCTCTGCTGCCGGGTGACATCATAATTATACCGCAAACGTATTTTTAATCCCGGCTGTACACGATGGGCGCGGGACCGTGGGTGAGCGCGCCTTTATTGCAGGACGGTCGCAGATGAATGGTGGGTTGTTGAAGGGTGTCCTATACCAGCACGCGCTGGTATATGCGCGCCAACTCTGGCGCTACAAATGGCTTTCAGTCGGGGTGGCCTGGCTGGTTTGCGTGATCGGCTGGCCGGTCGTGAGTCTGATCCCGCCGAAATTCGAGTCGTCGACGCGCGTCTATATCAGCGCTGATCAGTATCTAACCCCATTGCTGAAAGGATTGGCGACAGATGCTGATCCGCAGCGTCAGGTCGACTACCTGCAGCGCACGTTGCTGAGTCGGCCCAATCTTGAGCAGGTCGTTCATTTGAGCAACCTTGATCTCTCGCCCCGCGGCAAACTCAGCGACCTGGACCGGGAGCAGATGCTTCTGGACCTGGCGAAGGCCGTCACGCTGACCTCGCAAGGCCCGAATCTGGTGAAGATCACCTACGAGAATTCAAATCCGACGACCGCCAAGGATGTCGTGCAGGCGTTGCTGACCGTCTTTGCGGAAACGACGACCGGCCGCAATCGCCGTGACATGGAAAACGCAAAGCGGTTCCTTGATCAGCAAATCGAGACATACGCGACGCAGTTGCGCGCCGCCGAACAGCGCCGCGCCGATTTCCGCGAGAAGTATCTGCAGTTGTTGCCGGGGAACGATGGCGCCGCCTCCAATCTGGAGAGGGGCCGGGGCAATATGGCGAAATTGAAGCTCGAGGTCGAGGATGCGCGCGCCAAACGGGACGCGGTCAAGGCGGAGCTTGATACCACTCCCAAGTTCCTCACCGTCGACAGCAACGCGCCGCAGGTCATCATCGGCAACGGCAAACCGGTCGGAGCGCGGGCGCGGCTCGCCGAGGCGCAGGGCAGGCTGCAGGATTTGAGCCTCCTCTTCACCTCTGCGCACCCCGACATTATCGCGCTGCGCCGGCAGATCGCGATGCTGCAAGAGCAGGTGAAAAAGGAGCCGGCGAACGCGTCGGACCCAGAGTTCGGCGGACGTAAGTCGGAAATCGCAAACCCGGTTTACGACAAGGTCAAGCTCAGTCTGGTGGATGCTGAGATGGTGCTTGCCTCCGCCCAGCGTCGGCTCACGCAAGCCGAGAAGGAGCAAGAGGTGCTCGAAGATGCGGCTCGCGCGATGCCGGGCATACAGGCGCAGGCACAAGACCTCGACCGCGACTACGCCGTCAAAAAGAAGAATTTCGACGAACTTCTGGCGCGCCGCGAGCAGGCGCGCCTCGGCGAAGCGGCCGACACGACGGCGGACAAGATCCAGTTTCGGGTTATCGATCCGCCGCAGGTGCCGGTTGTCCCGTCGGCGCCCAATCAGCCTCTCCTGCTGTCGGGCGTGCTCGTGGTGGCGATCGGTGCGGCGGTCGCATTGCCATTCCTGCTGTTTCAGTTCGACCGCTCCTACACGACCCTGACCGGGTTGCGTGCGCTGGGGGTTCCGGTGCTCGGAAGCGTGTCGCATCTCGTCTTTCCCGACGGCCAGCGACGGGAGCGGTTTCAGCTTGCCGCGATATGCGCCAGCATTGTCGGGTTGCTGTGCGTCTATGGCCTGTTGCTGGCAATTAGCGCCCACATGTACCGATTGAGCATCATCTGATGGAGAGCCGAATTGGACTGATCGAGCGTGCTGCCGCCTTGCTGCGCGAGGGCGGCCAGGAGCACCCGGCCGCTCCAGTATCGCCGCCGGGCGACGCTAGACCGGTTGCGAGCGAAGCACGGTTGTCCCCCGGCGCACCGGTCGCGCCGCTGCGGCAGAGCGTCGTGCTCGACCGGAACCATCTCGCTCGGACCGGCATCATGATGCCGTGGACGGCGACAGCCCGGGTTGTCGAGGAGTTTCGAATTGTCAAGCGCAATATCATGGCGCCGTGGCAGTCGCCGGATTATGCCCGGGCGGCGAACCGCCCTCCGCGGATCGTCATGGTGACGAGTTCGCGCCCGCGTGAAGGAAAGACGTTCTGCTCAATCAATCTGGCGCTGGCCTTTGCCGCCGAGGAGAATCTTACGACGATTCTGCTCGATGCCGATGCGTTGCACGGCGGCGTTGCAAAGCTGCTGCAGATTCCGTCGCAACCCGGCTTCACGGACCTGCTGATCAGAGAACGCCGTCTTGACGAGGTGTTGGTGCAGACGGATCTGCCGAATCTGGTGGTCCTTCCGCCTGGCCCTCCCGGACCGCATGTGCCGGAGCTGCTGCACGGAAAAGGTCCAAGCCTCGTTTTTAAGGAAATTGCGCGCCGCTATCCCGAGCACGTCATTGTCATGGATACCACTCCATGTCTCGCCAGCACGGATCCCGCGGGGTTCGCGCCCCTTGCCAGCCACATCGTGTTCGTTGTCGAGGCGGGGCATACACAGCAGACCGAGGTCGAGTCCTCGCTCAGCCTTCTCGGCGAGGGCGGGCAAATTAGCTTCCTCCTGAACAAGGTGCCGGTCGGTTCGAGCGAGCATTTTGGCTCGTATTCGTACTATTACGATAATGCGAGCAAGCCCTAGAAGCGGCAGAAGGCGATCGCGCTCCGAACCGCCCGCTCGCGGCGGATTCCGTAAACCGCGTGTCGGGCCTGTCGGCGCGGGTGTTCTTGCAGTGCTGGCCGGGTTTCCGGTACTCGCGCAGGTCGGTGCGTTTCCGCCCACGGGGCCGGCTCAGGAGGAGAGCCTCCCCCCCGCTGAAACGGAACCGGCGCCCGCCATCACGCCTCCTCCCGCCGAGCCAGCATCGCCGTTTGGGCCCAGCCCGGACGTTCTCCCCGGAATCTTCGGCGGCCGGCCGGAGCCCGGCGGCGTGCCCGCGGAGCCGGCGTCCCCGTTCGGTATCAGCCCCGATATCTTCCCAGGCATTCTCGGCGGCCGGCCGGATCGGCGAACACCAGGGCAACCCGCTGTTCCTTCTGAGACCGGCGAGCCCGATACCTCCGCAGCGCCGGCCGGAGGGCGGTTGGAGGCGGCACCGGCACCGGAAGCCGCGCCGCCGATCGGGCCCGAGCCCGGCTTTGCCGCGGGGCCGGACCTCACATCACCGAGCTTCCTGACACCCCCTTTTGGGTTCGGCAATCCCGCGCTCTCGCCGTTGCTGCCGCCGAACCCAGCTGGCGCCGAGGCGGCGGCGGAGCCACCCTCGACGACGACACTCGCGCCGGTGCGTCCCGGAGCGCTTCCGGTTCAGGCCTATGATCTTCGCGCCCCCGCGATCCTGATCCAGCCGAGCGTCGGGGTCTTTGGGGGATACACCGATAATCCGCGCAGCACGCCAAACAATTTTTCGGACGTGTTCGGGCAGTTCCGCGGAGCCGCGGCGGTCTCGGTCGATACTGTGCGGTTACAAGGTCAACTGAATGGGTCGTTCGATTACCTGAAATACGCGCGCGCCACCGACCAGGACAGAGCTATAGGGAATCTGCTTGCCTACGGACTGGGAACAGTGGTCACGGATCACATCTTTATCGATGGCCGCGCGGCGATTTCGGATACTTCTCGAACCGGCGGGTTCGCATTTGCCGGGCCGACGCAGATCCCGAACTCGCAGGCGCAGCAGGTGATCACGACCTCGGTGAGCCCGATTGCCCGTCAATCATTTGGTGGCTATGTTGATAGCGAACTGCGTTACAATTTTAGCTCTACTCAATCCACCTCAGGCGGTCTTTTCGGAGGATCAGCGGTATCGTCGTCATTCGCGCCTAACTTGCAGAACGCCACGCAAAACGCTGGGACCGCAACATTTGCGACAGGTCGGCTTTTCACGATTTTTGGGTCGAAATTGACGCTTGACGCGCGGAAAATCGACTCAGATTCGGCTTCCCGATCGACGCAGTGGAGAGCGTTCAACGACCTGTCATATCAGTTCAACGAGAAGTTTGCCGGGCTTGGCCGGGTCGGGTACGAGAATCTCGACTATCCGTTGCAGCCAAGCGCCAGCTTCGAGGGGCCAAGCTGGTACGTTGGCGGTCGGTACACGCCGTTCGGGAGCAGTTATTTGCTTCTAACTTTTGGCCGTCAAGAAGGGTTATTGGGATTCAACGGCGCGCTCCAGTATGAGATCACGCAGCGGACCGTCGCGTTTGCCTCGTTTCAGAAAAACCGTGTCTCGCAGCAGCAACAGATTTTTAACAGTTTGAATGCATCGGGCGTGGACGCGAACGGAAACGTAGTCAATCAGTCGACCGGATTGCCCATTTCGCTGGTCAACACGGCATTCGGCAACAGCAACGCCGTTTCCGAGTACCAAACGGCACAGGCGGGCCTGCAGACCCAGTTTGAACGGGACTCCCTTAGCCTATATAGTTTTGTCGCGAAACGCACGCCATTGGTCGCGCCAGTCTTTGTCTCTGCGGGCCTTGCGGCCACCGACACGAGCGGAGGGGTCAATCTGATCTGGGGCCGGTCCCTGACGCCGCGCTTAAACAGCTCCGCCGCGCTTGGTTTCACCAGGCAAACCAGCGAGAATCAGAATACGTTGACGGCCAGTTTAAGTTTGCAGTATATACTTGCCGAGAAATTGAACGCCATTTTCAACTATCAGTTTATTAACGTCGACAGCTCGGTTGTCGGCACCTCGTATCATAGCAATCAGGTTCAGATCGGGCTGACGCGGAGCTTCTGACTTACATGTATGCCAAATTTTACGGGTTAGATCGGCTGGCTTTTCAGCTGACGCCCGATCCCGAATTCTTTTTTGAAAGCACCGAACACCGTCGGGCGATGGCTCACCTGACCTACGGTTTGCATCATGCCGAAGGCTTTATTGTCATTACCGGAGACGTTGGCGCCGGGAAAACCATGTTGGTCGATCGCCTGTTGTCGCAGATCGATCCTAACTCGTATTTGATTGCCCGGATCGTCACAAGCCAGTTGAGCGGCGATGATCTGTTGCGAATGGTCGCCGCGGGCTTCGGTATCGATGATGGCGGAATGGCGAAGGGAGCGCTGCTGGCGCGCATTCAGGAATTCGTGCAGTTGCAGGTCGGCGCCGGCAGACGAGCCCTGCTCATCATCGACGAGGCGCAGAACCTGTCGTTCGAAGCTCTCGAGGAGCTTCGGATGCTGTCCAACATTGCCGTCGGAACGGCAACGGGATTGCAGAGCTTTCTGCTTGGTCAGCCGCAATTCCGGGAAGTGTTGGGCAATTCGGCGCTCGACCAGCTCAGGCAGCGCATCACCGCAGCCTACCATCTTGGACCGCTGAACGAGGCCGATACGCGCGGTTATATCGAGCATCGGCTGGTTTGTGCCGGCTGGAAGGGGGATCCGCAATTTGCGGACGATTGTTTCGGCCCGATCTACAGTTACACGGGTGGTGTCCCGCGGCGGATCAACACGCTGTGCTCGCGGCTGCTGCTGTGCGGATTCCTCGACGGAAGTCACATGATCTCGGCCGCCGACGCCGAACAGGTCGCAGCGGAACTCGACGCTGAGCTTTCAGCCGTTGCGACCGCCAATCCGCTTCCCAACGGGCACGGTTCGACTGCTGGTGAGATCGCCGGCGGGCTGCCGGTATCGGCTCTGTTCGAGCGGCTCGACAGCCTTGAGCGGCGCGCCGCCGGGCATGATCGCGCGATCCGGCGCGTCGTCGAGATCATTGCCAGCTATTTTGCCGCAGGCGAGGCCAATGAGGTGCGGTAAAACCGGCGGCGCACCAACGCCGAGAACCGCGACGCGCGCGGGCGCTGATCTCGGTCACGACGTTTGCGGCAGAACATCTATATCGTAACCGTTTTTGGAGACCGTGCCGCTGGACACCGCAATGCATAGCCAGAACGCCCTCACCGTGGACGTCGAGGATTATTTTCAAGTCGAGGCGTTCGCCGGGACTATTGACCGCCGCAATTGGGACGTCTTTCCCCGCCGGGTCGCGCGGAACACGAACCGTATTCTCGACATTTTCGCCGAGGCCAGCGTGAGCGCCACATTTTTTACGCTTGGCTGGGTCGCCAAGCGGCATCCGGAGCTGGTGCGCCGGATCGTCGCCGAAGGCCACGAATTGGCCAGTCACGGCTCGGATCATTACCGTGCGGACCAGCAATCGCCGGAAGAATTCCGCGAGGATGTGCGGCGCAGCAAGGAATTGCTGGAGGAACTCGGCGGCACGGCGGTGGCTGGATACCGCGCGCCGACTTTTTCTGTCGGAGCCAAGAGCCGATGGGCGCACCGGATACTGGCGGAGGAGGGGTTCCGCTACAGTTCGAGCGTCTATCCGATCGCGCACGACCTCTATGGCTCGCCGGCGGCGCCGCGACGCCCGTTTTGCCCACAGCCCGGGTTCATCGAAATTCCGTTGACGACGATACGAATATTCGGTCGAAATTTTCCGACGGCTGGCGGGGGCTATTTCCGGTTGCTGCCTTATCGGGTAAGCCGCATCGCGCTGCGCAAGGCCGGCAACGAGCTGCGCACGTCGTGCGTCTTCTACCTGCACCCCTGGGAGATCGATCCGGAGCAGCCTCGCCAACCGCAGGTGCCACTGCGGTCCCGGCTGCGCCATTACATCAACCTCAGCCGCACCGAGGATCGGTTGCGTCGCCTTCTGCAGGATTTTCGGTGGACGCGAATGGATCGCCTCTTTCTCGACAGGACGAGCCCGCAACCACCGCTGGTCGAGTCATGGCTGACGCGTCCGCTGCACTAGCAGTCGCGCCGACCGCGCGTTCCACCGCGGCGGTGACGATCGGAAATCTCTCCCCCGGCGACGAGGAGAGGTGGGATGCATTTGTACTGGCGCGCCCCGACAGCACGTTTTTTCACCTCGCCGGCTGGCGTCGCGTCATTGAGACGGCTTTCCGGCATCGCACCTATTATCTGCTGGCTGAACGCGACGGGGCCGTCACGGGCGTACTCCCACTGACGCTGGTGAAGACCCGGCTGTTCGGCGCAAGCCTGATCTCGAACGCCTTCTGCGTGCAGGGCGGACCGATCGCCACCGATGCGGCTAGCCTGAGGGCGTTGGACGCGGCCGCCGTTCGGCTGATGGAGGAACTCCAAGCACCGGTGCTGGAGTTCCGCTCCGCGGCGGATCATCGTTCCGACTGGACCACCAAAGGCGACCTTTACGCCAGCTTTCGCAAACCAATCGATCCGTTGGTCGACAAGAACATGAAATCGATCCCGCGCAAGCAGCGGGCGATGGTGCGGAAAGGCATGCAGAACGGTCTGCGCTCGGAAATCGATCATGATGCCGATCGGCTGCATCGCCTATACGGCGAGAGCGTTCGCAATCTCGGCACCCCGGTCTTTCCAAAGAAATATTTTGAGCTGCTGCTCACGACATTCCCGGGGCAGTCCGACATCGTCACGATCGTTACGAACGAGGGCAAGCCGGTAGCTTCGGTGTTGAATTTCTATTTCCGCGACGAAGTACTCCCCTATTACGGCGGCGGGACGAGCGATGCCCGTCGGCTGGCCGGTAATGATTTCATGTATTGGGAGGTGATGCGGCGCGCCTGCGAACGAGAGTGCCGTGTATTCGATTTCGGCCGCAGCAAGGTCGGTACCGGTGCTTATGATTTCAAAACCTACTGGGGGTTTGAGCCGGCGCCGCTCGTGTATCAGTTCAGGCTGGCCGCGGGACAGACCGTCCCGGACCTGAACCCGCTCAATCCGAAATTCGCCCTGTTCGTGAAACTTTGGAAAAGGTTGCCGCTGGCGTTGGCGGCGCGGCTCGGGCCCCCGATCGTGCGCGGCCTCGGCTGACAGCCCCAGCCGATATGAAGGATATTCTGTTTCTTGCGCACCGGATTCCGTATCCGCCCGACAAAGGCGACAAGATCCGGGCATACAACGTGCTGCGGCACCTCGCCGCACGGTATCGGGTCCATCTCGCGACCTTTATCGATGCCCCCGAGGATATTGCCGGTATTCCGCAATTGGAGAGGATTTGCGCCAGCGTCGTGTGGCAAAAGCTGTCGGCGCGGCGCGCCCGGCTGCGCAGCCTTGCCGGCCTGCTAAACGGCGCTCCGCTGACCCAATTTTATTTCGGCGACCGGCGGCTGCGTGCGGCCGTCGAGCAAGTCATAGCGACGCATCAACCCGCGTTCGTGTATGTCTTTTCATCGGCGATGGCCCCGTATGTTTCCGATCGCCGAGGCGCGCGGGTGATTTTCGACATGGTCGATGTCGATTCGGAGAAATGGCGGCAGTATGCCCAGACCAGTTCGGGGCCAGCGCGTGCAGTCTATCGGCGCGAGGGCCGCAAGCTGCTGGCGCTCGAACGCCGGGCCGCGGCGAGGGCCGACGCGGTCCTGCTTGTGTCGCGAGCCGAGGCGGAATTGTTCACGGTCCTGGCTCCGGAAGTCGCCGCTCGCACCCATCATGTCGGCAACGGGGTCGACATCGCTTATTTCGACCCGACGCGGGCTTTCGAAAATCCGCTGGATGCCCGGCCCGCGCTTGTGTTTACCGGCGCCATGAGCTATCGCCCGAATGTCGAGGCCATGGAGTGGTTTGTCGAGCATGTCATGCCGCGGCTTCGGTCGCGTGCAACTCCGCCGGTTCTGTGGATCGTCGGCTCGAATCCTTCCCGCGCGGTGCTCGCCCTTGCAGGACCGGATATCCAGGTCACCGGTCGCGTGCCTGATGTCCGGCCGTACTTGAGGTATGCGCAGGTCGCCGTGGCGCCGCTGCAGATCGGCCGCGGCATTCAGAACAAGGTTCTGGAGGCGATGGCGATGGGTGTTCCGGTCGTCGCGACGCCGCAGGCGCGCGAGGGGATCGATGCCTGCACCGACGGCGAACTGCTGACCGCGACGACGCCCGCCGACTTCGCCGCGGCGATTGGCAGTGTTCTCGATGGCGATCTCGGGCCGATCGGTGCGCGTGCGAGGGCACGCGTCGCTCGCGATTATGGCTGGAACGCGTCGCTGGCAAAGCTCGATCGGCTCCTCGATGCCTTCGAGGCAGAGCCGGCTCCTCCGTCGCTCCGCACGACATTCGCCACTGCCCCCATTTCCGTGTGAGCAGCCGATGAGCGTACAGACACCAAAGATCGGACTTCCGATCGCCGTGCCGCCTGCTTTGCGGGTCTGGATTCCGACCTTGTGTTGGATCGCCGTGGCCTGCGCCGCCTTCGGCATCGCATTCCAGTACGAGATCGGCGCGGCGGTCACGGTCTGGAACGATTCGACGGCCTATAATCACTGCTATCTGGTGTTGCCGCTGGCTGGTGCGCTGCTGTGGATGCGGCGCGACATCCTGGCGCAAATGCGGCCGGCGCCGTCCTGGTGGGCGCTGGCACTGCTGCCGCCGGCATCCGCGTTATGGCTCGCCGCCGCCCTGCTCGATATTAACGAGGCGACCCAGCTGAGCGTCGTTTTGCTGTTTGAGATCCTGCTGTTAACGGTGCTTGGCTGGCAGGTTTTCCGCGCAATGCTGGCGCCGCTGCTATTTCTTTTTTTTCTGGTGCCGTTTGGTGCGTTTCTCGTTCCGCTGCTGCAGACCTATACAACCGCTTTTACCGTGGGTGGCCTCCACCTGCTCGGTATCCCGGTGTTTGCAGACGGCTTCATCATCCAGATTCCGGCCGGTACGTTCGAGGTTGCCGAGGCCTGCGCCGGTCTCCGCTTCCTGATCGCCTCGATCGTGTTCGGCTGCTTCTTTGCGACGGCCGTGTATCGCAGTCGATGGCGGCGGGCGGCCTTTATCGCGCTGTCGATCGTTCTGCCGATCGTGGCGAATGGGTTCCGCGCCCTGGGCCTCGTTCTGCTCGGTCACATCATGGGAGACGCAGCGTCGGCGATGGCAGATCACATCCTCTATGGCTGGCTGTTTTTCACGATCGTGACGCTCGCGCTGATCGCGATCGGGATCAGTTTCAAGGAGGATGTCCGGCCTGGCCTGCGACAGACGGTACCGGTGACCGCATCCGCGCCGCGGACGCCACTTGGATCCGTGATGGCCGCCGGGTTGCTGCTCGCGCTGACCGGACCCGCATATCTCTATTGGGTGGAGCGCGCGTCGGCGGCGCCGATTCCCGTGGCGGAGCACTTTGCCGTTCCGCAAAGAGACGGTCCCTGGAGGCGCGAGCCGGTTACGGGTGGCGATTGGCTGCCCAAGGCCGATAACGCCCAGCAATCGATAATCGCGAATTATCGCAGCGGGCAAGCGACGGTTACGGAGATCGTGGCCGTCTACCCGGTGCCCGAGCGCGGGAATCCGCTAACTCGGGCGGCAACCGAAGTCGTCCGGCCGGAACCGTGGCGGCTCGTCGGAACGGGGCGCGGCTCCGTATCAATCGGCGGCAAGCCCGTTACCCTCAATACGGCGAAAATCACGCGGGAGGGCCGGCAGCGGCTCGTATGGTGGTTTTATGTCATCGATGGCAAGCCGACCGGCAGTGTTATCGAAGCGAAGCTGCTACAGGCGGCAACGGCATTGCATGGTGAACGGCGGCTCGGCGCGCTTGTTGTGCTGTCAACCGAAATCTCGGAAGCAATCTCTCCCAGCGAAACAACCCTGACCGGCTTTGCCGAGACGCTGGCGCCGTTATGACTGTCGTATGAATGCACAAAGAATGAATGTTGCGACGGTTGCCGGATTTCCGCGAAACGGGTTATAGAGATCGCCCGGTTCCGGAAAAATACTTCTGGCTCGTAGCGCTCCAGGGACATGCGACAATGTCAACAGCCGCCGCTACGTCCCCGATCAGCGAACGACAGCGAGCTGCTTCGGCATCTGCGGCGCAATTATCCTTGCTTCACGTTTTTCCGAGTTTTGGGATCGGTGGCGTCCCTTTACGAATGGGGCGGGTCATCAATAACTTCGGTAACCGTTTTCGTCACACGATCATCGCGCTGGACGGCAATTTTGATGCTGCGGAGCAGTTGTTTTCCGGCATTGAAATCAGCCTGATGACGCCCAAACGGCAAAAATCCGGAATTCTTTATGAGACTGTATCGGCCGCGCTGACGCTACGACGCGTTAGGCCTGATCTTCTTATTACCTATAATTGGGGCTCGATTGAGTGGGCGATGGCCAATCGCATCCTGCCGAGCGCCTCGCATGTCCATTTCGAGGCGGGGTTCGGCAAAGAGGAAGCCGACATTCAACTTCGCCGTCGCGTGTTGTGCCGCAGATGGGCGCTTGCCCGCTGCGCTCGCATCGTTGTGCCATCGCGTCGGCTTCAGCGGATAGCCTGCGACAGCTGGCGATTGCCTGCGGACATCGTATGGTATCTGCCGAACGGGGTCGACGTGGAACGCTTCGCCGCGCCGGCACGCGATGCGAACCCCGGGTTCATACGCCGATCCGGCGAATTGATCGTCGGTACTGTAGCACCGTTGCGCCCTGAAAAAAATATCGGGCGGTTGTTGCGTGTCTTCGCGATGCTCGATCCGAGTTTGCCCGTGCGGCTCGTCGTGGCCGGAGACGGCGTCGAACGCGGCGCGCTTCAGCAGTTTGCGCAGGAGCTGGGGATCTCCGACCGTGTGACCTTCACCGGCCAGGTCCCGCCGGAATCTGTTCTGTGCTGCTTCGACGTTTTCGCCTTGTCATCCGACACCGAGCAAATGCCGAACGCGGTCCTGGAGGCGATGGCCGCCCGCCTGCCGGTCGCGTCCGTCGATGTGGGCGACGTCAAGGATATGGTGTGCGAGGATAATCAAGATTTCATTGTTGCGCGCAATGATAGCGCCGGTTTTGCCGCCGCGATCCAGCGCCTGTTACGGGAGCCGGCGATACGGGATCGGCTGGGCAACCAGAACAGGCTACGCGCGATCACGGAATTCTCTCTGCAGCGAATGTTCGACAGATATTCCGAACTCTTTCTGGGGTGGTCTCCGCACGGCCGGCGCGAGGATAGTGGAAATGGGCGGGTTCATTCTGGTCCATAAGTCGGACCGGACCGATTATGAGGCTGTACAAACCGCGGCGCTGGATGTTTTCAATCGAACAGGGTTTCCGGCACCCGTCGTCATATCGACGGACAACTATGTTCTGTTGGCCTTCACCCAGCGCCAGACCCGGGAATTGGCGCTGCAGCAATATCCGAACGGCGATTTCGTGTTGGCGTGCGGAACGTTGTTCTATGATGGCGCGGTCGGGAAAGCGGCTGCGACTGCCTTCTATCGGGATTACAACGGATCACCCGGCCCGCGCGAACGCGCCATGGGCCACTATGCCGTGATTGTACGAAAGGGCGGCGCGACCGAAATCATTCCCGACAGCTTCGGCGGATACCACGTCTTCTGCGATAACGCGATGCGCGTCGCGACATCTTCTTTCCTAGCCCTTGCATCATCCCTAACTCGGCTCACAATCAATACTCAATCGGCTTATGAATATGTATTCACGGGTGTGGTGTCCGGCAACACGACCCTGTTCGATGAAATTATTGTTACCCCGGTAAATAGCACCATTGCCGTACAACCGCGCAAGATGGAGATTGTCGGACATCCATTTCGTATTCCGCAGACGACGTTGGATCAGGATTTTGAGGAAAGTATTGCGCGAAGCATGAACCTGCTCGACCGCTACTTTGCTTCAGTGGCGGCAAACTTCGGCGAACGGGTAAACTGCGCATTATCTGGGGGGTACGATTCGCGGCTGATCGTGGCTCTGCTGCGGCGGCACGGAGCACGCCCATCGCTTTACGTTTATGGTCGGAGCGATGACAGCGACGTTACGCTGGCGCAGGCTATCGCAACGGGCGAAAAGTTGCCTCTTGATGTTATTGACAAGGAACAATACCGAACATGGGAACCTGACGAATTTGCCGCAATTGCGCACCGGAATTTTCTTGCTGTCGATGGATACAGCTGGAGCGGGATTTTCGATAATGGCGCCGAGCGTGAACAACAGGCGTCGCGCGTCAGCGGGGGGATGATAGCCCTGAATGGTGGCGGTGGAGAGATTTTCCGGAATTTCTTTTATCTACGCGATTTCTGGTATACTCCGCGGCAATTTCTTTGGTCATTCTACAGCTGCTTTGATCCGCGCATATGCACCGCGTTATTTAATGAAGAGGACTATTTTCACCAGCTTGAACTCAAGCTGGAAACCCTGCTAGGCGAAGGCTTTGCGTCGCTCCCGCGCCCGGTCATCGAATGGCTATATCACAATTTCAGGTGCCGCGCTTGGGATGGTCGCGTGAACACGATTAACAGCTCATTCGGATACACCGGCTTGCCGTTCCTTGAACGCCCGTTGACGGAGCATGCCGCCGGGATGCCGATCGCGTGGAAAAACCATGGCGCCTATGAGGCGGAGTTGATCCGGCGTGCGGATCGGCGGCTGGCGGCATATCCGTCGAGTTATGGCCATGATTTTAGTGGATCGCCGCCGCTGTCCCGGAAAATCATCGACTATGGTACCTATCTGCGGCCGCAGCAATTGCGGCGGATTTCCTACCGCGTCCAGCATCGGATGCGGCGCTATGCCACGCGTTCTCAGTATCTCGGGACGGCCTACGTGAATGCCGTGCTGCCCGATGGTGTGCAGGTTATGTCAAGGCTATTCCGGCTGGAGCACGTAAACGATCCGAGACAGCTGGCGCGGATTTTGGCCCTGGAATATCTGATCCGGCAGCTTGGGGATCGGGTCTGCGGCGATCTCCGAGGGTCGCGGATGCGGATGCGCGCAGAGGCGACCCTCAGCGGCGCAAGGGCTCGAAAACTTGCGTCCGCAGTATCGCCGTAAATGCACGTCCTCCCGGCCATTGGTGCTGGCGGGGCGGGGCGGGATCGGCGCGGGTAGCGGATGTCGCGCAGCGCAGGGCCTCTGGGATAGACACGGCTGCTCGATCGTCCGCTGACCCAAGGTGTTGCCGATTTGCACAGGCCTGCCGGGAATTTGTCCGGCCGAGGGCTGTTCACATGCGACTTGCCCATCCGGCAGTGTAGCGGCGACGTTACTCTCTCAGTGTAAAAGCATCGAGTAATATGCTGCGTCAGTATGAGGTACGCGTCCAATGCCCTCCGGCGACGACATGGCCCGTAGAAGCGCAGTCACGATCGGCGACAACGTCGAATCCGGGCCTTCACGCTGCGCCGCTCGTGCGACAATCGACTACGACGTCGTGTCCGGGAAGACGATATGTCCCGGCCCGCGCCTAAGGGTGCTGCTGATTTCTTACTGGTTTCCCCCCTCAAATGTCATCGGAGCGATTCGCGTAGGACATTTCGCGAAAAGCCTGCTTGAAGCCGGACACGACGTACGGGTGTTGGCGGGGGAAAATTCCGATGACCAGTCACTTCCCGCGCCATTTCCTGCGGATCGGGTGATCCATGTACAGGCAAAACGAGGCGGCGACTCTCTCGGATCAATCGTTAGGGTTCTGCGGCGCTCCGCGCCCGGCATTGCGGCCGGCTTCGAACCAACGCAGGTCGCGTCCGGTTCGCCGTCGCCCTCCCGTCGTTGGGTGGCCGCGCTGAAGCGAAACTACTACGCCTTGCTGCACATTCCCGACCCGCGCGCGCCCTGGATGCGCCGCGTGACCGCAGCGGGGTATGAGCTGGTTAAACAATGGCGGCCTGATATCGTTCTTGCCAGCGCACCACCGAACTCCGGGCTTATTGCGGCGCGGCGCATCGCCCGGGCATGTGCCGCGCCATGGGTCGGCGACCTGCGCGACCTGTGGGCCGACAATACCTACTATTCCTACCCGCGCTGGCGCTGGTGGATCGACCGCTTGGTCGAACCTGGCGTTCTCGGGAGCGCCGCCGGTTTGATAACCGTTTCACCGATCTGGGCCGACCTGCTTCGTCGCAAGTATGAACAGCCGGTAAGATGCATATTCAATGGGTTTGTTTCCGAAGATTTCCCAACGATTTCGTCGGTTCCGGAACCAGGCGACGTTGTTTCGATTATCCACACTGGCAGTATCTATGGCGGCTATCGAGACCCCACGCCTTTGTTTCAGGGAATTGGTCTGCTGACCGCCTGCGAGCGCCGGCACGTCGCGGTGCATTTCTTTGGATTGAGCGAAACGGATAATCAAGTGGTGAGGACCGCGATGTCCGCCACGGAAGTTCCCGATCGCGTTTTTCTCCATGATCGGGTTTCATATCGAGAGTCATTGTCGTTGCAGCAGTCCGCGGATGTTCTGCTGCTGTTGCAATGGAACAATGTCAAAGACGCCGGCATGATCCCGGCGAAGTTCTTCGAGTATCTTCGAGCAGGGCGCCCGATCCTGATGATCGGCTACGAGCACGGCAACCTGGCTCAGATGATACGCGAACGCGGAGCCGGAATCGTCGCAAACGATCCGCAAACAATCGCGGAGCAGCTCCGTCGCTGGATCGGACAACGCGCGGCCGGCATTCCGGCAGTCCCAGCGGCCGCACGCGAGGGTATGTCGCGCGCCGAACAGTGTCGCGGTCTCGGGCAATTTCTTACACAGCTCGTAAGCTGATCCGAGCCCCATTTTTTGGTCGTGTCCCGCCGCGGTGGTGCAGAGGCGCCCCTAAAATCGCCACACTGATCTGCCATTATCGCCAGCCTCCGATCCGCGTGCGCGACAAGGGTCGGCGATGCCGAAATACCCTGATAATTCCGGCAGTGTTCGCTGATCGGCCTCGGCAAATTCCCTGCTCGGCGCGCACGAACCCACCGCAAACCTAGCAAATCCGCCGGGTTCCGCCGCCCGGAACAAAAAAATTCCCTGTCGGCAGGGAATTTCAGGGACTCGTCCGCCTTGCGATGCCGTGACGCGATGGCGGCGATAATCACGCGGTATTTCGGGTATCGCCGCGCTGCCATTACTCTCTCCGCAGCGGCACGAAGGAGACACCAATAATGCGTTTCGGACTTTTCGGCAGTGCGCAGGCGCGGCGGCCGTCCCCCGGCACGGAAATGACCGACAGCAGCCAGGGCTTTCGGGAGTGGATCGAGAACAATGTCGAGGCCGAGGCGCTCGGCTTCCACAGCACGTTCGTCGTTGAGCACCATTTCACCGGTTTCGGGCAGGTCTCGGCGAGCCTCAACCTGTTGACCTGGCTCGGCGCGCGCACCTCGACGCTGCGCCTCGGTACGGCCGTGCTGGTGTTGCCGTGGCACAACCCGGTGCTGCTCGCCGAGCAGGCTGCGACGCTCGATCTGTTGTCGGGCGGGCGGCTCGATTTCGGGATCGGCAAAGGCTATCGCTGGAACGAATTCGCCGGGTTCTGCGTCGCGATGGAGGAAGCCGACGGGCGCTTCGACGAGGCGATGGACGTTATTACGAAATCGTTCGTCAGCGATACGCCATTCAGCCACAACGGCAAGTACTGGCAATACGAGAACATCGTCGTCGAGCCGCCCTCCGCGCAACGCCCGCACCCGCCGTTCTGGATGGGCGCCGGCAGCGAGCGCTCGGTGCGGCAGGTCGCCGAGCGCGGCTACAATCTGCTGCTGGGGCAATACGATCTCGCCGCGGACGTGATCCACCACATCGCCCAGTTCAAAGCGGATGTCGAGAAGCGCGGCCGCAGGTACGACCCGATGGAGGTGGGTGTCGCGCGGGCGATCCATTTCGCCGACACCAAGGAGGAATTGGAGGCCGCCCAAATCCGCCGCTTCCAGGGGCATGTCCGGATCAACAATCTCTCGCGCCGGCCCGACGGCGACGAGCGCGACCGCTTCGCGCGCGAGGACGAGGGCGAAGTACGCCGCCTCTGCGACGAAACCGCGATCTTCGGCACAACCGACGACATCGCGAGGAAACTCGAAGGGCTGCGCAACGGCGGGGTCGAATATGTGCTGATCAATTTCGGCGGATCGCGCGAGAACATCCGGCGTTTCGCACGCGAAATCATGCCGGCCTTCGCCGACGCGCCGACAAGGGATGGACAGGCGATGGCTGTCGCGGCCAAATAGACCTGACGCGGTTGGCTGTCGTGTGATGACGGCCGCTGGTACGAAAGGAATGCCGATGCTGACCGATGCGCAACGCGCGGCCTACGAGCGCGACGGGTTTATCGTGGTGCCGGACGTCTTCACGCCGGCGGAAATCGGCGAATTGCGCCGGGTCACCGACGATTTCGTGCGGCAAGCGGCGCAGATCACGGCCAATGATGCCGTCTACGATCTTGAGGACTCGCACAGCCCCGCGGAGCCGCGCGTGCGGCGGCTCAAGGCGCCGCACCTGATCCACCCCGCTTATTTCCGCGCCAGCCGCAACGACAATGTTGTCGCCATCCTCAAGGACCTGTGGGGCACCGTTCGCTTCGACACCGGCAAGCTCAACATGAAATCGGCCGGATACGGGGCGCCGATCGAATGGCATCAGGACTGGGCCTTCTATCCGCATACGAACGAGGACCTCGCCGCGGTCGGCATCATGATCGACGATGTCGACATTGAGAACGGCCCGATGATGGTCGTGCCGGGCAGCCACAAAGGGCCAATCCACGACCACCACGGGCCGAACGGCCGGTTCTGCGGCGCAATGGACCCGGAGACATGCGACATCGACCTGTCGAGCGCGCAGCCTTGTCTCGGCAAGGCCGGGGCGATCACGGTGCATCACGTGCGCGCCGTTCACGGCTCAGCGACGAATTTCTCGGGCCGCCCGCGGCGTTTTCTGCTGTTCCAGTACCGCGCCGCCGATGCCTGGCCGCTGCTCGGCCTCAAGGAAGGCATCGACAAGTTCAACGAACAACTGATCTTCGGTGAGCCAAGCCTCGCGCCCCGCCTCGCGCCGGTGCCGGTGCGTATGCCCTTGCCGGCGGCCGAGCACCAGGGTTCGATCTACGAGAACCAGCGCGCCAGCGGCCGCCGCTATTTCGATACGGCTCCGGTCATCCGGATAGCGGCGGAGTAGCCGGCACCGGGGAGTCTCGAAGGCGGATTCGGTGCGAGGAAACATCATGAGCGAGGCGTCTGATAGCGCATCGGGGCCACTGCAGGGCGTGAAGGTGGTCGCCTGTTCGACGGCGCAGGCCGGCACGGTGCCCTACATGCTGATGGCCGATCTCGGCGCCGAAGTCGTCAAGATCGAGGTGCCGGAAATCGGCGACAACTCGCGCGGCTCGACCGTATTGCCGGGCATGCCGAGCACCTATTTCGAGACCAACAACCGCGGCGTCAAAAGCGTCACGCTCAATCTGAAAACCGGGGAAGGCCGCGACATTCTCAAGAAGCTGGTCGCGAAGGCCGACATCTTCGGCCAGAATTTCCGTCCCGGCGCGGCCGAAAAGAACGGCTTTGGCTACGAGGAATTGCGCAAGGTCAACCCGCGCCTCGTCTATGTCTCGGTGTCGGGCTACGGGCCGAAGGGGCCGCATGCCGCGCTGCCCGGGACCGACTCGATGGCGCAGGCGCTGGGCGGCATCGCCGAGGCGTATTCGACGCCGGGTCAGCCCTTGAAGACCGGTATCGTGTCGGTCGCCGACGAAACCTGCGCGATCCTCGCCTTTGGCGGGGCGCTCGCCGCGCTGACCCACGCGCGCGCAACCGGGGTCGGGCAAAAGGTCGATTGCTCTCTGCTCGGCGGGCAGATCCGGCTGATGGGCTGGACCTTGACGACCACGATGTGGCGCAACCGCAACCCGGTGACCGGCCAGGCCCGCATCACCGGCACGCCAACGCGGCCCGGTATCAGTGCCAGCTTCAACGACCGCGACGGCAAACCGCTGGTTTTCCAGTTGAACGGCGCGCGCAAGTGGCGCGAGGCGATGACCGCGCTCGGGTTCTACGAGGCGCTGGAGCGGGCCGGGTTCGGCGATCTCGGTGTCGTGATCGAGTTGGCCGAGGAGCGCGACCGGCTGTTGCGGACGCTGGACGAGCTGTTCGCGACCGGATCGCGCGATGTCTGGGTCGAAAGGCTGCGCGATGCCGACATCGTCTCGGCGCCGATCAATACGCTGCTCGAAGCCTCGAACGACCCTGACGTGCTGGCCAACGGCTATGTCACCGAGATCGATTACCCGAAACACGGCAAGCGGCTGAAGGTGCACGGCTCGCCCTGGCATTTCTCGGAAACGCCGCCGAAGATCGGCGTCGCGCCGGAACTCGGCGCCGACAACGACGCGGTACTCGCCGGCCTCGGCTACACGCCGGCGCAGATCGCCGATCTGCGCGAGAACGGCAAGATCATCTCGGGACGGGCGGCTGACGGAGGCTCGCATGACCGAGGTGCAGGCCCTGGTTCACGACGTATTCGGCACGGTGGTCGATTGGCGCGGGGCCGTGACCGCCGACGGGGAAGCCCTCGCCGCACGCAAGGGCATTGCCGGCGTCGATTGGCAGCAATTCGCCGACGAGTGGCGCGGCCTCTACGCGCCGTCGATGAACAAGGTGCGCACCGGCGAGTTGCCCGTGGACCAATCTCGACGCGCTGCACCGCATGGCGCTCGACCAGCTGCTCGAAAAATTCGGCGTGCGCGGCCTCGACGAGGCCGACAAGCAGTGGCTGAACCTGACCTGGCATCGGCTCAAACCCTGGCCCGATTCGGTGCCGGGCCTGACCCGCATCAAGAAGAAATACATCATCGCCACCCTGTCGAACGGCACGGTGCGGCTCCTGACCGACATGGCGAAGACATTGCGGCCTGCCGTGGGACACGGTGCTCGGCTCCGACCTCGTGCGGCACTACAAGCCCGACCCCGAGATGTACCGCTCGGCGATCGAGTTTCTCGGCAACGGCGACGCGAGCGCGGTGATGATGGTCGCAGCGCACAACAACGACCTCGTGCACGCCGCCTCGCACGGCATGAAGACCGCGTTTGTCGCCCGGCCCTACGAGCATGGCGCGAAGCAGGCGCGCGACTTCAAGGCCGAGCACGATTTCACCTTCGTCGCCGACAGTTTCGAGGATCTCGCCGACAAGCTCGGGGCGTAAACGCCAAGGCGTCATTGCAGAGGCCCGTGGCCGAAGCGACCTTGGTGGGGTCGGGTCGAGATTGCCGCGGTCCCTTTTGGGGCCTCGCAATTACGACCACTTCAGGAACCGGGGCGAAGCGGGGCTTGTTTCGGCAGAGACAGTGGACCTGCCATGGCGCTCGAGGAATACCACCGCAAACGCGACTTCCGGCAAACCCCCGAGCCGGCCGGGGAGCAGCGCGGTCAAAACGCGGCCCGACGAGCGAAATTCTCTCGTTTGTCGTGCAGAAGCATGCCGCGCGCCGCATGCACTATGATTTCCGTCTCGAACTGAACGGCGTCCTCTTGAGCTGGGCGGTACCGAAAGGGCCGAGCCTTGATCCCGCGGAGAAGCGGCTCGCGGTGCTTACCGAGGACCATCCGATCGAATATGGCGGGTTCGAGGGAGTTATCCCGAAAGGGCAATATGGCGGCGGCACCGTGCTGCTGTGGGACCGCGGCACCTGGACCCCGGAAGTGCCGGACCCGGAAGAGGCCTATCGCAAGGGGTCGCTCAAATTCCGCCTCAACGGCGAGAAATTGCACGGACGCTGGGCGCTGGTGCGGATGGGCGGCAAGGCCGCCGGCGAGCGACACGAGAATTGGCTGCTGATCAAGGAGCGCGACGAGCTTGCCGTGCCCGGCAGCGACACCGCGCTGGTGGACGAAAACCCGCTCAGCGTCGCGACCGGACGGTCGCTTGACGAGATCGCCGCCGACCGCGACCGGGTGTGGGATTCGCAGCGCGGCGAGATCGCTCCGGATCGGCCGGCTCCGGTTCCCGCGGGCAATTGGCAGCGCCCGCGCGCCGCGCGCAAGCGCAAGATGCCGGAAGTCATCGCCCCGCAGCTCGCGACCGCGGTCGAGCGTCCGCCCGAGGGTGACGAATGGCTGCACGAGATCAAGTTCGACGGGTATCGGCTATTGGCGCGTATCGAAGACGGCGACGTCCGGCTGATCACGCGCAATCGGCTGGACTGGACCGGCAAATTCCCGGAGCTGGCGCAGGCGCTGGTGGCGCTGCCGGTGGACAGCGCGCTGATCGACGGCGAGGTCGTGGCCCTCACCCCCGACGGGAGGAGCAGCTTCGGCGCGTTGCAGGACGTTCTGTCGCGCGGCGACAGGACCGGGCTCGTGTTTTATGCGTTCGACCTGCTGTACCGCGACGGCTACGACCTGACCGGCGCCGCCCTTGAGGACCGCAAGGCTGTGCTCGCCGCGATGGTGCCGCCCGAGGTGCACGGGACCGTGCGGTACAGCGACCACCAGATCGGGCGCGGTCCCGAGTTTTTGCAGCATGCCTGCGAATACGAACTCGAAGGCACGGTCGCGAAGCGTCGGGATCGGCCATATCGGGCCGGGCGCAGCGCCGATTGGCTTAAAATCAAATGCTACCACACCGACGAATTCGTCGTGATCGGGTTTACAGACCCGGCCGGCACGCGGCATGGCTTCGGCGCGCTGCTGCTCGGGTATTACGATCCCGAGGGCGCACTGCGTTACGCCGGCCGCGTTGGCACAGGATTCAGCGATGGGACGTTGGCCGAAATGCATCGCCGGCTTGTCGGGATCGAGCAGCGCCATTCCCCGGTGGTGCTGCCGAAGGGCGTGTCAAAAAAGGGCGTCCACTGGGTCGAGCCGCGCCTAGTCGCGCAGGTTCGTTACGCGGAATGGACGTCCGACGCGATACTGCGGCATTCCTCCTTCGAGGGGTTGCGCGAGGACAAGCGGCCGGAGGAAGTCGTGCAGGACCCTGCCAAAATCGCGGGCGGCTTGGCCACGGGGTCGGATTGGGACCCTCACCCTCCCGGCGCTGTCGCGCCGGGCGCCTCTCTCTCCCGCGATGCGGGAGAGAGCGACAAGCGCCACTCCCGCCGCAAAACCCCGGCTCACGAGGGGGGAGAGAGCGGCTTGCGGAGAAGCCCGGAGACGAATGAGGCGGATCATCCCAGCGTATCGGCTCCCGCGCGCGATGGCAGCATAACCTTCGAAGGCGTTCGGCTGACCCATCCGGGCCGGGTTCTCTATCCCGAGCAGCAAATCACCAAACTGGCACTCGCGGATTATTATTACGCGATCCGCGACTGGGCGCTTGCCGAACTGCGGAACCGGCCGTTGAGCCTAGTGCGCTGTCCGGAAGGGCAGGGGAAGGAGTGCTTTTATCAGAAGCACGCAACGCCGGCTGTGCCGGAAGTGATCGGGCGGGTCGAGATTCCCGAGGGCGCCGGCGCAGACCCCGGCATCTACACTTTCGTCAAGGACTTGCCGGGGCTGATTGCGATGGTGCAGATGGGCGTGCTAGAAATCCATCCCTGGGGCTCGACTGTTGCGAAGCTCGAAACCCCGGACCGCATCACCTTCGATCTCGACCCCGATGTCGGGCTGCCCTGGGAGCGGGTGACGGAGGCGGCAATCGAGATGCGTGAGGCGCTGCTCGGCATCGGCCTCAAAAGCTTCCCGAAAACGACCGGCGGCAAAGGGCTTCACGTTGTCGTGCCGATCGCGCCGAAGCTCGAATGGGATCCGGTCAAGGAATTCTCAAAATGGGTCGCGGAGCGTTTCGTCGTGGCCTATCCCGACCGCTTCACATCGAATATGGCGAAGCGGGCGCGCACCGGACGCATTTTCATTGACTACCTGCGCAACGGCCGCGGCGCGACCGCGATCGGCGCCTACTCCCCACGCGCGCGGCCCGGCGCACCGGTCGCGACGCCGCTGTTCTGGGAGGAAGTCGAAAACGGCGTGACGCCGGACCGGTTTACCGTCGTGACCGTGCCGGCGCGGTTGGCCCGGCTCGGCTCCGATCCCTGGGCCGAAATGCGGACGCTGCGTCAGTCGATCAGCGCCCGCGTGCGCCGCGAAGTGGGGATCTGACGCGGATCCCCGCGATCGGTTAAGAAGGCTTGCCGCGCAGCAGGAATTCGCGGCCGACCTTCACCATCGGCTGGCCGTCATAGGCGATGATGTCGGCTGTCGCGTAAGTTTCGCTCCATAGCTCGGGGAGGTAGGAGCCGGTGCCGATCACGTCGATCGGCGCGGTCGCCGCCGCCATCATGCGGCACTTCTCGGGACCAAACCCGGAGCTGGCGACGATCCGGGCTTTCGGAAATCCGGCCTCATCCAGCGCCCCGCGCATATGCCATAGCGCCGCGGCCGTGACACCGGGGCCGATCAGATGCCGCAGCTCCGCCTCGGTCCGGTAACCGCGGATCGCGCGCGGGGCGTTGCGCTCCAGCACCTCGTAAGAACGCGCGACGTCGAGCCCCTCGCAATAGCGGCCTCCCGGCGTATCGATGCGGAAGGCGAGCCGCCCGTCGGCAGCAAGATCCGGAAAACGGCGGCAGACCTCGACCCCATCGCTGATCTCATGGCCGAAATAATCGACCAGCACGGTCATCGGCTCGTCGGGGAAGGTCTCGCGGAACATTTCGGCGGCGCGCACGGTCGAGCCGGCATAGCCGATCAGGGCATGCGGCATCGTGCCCATCCCCTTACCGGCCCCGAAGAAATGCGCGGTCGCGTCGGTGGCGCAGCCGACAAAACCGACCGCGCCGGCGACGCGGCGGGCATGCGCCGACCCGACAGATGCCGCATAGGCCATCAGCTCGGCCATTTCGGCGCCGGCGCAGTGCCGCGCATCCATCGCGAGGAAGGTTACCTGGGGCAGGTCGATGCACATTGCCGAGGCGTTGTGCGCTGCGACGCAGGCCGGCCCGAGCTTCTGCAGCAGCACGGTTTCAAGATCGACGAGGTGATAGAGCGGGCCGGTGATGTAGAGGATCGGCTCGCCGGCTCCGACCCATTCGCTCTCGGGGCGCGCGACCTCTACGTCGAACCTCGCGCCGCGCGTAGCCGCCACGCTTTCGAGGAACGCAATCGCGAAACGCGGGGCCGAGATCACCGGCCGCCGCATGAAGACGGCATAGGTCGCCTCGCGGTCGCCGAACCTGCCGACGATCGCCTTCGTCTTCAGAAAATAGCTGTCGGTGCGCGCGGCGAGATCATCTTGTTCAATGCGTTCGGTCATTGCGGCCACGGCGAAGCAATCTCGGTCGGGGAGCGGCGTTCAGACCGAGATTGCTTCGCCGTTGGTGCTCCTCGCAATGACGAAAGTGTGCGGCTGGCGCCCGTCGGCCTAGGACACCGCGGCGAGGAGATCGGCGGCGCCGAACCCGGCGTTGCGCTGCTGGCGCTCGCGCTTCAGTGCCTCGGCGATCTCGAAGGCAAGTTCCAGCGCCTGGCTGGCGTTGAGCCGCGGGTCGCAATGCGTGTGATAGCGGTCGGCGAGCGAAGCTTCGCTAATTTCCTGCGCGCCGCCGATGCATTCGGTGACGTTCTGTCCAGTCAGCTCAAAATGGACGCCGCCGGCATAGCTGCCTTCGGCCAGATGAACCGCAAACGCCCGGTGAAGCTCATCGAGGATGCGGTCGAAATCGCGGGTCTTGTAGCCGGTTGAGGAAGTGATCGTGTTGCCGTGCATCGGGTCGATGCACCAGACGACCGTGCGACCCTCGTGCTGCACGGCGCGGATCAGCGGCGGCAGCTTGTCCTCGACCTTGTCGGCGCCCATCCGGGTGATCAAGGTCAGGCGCCCGGGTTCGTTGGCCGGGTTGAGGCGGTCAATCAGACGCAGCAGATCGTCCGGTTCAAGCGTCGGGCCGCACTTCATCCCGACCGGGTTCTTGATGCCGCGCAGGAATTCGACATGAGCGCCATCGGCCTGACGCGTCCGGTCGCCGAGCCAAAGCATGTGGGCCGACACGTCGTACCAGTCGCCCGTCGTCGAGTCGATGCGGGTAAGCGCCTCCTCGTAAGCAAGAAACAGCGCCTCGTGCGACGTATAGAATTCGGTTTCGCGAATCTGCGGCGTCGTTTCGGAGGTCAGACCGCAGGCGGCCATGAAATCGAGCGTCTCGGTTAGCCGGTCGGCCAGAGCGCGGTAGCGCTCGCCCTGCGGCGAATCGGCAACAAAATCCTGGTTCCAGGCATGCACCCGGTGCAGATCGGCGTAGCCGCCCTGCGCGAAAGCGCGCAGCAGGTTCAGCGTCGCTGCCGATTGGCTGTAGGCCTGCACCATGCGCTGCGGGTCCGGTTCGCGGCCCGTCTCATCGAAATCGAGGCTATTGATAATGTCGCCGCGATACGACGGCAGGGTCACGCCCTTCTGGGTTTCCGTATCCGACGAACGGGGTTTCGCGAACTGCCCGGCCAAGCGGCCGACCTTGACGACCGGACAGCCGGCGCCGAACGTCAGCACCACCGCCATCTGCAGCAATACCTTGAAGGTGTCGCGGATATTGTTCGGGTGGAACTCGGCGAAGCTCTCGGCGCAGTCGCCGCCCTGCAACAGAAACGCCTTGCCGGCGGCGATATCGGCCAGTCGGTCCTTGAGACGCCGCGCCTCGCCGGCAAATACCAGCGGCGGAAACCGGCGCAGCGTCTCCTCGACCCGCGTCAACGCAGCGGAGTCGGCGTAGCCCGGCACCTGCCGGATCGGCAGGCCGCGCCAGCTCTGCGGGTTCCATTGTTCCGCCATCACGGGTCTTTCACCCGCAGCGCGGGTTTCAGCAATTCCTTCCGGCATGGAATACCTCCTTGGTTGGAGGCCGCTCCACCCGGGTCGGAATTTCGCACCTGGAATAAAAACGCGAAAGCCGCCTGGGCGGGGCGGCTTTAAAAAGAACGCGGATGCGCGATCCTAGGCCGCCGTCATGTACCGGCAGTACCAAAATCGCGCAACTGGACGAGTCTCGGCTGTCATGGGCGACACGCTACTCCGGGTCTTCTCCTGGTGCAAGGGATTAAGTAGCGGGGAGCGCCGGGTCGCAGCCGAGGCCCGGGTCTTCTGGTCGCGTGCCGCTACAGCAGCAGCGACTTTTCGCGGCTCACCTTGCCGAGCAGGTTGACGCGGCGCGACGCGTCGAGCGCGGCGCGCAGTCTCGGAAACTCGATCGTCTCCTCCTCATGCGCATGTGACGCGAACATCTGCCGCAGCGTGCGCAGCTCATCGACCCAGCCGGGATCGTTCTTCGGCTTGACCTCGAGTTCGAACAGCTTGACCTTGATCTCGGCGTGGTCGCGGTAGAGCTTCAGGGCCTGCTCGCGACGGTGGGCGTCGTCGCACAGCATCGGATAGACGATATCCTCCTCCGCAAGCGAATGCGCGGCGATCATGCGCTTCAGCTGGGTCAGCAGCGTGTTGCGGCGCGTCACCATAGAGGTGTCGGTCGCCTCGATGCGGTCGAACACGGCCAGCGCCTTCTGATGATCCTGCGCCAGCGCGTCGAATGGGTCGGTGCCGGCCATTCCGCGCATCGACCCCACCGCGCGCATCGCGAAGGGCGGCGCCATCCGGGCGGCGGCCAGCATCAGCATCGCGCCGGCCCCGAACATCAGCGCGTCGCGGAGAGAAATTTGCTCGGTCCACTCACCCGCGCTCGAGGCCCACTCGGACCAGCCGCGGCCATTCGAGGACCTGTTCCCTTTCTCATACATGGCGGTTCTCCGTTCAGTGCACTCGACCGCTCAAACGCCTGAATCCGTGAAATCCGCCGCTTGGGCCGTGTGGGTTGAGGTGTCTGCGGGCCTTTCAATTTCCAAGCGTGTGTCGGGTTGGCCTCACCCGATGCGCAGCATGCGCCGCAACCTTGGGTCCAGTTTGTGCGAATCAGGCTTAATATTCCCAGGTTGGCATCACCGCGGAAACCGCCCCACATATGGCCGCGTCGAAGGCGGGGGCGCATCCGATGAGATGTCGAAGTCGGGATGCATCGATGAGATAACGACTCGGGGTACACCGCTTTGAATTCGCCGCTAGGTCTCGGAGTTTTCCTGGAATGAATGGCTGCGCGTTGCGGACTGCCCAGTCGCTGGCGGTCTTCCTAGGGCTGTCGGTCGCGGGCTCGGCGACAGCCGCCGATCTCGCGCCGCATCGCGCGCTCTACACCCTCAGTCTCGAACGAAATGAAAGCGACTCGGGGGTGAGCGCGGCTAGTGGCACCATGGCGTATGAGCTGAGTGAGACCTGCGACGCCTGGATTGTAGAGCAGCGTTACCGGCTCAAAATGGCCTATTCCGAGTCGCCGGACGTCACGATCGCGTCGAGTTTGGAGAGTTCGGAAACCAAGGACGGGCTGCGCTACCGCTTCGATCACATGGAAACGCATTCCGACGAGGAGGAGAAAACGTCCGGAATTGCCAAGCTGGATGGCCGCGAAAAGGGCGGCAGCGTTGAATTCGCCCAGCCCTCGGACAAAACGATCAAATTGCCGCCGGGCGTGCTGTTCCCGACCGCACATAGCGCGGTGCTGATCGACAAGGCGGCCGCCGGCGAGACATTCGTATCGAAGCATATCTTCGACGGCGGCGCCGCAGACGCGCCGGTGCTGGTCTCGGCAATCATCGGCGCCAAGGTTGAGCCCGACCCCGATCTCGCCAAGAAAGCCCCGCTGCTCGACCGGCCGGGCTGGCGGGTGCGGCTCGCTTTTTTTCCGCCGGACCAGAAGGTCGAAAAGCCGGATTACGAGATCGGGATGATTCTGCTCGACAACGGCGTCTCGCGCGACATGGTCATCGATTATGGCGACTACGCGATCCGTGCCAAGCTCGACGACATCGAGCCGCTGCCGAAGCCGGGCTGCTGAGCGGCGTGCCGATCCGCCTCCCGCGTATCTCTAACCGGTGTCGGCGTCGAACAGCATCGGCATGTCGGCTCTGGCGGCCTCGACGAACGCGTCAGCGCCGATCCCGATCAGGCGAAATCGTGTGACCCCGTCGACCTCGCCGGCGAGCAGATGTCGCGCGGCAACGAAAAGCGTGGCGGCGAGCTGCGTTGGTTCTGCCAGCCGGTGCGAGCGGGTGCGCAGCCGGAAATCGCCCGTCTTCAATTTCAGCGTCACGCCGGCGGTACCGCGTGAAGCGGTTTCAGCAGCCGAGTGGCAACGGTGTCGGAAAACACGTAGCGGCCCCAATTCCGCGGTACCTCCTCGTAGAGGAACGCGAGCGACGACAATCCCCCGCCCAGCACGATCGCGTCCGGGTCGAGCAGATTGATGACGCTCGCGAGAGCCCGGGCCAACCGCTCGACATAACGTTTGATTGTCGCTCGGCAATCGGCCTGGCCGGCGCGGGCGCCCGCTGCGATTTCCGGCGCGGTCAGAGCGGCCCCGCTGTAATGGCGGCCCCCACCATGACGCAGGTGATCGGCGAC
This sequence comes from uncultured Alphaproteobacteria bacterium, assembly GCA_963847345.1. Lineage (GTDB taxonomy): Bacteria > Pseudomonadota > Alphaproteobacteria > ATCC43930 > CGMCC-115725 > DATARH01. The sequence goes on along the minus strand of CAWJZU010000014.1, from coordinate 36,379 downwards.
GAGACCGGGGCCGGACAGAAACGTCTCGATACAGCCGCGCCGCCCGCAATAGCATGGCGGTCCCGGCAATTCGTCGGCGCGAGGCTCCGGGAGCGGGTTGTGGCCCCATTCGCCGGCGATCGCATTGACGCCGACCAGCAAGCGGCCGCCGGTGACGATGCCCCCGCCGACCCCGGTGCCGAGAATCGCGCCAAACACAGTGCCGACCCCGGCCGCCGCGCCGTCGACCGACTCGGACAAGGCAAAGCAGTTCGCGTCGTTCGCAAAGCGTACTTCGCGCTGAAGCGCGGCTTCGACATCGCGCGCCAGCTCTCGGCCGATCAGCCAAGTCGAGTTGGCGTTCTTGACCCTCCCGGTTCCCGCGACAATCGTTCCCGGAATGCCGATGCCGACCGTGGCGCCGGCTCCGATCTCGTCTTCGAGCGCCGCGACGAGACCGGCGATTGCCGCCACGGTGCCGTCGTAATCGCCCGCGGGCGTGGCGATCCGGCGCGACCCAGCCATGACGCCTGTTGCATCGAGCACAGCCGCCGCGATCTTCGTCCCGCCAACGTCGACGCCAATGCGAAAGCCGGTCTGCGTGATCGGGACCTCGGTCGTTCGTGTCATTTGCTGGCTGCTTCGGGACGGACTGAAACACAAGTTTCAGCATTACGGCTTTGATGCTTACCGGTTGTTAACCCGGTCGCAGGATAACGCGTCGGTGAAGCGAGGCGGGACATTTCCGACCGCGCGGTTCGGAGCCGTTCCGGGCCGAGAGCAACAGGAGGCATGATGCAGAGCGACGTCACCGACCAGCGCGCAGGGCGCAAGGTGCTGATCGTCGAGGATAACGAGCTGAACATGAAGCTCTTTAACGATCTCCTCGAAGCGCACGGCTATACGACGTTTCAGACAAAGGACGGGCTGGAGGCGCTGAGCATCGCCCGGCAGCACCGGCCGGACTTGATCCTGATGGATATTCAACTGCCCGAGGTGTCGGGGCTGGAGATCACAAAACGGCTGAAAGCGGACGAGGAACTCCGCAGTATCCCGGTCGTCGCGGTGACCGCTTTCGCGATGAAAGGCGACGAGGAAAAAATCCGGCAGGGCGGCTGCGAGGGTTACATAGCCAAACCGATCTCGATAGCCGGGTTCATGCGCGTCGTCGAACACCATCTCCCGAGCACGAGTTGAGACGGCACGCCCAGCGCGCGTCCCGTCACCGGCCCTGCAGGTGTAAGCACCTGACCGAAACACCTCCGAGGGACGCGGCTTTTGTTCTGACGATAAGGACGACGCGGCCCGATGCCGGGATCTGCCGATTGACCAATCGCAATCGGGGTTCGCTCGGCGCGTGGACCACGATCCGATCGGATTTGATAGCTGGGCGTCCGTATAGCGGGTGTGGGCGCAAATGTTAGCGATTACCGAGCGTCCGCCGCGCAATCGATAAGTACGGAGGCCTGATCGGCGCCGTATCGGACAACTCACCGGGACCGGCCCCACCCATGTGTTCAATGCTTCGGTGTCGCCAAAATCCCGCAGGCCGCCGTCCCCTGGAGCTACTTAATCTTGGCTTCCTTGAAGATGACGTGCTTACGCGCCACCGGGTCGAATTTCTTCAGCTCGAGTTTGTTTGTTTTCGTCCGCGGGTTCTTCTTCGTCACATAAAAGAACCCGGTATCGGCACTGCTGACCAGTTTGATCAGCACGGTATTGGTTTTCGCCATTTCGGTCCTCGCGCAGGTTTGCTGTCAGCTAAAAGCCAACATAACGCCGCGCGCACCTCTGTCAAGGCAGCGTCCGGGGTGCGGCCACCGCGGTTTGCGTCGTCTGCCGCCCTGCGGCGGGCAGCGTATGCAACGCCACAGTATACAATCGGGTGTCGGCGAGCAGTTGCTTGGCTAGCAGCAGGTCGAGGGCCGGGCGGTTCCGGTTGCTCGGGCAGGAACGGCGCAGCGCCGCCCACCCTTCCTCATCCAGCGATGCGCGCGGCAATGTCGACGTCGCCGCAGCCCGTTGCAAACCGGTCGGGAGGGAGCTCGCATCGTCCGGCAGGTCGGCGGTACAAATCGTCGGGATTACGCCGTGCTGCTGCAGCGGATAGCCGGAGGGAGCCATCAGCCGCGCCCATGTCAGGATCAGTTCGCCATTGTTAGGCAGGCGGAGCACGGTTTGCACTGACCCTTTGCCGTAGGACGAGCTGCCGATCACGATGGCGCGACCGGCATCCTGCAGCGCCGCGGCGACTATCTCGGAGGCGGAAGCGGAACCGCCATTGATCAGGACGATCATCGGGACGTCGGGGACGGTGCTTCTGCCGGAAGCCGTGAAGTACTGGCGGCTCGCCGGGTGGCGTCCGACGACCGAGACGACCGGACCCTGGCGCAGGAAAAGGTCGACCAGGCTGGTGGCCTCGTCGAGCACGCCGCCGGGGTTGCTGCGCAGATCGAGGACGATCCCGGCGAGCCGGCGCCCGGCCTGGCCCTGCAATGCGGCCAGGGATTCGACTAGCCGCATGGTCGTCCGGTGATTGAAGCTATGGACCTGGATCACGCCGATATCGCCATCGCGCGATGCGCTTACGGTTGGTTCGGAGACCGAGGCGCGCTTCAGCCTCAGCTCGCGCGATTGCGCGAGGCCGACCGGCACAATTTGGACCGAAATCGGGCTGCCGATCGGTCCGCGCAGGCGGTCGATGACCTCGCGATGCACGCACCCATGCGTTGTGACGCCATCGATCGCAACGACTTGGTCCTCCGGCCGAATGCCGGCGCGATCAGCCGGGCTCTGCGGTTCGACGGCGGTGACGCGGAACGTATCCCTCTCGCCATCGACCATGATCCCGATCCCGCCCCAGCCGTTGCGAGCGGCACGCTGATCGCGCGCCAGATCGGGCGGGGCATATCGCGAAAACCGGTCGAGGCTCCTGGTCATCCCGTCCACGACCGCCTTGTCCACCGTTTCGGTCGGCAGCGCCGCAAGTTGCGGCGAGGCCTGCCGGGCGGCGGCGACGATCGTCTCGATCGTCGCCGCCCAGCCGGCCGTATCGGTTTCCGCCGGCGCAGGGTAATCGGCGAGGGTGCGATCGTCATAGCGTAGAGCGACGGCACCACCCCCGATTACTTCTCGGATCGCGAGCCGCTGGTCGAGCCTCCCCAGCCGGGCGGCCCCGGCTACGGCGACTCGATGAGCCGATACCGGCTCGAGGTAATACGTCTTGATATCGTCAAGGACCTGCGCGACGAGTTGGTCGCCACCCGCCGACGGGGACCTGGCGTCCGGAGTCGTGCCGACGTCGGAACGCGCCGTGGCTGTGGGAGACAGAGGCTGCTGCGAGCCGCAGGACGCCGCTCCAAGAGCGACAACAACGGTTGCAACCCGAGCCGCCATTTGCGGCCAATCGACCCTCCGCAGCGTTCGAATCACTGCCGCTTCCTCCCGGGTTCCGGTCTGCGCTTCTTTTGGGCAGACTCTGACAGAACTTTAAGCAGCCAAACTAGCGCGTGCTGTCCCGCCGATCAACGTTGATGCTGAAACAAATTTGCTGGGAAGTGCTGTCTCTTAGCGCCGGCGCAGGTATCCCTTGCGCGGACGCACTGCTGCACGGTGGTTGTGTGAACCCGCGTGATCGTCAAGCCGGAACACCAACCGGCCGCCGATGGGGTCAGCCTCCACCAGGGTTGCGTTGACGGCGTCGCCGAGCGCGAACATCCGGCCGGTGCGGCGGCCGACGAGGCGGTGGCGTGAGGCATCGTGGTCGTAATAGTCGGCGGGCAGTGTCGATATCGGGACCAGCCCGTCGGCGCCGGTTTCGGGCAAGGTTACGAACAGCCCGAACGAAGCCACCCCGGTGATCCGCGCCTCGAAGACGGTGCCGATCGCGCCGCCGAGCAAGGAAGCGCGATAGCGACCGAGCGCGCTGCGCTCGGCTGCTGCGGCGCGCCGCTCGGTCGCGGAGATGTGCTCAGCGAGCGCGCCGAGAGCTTCGCCCGCCTCGCGTGCCGGCGCGCTGCCCGAGACCAGCGCCCGATGCACGAGCAGATCGGCATAGCGTCGAATCGGCGAGGTGAAATGGGCGTAGTGCGGCAGTGCGAGCCCGAAATGGCCGATATTCTCCGGGCTGTACGCAGCCTGCGCCTGGCTGCGCAGCACGAGGTCATTGACGACCTCGCGCTCGGGCGTGTCGGCGGCGCGCGCGAGGATGCGGTTGAACAGCTCCGGCCGGATGACCTGGCCCTTGGCCAGCGACAGCCCGGGGATGCCGATCTCGTCGAGAACGTCGCGCAGCGCGGCGAGTTTTTCCGGGTCCGGCGCGTCGTGCACCCGGTACATGCAGGCAAGGCGCCTCGCCTCCAGCTCCTCGGCCGCCGCGATATTGGCGAGGATCATGAACTCCTCGATCAGCCGGTGGCTGTCGAGCCGGGCGCGCGGTACGACAGCGATCGGACGCCTCTCTTTATCGAGCACGACCCGATGCTCGACCAGGTCCAGCTCCAGCGCGCCGCGCGCCCGTCGGGCCTGGTCGAGAGCGGCAAAGGCGCCGTACAGCGCATCGAGACGATCAGGCGCGAGCGGCAGCGCACCACCGCCGCTGCGGTTGCCGTCGTGGGCGGCCTGCACTTCCTCGTAGGTCAGCCTCGCCGCCGACCGCATAAGTGCCCGCTCGAAGCGGTGCCGGCGCTTGCGGCCGCCGGAATCGATCCACACAGACGCCGCAATGCAGGGACGATCCTCCCACGGCCGCAGCGAGCACAGATCGTTCGACAGCGCCTCGGGTAGCATCGGCACGACGCGGTCCGGGAAATACACCGAGTTGCCGCGCCGCGCCGCCTCGCCGTCGAGCGCGCTGCCTAGCGTGACATAGGAAGCGACATCGGCGATCGCGACGATGATACGCCAGCCACCGCGATAGGCCGGGTCCGGATCGGGTTCGGCCCACACCGCGTCGTCGAAATCGCGCGCGTCCTCGCCGTCGATCGTGACCAGCGCGAGGTCGCGCAAATCGGCGCGAGTCTCGGCGAGGATAGCGGAGGTGTGGGATCGGGCCGCCTCGGCCTCCGCCAGGGCCGCTGCCGGGAACTCGACCGGGATGTCGTACGCGGCGATTGTCAGGCGGCTGATCGCGTCCGGGGCGTCGGCCGGGCCGAGCCGTTCGAGGATACGGGCCTGCTTGCCGAAGCGGCGGGACAGCTGCTCCTCGGCCACGACCAGCTCGCCATCGGGCAGGCCGGCCGCGTCCTGCAGCGAGGACGCGGTATTCGCTCTTGTCGCGGCGGTCCGCCGCCGTGATGACGCCGCCGTCGCGGGTGCGGCGGAACACGCCGACTACCCGGTTCACCCCGTCTTCCGGCCGGGCAATGCGCCGGATAATCTCGGTCTCGACCTCGCCGCTGTCGTCCCGCACGAGGCGGGCCAGGGCGCGCTCGCCGTGGCCCAATTCGTCGCCGGCCGACCCGGTCAGGCGGAATCGCGGCGCCTCCCCCTCGCCCGACCAGTCGACGGGGCGAACCAGCGGAAACCCGTCGGAATCGCTGCCCGCCCGCTCGACATGGGTGATTTCGGGAAGCGTGCCGCCGGCCGCGAATTTCCTGTCCGGGCCGCGCACCACCTCGCCCGAGCGCTCGATCGCGCGCAACAGCCCGCGTAGCGCAGGACCGTCGGCAGGGCCAAGCCCGAAGGCGCGGGCGATCTCGCGGGGGGTTACCGCCTGCGGATTGGCGCGCAGGAAATCGACGAGATCTTGATAGGACGGCACCCCGGCGCGGGAACGAGGATCGCGAGAGCTGCGGCGGGGCATGATGCGCTCGCTCCCAAACGGTGTCGGCTCGGCTACTCGCCGGCGGCGGATCGCGGCGGGCGTCTGGCCGCTTTCTTCGCCGGGGCTTTCGTCTTGGCAGCCGGGGTTTTCGCCTTTGAGGTCGCATTTTTTGGCGGCGCGGCGCGAGCCGGCGCCTTGCGCTTCGCGACGGGCGCAGCTCTGACCGGGTCTGCTTCGGTTGCCGCGACGCCTGCCGTCGCCGGCTTCGTCGCGGAGGCGGCCTTGCGCGCGGGACGCCGCGTCTTGCCGGCAGGTTTGCCCTTGGCGCGCTGCGTCGCGAGCAGCTCGACGGCGGCTTCGAGCGGGAAATTGTCCGGGTCGGCGCCTTTCGGCAGCGAGGCGTGGACGCCGTCATGGCTGACATAGGGGCCGTACCGGCCGCGATATAGACCGATCGTGCCGCCCTCGGGGTGCGGCCCGATCTCGCGCAGGAGCTGCGGACCGCGCCGTGGCCCGTTCCTGGCCTCGGCCAGCAGCGACACGGCCCGGTTGAGCCCGATCGTCAGCACGTCGTCATCGGCGGCGAGCGACACATACACGCTGCCGTGCTTGATGTACGGCCCGAACCGGCCCAAGCCCGCGGTGATCGGCTCGCCGGTTTCCGGATGCGGGCCGATCGTGCGCGGCAGCGACAAGAGACCGAGCGCCATATCGAGGTCGATATCCGCCGGCTTCAGCCCGCGCGGCAACGCCACCCGCTTCGGCTTCTCGCCGTTCTCGGCTTCGCCCAGCTGAATATAGAACCCGTAGGGACCTTTCTTGACGGCAACGCTCTTACCGCTGTCCGGATCGATGCCGAGCACGGTGTCGGCGACGGCCTCGCTCTCGGACTCGGCGGCGCCGACGCCGAAGGCCCTGGTGTAGCGGCACTCCGGGTAGTTCGAGCAGCCGACAAACGCGCCGAAGCGGCCGAGCTTCAGCGAGAGCCGGCCGGCGCTGCAGGACGGGCACAGGCGCGGGTCGCGCCCGCTGCCGTCATCCGGGAAGAAGTGGCGGCCGAGTTCGGCGTCGAGCGCTTCGAGCACCGATTTGATCGTCAGATCCTTGGTGCCGGCGACCGCGCTCGAAAAATCCTGCCAGAAGCGGCGCAGCAACTCCTTCCAGTCGACCCGCCCGCCCGACACTTCGTCGAGCTGGTTTTCCAGATCGGCCGTGAAGTTGTACTCGACATAGCGCTCGAAAAAGCTGGTCAGGAAAGCGGTCACGAGACGGCCGCGGTCCTCCGGGAGAAAACGCCGCTTCTCGAGCCGCACGTAATCGCGGTCCTGCAACACCTGCAGGATCGAGGCGTAGGTCGAGGGCCGGCCGATGCCGAGCTCCTCGAGCTTCTTCACAAGGCTCGCCTCGGTATAGCGCGGCGGCGGCGTTGTGAAATGCTGGTTCGGCGACACCGCGCCGCGTGTCAGGCTCTCCTTCTCGCGCATGTTCGGCAGACGGCGGCCCTCCGCCTCATCCGCGGACGCCGCGCCCGCAGCCGGTGCATCGCCCCGTTCGGGGTCGTCGCGGTCTTCCTGATAGAGCCTTAGGAACCCGTCGAACAGGATCACCGAACCGGTCGCGTGCAGCCGGATGCGGCCGGTCGGATCGGCGATGTCGACGCTGGCCTGGTCGAGCAGCGCCGAGGCCATCTGGCTCGCCACGGTGCGCTTCCAGATTAGCTCGTAGAGCCGGCGCTGATCGTTATCGAGATGGCGCGCGACATCTTCGGGCTTGCGCGCCATGTCGGTCGGGCGGATCGCCTCGTGCGCCTCCTGCGCGTTCTTCGCCGGGCTCCGGTAAACGCGCGGCTGTTCCGGCAGATAGCGCCCGCCGAACTCAGTGCCGATCAACTGCCGCGCCGCGGCGATCGCCTCGGGCGCGATCGCGACGCCGTCGGTCCGCATGTAGGTGATCAGGCCGACCGCATCGCCGTCGAGGTCGATGCCTTCATAGAGCCGCTGCGCCACCGACATCGTGCGGCTGGCGCCGAAGCCCAGCTTGCGCGAGGCCTCCTGCTGCAATGTCGAGGTCGTGAATGGCGGGAACGGGTTGCGGCGGACCTCGCGGTGCTCGACCGAGACGACCGTGAACCCGGCGGCCTTGAGGATCGCCTCGGCCGCAGCGCGGGCCTTCTCCTCGGTATTGAGATCGAAGCGGTCGAGCTTTTTGCCGTCGAGATGCGACAGGCGCGCGGTGAAGCGGTCGCCGGCCTCGGTCTGGAACTCGACCTCGATCGTCCAGTATTCGCGAGCCTTGAATGCCTCGATCTCGGCCTCGCGCTCGCAGATCAGGCGCAGCGCGACCGATTGCACGCGACCGGCCGACCGGCTGCCCGGCAATTTGCGCCACAGCACCGGCGAGAGCGTGAACCCGACGAGATAATCGAGCGCACGACGGGCCAGATACGCCTCGACCAGCTCGTTGTCGATCTCGCGCGGGTTGCGGAACGCGTCGAGCACGGCATCGCGCGTCACCGCGTTGAACACGACGCGCTTGACGTCGACGTCCTTCAAGGCGCGGCGCTGCTTCAGCACCTCGCGCACATGCCACGAGATCGCCTCGCCCTCGCGGTCGGGGTCGGTCGCGAGAAACAGCTTGTCGGCGCCGCGCATCGCCTCGGCGATCGCCTTCAGGTGCTTTTCGGAGCGGCCGTCCACCTCCCACGACATCGCGAAATCGGAATCGGGCAAGACCGAGCCGTCCTTCGCCGGCAGATCGCGGATATGGCCATAGCTGGCCACGACCTTGTAGTCGCGCCCCAGATACTTGTTGATGGTCTTCGCCTTGGCGGGCGACTCGACGACAACGACGTTCATGCGGTCATTCGAATGAGAGCGCTAAAAGAAGGAGTTAGCGCAGGGAGACGAGGTTGCCGGGATGACGCTCGATGCGGCCGGCAAGTTCCAGCTCGAGCAGCAGGGTGGCGACCGAAGCGGCTGACATCTGGCATTGTCGCACCAGCTCGTCAACCGCGACCGGGGTCGGGCTCAGCTTTTCGACGAGCAGATCGAGGGCGTCATCGTCGCTGAGTGGAGCCGGCGGCGGGGTGGCGTCGCGGCACCGCGAGCGCGAGTCGCTGCCGTCCGCGGCGATGCCGTCCGAGGCGGCGGCGCCTGGCCCTGCAACAGCGGCCCGAGCTGGTCGACGACGTCGGCGGCGGTCTCGGTCAGCGTCGCGCCGTTGCGCAGCAGATCGTTGCAGCCGCGGCAGCGCGGATCGAGCGGCGATCCCGGCACGGCGAACACCTCCCGTCCCTGTTCGAGGGCATAGCGCGCCGTGATCAGCGAGCCCGATTTGGCGGCGGCCTCGACCACGACGACGCCGAGCGCCAGACCCGAGATGATGCGGTTGCGGCGCGGGAAATGGCGGGCCTGCGGCTCGGCGCCCAGCGGCAGTTCGGCGAGAATCGCGCCGCGCGTTCGCATCGCGTCGTAAAGGCCGCGGTTTTCCTCGGGATAAACGATGTCGGCGCCGCCGGCCAGCACCGCGACCGTGCCGCTGTCGAGCGCACCCAGATGCGCCGCCGCGTCGATGCCGCGGGCCATCCCCGAGGCGACGACGATGCCGGCCTCGCCAAGCCCGGCGGCCAGCTCGCGGGCGAGCCGTCTGCCGTTGGCCGAGGCATTGCGCGCGCCGACCACCGCGACGATCGGCGGCGACAGCAGATCCGGGCGGCCGAGCACGGTCAGCACCGGCGGCGCGTCCTCGACCGCGGCGAGCATCGCGGGATAAAGCGGCTCGCCCCAGCACAACAGCCTGCCGCCGAGCCGCTCGATCGCGGCGAGTTCGGCCTCGGCCTCGCGCCGCCCGACCGGTGTGACCGGCCGCGACAGGAGGGGCAGCGCCTCGATCGCCGCGGCGGCCGAGCCGAAACCGGCGCAGCAGCGCGAAAAACGTCACCGGGCCGACGCCTTCGCTGCGGCTGAGGCGCAGCCAGTCCAGGCGTTCCTGCGGTTCGAGGTCGCGCGCGGCCAGGAGCGATCACCCTTTCCTGAACGAAATTCGGCTTTCGGTGCCGGCCAGCAGGCGCTGGATGTTCTCGCGATGGCGGATCACGACCAGGATCGCGATGACCGACAGCGCGATCGCGCGCGGCGGACCGGCCAGCGTCCAGCCGAGAACCGGCGACGAAAACCGCGGCGACCAGCGCCGACAGCGAGGAATAATGCGAGATCAGCGCCGTCGCGAGCCACAGGAGCGGCGGCGATCACGCCGACCGGCCAGGCCAGCGCCAGCAGCACGCCGAGCGCGGTCGCGACCCCCTTGCCGCCGCGAAAGCGCAGCCAGACCGGAAACATGTGCCCGACGACCACCGCGACGGAAGCGACGAGCGCCGCCTCCGATCCCCACAGCTTGCCGATCAGCACCGCCGCGACGCCTTTCCCGACATCGAAGACCAGGGTCACCGCGGCGAGCCCCTTGTTGCCGGTGCGCAGCACATTGGTTGCCCCGATACTGCCGGAGCCGATGCGGCGGATGTCGCCGACGCCGGCCAGCCGCGTCAGCAGCAGCCCGAACGGGATCGAGCCGAGCAGGTAGGCCATCAGCGCGGCGGGAACAATGTTCATGGCGACCAAGATTGCTTCGTCGCCGCGCTCCTCGCAATGACGTGCTGTTGGTGGTGTCATTGCGAGCAACGCGGAGCAATCTCGTTGGGCACAAGCACGAGATCGCCTCATCCCTGCCGCGTGAAGATTGTGCGGCCGTCGACGATTGTGCATTCGACGCGGCCCTGCACCGGGCGACCGTCGAACGGGGCATTCTTCGACTTAGAGCGGAACGCGTCGGCGTCGATCCGCCACGGCGCGTCGGGATCGAACACGACCAGATCGGCCGGGCCGCCGACACGCAGCCGGCCGGCGGCGAGACCGAGAATACCGGCCGGTGCCGCTGTCAACCGCCGCAGCACGTCGAGCAGGCTCATGTGCCGGTTGTGGTACAGTTCAAGTGACAGCGGCAGCAGCGTCTCCAGCCCGACGATGCCAAAGGCCGCCGAGCTGAACGGCAGGCGCTTCGAATCCTGGTCCCACGGCGCGTGATCGCTGGCGATCGCGTCGATGGTGCCGTCGCGCAAACCTTCGACGACGGCGCGACGGTCGCTTTCGGCGCGCAACGGCGGCGACAGTTTCGCGAACGTCCGATAATCGCCGATCGCGGTTTCGTTCAGTACGAAATAGGGCGGGGCGGTGTCGCAGGTGACCGGCAGCCCGGCCGCCTTGGCCTTGCGGATCGCGTCGATGGCGTCCCCGGTCGAGACATGCGCGACGTGGTAGCGCGCGCCGGTGATCTCGACGAAGCGCAGATCGCGTTCGACCATGATCAGTTCGGCCATGGGCGTTATCGCCGGCAAGCCGAGCCGGGTGGCGATCTCGCCCTCGGTGACCTCGCCGGCGGCGGCGAGGCTCGGTTCCTCCGGGTGCTGGATCACGAGCTGGTCGAAGCTGCGGGCATAGGAGAGGAGGCGCCGCATGACAAGCGCGTCCGCGACCGCCTTGACCCCATCGGTAAAACCCACCGCGCCATTCTTGGCTAGCAGCCCGATCTCGGTCAGCTCGCGTCCCTTCAGGCCCTTGGTCGCGGCGGCATAGGTATGGATCTTGGCGAGCTTCACTTCGCGCGCGCGCCGCGCCAAAAACTCGACGACCGAGATGTCGTCGACCGGCGGCTCGGTGTTCGGCAGCGCCACCAGCGTCGTGACCCCGCCCGCTGCCGCCGCCCGACCGCCGCTTTCGATCGACTCCATGTGCTCCGCGCCGGGCTCGCGCAACTGCACGCGCATATCGACGAGACCGGGCGCGAGGCACAGGCCGGCGAGATCGACGGTTTCAACATCGCCACCAACCTGCGCGCCGATTTCCGGCCCGAACGCGGCGACGCGGTCGCCCTCCACCAGCAGGTTGCCGCGCTGATCGAGGCCGCTCTCGGGGTCGAGCAGCCGAGAGTTGCGGTAAAGGCGACGGGGGAGGGTCAATGGGGTCATGATGCCCATATCCCCTGTGGCCGGGCTTGACCCGCGGGCCTTGGGCCCACGGACTTGATCCGTGGGCACCCACGTCTTCTTTTCTCGCACCGGAGCTGACTGAAGTCGTGAACGGCCGGGTTAAGCCCGGCCGAGGGGCATTGCTGCTGGCGCGATCCGCTAAATCCCATAATCGGGTCTACTGCACCGGCGGGTTGTTGCCGAGGCCGCGCGTCAGGATTTCAAGGCATGCCATCCTAACCGCGACGCCCATCTCGACCTGCTGGCGAATGAGGCTGCGGTCGATGTCGTCGGCGACCTCGCTGCCGATCTCGACCCCGCGGTTCATCGGTCCCGGATGCATGATCAGCGCGTCGGGCTTGGCGAGCTTCAGCTTGTCGTAGTCGAGGCCGAAAAAGTGGAAGTACTCGCGGGTCGACGGAATGAACGAGCCGTGCATCCGCTCCATCTGCAGCCGCAGCATCATCACGATATCGACATCCCTGAGGCCGGCGGTCATGTCATGAAACACCTCGACCCCAAGCCGCTCGACCTGCGCCGGCAATAGCGTGCGCGGCGCGACGACCCGGACGCGTGCCCCCACAACGTTCAGCAAAGCGATATTCGAGCGCGCAACGCGGCTGTGCAGGACGTCACCGCAGATCGCGACGGTAAGCCCGCCAAGCCGCCCCTTGCGCTGCCGGATCGTCAGCGCGTCGAGCAGCGCCTGCGTCGGATGTTCGTGGCTGCCGTCGCCGCCGTTGATGACGGCGCAATCGACCTTTTCCGACAAGAGCTGCACCGCGCCCGATTCGGGGTGACGCACGACCAGCACGTCGGGGTGCATCGCATTCAAGGTCATCGCCGTGTCGATTAAGGTCTCGCCCTTGCGCATCGACGAGACCGCAACGGCCATATTGATGACGTCGGCCCCGAGCCGCTTGCCGGCGACCTCGAACGAGGTGCGGGTTCGCGTTGAATTCTCAAAAAAGCAGTTGATCAGCGTGCGCCCGCGCAGCGTGGCGGTCTTTTTCTCGGTCTGCCGGCTCAGCTCGACATAGGTGTCGGCACGATCGAGCACATGCTCGATATCCTCCCGGCTCAAGCCCTCGATGCCGAGCAGATGCCGGTGCCCGAAACTGTATGGCTGCATGAGGCCGCGACTATACAAGGGAGGGCGGAAAAGCGAAGCGCATTCCGCCAACAAACCGCATTTGAATCGGCGTGTTTGAACTGCGCTGTCAGCAACCGGAAGGCGCCACACTGCGTGAACGACTCGGCGGTGCACCCTGTCTTCCGCCAGAACCTACTCTCCTTCGGTCAGCACCGCCCAGCTGCCGCTGGTGTCCACGCTGACCGGTTCAACCTCGGATCCGGACGCCTATGTCTCCCTGGTGCATATGGGGCTGGATATCGACGAGTTCGAAACGGTCGACAATCTCAGTGGCATGTGATCGCGCTGGCAGAAGAGCTGAACCTGACCGCGGGACTGCACCGCTTCTTCGTGCAGGCGTGCGATGCCGGCGGCAACGTGACGCAGCAGGCGGCAGAAGGCATTCCTCAATTTCCGGCCGATCCCTCGCGCCGCCCGATCCCGTACCAGCCTCGATTACCAGCTGGACACGGTTTGGGCCGCAATGCCGCTACGCCGAGATGGGCCGCAGCGTGGGCACCCGCCTGTTCGACCGGCTGTGGCTTATTCGCCCGTCAATGGCAGATGGGCAGGGGGTTGATGCCGGAACGCCGGTGCAGGCACGGGTGCGCGCCACCAGTGCCATACCCATCGGGGCGTCCGAAACCAGCGTCGCTATCAGATCGATCCCGCAACGCCGCGCGAGGCATGGATGTCGTAGAAGCGTGTCCCTCCAGAGTATCGTCGGTCAGACCCGCACCACTGCCGTAAAATGCAAGATCCGCGGCACCCGCCGAGCCCAATCGGCGGCCGGTCCCGCTTGCCTTCGCGCACAGCGGCCGTGCGACAATGCTTGCAACTCCCCACCCCGACCGTGATACTGATGGCGGTGGACGCGGGTGTAGCTCAGGGGTAGAGCACAACCTTGCCAAGGTTGGGGTCGGGGGTTCGAATCCCCTCGCCCGCTCCAATTTCTGAAGAAATCTCAATAAGCTGCATAAGCTCGCCGATGGATGCCAGGCTCCTGTAGGGGCGCTGGTGTCCACATGGTGTCCACCAGCGGCGGTACCGCGGCAGAGCGATCGGTGGACCGAGGAGAGTTTGCCCAGCTGCGCCGGGCTGCCGTATGGTAGAGTGCACGCGCTTGTTGTCGCTGAACGGGTCCTGCTGCAGGAACAATTGCACCGTTGTCGCCAGACCGTGGGCGCCGGGGCGTAAATCGACCGGGCGGGGGGCAACTAGTGGATCGGCTCTAACGCTTGTTTCCCACGCCTGACTTTTTCGATGATGGCGTCGGGGTCGGCGGTCCAGGTGAAGGGCTTAGGGTTTTCGTTGGTTTCGGCGAGGTATCGGTTGATGGCGGCTTGGAGGTCAACGATACCTTTGAAGACGCCGCGCTTGAGCCGCTGGCGGGTCAGTTTGGCGAAGAAGCCTTCGACGGCGTTGAGCCAGGAGGCCGAGGTCGGGGTGAAGTGAAAATGAAACCTGGGGTGCCGTTCCAGCCAAGCTCGGACCTTGGGATGTTTGTGCGTTGCATAGTTGTCGACGATCAGGTGCAGTTCCCGCTCGGCCGCGGTCTCGTGGTTGATCTTATTGAGGAAGCGGATGAATTCCTGATGCCGGTGGCGCGCCATGCACTGGCCGATGACCCGGCCCTCCAGCACGTCAAGCGCGGCGAACAAAGTCGTCGTGCCGTGGCGCTTGTAATCATGGGTCATCGTCCCACAGCGGCCCTTCTTCATCGGCAGCCCCGGCTGGGTGCGGTCGAGTGCCTGAATTTGCGATTTTTCATCGACCGACAGCACCAGCGCGTGCTCGGGCGGATCGACATAAAGGCCGACGACATCCCGGACTTTGGCGGCAAACTTCGGGTCGTTCGACAGCTTGAAGGGGCGCACCCGATGCGGCTTGAGACCATGCGCCGCCCAGATGCGCTGTACGCTGCGATGGCTGACCCCGGCGGCCTTGGCCATCGCACGGCAGGTCCAATGCGTTGTCTCGCCTGGCGGGTCGGCAAGCGTCATCTCGACCACGTGTTCGACCACCGCCGGCGTCAGCGAGGGCTTGCCGCCAGGGCGCGTCGCTATTAACGCCTTCGGCCATGAACCGCGCTTGCCAACGCCAGATCGTCGGCTTGCCCTTGCCGGTCTGCCGCTGGATCGTCATCGTGCCGACCCCATCGGCGCTCAGCAGCACAATCCGGGCCCGCCAAACATGCTTCTGCGCGCTGTTTCCCGAGCCGATCACGGCTTCCAGCCGCTCCCGGTCGACCCGCACCCGGCCGGCGTTGTTCCGAAGCCGGAAGTAACGTCGCCGAGAAACGCCGGGTCGATGCCAGGCACGGTGCGCAGTGCGGCATCGCCGATCTCGATCAGTACGATACCGGAAAGGCTCGGGGTTCCATGACGACCGGCACAAATCCGGTACCGCAGTGCCGGCATTACCGCCTGCAGCCGACCACAGCTCTCGCCGCCAGTCGTAAAGCTGGTTACGATGCCGCCCGTAGCGCTGTGTGACGCCTTGCTACTGCTCCCGGCGCGAAGCTCTCCGCAACAATTGCGACTTTCCCCGCGGCGCTCCCGTCAGCAGCTCAATGCGACGGAAACTGTGCCCGTCCAATCGTCCAGATCGATTGTAAGGAATGATGCTTTGAGCCGAACCGGCGGCAAGTCCCGCCCTGACCCCCGGGCAGGTATCGCTGACTGAAAGCACGGTCCCGCGCTCCTCAGAACTCCAGGGCAGGTTGCGTCGTGGATCTTCGCTGGTTGTACTCCGACGATCATTCACAACTTTATGAGACGCATGCTCTTGTGGCGGCATGTAGCTTCAAGCCGATTGTTTATCGACCGAATCGCGAAGATTATGGACCATTCATCTCATCCGACCGAACCAACTGTTGCCGATACCGCGCCGAGCGATCCGCAGCTGACCGATTATGATCGCGCGCATTTAAGGACCTACTTGCGCCTGCTCGATGCTGCTGCCGAAGGCGCCGACTGGGCGGAGGCGGCGCAGATCGTCCTTGGCATCGACCCGCTGGCCGAGCCCGACCGGGCGCGACGCGTCTATGAGACGCATTTCGCGCGAGCCCTTTGGCTGTCCCAGCACGGCTATCGCGAGTTCTTGAAGTCGCCGCGCTGAGTGGGTGCGCAGATTGCCGCAGCTGCAGCAGCGTTAAGCATTTCAAAACCTCGAGGTGGGAACAAGTCGCTGTCCGGCGGCCGATACCGCCGGCTCGCTTCCTTTGCGCCCAACGGCGTCTAGTGCTTCCTCACGAGAATACGTTTGTCTGACACTGGTTGGCGCTCCGCTGCCGCTCATCACCACGTTCCGCTCCTGGAGCCTGCCGAGCTGGCCTGGGAATTCCTGCGGCGCAACCCGGATTACCACGCTTCGTTCGAGGCTCATTCCCCGGCGGCCGATCGCAAGCCCGACGGCCCAGCCCGGCGTTGGGGACTGCGCTTCTTCGCCGACCCGAAACACGCCGCCCATGAGGCCAACGTTTTCTGGCACCCGGACGAATCGGCCTTTGTCATCATCCTCGGCCCGCGCCGGGACCGCGGCGGCGCCGAGGCGTTTGTCGTCGACGACTGGCTGATGAGCCTGCCGTCCCGTCGTGCCGCCGACGGCACGCATGTCCTGCTCAAGGACGGCAAGCACCGCTACCAACTTCTGCTGACCACGCCGCCGAAGCGAGGCGTGGCACGGGTCGCGGTGATGCCGCTCGACATCACCACCCCGTATCGCGGACATGAGACGCGTAAATTCTGGGACTATGCCTCGCGCGGACACCCGCGACCGCGCTTTACCGGCGCCAGCCGTCTCGATCGGCTCAACATGGCGCTGCGTGCGCTCGACCTGCGCCTTGCCGGCGGCACGTACCGCTCGATCGCCGAGGCGCTCTTCGGTCCGTTGCCGCCCGACCAGGCGCCGTGGAAAACCGCAGCAACCCGCGACACGGTGATCCGCCTGGTGCGGACCGGCATCTTCATGATGCGCAGCGGCTATCGCAGGCTGCTGGGTCCGAACGAGCCCGGATCCGGTGCCCCCGACACCGTCCCAGTAGCCGCTTCTTCGGGGGTGGCGATTTTGGCCTCCCCTTTCTTCACCATCCCCCTACGCCAGCCCTTCCCGCCACCGTGATCCGCGATAGCCGCCGACATTCGGCGGCCCGACTGGATCACGGAGTTTTTCGATGCCCGCCAATCCCGCCGGCATGCCGCCGCGCTATCTGCGCACGCCCGAGGCCGCCCGCTTTGTCGGCCTCTCGATCCGCACCCTCGAAAAGCACCGCACCTACGGCACCGGGCCGCGCTATTCGAAGCTCGGCGGCCGCGTCGTGTACCGGATCGAAGATCTGCAGGCCTGGGTCGAACTCGGCGCCAAGGCGTCGACCTCGGATCCCGGCGTCGGCACCGTCCTTCCCGCCAAACGCCATCCCCACCTGATCCCCGCCGTCGGCGAACGGCGGCGGTGACATCTCCAGCCATATCGGCGCGCCGCCGCATGCTCTCCGAACGCGAGCAGCTCGACCTGTTCCGAGCGCTGCCTGGCGATCTCGCGCCGCGGGACGCGCAGGACCTGATGGCCTATCCGTTCTTCAGCCTCGCCAAGACGCATCGCGTTACGCCGATCGACTTCCGGATGAACAACATCAGGATCCGGGTCGAAGCGGTACCCGAGCATGGCATGGCGACGATCTGGGACGCCGACGTGCTGATCTGGGCGGCGAGCCAGATCATCGAAGCCCGCGACGCCGGCCTGCGCACCTCGCGCCTGATGGCGGCAACCCCCTACGAGATCCTGACCTTCATCGGCCGTGGCACGAGCGCACGCGATTATCACCGCCTGAAGGCGGCGCTCGACCGATTGCAGGCGACGACGGTCGCGACATCGCTGCGCCGGTCGAACGAGCGGCGGCTGCATCGCTTCTCGTGGATCAATGAATGGACCGAGCGCGCCGACGCGCATGGACATCCCGACGGCATCGACCTGATCGTGCCGGATTGGTTCTATCGCGCCGTGCTCGACGATGCGCTCGTGCTGACGATCGACCCCGCCTATTTCAGCCTGACAGGCGGTCTCGAACGCTGGCTCTATCGCATCGTCCGCAAGCACGCCGGCCATCAGCCCGGCGGCTGGCGTTTTGACTTCCGGCATCTCCATGCGAAATCGGCGAGCCTCTCGCCGTTCAAGCGTTTCGCCCACGAACTGCGCGACATCGCCCGCCGGCAATCCCTGCCGGGCTACCGGCTCGCCGTGCACCGCGAGCCGAACGGTCGCGAGATCCTCGCCTTCGCCGGCATTTTATCCACAAGGGTCTGTGGACAACCTGTGGAACCGCTCGTGCTATCGGGAACCGCGAGGCACGTGCTATCAGGAACCGGACTATCGTGCTATCAGGAACCGGGAGCGCCATTTTCAGCAATCAAATCAGCAGCTTGCGGGCCGCCTAACTTAGAATCTAACAAAGAAGAATCTAACTCTTTTGTTGTTGGGGGCAGCGCTGGCTGTGGATAACCGGCGAGGCGCGGCCGATGATCCCGGCGCTCGTGGTGCCTCCAGCCGCCGCACGGGCCCGGGAAGCAAAGCGGGCGAACCCGCGGCTCGAGCAGCGGAAGCGGCGCAGCAAAAAGCGCTCGTCGGGGCTCTTCGGCATCGTCAATCGACGTGCGACCCGGCGCATACGGCGGCAGCTGAGCGCGCCCGCACTTCCCACCTCGCGCTTATCAGCAGCATCGGGCATGGCGGGATTATCCGCGGCTCGGGCAGCGGCTTCACAAGCAATGCTACGCAATCCGCCCCGCCGCAAATTCCGCGATGACGTGGAGACAAGCGGATGATCGCGCATCCAGCCGACAGCCTGACGTATGTCGAACTGATCTGGATCGAGCTCTGCCGCGGTCCGCGCCGGCGACACCCTCGTCGTGCCGAAACTGGACAGGCTCGCCCGCTCGGTGCCGGATGCCCGCGCCATCGCCGACGCCCTCGTGGCGCGTGGCGTCAAGCTGGCGCTCGGATCGAGCGTCTATGATCCGGCCGATCCGATGGGCAAGATGTTCTTCAACATCCTGGCCACCTTCGCCGAGTTCGAGGCCGACCTGATCCGTCTGCGCACGCGCGAGGGCATGGCGATCGCCCGGGCGCGGGGCCGGCTGCGCGGCAAGAAACCCAAGCTCTCCGACCGGCAGCAGAAAGAGGTGCGCCGGATGCACGACACCGGCGAGTACGCGATCAGCGATCTGGCCGAATTGTTCTCGGTGTCCCGCCCGACCGTCTATCGCGTGCTCGCAAAGCGATCTTAAAGACCGATCCTCGGCCCCTGGCCCCGGTCCCGGGTAGGGCCGCGCATGTGCTCGATCCGGTGCCGCACGGCCTGCGCGACCGCCGGACCCAGCTCCTTGATCCGCTCGATGATCTGCCGCTGCCGCGACACGGTGCGCTCGAGCGCGGCGATCACGGGCGATAGCGCGTCCGTCTCCTGCTTGCGCGCGAAGGTCCGGTGCAGGTGGGTGATGCCGCCCTGGCGCTCGATCGGCCGCAGCCCGTCCTGCAGCGCGCGGGCCGCGCCCCGCCGCACCGAGCCGGCTTTCGCCAGGAAGTCGATCGCCAGCTCCTTCGTCGGCTGCCGGGAGAAGTTCGTCGCCACGTTGGCCCAGGCGTCCTCGGCGCGGATCGGGCGGATGTCGTTCAGGGGACGCGACCGCGCCACCTCGGCTTTCTCCGCGCCTTCGCTGATGACCAGGTAGGAAGCGCGCCGGTGCCGCGTGCCGGAAGAGTAGGCGGCAAAGCCGGTCACTGCCTGCGAGCCGGACGGCAGCGCGTAGATA
The DNA here is from genome assembly GCA_963847345.1 of uncultured Alphaproteobacteria bacterium. Taxonomy (GTDB): domain Bacteria; phylum Pseudomonadota; class Alphaproteobacteria; order ATCC43930; family CGMCC-115725; genus DATARH01. The sequence goes on along the minus strand of CAWJZU010000014.1, from coordinate 16,676 downwards.
TGCTCGGTCGCGGTGGATCCCTGCGCAGTGTGCGTCGTCATCACCTCGCCATAGGCAAGCCGGATGCGGCCCGCCTGATCGGCGAGCGTCTTCCAGGCGACGCGCCCTTCCCGCCCCTTGAGGTTCTTTACCCGCATCCCGGCCTCGTCCGCATCCAGCACGGTCAGGACCGAGCCGTTGCGGCCGATGCTGCCCCGCTCGCCCTGCACCCGCGTCGAGGCGAACAGGCGCACCTTGTCGCCGGTGGCGATGGCCATGGGATACTCGCTGCCCCCCTGCCCTACCGCTTTGATGCGGACGCGGTCGGGTCCGACCTGGCCCAGCTCGCGGCGCGCCTGCCGGATCGCGACGCCGAGCCGGTGCGCGTCGGCGTTGGTCGGCGCCGAGACGGTGAGGATGTAGCGAGGGTCCCCGGCATTCGCCGAGAGCCGCTCCTTGACCAGCGCCGCGACGCGCTCCACCGCCTCGCGGTAGCCGCCCGCCACCAGCTCCGCCGTGCCGTCCTCGCGCTTCATGGCGAGCGCCGCGGCAGCCTTTCCCTCGCGGAACAGCCCGGCGATGGCCCGCTCGCGCTCGCTCTGCTGCCGGCGCGTGGTGAGGATCTCCGGTACTTGTTCTTCCCCCAGCGCGCGGCGCGACAGTTCGATAATCGGGCCTGCCTCGATACTGGCGAGTTGCTTGGGATCGCCCATCCACACCATGCGGAAACCGTACTGTTGCTGGAGCCGCAGCAGCGCCAGCCCCTGCCGTGTGCCGAGCAGGCCGAGTTCGTCCACCACCACCACGGATTTCGAGGAAAGCGCGATCTCTCCCTTCGCCGCGGCCTGCTCGAACACGCTGAGCGCCTTCACCCGCTGTTGCGGGATGCCCGCGTCCACCAGCTCGTCGGCCTGTCGCCACGCCAGGGCGATCCCATGCACGTCGCGAGCCTGCTCGTGCCAGGCGCTGACCAGCGGCTGAAGGCTCGTCGTTTTTCCAATACCCGCCGCGCCGATCATCACCCCAAGCCGCCCGCCTTCGCCGAGCCGGTGGATGGCCTCGGTCTGCTCGCTCGAGAACGTCAGCCCCGATTGCTGTATGGCCTGCCTGGCCTGGTCACGGCTGAGTGCATCGCTTCGGTCGGCGGCGGCCTCTTTCGCCAGCGCGATGAACGCCCGCTCCTGCGAGACATGCAGCGCCGTGGTCAGCTTGGCCTGCCGCGGCTCGTTCGTCTTCCTGCCAGTAGAGCTTGGTGTCCTGCCCGTGCTGGCGTCACCCCTTCGGCCATGAAGCGCTCGGTCACGGCGTCGATATCGGCGGTGTTCTCAATGCCATGCGCGATCAAGCCGCGCAGCGCGGCGGCGCGAACGTCACCGACCCCGATCACGGCGCGGTGCTCCAGCTCCTTCTCCAGCCAGGGCAGCGCGACCTCGTAGGCCTTCTGCAGCCGTTCCTCCAGAGAGAGCGGCGGCATCGGCGGCCCGTGGGTCTCGATACCGGCGTATCGCCAACCGAGACCGTCCGTCTGTCGTCGCCAGTCGGCGAAATCGGCCATGTCGTCCTTGCGCAGCTTCTCCCGCAGCGTGCCGTCCAGCCCCGGCGCCGTTCCTTGCGTGCCCGCTTTCAGCAGCCCGGCGCGCCGCTGCGGCGACAGCGTGTCCCAGTCGAGCCCCAGCTCTTTCGCATAGGCGCGTGCCGCTTCCTCGCCGCCCATCGTGCGCTTGGAGAAATGCGTGCGGACCGCGTCGGGAATGGCATCGAGCCGCGCCATGCCGGTCTCCGGGTCGAGCGAGACGGAGGCGCTCAGGCGATCTCGGAGGTGCTGTGCCAGGTGCGCCTGGTAGAGTGCCCCGACCTCCTTCACCGCGCCCTGCAGCTGCGCCGTATCGAGCGCGCCGACGCGGCCCGAGTCGCAGAACACGGCGTTGGGCACGAGGACGTGCGTGTGCAGGTCGGGATCGCCCGGCACCGGCACCGGAACCATCTCGGTGACCGTCTGCCCGTCTCTTTGCACCGCCATTGTCAGTGTCGGGCGCGCGGTATAGTGGTCGAACGCGAGCCAGCCGACATGCCCCGGCTCGAACCCCTCCCGGCCGCCATCGACCGAGGCGGGCGCGTCCGATGATGGTCTCCAGATACGTCATGGCTTCGTGCGCGGCGTCGCGGTGGGCCTGCCAGATAGCGGCCTGCTCAGCCGGCGCGGCGAACGCCCAGGCGACCGATACGCTCTTGTCCGGCGTCAGGGTGAAATCGTAGGCGCCGATGGGAATCAGCTCTTTCGTCTGCCCGGTGCGCTTGTCGGTGACGGTGCGCACCTCGGGATAGTGCTTGCCCTCGATCTTCTTGCCGTCGGCCCGCCGTCCGGCCAGCATCGCGCCGATCTCTTCTCTGGTCGGGGCCCGCTCGGGGTCGAGGCCCAGGCCCTTGGCCACCAGCGGGTGCAGGTCGTGCCGCAGGTCCACCGCTGCTTCGCCGGGTTGCGGCCCGGGCATCTGCGTCCCTTGCGTGTAGTAGCGGGCGAGGTCCGAGACCTCCTTCGGCAAGGTCTGCGTCAGGTAATGGTTGGTGATAGCCGCCGTCGAGGCGGGTTCCCCGGCGGCGATGGTAGCAAAGGTCAGGATGGCGGCACGTCCGGCACGCCGCTCGGCGTGTCATCAGGGGCGGCGGAATCAAGGCGACGGTAGAGGTCGACGACGTGGCGGAGCGGTAAGGGCCACTCCAGGGACTCGAAGATGGTGCTATGCCGTTCGACGAGTTCGGCCGCCATCCGGGCGAGGAGCGTCCGATTGGCGTCGGTGAGCCCGCCTGCGACTTGACGCAGACGACACTCCAGCGCCTGAAACTCCATGGGCGTGATAGTAGAATTGCAGGCGATATTGAACAACTAAAGCGATCAACTCGTCCCTGACGGCATCGGCGGATGGAGTAGTAGGTTCCGGGGGCGTCATGGCGGTGTGTCTCCTTGGCGGTTCAAGGGGCTGGCGACGTGAGCGCGGCGGCGATCTTCTCGGGCAGGTCGGCCAGCCGGTCGTCGAGCGTGGCGAGCGCCTCCTGGTGTTCGGCGAGGAGGCCGGCGATGCGCTTCAGGATCTCCCCTAGCTCGGATTTCGGCGGCGGCTGCGTGGCGGCCCTCAGGATCTGCTCGAGCATGGTGCTCAGCAGGCCGAGCGTGTCGTTCATCTGTGCCACGCCCCGGATCAGCGCCTCCTGGCGCTCCTCCAGCCGGGCCAACTGCGCATCGCTCATGGATTCGTAACTCGGTTGGCCGGACCGGTCCGGCCTGCATCGTGGATGCAATGGTCTGATACTCCTCCGGGGCTCCACGCCCCGCTCCGTCCGGTTCCACGGCACGGTCCGCATCCTCCACGGCCTGCGATTGATTACTATACCGCTTATTATACCAGAATAGTTGCTTTGAAAATTAGACCGGACGTATGCTGCGCGCCATGGCCAGACCGCGACGCGACGATGAGCTGAGCCGGATCGCCGAGACCATCCGCCAAAGCGGCGGGCGATCTCCCCTTTATCGCTGGCTCAAGCCCCGCCATGACGCCTTCGCCGCACTGCTGGCGGAGAAAGGGGGCCGCCCGGACTGGCAGGCGCTGGCGGCGCGGTTTGCAGAACTTGGCATCATGGGCGGCAACGGGCAGCCGGTCAGCCCGGAGGCGGCGCGGCATACGTGGTGGAGAGTTCGCCGTGATGTCGCGCAGGCAATGGCTCGTCGGACCAAGGCGGCGTCGCCGGTCGCGGCGCTGATGGCTCCGGCGCGTCCGACCCAACCCCCGGCCCCTGCACCCTCCCCCGGCAGCGCGGATGCCCTCGCACGGCTGCGAGCGGAAATGGATCAGCGTTCAGGAAGAGGATGAGCGATGCCCAAGGATGACGCGGGACCCGCGGTGCGGTTGGACGGCCTGCCGGAAACGATGGCCCTCACCGCGCCCGTGCTGGCGGTGGGGCTGGGCCGGGGATCGTCCGGCAAGTCCACCGTGCTCGCTGAGATGATCTGGCGGGCACAGGCGCAGGGGCGATCTCCTATCGTCGCGGACGGCGATGCCCGCTCGAAGACGCTCTCGCATCTCTTTGCCGACGCCACGGCCCCGCTCTCGGAGGAGATCGCCGATATCAAGCTATGGCTCACCGGCCTGCTGAACCGGGCGGTGAAGGATCAGCGCTCGGTTGTGCTCGATCTGGGCGGCGGGGATCGTACCTTGCTCGAATACGGGCGTGACCTGCGGCTGGTCGAGTTCTGCGACCGGCGCGGCATCGCCCCGCTCGGTGTGTACGTGCTCGGCCCGGAGGCCGAAGACTTGTCGCACATCGTCAGTATCTGGGACGCGGGCTATTTCCGGCCCAAGCGGTCGCTGCTGCTGCTGAATGAAGGCACCATTCGGGAGGGGCGCACGGTGGCCGGGGCCTTCGAGCGCACCATGAACGATCCCGGTTTCGTGCGGATGGTCGAAGGTGGCGCGGTGCCGATCCTGCTGCACCGCCTCGCGGCGATGGACGCAGCAAAAGGCGTGCGCGGCGGGTTCTACGAGGCGGCGACCGGCGACGGGCTCGATCCGGTGGAGGCCTTCATGGTGGAGGCATGGCTCACCGATTTGGAAACGAAGCGGCAAAAGGCAGAGGCGCTGTCGTGGCTGCCGTAGCGATACAGGAAAGCTATTTCGTCGCCGCGCGCGGCTCGCCGGCGTGGGACGCGGCGTGGCGCTCGCTCGGCTGCGCGCTGGTGGATTGTGTCCTCGGCTCTCCCCTTGATCTCGCGCAGGCATGCAACGGGGAGGTATGGGAGTATTTGCACAGCGAGCGCCCGCAGGAGGGCGACTATCTCGTCCACGAATTCCGGCATCGGTGTCACCCGGTCACCCAGCGCCGGGAAGTGCTGCGGACGGTGTCGCCGGTGCCATGACGCCCGAGGCGTTCCGCGACGCGCTGGCAAGGTCAGGCATTACGCCGGAAAAGCCGCTCTACCCGGTGCTGCTGACGGTCTGGGAGGCTGCCGAAACCACCCGTACGGCGGCAACGGACGGGGCAAGGGGTCTGACCGCGGAAGGCGAACGCGCTCTGATCGATAAGGTCGGCGGCGAGGTGGCGATAGTAGCTGAGCGGGAGGTTGAACGGCTCGTAGGCCGCCTCGACCTCCGCCGGGCGCTCCAGTGGGCCGCGCTGGGACTGGTGCTGCTCGGCGCGGGCTACGCGGTCGGGCGCTGGGATGGGGAACGGCAGGGGGCGGCAGCGATAGAGGGCAGCGTGTTCTTGGCGCAGATTGCGGCCTTGAACGACGCGCGCCATCTGGCGCAGCGGTGCCGAGAAACCCAGCGCCCGACACAGGGGGGAATGGCATGCGAGCTGCCGCTGGTGTGGGTTAAGCGTTAGGAGGCCACCAGCGCGGCTCGATGGGGCGCTGCACTGGATGGCACGCATCTGGCGCGGGCGCGGCACGCCTCCAATACGGTCGGCAAATACCGCCACCATGCGGTTGCCATTCGGCTGGCGCCTTCAGGAGACGCGAGCAGCGCACACGCCTCCTCCGGCGTCAGCTGCGGATTGCTTCTGCTTCGCGGTAGGCCTTGATGGCGCGGTCGAAGCTGCGCTCGATCTCGGCTTGTTCGGCCAGAGCCTTGGCCAGCTCCACCTCGACCGCGATGCGCTTGCGCTTGCGCTGCTGAAATGACAGCCCCGCAGCTCGGCCCGCAGTTCCTGGATGTGGTCGTAAAGCGTGATCATCGTACCCTCCGTCTGTTGTGAAGACGGACGGGGCGCACCGGCTCGGGCCGGACCGGGTCAAGGACGCCCCCCGAGGGGCGCCGCGCAGCGGGGCGCGGGGGAGCCGATTTTGTCGAGCGTGGAAATAACCGGCGCGCGAACGCGCGCTCCTTGCGCTCGGCAAAATTGGGGGCACCGCGCATCCTTTGAGGCGGTCCGGTTCGAGCCGGCAGGCTGGAAGATCCGGCGAGACAGACTCTTCCCCCGGACGCTGCCGCAACCGGCGCGAGGCCGCATCGATGCCTTTGAGCAGTGGGAAAACCCCGCCGCAGTTGCCCGCGGCGGGGCCTTGCCGTTAGCGGTCGCGCGGCTCCCACAGCGCGATGTGGGTGGCGCCGTCATCGCTCGGGTTCTCGAGCTTGACGAGGCGGCAGCGAACCCAGTTCGGCCCGAATTCCGGGGCCGCGATCTTCAGGTTCACGTAGGTCTCGCCGCTCGATTTGGCGACCTGGCTCCAGCCCGCGCCGACCTCGTAGCGCTGTCCGGCATAGACCCGGTAGTCCGGGGCGTTGTCGGAGTGCTTGTCCACGGGGACGATGCTGATCGCCGCGTTGACGTTGAGGGTCCGGAGTGTACCGGTGAAGGTGCCGTTCTCCTGCTTCGAAGGTTCCGAGTGTAATAGCCATCGTAGTCTCCTTTTCTGAGGTTTGAGTTCGCAGGAACCGTTCCTGCGATGGCTCGCGCTCGGAGACCGCTTAGGGCCCTGACCGCACCTCCTCGGGGCCGGAACGCAGTGGAGGACCCGGCGGGGGGGGGCAGAGAGGGGGAGCCATGACGGGACCTGCAGCGCCGCGACGTGATCCTTGAGCGCGACATACTCGTAGACGCCGATCCCGGCCGCCGGGTCGATCTCGACCATGATATCGATGTCGCTGTCGGGCCGGTTGTCGCCGCGGGCACGCGAGCCGAACAGGGCGGCATGGCTGACGCCGCGCGCCCGCAAGGCGGCTTCGTTCTGCCGCAGCCTGTCGATGATTTCCTGACGATTGGCCATGCGAAGACGATCGAGTAACCGGTCATGCGCCGGTTTCGCCCAGAAGCCCGGCAACAGCTTCGACAAATCGGACCGCGGTCGCGAGCGCCGCCTCGGCCTGCTCCGAAGATACGAGCGATCCCGGGCCGGTTTCGTAATCGGCAATGGCCTTGAGATTGTAGGCGCGGCCGAGAAAGGCCCGCAGCTCGGTGTGGATGCCGGGATCGTCGCGCGTCAGCCGGTGAAACTCCCTGTTCACACCCTCATGGGTGCGCGCCACCTTGCCGGTGCGCTCGGAGATCAGCGCCTCGGCGGCATGAAAACCGGCGAGATAAGCCGCCCGGCCCGCCTCATCGGCGAAATGCAGCACATCGAGCAGGCTGCGCCCTTTGGTCAGATATTCGCGCGCCCTGTCGAGATGTTCCCGCGCTTCCGGTGTCACAGGTCGACACCGTCGCGTCGGATCTCGCGCATCAGCGAGGTGCAGTCCCGGTAGGCGCCGGCGGGGTAAGCCCAGGCATCGACGAACGCATCCGTGTCGTAGAGGATTGCGCTGCGCAGATCGGCCAGCCGGTCCAGCTCACGCCAGCGATGGGCGAGATCGCCGGCTTTGAGGTCTTTGAGAAAGACCGCCACGTCGTAATCCGAATCCGCACGCGCATCGCCGCGCGCGCGCGACCCGAACAGCACCACGCGCTCGATCCTGTCGCCGTATATCTGATCGAGAGCAGCGCGGAAACGCTTCAGGATCGGATCGGCGGCAATGGCCGGAGGCATGGTGTGTTCGCCGATGTCGTTCATCTATTACCCTTTTATATGATGTAAAATATCACATCCGCACCCGAGACAGCAATGACACCCGCACCGGCGAGCCTCATAGGCGAACTTGTCGGGATTTCGAAAGGTATCAGAATCGACCTGGCCGCGGCCTGCCGAAGCGCAATGGCCTGCCAATGATCGGGATGACATGGGAGAGAGGCGGCGCTAAGCGCCGCCCTTGCCGGCAGTTGCCGGCTCGCTGAAGCGCCACACCGGTATGCCGCGGGCTTTGGCCTTGTCGGCGAGGTTGGCGGAGATGCCGGAGCCGGGGAAGGCGACGATGCCGATCGGCAGCGCCTCGAGCATGCGGTCGTTGCGCTTGAACGGCGCCGCCTTGGCGTGCCGCGTCCAGTCCGGCTTGAAGGCGACCTGCGGGACCTTGCGATTATCGGCCCAGCAGGCGGCGATGCGCTCGGCGCCCTTCGGGCTGCCGCCGTGCAGCAGCACCATGTCGGGATGGCGGGCTCGGATCCGGTCGAGCGCGTCCCAGATGCGGATGTGGTCGTTGCAGTCGATGCCGCCGGTGAAGGCGATGCGCGGGCCGGCGGGCGCCATGATCTCGGCGTCGGCCTTGCGGCGGGCGGCGAGGAAGTCGCGGCTGTCGATCATCGCGGCCGTCAGCGTGCGGCGATTGACCATCGAGCCAGCCTGCGGCCGCCACAGCGTGCCGGTCGAAGCCTCGAACAGGCGGGCGGCGTGATCGCGGCAGAATTCGAAGGCGTTGCGCCGTTCGATGAGGCTCAGGCCCTGCGCGGTCAGCCGTTCGAGCTCGACCGATTTAACTTCGGAGCCGTCCTGCTCGAGCTGGCTCTTGCGCTGCGCCTGCTCGTTGGTGTCGAGCTCGCGCTCGACGCGCTCGGCCTTGCGGTGGAACAAATTGACGAAGGCCCAGAACAGGTCGGCGGCATCGTCCTCGAGGCGGGTGCCGGCGAACAGGGCTTCGAGCGCTTCGGCGATTGTGCCGAGATGGCCCTCGACGGTTTCGTCTCCGGGCATCGGCCGCGGATCGGGCTCGTCCTGTCCCGGCCGGTAGCCGTACAGCGCCAGCTCGTCGAGCAGGTACGCGGTCGGCGAGGCGGCGTGGTGTTCGGTGTCGGGTTCGCTATTGGGGAAGGGGAGGGGACTGTCGTGCGTCGTCATGGCGGGGCCTTTCTGCCGGAGGGAATTCGGCCGCGCCCATCGCGGCCTTCACGGCGATCACCCAGCCGGAGACGGAGACGCGGCGCACCCGCAAGGGCCGCAGCGAAGCGGAGGATGGCGGCGGGGAAGCATTTTGCTTCGCGATGCAAAGCCGGCCCGCTCTCTGCCGGGCCGGCGGCGGAAAATGCGCACCCCGCGCCATTGCGCCGAGGATCAGGGCGGCCCTCTTTCGGGCCGCCCGGCGGCTCCGGCAGATCGCCGCTCGGGAAGGCCGTGGCGCGGCCCTCTGTTTCCGGCGGAAAGGCTGTCCGCCGCCGCACGGCAGCGTTTCCTCCTTCCGGCGCGATCCCGTGCGACGGCATCGCTATGCCGGGCCGCCCGGAACGGCGGCGAAGCGGGCGAGATCGGCGGGGACGAGCTGCGGAGCGAGATGCGCCAGGAGCGCGGCGGGGCCGAGGGCGCAGAGATCGGCGTTGAAGTCCTCGTGCACCGGCACGAGGTCGCGGACTTCGAGACCGGCGGCCTGACCGCGTTCGTGCAATCGCGTTGCCGCATAACGGCCGGCGATATCGTTGTCGCGCGCGACATAGAGGCGGCGCCAGGAGGGAGCGAAGGCAAGGGCGCCGAGGTGGTTGGCCGAGAGGGCGGCGATCAGCGGCAGCGACGGCAGCACCGAGGCGAGCGCCAGCATCGTTTCGACGCCTTCTCCGGCGGCGAGGACCCCGGCTTGCGCCGGGGCAGGCGCTGCTGCGACGCTGAAGCGGACGCCGTTGCCGATGAGATGGCCGAGGGCGCGGCGCGGATCGGCGACCGGCGCCTTTTCCGTGCCGGTGCGATCGAGCCAGCAGCGCTGGATGCCGGTGATGTTGCCGGCATGATCGGTGACTGCGGCCAGCAATGCCGGCCAGGCTTCGCGCGGATGCGCTTCGCTCTCGCGGTACCAGACCGAGGGATGAAAGCGCAGGGACGGCCAGTCGAGCCGGGCGGTGATCAAGCGGGTGCGCAGATAGGTTTCGGCCGGAGTGCCGGGAACCGGACGTCCGGCGGCAAAGAGACGACGGGCTGCTTCCGCCGAACCGGACGGCGCGCGGGGGTGCCGAAATAGGGCACCGGTATTTCAGGGGTGCGGCAGGGCGAGAAAAGCGCGAGCCTCGCCGATCGCGTCGGCAACGCGCGACAGGTGCCGGCGGCGGCCGATCAGATCGAGCAGATCGCCGTGCTCGCCGGTCGCGGCATCGCTCCATTTGCCGGCGGCGCCGGGGCCGCTTTCGGGACCGGAGAGGCGGACATAGAGGCTGCGCCCCGGCGTGTCGTCGATATCGCCGGTAACCCAGTAACGCCCGTTGCGGCGTCCGTGCGGGAGATAATGGCGGCACACCGCCTCGGCCTCGCGCGCGAGGCGGCGCGCCAGATCGCCAGCCTGGCTGTTCACAGCGCATGTCCGGATCAGGCCGCGTCGGCGCGCGAGCGGACGGCGATCAGCTTATGTCGGGCGAGCAGCGCGGCGAGGATCGCCGGGCCTTCCTCGGACACCGGCGCGAACAGGCGCAGGCGCCAGGCGATGATCTCGGAGACGAGACCGAGCGATTTCAGGATGCCGACCGTGCCGCCTTCGGAGAAGCCGGTCAGTTCGACCCGCGTTGCGCCCATGCTCAGCGAGCGCCGTAACTGCAATCCGCCGGCGAGGTCGATCATGGCGCCGCGGTCGAGAACGGCGCTCCAGGCTTCCGCGGCGGAGAGGGCAGGGGCCTCGGACCCGAGCGACTGATGGAGCCGGCCCAATTCCTCGGGCGCGACGAGCCGGCCGATGACGCGCTCGCCTTCATCGGTCTCGAAGCGGTAGACGCGCATGTTGCGCGACGGCAGCCGGTCCCAGATCGGCAAGAGCAGGCCGGTGATGATGTGAAATTCGCTGTCGGTGAATTCCGGCACCCGAGCGGCTTCGGCCTGCCACAGCGCCGCGAATTGCGCTTCGGTGGCCTCGCGCCAGTGCGAGCGGGCGAATTCGTCCATGCTCAGCGTATCGCGCGCCATCGGCCGCACCAGGCGGGTACGCGGCTGCACCCGTCCGTCATCGAGCATCAGGCTCGCCGCCGGCACCTGCACCGCGGCGCGGTGCGACTGCTCGTTGATGATGAGCCGGGCGCCCGCGGTCGCGGCATTCGAGAGCGCATCGGCGAGAGGCAAAGGCCGATTGCGGTCGCGGCGCAGCACCCGGTAGCAGGCGGTCTCGGCGCCCGTCTGGGCATGGGTGTAGACCGTGCGCCGCTCGACGATGTTGAAGCTTTCGGCGGTCAGCGTCTCGACGCCGAGATCGTAGATGCCGGCGCCGATTGCGGCTTCGATGCGCGCGTCGAGCAATTCCTCGAAGACGGCGAAGAGCCGGTTCTGCAAGGCGATGCGCAGGGCCAGCACGCGGTTGAGGAATTGCGTGACCGGCGGCAGTTCCTCGCGCAAGGAGCCGTCCCCGTCGCACAGATCGAGACCGGTCGCCTCCTCGAACTCGGAGAGAGAACAGCCCTCGACTTTTCCGGCGTGGACCAGCTGGTAGAACTGGCGCAGTGCCGCGCGGGCATAGGGGCTTTCGAGATTGTCGTCGGCGCGGAACAGGCCCTGGCCGCCAGTCTGGCGCTGTCCCCGGGTGATCGCGCCCAGCGTGTCGAGACGCCGTGCGATCGTCGACAGGAAGCGCTTCTCACCCTTGACGTCGGTCGCGACGGGACGGAACACCGGCGGCTGTTTCTGGTTGGTGCGGTTCGAGCGCCCGAGACCCTGGATCGCGGCGTCCGCCTTCCAGCCGGGCTCCAACAGGTAATGGATGCGCTGGCGCTGATTGCGGGCGCCGAGATCGGCGTGGTAGCTGCGCCCGGTGCCGCCGGCATCGGAGAAGACGAGGATGCGCTTGTCGTCATCCATGAACGCGGATGTCTCGGCGAAATTCGCCGAAGCGGGCCGGGTCTCGACGCAGAGCCGGTCGCCGCGCTTCACGATGCGCCGCGAGCGTCCGGTCACCTCGGCGACCATCTCCGTACCGAAGCGGTGCAGGATCTGATCGAGCGCGCCCTGCACCGGCGGCAATGACGCCAGATGCTCGATCATCCGGTCGCGCCGTTCGACAGCCTCGCGCGATTGCACCGGATTGCCGTCGGGGTCGGTCACCGGACGCGAATGTAGGTTGCCCTCCTCGTCGGTGTAGAGCTCGAACAGCTGCGTCGGGAACGAGTGCTTCAAATAATCGAGCACGTATTCCCGCGGCGTGATGTCGATCGACAGATCGCCCCATTCCGAACTCGGGATCTCGGCGAGGCGGCGCTCTAGCAATGCCTCGTTGGTCGAGACGATCTGCACGATCGCGGCATGGCCGGCATCGAGATCGCGCGTTAAGGCGGCGATCAGCGTCGGGCATTTCATCGCCGTCAGCAGATGATTGAAGAAGCGCTGCTTGTTCGATTCGAAAGCCGAGCGCGCCGCTGCCTTGGCGTGGCGGTTGTAGGTGCCGCCGTCGGCGCCGGTGATGTTGGCCGCCTCCAGCGCCGCCTTCAGGTTCCGGTGAATGATCTGGAACGCGTCGGCATAGGAATCGTAGATCGCGATCTGCTCCGGCGTCAGAGAGTGCTCGACAACTTCGTAGAGGATGCCGTCGAACGACAATGAGCGCGCCGCATAGAGGCCGAGCGCCTTCAGGTCGCGCGCCAGCACCTCCATCGCGGCGATGCCGCCGCCTTCCATGGCCGCCACGAATTCGGCGCGGGTCGCGAACGGGAAATCGCCGGTGCCCCAGAGGCCGAGCCGGGCGGCGTAGGCCAGGTTCTGCACCGTCGTAGCACCGGTCGCCGAGACATAGAGGATGCGTGCCTCGGGCAATGCGTGCTGCAGGCGCAATCCCGCCTGGCCCTGCTGTGAGGGTTTCTTCTCGCCGCGTTCCCCTTTGTCGCCGGCGGCATTGGCCATCGCATGCGCTTCGTCGAACACGACGACGCCATCGAACCCGGAGCCGAGCCAGTCGACGATCTGCTGGACGCGGCTTTTGCGCTCCTCTTTGGCTTGCGTGCGCAATGTCGCGTAGGTCGTGAACAGGATCCCTTCGGAGAGATTGATCGCGGCGCCCTGCCTGAAGCGCGACAGCGGCACGAGGTCGGAGCGGTAGCCGCCAAGCGCCGTCCAGTCGCGTTCGGCGTCTTCGATCAGCTTGTCGGACTTCGAGATCCACAAGGCGCGGCGGCGGCCCTTGAGCCAGTTGTCGAGAATGATCGCGGCGACCTGGCGGCCCTTGCCGGCCCCGGTGCCGTCGCCGAGAAACCAGCCGCGCCGGAAGCGCACCGCGCCTGCCGCCCCGTCGGGAGCGGCGGCGACCTGGTCCCAGGTCTCGTCGACCGTGTAGGACCCGGCGAGATGACCCGCATGCGCTTCCCCGGCGTAGACGACGCTTTCGAGCTGCGCGTCCGACAGGAGGCCGCCCTCAACCAGGCGCGACGGCAGCAAGGGCTTGTAGGACGGGCGCGGCGGCGCGACGGCGGCCATTGCGGCCGACTGCACAAGCTTGGTCGGATGCGGCTGCGCCCCGGCGATGCGCAAGGTCTGCAGCGCATAGCCCTCGTAGAGCGCGGCGGTGAGACGCCCGCGCTCGGCCGGCGCCCAGTCGCAGAGCCTGTCCCGGACCTGATCCGGGATCTCGTAGGCGAGTTCGACGGCGCTCGGCCGTGGGACAGCAGAAGGCTGCAGCAGCGACGTCGCCGCGGGCCGCGATTGCGGTGCGATCCGTGCCGATAGAAACACGGGGGCGGGGAGAGGGGTGAGCGCCGGGCGCGGCGGCACCAGGCGGATCACCTGATCAAGTAACTCGGCCGCGCTTGCTGCCTTGCCCGGCGATAGCGGAAAGTGGTGCGGGTCCTGCGCCGGGACCCGGTCGATGACGGTAAGCCGCGTATCCATCGTCGTGCCGTGGCGGGCATAGGTCTGGCCCGAGATCGCCGCGCTGAACACGACGCGCCCGCCCCGTTCCTGCAGCCGCACGAACCCGTCACGCCATCCCGGTTCCTCAGGTCCGACATTATGGCCGGTGATCGCGACAAGGCGCCCGCCCTCGCGCAGCCGCGCAAAGGCCGAGGCCAGATGCCGGAAGGCAGCCTCAGCGAAGCGCTTCTCAATATGCGGAGAGGCCGAGAAGGGCGGGTTCATCAGCACGACGCTCGGCCGCACCGCCGGATCGAGCAGATCGTGGATGTGCTCGCCGTTGTGTCTTGTGACGGCGCATTCGCGGTAGAGCCGGGCGAGCAACCCGGCACGGGTATCGGCGATCTCGTTCAGCGCTAGACCGGCGCCGGCGAGTTCGGCGAAAATCGCCAACAGGCCCGTCCCGGCTGAGGGTTCGAGAACCAGATCGTCCGGCGTCATCGCCGCGGCCTCGGCGCCGGCAAGACCCAGGGCGATCGGCGTCGAGAATTGCTGGAAGCGGTTGCTTTCCTCTGAGCGGCGGGTCTGCGACGGCAGACGCTCGCCGAGCCGGTTCAGCATCTCGAGCATCGCGGTGGCGGAGCCGGCGCGGGTTCGCATGGCACGGCCGAATTTGCGCAGGAACAAGACCTGCGCCGCCTCAGCGGCTTCGTAGGCATCCTTCCAGGCCCAGGCGCCCGAAGCATCCGAGGCGCCGAACGCCGCCTCCATCGCCGAACGCAAGGCCCGGCTGTCGAGGGCGCGGCCCTGCCCGAGGAGGCGCGCAAGCTCGGTTGCGGCATGAAAAAGCCCCGATACCTTGTCTGGGGCCGGGGCGGCGGCGAACAGCGGCAGCACCGCGGGCTTGGCCGCGGCGGTAGAGGTGGCAAGCATGGAAGATCTCCGGGGAGAGCGGCAGGGCGCCCCCGGAGACGCGTCAGGCGGTCCGGGGCAAGGTCCGGCGAAGCGCTCTCGCTCTCTTCCCGGATCTCACCTCGCCCCTGCGGCCCTTTCCCTCTCGCTCATTTCAGCAGCGCAGCGGCGGCGCTGATCGTTCTGGTTTTCCGGACGTAGCGCAGCCGCGCCTTGATGGCCGCTCTGATACGGCGCGCCGAATAGCTGCTCGTCGGCCGCGCACCGAGGCGCTGCCAGAGGTCGATCGGCAGCCGTGCCGTCTCCAGCGTCGTCCAGTCGACGACCGTGATCCATTTGCGGCCGGGGGCGAGTGCGATAACCGAGCGCCAGCCGGCGCCAAGGCTCGCGATCTCGCCCTGATTGAAGATGCGGTAGAGGCGGCTCATCGATCGCCTCCATCGGCAATGTTGTCGATCAGCAGCAACAGATCGCCCTCGCCGCAGCGCGATTTGCGGCGGCCCACTCGGTCGCGGATCGGGATCACTTTGCGCCCGCGCCGCCGGGCATGGTCGAGATCATCGGTGTCGATGTAGACAGGGTCGCCATCCACCAGACGGATGCGGGCGATCATGACCGGTCCCCCACGGTTTCCACGGCGTAGTGGCCGCGGGCGCGACAGAGGGCGGCCTCGAAATCGAAATTGTTGCGGTCGCTCCAGTGCATCAGGTCGCCGAGCAGATCGCCGAGGCTGTCCTCGTAGTCGCAGCCCGTCATGCACTGAAAATGCCTGAGCGTGGCCGCGGCCCATTCGGCGCGGTCGCCGTTCATCTTCTCCGGGTCGGGCATCAGCTTGCACGGGCGAGCTCCGCGGCAGATGGCATCGCCCTTCGCCCTGGCGATCGCCGCGCGCGCCCATCGAGTGCGCTGACCGACGGCGTGCCATCGTCGAGCCGCGCCAGCTCGGAAAGGCAATCGACGCACAATTCCAGCGCATCGAAGAGATCGCCGGCCGCGAGGCGCAGGTGCAGATCCTCGTCCTGCCACAGCGCGACCTCGTCGCCTTCTGCGTCGCTGACGGCGATCTCGTTGACGGGATGAGCGCCGCTGTAGTGCTCGAAACTCAGCGCATCGGCATGGCCGTCGGAAAAGGCGCGTGCCTTCCTGAGCGCGTCCCGCGGCGAGCGCGCTTTGAACTCGCGGGTTGCGTAATTGATGTCGGTGCGGAATTCGGCGGTGTAGGTCTTCATGGTTGGCTCCATCGGGTTTCTTGGTTGAAAGGCGGGAAGCCGCACCGTGCGGCTCCCCGTAACGATCAGCGCTCGCTCGGCAGATAGATCGTGCTGTTCTCGAACCACAGCTCGATGCTGTCGGCCGGGAAGTCGGTGTATTCGATCGCCTTCTCGAAGACGCTACGGCCGTTGCCGTCCTCGCAGGCGAGCTTTGCCGTGCGGTCGGAATTGACCGTCAGCTTCCAGACCTGGAATTCCTCGACCGAAACCGCTTTCTCGAAACGCTGCGCGATCGCGATTTCATCAATTAACCAGTAGGCGCCACCGGCATCGGCGACGTATTTGGCGCCGTCGGTAAAGAGGATGCCGCGCACCAGGCCGTGGCGGTACCAGTGCTCGCTGCCAGTGAATTGGGCGAGGACGGCCGGGTCCAGTTTCTGTTTGCTCATGCCGCGCCTCCCTCGACCGAAACATGCCGGCGGATCAGCGCGGCGAGTTCGTCGGGCCGGTGCAGCAGGTCGAGCGAGGCGAAATTGTTGCGCCGGCCAGTGTAGTCGCGCCGCCCTTCGCACGAGCGGAACAGGATGCCGGTATCGGCGCCCGTGGCCGATTGGCTCGCCTGCACATAGAGGCGATCGGCATGCATTGTGATCTCGCCGCTGACGGCGATGCCGCCTGCGTTGGAGCGCAGATCGTAGTCGCCCGGCTCGAGGCCGAGCGCTTCGGCGAGTTTCAAGAGCTGCGTGCGGGCGTGGCGATGAAAGCGGCGCTTGGCATCTGCGTCGTAGGCGACGCGTTTCCTGAAATCGAAGCGGGTTGGTGTATCCGGCATGAGGACGACTCCGGAGAGCGGGGAGGGCCCCCTGCCGGAACCGCCCGGCCCGGGGGCGAGCCCGGAACGCTCTCTTCGCTCCAGGCTCGCCCTGACAGGCTTTGTCCTCTCCCTCTGGCTCTCGAAGACCGGGAGCCGCCGCCGCTCAGGA
>CAWJZU010000013.1:0-233673 GCA_963847345.1 uncultured Alphaproteobacteria bacterium | reverse complement strand
ATACGAGCCGCCCGAGAACCCCGAACTCCGCCTGGAAACGACCGAAGCCGATCCGGACACGCTGGCCGACCGCATCCTGACCCAGTTGCGCCGCCGCACCGTCCTGACCTGACGCAAGGGACGGCCCGCAATTCCATACACCGGCGGCTGCATCCGGCAGCCGGTTCGCGATCGTGCGCCGTTTTTTTCCCTGTTCCGGGCACGGTTTGCTGCTTCTGCAGCGAATTTGCAGCAAACGCCGACGCCAACCCCTTGCGCCGCGCGGATTTCGCGACGGCGGAGGGTGGATTTTGCAGCAAAAGAACAGCAAACGCCCCTCACGCCATCCACTCCGACCCATTCCGCCGATTATGAATACTCCTGCAATGCGGCGAATTTCGCGTCGTCACCGCGCAGATGGCGGTGCTGTTCCGATGCGGCCGGATCAGCGCTGTTCGTCCGTCGAAACGGCGTGCTGGACATGCCGCCTCGGGGCGACGTTCTTCCTTTTGCCGTCGCGGACTTACGTTCATCCTCGTCACCGCTCAAACTAGTCTCGGCAGCACCCCTGCGTTTGCCGCGCCTCTGTCGCATAACGAGGATTAAGGAAAATTCGCGGCTTTTGGTCTGGGTCGTCGCCTCAGAGTTTTTGCAAAACTCTGATAATCGCACAATATTTTCGTCAAGTTTTTGCGGAAGCTTACGGCGACAGGAGAAGCATTCCTCGGTCTGGGGAAAGCAGCACAGTTCCGCATTCCGTTGCCGTCAACCATTCACGTTGACCGCCTTTTGCCGGTGGTGGGCGCGATTTGCCGTTGCACAAGCCGTTCAAAGGCGCGATCCTGGCATTAAATCTGCCGGGTGTCTGGCGAATGTCGGCTCAAAACTCTGGCAATCTGGGCAATGTCGGATAATGCCTACCTGATCGATGGCCCAGAATATCGCCCGGCAGTATGGGCATCGAAGGTCCTGAGATGGCGACCGAAGCAATAGTTCCCGCTTGGAATCAAGAGCACCATTTCCGTGCTCTGGAGACGCTCTTCGCCGGCCAGGCAATAAGCCCGGCTTATCTGGCAGTATTTCAGGAGGTCTATGGCCGCGACTATGTAGCGGAAGTGCAGCCGCTGAACTACACCGGTCTTGACGAACTCCGCCAGATTGCCGCCGCGCTTCGGGTAGGACCAGGGCAGGTATTCGTGGATCTCGGCTGCGGTCGCGGCGGACCCGGTCTGTGGGTGGCGCGCGAGACCGGGGCACGACTGGTCGGCATGGACATGGTGCCGCTTGCCGTAGAGGCGGCACGCTCCCGTGCGGCTGATTTCGGTAGTGCCGACGCCACTTTTGAAATCGCCAATATTGGGGCGCTGCCCTTTGCTGACGGCAGCTTTGATGCGGCGATGAGCATGGCAGTGTTCTGGATGGTACCCAACCTGGGCCGGGCCTTTATCGAGATTGCCCGGGTCATGCGACCGGGCGCACGTCTCGCCTTCATGAGCGGGGACCGGACCACCTCGCCGCCGAGCGCGCCGCCGCCAGTCCCCGATCACAGACCGCTGCTTGAAGTCGCCGGTTTCGACATCGTGAGCTATGGCGAGGTGCCGGGCGCCGAGGCGCGGCGCCGTCGGGTTTACGAGCTTTTCCTCGAACGGCGCACCGATCTCGAACGTGAGATGGGAGCGGAGGCGACTGCGGTAGTGGTCCGGGAGGCGGAGCGGGCACTCGGGGTGTATGACGGCGTGGATCACATCGCTAATAGCCGGTCATCCTTGCCGTAGCCGAGCGGTGGTCGGCGTGAAAGACGCAATTCGCGAGGCATGCGACCTAATGAGTACCGAAGAAAACAAGAGCATTGTCGAACGCTTTTACGAACACTTGTCGGTCGGCACTATCGGCACGGCAACGGACATCATCACTCCGGATTGTATTCGTCATGACCCTTTGGGCCATGAAGAATCCGGTCCATCCGGTTTCGCAGCCCGAGCGAGGCGAACCGATGCGGCTTTCACCGACTTGAAATTGGTTCCCGATATCATATTGGCTGAGGGCGATAAGGTTGCCGTGCGCTGGACGATTACCGCCAAGCACACCGGGCCATACCGGGGATTTCCGGCAACTAATCAAGATGTGAAATTCTCAGGCGTCAACATTTTTCGAATCGAGAATGGTCGGATTGCTGAAATCTGGAACCATCGCGACGATCTCTCGACACTTCTACAGATTGACGCGATTAGATTACCGGGCTGATCGCCGGGGCCACTCGAAGAAAACAGGCGCGGCACGCAACCTAATCAACATATTGTGTTTCTGCGCCTGCCGAAACCCGCGCCGATGTCTCATAACCCCTATTAAGCCAAATTTTTCGAAGTCGCCATGAAGTCCCCGCGTTAACGATCAAGTGTGTCTAACACGGCGGGCAGTTTATACTGGTTTTCGAACCGCGAATTTTCGCCGCCAATACTTGCCTGACCATTCTTATACTTGCCGCACGCCGGAACAAGATGTTATTCGGCAGACGAGGCAAAAGCCGTCACATCACCGACGCCGGCGTCCGGGATCAGCGCCGCCGGATCATTCAGCCCGAATTTTCGTAAAGCCAATTTTCGTGCAGCCGTCCGCGTTCGGGGTCGTTGATTGGCCTCAGGGGTGGCCGTGCCGACCCACGGCTCGGCCGGTGAGTGGAATTGCGCCCCGGCCCACAATCTGCTTGACGATGGCGAACAGATCGAAGGTCGGATAAGCGGAGGCATTCGGCCGACACTTGGCGGCACACGCTCCGCTCTTCCGACTTGTGGCCGGCTTGCTATTCATCCGCCTTCTTGACCGGGGTCAGTTCATAGTGCGGCATCGCCAGCTCGACCATTGTCCCCGCCCTGCTGGCGCACGTCGAAAATGCACGTCGTCGGGGCCGAGATATTTGAGATTGACCGCGCCCATTTCTGACATCCGAGGTGGCGGCCCGCTCGCGCTCCGTCGGCATCGGCTTTGCCCGGGCTCCCTCGAGCTCCTGCTTCGCCGCCTCCAGATCGGCATCGATGCGGGCGGCGATCGGAACCGACTTAGCCATCTTTTTCCACTCCTGTTAACAATGTTTACATTGTATCACAGGAAGCTCGGACAGCAAACACACACCGTCCGCATATCGAGAACATGCGACCGACTCGGACAGAGCGCGGCACGCATGGTGGCGACGCAAAATCGACAGGAGGTCCCCGCGACCCCCTACTTGAGATCGGCGAATTCGATCCAGTTCGGGTTCTTGCCCATCGCGTGCTGCTTCACGGGGTCGAGCGAACCGTTCGGGCGTATCGCGTAAAGGGTCATGTTGTGCGAATTGAGGCCGACCGACAGAAGGAATTTCCCCGTCGGCTCGATACCGAAGCCGCGCGGTGTCGTCTCGGTCGCGCAACGTCCGGCGAGCGTCAGCGTGCCCTTGTGGGGATCGATACGGAACCCGACCAGAATGTTGCCGCGGCGCTCGCTGCCGTAAAGAAATTTCCCGTCCGGCGTCACGTGCAGATCGGCCGCGGCGGGCTTCTCCTTCGGCGGCGCGGCGAGCATGTCGACGAACTGCAGCTCCTTGAGCGTGCCGGATTTGGTGTCGATCGCGTAAGCCCCGATCGTCGCGGTCGTCTCGGTGATCAGGTAAAGAAACCGGCCGTTCGGATGGAACGCCAAGTGGCGCGGGCCGGCGCCGCTTTTGGTCGCGATCTCCCCCGGGGTATTGGGGCTGAGCTTGCCGGAAGCCGCATCGAATTTCATTTGGAGGATCAGATCCTGTTCGAGCACCGCGCAGTAGGCGTGCTCGTTCGCCGCGTCCAGCGCAATGCAATGCGCCTTCGGGCGGTCCGTCAGCATCTGGCAAGCGGGGGCCGTCACTTTGCCGTCCGCGTCGATCGGGTTCACGGTCACCTTGCCGGCCGGATAGGAGGCCGCGAGCAGCCATTTCCCGGTGCGGTCGACCGTCGTATAGGCCATGCTCGCTTCGAGCGGCGCAGCTGTGCCGATGCGTCAGCTTGCCGCTCGCCGGATCGATCGCGAAGGTCACGACCGTGAATGGCTCGCTGCGCAGCGCAGCGTACAGAAAGCGCCGGTCGGGGCTAAGTGCCAGCGGCATGCTGGTCGGCGACGGCTCTTCGGCCCCGGGGATTTCGGTGTTTTCGATCAGCTCGACATCGCCCTTGGCCCGATCCAGCGACAGCACCGAGATACTCGGGTCGCCGGCATTCGAGACATAGACGACGGTTTCCGATTTCCCTTGCGCCATGGCGGTGGCGGCTCAGCGCTGCAGGTCGCGGGCGGCCCGCGCGGCGGGGCGTTCGGCGCAGCGCTTCAGCCAATCCGCCGCCTTTGGCACATGCGAGAAGTCGATCCGCGCCGGCCGCGCCCAAGAGAGAATGCTGGCGACGTTCAGATCGGCGACGGTGAAATGCTCGCCGAGCAGGTAGGGCTGGTTCGCCACCGCCTGATCGAGCACCATCAGCGGCCGCCCCAGTTCGTGTTCGCACTGGTCGGCCAGCGCCGGATCGCGCTTGTCCTCTGGCAACAGCGCGCGGTGGAACATCGCGGTCAGGACCGGCCGCTCGACCTCGGTCATGCCCCAGAAGCTCCACTGCCAGGTGCGCGCCTCGTCCTCGAAGAGGATCGGGTACAGGCTGCCGCGCGCGTGCTTCTTGGCGAGGTAAAGGTTGATCGCCATCGATTCCCACAGCACGAAGCCGTCGTCGTCGATCGCCGGGATGTGCCCGTTCGGGTTGATCGCGAGAAATTCGGGGGTGCGCGTCTCGCCCTTGCCCATGTCGATCGCAATGTTTTCGTATTCGAGCCCCAGCTCCTTCGCCATCCACAGCGTGCGGAACGCGCGCGAGCGCGGGATGCCGTAGATCTTGAGCATGTCTTCTCCTCCGGAAACGAGATGCCGCCGAGCCTCGCACGCCCGCGCCGCCAAGGCAACGTGGTACGGTGGTCGGTAATAACTCTTTGAAATTCCAATAGCTGATGGTGTTAGGAAGATGGTGATTCTCGCGGAGGCGGCGCAGGCTTCATCGAACTTATCATGCCTTCTATCAGGGTAGAGTTGAGCCGAATGATCGGGATATCAGACTCATCTCTGGCTGATCTAAAACTCTCTCTTAGCGGTCTCCATCCGAACCAAATAACACCCGCGACAGCTAAGAACATAATTCCGAATGGATTTAGTGCGTGTGCTTCCTAAGACACCCTCCCAGAATGCATAACCCGATAGAATTAGCATTATCGCTGTTGTCAATACCCTGATAATCATCGAAGCCTCCCGTTCAGCTTTCTTGTTTCGGCCAGCGGTCCCTTGTGCTGGTCTTGGGCAAAGTGCCTTTGACTCGGCGCCATTTTTTAGAATGCACCGCGTCAAGCAAATACGAGACCGAGGTACCCGAAGCATCTTCAAACCGAGCCACTATGCGGCGGTCCAGGCACCTGGGGTACGCGGGCGCCGGGATCGCGGCGCGACGGGATTACTCCGCTGCCTGCCCGCGCGCTTGCTGGTCGCGCCTGGCTTTGTCGAGACGCGCCTGCTCCAGATCGGGGGCGTTGCTGGCCGAGGCGACGTCGCCGAGACGTGAGCCGCGCGTCAGCGCCAGCGCGGCGACGGCGGCCTCGTTCTCGTAGACCTTGGCCATGATCGCCTCCTTGGCGCGGTCAAAGACGGCGCGCTCGGTCGCGACGAAGTGCTGCGAGCGCCTGAGACCAGTCAGATAGCCGTTGATCTCCGGCACGACGTAGCGCGCCACCATGTCCCAGCTGCGCGCCGTGTTTTCCGGGTTGGCCCAGTCGTGCACGAAGCCGACAACGGTGCCGAACCCGCCGCTGATTTCCAGCACCGATTTGATGCGCGCGACCAGATCGTCCGGCGTGCCGATCGTCGCCGCGGCGGCTGGCGAGTAGGCGGTCTTTTCGATCGCCTCGTCGGTGTTCTTGAACGGCGTCGCGCCGGGCCGCTGCAACGTGCCGACGATGTATTCGTTGTGATGCCGCAACAGGCCCTCGCGCGCCTCGGCGATTGCCTTTTCCCGTGTCTCGGCGATATGCCACGACAGCAGCACGCGCCAATCCTGGCGATCGACTTTGGCGCCGTGCTTTTGCGCCGCGGTCTCGGCGAAGCCCCATTGCGTCGGCAATGCGTTGAGCCCCTCCTCGGACAGGGAGCCGATCGAGATCACGCCGATCCCGTGCTTGCCGGCCAGCGTCATGCCGGACGGGCTGATCTGCGAGGCGACCGCGAACGGCATCTCGTCCTGTAACGGCAGGAGTTGCAGTGCCGCGTCGCGCAGGACGAACCAGTCGCTTTCATGGGTGACGCGCTCGCCGCGCATCAGGCCGGCGGATCACGCCGATCGCCTCGTCCTGGCGGTCGCGCTGCACCATCGGGTCGATGCCCAGCGTGTGCGCGTCCGAGGCCAGCGCCCCCGGCCCGGAGCCGAAGATCGCGCGCCCGCCTGTCATGTGGTCGAGCTGCACCATGCGCTGCGCGACATTGTACGGGTGGTGATAGGGCAGCGAGACGACGCCGGTCGCGAGCCTGATGCGCTTGGTACGCTCGCCGGCGGCGGCGAGGAACATCTCGGGCGAGGCAATCATCTCCCAGCCGCTCGAATGGTGCTCGCCGCACCAGAACTCGTCATAGCCGAGCCGATCGAGCTGCTCGACAAGGTCGAGATCGCGGCGGAACTGCAGCATCGGATGCTCGCCGATCGGATGATGCGGTGCGAGAAACGCGCCAAAGCGAAGACGGGGCATATGGGGCTCCTGACTAGGGAACGGTGAACAGCCGCATCGGGTAATGCTCCGGCGGACAAATCAACGCTCGGACGCTGCTTGAGTGTACGTGACCTGGCGGCGCAACTCGTTCAATGCAACGGGTGGATGCGGCAGTGCGGCTTGAGTAGGCGGCGCCGGATCGCTCTTCATTGCAACCGGACTCAAGAGGAACCACGACCGCAGGCGCTCTCGCAACTCACGCGGACCGATCACTTCGATCTTACCCGAGCGCACCCCGGCATCCCACACCAGCTTGCCAAACCAGACGGCGATCATCGTGCGCAAGTCGGTCGTCACGTAGAGGTCCACCGGGAAACCAGGATCGAACGGACAAAGATCGACTGCGCCCCGTTCGTTCACCAGCCACCAGAGCCTCTTGCCCTCTGGTGCGTCGGTGAAATCGAAGTGGACCGTGGTGCGACGCCCTGGAAATACGCCAGGATCGACCCGGCGTTTGATGTTCCATACCAGCACGGTAACGTCGAGATCGTCCTCCTCCAGAGGATCCTGGGCATATTGCAACCCCCATTCGCCGAACTGATGGATCAACGGTCCCAGCGCTTTACCCGCGTCGGTGAGATGCCATTCGCGCGCTCGCCCGCCGTTATTACGGCGCTCTACGATCCCGACACGCTCCAGTTCCTTCAGACGCGTTGAAAGCAAGGTCTGGGACATCAGCGGCACGCCCCGTCGTATATCGTTGAACCGTGTGCTGCCGGCGAGCAGTTCGTGAATTATCAGCGGCATCCACCGTTCGGCAATGATCTCCGCGGCCTTGGCAATCGGACAGAACTGTCGGTAGTGCATCATGGCGTCGTCTCCCGGTGCATCGCGGGATGATCATATGCCCAGTCTAACCTCGGCGATGCTCCAAATTCTGGACTAGTTGGGTTCATCGAAGCCTGGAACTCTGCGGTGGCGAGCTGCCAAGACTGAGGCCCCGCGCGAGCGACAGGTCTCGGCGATAGCAGGCGAACTGTGGAGGAAGGCGATCATGAACGCAAAACGACTTCTCGCGGTGTCGTCCGTACTGTGTCTCGGGACGATCGCGGCGCGGGCGGATGTGGTGACCGACTGGAATGACAAGGCGGTGGCTTTTGCCGTCAGCCGCAACATGGGACCCCCTCCGGCCGAGCGGATCATGGCGATGACCCACCTGGCCATGTTCGATGCGGTCAACTCGATCGAGCGCAAGTACCGCCCCTATCTTGTACAGCTTACGGTGGCGGCGACCGCCTCGAAACAGGCCGCCGCGGCGGCAGCGGCGGGAACCGTACTCGCCGGTGTCGATCCGCGCGGGCCTGCCGAGATGAAGGCCGCGCTCGAAGCCTATCTCGCCTCCATCCCTAACAGCCCGGACAAGGCCGAGGGCGTCAAGCTCGGCGAAGCTGTGGCGGCCAAGTTACTGGAAGCCCGTGCGAATGATGGTGCAAAGGCACCGGACACCTATCGGCCACGGACCACGCCGGGCGTCTATGTCCCCACCGCTCCCCTCGCGGTGCCGCAGTGGGGCGGCGTCAAGCCTTTCACCCTGACCAGCGCGTCGCAGTTCCGGCCGGGGCCGCCGATCGCGCTCGACAGCGAGGAGTGGGCCGTCAATTACAATGAGATCAAGGATGTCGGCGGCCGCGACAGCACGAAGCGCTCGGCACGGCAGACCGAGGACGCGCGTTTCTGGTTGGCGGTCGACGGTAAAATCTATTACCCCGTCATCACCGCGATCGTCGCGGCCAAGAAGCCCAGCGTCGTAGATAGCGCCCGTCTGTTCGCGCTCGCCGCGGTCGCGCGGGCCGATGCGCTCATCGCCGTGTTCGACGCCAAGTATACGTACGAGTTCTGGCGGCCGGTCACCGCCATTCGCAACGGCGATCTCGACGGCAATGCGGCCACCGAACGCGACGCCGCCTGGCAGCCGGTCGGCCCGACGCCGATGCATCCGGAATATCCCTGTGCTCATTGCATCTCCAGCGCCAGCCTCGCCGCCGTGGTGCTGACGGTCTTCGGTACGGCGGAGACACCGGAGGTTTCGTTCGAGAGCCCGACATTGCCGGGTGTCGTCCACCGCTGGACCGACGCGCGCGCCTTCACCGACGAGTGCTCGCAAGCACGCATTCTGGCTGGGTTTCACTACCGCTTCTCGGTGAAGGTCGGCCAGGACATGGGCTACAAAATCGGCGAGTACGTGGTGCAGAACTACATGCAGCCCGTCACCGCGAAGGCGGAGATTCGCTGAGCCAAAAAGGCAGCCGGGCCTGCACCACGCGGGCCCGGCCGGCATTTGGGCGCCCGAAAACTCAACGAAAACGACGATCCGACAGCCCGCTATGTAGATAGACGTGGCGCTAAGGGGCGGATTTAGAACGGCACCGGCAACTTGGGCGAAATTGGACCCGACGCGCCGCATCAGGCGAGCGTGGTGGTCGGGGCACGGGTGGCAGTAGTGCACTTGGCGTTGACGCCGTGATCCGGGACGGCTCGGTCTGCGGATCGCGGAACGGACTACGGCCTCACACTCCCGAGAACGCCGGCATGATGTCGCGGGCGAAGCGGCGGAGGTTGTCGCGCGAGCCCTGGCCGCTGAGCAGCACGTAATCGACCCCGACCTGATGCAGCGCGTCGAGCTTCGCGGCGATCTCGTCCGCCGTGCCGATCAGCGCGTGCGCCTCGCGCGCCCCCGGCGCGTCGGAATAGCCGAGGATGTGCGATGTCGGACGGCTCGCCGGGCCGCGCGACAGATCGAGCAGCCGCTGATTGGCCTGCGCCTGGCGCCGCAATGCCGCTTCCTTGTCGGAAGCGTCGCTCGCGACCCAGAAATTGCGCGCCAGCGCCACCCGCGTGCGGTCGAAGACATGCCCGGAATCCTCGAGCGCACGCCGGTACAATGCGATGCGCTCGCCGATCAGCTCCGGCGCGGCGAACTGGTCGAGCAGCAGATTGGCGCCGCGCCGGGCGCAGCCGCGGATCGAACTCGGCGCTGCTCGCCGCCATCCACAACGGCGGGTGCGGCCGCTGCGCCGGCGGCGGCTCGACGACGATATTGTCGAAACGCCAGTAGTGGCCGGCATGGGAAAACGGTTCGTCGGCGGTGAACGCCCTCACGATGATCGAAAGCGCCTCGTCGAAGCGGCTCTCGGCCTCCTCGGGCGGCATCGCGAACCCGGCGAACTCGTTGTTGCGATAGCCCTTGCCGACCCCGAAATCGAGCCGGCCGCCGGACAAGAGGTCGAGCGTCGCGGCCTGCTCGGCGAGCAGCACCGGATTGTGCCACGGCAGCACGATCACCGCCGTGCCGAGCCGCAGCGTCGTCGTGCGCGCGGCGATCCAGGTCAAGAGGTTCAAGGTCGCCGAGATCTGGCCGATCTTGGTGAAATGGTGCTCGGTGACGAAACTGCCGTAAAACCCGAGCGCCTCCGCCTCGACGTGGTAGTCGACAAAATCGTGATAGCCGCGCGCGCTTTCCGCCGCCGCCACGCCGCGTCGCGCTGACGCGCCGCCGAACAATCCGAACCGCATCAGCGTTGCGGCTCCGCGAGGCGATCGGCGAGGCCGGCGATGACGCTCTCGAACATCTGCGGGGTCAGCGTGCCGGTGTTCGTGTTGAGCCGCGAGCAGTGATAGCTGTCGGCCAGCACCGTGCCGTCGGGCAGCTCGTGCACCGCGCCGTGCGCGAATTTGTAGCGCGCCCGTTTCAGGCCCTTGGCCGCGAGCACCGCGTCGTGCGCGATCGCCCCGAGCGCCAGGATCGCCCGGATGCGCGGCGAGGCCGCCAGCTCGGTCGCGAGAAACCGGCCGCAGGCGGCGATCTCGGCGCGTTCCGGCTTGTTTTGCGGCGGCACGCAGCGGACCGCGTTGGTGATGCGGGCACGGCGGAGCGCCAGACCGTCCGCGATATCGGCGCCGTATTGCCCGGTCGCGAAGCCCGATTTGAGCAGCGTGCGATAGAGCAGCTCGCCGGCAAAATCGCCGGTGAAAGGGCGTCCGGTGCGGTTCGCGCCGCGCAGTCCCGGTGCAAGGCCGACAATCAGCAACTCCGGTTCAGGTTCGCCGAATGACGGCACCGGCGCGTTGAACCAGTCGGGATGCGCCTGCCGCGTTGCCGCGCGAAACGCCGCAAGGCGCGGGACATAGCGGGCAATCGGCCGTCGGGAGTCTCGGCGGCGCTCGCGACCGCCGCCGCCAAAGCCGGCAACTCAGGCGATCTCGACCGGCTCGACCCGTCTGTCCGGGGCGATCGGCCGGGTCTCGTCGCGCGGATGGTGATTGCGCATGATGTTCGGCGCCAGATCCTGCAGCTCGATGAAGCTGTCGGCCTGGCGGCGCAGATCGTCCGAAACCATCGGCGGCGAGGAGCGCATCGTCGAGACGACCGTCACCCGCACGCCGCGCCGCTGTACCGCCTCGACCAGCCGGCGAAAATCGCCGTCACCCGAGAACAGGACGGCATGGTCCAGATGCGGCGCCATCTCGAGCATGTCGATCGCCAGCTCGATGTCCATGTTGCCCTTGATGCGGCGCCGGCCCATCGAGTCGGTGAACTCCTTGGTCGGCTTGGTGACCATTGTGTAGCCATTGTAATCGAGCCAATCGACCAGCGGCCGGATCGGCGAGTATTCCTGGTCCTCGAGCAGCGCCGTGTAGTAGAACGCCCGGATCAGCCGTCCCTTCGACCGGAAAAGGTCGAGCAGCCGCTTGTAATCTATGTCGAATTGCAGGCTGCGAGCGGCAGAATAGAGGTTGGCGCCGTCAATGAATATCGCAATACGTTCTTCTGGATAGAAGAGCATGGGTACTCCGGTAAAATCGAAATTCTCCGATATTGTCATGTGCCCGTCATTTCCCGTCAAGGGCGGCGCATCTGGGCCGACCCGGTGATCCTGATCGGCATCGGCAGCAACCTGGCTGCCGCCGGCTTTGCCTCGCCGCTGGATACCGCGGCGGCTTCGGTGGCTCGGTTTTCGAGCGCCGGGATCGCGGTTCTCCGCCGCTCCAGCTGGTATACGTCGCAGCCGGTGCCCCCCTCGGATCAGCCATGGTACGTCAACGGTATCGCCGCGGTCGAAACGGCGCTCGCGCCGATCGCGCTGCTCGACGCGCTGCTCGCGCTCGAAGCCGGGTTCGGACGCCGACGCACCTTGCCGAATGCCGCGCGCGCGCTTGATCTCGACCTGCTCGACTACGATGGGACGCGCTGCATCGGCGAACGCCTCGTGCTGCCGCACCCGCGGCTGCACGAGCGCCGCTTCGTGCTGGCCCCGCTGGCCGAGATCGCGCCGCAATGGCGCCATCCGCGATCGGGGAAAACCGCCGCCGAACTGCTCTCCGCTCTGCCGCCAGGAGGAGCAGCCGGTACGCGCCTTGCCTGGTTTGGGGGCCGATCCGGGTTGCTCGTAGCGCCTACCCACTGCGTTTCGTCGCGCCATTGGGTTTTATCGCGCCACGACGTCATTGTACCGAGGCGTTCATTGTGAATGACCCCGCGGACCGATATAAGGCCGCGCTGGCGCTCTGCGCCACTGCCCGCTAAGCGAGTTCCCGATGAGCAATTCGTCCGCCGCCACTCGCGACGAAGCCCGCCACAACATGGTCGACAACCAGCTGCGCGCCAACAAGGTGCACGACGACCGGGTGCTCGACGCCTTTCTTCGGCTCCAGCGGGAGCTGTTCGTGCCGCCGGCGCTGCGCGGGGTAGCCTATATCGATGAGGATCTGCCCGTCGCGCCCGGGCGCTACTTGATGGAGCCGATGGTCGCCGCACGGCTGCTGCAGGCGCTCGCGGTGCAGCCGAAGGACGCCGCTCTGGTCGTCGGCGCCGGGGTCGGCTACGAGGCCGCGGTGCTGGGGTTGCTGGCGCGCTCGGTTATCGCGCTCGAGGAGGACGCGGAGCTCGCCCGCATCGGCCGATCCGCCCTGGTCGATCACCGAATCGCCTCGGTCACCTATGTCGAGGCGGCGCTCAACGCGGGACATAGGGCGCGCGCGCCCTATGACGTGATCCTGTTCGGCGGCGCGGTGGCCTCGATTCCTGACGAGATCAGCGCTCAACTGGCCGAAGGCGGACGCATGGGGGTTGTTCTGCGGCAACCGGGATCTCTCGGCCAGGCCACTTTGATAACACGGACTGGTGCGGTACTCGCGCAACGGGTTATATTTGACGCCGCCACGCCGCTACTTCCGGGTTTTGCAACTGTAGCCCGGGTTCGTGTTCTGAGGGGGTAGATGCCGCAGCCCAGGGAATGGCCGTCACCGCGTCGGCGGTCGTGGAGGCTGGCCGCAGGCGGGTTTGGTGTGGCCACCGCCTTGCTGATCGCCGGGAGCACCGCGTCGGCGCAAACCCTTACCGAGGCGCTGGCCTATGCCTACCAGAACAATCCTCAGCTGCTGGCGCAACGCGCATCGCTGCGCGCCACCGACGAAGAGGTTCCGGTAGCGCTTTCCGGGTGGCGGCCGACCGTGAACATAACCAGTCAGGCCGGGTGGAACCGTGGCGGTTTCACGACGACTAACGTGCCGGGCGGAAACCAAGTAACCACATACGACAACTTTGTAAGCCGGCAGGTGCTGCTACAGGCAGCGCAGCCGATCTATCGCGGCGGACGCACCGAAGCAACAACCCGGCGGGCGATCAACACGGTGCAGGCCGCCCGTGCGCAGACCTTCTCGGTCGAGACCGACGTCTTTACCTCCGTCGTCACGGCATTTCTCGACGTGGTGCGCGACCAGAACCTGCTCGAGGTCGCCCGTAACAACGAGCAGGTTCTGCGCAAGCAGCTGGAGGCGACACGCGACCGGTTTCGGGTCGGCGAGGTGACCCGTACCGACGTGGCGCAAGCAGAAGTCCTCACTGGCGCAGGCGATCGCGCAACGGATCACCGCCGAAGGCAACCTGGAGACCAGCCGGTCAACGTACACCAGGGCGGTCGGACATCCGCCCGAGCGGCTCGTCATGCCGTCCGAGCGCCCGGCCTTGCCGGCGACCAGGGACGAGGCGCTCGCGCTTGCCGCGACCAACAATTTCAATGTGATCTCGGCGAACTTTACCGAAGCCGCGGCGCGGGACAATGTCGACGTGGTCCGCTCCCAGCTGCTGCCGCAGGTCTCGATCGTCGGTAGCATCGGGCGCAGCGTATCGCCGTCGATCACGCAAAGCGGCGCGACCACCGATACGGGTGCGGTGGTTGCTCAAATGACCGTGCCGCTTTACGAAGGAGGCAGTGTCTACGCGCAGACAAGGCAGGCGCAGCAGACGGTCGGGCAGCGGCGCAGTCAGGTCGATGTCGCCCGCCGCGCCGCGGTGCAGAATGCCGCCAGCGCCTGGGAAACTCTGCAGGCGGCGCGGGCCTCGATCGCGTCGTTTGTAACGGCAGTGCGCGCCGCCCAGATCGCGCTACAGGGCACGCAGCAGGAAGCGCTTGTCGGCTCGCGCACCGTGCTCGATGTGCTGATCGCCGAGCAGCAATTGTTTACGACACAGTCGCAGCTGGTCACGGCGCAGCACGACGCCGCGCTGGCGGAATACACGCTGGTAGCCGCGATCGGCCGCCTGGTAGCCCCCGCCTTGAAGTTGCCGGTAGAACTTTACAACATGGAGCACCATTACAAGCTGGTAAAAGACAAATGGTTCGGATTTGGCGGCGGGTTGAAGGAATAGCCGAGGATATCCAGCTGGCACATTGCGGCACGGTTTCGTAGCTTGGCGGTTCACGTCGGTTACGGGTGCGAGCGATGTCGGATGCCAAGTCTCCGGAGGATCTCTCGATGGACGAGATCCTCGCGACAATACGGCGCATCATCGCCGAAGACGAGCGGTCGAGCGGTTCCGCGGGACGCGTCGTTGCCGCCGATGGGCCGCGCGATACGGCCGCGGCCCGCGACGCGGCGGAAGGCGGGAACAATGCTCTCGATTTGACCGATGTTCTGAACGACGATGGCAGCGTAGAGCACCTGCAGCCGATAACGGACGCGCCCGGCGCACCGGAGTCGGGGCCACCGCCGGCGTCGGCTGAAACGACGCTTGCCGCGCCGACGGCCGCTGCGGCAAGTGCCACCCGAGGCGACCCCGAGGCCCGATCCCCCGGCAACGGATGGAGGCAATTCGGAGGCCGAGGGCACAGCGGATCCCGGCCCGTCCTCGTCCGCCGCGCAGCCTGCCGGCGCGACTGATGAGCGGCTTGTCTCGGATGTCGCCGCGCTGGCCGCCGCGACGGCGTTCGGGCGTTTGGCCGCGGTCCCGCCTGCTCGCAGGGAGCCGCCGCTGGTCGGCGGCCGCCCGCTCGACGAGATCGTGCGCGAGCTGCTGCGCCCGCTGTTGCAGACCTGGCTCGACGAGAACCTGCCCGGCATCGTCGAGCGCCTGGTCCAGGCGGAGATCGCGAGGATCTCCTCCCGATCCGGGCCGGGTTGACCCGGTTTGCCGCCGGCATTGCAGCGCATCGGCAATCGGCCACGCGCGGTCGGACGATCTCGGGTATTGAGACACGATCACCTACTTGCAACGGATTGACAGCGTAATGCTGGACAAGACTTATCGCCCGGAAACCGTGGAGACGCGCCAATACGAGGCGTGGGAAGAGGGCCGGCGCGTTCGCCGCCGAGCCGACTAGCAGCAAGCGTCCCTACACGATCATGCTGCCGCCGCCGAACGTCACCGGCAGCCTGCACATGGGACATGCGCTCAGCTATACGTTGCAGGACATCCTGATCCGCTTCGAGCGCATGCGCGGCCGCGACGCACTGTGGCAGCCCGGCACCGATCACGCCGGCATCGCGACCGAGATCGTCGTGTCGAACCAGCTCGCCGCGCGACAGATCGGCAAGCACGACCTCGGCCGCGAGAAATTCATCGAGCGCGTGTGGGAATGGAAGGCGGAATCGGGCGGCACGATCACGCGCCAGCTGCGCCGCCTCGGCGCCTCCGCTCGATTGGCGTCGCGAGCGCTTCACGATGGACGAGGGGCTGTCGGCGGCAGTGCGCCGGGTGTTCGTGACGCTGTACCGCGAGGGGCTGATCTATCGCGACAAGCGCCTCGTGAACTGGGACCCGGTGATGCACACGGTCATCTCGGACCTGGAAGTCGACAACCGCGAGATGCGCGGCTCGCTGTGGCATATCCGCTATCCGGTCGAGGGCGACTCCGGCCGCTTTATCGTTGTTGCGACGACCCGGCCGGAGACGATGCTCGGCGACACCGGCGTCGCGGTGCATCCCGACGACCGGCGACACGCTGATCTGATCGGCAAGACGGTACGGCTGCCGCTGGTCGGACGGCTGATCCCGATCGTCGCCGACGAATACGCCGACCCCGAGAAGGGCAGCGGCGCGGTCAAGATCACGCCGGCGCACGATTTCAACGATTTCGAGGTCGGCCGCCGGCACGGTCTCGAAGCGATCAACATCTTCGACCGTGACGCGCAACTGAACGACGCCGTGCCCGAGAAATACCGCGGGCTGGAGCGCTTCGCGGCTAGAAAGCAGGTGCTCGCCGATCTCGAAGCGGAGGGGCTGATCGAGAAGGTCGAGGACCAGGTGCTGATGGTGCCGCACCACGACCGCTCCGGCGAGATCATCGAGCCGTGGCTGACCGACCAGTGGTTCTGCAACGCCGCCGAGCTGGCCAAGCCGGCGATCGAGGCGGTCGAGCGCGGCCGCACGCAATTCGTCCCGCGACAGTGGGAGAACACGTTTTTCGAATGGATGCGCAACATCCAGCCCTGGTGCATTTCCCGCCAGCTATGGTGGGGCCACCAGATCCCGGCCTGGTACGACAGCGAGGGGAATGTTTTTGTAGCCGAGAGTGCGGACGCGGCGGCGCGCGACGCGGCGGCGCATTACGGCCGCCCGGTCGATCTGCGGCAGGACGACGACGTGCTCGACACCTGGTTCTCGTCGGCGCTGTGGCCGTTCTCGACGCTCGGCTGGCCCGAGCAGACGCCGGAGCTGAAGCGCTATTACCCCGGCGACGTGCTGGTGACCGGGTTCGACATCATCTTTTTCTGGGTCGCGCGCATGATGATGCAGGGGCTGCATTTCATGGGCGACGTGCCGTTCCGCACGGTCTACATCCACGCGCTGGTGCGCGACGAGCGCGGCCAGAAGATGTCGAAGTCGCGCGGCAACATCATCGACCCGCTCGACCTGATCGACCGCTACGGCTGCGACGCGCTGCGCTTCACGCTTGGCGGCGCTGGCCTCGCCCGGACGCGACATCAAGCTCGCCGAGAGCCGCGTCGAAAGCTCGCGCAACTTCGCGACAAAGCTGTGGAACGCCGCGCGCTATGCCGAGATGAGCGGCTGCGCCCTGCAGCCCGGTTTCGATCCGCGCGGCTGCAAGCTGACCGTCAACCGCTGGATCGCCGGCGCGACCCGCGATTGCGCCATCGCGGTGACGACCGCGCTCGAAACCTTCCGCTTCGACGACGCGGCGCATCATCTCTACCATTTCGTGTGGGGCACCTTCTGCGACTGGTACCTCGAATTCACCAAGCCGATCCTGGCCGGCGACGACGCGGCGGCGCGGACCGAAACACAGGCGACGACCGCCTGGGTATTGGCGCAGACACTGCATCTGCTGCACCCGGTCATGCCGTTCATCACCGAGGAACTGTGGCGCGAGCTCGCCGGCGAGAAGGCGGGCATGCTGATCCGCGCCGCATGGCCCGACCTGCCGCCAGAACTGCACGATCCGGAGGCGGCTTCCGAGATGGATTGGGTCGTCGCGGCGATCACCGCGATCCGCGCGATCCGCGCCGAGGTCAACGTACCCGCCGCCGCGCGCCTGCCGCTGCTCGTCAAGGACGCCGATGCCGCCGTATCGGCACGGCTCGACCGGCATCGCGAACATATCCAGCGCCTCGCGCGGATCGAACGCATCGAGGCGGTGGAGACCGTACCCGAAGGCGGCGTCGCCGCGGTCGTCGAGGGCACGACGCTGATCCTGCGCGTCGGCGACGTGATCGACTTGGGCAGGGAGAAGGCGCGGCTCGCGAAGGAGATCGGCCGGCTCGACGCCGATCTGAAGAAATTCGCGCAGAAGCTCGCCAACCCGGCCTTTCTCGCCAAGGCCAAGCCCGAGGTTGTCGAAGAGCAGCGCGAACGCGAAGCCGATGCGCGCCGCGACCGCGACCGGCTGCAAGCCGTCTACGACCGCATAGCGGCGGGGTAGGGCGGCTGTGACCGATCCTCAGGTCAGAGAATTGCTGGCGATGATTCTTAGCCTCGTGAAAGCGGTGAACCACCTTACCGATGCGGTTGCCGTCTCCGCAACGGGTCGGCAAGAGGACGTGCGGCGGCGGCTGGCTCAGGTAGGCCAGGACCTCGATACGGTCCTTAACGCCGCACAGGCCTTCGTGGATCGCGAGAACGGCGATGCCGTCTGATCCGCATCCGCGCATCCTCCAGGCGCAAATCGACGCGATCAGACAGGAGCTTCGCGGTGGGATTGAAGGCGGCGGGGGCGGCCCCCATGATCCCGGCATGGAACCGCGCATTGCCCGATTAGAGGCGGCCGTCGATCACATTCAGGAGGATGTCCGCGACATCAAGGCGGCGCTCACTCAGCTCGTCCCGGTCGTCAACCGCATGGACGGGTTTCTGCAGGCGACGTTGCCCTCCCTCGCCACCAGGGCCGATGTCGAACGCGAGGCCGCGTCGCTACGGCTGGAAATCGAACGCGAAGCCGCGTCTTTACGGCTCGACATCGAGCGCCGGCCGACATGGGCGCGAATCATTGCCACTCTTGCGGTTCTGGCCGCCATAGCCGCGGTCCCTTTCTGGGCCGAGTGGGTGAGCACCGTTAAAACAGCAATATCTCACTTCTCGCCGTAGGCTCGTCTCTGGGAAGGCGAGGCGAGTGCCGGTCCGTTCCCGATCTATCGCCCGCCGCAGGGCAGCGGATTGCGCACCGGCAGCAGCGGCATCTGTTCGATGACGAAAGCTGCGTGCCGCCGCGCGGCCGGGCCGGGGCTTTTCGCCGAGCGGTCGAGCGGATCGGGCAACACGGCGGCCAGGCGCGCCGCCTCGCGCACGCTCAGCGCCGCCGCAGGCTTGCCGAAATAGTGGCGCGCGGCGGCCTCGGCGCCGTAAATGCCGTAGTCCCATTCGACGATGTTCAGATAAACCTCGATAATCCGCCGCTTGCTCCAGGCCAGCTCGAGCCAACGCCGTAAACCAGGCTTCGAGCGCCTTGCGCAGCCAGTCGCGTCCGGGCCACAGGAACAGGTTTTTCGCCGTCTGCATCGAGATCGTGCTGGCGCCGACCAGCCGCCCCCGGCCGCGCCGGTAGCGCTCCCACGCCGTCCCGATTGCGTCCCAATCGAACCCGTGATGCTCACAGAAGCGGGCGTCCTCGCCGGCGATTACGGCGCGCACCAGGTTCGGCGAGATCTGTTCCAGCGGGCGCCAAGCCTTCGTCATGCCATAACCCTGCGCAGCCCGGATCAGCATCAAGGGCGTCGCGGGGGGCGGCAGGACGCGGTAAAGGACCACCACCGCCATTGAGGCCGCCAGGAACGACAGGCCGAGCAGAAACACAATGCGAATAAGCCGGCGCATCAGCGGAACCCGGCTGGCCGAACGCGCGGCGCCGGCGGAGGGACGCGCTTTTGCGTCGGCTCGGCTGGTCAGTCTGCGAAGGCGCATGTGGCGGCAACGCCGTTATGCTCGCGCCGCGTCCGGAATCGGGTGCGCGGCGGTTGCAGGCTGCGGGGCGGACGGGCTAAGACCCTGCGAGCTTTAGCCGAAGGAGACAAGCCCGTGGCGCGCGGAGCCGACCAGCACCAGAACCCGCAATCCGACATCCAGATCGCCCAGGCGGCGACGATGCGCCCGATCGGCGAGATCGCGAGCAAACTCGGGATTCCCGACGACGCCGTGTCGCCCTACGGCCGCTACAAGGCGAAGATCGACCTGGATTACGTCGCGACGCTGAAGGACCGGCCGAACGGCAAGCTGATCCTCGTCACCGCGATCACGCCGACCCCGGCCGGCGAGGGCAAGACGACGACGACGGTCGGGCTCGGTGACGCGCTGAACCATATCGGCAAGAAGGCGATCATTTGTCTGCGCGAGCCGAGCCTCGGCCCCAGCTTCGGGATGAAAGGAGGCGCGGCCGGCGGCGGCTATGCGCAGGTCGTGCCGATGGAGGACATCAACCTCCATTTCACCGGCGATTTTCACGCGATCGGCGCCGCGAATAATCTGCTCGCCGCGATGGTCGACAACCACATCTACTGGGGCAACGAACTCGGCATCGACTCGCGCCGCGTCACGTGGCGCCGCGGCCTTGATATGAACGACCGGGCGCTGCGCTCGATCGTCTCCTCGCTCGGCGGCGTCGCGAACGGGTTCCCGCGCGAGGACGGGTTCGACATCGTCGTGGCCTCCGAGGTCATGGCGATCTTCTGTCTCGCCGGCGATCTCGCCGACCTGAAGCGGCGGCTCGGCAACATCATTGTCGGCCAGACCCGGGCGCGCGAACTGGTGCGCGCCGAGCAGCTGAAGGCGCCGGGGGCGATGGCGGTGCTGCTGAGGGACGCGGTCGCGCCGAACCTCGTGCAGACCCTGGAGAACAACCCGGCCTTTATCCACGGCGGCCCGTTCGCGAACATTGCGCATGGCTGCAACTCGGTCATCGCGACCAAGACGGCCCTGAAGCTGGCCGATTATGTCGTCACCGAGGCCGGATTCGGGGCCGATCTCGGGGCGGAAAAATTCTTCGATATCAAATGCCGCAAGGCCGGGCTGAAGCCGGACGCCGCGGTCGTCGTGGCCACCGTGCGCGCGCTGAAGATGCATGGCGGCGTGGCGCGCGACCAGCTGCGGGCAGAAAATGTCGCGGCGGTCGAAGCGGGCTTTGCGAACCTGGCGCGCCATCTCGAAAACCTGCGCGGCTTCGGCGTGCCGGCGGTCGTCTCGGTGAACCGGTTCAGCGCCGACACCGAGGCCGAGCACGCCAAGCTGCGGGAATTGTGCGCCGCCCACGAGGCCGAGGTGGTCATCGCCGATCACTGGGCCTATGGCGGTGAGGGCGCCGCGCCGGTGGCCGAGGCCGTGGTGCGCGTCATCGACAAGACCCCGGCCGATTTCAAATTGCTCTATCCCGACGAGATGCCGCTGCGCGACAAGATCAAGACGATCGCGCAGAAGATCTACCGGGCGCGCGACATCGCCTGCGACGGCGCGGTCGAGAGCCGGCTCGCCGAACTGCAGAAGGGCGGGTTCGGGCATTTCCCGGTCTGCATCGCCAAGACGCAGTACAGCTTCTCGACCGACGCCAACGCGAAGGGGGCGCCGAACGACCACATTCTCGGAGTGCGCGAGGTGCGGCTGTCGGCCGGCGCCGAGTTCATTGTCGCGGTCTGCGGCGAGATCATGACGATGCCCGGCCTGCCGCGCGTGCCAGCCGCCAACAGCATCGACCTGACCGAGGACGGGCGGATCACCGGGCTGTTCTGAGGGGGCGACTCGGGAGGCTGCGCATGAAACTCGCCGACGCACATGTAATGTCCCTTCCGAAAAAGCTCGTGGAGGTGCGCCTGCTCGGGCTGGAAAGCCAGCTGAACCGGCATCTGGTCAAGCTCGTCGCATTCGAGTTTCAGCCGGAACTGCGTCGGCATTTCCGCCGAGAGGTGAGAACCTGGCTGGACGAAGTCCAGTCTCTTCGTTTCAAACCGAACAATCGGACCGGTTCCTTCAAGTTCTACTTCGATTTTTTGTTTGACTATCCGTTTGGCGGGGTGGAAGTGCAAAATATGCGTCGTATCTTGGATCTCGTGTCGAGCGAGTACGATACACGGCCGCTCAAGTCCCCCGAGGAAGCGGTCGAGTGGCTGCGGGACTTTCACATGCGGCTTGCCGAGCGTCTGCACAGCGGCGAAGACGTGCTCGACATGATTCCGACATGACGAGGGCGGCGTGGAAGTCGATGCCGTAAAGCGCTGGAGGCGGGCCGAGCGTGAGCGGCTGATCGCGTTGCGTCAGGCGGTGCCGGCCGAAGAGAGGCGCCGTTTCGGCCAGGCGATCGAGACCGAGCTGCGCGACCTCATCGCGGAGCGCCCGGGGATTCTCGGCGTGTATTGGCCGTTTCGCGCCGAGTTCGATCCGCGGCCGCTGATCGAGTGGGCCGTCGCCGCCGGCCGCACGGTCGCGCTCCCGGTCGTGATCGACAAAAAGGGCCCGCTCGAATACCGCACCTGGCGTCCCGGCGAGACCCTGGTCGACGGCGTCTGGAATATCCCGGTTCCGGTAAAGCGCGAGATCGTCACGCCGGCGATCGTGCTTGCGCCGCTGGTTGGGTTCGACCGCGCCTCCTATCGGCTCGGCTATGGAGGCGGCTATTTCGACCGGACGCTCGCGAACCTGTCGCCGCGGCCGCTGGCGATCGGCGTCGGTTTCGAGTTTCAGCTGCTGCCGACCATTCACCCGCAGAGCTTCGACGTGCCGATGGGCGCGATCGTCACCGAAGCCGGCACGCGCCGCCAGTAATTGGCGCCGGCTACGCTCCTTCGTGAGGCTCCGGGGCGGGCCGTCGCGGGCGGCCGCGTCGCGGGCGTGGCGGCTCGGGTGCGGCTTCGCTTACCGTGGCCGCGATTTCCTGCCGGATGCTGCCGCGGCCGAGGCCCAGTTCCCTGGCGAGGCTGGAGCGCTGCCTGGAGTAGTTGGGCGCGGTGAGCGGGTGTTCGATCGGCAACTTCCAGCGCTTGAGGTACTGTTCGCCGGTCAGGCCGTGGCGCGTGCTCAGATGGCGGCGCAGCATCTTGCCGCTCCAGCCGCATTCGAGGCACACGACGGCGTCGCGCTGCACGGAGCGACGCAACGGCACGGCCGGCGTCAGCACGCTTGGCATCTCGGCCGGTCCGGCGAGAGTGTTGAAGGTGCGATGCACCGAGCTGATCAGCTCGGGGATTTGTTCCGGCGCGACATTGTGGTGCGACACGTAGCTCGCGATGATCTTCGTGACAAGCTGGGGATAGGCGCCTTGATATTTCGGGTCGTCGGCCATTTCTTTTCCCCCTTTTGTCGTTCAGTGTAACACGCGGTGGGGCGGCGAGCGCAAGCCGGCGTGCGCCACGTTCGCCCCAGTGCGATCGCTGCTGCTCGAATAGGGTTCAGGACGCGCCGTATTGCTGCCATATTGGGGCGCTAGGCCGCGCACCGACGAGAATCGGCTGATCGCCGGACCGGGCGCCGCGGCCCCGACATTCCACTCCTTTCTGATCCGGGAACCGAGATGGCCGGCCATTCGCAATTCAAGAACATCATGTACCGGAAAGGTGCGCAGGACAAAAAGCGCGCCAAGATCTTCACCAAGATCATCCGGGAACTGACGACGGCGGCCCGCTCCGGCCTGCCCGATCCGGCTGCCAATCCGCGGCTTCGCGCTGCCGTGCTCGCGGCGCGGCAGGCCAATATGCCGAAGGACACGGTCGAGCGCGCGATCAAGCGCGGCGCCGGCGGCGAGGGCGCCGAGGCCTATGAGGAAGTGCGTTACGAAGGCTATGGCCCGGGGGGCACGGCGCTCATCGTCGAGGCGCTGACCGACAACCGCAATCGCACGGCCAGCGAAGTGCGCGCTGCCTTTGCCAAGGCGGGCGGATCGCTCGGGGAAACGAACAGCGTCAGCTTCCAATTTGGCCATGTCGGCGAAATCGCCTATCCGGCAAGCGCGGCGAGCGCCGACGACATGCTGGAAGCGGCGATCGAGGCCGGTGCCGGCGATGTCGTCAGCGATGCCGACGGGTACGCCGTGATCTGCGCGCCGGGGGATTTCAACAGCGTGCGCGATGCGCTGGAAGGCCGATTCGGTCCGGCCGAGTTGGCGGGGCTGGTCTGGCGGCCGCTGAACAGCGCCGTAATCGACGAGGAAACGGCGACCAGCCTGTTCAAGTTGATCGAAACGCTTGAGGACAGCGACGATGTGCAGAACGTTTACGCCAATTTTGAGGTAGGCGACGAGGTGCTGGCGCGTCTGAGCGCGTGAACCGGGTACAAACATTTTTGTTCGACCCGGCAAAAGCCGGCATCCTGTCGCCGAATGATGGGCGCCGTGGGGGAAGGGGTGAATGCGGGTTCTCGGGCTCGATCCGGGCCTGCGCCATACCGGTTGGGGGGTCATCGACGTCGCCGCGAATCGGCTGACCCATGTCGCCGACGGTGTCGTGCATGCACCAACCGACGGTCCCTTGGCCGAACGGCTCGTGTCGCTGTTCCGCCAACTCGGGGACGTGCTTGCGCGTTTCCGTCCGGATGAGGCGGCGGTCGAGGAAACCTTCGTGAACAAGAACGCAGCCTCGACGTTGCGGCTCGGCGTGGCGCGCGGGGTCGTGCTGCTCACGCCGGCGGAGCGCGGTGTCCCGGTAGCCGAATATTCGGCGAACATGATCAAGAAATCGGTCGTCGGGGCGGGGCATGCCGGAAAGGAGCAGGTGCAGCTGATGGTGCGGCGGCTGTTGCCGGGCTGCACGATCGCCGAGCCGGACGCGGCCGACGCGCTCGCGGTCGCGATCTGCCACGCGCATCACGCCGGCACGGTGCGGGCCTGGCGGGCGCGGTCGGCAACCGAGACGGCCGGAACGCGACCGGTCGGAAATCCGGCGCGATGATTGCGAAGCTCGCCGGAACGCTCGACTCGATCGGGCCGGACGGCGCGGTGATCGATGTCGGCGGGGTCGGGTATCTCGCTTTCTGTTCGACGCGCACGCTGGCGCGGCTGCCGCCGACCGGGGCCGCGGTTCGACTCCTTGTCGAGACGCATGTACGCGAGGACCACATCCATCTTTACGGCTTTATCGACGCCGTCGAGCGCGACTGGTTCCGGCTGTTGACGACGGTGCAGGGAGTCGGCGCCCGGCTCGCGCTGGCGGTGCTGTCGGCGATCGCGCCGGAGGCGCTGACCCTGGCGATCGCCGCGCAGGACAGGGCGGCATTGGCGCGCGCCGACGGGGTCGGGCCGCGGCTTGCCGGGCGCATCGTCAACGAGTTGCGCGACAAGGTCGAAGCTGTCGGGCTAGCGCCCTCCTTCCATGTCGCTTCGCCTGGGGTTGTACCCGGCGGTGCTGCCAACGGTGTGATCGCCGCGGCCGTGTCCGCACTCGAAAACCTCAATATCGGACGCGCCGAAGCCTATGGCGCGGTCACCGCGGCGGCGCGGCGGCTCGGCGACGGCGCCGCGGTCGAGGCGCTGATCACGGCCGGGCTGCAGGAGCTTGGTCAGGCCCAGCAGAGGCCGCTGCCGTGAACGATGCAGCGCCTCGCGTTGTCGCGGCCGAGCCGCATGAGGGCGATGCGTCCGAGACCTCGATCCGCCCTCTAGCGCTCGACGAGTTCGTCGGCCAGCAGCAATTGCGCGACAATTTGCGGGTCTTTATCGAGGCCGCGAAGAGCCGGCGCGAGGCGCTCGATCATGTGCTGTTTTTCGGGCCGCCCGGTCTCGGCAAGACAACCCTCGCGCAGATCGTTGCCCGCGAGCTCGGGGTCGGTTTCCGCGCCACCTCGGGCCCGGTGATCCAGCGGGCCGGCGACCTCGCCGCGATCTTGACCAATCTGCAACCGCGCGACGTGCTGTTCATCGACGAGATCCATCGGCTGGCGCCGGCGGTGGAGGAAATCCTCTACCCGGCGATGGAGGATTTTCAGCTCGACCTGATCATCGGCGAGGGTCCCGGCGCGCGGTCGATCCGCATCGACCTGACGCCGTTTACGCTGGTCGGGGCGACAACGCGCTCGGGGCTGATCACAAGGCCGTTGCGCGAGCGCTTCGGCATCCCGCTGCGGCTGCAATTCTATGAGTCGGAGGAGTTGGCCCGGATTATCGGGCGCGGCGCCCGGATCCTCGATTTCGACCTAAGTCCCGACGGAGCCGCCGAGATCGCACAGAGGGCGCGCGGCACTCCGCGAGTGGCGATGCGCCTCTTGCGCCGCATTCGAGACTTCGCCGCGATGCAGCCTGCGGCGAGCGTCAATGCCGCGGTGGCCGACCGCGCGCTGCTGCGGCTCGAGGTCGATTCGCGCGGGCTCGACGGCATGGACCGGCGCTATCTGCGCGCGATCGCGGAGAATTATGGCGGCGGCCCGGTCGGCATCGAGACGATGGCGGCGGTGCTCGGCGAACAGCGCGACGTGATCGAGGAAGTCGTCGAGCCGTATCTGATGCAGCAGGGCTTCATGCAGCGCACGCCGCGCGGCCGCATGCTGACCGAGATCGCCTATCGCCATCTGGATTTGTCGCCACCGCCGAGTCTGCCGGCACAACTCGATCTGCTCGCCGGGATGGCCGAGACAGGCGACCTGCCGTGAAAATCGGGCGGTCCGCAGGATGGGCTGAGCGGAGCGAAGCCCCTCACATGGCCGCGGAACAGCATGGGCTTCGCGTCGCTCAGCCCATCCTACAATTCGAGTTTCAGGCCGAGGTCCGAGTTGAGCTCGCGATGAACGCCGAGGCGCCTTGTGGGCTTACGCACACGATGCACCTGCGCGTTTATTACGAGGAGACCGACGCGAGCGGCATCGTCTACCATGCCAATTTCCTGAAATTCGCCGAGCGCGGGCGTACCGAGATGATGCGCGCCCTCGGCTTCGCGCATAGCGGCATAGCCGCCGAAACCGGCATCGTCTTCACTGTCAGAAAAGTCACCGCCGACTACCGGCTGCCGGCGCGGCTCGACGACCTGCTGGAAGTGGAGACCCGAATCGTCGAGTTGGGCGGGGCGAGGTTGCTTCTCGACCAGCGAATCTGCCGGGACGGCGCGATCCTCGTGGCGCTCGAAGTCGTCGTCGCCTGTGTCGGTCGGGACGGCCGCCCGCGACGGATTCCGCCGGCCCTGCGCACCGCGCTCGCCGCCGCCGATCATTTCTCCGTACTGCCATCAATCGTCGCAAAGACGCCATAAAAGGCCGCCATCACATGCAGCCGTTACAAACCACAGCGCTCGCCGGCACCGTGTCTCCAGGCTTTTCGATGTTCGACCTGTTCCTCCAGTCGGACAGCATCGTCAAACTCGTTATGCTGATCCTGCTTCTCGCCTCGTTCTGGTCGTGGGCGGTGATCTTCGACAAGGTGCTGCGGCTGCGCCGACTGCAGCGGGCGGCGGCCAGCTTCGAGGACACGTTCTGGTCGGGCGGTTCGCTCGACGATCTATACGACCGGGTCGGAACGCGGCCGGCGGACCCGATGAGCGCCGTCTTCGGCGCCGCGATGCGCGAATGGCGGCGCAGCGCCGCCAAGGGCCTGCTCGGCACGCCGGGCGTGCGCTCCAGCCTGCAGCAGCGCATCGAGCGCGTCATGAACGTCACCGTCGGGCGCGAGATGGATCGTGTCGAGCGCTTCATGAGCTTT
This sequence comes from uncultured Alphaproteobacteria bacterium, assembly GCA_963847345.1. Classification (GTDB taxonomy): domain Bacteria; phylum Pseudomonadota; class Alphaproteobacteria; order ATCC43930; family CGMCC-115725; genus DATARH01. Next base: position 206,575 of record CAWJZU010000013.1, on the reverse strand, counting down.
CTCGCGACGGTCGGCTCGACGGCGCCGTTCGTCGGACTGTTCGGCACGGTCTGGGGCATCATGAACAGCTTCCAGGCGATCGCCGCCTCGAAAAACACAAGCCTCGCCGTCGTCGCGCCGGGCATCGCCGAGGCGCTGTTCGCGACCGCGCTCGGTCTTGTCGCGGCGATCCCGGCGGTCATCGCCTACAACAAGCTGGCCACCGATCTCGGCCGCTATGCAGGCCGGCTCGAGGGGTTCGCCACCGAATTCAGCGCGATCCTGTCGCGCCAGCTGGACGAGAGGCCTTAGACGATGGCCGCCTCGGCCTATAGCGGTGGCGGTGGCAGCGGCAGCGGCCGCGGACGGGGACGCTACAAGCCGATGGCCGAGATCAACGTGACGCCGATGGTCGACGTCATGCTGGTGTTGCTGGTCGTGTTCATGGTCACCGCGCCGCTGCTGGCGGTCGGCGTGCCGGTGGACCTGCCGGAGACCGCAGCGCCGGCGATCAACGAGCCGAAGGAGCCGCTGACGATCACGGTCAACCGCGACGGCGCCGTGTTCCTGCAGGAGGCCGGCATCGAGGTCGATTCGCTGGTGCCGCGGCTGCAGGCGATCACCGGCGGCAACCCCGACGCCGTGCTCTATGTCCGCGGCGACAAGGCGATCAATTACGGGCGCGTGCTCGAAATCATGAGCCTTGTCAGCTCGGCCGGTTTCCGCAAGGTGTCGCTGGTGGCGGAGATGCCGAAAATCAGTGCGGTGCCGGCGCGCCAGCCCGGCCAGGCAAAGCGCTGAATGGGCGGCGTTCCGGGTTAGCGGGGGCATGACGGCGGACGCGATCGAAGCGGGCGGGGCGAGGCGCGGCCGGGGGTTGGATGCCGGCGAACGGCACGCCATGACGCCTCGCGATATGACCCGGGGCGGCATCGCCGGGTCGGCGGCGCTGCATATTATCATTCTGGCGCTGGTGCTACTCGGGCTGCCGAATTTCTTCCGCAAGCCGCCGTTGGAGGACACGCCGATCGCGGTGCAGCTCGTGACGATCGCGCCGGAAACCCGCGCCACGCACGCGAACCCGTTCCGCCCGCTACCGGAAGCCAAGCCCGAACCGCCGCTCGCCCAGCCCGCACCGGTACCCGAACCGAAACCGGAACCGCCAACGCCGAGCCCCGCGCCGCCCCCGTCCGCCGCTGCGACGCCCTCGCCGCCCCCTGTTCCACCGCCGGCCAAACCGGAAACGAAACCGGTGCCCGAGCCGGTCGCATTCTCGCCGCCCAAACCCGAGCCGAAGCCGATCCCAGCCCCGCCGCCACAGGCGGCGAAAGCCGACCCGAAGACGCGGCCGGCTCCGCCGCCCCCGCCGAAGCCGGTCGAAGCGCGAGCGCCGATTGACCCGCCGCCAATTCCGGAACACAAACCCAAGCCGAAGCCCGAGCCGCAACTCGCGCAGCATGCGCGCGCCGAGACAAAGCCCGAACCCAACCGGAAGCCCGAACCCGCGCACACGGCTCGAGCCGAGCCAAAGGCCGAGCCCAGGCCCGAGACGAAGAAGGTCGATCCAACGGCGTTCGGCAAGCTGCTCCAGGATCTCGAAACACACGAGAAACGCGAGAAGAAGGTTCAGCCCGACGCCTTCGACAGTCTGTTGAAGAATCTGACCAAAGAGCAATCGGCACCTACCGAGGAGGCGAAACCGGTGCCGCGACGCATGGCGTCGCTGTCGCCGCCCTCGTCGCAGCCAAAGGCGCCGCTCGGGGCAGAGCTGACCGCCAGCGAGATCGATGTCGTCCGCCAACAGCTGTCGCGCTGCTGGAACATCCCGGCCGGGGCGCGGGATGCCAAGGACCTCGTCGTTACCATTCGCGGGACGATCGCCCAGGACGGACGGGTGCTGCAGGCGACGATCGTCGATCAGGCCAGGCTCGGCGACCCGTTTTTCCGCGCCGCGGCGGAAAGTGCGCGCCGCGCCTTTTTCCATCCGCTTTGTACGCCGCTGCGTCTGCCGCCGGAAAAATATGAAGCGTGGAAGACGTTCGAAATCGAGTTGAGCCCAAAGGACATCTTATGATTGGGGGATTTGCCGTTCTATGATTGGGGGATCTGCTGTTCGCGGCGCCGCGAACGCGGCGCTGCTTGTTGTTGCGCTTCTGTTGCTTGGGTTCCCGGCGCGGGCCGAGCTGCGTCTCGACATCACGCGCGGCACGGCCCAGCCGCTGCCGATCGCGATACCGCCATTGCCCGGCCCCGGCGACGCCGCCACGGTCGGACGCGACATCGCGCAGGTCGTCGCGGCCGATCTGGAACGCTCGGGCCTGTTCCGTCCGGTGGACCAGCGCGCTTTCATCCAAACTGTCGCGGCCGGCGAGACGCCGCGCTTCGCCGACTGGCGCCAGATCAACGCGCAGGCATTGGTAACCGGCTCGGTGCAGCCGCAAGGTGACGGCCGCCTCAGGGTCGAGTTCCGGCTGTGGGATGTCTTCGCCGAGCAGCAACTCGCCGGTTTCGCGTTCACGACCACACGGCAAAACTGGCGGCGCATCGCGCATGTCATCGCCGACCATATCTACAAGCGGATCACCGGCGAGGACGGCTATTTCGACACGCGAATCGTCTATATCGCGGAATCCGGGCCGGCGCAGGCCCGCGTCAAGCGGCTCGCCATCATGGACCAGGACGGCGCCAACAATCAGTACCTGACCGATGGCCGCTCGCTGGTGCTGACCCCGCGCTTCTCGCCGTCGGCGCAGCAGATCACCTACCTCTCCTATGCCGGCCGGACGCCGCGCGTTTACCTCTACAACATCGAAACCGGAACGCAGGAGCCGATCGGCGATTTTCCGGGCATGACCTTCGCGCCCCGCTTCTCGCCCGACGGCTCAAGGCTCGTCCTCAGTCGGACCGAGGGCGGCGCGACGAACCTGTTCACGCTCGATTTGCGCAGCCGGCGGCTGACGCGGCTGACCAGCGGCAACGCGATCGATACCTCGCCCAGCTACTCGCCGGACGGCAACCGCATCGTGTTCAACTCGGACCGCGGCGGCTCGCAGCAGCTTTACATGATGAGCGCCAGCGGCGGAGAGGCGCGGCGGATCAGCTTCGGTTCCGGGAAATACGGCACGCCGGTATGGTCGCCGCGCGGCGACCTGATCGCGTTCACAAAAATCGACGGCGGATCGTTTTACATCGGCGTCATGCGGCCGGACGGTTCCGGCGAACGGCTGTTGACGCAGGACTACCTCGTCGAGGGGCCGACCTGGGCACCGAACGGACGCGTACTGATGTACTTCCGCCAGGGCCGCACCGACTCGCGCGGCGGCGGCGGCGTCTCACAACTTTATACGATCGACCTAACCGGGCAGAACCAGCGGGTCGTCCCTACGCCGGGCAGCGCGTCCGACCCGGCGTGGTCGCCATTGCTTCGCTAGGTCCGCCGGCTGTCGCACGGTTGGCAACACCCGCCGGAGCCGAAGCAAAGAGGCCTGCGGGCCGCGCCGACTGAGGGCAATTTGGCCGCGGCTCGCCTGCGTATCTTGAAGGGGGATTTTATGTTTCTTCGCCTGACGGCCTTCTTAGGGGCCCTGCTGATTCTCGCCGCCTGCAGCAACCAGCCTGAGACGGCCGGGGGGCCGGGCGGTCCGGGCGGAGCTGGTGCTCCTGTGGGTCTTGGCGGCCCCGGCGGGATCGGCGCGTCGCGGTTCGGCCCGGGATCGCAACAGGATCTGGCGGCAACGGCCGGCGACCGGATTTTCTTCGCTTTCGACAGCTCCGAGATCACGCCCGAGGCGCAGCTCGTGCTGCAGCGTCAGGCCGAATGGCTGAAGCGGTATTCAAACGTGACCGTGACGATCGAAGGCCATACCGATGAACGCGGTACGCGCGAATACAATTTGGCCCTCGGCGAACGACGCGCGCAGGCGGCCCGCAACGTGCTCGTTGCGCTGGGTATACCCGCCTCGCGGATATCGACGATCAGTTATGGCAAGGAACGTCCCGCCGTACCCGGCTCCACCGAAGAGGCTTACGCGCAGAACCGCCGGGCGGTGACTGTGGTCAATTGAGAAATGGGTGAGTCGGCGAATCGGCGGTCTATACGCCAGCCCTGTGCGGGTTCCGGTTTGCGCCCATTTTTCGCCCAAAACCGGTTCTACTGAGTGCGGCTTCTCGTTGCCGCTTGCAACCGGAGAATCGGGCTGCCCAGCGCACGTTGTCCACGAGGCCCCGCAGGGATGTTCCGACAATCGCTGCTGCCATGTGCTTGTCTGATGCTTGCGCTTGGTCTGACGTTGTCCTACCCCCCGGCATGGGGGCAGGAGCGGTCGCCATACGAGCGGCTCGACCGGCTTGAACGCGATTTGAACATGCTGCAGCGGCACGTATATCGCGGCGCTGCGGTATCCACCTATGCGCCCGACGGCGCCGCCTCCGTCAATGCTCAGCTTCGCATGGATCGGCTCGAAGCCGAGATGCGCGAGCTGACCGGTCGGGTCGAGGAATTCGGGAACCGCCTCGAGCAGCTGCGCAGGCGAGTTGAACAGGTCAGCGGCGAGGCCGATCTGCGTTCGGGCCGCGGCTCCGGTCCGGCGGCTCAAGGCCCGGTTGTCGCCGCGATGCCGCCGGCTCGCTCGGGCATTGCCGCCGGGCCGCCGCTTCCTGCTCGCCCGCTGGCAATACCGGAGCGAGCGGGGTCCTATGACGACGAGCGGGAGCCACCGCCCGATGGACCGCCACTCAGCGGGCCGACCCCGATTGTCGGCACCTTGACCCCTCCCGGCGTGTCCCCAAAGGTGCCGCCGCGCTCGACCGAGCCGGTGAGCGGCGGCGTGCAGCCTTCGGCCTCGGATGGTGTGCTTCCCGGCGGTTCGGCGACCGAGCAGTACAATCATGCATTCGGCCTTATGAAAGCGGCCAAGTATCCGGCCGCCGAGGCGGCCCTCAAGGAATTCGTCGAGACGCATCCGAAGGATGCGATGGCCGGCAACGCGCAATACTGGCTTGGCGAGACCTATTACGCGCGCGGCAAGTACATGGAGGCGGCGAGCGCGTTCGCGGACGGCTATAAGCGCTACCCGAAAAACGCGAAAGCGCCGGAAACACTGTTGAAACTCGGCATGTCGCTGGCTCGCGCCGAGCAGAAGCAGAATGCCTGCATTGCGCTGGCGAAGCTCGGCGACGAGTTTCCGCATGCGGCCGCGTCGGTCCGTCAGCGCGCTGCCTCCGAGATGAAGAAACTGGGCTGCTGACCTGGACGTGCCCCGCCGTGCAGTCCGCGCCGCTGACGCTACCGGAATTCGCCGCCAGCCTCACGGCGATCGGCGGGTTCGAGACGCGGCCGCTGATTGCGGTCGCGGTCTCGGGCGGGCCCGACAGCATGGCGTTGATGCTGCTCGCCGACCGCTGGGCGCGAATGCGTGGCGGTCGGGCGTGGGGGATTACCGTCGATCATGGATTGCGCCGCGAAAGCGCCGACGAGGCACGAACGGTCGGGTCATGGCTCGGTGCCCGTGGGATTCCACACGATATCCTGCGCTGGTGTGGACCGAAGCCGGCGAGCGGCGTCCAGGAGGCGGCGCGCGAGGCGCGTTATCGCCTGCTGACGGCATGGTGCCGTGAGCGCTGCTGCCTGCACCTGCTTGCGGCGCATCATCTCGACGATCAGATCGAAACGCATCTGATCCGGAACCGCGCCGGCAGCGGCGTTGACGGGCTGGCCGCAATGTCGGCGGTGCGCGAACTGTCGAGCTGCCGCCTCGTGCGACCGCTGCTCGCCGTGTCTCGGGAGCGTTTGGCTGCGCTGCTCGCGGCCGAAGAACAGCCCTTCCTGCGCGATCCGAGCAACATGAACCCGGCCTTCGAGCGCGCCCGTCTTCGGTTGATGTCCATCCGGCAATCTCCCTCTCCTCCGCGGGGAGAGAGGCCAGAGAGCCACGGCGCCGACCCAGCGGCCCTAATTCTCGACGTGCGGGCCTGCGCCCGCGCGCGGATCGCGCACGAGCACGTGGTCAACGCGCTGAGCGCCCGAACGCTCGCGCTGCACCCGGCCGGGTTCGGGATGCTTGATCCGGCGGTGCTCGCAGCCGCGGATCTCGAAACGGCCGAGCGCCTGCTGTCGCGCCTCGTCGGCTGTCTCGGCGGGCTGCGCTATCCGGCAAGAGGAGCGCGGCTGGCCCGTCTTTGCACCGTGCTCGCACAAGAGCCGCGGCGGGCGCGCACGCTCGGCGGCTGCCGCTTCATCCCATGGCGAGGCCGGGTGCTGGTATTGCGCGAGTTGGCCGCCGCCCAGCGTCCGGTCTCGCTCGAACCGGGCGCCGATCTGCTTTGGGATCGACGCTTTGCCGTTTCGCTCCCGCCAGAGACGGCCGGCGTGGTCACGTTCGGGTACCTCGGGCAGCACGGCGGCGCGGCTCCGCAGGGCGATTTCGGGCGAATGCTGCCGCCGCTTGTTCGCTCCGTACTGCCCGCGTTCTGGGACGGGCGGGGCGTCGCAAGCGTCCCCCATCTCGGCTATTTCCGCCCCGGGCCGACGGTTCTCGCGAAGCTTTCGTTCCGGCCTTGCAAGCCGCTGACACCACCGAGCTTTACAGTTGTTTAGGGAGAGGAGCATCCTATCTGTTGCTGGCGCGGCACCTCCGGCAGTGGCGCATCGGACCCGGTGCCGAAGGCGTAGGGAAAGGCCTTTAGCGTGAACAATTTCGGCAAGAATCTCGCCCTGTGGATCGTCATAGGGCTGCTTCTCGTCGCCCTTTTCAATCTCTTCCAGACGTCCTCGACGCGCGGTCCGCAATCGACGCTCGCGTTTTCGGATTTCGTATCCGAAGTCAATCGCGGGCAGGTTACCGACGTAACGATCCAGGGCAACAACATCAGCGGCCATTTCGCCGACGGACGCGCCTTCAGCACCTACGCGCCGTCCGATCCGGGCCTGGTCGGCCGCCTGATCGACAAAGGTGTGCGGATTACCGCGGCGCCGACCGAGGACAACGTGCCGTCACTGTTCGGCGTGCTCGTTTCGTGGTTCCCGATGCTGCTGCTGATCGGCGTGTGGATTTTCTTTATGCGCCAGATGCAGGGCGGGGGTGGCCGCGCGATGGGTTTCGGCAAGAGCCGCGCGCGGCTGCTGACCGAAAAGGTCGGCCGCATCACGTTCGAGGATGTCGCCGGCATCGACGAGGCGAAGCAGGAACTCGAGGAGATCGTCGAGTACCTGAAAGATCCGCAAAAGTTTCAGCGACTCGGCGGCAAGATCCCGAAAGGCGTGCTGCTGGTCGGTCCTCCGGGCACCGGCAAGACGCTGCTGGCGCGCGCGATTGCCGGCGAGGCAAACGTCCCGTTTTTCACGATCTCCGGTTCGGATTTCGTCGAGATGTTTGTCGGCGTCGGCGCGAGCCGGGTGCGCGACATGTTCGAGCAGGGCAAGAAGAACGCCCCGTGCATCATCTTCATCGATGAGATCGACGCGGTGGGCCGCCACCGCGGCGCCGGTCTCGGCGGCGGCAACGACGAGCGCGAGCAGACCTTGAACCAGCTGCTCGTCGAGATGGATGGCTTCGAGGCGAACGAGGGGGTCATCCTGATCGCGGCGACGAACCGCCCCGACGTGCTGGACCCGGCGCTGCTACGTCCGGGACGTTTCGATCGGCAGGTCGTGGTGCCGAACCCCGATGTCGGCGGCCGCGAGAAGATCCTGAAAGTCCACATGCGCAAGGTGCCGCTCTCCTCGGATGTCGATCCGAAGGTGATCGCGCGCGGCACGCCCGGCTTCTCCGGCGCCGATCTCGCCAATCTCGTCAACGAGGCGGCGCTGATGGCCGCCCGCCGAGGACGGCGCTCGGTCGGAATGACCGAGTTCGAGCAGGCCAAGGACAAGGTCATGATGGGCGCCGAACGGCGCTCGATGGTGATGACCGAAGACGAGAAGAAGCTGACCGCATACCATGAGGCCGGTCACGCGCTGTGCATGCTCTACGCCGAGGCGCACGAGCCGCTGCACAAGGTCACGATCATTCCGCGCGGCCGTGCCCTCGGCGTGACGATGTTCCTGCCGGAGCGCGACAAGTACAGCCAATCGAAGATCGAGATAAAGGCGATGATGGTCAGCCTGTTCGGCGGCCGGGTCGCCGAGCAGCTGATCTTTGGCGACGATCGCGTGACGACCGGTGCCGCCGACGACATCCGCCGCGCGACCGGATTGGCGCGGCGCATGGTCACCGAGTTCGGGTTCAGCGACAAGCTCGGGCCGCTGCGCTACGCCGAAAACGAGGAGGAGGTTTTCCTCGGCCATTCGGTGACCCAGCGCAAGAACGTCTCCGACGCGACGGCCAAGCTGATCGACGACGAGATTCGCCGCATCGTCGACGAGGGCGAGCGCACCGCGCGCGAGATCCTGACCGCGCGTCTCGAAGAACTTCACCTCTTGGCGAAGGGCTTGCTCGAATACGAAACCCTATCAGTGGATGAGATTAATCGCGTTATCAAAGGCGAGCGGATTGTCAGGGAAACCACGACGCCCCCCGCGGCCGACGAGCGTCCGGGCCGGCGCAGTTCGGTGCCGCCCTCGGGCCGGCCGAGCGGGATCGGCCCCGAACCCGAGCCGCAACCGGGCAGCTGACCCAAGCACCTTGGTCCCGGAACAGACGCGATCGCTAGCAGCTTAACAATCCGGTCGCGCTTTTCTGGTAAGCTCCAGCACCGGCCAGGATTACGGCCGAGGTGGCCTTATTGTCTGGGGGTTGTCGCGGGATGACGCGTAAGCTTTTCGGGACGGACGGCATTCGCGGTACCGCCAACAGCGAGCCGATGACGCCGGAGACGGCGCTCAAAGTCGCCATGGCGGTCGGCGAATGTTTCCGCAACGGCACGCATAAGCACCTCGTCGTGATCGGCAAGGACACCCGACTCTCCGGCTACATGCTGGAGCCGGCGCTGACCGCCGGGTTCATCACGATGGGCATGGATGTCGTCCTGATCGGTCCGCTGCCGACCCCTGCGGTCGCGATGCTGACCCGCAGCCTGCGTGCCGATATCGGGGTCATGCTGTCGGCCTCGCACAACCCATATGCCGATAACGGCATCAAGTTGTTCGGCCGCGACGGCTACAAGCTTTCCGACGATCTTGAATTAAAGACCGAGGAGACGCTCGCAAAGGGGCGGTTCCACCGCGCCGCACCGGGCGAACTCGGGCGCGCGAAGCGGCTCGAGGACGCCGGCGGCCGCTATATCGAGTTCGTGAAACAAAGCTTTCCTAAGGGGCTCCGGCTGGACGGGCTGCGGGTCGTCGTCGACTGCGCGCATGGCGCCGCTTACAAGGTCGCGCCGACCGTACTGTGGGAGCTTGGCGCCGAGGTGTTCCCGATCGCGGTCGCGCCGGACGGGCTGAATATCAACCGCGAGTGCGGCGCTCTCGCGCCGGAGCAGATGCGCCAGGAAGTCCTGGCGCGGCGCGCCGACATCGGCATCGCTCTCGACGGCGACGCCGACCGGCTGATCGTCGCCGACGAGGGCGGCAATATCATGGACGGCGACCAGCTGATGGCGCTGATTGCGACCAGCCTAGCGCGCAATGGCCGGCTCGCGGGTGGCGCCCTGGTCGCGACGGTCATGTCGAATCTCGGGCTCGAACGCTGTCTCGGCGCGCGCGGCATCGGGCTGCATCGCACCGCGGTCGGCGACCGCTACGTCGTCGAGAAGATGCGCGGCCTTGGCTGCAACCTCGGCGGCGAGCAATCCGGCCATATTATTCTCAGCGATTACGCGACGACCGGAGATGGGCTGATCGCCGCGCTGCAGGTCCTGGCTGGTATTGTGGAGACCGGCAAACGCGCCAGCGAGGTCTGTCGCGTTTTCGAGCCGATCCCGCAGCTGTTGCGCAACGTGCGCTTTGGCCAAGGACAGCCGCTCGAGTCGCGCCGCGTGCGTCAGGCGATTGCCGATGGCGAGGCCCGCCTCGGATCGGCGGGGCGGCTGGTGATCCGCAACTCGGGAACCGAGCCGGTGATCCGGGTCATGGCCCAGGGCGAGGACGAGGACTTGCTGGCCGGCGTCGTGGACGCGATCTGCGAGGAGATTCTGGCAGCCGCGCGTGGCATGGATGACCACGAGATGCCGGCCCAGGCCGCCGAATAACGGATGCGGTACCGTTCAGCCCGGAAGATGCCCCAATTTTTGCGATGCCGGGGTGGACGATGAAGGGGCGGGTGCTGATCATCGCCGGGTCCGATTCGGGCGGCGGCGCCGGCATTCAGGCCGATATCAAAACCGTCACAATGCTCGATGGTTTCGCCGCCACGGCGATCACGGCGCTGACGGCGCAAAACACGCTCGGTGTTTTCGGCATATTTCCGGTCCCGCCCGATTTCATCCGGCAGCAGATCGACATTGTGCTTGAGGATATCGGGGCCGACGCGGTTAAGACCGGCATGCTCCACGATGCCGCGGTTATCGAAACCGTCGCGGCAGCACTCGCCGAGGGGGCGGCGCGGACACCGCTTGTCCTCGATCCGGTGATGGTCGCCAAAGGCGGTGCAAAGCTGATCGAACCGGCGGCGATCGACGCGCTGAAGCGGCTTCTGGTGCGGCGCGCTGCGGTGCTGACCCCGAACCTGCCGGAGGCCGAAATCCTCACTGGACGGAGCATCGAGAGCGTTGCGGCGATGCATGAAGCGGCGGACGCTCTGCTGGCGCTCGGCTGCCGCGCGGTGCTTCTGAAAGGTGGACACCTGGCCGGCGATACCGTGCACGACGTTCTCGCGACCGAAGCGGGGCATCGCGCCTGGAGCCAAGCGCGTATCGAGAGCCGTCACACGCACGGCACCGGCTGCACCTTGGCCTCGGCGATCGCCACCGGGCTCGCGCAAGGTCTCGCTGTCGAGCCGGCCGTCGATCGGGCGCGCGAGTATGTCCGTCGCGCAATTGCCACTGCCCCCGGCATCGGTCGCGGCCACGGTCCGCTCGACCACGCTCACCCGCTGCGTGCGCAGCGCTTGGCGGGGTGACGGCCCACATCATGCGCATCCCGCTGTATCAGATCGACGCATTCGCCGACGGGCCGTTTACCGGTAACCCGGCGGCCGTGTGCCCGCTCGATGCTTGGCTGCCGGCTGAAACGATGCAGGCGATCGCGGCGGAGAATAACCTTTCCGAGACCGCGTTCTTCGTCCCCGAAGGCGATGGCTACCGGCTGCGCTGGTTTACCCCGAGCGTCGAGGTCGATCTGTGCGGCCACGCGACCCTGGCTGCGGCGTTTGTCGTCTTCCGGTATCTGGCGCCCGGCCGCGGCAGCGTAGTCTTTCAGACCGAGAACGCGGGGACGCTGACGGTCGGGCGCGACGGCGAGGATTTGGTGCTCGATTTTCCAGCGAGGCCGCCGCTGCCGTGCGCAGCATCGGAAGCGGTCGCCGCGGCGCTCGGCAAGCCCCCGGCGGCGCTGTTGGCGGCCCGGGATTATCTCGCTGTCTACGAGCGCGAAGAGGAGATCGCCGGGCTCACCCCCGATTTCGCCGCAGTAGCCACGCTCGACCGATTTGCCGTAATCGCGACCGCGCCGGGGTCCGAAGGCGTCGATTTCGTATCGCGCTTCTTCGCGCCGGCCCACGGCGTACCAGAGGATCCCGTGACCGGCTCCGCGCATTGCACGCTGATCCCGTATTGGGCGGAGCGGCTCGGCAAGTCACGGCTGGAAGCGCGCCAGCTATCGCGGCGCGGCGGCCGCTTGACCTGCGGCCATCATGGCGACAGGGTGACGATCGCCGGCAGCGCTGTTCTTTATCTCGAAGGCACGATCACGATCTGACTGCGCGCCGCAGGATGAGCCGAAGCTTGCGCTATTCGTGCCCCACACGGGAGCGATTGGAGGGTCTCATGTCACGTGTCGGCGCAATCACAATAACGCTTGCGCTTCTGGCAGGAACGGCCGTTGCCCAGGACAAGCCGACGATCCAAAAACTGAACGACCAATGGGCCGCCGCTTTCAACAAGGGCGATTCCCACGCGATAGCTGAGTTGTATACCGAGGACGCCTACGTGCTTCCCGCCGGCAGCGAGATGGCTCACGGCCGGCAAGCCCTCCAGGGCTTCTGGGACAGCGCGATGAAGCAGCTCGGCGACGCCAAGCTGACCACCGTCGACGTGCAGCCGCTCGGACCGGATGCGGCGCGCGAGATCGGCACGTTCAGCTTCAAGACAAAGGGCAATGCCCCGCAGGACGTCAGCGGCAAGTACGTCGTCGTTTGGCGCAAGATCAACAATCAGTGGAAGCTCGCAGCCGACATATGGAACATGAATAAGTGAGTTTGCGCGCCGGGCGCCACTGCTGCGAAGATTTTGGCGTAATGTCCGGATTTGTCCGCGATCTTGCACCGGCTGTGGCGCACAAGGCGGGCAGTTGTAAGAGACGGGTATGCTTACGATCGATCGAGACCGTTCGACACTGTTGATCATTGATTTTCAACAGCGCCTGATGCCGGCTATCGAAAATGGGACGGCCGCCTTGGCCAATGCACGGCGGCTTCTCGATGCAGCGGAGATCCTTCGGGTCCCAATCCTCTTTACCGAACACAATGTCGCCGGGCTCGGTCCGACGGTTACCGAGTTGGCGGAATACGCGAATGGCCGCGTGGCGCACAAGATCACATTCGACGCCTGCCGCATGGCGGGCATTCTCGACCGGTTGGAGGATCGGCGCGATATCGTCGTTGCCGGCTGCGAGGCGCATGTCTGCGTCCTGCAGACCGCGCTTGGGCTGCTCGATGCCGGAAGGCGCGTCTATCTGGTGCGCGATGCGGTCGCCTCGCGCCAATCGGAAAGCAAGGAGACCGCGGTCGCGCGGCTGGCGCGGCACGGCGCCGAGATCGTCACCACCGAAATGGTTGTGTTCGAATGGCTCGGCTCGGCCGAGCATCCCCGCTTCCGCGACATCATCGCGTTGATAAAATAGCCCCGCGACCGCCACGGGCGGCAGCGACCGCGCCTCAAGCGGGCGGGGAAGATCTCGTGTCTCGGGGTTCGCCGGCGTCGAGCAGCGGGACCCAATCGGACGCAGCCGCGGAGAGGCGCAGCGCGGCGCTAGCTTGCTCGTAAAGCATGCGGGCTTCGCTCGGCGGACCCCGGCGAACGCCGAGCGCCATCACCCGCACCGTGTATTGCCAGCCGCCTTGCGGCAACACCACGATATCGCCGATCCGCACCGCTTGATTGGGCTTTGTCACGGCGCTTCCGTTGACCGTGACGGCGCCGGCCCCACACAGCCGCGCCGCCAGAGATCGGCTTTTAGCAAAACGGGCGAACCACAACCATTGGTCGAGGCGGGCCTTGGCGCGCTCCGGCGCGGCATCATTCGCGATCAAGCGAATCTGAGCTCCTTGAGCTTGGCGAACGGATTATCATTGCGGGCAGCGGCAGGGCCCCCGCGCTTCTGTCCCTCGGATGCGCGCCGACGCGGCTTGGCGACGAAGAACTCGCGGTCCCCTTCGATGAGGGCGCGATAGCCGAGCGCCAGCAACACCCCGCGCAGTGCGTCGGGAGCGATGCCCCCCGACGCGGCCAGTTGCACGTCAGCGGCAAAGGCTCCGGTACGCGAGCGCAGGCGGGAAGCTGCCGCCAATCGCTCGAGACGATCCGGCCGCAGCGCCAGACCGGCGACCGCGCGCCGCCCGATCGCAGCATAGAAGGAAAGCGGCACGTCCGGATCGATCGCGATCGCGCTGCCGGGGCGGCGTCCGCCCGGCAGCTTTGGCGGCTTTCGGCCATGCCATACCGCCCACAGCAGCGCCCGGAGGCGGACCGCATCGGGGCCGAGCAGCGGCTCCACGTAGATCGTCTCAGTCCCGAACCGCACCCCCAGCCGGGACAGCGCCCGGCGGCTTGGCCGGTCGAGCGATTTGAGCGCCGTCGCGGCCTCCTCTGTTGGGACGCAGCCGAGCGCCGACGACAGCTGGAATACGATGCCGCGCGCCGCCGCAGGCAGCTTCAACGCCTGCGCGGCGAACAGCGGCGCCAACCGGCGCTCGATCTCGTCGCGGACAAATCCCTGCAGCCGCTGCCGGACTCGCTCCCGCGCCTCGCCCTGGAGAAAGTCGCCGGCCCGCACCTCCACTCGCGGCGCGAGCATCGTCTCCCCGGCCGTCAGTCTACCGACCGGTTCACCATGCCAAAGGATGTCGCCGTCCGGATCGAGCGAGAACGCGTCACCGCTTTCGCCGGCGAGAAGTCGCGCCCGCGCCCCGACCTCGCCGCGCAGCACGCGGTTCGCCGCGCTGGTCAGCGTGCGCATTGCCTCGCCGTCAGTGGCGTCGGGGACGAAGCGGAACCCGCGCAGCTTGCCGACGTAAGTCCCCTCGACGCATACCTCGCCTTGCTTGTCGACTGACGCCAGCAGCTCGCCGGCGCCCGCGAGATGGCGCACGAGAAGCGCCGAGCGCCGGTCGACGAAACGCTGTGTGATGCGGTCGTGCAGCGCGTCCGACAGGCGGTCCTCGATGCCGCGGGCGCGATCCTGCCACTCCGCCGCTTCCTCCATCCATTCGCCGCGATGCGTGATGTAGGTCCAGGTCCGGATATGCGCGATGCGCGCCATCAGCGTATCGATGTCGCCATCGAGCCGGTCGAGCTGCGCCATCTGCTTGCCGACCCACATTGCGGGCAGGCACTCGCCCGGCCCCGCGAGGTGTACGAAGCAATGCGCCAAAAATCGCGCATGACTATCGCTCATCACCTTGCGGAAGTCGGGTATTTGACAGACCTCCCAGAGCAGCCGCACGGCTCCCGGATTGGTCGTGAGACCGTTGATTTCGGCGTTGCGCGAGAGCAGTTGCAGCGCCCGGTGGTCATCGGCGTTGCGCACCTGGACGAGGCCCGGTACGGGCGGCCGCTCGTCGAGGCTCTGCAGCAGAGCGCCGACAGAATTGAATCGCAGATTGCTGTTGCGCCACGAAATCCGGGTCAGCGGCTCGAACCGGTGCTCCTCGACGGCCGAGACGATTTCCGGTCCCAGCAGGCCCTCGTCGGCAGTCGTCCCAAACGTGCCGTTGCTCATGTGACGGCCGGCGCGTCCGGCGATCTGGCCGATTTCCGCCGGTGACAGGCGTCGCGGCCCGCGCCCATCGAATTTCGCGAGGCGGGCAAAGGCGACATGGTCGAGATCCATGTTCAGCCCCATGCCGATCGCGTCGGTCGCGACCAGGTAATCGACCTCGCCGGCCTGGAACATGCCGACCTGCGCGTTGCGCGCCCGCGGGCTCAGCGCGCCGAGCACGACCGCGGTGCCGCCACGCTGTCGCCGCACCAGCTCGGCCAGCGAGAACACGTCCGCGAGGCTGAACGCGACGACAGCACTGCGGCGCGGCAGCCGCGTCACCTTCTTGTGTCCGGTATAGGCCAGGTTGGAAAAGCGCGGACGGCTGATGTACTCGACCTTCGGCACGAGGCGGCGCATCAGCGGCTTTATCGTATCCGCGCCGAGAAACATCGTTTCGGTCATGCCGCGCGCGTGCAGCAGCCGGGCCGTGAAGACGTGGCCGCGCTCGGGGTCGGCGCAGAGCTGGATTTCGTCCACCGCCAGAAACTCGACCGGACGGTCGAGCGGCATCGATTCGACCGTACAGACGAAATAAGACGGGTTCGGCGGCAGGATTTTTTCTTCGCCGGTGATCAGCGCGACGGCGCGGGCACCGCGCAGCTTAACGATACGGTCGTAGTTTTCGCGCGCCAGCAGGCGCAGCGGAAACCCGATCATGCCGGTCGGGTGGTCGAGCATGCGCTCGATGGCAAAGTGCGTCTTGCCGGTATTGGTCGGCCCGAGTACCGCGACAAGGCGCGGTGCAGAACGGAGCATGGCCATGGCCACAAAAGTGCGGTTCCTACTCCCGCGGGGCAAGGGCCAAGGTGGTCCTAAGGCCATTGTGCGTCGTTTTGTCAACGGCCTGCGGCATTTGGTCCAATTTGTGACAACTCAGGACCGCGCACTGAACTCGGAAAGGCTATGGTGCTGCTCCGTCGCGGCGGAGCTCGGTTTGACGCTGCCGCGAGATCGCAATAGAACTCGCTGCGGCTCTTAACGGAGGCTCGATATGGCGTACACGATCACGCCGCTGACCCAGCACAACACTGGCGCCGAAGTGCGCGGCCTCGACCTGACCAAGCCGGTCGATCCTGAAACCAGAGCCGCCCTGAACCGCGCCTTTGCGCAGTACCACGTCCTTGTCGTGCGCGACCAGAAATACGAACCGGCGGATTTCATCCGCGCCGTGCAGATCTGGGGCGAATTGCAGCCGCACGACAAGAAGGACCATCATATCCCCGGTTTCCCGGAGATGTACTACGTCACCAACCAGGAATTCCTCGGGGATCGGCGGATGATCCCCGGCGAGACGTTCCATTCGGATCACTCGAATCATCCGGCGCCGCCGAAGGCGACGGTCCTTTACCCGGTGGAACTGCCAAGTCGCGGCGGCGATACGCAATACGTCAATATGCACCTCGCCTATGACGAGCTTCCTGAGACGATGAAGCGACGTATCGACAATTTGAAGGCCGTGCACGTTTATCTGAGCAAATACAGTCCGCGCCCGTTGAAACCGCTCAACGAGGAGAGCCTCAGGGCGCTGCCGCCGCCGGGCATTCATCCGTTGGTGCGGCTACACCCGGACAACGGCCGCAAGGCGCTGTTCCTTAACCCGGTCAGGATCGAGTCGATTGTCGGCATGCCGGATGACGAGGCGCTCGACCTTGTCGCCGAGCTGATGGCGCACGCAACGCAGCCGAAATACGAATACCGCCATCAATGGCGCTATGGCGACATGGTGATGTGGGACAATCGCAGCGTCCTGCACAAGGCCAACCCCGATTACGACATGAACGAGCGGCGCTACCTGTATCGGCTGATGCTGAAAGGCGAGGCGCCGGTCCCGGTGGCGCAGGCTGCCTAGCGGCGGAGCCGCACCGCCGGTTTCCGCCGCCAAGAAAAGGCGCTCCTCCCGCTCGAGCCAGTCGCGCAGGCGGTTGGTGATGCCGCGCACGACAGGGCCATATTACCGGCTGGCCCGTTCTACGGCTTCAACCGCGAGGCTGCGCGGTTCAGCCGGGGGATCGTAGACAACTGGTGGGCGCCAGGAATGATGGGCGGCGCCAAAGCCCACTATGACTGCGTAAAGGCCTTCTCGGAAACCGACTTCACCGAGGACCTGAAACGCAACGGCCTGCCGGTTCTGGTGATGCACGGTACTGACGATCAGATCGTGCCCTTTGCCGACGCGGCGCCGCTGGCGGTCAAGCTGCTACAACAGGGCACGCTCAAGAGCTATGACGGCCTGCCGCACGGGATGTGCACGACTTATCCCGAGATCATCAATCCCGATCTTCTGGCATTCATCCGGAGCTGACGGACAACAGCCCGAAGCCGACGGTTCGGCCGGTCCTCGCCCGATCGACGGCGCCGGCGCTCCGGAGACCGGCGCGGTCCGAACAATTATGCCGCCGCTTCGGCCTCTTCTTCTTCGCTGGGGCGCGGTCCGGAATCGACGCCCTTGGCGGCCAGGTCGCGGTCCACCAGTTCGATGATCGCCATCGCCGCATTGTCGCCGTAGCGAAACCCCGCCTTGATGATGCGGGTATAGCCGCCGGGACGGTCGGCGTAGCGCTCGGCGAGCGTCGTCAACAGTTTGTCGGCGAGCTTCGCGTCGCCGAGCTTGGCGATTGCTTGGCGCCGCCGATGCAGCCCGCCCCGTTTGCCGAGCGTGATGAGGCGTTCGGCCAGCGGCCTCAGATCCTTGGCTTTCGGCAGCGTCGTGCGGATCTGCTCGTGCTTGATCAACGACGCGGCGAGGTTTTCGAACATCGCCTTGCGATGGGCTGACGTGCGGCTGAAGCCGCGATGGCTCATCCTGTGACGCATTTCTTCCCAACTCCAACTCGTCACCCCCGCGTAGGCGGGGGTCCAGAGCCACGCGACAGAGCACCGGCCCCTGGATTCCCGCCTTCGCGGGAATGACGATCAGGGACGGATCAGGCTCGGCGCAATACGGTTTAATACGGCTCGTCGATGCGCTTGGCCAGCTCCTCGATGTTCTCGGGCGGCCAGTTCGGGATCTCCATGCCGAGATGAAGGCCCATATTAGCGAGGACCTCCTTGATTTCGTTCAGCGATTTGCGGCCGAAATTGGGGGTCCGCAGCATCTCGGCCTCGGTCTTCTGCACGAGATCGCCGATATATACGATGTTGTCGTTCTTCAAACAATTCGCCGAACGCACCGACAATTCGAGTTCATCGACCTTGCGCAGCAGGTTCTTGTTGATCAGTGGCTCGCCGGCGATCTCCTTCTCGATTGCGTGACGCGGCTCCTCGAAGTTTATGAACAGCTGCAGCTGATCCTGCAGGATGCGCGCGGCGAGCGCGACCGCATCCTCGGGGGTCATCGCGCCGTTGGTTTCGACCCGCATCGACAGGCTGTCGTAGTCGGTCACCTGTCCGACGCGTGTATTCTCGACGCGATATGAGACCTTGCGCACCGGGCTGAACAGCGCATCGACCGGAATAAGCCCGATCGGCGCGTCTTCTGGCCGGTTTTGCAACGCCGGTACGTAGCCCTTGCCGTTCTCGACAGTCAGCTCCATCGCGATATGCGCGCCGGTGTCGAGCGTGCAGATGACCTGCTCCGGGTTCAGCACCTCGATATCGTGGCCGGTCTCGATTTGGCCGGCGAGCACCTCGCCGGGCCCGGCCGCGCGCAACCGCATCCGCTTCGGCCCGTCGCCGTGCATCCGCAACCCCACGCTCTTGACGTTGAGCACGATGTCGGTGACGTCCTCGAGTACGCCCGGCAGCGAGGAAAACTCGTGCAGCACCCCCTCGATCTGGAGCGTCGTGACGGCCGCGCCTTGCAGCGAGGACAATAGGACGCGGCGCAGTGCGTTGCCGAGCGTCAGCCCGAATCCGCGTTCCAGCGGCTCGGCGACGACCGTCGCGACGCGTTTCGCATCACCGCCTCGTTCGACGGCAAGCTGCTTGGGTTTGATTAGGGTTTGCCAATTCTTTTGAAGCACAACGACCTCGGTCGGTAAAAGAAAACTCATCCCCCCAACGGATGGACCCTCGGGGGACCGTGCAGCCTCCTTGCGGGAGCCGCCGGAGCGCGCAAATGGCCCAAGCGGCGCGAGGTGTCAGACCCCGGCTGTCAGACCCTGCGGCGTTTCGGCGGACGGCAGCCGTTATGCGGGATCGGCGTGACGTCGCGGATCGACGTTATCGCGAACCCGACGGCCTGCAGCGCGCGCAATGCCGATTCCCGTCCCGACCCTGGCCCCTTGACCTCGATGTCGAGGGTCCGCATGCCGTGTTCCATGGCTTTGCGCCCGGCGTCCTCGGCGGCGACCTGCGCCGCATAAGGGGTCGATTTGCGCGACCCCTTGAAGCCCTGGCTGCCCGATGACGACCAGGCGATCGCATTGCCCTGAGCGTCGGTAATCGTGATCATCGTATTGTTGAAGCTCGCGCTGACATGCGCGGTCCCAGACGTAATATTCTTGCGCTCGCGTCGACGCAGACGCGGTGCCGCCGTGCTCTTTGCCATTTATCTCTTCCGCCGCTGCGCTGCTCAGGGATAGAACGTGCAGCGCGTTATTTCTTCTTGCCCGCGATCGGCCGCGCCGGCCCTTTGCGCGTGCGCGCATTGGTATGGGTCCGCTGCCCCCGCACCGGCAGGCCCTTGCGGTGCCGCAGGCCACGATAGGACCCGAGGTCCATCAGGCGCTTGATATTCATCGCGACCTGACGCCGCAGGTCGCCTTCGACAGTGTATTCGCGGTCGATCAGCTCGCGTACCCGCAGCACTTCGTCGTCGGTCATCTCCTGCGCGCGACGCTCCGGGGGGATGCCGACTCGCTCACAGATCTCGTGCGCCTTGGTCCGGCCGATGCCGTGGATATAGGTAAGGGCGATCGGCACCCGTTTCTGGTTCGGGATATTGACCCCAGCAATTCGCGCCACCTGCGCATCTCCTTCAGTTTTTCGGAAGGGAGGGCCACACCTCCAGCCAAGCGTGTGAATGTAACTATTGCCACGCGCCTGTCAACCGTGTCACCGCCAATTCAACAGCTAACCGGAGAAGCCTTACCCACCGCCTTACCCCGGAGCACCGCTTCGATCTGGCGGGTGACCTCGTCGATGTCGGCCATACCGTCCACCGTGCGCAGGATGCCGCGCTCGCGGAATAAGGTAGTAACGGCGCGGTCTGATTGCGATAGGCGACGAGCCGCGTCGCGACCGCCTCCGCACGGTCGTCGGCGCGATGCACCAGGTCGGTGCTGCCGCAGCCATCGCAGACCCCGTCGACCCGTGGCCGATGATAGCGCTCGTGATAGCTGGCGCCACAGTTTCGGCACGTGAAGCGCCCGGAAATCCGGTCGATCAGCGCCGCCTCGTCGACCTCCATCAGGATCACGTAGTCGAGAGCGCGGTTACCGGCGGCCAGCATGCGGTCGAGCGCCTCAGCCTGCGGCACGGTGCGCGGGAAACCGTCGAGGATGAACCCGTTCGAGGCGTCCGGCTCGGCGATCCGGGTTGCCAGCATCTCGATGATGATGTCGTCGGGAACAAGCTCGCCAGCGTCCATGATCGCCTTGACCCGCGCTCCAAGCGCGCTGTCCGAGGCGACCGCCGCGCGCAGCATGTCGCCGGTCGCCAACTGCACGATCCCATGCGTCTGTTCGAGCCGCTTCGCCTGAGTGCCCTTGCCGGCGCCAGGAGGCCCGAGAAGGATCAGGTTCATCAGCGCCGTCCCCGCAAGCGCGCCTTCTTGATCAGCCCCTCGTATTGATGCGCGAGCAGGTGCGAGTGGATCTGCGCAACCGTATCCATCGTCACGCTGACGACGATCAAGAGGCTGGTGCCGCCGAAATAGAACGGTACCGCGTATTGCGAGATCAGAATCTCGGGCAGGATGCACACCGCCGAGAGATAGATTGCGCCGGCTACCGTGATGCGGGTCAGCACATAGTCGAGATAGTCGGCGGTGTTCTTGCCCGGTCGGATGCCGGGGATGAAGCCGCCGTATTTGCGCAGATTGTCGGCCGTTTCAGCCGGATTAAACACGATTGCAGTGTAGAAGAAACAGAAGAACACGATTAGCCCGATATAGAGAGCCATATAGAGCAGCGTACCGTGCGCCACATACGATGTGAGCGTGCCGAGCCAGCCGTAGCTCTGGCCGCTCGCCTCGAAGCTGGCGATCGTCACCGGCATCAGCAGCAGCGACGAGGCAAAGATCGGCGGGATGACACCCGAGGTGTTGATCTTCAGCGGCAGGTGCGAGGCTTCGCCGCCGAACATGCGGTTGCCCTGCTGCCGTTTCGGGTACTGCACCAGGATGCGGCGCTGCGCCCGCTCCATGAACACGATCACCATCACGACCACGACCGCCATCAAGAGGAAGATGATGATGAAGACGGTCGAGATCGCGCCGGTGCGTCCGAGTTCCAGCGTCGCGGCCAGCGCATGCGGCAGATTCGCGACAATGCCGGACATGATGATCAGCGAGATGCCGTTGCCGATGCCGCGCGCGGTGATCTGCTCGCCGAGCCACATCAGGAAAACGGTGCCGCCGGTCAGCGTGATGACCGTGACGAACCGGAAGAACAGCCCCGGGTCGATCACCGCCGAATGCGCCCCGGCCCGCATGCCCTCGAGCCCGATCGCGATGCCGTAGGACTGCACCGCGGCCAAGAGCACGGTGCCGTAACGGGTGTATTGGTTGAGCTTCTTACGCCCGCTCTCACCTTCTTTTTTCAGATTTTCAAGGGTCGGCGAGACAGCGGTCAGCAGCTGGATGATAATCGATGCCGAGATATACGGCATAATGTTGAGCGCGAAGATCGTCATGCGCCCGAGCGCCCCGCCCGAGAACATGTCGAACATGCCGAGAATGCCGCCGGCGTTCTGCTTGAATATTTCCTGCAGAATGCTCGAATCGATGCCCGGAAGCGGGATGTAGGTGCCGAGCCGATAAATCACCAGCGCGCCGAGCGTGAACCAGATGCGGTTCTTCAGCTCGGTGGCCTTCGAGAACGCCCCGAAATTTATACTCGCGGCGAGTTGTTCGGCGGCTGACGCCATGATGTTCGATCCTAATGGATCGTCACCCCCGCGAAAGCGGGAACCCAGGGGGAGCGACGCATGATTGCCCTGGACCCCTCCCCGGACTCGATCCGGGGATCACGCGGGGACAACGGACGTAGATTAATAGGCCGTTGCGTCACGCCGGGGAAGCCGGTGCCTCGCCGGCTTCTTTCGCGCCGGTGACGACGACCGTGCCGCCGGCCGCCTCGACCGCCGCCACAGCCGCCCGAGACGCGCCGGCCACCTCGATTGTGATCGCCGCCGTCAGCTCACCCTCGGCGAGCAGTCGGACACCGTCGCCGGCGCGCCGCAATACACCCGAAGCGACAAGCGTTGCGGCGGTCACCGGTCCCTCGATGCCGAGGCGTCCGGCGTCGATCGCCTGCTGCAGACGCCCGAGATTGACGATCTTGTAGTCTTTCCGGAAGATCTTGTTATTGAAGCCGCGCTTCGGCAGTCGGCGATGCAGCGGCGTCTGACCGCCCTCGAAGCCGTTGATCGCGACCCCGCTGCGCGCGGTCTGCCCCTTGCCGCCGCGTCCCGACGTCTTGCCCTTGCCCGATCCGATGCCGCGCCCGACCCGCTTCGCCCGGTAATGCGCGCCCGGATTGTCCCTGATCTCATTAAGCTTCATCACTGTTCCTCGGACCGCGGGCCTCCAGCCCGCTGGCGGCCGAGACGGCCGCGCGTTCCTTATGCTTCCTCGACCACCCGCACGAGGTGTTTGACCTTGTCGATCATGCCGCGCACGGAAGGGGTATCCTCCAGCCTGCGCCGCCGGTGGCGCTTGTTGAGACCGAGCCCCTTCAGCGTCGCCTCCTGGTCGGCGCGACGGCCGATCGGGCTGCCGGTCTGCTCGACCGTCACCGTCTTCTTGCCGGCGAGCGAACCATCCGCGAGCGAACCCTGGTTCATCACGCGTTCTCCCGCGCTTCGCTCTGCGGCCGTCCGAGGATCTCGGCGACCCGCTTGCCGCGCCGCGCCGCGACGGCCCGCGGGCTCGTGACATGGCCGAGCGCGGCGAACGTCGCCTTGATCATATTGTGCGGGTTCGACGTCCCGACCGATTTCGCGACGATGTCCTGCACGCCCAGCGCCTCGAAGATCGCGCGCATCGGGCCGCCGGCGATGATGCCGGTGCCCGGTTTGGCGGCGCGCACGACGACCTTGCCGGCGCCGTAGCGGTCGACGATGTCGTGGTGCAGCGTGCGCCCCTCGCGCAGGGGCACGCGGATCATGCTACGCCGCGCCTGCTCGGTCGCCTTGCGGATCGCCTCCGGCACCTCGCGCGCCTTGCCCGCGCCGTAGCCGACGCGGCCCTTTTTGTCGCCGACAATGACGAGCGCGGCGAAGCCGAACCGCCGGCCGCCCTTCACGACCTTGGCGACCCGATTGATATTGACCAGCTTTTCGGTGAACTCGCTCTCGTCGCGGTCGCGCGGTTGACCGTCGCCGCCGTCGCGCCTGCGCCGTTCGCCCTGCGTGCGTGCCATCGCCGTCCTCTCAGAAATCCAGCCCGCCCTCGCGGGCGGCATCGGCCAGGGCCTTGACCCGGCCATGATACATATAGGCGCCGCGGTCGAACACGACCCGCTCGACACCGGCCGCCTTGGCGCGCTCGGCGATCAGCTTGCCGACCGCGCCCGCCGCCGCCTTGTCGGCCCCGGTCTTCAGCTCGGCCCTGAGCCCCACGTCGAGCGTCGACGCCGCCGCCAGCGTATGTCCGGCAGAATCGTCGATGATCTGGGCGTAGATATGGCGCGAGGTGCGGTGTACCGAAAGCCGGGCACGCCCCTTTGCCACCTGCCGCAGCTTGAAACGGTTGCGTTCGCGACGCCGCCGGAATAGCGCATCCTGTTTGTTCGCGTGTCTGTTCGCCATGGGGCCTACTTCTTCTTGCCTTCCTTGCGGCGGATCGTCTCGTCGCTGTACTTGATGCCCTTGCCCTTGTACGGCTCGGGGGGACGGAACGCGCGGATTTCGCTCGCAACCTGCCCGACGCGCTGGCGGTCGGCGCCGGTCACCGCGATCGCGGTCGGCCGCTCGCAGGCGATCTTCACGTCGGGCGGGATCGGGTAGCTGATGTCGTGACTGTAGCCGAGCTGCAGGTTGAGGTTGCTCCCCTGCACCGCGGCGCGATAGCCGACGCCGTTGATCTCGAGATTGCGCGTGAAACCGGCCGATACCCCGGTTACGATGTTGTTGACCAGGGCCCGCGTCGTTCCCCACATCGCCCGCGCCCGCTTGCTGTCGTCCTTCGGCGCGATCGTGACGGCGCCGTCGGCGATCATCGCCGTCACATCGTTGCTGACGTCAAGGCTCAGCGTGCCGAGCCGCCCCTTTGCGGTCAGCGTCTGGCCGGCCAGATCGACGGTCACGCCCTGCGGGATCGCGACCGGGTTTTTCCCGATACGGGACATCGTGTTTCCTCAAATTATCGGTGTCAGAACACCCGGCACAGCACCTCGCCGCCGACTTTCTCTGCGCGCGCCTCGTTGTCCGATAGGACCCCGCGCGGGGTCGACAGGATCGAGATCCCGAGACCGTTATAGACGCGCGGCAGATCGCCGATTTTCGAATAGACGCGCCGCCCTGGTTTCGAGACCCGCGCGATCTCGCGGATCACCGGCTCGCCATCGACATATTTCAACTCGATTTTGAGCTGCGCGATGCCGGACCGCACCTCTTCGCGCGTGAAGCCGCGGATATACCCTTCGCGCTGCAAAACGTCGAGCACGTTGGCGCGGAAAGTCGACGCCGGGGCCGCGACGACCGCCTGCCTCGCGCGCTGGCCGTTGCGGATGCGGGTCAGCATATCGGCAAGAGGATCGCTCATCGTCATGGCGCTCTCCTACCAGCTCGACTTCAGCACGCCGGGTATCTGCCCGGCCGAGGCCAGCTCGCGCATTGCGATCCGCGACATCCTGAATTTGCGGTAATAGCCCCGCGGCCGCCCGGTCAGCGCGCAGCGATTGCGGATGCGCGTCGGGGAGCTGTTGCGCGGCAGTTCGGACAGCTTCAACTGCGCCGCGAAGCGCTCCTCCGGCGCCGCGTCCCGGTCGCGCGCCAGCGCCTTCAGCCGCGCGCGAGTCGGCGCCTTCTGCTTTGCCAGCGCGGCGCGGCGGCTGTTCTTTTCGATCGAACTCTTCTTTGCCATCGGGTCCAGATACTCCGGAGGCCGTTACTGCGCGCGAATGGTTATGCGATCAGGCCGCGAACGGCATCTCGAAGCCCTTCAGCAAGGAACGGGCTTCGTCATCGCTGTTCGCGGTCGTTACGATCACGATATCCATGCCGCGCACCGTATCGACCCTGTCATAGTCGATTTCGGGGAAGACCAGCTGCTCCTTCAAACCGAGCGCATAGTTGCCGCGCCCGTCGAAGCTGCGCGACGACACGCCGCGGAAATCGCGCACGCGCGGCAGCGCCACGGTAATCAGCCGGTCGAGAAATTCGTACATGCGATCGCGCCTCAGTGTGACCTTGACGCCGATCGGCATGTTCTGGCGCAGCTTGAACGTCGCGATCGAACGCCGGGCGCGGATCACGACCGGGTGCTGCCCGGTGATCGCGGTCAGATCGCCGACCGCGGCATCGATCTTCTTGGCGTCCTGCACCGCCTCGCCGACGCCCATGTTGACGACGATTTTTTCGAGGCGCGGCGCCTGCAGCGGGTTCGTATACCCGAACTCCTGTATCAGGGCGGGCTTGACGGTCGTTTGGTAGCGTTCCTGCAAGCGGGTCGTCATAGCGGCGTTCTCATTTGTCCCGGAGGGCTCACTTGTCAATTACCTCGCCCGAGCGGCGAGCGACGCGCACCTTGCGATCGCCGGCAAGGACCCTGTAGCCGACCCGCGTCGGTTTGCCGGATTGCGGGTCGATATGCGCGACATTCGAGACGTGGATCGTCAATTCCTTGTCGACGATCCCGCCCGGTTCGCCGAGCCGCTGCCGCGTGTGCCGGCGCGCCATGTGGACGCCCTGCACGATCAGACGGGCCTCGTCCGGGAAGACGCGCAGCACCTGGCCGCGTTTGCCCTTGTCGCGGCCGCTGATGACGACGACGTTGTCGCCCTTCTTGATCTTCAGCTTCGGCATCGGTCACACCGTTCCAACCGTCACCCCCGCACAGGCGGGGGTCCAGGGGCACGCGGGAAAGCGCCGGCCCTGGGTTCCCGCTTTCGCGAGAATGACGAGACTTCCTCTCATCACAATACCTCAGGGGCCAGCGACACGATCTTCATGAACCGACGCGCCCGCAGTTCGCGGGTGACCGGCCCGAAAATGCGCGTGCCGACCGGCTCGCCCTGGCGGTTGATCAGCACCGCCGCGTTGCGGTCGAAGCGGATCGCGCTGCCGTCGGTGCGGTGGATTTCCTTGGCGGTACGCACGATCACGGCGCGGTGCACGTCGCCTTTCTTGACCCGGCCGCGCGGGATCGCCTCCTTGACCGAGACGATGATCACGTCGCCGATCGTCGCGGTCTTGCGCTTCGAGCCGCCGAGCACCTTGATGCATTGCACGCGACGCGCGCCGGAATTGTCGGCGACGTCGAGATTTGTCTGCATCTGGATCATGCCGCACTCCCTGCCGCCGCGGCGGCCTCAGCCGCGACCTGTTCGGCGGCGGTGGCCGGCGCCGCGTTGCGCCGCCCAGGCGCTGCGTCAGCCGGGCCCTCGACGACGAGCCAGCTTTTGCGTTTCGAGATCGGGCGGCATTCCTCGATGCGCACCGTGTCGCCGGTCCTGTAGCGGTTGTCGGCGTCGTGCGCCGCGTATTTTTTTGAGCGCGATACGAACTTCTTGTAGAGCGGGTGCATGACGCGCCGCTCGACGCGGACGATCACGGTCTTTTCGCAGGCGTGGCTGACCACCACCCCCTGCAGAACACGTTTCGGCATTCCCTTACGCTCCCGGCGACGCCTGTCGGCGCCGCTCGCCGAGGATGGTTTTGATGCGCGCGATCTCGCGCCGCACGCTGGCGGACCCGCGCGGTGTTTTCGAGCTGCCCGCTCGCGCGCTGGAACCGCAGGTTGAAGATCTCCTTGCCGAGATTATCGACCTGCTCGCCCAACTCGTCGTCGCTGCGCGTGCGCAGATCGGAGGCTTTGGCGCCCTTCACGCGGTCACCTCTTCGGCTTGCCGGGTCGACAAACCGGGTGCCGATCGGCAGCTTGGCGGCGGCCAGCTCGAACGCCTCCCGCGCCACCTCGGGGGTGACGCCGTCGAGCTCGAACATGATCCGGCCCGGCTTGACCCGGCACACCCAGAATTCCGGCGACCCCTTGCCGCTGCCCATGCGCACTTCGGCCGGTTTCGAGGAGACCGGCACGTCGGGAAATATCCGGATCCACACCCGGCCGCTGCGCCGCATCGTGCGCGTGATCGTGCGTCTCGCCGCCTCGATCTGGCGCGCCGTGATGCGCCCCGGTTCGAGCGCCTTCAGACCAAACGCGCCGAAATTGAGCGTCGTGCCGCCCTTTGCGACGCCGTGGATGCGGCCCTTGTGGGCCTTGCGGTATTTCGTGCGCTTTGGTGATAACATCTCTTATCGCCTCTACCGGCCGCGGCCGCCGCGGTCTTGCCGGTCGCCGCGATCGCCCCGCTCGCGGCGCTCCGGCCGCTCGGGTCCGCCGGCCTGCTGCTCGCTCAATCTCTTGTCCTGCGCCATCGGGTCATGCGCCAGGATCTCGCCCTTGAAGACCCACACCTTGACGCCGCAGGCGCCGTAGGTGGTCTTCGCCGTGCCGTAGCCGAAATCGACATCGGCGCGCAGCGTGTGCAGCGGCACGCGGCCCTCGCGATACCATTCCATGCGCGCGATCTCGGCGCCGCCGAGCCGCCCGGAGCAGTTGATGCGGATGCCCTGTGCGCCGAACCGCATCGCCGACTGCACGGCGCGCTTCATCGCGCGGCGGAACGCGACGCGCCGTTCGAGCTGTTGCGCGATACCCTCGGCGATCAGCTTCGCCTCGATCTCGGGTTTGCGGATCTCGACGATGTTGAGGCTGACTTCGCTGTTCGTGATCTTCGCGATGTCGCCGCGCAATTTGTCGATATCGGCGCCCTTCTTGCCGATGATGACGCCCGGGCGGGCTGAATGCAGCGTGATCCGCGTCCGACGCGCGGCCCGCTCGATCAGGATTTTCGAGACCGCCGCCTGGCCGAGACGCTTGCCGAGAAACTCGCGCAGTTTCAAATCGTCGAGTAGCTGGTTGCCGTATTCCTTTCTGGAAAACCAGCGCGAATCCCAGGTGCGGTTGATCCCGAGCCGCAGCCCGATCGGATTGACCTTCTGTCCCATCGGGTTCTCCTAGGCTTCGGCGCGTTCGCGCACGACAACGCTCAGATGCGCGAACGGCTTCTCGATGCGTGCCGAGCGGCCGCGCCCGCGCGTATGGAAGCGTTTCATCACGAAGGCGCGGCCGACCGTCGCTTCCTTGACATAGAGCCGGTCCACGTCGAGCTGGTGGTTGTTCTCGGCGTTGGCGATCGCCGCTTCGAGCACCTTCTTGACCTCGTGCGCGATCCGCCGGCGCGCGAAGGTCAGTTCGGCGAGCGCGGTCGCCGCATCCTTGCCGCGGATCATCTGCGCGACGAGGTTCAGCTTGCGCGGGCTGGTGCGGATCGCGCGCAGAAACGCCGAGGCTTCGTTGTCCTCGAGCCGGCGCGCGGCGGCTTGCTTGCCCATCTCAGCCTCTCCTCAACTCCGCCGGGCCCGCTTGTCGCCGGCATGGCCATAGAAGGTGCGGGTCGGCGCGAACTCGCCGAATTTGTGGCCGATCATGTTCTCGGTCACCAGCACCGGGATGAATTTGTGGCCGTTATAGACGCCGAACGTCAGCCCGACGAATTGCGGAAATATCGTCGAGCGCCGCGACCAGGTCCGGATCACCTCGTTGCGTCCTGAACCGCGCGTCTTCTCGGCCTTCTTCAAGAGATAGCCGTCGACGAACGGGCCTTTCCATACCGAGCGTGCCACGCCCTTGTCTCCGTACCTAGAACACAGCTTTCGTCATTCCCGCGAAACCGGGAATCCAGGGCCGGCGACGCGGTGCTGCCCTGGACCCCCGCGTTCGCGGGGGTGACGAAATCGTTTGTCGATCCGACGCAATCATGGTGCGACCTACCGCTTCTGCTGACGGCGGCGGATGATCAGCCGATCCGTCGCTTTATTCTGACGCGTCTTCTTGCCCTTCGTCGGCTTGCCCCACGGCGTCACCGGGTGCCGACCGCCCGACGATTTGCCTTCGCCGCCGCCGTGCGGATGGTCGATCGGGTTCATCGCGACGCCGCGCACCGATGGCCGCCGGCCCAGCCAGCGATTGCGCCCGGCCTTGCCGATCACGATGTTCTGATGGTCGGGGTTCGACACCGCTCCGATCGTCGCACGGCACTCGGCACGCACCATGCGCATCTCGCCCGATGCCATGCGCAGGAGCGCATACCCCTGCTCGCGGCCGACCAGCTGGACATAGGTGCCGGCCGAGCGCGCGATCTGACCGCCCTTGCCGGGCTTCATCTCGACATTGTGGACGATCGTGCCGAGCGGCATGTTCCGCAGCGGCATCGCGTTACCGGGCTTGACATCGACCCGCTCGCCGGAAACCACCGTGTCGCCGGCGCGCAGCCGCTGCGGCGCCAGGATGTACGATTGCTCGCCGTCCGGATAGGTGATCAGCGCGATAAACGCGGTGCGGTTCGGATCGTATTCGAGCCGTTCGACGGTTGCCGGCGCATCGTCCGTGCGCCGCTTGAAATCGACGATACGGTAGCGCCGCTTGTGGCCGCCGCCGCGCCAGCGCACCGTCGTGCGGCCGGTGTTGTTGCGCCCGCCCTTCTGCCGCAGCCCTTCGGTCAGCGTCTTGACGGGCTTGCCCTTCCACAACTCGCCGCGGTCGACGATGACGAGGTGCCGCTGCGACGGCGTCGTCGGGTTGAATGTCTTCAGCGCCATAATCCAGCAATCCCTGCGACTCAGATCCCGGTCGTCACGTCGATCGAAGAGCCTTCGGCGAGAGTGACGATCGCCTTCTTGTAGTCGGAGCGGCGTCCCGGGCGGCCGCGAAACCGCTTGGTCTTCCCGGCGACGCGGATGGTATTGACGGCGTCAACCTTGACGTCGAACAGCCCTTCCACGGCGGCCTTGATGTCGCGTTTGTTCGCATCGAGTGACACCCGGAAGATCACTTGGTTGTGCTCGGACACGGTCGTCGCCTTCTCGGTGATGACCGGCGCGCGCACGATATCGTACATCTCCTGCCGGGTCAGCCGCGGCACGGCGCGCGGGATAACGCGAAATCGGCTCATCTAAGGCGGGCCTCGAGCTGCTGGACCGCGTCGCGCGTCAAGACCAACGTGTCGCGCCGCAGGATGTCATAGACATTGGCGCCCTTCTCGGGCAGCACGTCGACCTTTGGCAGATTGCGCGCGGCGCGGGCGAAACCGTCATCGAGGTCGCCATCGATGATCAGCACCGAATCCCAGCCGAGCGCGTCGAACCGGGCCCGCAGCGCCTTGGTTTTCGCTTCATCGAGCCGCGCCGCGTCGATCACGATCAGCTTGCCCTCGGCCTGCTTCGCCGACAGCGCGGTCTTGAGGCCCAGCCGCCGCACCTTCTTCTGCAGCCCGAATTCGTGGCTGCGCACGACCGGCCCGAAGATCACCGCGCCGCCGCGGAATTGCGGCGACCGCAGGCTGCCCTGACGCGCCCGCCCGGTACCCTTCTGCTTGTAGGGCTTCTTGGTCGTCCCGCTGATGTCGCTGATGCCCTTGGTCTTGTGCGTGCCGGCGCGCCGCTTGGCGAGCTGCCAATTGACAACGCGGGCGAGAATGTCGCGCCGCATCGGCAGGCCGAACACTTCCTCGGCCAGCTCAATGTCGCCGACTTCCTGATTATCGAGATTTCGGACCGCCGCCCTCATGGCGAGCCCTCCTCGCTCGGCGCGGCGTCAGTTTCGACGCCTGACTCGGTGGCGGACTCGTCGGCCGGCGCCACGTCGCCATCGCTGGCCTCGTCGTCATCGGCGGTGCCGCTGCGCAGCGCGGCCGGGAATGGCAGGCCGTCCGGCGTCTTGCGCTTCACCGCATCGCGGATCAGCACCCAGCCGTTATCGCTGCCCGGCACCGACCCCTTGACGAGAATGAGACCGCGCTCGGCGTCGGATTGAACGATTTCAAGGCTTTGCGTCGTGACCCGTTCGTTGCCGAGCTGGCCGGCCATCTTCTTGTTTTTGAAGGTCTTGCCTGGGTCCTGCCGCTGCCCGGTCGAGCCCAGACTGCGATGCGAGACCGACACGCCGTGGCTCGCGCGCAGACCGCCGAAATTGTGCCGCTTCATGCCGCCGGCATAACCCTTGCCGATGCTGGTGCCGGTCACGTCGACATATTGCCCGGAAACGAAGTGCGCCGCGGTAATCTCGCTGCCGACCGGCACAAGCGCGTCCTCGGAGACACGGAACTCGGCTAGTTTCGCCTTCGGTTCGACCTTCGCAGCGGCGAAATGGCCGCGCTGCGGCTTGGTCACGTTCTTGACCTTGGCGGCGCCGACCCCGAGCTGCAGCGCGGTATAGCCGTCCCTGTCCGGCGTGCGCTGCGCGATAACCTGGCAGTTATCGACGCGCAATACCGTGACGGCAACGTGATTGCCCTCATCGGTGAAGACCCGGCTCATGCCGAGCTTCCTCGCGATCAGACCGGTTCGCATTTCGGCGCCCTACAGCTTGATCTCGACATCGACGCCGGCCGCCAGATCGAGCTTCATCAGCGCATCGACGGTCTGCGGCGTCGGGTCGACGATATCGAGCACCCGCTTGTGCGTGCGGATCTCGAACTGCTCGCGCGATTTCTTGTCGACATGCGGCGAGCGCAGCACGGTGAATTTCTCGATCCGGGTCGGCAGCGGGATCGGTCCGCGCACCCGCGCGCCGGTCCGCTTCGCGGTGTTGACGATCTCGCTCGTCGACTGGTCGAGAACGCGGTGATCGTACGCCCGAAGGCGAATTCGTATGTTCTGATTATCCATCTGACGTTCCGCTGTCCCGGCATGCAAGCCCCCCGCCCGTGAGGCGGGCGGGGGGTGTAGCCCAGCCGAGTTGTTATTTCAATATTTTCGCGACGACGCCGGCGCCGACGGTGCGGCCGCCTTCGCGGATCGCGAAGCGCAGGCCCTCGTCCATCGCGATCGGCACCAGCAATTCCACCTCCATCGACACGTTGTCGCCCGGCATCACCATCTCGGTGCCCTCGGGCAGTTTCACCGACCCGGTCACGTCGGTCGTGCGGAAGTAGAATTGCGGCCGGTAGTTGTTGAAAAACGGCGTGTGCCGCCCGCCTTCCTCCTTGGTCAGCACATACGCTTCGGCCATGAAGTTGGTGTGCGGCGTGATCGACCCGGGCTTCGCCAGGACCTGGCCGCGCTCGACTTCCTCGCGCTTGGTGCCGCGCAGCAACACGCCGATATTGTCGCCCGCCTCGCCCTGGTCCAACAGCTTCCGGAACATCTCGACCCCGGTCGCCACCGTCTTCGCGGTCGGCCGCAAACCGACGATCTCGACTTCGTCGCCGACCTTGACGATGCCGCGCTCGACCCGCCCGGTCACCACCGTGCCGCGCCCCGAGATCGTGAACACGTCCTCGATCGGCATCAGAAACGGCCGGTCCTTCGGGCGCTCCGGCTGCGGGATGTAGTCGTCGACCGCCTGCATCAGCTCCATGATCGAGTTGTGGCCGATCTCGGGGTCCTTGCCCTCCAGCGCGGCCAGCGCCGAGCCCTTGATCACCGGGATGTCGTCGCCCGGGAAATCATAGGACGACAGCAGCTCGCGCACCTCCAATTCGACCAGCTCGATCAGTTCCGGGTCGTCCACCATGTCGGTCTTGTTCATGTAGACAACCAGCGAGGGCACCCCGACCTGGCGCGCCAGCAGAATGTGCTCGCGGGTCTGCGGCATCGGCCCGTCGGCGGCCGAGACCACCAGAATGGCGCCGTCCATCTGCGCCGCGCCGGTGATCATGTTTTTCACATAGTCGGCGTGCCCCGGGCAGTCGACATGCGCGTAGTGCCGCTTGTCGGTCTCGTACTCGACATGCGCCGTCGCGATCGTGATGCCGCGCGCCTTCTCCTCCGGCGCCTTGTCGATCTGGTCATAGGCGGTGAACGTCGCCCCGCCGGTCTCCGCCAAAACCTTGGTGATCGCCGCCGTCAGCGTCGTCTTGCCGTGATCGACATGCCCGATCGTCCCGACATTGCAATGCGGCTTCGTCCGACTAAACCTCGCCTTACCCATCGCTTTCTTCTCCGTCAATCTTTGAGCAGCGGCATTACGCCATCTTGGCGCGGACTTCGTCGGCGACGGCCTGCGGCACCTGCTCGTAATGGTCGAAATGCATTGTATACTGCGCCCGGCCCTGGCTCATCGAGCGCAGCGTGTTGACATAGCCGAACATATTGGCGAGCGGCACCATCGCGTTGATGACGCGGGCATTGCCGCGCGTGTCCATGCCGGTCACCTGGCCGCGCCGGCTGTTCAGGTCGCCGATCACGTCGCCCATGTAGTCCTCGGGCGTGACGACCTCGACGCGCATGATCGGCTCTAAGAGCTTCGGCGCGGCCTTCATGACGCCGTCCTTGAAGGCCGCGCGCGCCGCGATCTCGAACGCCAGTACGCTCGAATCGACGTCGTGATAGGCACCGTCGATCAGGTCGGCCTTCAGGTCAATGACCGGGAAGCCGGCGAGCACACCGTTCTCGGTCGAGGCCTTGAGGCCCTTCTCGACGCCGGGCACGTATTCCTTCGGCACGGCGCCGCCGACGACCGAGTTCTCGAACACGAACCCGCTGCCTGGCGGCAGCGGCTCGAAGCGGATTTTGACGCGGGCGTACTGGCCGGCGCCACCGGTCTGCTTCTTGTGCGTGTAATCGATCTCGGCCGGTCTGGTGATCGTCTCGCGATAGGCGACCTGCGGCGCGCCGATATTGGCGTCCACCTTGAACTCGCGCTTCATGCGGTCGACGATGATCTCGAGGTGCAGTTCGCCCATCCCCTTGATCACGGTCTGGCCGCTCTCGTGATCGACCGCGACCCGGAACGACGGGTCCTCGGTCGCCAGCCGCGCCAAGGCCTGGCCCATCTTTTCCTGGTCGCCCTTGGTTTTCGGCTCGACCGCGATCTCGATGACCGGGTCCGGAAACTCCATTTTTTCGAGCACGACCGGATGGCCGACATTGGACAGCGTGTCGCCGGTCGTCGTGTTCTTGAGCCCGGCCAATGCCAGGATGTCGCCGGCGCGCGCCTCCTTGACGTCCTCGCGGTGGTTGGCGTGCATCAGCAGCATGCGGCCGATGCGCTCGCGCTGGTTCTTGACCGTATTGAGCACCTGGTCGCCGCTGTTGAGGACCCCCGAATAGATGCGGACGAAGGTCAGCGAGCCGACAAACGGGTCCGACATGATCTTGAACGCGAGACCGGAGAACGGTTCGTCGTCCGACGCGTGACGCTCGATCGGCTCGTCCGATCCCATCTTGACGCCTTTGATCGCCGCGACGTCGGTCGGCGCCGGCAGGTACGCGACGACGGCGTCGAGCAGCGGCTGAACGCCCTTGTTCTTGAACGCCGAGCCGCACAGCACCGGGACAAAGGCGCCCGATATCGTGCCCTTGCGAATGCAGCCCTGCAATGTCTCGACATCGGGCTCCTCGCCGCCGAGATAGGCTTCGAGCGCCGCGTCGTCCTGCTCGACCGCCAGTTCGACAAGCGTGTGCCGCGCTTCCGCCGCCGCGTCCTTCATGTCATCGGGAATATCGACAACATCGAACTGCGCGCCCAGCGACTCGTCGCGCCACTTGATCGCGGTGTTAGCGACCAGATCGACGACGCCGACAAACTCGCTCTCAACCCCGATCGGCAGCTGCGTGACGACCGGCACCGCGCCGAGCCGCTCCGTGATCTCGCGCACGCAGCGCGGGAAGTCGGCGCCGACGCGGTCCATCTTGTTGACGAAACAGATGCGCGGCACGCCGTATTTGTCGGCCTGCCGCCACACCGTCTCGGATTGCGGCTCGACCCCGGCCACCGAGTCGAACACCGCGACCGCGCCGTCGAGCACGCGCAGCGAGCGCTCGACCTCGATCGTGAAATCGACGTGGCCCGGCGTGTCGATGATGTTGATCCGATGGTCGTTCCAGAAGCAGGTCGTCGCGGCCGAAGTGATCGTAATGCCGCGCTCCTGCTCCTGCTCCATCCAATCCATCGTCGCGGTGCCCTCGTGCACCTCGCCGATCTTGTACGAGCGCCCGGTGTAATAGAGGACGCGCTCGGTCGTCGTCGTCTTGCCGGCATCGATATGCGCCATGATGCCGATGTTGCGGTATCGCTCCAGGGGCGTCGTGCGTGCCATCACCAAATACTCCAACGGCGCCCCTCGTTCGCCTGGCCCTTGTTCGCCAGAAAGGGGGCGCCACTCCGATTGTGCCAAGAACAGGGCGCCCCGGTCAGCGCCTCATCAGGCCGACCGGGGCACACCCGCGTGAGCGACGGGCGTTACCAGCGATAATGCGAGAACGCTTTGTTCGCGTCCGCCATTCGGTGCGTGTCTTCCCGCCGTTTGACGGCAACGCCCCGATTGTTCGAGGCATCGAGCAACTCGCCCGACAGACGTTCCTCCATCGTATTTTCCGATCGGTTGCGCGAGCTGCCGATCAGCCAGCGGATCGCCAGCGCCTGGGAGCGGTCCGGCCGCACCTCGACCGGCACCTGATAGGTGGCGCCGCCGACCCGGCGCGAGCGCACTTCGACCGCCGGGCGTACATTGTCGAGCGCGTCGTGAAATACCTGTATCGGGTCCTGCCCGCTACGTCGCTGGATGCGGTCGAAGGCGCCGTAGACGATGCGCTCGGCGACCGATTTCTTGCCCTCGTACATCAGGCAGTTCATGAATTTCGTAAGGGTCGAGTCGCCGAACTTCGGATCCGGCAAGACTTCGCGTTTGACCGCGGCACGACGGCGCGACATCGCTCTGCTCCTTCGTCCCTGGCTCTATTTCGGCCGCTTGGCGCCGTATTTGGAGCGGCGCTGCCGCCGGTCCTTGACGCCCTGGGTGTCATGCGTGCCGCGGATGATGTGGTAGCGCACGCCGGGCAGGTCCTTGACGCGTCCGCCGCGGATCAGCACCACCGAGTGCTCCTGCAGATTGTGGCCCTCGCCCGGAATGTAGCTGGTCACCTCGAAACCGTTGGTCAGCCGCACGCGCGCCACCTTGCGCAGCGCCGAGTTCGGCTTTTTCGGAGTTGTCGTGTAGACGCGCGTGCAGACGCCCCGCTTCTGCGGGCACTCCTCCATCGCCGGTACCTTGTTGCGCGCCGCCAGCGGCTTGCGCGGTTTGTTGATCAACTGGTTGATCGTCGGCATTTCTCACCAATCCGAAACGGAACAATCCGAAACCAATGGGTCAAAGCGGACAGACAGAAGCCCGACCGCTAATGCGCGCCGGGCACGACAATCCCCGCCCTCTGAATTTCGCCCTGTTGCAAAGGGCGCCGTGCCATTTCCACCGGAACCGGCCGCGTCCAGGTGGCATCCTGTGGCCATCCGCGAAGGCGCGGAATATAGGGAGCAGGCAATAGAGGGTCAAGCGGAATACCGCGCCGCGGCCGCTCCGATCCCCGGGGCAGCGTTATGTGTCTGGCGAGACGGCGAACAATGCCGCTGCCTCGCCGAGACACTCAATTCTGCGTCACCATTAACCTGACGATTGCCTCGAAATGGTCGTCGGCCAGCTGGTGCAGCTCGGCGTCGGTGCGGTCCTGGACCGGGTGCGGGATGAACACCAGCGCCGGGTCGGTGCCGAGCGAGCGAGCCTGCGCCTTGGCGCCCTCGATGAATGCCTCCGTCGCGACGCCAACCGATGGAATACCGCGCGCTTCGAGTTCCGCCATGTCATGCGTACAGCACGATATGCAGGAGCCTCAATCGCTCAGCCCCTCGATGACGAGGTTAACCTCGGTCGCAATCTGCTGCTGCAGCGGCAGCGGCGCGGTCCGCGTGTTAGTCGGCTTTTTATACCGCCGTGTCGCGACGCCGCGCTCGTTGAGCCGCGCTTCGATCCGGTCGAGAAACACATCGCCCCGCGGCTTGGCGATATCGAGCAGCCCGATCGTCAGCCCGTCGAGGCGTTCGGGCCGCGGCAGCCGCGGTCGTATCGTCGGACTTCGCTCCGACGTGGGATCGAGAAGCACCGTCATGGACACCTCCTTCAAATGGAAATCCGGCAAATGGAAATCCGGCAAATGGAAATCCGGCAAATGGAAATCCGGCAAATGGAAATCCGGCGTCGGCCACCATCTACTTGGTTACCGCTCACTTGGTTGCCGCGTCGGTCATGGCATTCATCGCGGCATCTCCCTGCGCCGCATTGGGATTTTCGGGAACACCGTGGCGGCTGTCGAGCACCTTGACCCATGCCGATGTGTTGTAGCTCAACCACACCTTGCCCTCGGCGTCCTCCCAAACCAGCGCCTTCGGGGGAAACTCGATCGCGAGTGTCGGATATTGGAGAAAACGAGGCGTCCCGACGCGCGGGTTGCCATACACCAACACCGTTGAGCGCGGCATTTTTAGGCCCATCGCCTGAGCGGCGGCGGCATGGTCCAAGCGGGTGAAGATGACGAAGCCACGTTCCTTGAGTGCGGCCTCTAGTCGGTCGAGCGTCTCATCGACCGAATGGGCGCTCGGCTTGGTGACAAGCCCTTCTGTCGCGGACGCGGAAGCCACGGAGATCGAAAACACCGCAATCGCGATACCAGCGTTCGCCAGTACAACATCGCACCTCCCCCTCCCTAAATCACGATTTTGCCTCCCGCGTCACCGGCACGCTGCCGCGGGGGCCGCCGGCCGACCAGCCGCCAATAATGCCGGAAAACATCCCGGCCTCGCCGCCGGCGCGCACGATCAGGAGGCCGCCGGGGCGGAACTTGTTGACGGTTTTTCCCGCCAGCGTCGGTGGGCCGCCCTCCGCGATGCCTCGGGCGCCCGCGATCAGATCGTCGCCGGGGATCTCGCACAGCCGGTACAATTCTTCATAGAGTCGCGCCTTCGACCAGCCGGCATTCCGGAAGGTGCGGTGATGCTCGGGGCACACGACGAGCAGCGCGTCGCAGGCCGGCGCCAGCTTGACGCTGTGGATCGCCTTCAGCGACTCGGCGAAGCTGCGCGCCAAGCTCTCGGGGTCGCGCGATTTCTGATCGACGACGCCCTGCAATCCGAACCCGGCGAACACGGTGACGGCCGACACGCCCGGCTTGACGCCGCGTTCCACGGACAGCGGTTCCCAGGACGACCCTTCCTCGTCCTCGGCGAAGCAATAGCCGAGCTTGCCGGGGTTGCCCAGGGTCGCACGGTCGACCTCCTGCGGCCGTCCCTCGCCGATATTGCGGATCACCAGCTGCAGCGCGCGGCCGATCGATGAATTGGCGCGGTTGCCCTGGCCCAGCGCATTGCCCTTCGCGTTCATGCCGATCCGGCGGCGGACCGGTCCATTGACGATGACGACCGGGCCGACAAACATCGTCGTCGCCAGCACGCCGTGCATCGCGAACGACTCGTCGAGCACGGCCTCGACCGTCGCCAGCACGACCGGCAGATATTCCGGCTTGCACCCGGCCATCACGGCATTGATCGCGATCTTTTCCACGGTCGCGGTTGCCAGGGCCGGCGGCACGAGACCGATGACCTCCTGCGGGTCGCGCGCGGTGCCGTCGAGCATCCGCAGCACGCGCTCCTCGGTCGGCGGCACCAAGGGCAGGCCGTCCGACCAGCCGCGCGCGAACATCGCCTCCTGCTCGTCCTCGTCGCCGCCGATCTCGATCCGGCGGGACCGCAGCCCGGTCTCGTTGAAGCGCACCTTCAGGCGTTCGATCACGCCCGGCTCGACATTCTTCGCGCCGCAGCCCGGCTGCGACTCCGGCAGGCCGGACCCAAGACCGGAAATTCCTGTCAGCCGCTCCCATTCGCCGCGGTCCCAGCCGTAGGTACGCGCCGCCTCGCGCCCGCCTTCCATCCGGATCAGCGTCGGCACGATCTCGATTTTGAGCCTATGGGAAACGTCGAGGTCGAGATCGGCTTCGCGCGCCCCCACCGTTTCCGGGAAATCGGGATCGTCCTGCGTGTAGACAGTGAGCCCGCCGCGTCGCGCCAACTCGCCGAGGACCGGGGCCGTCATCACGCAGGTCGGACAGTCGCGCTTGACGATTGCGACCAGACCGTCTTGCGGCACAGCACCCATCGCGACGCTCCGCTGCCGTTTCGGACGCAGCATGAACCCACCGCGCGGCGACCGCAAGTCAGGCCGGGCTCAGTCGGCCGCGGCCGCCTCCGCCACCCGTGCGCGCTCGCGGCGCTTCGCGGCGACGTGCCGGTCGCCGAGCCATGCGGTGAGCGCGGTGATCGCCATGAACACCATGCTGATGAGGAACACCCAGCGCGGCGACCCCTGGTCCATGATGTAGCCGAACATCAGCGGCCCGAGCATCCCGGCGAAGTTGAACCCAGTGGTGACGACACCGAACGTGCGTCCGACAGCCCCGGGCGGCGCGGCGGCGCGCACCAGCATGTCGCGCGACGGCATGATCAGCCCGCCGAGCAACCCGGCCGCCGCCATCGCGATAATCAGCGGTGCCGTTCCGAGCGCCACCAGCCCGATCATCGCCACGATGCCGGCGTTGATCGCGTAGCCGAGCGCCGCAACATCGGCGTGCCGTCGCGTCAGGTCGGCGATAAAGCCGCCGCCGAGGACGCCCAGCGCCTGCGCCGCGAGATACGCGGTCAGCGCCAGATTCGCGACCGAGAGCGGCGTGCCATACGCTGTCGTCAGCGCGACGACCGAGAACGTGCTGATGCCGCTGCTCGACAGGCTCATCAGCGCGAAGAACCCGGTGAGCCCCAGAATCGCCGGGGTAAGGATCGCGGTCATGCCCAGCTTCGGACCCGCCGACCCGGACGTCGCGGGCGCGTGTGCGGCGGCGACAGCCGCGGGCCTCTCCTCGACGCCGCGCGCCAGCCCCAGCGGCAGCGCGACAACAATCGCGAGAACCCCGGCCGCGATCAGCCCGAAGCTCAAGCCCCCGAACGCGACCAGAGCCAGCATCGTGACCGGCGCCACGGCGTTGCCGAGAAACCCGGAGAAGGTATGGATCGAAAAGGCGCGGCCGAGCCGGGTCGCCGGAATCTTGTGCGACAGCAAGGCGTAGTCGGCCGGATGAAACACCGCGTTGGTCAACCCGACCAGCGCCATCGCCAGTAGCAGGTGCCAATAGGACGGGGACAGGCCGAACCCGATAAACGCGATCCCGGCGCCGAGCAGCGCCGCGACCAGCATGCGCCGGGAACCGAGCCGGTCGACCAGAAACCCGACCGGCAGCTGCGCCGTCACCGCCAGCACGTTCGCGACCGTCAGCGCCAGGCCGAGCTGGAGAAAATCGACCCCAAGCTCCGCCTTCAAGAGAGGGAACAGCGGCGGCAGCACAAGGTGCTGGAAGTGATTGACGAAATGCGCCGCCGAAACCAGCGCGATCGCCTGGTATTCTCCCGCCCTGCGGCGCAGGCCGCCCGGCGCCGCCAGCGCTTCCGTCGTCATTCCGCGCCTATTCCTCCCTTTGTGCGGCTCTCAAAATGGCGCGCATCTAGGCAGCCGGCAAGCTCCGGTTCGGCAAGGCTGATCCGCCGGTGAGGGACCTTACGCATTCTAGAAGACTCGCGCGCTCAGCCGATCACGCCGGCCTCGCGCAGCGTGGCGATCTCGGCATCGGCATAGCCCGCCTCACGCAGCACCTCTTCGCTGTGCTCGCCGACATCGGGGGCGAGGCGTGGCGGCACCTTCTCTTGGCCGCCGATCTCGATCGGGCTGTTGACGGTCATGTATTCGGCGTCGCTGAACCGCACGAGATGCCCGGCCGCCAGCGCCTGCTCGTCGGTCGCAATGTCCGGCGTCTCGGCGACGATGCCGAAGATCAGCCCGGCCTCGTCCAGCACGCGCCGCCAATGCGCGAGGCCGCGCGTCGCGAAGACGCGGTCGAGTTCGCGCACCAGCGCGCGGGCGTTCTGCTCGCGCGACGCGACGCTGGCATAGCGCGGATCGTCGAGCGCCGGGTCGTCGAGACACTGATTTGAACTTGTCCCAGCGCCATTCGTCCGACGCGATCGACAGCAGCAGCCAGCGTCCGTCACCGCAGCGGTAATGCACGCGCAGCGCGTTGACCGCCGCCTCGCGCGGCGGCTGCGGCGCCACCGGGTCGCCGCACAGCGCCGCCTGCACCGAGCAGCCGTTCGCCCACAACCCGTTCGCCAGCAATGACGAACTGACGTAGTTGCCCCGCCCGGTGCGCTCGCGCTGGTACAGCGCCGTGACGATCGCGCCGTAGGTGCCCATCGCCGACGGGTGGTCGCCCATGCCCGGCAATGAGCGCGCCGGGGTCGCCTCCTCGCCGGCGCGCACAAGGTGCATGAGGCCGGTGCGGGCCCACCACGCGGTCGCGTCGAAGCCGGGCTTGTTGGCCTCCGGGCCGGTCTCGCCGTAGCCGGTGAACGAGGCGTAGATCAGCCGCTCGTTGAGATGCGACAGGTCGTCATAGGTGATCTTGAGGCGCTGTCTTACGGGCGGCGGGTAGTTCGTGATGAAAACGTCGGCGCCGCGCACGAGACGATACAGCAC
Organism: uncultured Alphaproteobacteria bacterium; assembly: GCA_963847345.1. Classification (GTDB taxonomy): domain Bacteria; phylum Pseudomonadota; class Alphaproteobacteria; order ATCC43930; family CGMCC-115725; genus DATARH01. The sequence continues at coordinate 164,788 of CAWJZU010000013.1, read as the reverse complement.
CTCGCGCCCGGCATCGCTCCGCAGGTCGAGCGCGAGGCTTTTCTTGTTGCGGCTGTCGAGCACGAAGCCGGGGTTGATCGCCGGCCGTCCCGGGATCGGCACGGCGCGCCTGCGATACGGGTCGCCGCTGCCGGGCGGCTCGATCTTGATGACCTCGGCGCCAAAATCCGACATCACCGTCGCCGCCGCCGGCCCGGCGATAAAGCTCGCGCAATCGATGACCCGGAGCCCGTCAAAAATCCGTTCGGTCATCGCGGCGGTCCCTCCTGTCTGTCATTGCGAGCGTAGCGACGCAATCTCGGATAGCCGAGTGTTGCGGGATCGAGATTGCTTCGTCGCTTCGCCACTCGCAATGACGCAGAAGGCAAAGCTGGCGCGACCGGCAGGAACGGGCCATTTTGGCGCTGGTTCCCTCGGTCGGAGGCCGTATGCCCAACCCCGTCGATCCGGTCGTCGTCTCGGTCGTGCAGCACCGGCTGCTCGCGATCGTCGAGGAGATGGGCGAGGCGATGCTGCGCACCGCCTACTCGCAAATTCTCAATTCGAGCCGCGATTTCTCGACCGCGATCTGCGATCTCGACGGCCGCCTGATCGCGCAGGCCGAGCACGTGCCGATCCATGTCGGCGCTTTGCCGTTCGCGGCGAAGGCGATGACCGAGTTCTTCCGCGGCGACATCAATCCGGGCGACGTCTTCCTGCTCAACGATCCGTATCACGGCGGCAACCATCTGCCCGACCTGACCGCGTTCGTGCCGATCTTTGAACCAAATGGAGATCAGGGCGAGCCGCGCTTCTGGTCGATCAACCGGGCGCATCAGAGCGATATCGGCGGCGCGACGCACGGCGCCTACAACGCCAGCGCGACCGACATCTGGCAGGAGGGCATCCGCATCACGCCCTTGAAACTCTACGACCGCGGCGAGATCCGGCGCGATGTGATGCAGATGATCGCGACCAATGTGCGCCATCCGCGCGACTTCCGCGGCGATCTCGCGGCGATGATCGGCTCGGCGCATGTCGGCGAGCGGCGATTTCTGGCGCTGGGCAACGAATTCGGCTGGGAGGTGACGCATCAGGCGATCGAGGCCGTGCTCGACGGTGCCGAACGCCAGACCCGCGCGGTCATTGCCGAATGGAAGGACGGGGTCTATTTCGGCGAGGCATTGCTCGACGACGACGGGCGCGGCAACGAGGACATCCATATCCGCGCCACGGTCACGAAATCCGGCAGCGACCTGAAAATCGACCTCAGCGACTCGCATCGGCAGGTCGCGAGCTTTATCAACTCGTCCTATCCGAACATGTACTCGTCGGTCGTCGTCGCGCTGTCCTATCTGATCGACCCGGACACGCCGAAAAACGACGGCACGTTCCGCCCGCTGGAGATCATCGCCGAACCCGGCACGGTCGTCTGGGCCAATCCCGGCGCGCCGGTGACGCTTGCGACCAACCACTGCGCCCAGGAAATTCTTGAGGCGATCATCAAGGCCTTGGCGCCCGCCTGCCCGGAACGCGCGATGGCTGGCTGGGGACGCCGTTTCCGCATCGCGATCCAGGGAAGCGACCCGCGCCGCCCCGCGCCGGATGGCGATCCCGGCGGGCGCCCGTTCATCTGGCATTTCTTTCAGGCGCGTCCCGGCGGCGGCGGGTCCTCGGCCGGCGACGGCTGGCCCGGAGCCGGCGAATGGCAGGCGGCCGGCGGCATCAAATTCGGCAGCCTCGAAGTCACCGAGGTGCGCTTTCCGCTGTTCTTCAAGACGCACGAATTCCGCCCGGATTCGGGCGGCGCCGGGCAGTATCGCGGCGGCCCCGGCGGCATCGTCGAGATGGTCGTCGAGACCGCCGAGCCGGCAATCGGCAACACGGCCGGCGACGGCGTCAAATACGGCGCCTGCGGCATTCTCGGCGGCAACGACGGGCTGCCGCACCGTTATCTGCTCTATTCCGGCAACGAGGCGCCGCGCCCGATCCGGACCAAGGAAACCGGCCTCGTGATCCGCCCCGGCGACCGTCTCGTCCTCGAATCCGGGCGGCGGCGGCGGCTGGGGCGACCCCGAGAAGCGCGACCCGGCCGCGATCGCGGAGGATGTCGCGAACGGGTTTGTGACGCGATGACCCCGCGCGGTTCGAATTCCCTCCCCCTCGCCGGGCTTAGCCGGGGAGGGCTGGAGAAGATCAGGGTGGGGGTATTGAAGGTGGGGGCATAGGCGGTGTACCGCATCGGCATCGATGTCGGCGGCACGTTTACCGATCTCGTCGCGATCGACACAGGCGGCGCGACGACGCTCGCGAAAGTGCCATCGACCCCGCAGGACCCCTCGCTCGGCGTGCTCGACGGCCTCGACCAGCTCGCCGCCCGGCCTCGGCCTCGACCGCGCCGCGCTGCTGGCGCAGACCGACCGCATCGTGCACGGCACGACCGTCGCGACCAACGCGCTGCTCGAACGCAAGGGCGCGCGGCTCGGTCTGCTTACCACCGAAGGCCATCGCGACGTCATCGAGATGCGCGAGGGGCTCAAGGACGACCGCTACAATCTCCGCATGCCGCCGCCCGAGCAGCTCGTGCCGCGCCGGCTGCGCCTCGGTGTGCGCGAGCGGATGCGCGCCGACGGCCGCGTCGAAATCCCGCTCGACCCGGCCTCGCTCGACGCCGCGATCGCCGTGCTGCAACAGGAAAAGATCGAGGCGGTCGCGGTCTGCTATCTGCACGCCTGGCGCGACCCGCGCCACGAACACGCCACCGCCGAGGCGCTCAAACGCGCCCTGCCCGACGCCTATGTCTCGCTGTCCTCCGAGGTCCTGCCGCAGATCAAGGAGTTCGAGCGGGTCTCGACGACAATCGTCAACGCCTATGTCGGCCCGGTGCTGGCGCGCTATCTGGCGCGGCTGGAAACCCGGCTCGGCGAGGCCGGCTATAAGGGGCCGACGCTGATAATCCAGTCGCATGGCGGCGTCGCGCCGATCGCCGAGGCCGGCAGGCTCGCGGCTGGCGCCGTGCTGTCGGGACCGGCCGGCGGGGTCGCCGGCAGCGTCTATGCGGCGCGGCTGATCGGGGCCGAAAACCTGATCCCGTTCGACATGGGCGGCACCTCGACCGACATCAGCCTGGTGGCGGACGGCGAGGCGGCGCTGGTCATGAACCGCAAGATCGGCGGCCACCGCATCGCCTTGAACAGCCTCGATATCGCGAGCATCGGCGCCGGCGGCGGCTCGACCGCGCGGGTCGATGCTGGCGGTATCCTGCATGTCGGGCCGGAAAGCGCCGGCGCCGTGCCGGGTCCGGCCTGCTACGGCCAGGGCGGCGTGAACGCGACCGTCACCGACGCCAATCTCGTCCTCGGCTATCTCGACCCCGACAATTTCCTCGGCGGCGAGCGCCGGCTCGACCGGCCAGCGGCCGAGAGAGCCGTCGATGCGATAGCCGCCGCGCTCGGCCTCGACCGGATCGCGGCGGCGTCAGGCATTCACCGCATCGTCAACACGAATATGGCCGAGGGCGTGCGGCTCGTCTCGGTGCGGCGCGGCGTCGATCCCCGGCGGTTCGCGCTGTTCGCGTTCGGCGGCGCGGCTGGGCTGCACGCCACCGACATCGCGTGCCAGCTCGGCCTTTCACGGGTTATCGTACCGCGCGTCGCGGCGGTGCTGTCGGCCTGGGGGATGCTCGCGACCGATCTCCGCTTCGAGGTGTCGCGCACCCATATCGGCGACGCCGGCGCGCTCGACGGCGCCGCCGTCAAGCATCTGTTCGGCGACATGGAGGCCGAGGGCATGCGCCGCCTGCGCGCTTCGTTCGCCGGGCCGGCGCGCGCTTCCCGATCGGCCGACATGCGCTACGGCGAGCAGGTCTTCGAGATCACCGTGCCGCTCGATGATGTCGACTGGTCCGCCGCCGACCCGCTGCCGCAGATCGTCGAACGCTTCCACCGCCGCCACGAAGCTCTCTACACCTATGCGATGCCGGACCAGGAAAGCGTGCTGGTCAACGCGCGCGTCACCGTTTCTGGGATCCTCGAGGAGTTGCCGCGCGAGCCGGACCTGCCGTCTGCTCCACCTGCCCCGCCGCATGCCGAGCGCCGCATCCACCTGGACGGGTGGATGGCGGCGCCGGTCTACCGCTTCGACGCGCTCGCGCCGACGCAGCGCGTCGCCGGGCCGGCGGTGATCGAATCGGCGATGACAACCGTGCTGCTGCGCCCCGGCGATAAGGCGGCGGTGACCGCACAGGGCTGGCTCGACATTGCGTGCGGTCGGATTGATAACGCGCGGTAGCACGCCGCTTTGCTCGGGTCCTCGGCGACGCTCCAAACATCACTTACTTGTTGCCGGATGGCCCGCTTCATGTATAATGTTTTCTTCAGAATTGATACATTGCGCTTTGGGTGCGCCGAAATAGCGTCGACGCAGGAATTGGATTCTCACTAATGGTGGCGGCTCGTGGAGAAGCGTTTCGCCTGACCGACGGCCGCCCCCGCTTTAAACTTGCGTTAGCCCATGCTGTTTAATTCTTACGAGTTTCTTTTTGCATTTTTTCCGATCTCGATTGCTGTTTTCGTTCTGTGCAAGCAATTTGGCGGGCGGCTGGAACACCTTGCGATTCTTGCGGCTTCGCTGTTTTTCTATGCGTGGTGGGATATCCGTTTCCTGCCGCTCCTAATCCTTTCGATAACAGCCAACTATATCGCCGGGACAATCATCGCATCCTGCGTCAGCAATGGCCGACAGCGCGCGGCAGGATGGTTGATGACGGCGGCGATCGCGCTCAATCTGGGAGTCCTCGGCGTCTTCAAATATGCCTATTTTACCGTCACGAATGTCAACACCGCGTTCGGCACCGATTTCGCACTCGGCAGCATCATTCTGCCGCTGGGAATCTCCTTTTTCACCTTCGAGCAGATCAGTTTCCTGGTCGATGTCAGGCGCGGGCAAACGCGACCGTCTCGTTATGTGCACTATGCCCTGTTCGTGTCATTCTTTCCGCGGCTGGTCGCCGGTCCGATCATCCGATACAACGAAATCGCGCCGCAATTCGCCGCTCCGCGACCGTCCCGCGCCTTCGCCGAGGATCTCGCAGTCGGCCTCACGATGTTCTCGATCGGCCTCTTGAAAAAGACGGTTCTCGCCGACGGGGTTGCACCATACGCATCACCGGTGTTCGCCGCGGCGGAACACGGCGAGGCTATCGACCTGCTGATCGCTTGGGGAGGCGCCCTGGCCTACACGTGCCAGCTGTATTTCGACTTTTCCGGATATTCCGACATGGCAATCGGCGCGGCGCGTTGTTTCGGCATTCGCTTTCCGATGAATTTCGATTCTCCCTACAAGTCGACCAGCATTGTCGAGTTTTGGCGGCGCTGGCACATCACCCTGTCGCGCTTCTTGCGCGATTATTTGTATTTCGGCCTCGGCGGCAATCGCCGCGGCCCGGTACGGCGATATCTGAACTTGCTTATAACGATGCTGCTGGGAGGTCTGTGGCACGGGGCCAACTGGACGTTTGTCGTCTGGGGGACACTGCACGGCTGTTACCTGATGATTAATCACGCCTGGCTCGCCGTCGCCGCGCGCTCGCCGGCGTTGACGGCGTTCCGGCACTCCCGGTCGGGCGCCGTGTTCGGTCTGATCCTGACGTTTCTCGCGGTTGTCGTCGCCTGGGTCTTTTTCCGCGCCCACAGTTTCTCGGGTGCCTTCAATCTTCTCGCCGGAATGGCGGGCCTGCACGGCGTCGCGATACCGTCGGGTCTGGCCTTCGCCGTGGCGCCGGTCCGCGGCTTGCTGAATGTCCTAGGGGTTCGCTTTGCCGATACCTCCGGCACGGTCCTGCTGATGACCTATGGATGGGTTACGGCCCTGCTGGCGATTGCGTTTCTGTTCCCGAACAGCCAGCAGATCCTGGCGCGGTTCGATCCGGTGCTGGAGGCCTCGGCCCGCCCGGCGGGAGGCGGTGTCCGGGGTCCCGCCGGTCGGGTTTCGTGGTGGGAATGGCGGCCTTCCGCCTTATGGGCATTTGCCATCGGTTGCGCGGCCTTCATCGCCATGATCTCGATCACGCGGGTCAGCGAATTCCTTTATTGGCAGTTCTGAGACGATGCGTGCCCCCGCCTATCTGTTGATGGTGGCCGGCACGATAGTCGCGCTGGCCTTAGGCACGATTGTCTTTGCGATACTTGTCGATCCCTATCGCATGTTCGACACGCCGACTGTGCCAGGCTTGACGGAGCTCAAGCCGCGAGCCACCGAGCAGATGGGTATCGCGAAAACCTACCAACTGGAGCGGATCGCACCGAAAACACTGCTTCTCGGAAACTCCCGCACGGAAATTGGACTCGATCCGATGAGCCCGCAATTCCCGACCGAGCAGCGTCCCATTTTCAATGCCGCCTATCCGGGTCGCGACGTCTGCACCTCGCTATTGATGCTGCGCGACGCGATGGCTGTTCGAATCCCCGAGCGGATTATTCTCGGGGTGGATTTTCAGGACATGCTGGCCACGGGAGGAGTCTCGTTTGGGCCAAGCGATCTTCAGCCACGCCTGCTGGTTGATGAAGGCGGGCATCGCAATCCGCAACGCGAGCGGCAGGTGTGGAAGGATCGATTTGCCGCGACGCTGACGATAGATGCGCTTCTCGACAGCATCACGACCCTGCTGAACCAGGACTCGGTCTACAGCGCGACAATGACCGAGCTCGGCTTCAATCCGTTGCACGAGTACCGGGAGTTCGTCGCACGCAGCGGCTATTACGGCCTGTTTTCGGCGAAGAACGCGGGCTACCGCAAACAATATGCCGTCTTGCCGATGCCAAATTTTTCACGTCCCTCGCCGACGATAGCTCGGAGAGACCGATGCTTTGTGACACTGGCGAAGTTGGCCGTGGAGTACCACATACCGTTGACGATTTATATTCACCCGTACCACGCAAATTTTCTCGACATGCTCGATTATTTCGGTTTTTGGCAAAGCTTTGAGGATTGGAAACGTCATCTCGTTGCGCAAGTCGCGGACCTTGATCCCGACGGGACAGATATACGGGTGATCGACTTTTCAGGATACAACGAATTCACCACCGAGCCGGTGCCCGGTCGCGGCGATACAAAGTCTGAAATGCGTTGGTACTGGGAGCCGGGGCACTACAAGAGCGCGCTGGGCGAGCACATCCTGGAGCGTATCATTCACGGAGGAACGCGTTTTGGTCGCGTCCTCACCCCCGCCACTATCGAATCCGTTCTCGCCGAGATACGGGACGAACGGAAACGCTTTGTTCGTCTTTCCGGAGTCGGTGCGGCCGGGGGCTGATCGCGGCAGCGTGCGGCATGCGGACCTGGCCGCACTGTAAGCCCGCCAATTAGGCGTGAGGATCGGCGGCGAGGCTCCCTTACCGCGGCTCGATCGTAACCATAAGGCCGTTTTTCGGGCGCAGCGTCGTCCACGCGGTCGGCTCGACGGACTGGCCGGGCACGAGGCGGAAACGGAAGCGGCGCGCGAGGATCGCGACGGTGATCAGGATCTCGTTCATCGCCAGCGCGGCGCCGGGGCAGACATGCGGGCCGACGCCGAACGGTATGTATGAATAGCGCGGGCGGGCGCGGGACTGTTCCGGGCTGAAACGGTCCGGGTCGAAGCGGTCCGGATCGGGCCATAATTTGCGGTGCCGATGCACGACAAACGGCATCACGGCGACGATCGAGCCGCGCGGCACGCGCCTGCCGCATACCGTGTCGTCGGCCACGGCGGTGCGCAGGGTCAGCGGCAGCGGCGGATAGAGCCGCATCGCCTCGTCGACGAGCCGGCGGAGATAGACGAGTTTCGCGAGATCGTCCGGCGTGCGGGGTGCGGTCGCCGAGCACGCGGTCGAGTTCGTCGGCCGAGCATGTCGTCGGCCCACGGATGCAGCGCCAGCAGATACCAGAGCCAAACCATCGCGCGCAGCGGCGTCGCCGCGGTCGCCGACAGGGTCAGCACCTCGTCGCGGATCTCGCCATTGGTCAAGTGGCGGCCGGTCTGCCGGTCGGGCGTGTGCGCGAGCCGCCAGATCAGGTCCTGGCCGCCGGCGTAATCCGGATCGCGGCGCTCGGCGATCAGCCGGTCGAGCAGCTTGTAGTACTGGTCGATGCCGGAGCGGCTCGCGCGCCAGCGCTCGATAAAGCGGAGGCGCGCCGGGAGCGGGAACAGGTCGAGGACGCTGTATTTCTCCGGGTAGCGACCCATGCGCAGCACCATCCAATCGATCTCCGGCACGTTGCCGGCCCAGACTTGGCCAGTCGTGCGCGTGATCAGGTGCTGCAGCGTGCGTCCCAGTTCGAATTGCTCGCGCGGCGCCTCGGCGAGAAGCCGCGCCATTTGCTCGGTCAGCGCGATCAGGGAGCCGAGATCGGGCCGCAATGCCCGCTGGTCGAGCGCCGGGTTGACGATGCGGCGATGCCGCCACCAATCCTCGCCCTCGAGGCAGACCATGCCGCCGCCGCTGCTGAATTCGAAAATGCGTCGGAACGCGGCGATGCGCTGATAGTTGTCGGTGTTGTCCTGCAACACGCGGCGCATCCCATCGGGGTCGCTGACGACGAAGACGCGGCCCCAGAAATAGCGGCGTTCGACGAACAGCTCCTCGAACAGCTCGTCGTCGCAGGCGGCGAGCGAGTTCGTCGTGAAGGTGCGCAGCAGCCCGAGCGAGGATAGCGGCCGGGCCGGAAGCGGCGGCACCGCCAATGCGGGGGAGGGTGCGGCAGAATGCGTGTCCGCCGCTTCAAGAGAAATCGTCATCCGGCTTAATATCGCTGGTAATGGACAGCAGTGATATTATCAGAGCGCTTGAGCGGGACGGCTGGAAACGGGTCAGGGTGACCGGCAGTCATCACCATTTCCGGCATCCGGTCAAACCTGGGGTCACGACCGTGCCCCACCCCCGGCGTGACATACCGATCGGCACGTTGCGGTCCATCGAGAAGCAGAGCGGGCTGAAACTGAGATAAGTTCCAATGGCGATCGATTATACCGCGATCATTCACAAAGACCCGGATAGCGATTTCGGCGTCAGCTTTCCCGATTTTCCCGGCTGCATTACTGCAGGCCGAACGCTAGAGGAAGCCAAGGAGCTGGCGTGGGAGGCTTTGAGAGGGCATGTCGCTGTGATGCGTGACGGGGGCGATCCAATTCCCGACCCGTCGTCGCTCGACGCGGTGATGCGCAATCCCGAGTTTCGCGACGGCGTGGCCTTCCTGGTCACCGTGGACGAGCTGGCGAATGAAGACGCCCCGGTCACGACCGGCGGAGAGGGGTAGTTCAAGCGGCGCGGCTCGGGATGGCGCGGCGCGGCTCCAGCGTCATCCACATGCCCCCTTTCGGGCGGATATTGGTCCAGGCGGTCGGCTCGACTGGGCGTCCAGGGACGAGATGGAAGCGGAAATGGCGCGCCAGCACCGCCACTGCCACCACAAGCTGCAGCATCGCCATCGACGCGCCGACGCAGACATGCGGCCCGACCGCGAACGGCAGATAGGCGTAGCGCGAGCGCGCGGCGACCGCATCGGGTGCGAAGCGCTCGGGGTCGAAGCGGTCGGGGTCGAGCCACAATTTGCGGTGGCGGTGCAGGACCCACGGCATGATCGCGACGACCGAGCCGCGCGGAATGCGCCGGCCGCACAGCGTGTCGGCGGCAAATCGCGCGGCGCATCATCATTATCGGCAGCGGTGGATAGAGCCGCATCGTCTCGTCGAGCAGCTGACGCAGCCAGTTCAGCTTGGCCAGATCGCGAATATTGGGCGGGCCGTTCCCGAGCACCTGATCGAGCTCGGCGTGCAGGCGGCGCTCGGCCCAGGGGTGGGTTGCGAGCAGGTACCAGATCCACGGCAGCGGGCGCAGCGAGGTTGCCGAAGTCGCGCCCAATGTCAGCATCTCGTCGTGCAGTTCGTCGCGGCTCAGCCCCTCGCCGGTGTCGCGGTCGCGCGCGTTGGCGAGCCGCCACAGCAGATCCTCGCGGCCGGCATAGTCCGGATCGCGGCGGTCCTCGATCAGGCGATCGAGCTCCGGTGCGAAGCGGGCCGCCGCGATCCGCGTCTTGCGCCAGCGGTCGAGCGGGCGCAGAACGCCCGGCGTCGGTATGAGGTCGAGTGCCCCGTAACGGCCGGGATACTGGCCCATGCGGTCGATCATTGGGTCGAGCGCGCGGTCCGTCCCGGCGAAGACGTGGCCGGCCGAGACCGTGACCAGATGACGGAACGCGTCGTGCAGGTCGATCGGCGTTGCCGGCGGCAGCGTCGCCAGGTGGCGCGCCATGTCCTCGGCCAATTCAATCAGCATCGGGCCGTCCGGCAGCAGCGCGCGGTGGTCGAGGGTCGGGTTAATCAATCGGCGGTGCCGCCGCCACGGGTCGCCCTCGGCGTGCAGCATGCCGCTGCCGGTGGTGAACTCGAAGACGCGGCGGATCCAGGTCAGGCGCGGGTAATTGTCGTAATTGTCCTGCATGACCCGGCGAATGCCGTCCGGGTCGCTGACCACAAAAAAGCGTTGCCCGAGCAGGCGGCGGGCGACGAACAATTCCTCGAACAATTCCTCGTCGCACGCCGCCAGCGAATTCTGCTGGGCCGTCCGCAGCAGCCGCAGCGTCGATAGGCGCCGGCTCGGGCGCGGCGGCATCGCGGGCACAGGCGCAAGCGTTTCGACGGCGGTCATCCGGGCGCAGGGTCTCGGTTGCGAGAGGCGTCTCACCCTAGCGCAGAGACCGGGCCGTCGGAAACCGCCGGCTTCTGCTGTCTCTATTCCGCTATTGCTTCGCTGCGAGGTTCGGGAAGCCGTCGTACACGGTCTCGTCATTCTTCAGTTTCGGCCAGTTCGTGTCGGCGCGCTTGATGTTCTCGGCGGGGTTCTGCTGCCATTTCGCCAGCGCTTCCCGGCTGTGGGTCAGATACAGCTTGCCGTCGACGATGGCCCAGGCGTGTGGATCAGGAATATCCTTGTGCGTGTCCTTCTCCCAGGACGCCGCCATCGCGCAGTAGCCGTCATATTGCGGCGCATAGCGTTCGGGGTCGCGCGCGAACATGTCGCGGTGTTCCGCGCTGGCGAAACGCCAGCGTACGTCATGCCAGACATAGTCGATGTCGCTGCGGCCCGGCACCGGCTTGCCGTCGGTGAAGTAAGCCACGGTGTCATAGCCGCCGATCGCGAGCCGGACCTCCGCGGCCGAGCCGAATCGAACGGAAGCCAAGCCGAAAACGGCCAACGCAAGTGCGAACCAGAAGATTCGGCGTGTCATCGCATCCTCCTCGCCAGCATTCGATGGTTTTCAACCCGTTGGCTGCTGGATGGTATACGATATGACCACCGACCCAAAGAGGAGAGGGATTTGCGGGCGGGCCCCGAGCCGGCGATAAACGCGGCCAGCGAAGGCCTCGAGAGCCGCCAGCATCGCAAGCTCGCGGCGCTGCTGTGCGCCGATATCGCCGGTTTCAGCCGGCTGATGGGCGCCGACGAGAGCGGGACCTACGCGGCGCTGTCCCGGATGCGCGCGACGATCGACCCGGTCATCGCGCGGCGCGGCGGGCGGATCGTCTCGACCGCCGGAGACGGGCTGCTCGCTGATTTTGCCGAGCGTTGTCGATGCTCTCGCCGGCGCGGCTGAAATCCAGGAACACGCCGGCGAGCTGAACGCGGGTCTGCCCGAGGGGCGCCGGCTGGAACTGCGTATCGGCGTCAATCTCGGCGACGTGATTGTCGCGGCGGACGGCGATCTGTATGGCGATGGCGTCAATATCGCCGCGCGCCTGCAGGCTCTGGCGCCGGCCGGCGGAATATGCCTGTCGCAGACCGTCTACGATCAGGTCAGGAGCAAGCTCGACCTGCGCTTCCGCGCGCTTGGGGCGCACCGCGTCAAGAACATCGCCGAGCCGGTCCGGGTCTACGCCGTCGAGCGCGCCGCGCCGCTACACCCGCCCCGCTTCCGTTTCGGGAAAGGCGGCGGCGCTGGCTGATCCTGTCCGCGCTGTGTGGCGGGCTAACGCTGGCCGCGATTGCGGCCTGGCTCGGCTTCGATGCGCCGTTTCCGCGACTGGCTGAACCTCGGCGGGGTTGCCGAGGCGGTCGCGGTATCGAACCTTGCCGTGCCGGCCCGCATGGCGGAGCGGACCACGGTCGCGGTGCTGCCGTTTCGCGACCTGTCGCCCGAGCCCGGGCAGGAGTTTTTCAGCGACGGCATTGCCGAGGACATCATCAACGCGCTCGGCCGCTTCTCGAACCTGCTCGTTCCGGCCAAGTCGGCGAGTTTCCAGTTCAAGGGCAAAAACGTCTCGCCCGAAGAAATCGGGACGTGCGCTTGGCGTGCGCTATCTGGTCGAAGGCAGCGTGCGCCGGGCCGGCGACCGGCTGCGCGTTGCCGTCGAGCTGACTGATGCGGCCGCCGGAAGTCACCTCTGGTCCGACAGCTACGATACCGAAGCGAAAGAAATCTTCGCGGTGCAGGACCGCATCGTCGAGCGGATTGTCGGTGCGACCGCGGTCCGGCTGACCCGCATCGAGCGCGACCGCGCCGCGCGAAAGCCGACGACCAACCTGTCCGCCTACGAATATTTTTTGCGTGGCCGAGCCGAGATTTCGAACCCGACACGGCAGGCCAATTACGAGGCGCGCGCGGGATTTGAGCATGCGATCGCGCTCGATCCCGACTTTCGCGGCGGCGGTTGCCGCGCTCGGCTGGGCACATTTCGAGGCGGCGGCGGCCGGCTGGTCCGAGTTCCGCGCCGACGAGGTCAAACAGGCCGAAACCCTGGCCGAAAAGGCGTCTGGCGCTCGACCCCACGACAACCTCCGCATGGCGGCTTTTGGCGCAGCTTGACGTATTCCGGCACGATTACAGCGCCGCCGAGGCGCATGTCGATCGCGCGCTCGCGGTAAACCCGAGCGATGCCGAGAATTTCCGCCAACGTGGGTACATACTGATCGCAGCCGGCAAACCGGACCGACGCCATCCCTTGGCTCGAAGGCGCCTTGCGCATTGACGGGGTAAATGCCCGGGCCGCAATGGATCTCGGAGTGGCCCGATATTTCCTCGGCCGGTACGAACGAGGCTATCGCCGCTATCGATCAGGCGTTGATCCATGGCCCCGGCCGGGCCTTGCAGCTGCATAGTCGGCCGGTGCTCGCCGCCGCGCACGCCCGGCTCGGCCATCAGCAACGAGCTGAACGCGAGCGCGATGCGGTTCTGCGCCTGTCGCCGTTTTTTGACGCCGAGCAGTACGCCGAGCAATTCGGCACCGAGGAGGCCCGCCGGGACATGGTCGCGGGGCTGCGCGAAGCCGGGTTCAAATAGGGCGGACCGCCATCCGACGAGCGCGCGGTCCGGTTGCCGTGCGGCGCCGCGCGGGGCTACGATCGCGGCCGGGAATTCGCGAGGGAGCGGCAGCATGGGCAAGAAGATCGTCATCGTCGGGGCGGGCGCGGTCGGCGGCTATACCGGGGCGCATCTGGCGAAAGCGGGCGAGGACGTGACCTTTATCGACGGCTGGCCCGAGCACGTCGAAAAAATGAAAAAAGACGGGCTGACGATCACGCACCACCAGGGCGAGGAGCCGTTCACGGCGCGACCGCGCGCGCTGCATTTGACCGAGGCACAACATCTGTCGAAAGAGGCGCCGGTCGATATCGCGTTCGTCTGCACGAAATCCTACGACACAGCCTGGGCGACGCTGATGATCCGGCAATATCTGGCGCCGACCGGCTATGTCGTCTCGCTGCAGAACTGCATGAACGAGGCGACGATCGCCGAGATCGTCGGCTGGGGCAAGGTCTTGGGCTGCATCGCCAGCAACATCAGCGTCGGCCTCGTCGAGCCGGGGCATGTCCATCGCGGCGGGCTGAAGGGTGGCGCGGCGCATACGGTCTATCGCTGCGGCGAGATACACGGCCGCGTCACCGAACGCGCCGAGGAAGTGCTGCGGCTCGTGTCGCTGGCCGACAGCGCCAAGGCGACCGACAATCTGTGGGGCGAGCGCTGGTCGAAGCTGGTGACGAACTCGATGGCCAACGGCTGCTCGGCCGCGACCGGTCTGTCCGGAGCGCAGATGGCGCAGAACGAGACGATTCGGCGGTTTCAGGCGCGGCTCGGCAGCGAGGCGATCCGCATTGGCCAGGCGCTCGGCTACAAGCTCGAAGAGGTCAACCACCTGCCGCCGGAGGTCATCGCCAAGGCCGGCGAGGGCGATCCAGAGGCGCTGGGCCGCTACGAGGACCGGCTCGCGACGCAGCGCCGCGGCTCGGCCGAGCAGCGCCCGTCGATGGGGCAGGACATGGCCAAGGGCCGGCGCACCGAGATCGAGTTCCTCAACGGATTCGTCGTGCGCGAGGGTGAAAAGGTCGGGTTGCCAGCGCGGGCCAACGAGCGCCTCGTCGAGATCGTCAAGCAGGTCGAACGCGGTGATCTCAAGCAGGACCCGCGCAACATCACCGATTTACGCTTCAACTGAGCACTCGCCAGCCGCATGGCGGTTCCACCACTGGTGGAACCCGTGTATATCCCTGTGAGTCAGGCGTGAGAGCGCGAAACAGTAAGGGAAAGCGGGTTATGTCGTATGGGTTACGGTATGCGGCCGCGATCGCGGCCATCGCGTTGTCGGTACCGTTCGCAACGCCGGCAGGCGCGCAAAGTGGCGTCCAGATCGGGACGCTGAACTGCAATGCCTCCGGCACCGTGGGATTCATCTTCGGCTCGTCACGCGACCTGGGATGCACGTTTTCCGGGCCGGGGGGGCGCGTGGAGCACTACACCGGAACGATTTCGAAATTCGGTGTCGATATCGGCTTCACCAGGGGCGGCGTCCTGCTTTGGGGCGTGTTCGCGCCCGGACAGGTGGGGCCCGGTGCTCTCGCAGGCAATTATGGCGGTGTCACCGCCGGCGCGACCGTCGGGGTGGGGCTCGGCGCCAATGCTCTGGTCGGCGGCAGCAATAACTCGATCGCGCTGCAGCCGCTCAGCATCGAAGGCACCACCGGGCTCAATGTCGCGGCCGGCGTGGCCTCGATGACGCTGCAAGCGGCCCCGTAAACCGCCGTTTCATTCGGACCGCCATGGCCGCCCCCAGCGTCGGGGCGGCTTTACGTTTATGAGGGCGGTTGCTCCGGGCTGGGGGCCGGTTCGCACGAGGCGGGGCCCGAATCCGCCGGTGCGCAGGCGCGCCAGCGGTTTTCAGCCGTTCGCGGCAGTCTGCCTCATTTCTCTTTGCCTTACCGGGTGCGTGTCGCCGCGAGGCAACGAGGCGGCCGCGCTGCTCGCCGATATAGCGGCAGGCGACGGTCCGAGCCGGCTCAAGGAGACCACCCCGGGGCCGGTGCGGACGACGATCCGCTATACCGGCCGCAGTGCGGGCGAGGCGACCGGCGATCTTTATCAGCCCGGCGAACCGCCGCGCGGCGCAGCCGTCGTCGTGCCCGGACTGACACCTTACGGCAAGGACGACCCGCGCCTCGTCGCCTTTGCAGGGAGCCTGGCGCGGTCCCGCTTTGTCGTGCTGATCCCGGAAATCGCCAATTTGCGTGCGCTCCGGGTCAGTGATGCCGACAGCGCGATCATCGCTGACGCGATCGAGGAATTGGCGCGGCGAATCGCTAATGGCGCCGACCGCTCGGTCGGAACTCGTCGCGATCTCGTTCGGCGCGGGCCCGGCTTTGCTTGCTGCCGGGGAGACGCGGGCCGGGCGGTTGGTCCGGTTCGCCGTGACGATCGGCGGCTACTACGACATTGACGCGGCGATCGGCTTCGCGACGACCGGCGCATACCGGGCGGCAGACGGGAATTGGGTCGGCGCGGCCCCGAACGAATATGCAGCGTTCGTCTTCCTGCGCGGCAATGCTGAGCGGGTGCATGACTCGGCCGACCGCGCCACGCTGATCGCGATCGCCGATCGGCGTCTATCCGACCCGGCTTCCGATATCACCGAACTTGTCGCGCGGCTCGGTCCCGAGGGACGCGCCGTCTATGACCTCGTCGCCAATCGCGATCCGCTGCTCGTGCCCGCGCTTATCGAGCGATTGCCGGAGGCGATCCGGGCGGAACTGCAACGTCTCGATCTGAAAGGCCGGGCGTTGCCGCTTCTCGCCGGTCCGGTGTTCGTGGTGCACGGTGAGGACGACACGATGATCCCGGCCGGTGAAAGCGTGAAGCTGGCCGCCGCGCTGGGCTCGCGCGCCGAATTGTACCTGATCGAGCGGTTCGCGCATGTCGATGCCGGGATCGGAGGCCTCGGCGACAGCCTGCGTCTGTGGAACGCAGCCATTCGGATACTTGAGGAGCGCGACCGCCCATGAGTGTACTCTGTCGATCGCCCTTTATCCGGGCGGCGGCTCGGGGGCGGCGATGATGCGGGTCTCGAGTTCGCCCGGCGGCGTGCCGAAGGTGAGCCGGATGCGCCACTCTCGCCAGTCGCGGCGATAGGCGACCGGATCGGGCAGCGGAATGTCGGCGCGCGACACCATCGCCAGCAGCTGCCTGTGCGAGTAGAGCGCGGCGCCGGCCTGCGCATTGTGCAGCGCCATCGCGGCGAGGGCGTTGTCCTGGTTTCCCAGATTGTCCCAGCGCTGGGCCACCGACCATTGGCCGGTCGCGAGGCGCGGGTTGTCGCCGACGGTAATGTAGGTCGCCGGCACGATCGTGCCGTCCGGCGCGACGAGCATCGCCTCCCGCAATGGCAGATACTCAACCGCGCTGACCTCGATCGTATCGACCAGGCCGCCGAACCCGACCTGAAGCCGTGCGCTGGGGGTCGTCGGCGTCGGCGGCAGCGGACCGGGCTCGGAGGCTGCGGCGGTGGCGGCAGGGGCAGCCGGCTCGGATCCGGCCGTCGAGGGCGGCGCGCCGCCGCTGCCGCCGTCGCATCCGGTGACACAGAGAGAGACCAGCGCCGCGGCCGAAACGTGCCTTACGCCGCCTATCCAAGATGCTGGTCGATGCCCCCGCCCTTCCCTCCCCCGTGATCCAGCGGTCGAGCCTGGCGAGGGGTGGATAAGGGAGGGGGCGCCACGGCCGAATGTGTCAGGTTCAGCGTCGCCCGGTGTCATGCGTCCCGTCGCTGCGACGGTCAATCGGCGATGCCGAGCAGTTTGGCCGCCGTGGCGCCGAGGATCTTGATCTTGTCGCCGTCGCTCAGACCTGGGACCGACAGGATGTGATCGACCGGAGCGGTGTTCCACGGGAACGGGTAGTCGGTCCCGAGCACGACGTGATCGATGCCTGCTTCGGCGATCAGGTGGCGCATGGCCTCGCCGGTGAACATGATCGAATCGAAATAGAGCTGGCCGCCTCTGATGTATTCGGTCGGCTTCTTCTTCGGGTAGGTGCCGACCCGGTCCGGGAACGTCGTCATGACCGCGTCCGAGCGGTTCATGTAGGAGGGCAGAAAGCCGCCGCCGTGCGCGGCGCAGATCTTGAGGCCCGGGAAGCGGTCGAGCGTGCCTTCGAAGATCAGGTGCGACAGCGCGATCGTCGTTTCGAGTGGGTTGCCGATCGTGTTGGTCAACAGGCCGTTGCCTGACAGCCGGCCGCTCGGCTCCAATTCGCGGGTGCCGAGCGGGTGCATGAACACGAGCACTCCAAGCTCCTCGCATTTCGCCCAGAACGGATGGAATTTCGGGTTGGCGACATCCTCGCCGGCGACGCTGCCGGCGACCCCGACACCGCGGAAGCCGAGGTTTTTCACGGCGTGCTCGACCTGCTGAGCGGCCAGATCCGGGTGTTGCAACGCGGCCGTTGCGAAAGCGACAAAGCGGTCGGGGTGGCCGGCGCAGAATTCGACGAGCTGCTCGTTCTGTATCCGGATCAGCTCGGCGGCGGCGTCGCGCTCGGCGCGATACCAGTACGGGTTTATGCTGAGCGCCTCGACATCGACCCCGGAGCGGTCCATCTGCGCCAGCCGGTCGCCCACATTCGACCAGAGGAGGCCGGGCGCTTCGAGCGGATGGTTGATGACTTTGGCGGCGTCCGGGACGATGCAATGCGCGTGCACGTCGACGGTCTTGATGCGCTTGCCGGCGATCACGACTTCCCAGCGCTGCTCGTGCGCATCCGCGTGCCCGCTTGATCCGCCGCCCCCACCGGCGCTGGCACTGGCTCCGGCGCTCACCGAGGCCGTGATCTCGCAATCGGTGAACATGATCCCGCTAGTCTTGTCACTGGCGCCCATCTCGGCCCTCCCCCTGCATGCGCGTGCTCGACGAATTCGAGCGCGGCCGAGCGTACACCGGGCGCCCGGCGGATGCCTACTCAGGTTTGGCGGACCTGCCCGACAAGCTTGCCATGCACGGCGGCATCCCTGCGCGGCGCGGTTCGATTTCCTGCATCTCCCGGGCCCAGTCAATCAAGTCCCTGGCTGGCGGCGGCTGTCTCCGGGGCTCGGCAATGCCTGATCCGGCGCCGGACGCACACGCAGCAGCAATAGCGAGGCGAAGGCCGACAGGCACAGGCCGGCTGTAACAAGGACCGCCTGGCTGCCGATCGCAGTCAGCAGAAGACCGAACACCAACGGCGCGCTCGCCTCGGCGATCCGGGTCGGGACCGACAGAATGCCGTTGCGCCTTCCGTAGCCGGCCGGCCCGAAAATCGCGAGCGGCAAGGTGCCCTTCGCGATCGTGATCATGCCGTTGCCGGCGCCGTGCAGCACCGCGAAAACCGCCGCCCCCGCGGGGCCGAGCACGACCAGAAACGCGGCCCCCACGGGATGCAGTATGGCAGCAATCCGCGCCGAAATAACCGGGTGAAACGAGCGCAACAGCCCGAATTCTGCAATGCGCGCCCCGACCTGCGCCGGTCCGACCAACGCCGCGGCGGCGATTGCCGCCACCTCGGTCGCCCCCATCCCGAGCAGCAATCCAGGAAGATGCGCCGCCAGCGCGCCGGAGACAAACCGCGTCGCCGAAAAAAAATAAGCAAGGATCAGCATCGCGCCGGGCGGCGCGTCGGCATCGGGTTTAGCCGCAGTCGCTCCGGGTTTCGGAGCGTGCAATGGCGCGGCCGGCGGTATCGCCAGCAGATTGAGCGGCATGGCCACGCAGAGATTGACCGCGGCCCAGATCAGGCACGCCTCGCGCCAGCCGACCGCGTGCTCGATCCACGCCGTGACGGGCCAGCCTACCGTGCTCGCAAAGCCGGCGATCAGCGTGATCCCGGTGATCGGTCCGCGCGCGCCGCTGCCGTACAGCCGGGTCAGCGCCGCGAAGGCCGGGTCATACAACCCCATCGCCATGCCGATGCCCAGCACAACCCAGGCCAGCGCCAGACTCGGGACACCGTGCGCCAGCCCGAGCAGCACGAGACCAACGGCCAGTATGACATTCGAGGCGACCAGCACGGCGCGTCCGCCGTGCCGGTCGATCAGCGCTCCGACATAAGGGGCGGTCGCCGCCGACAGCAGCAGCGCCGCCGAGAACAGGCCGAAAAACACGGTCGGTGCGATGCCAAGCGCGATCGCGATCGGCGCCCCGAGGATCGCCGGCAGATAAAAACTCGACGCCCAGGCCAGGGTCTGCGTGGTCCCGAGCCCGGCGACGACGACGGTCTTTCTGCCGCTCAGTTGTTTCTCCCTCGCCCTGAGCAGGAGTGCCCGGAGCGTGACGCTGCCCCGCATGGCAAAGCCGAGCAATTCTTGCGCCTGTCAGCGCCCTTTTTCGAGCGACCCAACGCATGACGCAGCAGTGCGGCCGAGCAAATGCCCGGCAGCCGCCAACAGCGAAAGCGCTCCCTCGCTAGCGCTGTAGGCGACGCTTCCGGTCCATCTAAGCTGCCAGACGCTGCCGCGCGGCGGCCTTGATCATTTCGGCGCCCTTTTCGGCGATCATGATGGTCGGGGCGTTCGTGTTGGTCGAGGTCACCGACGGCATCACCGAGGCATCGACGACGCGCAGGCCGTCGAGGCCGTGCACGCGCAATTCGCTGTCCACGACGCAGTTCACCTGCGGGCCCATCATGCAGGTACAGCTCGCGTGATACACCGTGTTGCCGTTGCGCTTCGCGTAATCCAGCAGCTCGTCGTCACTCTGCACCTGCTTGCCCGGCAGCTTTTCCTCGCCGACATAGGGCTGCAGCGCCGGCGCCGCGAAGATTTCGCGAACGTATTTCAGGCCGCCGACGATCGCGCGCCGGTCGCTCTCCTCGGTCAGATAACGCGGGTTGATCGCTGGCGCGTCGCCGGGCCGGTTCGTCTTGGCCTCGACATAGCCGCGCGACAAGGGGCGCATCTGCCAGGGGCCGCCGGTCAGGCCGGGCTCGGCTTCGAGCTGCCCGATCTGGCCGTCCTTGAAGCTGCCCGGCGCGAACGAGATCTGCACGTCCGGCGTCGCCGATTCCGGCAGGATCTTGACCGAGGCGGCGATCAGCGACGCGCTGTAGGTCAAAATGCCCTTGCCGGTCAGCGCGTAGCGCACCAACTCGCTGGCCAGCGGCAGGCCGCGCGCCCGCTCGTTCGCCGTCGCGATGCCGTGGATCGGGTAGGTGACGCGCACGACGTAGTGGTCCTGCATGTTCTTACCGACGCCTCGCAGCTCGTGCACGACCGGCACGCCGATGCGCCCGAGATGCTCCGGATCTCCGACCCCCGACAGTTGCAGGATATGCGGCGAGCCGATCGCGCCGGCGGACAGGATCACCTCGCGCGCCGCGTCGGCCCGTTCTGCCACCCCGTTGCGCGAGAACTCGACGCCGGTGGCGCGCTTCCCGTCGAACACCACGCGATGCACCAGTGCCTTGGTTACGAGCTGCAGGTTCGGTCGCTTTAACACCGGTCGCAGATAGCTGCGCGCCGTGCTGGCGCGGCGGCGGCCGCCGCGGGTCTGCTGGCACCAGCCGATGCTCGGGCCGGCGCCGGGCGGCAGGTTGTTGACGTCCTCGCGGTATTCGAGGCCGAGCTGCATGCCGGCCTCGATTACCTTGGCGCAAAGCGGCGACCCGTCCATCTTCGACGTGAACAGGAACCCGTCTTTGCCGTGGACGTCGTCGTGCTCGCCCTCCCAGCGCTCGGCCCGCTTGAAATAGGGCAGGCAGTCGTCCCATGACCAGCCGCGATTGCCGAGCTGCGCCCAGTGGTCGTAATCCTCGGGCTGGCCGCGGATGTAGATTAGCCCATTGATCGACGAGGAGCCACCGAGCACCCGGCCGCGCGGGTAGATGATCTCGCGACCGTCGCACGCATCGGCCTTGAACCCCCAGGTCAGGGTCTTGTGGTCGAGCATCTTCATGAAGCCGGCCGGGATGTGGATCAGCGGGTTCCAGTCGCGCCCGCCGGCCTCGATCAGGATGACCCGCACCGATGGGTCCTCGGTCAGTCGGTTGGCCAGAACGCAGCCGGCCGAACCGGCGCCGACAATCACGTAATCCGCCTGCATGTCCTTCCGCTCCCGCGCGGCGTCGCGGCGACGCCACCGCCAAGTCGTTTTTGCCGCTTGATGCGGCACAGTGTAACGCATCGCAGCGGTTCAGGAAGGCATCATCTCGGGCGTCCGCGAGAGCCGGTCGCGGGGGTCGCCCCAGTGCCGCGCGGGGCGCGGATGACAATCGTCGCGCGAGTGATATGCTGCCGCCGTTGCCGCGACAGCCAAAAAGGGGAAAGCAATGGACTGGACCGAACGGCGCGAACGGTTTCGCGCGCTTCTCGCCGGCGACCGCTGCGTCCATACCGGCTCGGTGTACGACGCGATCTCGGCGCGCATCGCCGAGGAGCTCGGGTTTGAGGTCGGCATCTTCTCCGGGTCGATCGGTTCGATGGCCGTACTCGGCGCTCCCGATCTCGTCGTGCTGACCCTGAGCGAATTCGCGGCCCAGGCCTATCGCATTTGCCGCGCCGGCAATCTCTGCCTGCTGGTCGATGCCGATCACGGCTACGGCAACGCGCTGAACGTGCGGCGCACGGTCGAGGAGCTGGAGACATCGGGCGTCTGCGCGCTGTCGATCGAGGACACGCTGCTGCCGCGCCCCTACGGACCCTCCGGCAAGCCGACGCTGATCCCGGTCGAGGAGGGAATCGGCAAGATGAAAGCGGCCCTGTCGGCGCGCCAGGACAAGAAACTGGCCATCGCCGGCCGCACCAGCGCGCTCGCGCTGACCAGCCTCGACGACGCGATGCGGCGCGCCAAGGCCTATGAGGCCGCCGGGGTCGACGCGATCTTCCTGGCCGGCGGCGTCACGGTCGAGGCGATCGAGGCGATCTCGGCGGAAATCCGGATACCGCTGATCACCGGTGGCGGCGCCGGCCATCTCGCCGATCTCGACTGGATGGGGGCGCACAAGGTACGGGTCGCGCTGCAGGGGCACGCGCCGTTCAGTGCCGCCGTGCAGGCTGTCTACAACACGCTGAAGGCGCTGCGCGACGGCGCCAAGCCCGGCGAACTGACCGGGATCGCCTCGCCCGACCTGCTGCAGCGGGTGACGCGCGTCGCCGACTACGGGCAGTGGACCAAGGATTTTCTTGGCGGCGAATAGAGGATCGGCGCGCCAGTCGCGAAGAAAACAGGGGGATAGCGTGCGCACTCTTGCCGTCGGGGCGCTGCTTGGGTCGGGACTGTTGGCCTTGACCGCGTCTTGCGCCGCTCCGCCGGCGCCGGCCGGACGTCTGCTGCTGAACAACTTCAGCTTCGAGCCGACCGTGGTTCAGGCTGTGCTTGCGGCGGGACCGGACTGCGCGATCGGCGCCCCCGGCGGGGCCAGCGAATTCGTCTTGCCGCCGAACGGCACCCGAATCATCCCGGCCCCGCCCGGGTTCGACGTCTGCTGGCGCCGCGAACTGATCGCCGAAAATACGACAGGGTACCCGCCGACGGACCGGTGGATGGCATGGAGCCGGGCTTATACCGGAACGGGGCGATTCGTCGACGCGGTTGTCGAGGTTCCGCCGTCACCCAATGCGGTCGTTGCGGCGGTTGAAAAGACGCCGGTGGCGATGCAGCCAACCCCACGGCAACTCCCCCCGAAATGACCCGCATCGCTTCGATTTCGACGCATCCGATTTCGGTGCCGCGCCCGGTCCCGGTGTGGACTGCGCACGAGGAGATTCGCGCCTGGTCGGTGATCCTGACTGAGATCAGGACCGATGACGGGCTCGTCGGCTTTGGCCTTATCCATGGCGCCCCGGTGCCTCGCGTCTGCGAGTGGGTCGCGCGCTTCGCCGAGATCGTCCGCGGCATGGACGCGCTGGCGCACGAGGCGGTATGGGACCGGCTGTTCGCGCTGACCTCGCCGCGCCCCGGCGCAATCGAGGGACGCGACGGCGCGATGCGGCCGGTGCCGCGCGGCGAGCGCACGCAGGCCATGGCGGCGATCGCCGGTATTGACATCGCGTTGTGGGATTTGAAGGGCAAGGCGGCGGGGTTGCCGGTTTGGCGACTGCTCGGCGGCGAGAACCGGCCGCTCCCAACTTACGCGACCGGCGGCTATTACCGGCCGGGAGCGCCGGATTCCATCTACGCCGAGGAGATGGCGCGGTTTCTCGATCTCGGCTATCGCGCCGTGAAGCTGAAGACCGGCGCCGGCACGGTCGCCGAGGAGGCTGAGCGGGTCCGGGCCGTGCGCGCCGCGATCGGCGATGGTCCCGACCTGATGCTCGACATGAACGCGCCCTACGATCTGCCGGACTGCATCGATTTCGCCCGCCGCGTTGAACCAGCGCGGATCTTCTGGCTCGAGGAGCCGCTGCATTGGTACCTGCAGCCGGCCGATTTCGCGCGTCTGGCGGCCGCGACGCCAATCCCGCTGGCGCATGGCGAGCGCGAGCTGACCCGTTTCACGGTGCGCGATTTCATCGTCACCGGCGGCATCCGTTATGTGCAGTTCGACGCGACGCGGGCGGCCGGGTTTACAGAGGCGCTGCGCGTCGCCGCGCTGGCCGAGCAGCACGGCGTCATCGTCGCGCCGCATACCGCGCCGGAGATTCACGGGCATCTCGTGCTGGCGCTGCGACGCTGCGCCTACGGCGTCGAGTTCGCATGGCGGACCCGATACCGACCCGCTCGCCCACGGGCTGTTCAAGGCTCACCCCGAGCTGCGCGACGGATTTTTGCATATCGGCGACGCTCCGGGCTTCGGTCTCGAACCCGATTGGGCTTTCGTGGACCGCTACCGGGCGTAGGCCTGCCTCGCTCCGATGCAGATTGATTTCGCTACAGAACCCGGCCGCTACCGCCATTGGCGGCTCGATTCCGAGGGGCCGGTCACGACGCTGACACTCGACGTCGATCCGGCCGGCGGCCTCTTTCCCGGCACCGAGCTGAAGCTCAATTCCTATGATCTCGGGGTCGATATCGAATTGGCCGACGCGGTCACCCGGCTGCGCTTCGAGCACCCGGAGGTTCGCGTCGTCGTCGTCCGCTCCGGCAAGCCGAACGTGTTCTGCGCTGGCGCCAATATCGGTGCGCTGGCCCGCGCGAGCCACGCGCACAAGGTGAATTTCTGCAAGTTCACCAACGAGACGCGGCTGGCGATCGAGGACGCCTCGGCGCATTCTGGACAGGTTTATCTCGCGGCGGTGAACGGCACAGCGGCCGGCGGCGGATACGAGCTGGCGCTCGCCTGCGACCACATCATGCTGATCGACGACCGGCGCTCGGCGGTATCGCTGCCCGAAGTGCCGCTGCTCGCGGTGTTGCCCGGCACCGGCGGGCTGACCCGGCTCACCGACAAGCGCCGGCTGCGTCGCGACCGGGCCGATGTTTTCTGTACCGCCGAAGAAGGGGTGCGCGGCTCACGCGCGCTCGACTGGCGCCTCGTCGACGAGTTGGTGCCGCCTTCGGCCTGGGAAGAACGGATCCGCGAGCGCGCGCTGGAACTGGCTGCTGGTTCGGACCAAGCGATGGATTCCACTGGCGTTGCGCTGCCGCCGCTCCACCGCGCGATTGACAAGGACGGGATTGCCTACCCGCACGTCCGGGTGGCGTTCGATCGGCCGGCGCGCAGGGCGACCGTGACGGTACTCGGCCCCGCGCGCAGCCCTGCCGATCTCGCTGGCATCCACGCTGAGGGGGCCGCGTTCTGGCCGCTTGCGATGGCGCGCGAGCTGGACGACGCGATCCTGCACCTGCGCTTCAACGAACCGGAACTCGGGCTGATCGTGTTCCGCTCGGAGGGCGACCCGGTGGGAGTACTCGCCACCGACCAGCTGCTCGAGCAACATGCCGCCGACTGGTTCGTGCGCGAGGTGCGCCTGTTGCTGGGGCGGGTGTGGAAGCGGGTCGACCTGACCGCCCGCAGCCTGTTCGCGCTGATCGAGCCGGGCAGCTGCTTCGCCGGTTTTCTTGCCGAACTGGTGTTCGCGTCCGATCGCGCGTTGATGTTTTCGGGAACCCGCGCCGGCGATAATAGGAGCGGCGCGACGCTCGCCCTGTCACGAGGCAATTTCGGCGCCTACCCGATGAGCAACGGGTTGAGCCGCCTGCACACGAGGTTTCTCGGAGAGACGGACAGCCTGGCCCGCGCCGAGGCGCGTATCGGCGCGAACTTGACTGCGGGGGAAGCCGAGGAATTGGGCTTGGTGACCGCAAGCTGGGACGAGGTCGATTGGGACGAGGAGATCAGGCTTGTCTTCGAGGAGCGCGCCAGTTTCTCGGCCGACGCGCTGACCGGGCTGGAGGCCAATCTGCGTTTCGCCGGACCGGAGACGATGGAGACGAAAATATTCGGCCGGCTCAGTTCGTGGCAGAACTGGATCTTCCAGCGCCCGAACGCGGTCGGCGGCGCCGGCGCGCTGAAGCGCTACGGCACGGGACAGCGGCCCCGCTTCGACCCGGAACGGACATGACGGAAGACAAGCGCATGCGACGCCGCCCATTAACGTTCTGAAACGGTTCGCGAGAGAAGGAGCGGCTGCATGATTGAAATCAACGGCATGGCGCACGTGATCCTAACCGTCTCCAGCTTCGAGCGGGCGTCGAGTTTTTATGGAAAATTGCTGCCGTTTCTCGGGTTGAAGCAGATTTTTGCAGGTGAGAACTTCGCCTATTGGGTCGGTGGCCGCACCGCGCTTGGCATCCAACGCTGCGACGATTCCCACCGCGGCGAAACTTTCGTACAGACACGTGTCGGATTGCATCATCTCTGCTTCCGCGCGCGGAGCCGCGAGGACATTGAGACGGCGGCGCAGTACCTGCGGGAAATCGGCGCGACAATCGTTCGTGGCCCGCTGGCGGGAGATTGGGTGCCCGGATACTATTACGTGCTGTTCGAAGACCCCGACCGGATCCGGGTCGAGATCTGCCACGTGCCCGGCGCCGGCGTGCTCGCCCAGGACGCCGAGTTCGTTCCGGGCCCCCATTACACATGAGCCGACCGGGGGATGCGCGACAACAGGCGGCGGTTCAGATTTGCCCCGGCCTCAGCGTCGCAATTTGACGTACTCGAAATCGCCCGGTTTGCCGTCGATGCCGGCGCGCGGCGGGGCGATCCAAGGGGCGAAGGCGCCGGGTTCGGTGCAGGCGCGCATCAGGCTCGCGACGTAGGCATCGTCGTCGCGCGACGGCAGGAAGTCGTCGCGGCGGCGGTTCCATTCGGCCTCGGAGAAGATGTTGCCGTCGGGATCGGCCTCTATCGCGGCGAACTCGCCGATCTGGCGGTGGAACGCGACATGGGGCAGCCTGAGCCGGTACCCGTAACCGGCGCGCGCGATGATGCGGTTCCACCAGCGCTCGATCCCGGAGGCGGCGTCCCTGACGTAATCGTCGCGCAACCGCACGTTGAGCGACGTGATCGCCGGCATGTCCTCGACGGTGATGCGGCCGTCCTTCAGACGCGGCACCGGATAGTTTGCGCCGATCAGAAGGTGATCGTCTTCGATCTGGTCTTCCAGATAGCGGCCCTTGAGCCCGGCGTTGTACGCGTTGGCGGCGTTGGTGCTGATATCATTGCCGAACAGGTCGAGCGTCAGCGAGAAGTGCAGGTTGATGCGCTTCTGGATCGTCGGCAGGTCGATGACGCCGAGCGCCCGCACCCGGTCGACGTCGGTCGGGTCGTCGAGGCCGGCTTCGCGCATCGCCTCGCAGGTGCGCTCGATGACGCGCCCGACGCCGCTCTGCCCGACGAACATATGATGCGCTTCCTCGGTCAGCATGAAGCGGCAGGTGCGCGACAAGGGGTCGAACCCGGATTGCGACAACGCATGCAATTGCATCTTGCCGTCGCGATCGGTGAAGAACGTGAACATGAAGAAGGCGAGCCAATCCGGCGTCGCCTCGTTGAAGGCGCCGAGCAGACGCGGGCTGTCGCGGTCGCCCGATTGCCGGCGCAGCAGATCCTCGGCCTCCTCGCGGCCGTCGCGCCCGAAATATTTCTGCAGCAGGTAGACCATCGCCCACAAGTGGCGGGCCTCCTCGACATTAACCTGAAACAGATTGCGCAAATCGTAGAGCGACGGCGCGATGCGGCCGAGATGGCGCTGCTGCTCGACGGAAGCGGGCTCGGTGTCGCCCTGCACGACGATCAGGCGGCGCAGCATCGCGCGGTATTGGCCCGGCACCTCCTGCCAAGCCGGCTCGCCCATATGCGCGCCGAACCCGATCCGGCGGTCGGCGATGGCGGGGGTGAGCAGGATGCCCCAGCGGTATTCCGGCATTCTGACATAGCCGAACTTGGCCCAGCCCTCGGGTTCAACGCTGACCGCGGTGCGCAGATAGACGAGATCGGATTGAAAGCCCTCGGGACCGCGCTCCTTCCACCACTCGATACAGCCCGGGTGCCAGCGTTCGAGCGCGCGACGCAGCCGCGGGTCGGCGTTGAGGCCTACATTGTTCGGAATGAGCCCATCATAATCGACGAGGGTCGGATCGATCATGTGCTTCTTCCTGTTTTCGGCGGCGTAGCGGAATTGCGCCGTTCTCTTTAATATAGGCGGCGAAAATCCGGTGTCCCGTCGAAAACACACCCCTTGGTCCGCCCGCCGTCTCCTTCCGTTATGGTAGGATATACGCGTGCGCTCCGGCGCCCCAAACCGTTCGAACTGCTTTGCTCAAGCGTCCAAGCCAGTTCACCCGGGTGGCTTCGTTGGCAACAAGAGTTACTCAGTTGGCGGCATTGCGCCGGTGATCGTCCTCTCCGACGTCGGAATATTCGAGCAGGAGCGCGGCCTCGCTTTCGGGTAAGGCCTCGACGGCGCGCAGTTTGCGCTCCATCGCTCGGCGGCTGCGTCCGACATCGCTGTCGAGAACCTTCTGCGCCTCGTCCAGTTTTTTGCTGACCTTGTCGAGTACGCCGCCGAATTTGGCGAATTCGTGTTTTACGGCGCCGAGCACCTTCCACACCTCGGCCGAGCGCTTCTGGATGGCCAACGAGCGGAACCCCATGCGCAGCGCCGTCAGCAGCGTCGCCAGGTTAGTCGGCCCAGCGATCATGACGTGGCACTCGCGCTGGATGGCGTCGACCAGACCCGGACGGCGTACGATCTCGCCGAACAAACCCTCGGTCGGCAGGTACATGACGGCAAAGTCGGTGCTGTAGGGGGGCTGGATGTACTTGTTGCAGATTTCGCGCGCCGCCTCGCGCACCCGCTGCTCGACCGCGCGCGCCATCTGCTCGACCTCGGGCTGGTCGCCGCGCTCGGCGGCGGCGGAAAGCCGTTCATAATCCGCCGTCGGAAACTTCACGTCGATCGGCAGCCAGACCGGCGCGATCTCGTCTCCGGGCAGCCGGATGGCGAACTCGACGCGCTGGTTGCTACCCGGGACGATCTCGACATTGCGCCCGAACTGATCCGCCGCCAGGATCTGCGACAGCATGTTTTCGAGCGCGATCTCGGTCCAGGTGCCGCGCGATTTGATGTTCGTCAGCACCCTCTTCAGATCGCCGACCCCGACCGCCAGCGCCTGCATCTCGCCGACGGATTTATGAACCTGTTCGAGCTGGTCGCTGACCTGCTTGAAGCTGGCGCCGAGCCGCTGCTCGAGCGTGTTCTGCAGCTTTTCGTCGACTGTCAGCCGCATGCGTTCGAGCGCCGCCTCGTTGCCGCTGCGCATCGCCTCGAGCTGTTCTCCGACGCGGGCGCGCAGCTGGTCCTGCTCGCCGCGCAGGCGTTGGGAGAAGCCTTCGAACCCTCCCCGCACCGTGTCGGTCAGTTGATTGAGTGCCTGCTGGACATGCACGAGACGGTCGGCCTGGGCTTCGCTTCCCTGCAGCACCCTGTCGAAGGCGGCCGTCAGGCCGTCGCGCGTGCCCGAGGCGATCTCGCGCCGCAGCGCCTGGTCCATGTCGGTCAGCGCGCGCCGCAGCGCCTCGGAGCCGCGTCCGATCGCGTCGAGATGTCCACCAACGGCAGCACCAAGATTCGCCGCGTTCGCGCCACCGTTTTTGGCAACGAGTACGGCCCAGGCGGCAATCGCAAGGTTCGCGACCGTCAGCGCAAGCACGAGATAGACCGCTGCCTCGATCGGCATCCCACCCCCTCGCCGTCGCGTCGGGCGCAGCGGCGGTCTGTGTTCCGGTTCTGTTCAGCATAACCGGAAATGCCGACGCCAAGAAGCGAAATCAACGCGGCGTCGTTGAGATGCTTGGTGGGCGGTTATCCCGATGCGCCCGGGCGGCGACTTTCGAGCCCGGTTCCGGTCACTGTCGCTGCTGCGATTGAGCCACCGTCTTCACCATTTCGAGGAACTGCTCCCGAACCCCCGAATCGGTGATCGCGTAGTACCAGCGGATCAGCTCGATCGCTTCCGGCCGCTGCATCATCTCGCGAATTTCCTGTTCATCGGTCGTGCCGGCGTCGCTCGCCATATCCAGGTCGCGAAAAAAATATGCGACCGGCACACCCAGTATCTCGGCCATCTCCGCCAAGCGCGAAGCGCTGACCCGGTTGGCTCCGCCCTCGTATTTTTGCACCTGCTGGAAGGTCAACCCCAACGCGGTCGCCAACGTCTCCTGATTCATGCCGAGCAACAACCGCCGGGTCCGGATTCGCGTACCGACATGCACGTCGACCGGGTCCGGCACACCCGTACCACGCCCATAGCGGGCGCTTCGATCATCATCTGTGGCCAATTTGCTCACGTTCTGCGCCCGCCTTGCTCGCCGTCCGGGCGATGCAACCCAAATTTAATACAAATCCTATTTTGCTACCACCTGCTGCTTCTGCAGCCCGGACAGGTCCGCCTCATCGAGGGTCTCGCGCTCGAGCAGCAGCCGCGCGCCGCGCTCCAGCGTGTCGCGCTGCGCCCGCAGCAGGTTGACCGTGCGCCGGAATGCGGCATCGACGATGTTCTTGACCGCGGCGTCGATCTCGCGGGCCGTCGCCTCGCTATAGCTGCGCTCGGCGGCATACGGCATCTGCGGCATATCGCCGAGAAAACTGCGCTGGACCTTTTCGTAGACGATAAGCCCGAGTTCCTCGGTCATTCCGTAGCGGGTGACGATGCTGCGCGCGATATCCGTGACCTTGACGAGATCGTCGGCCGCGCCGGTCGACAACTCGCCGAAGACAATGTACTCGGCGGCGCGCCCGCCCAGCAGCACCGCCATCTTGTTTTCGAGTTCGTCGCGCGTCATCAGGAAGCGGTCCTCGGTCGGTCGCTGGATTGTGTAGCCGAGCGAGCCGATGCCGCGCGGAATGATCGAGACCTTGTGCACCTTGTCGCTGCCGGGCAGTGACAGCGCGACCAGCGTGTGCCCCATCTCGTGATGGGCGACGACCTCGCGTTCATGCGGATTGAGCAGGCGGTTGCGCTTTTCGAGGCCGGCGACGATCCGCTCCATGGCCGCGGTGAAATCGGCCAAGGTCACCGAATCGGCGCCGCGGCGCGTCGCGAACAAAGCGGCCTCGTTGACCAGGTTCGCGAGATCGGCGCCGGTGAATCCGGGGGTCAGCGAGGCGACCGTTTCGAGATCAACGTCGGAGGCCATGCGAATCTTGCGGGCATGCACCTTCAGTATCTGGACCCGGCCGACCTTGTCGGGGCGGTCCACGAGAACCTGCCGATCGAAGCGGCCGGCGCGCAACAGGGCGGGATCGAGAATCTCGGGCCGATTGGTGGCGGCGAGCAGGATCATGCCGGTGCTTGAATCGAATCCGTCGAGTTCGGAGAGCAGCTGGTTCAGCGTCTGCTCCTTCTCGTCATGCCCGCCGGCGCCCGGAAAAGCACCGCGGGCGCGGCCGAGCGCGTCGAGTTCGTCGATGAAGACGATGCACGGCGCCTTCTCGCGCGCCTGCATGAAGAGATCGCGCACGCGCGCGGCGCCGACCCCGACAAACATCTCGACGAATTCCGAGCCGTTGATCGAGAAGAACGGCACGCCGGCCTCACCGGCGACGGCTCGCGCCAGCAGGGTCTTGCCGGTGCCGGGCGGACCGACCAGCAGAACGCCTTTCGGGACCCGACCGCCGAGCCGGCCATAGCGCTCCGGGTCCTTCAGGAACGCGACGATTTCCTGCAGTTCGGCCTTCGCCTCATCGACCCCGGCGACATCGTCGAAAGTCGTCTTCGTATCGGTCTCGACATAGATCTTGGCCTTGCTGCGGCCGACCGACATCAAACCGCCAAACCCGGCCTGGTTCGCGAAGCGGCGGTACATGAAATACCAGATGCCGGCGAACAGCCCGATCGGGATTACCCAGGACAGCAGGTCCCGCAGGAACGTGCTCTCAATCGTTCCGGCGAACTGGACGTTGTATTTCTGAAGTTCTTGAGCGATCTCCGGATCGACCCGGGTTGTGATGAACTCGGTGCGGCCCTCCTTGTCAGGCTCCTTGAGTTTGCCCTGAATGTAGTTGCCGCTGACCCGGACCTCGCTGATCTTGCCGGCTTTGAGGTCGTCCTGAAACTGGCTGTACGGGATCTGCGCGATCTGCGTGTAGGACGCGAAGACCGCCTGAATGATCAGCACCACGACAAGCGCCGCGACCCAGTACCAGGCGTGGTAAGTCGTCTCCTTGTTGAAGCGAGGCTGCTTGGCGGGCGGGCTGCTGTTCGGCATCAAGGGGTCCGCGACGGCACGAGTACACGCTTACGTGGTAAAGAGTCGGCGGCTGATCAACGCCGATGATCACCACGCTCGTCGTAGCCGCGCCGGTTGCTGATGAACACGAGGCTCATCAATCCAAACCCGAGCCCCAGCGTGACAACGATTCCCAGCAGCATCGCGCCCCAGCCGGCCGCGCTCATCTGCACATCGCCGATTTCGGACAGGGCGACAACCACGACGGCGCCGACGGCCAGCACGGCGGTCGCCCCGACGATCACCGCGATCAATGCCGAACGGAAGCGCGGCCGCCGGGTCATGTCTGCATCAGCTCCGCAGCTTTTTTCAAATCCTCGATGAACCGCGCGATTTCGCTCTGGCGCGTTTTCTCGTCGGGGGCGCGGAGAAGCGCGGACGGATGCACCGTGGCGAGAGCATAAGGGGCCCAGCGCGACGGCACGGGACGACCGCGGTCGCGGGTGACGCGAAACGCCCTGCCGAATAGCGCCTGTGCCGCGGTCGCGCCGAGCGCCACAACGACTTTGGGCTTGACCGCGGCAAGCTCGGCTTCGAGCCACGGAAAGCAGGCCGCGATTTCCATCGCGTTAGGCTTGCTGTGGATACGCCTTGTGCCGCGCGGCACCCATTTGAAATGCTTGACCGCGTTGGTGACGTAGGTCTGACCGCGCTCGATGCCCGCCTCTGCGATGCAGCGGTCGAGCATCCGGCCCGCCGGCCCGACAAACGGATGACCGGCGAGATCTTCGGAGTTGCCGGGCTGTTCTCCGACGAACATGAGCCGTGCGCGTTCCGGACCTTCGCCGAAGACGGTTTGCGTCGCGTTCCGGTAGAGCGGGCAGGCGGTGCATCCGGCCGCTTCCTCGCGCAATGCATCAAGGTCCGCGTGGTTCGCGATCCGCGCAGAGGCGCCGGTGGCTGCCGTCTCTATCGTTTCCGCCATTTCAGGACCGGGCTTCGCGGCTTGTCCTTTGTTAGAGCCGACAATTCCGATTATATGATGGTCGTATCGCAGCGTAATGAGCTTACGAAGCAAGATCGAAAAAAAGAGAGGGGAGCCGACGCTCCCCTCCGCACGCACCAAGTCAGTTGCCGCGATAGGTCGCGACCATTCCGTCATCGTCAACAAAGACGTGAACGCGGTCACCGTCCTTCGTGGCGCGCGCTTCCCAGCCTCGGGACCGCTCCATACCCTGAATGTTGTTGTAGCCGAACTTGTTGAGCTGCTGGTACGCCTCCTGCGCACTCGGCATGTTGCTCGGGCCCTGGCTGCTGCCGCTGAACCCGCCCTGGTTCCAGCCCTGGCCGCCGCCGCTGAACCCGCCCTGATGCCACGCAGGGCTGCTCTGGTTCGAGCCACCCTGGTTCCAGCCCGGGCCGTAGTTCGGATTATAGTTCTGCGCGAGTGCCGCAGGCCCCGCGGTCAGAAGAAAAACGCTCGCGACGGCGCCATACTTGAACAGCGTCTTCATTGCTACGCTCCTTTAATTTAGCATAAGATCCGAGCCGCAGCATTCAGCCGAGCCCAGACGCTTTTTCCAACGGCTGGTCGGCCGTGGGGTTCCGAGTTTATCTTGTCCCGGCTCATTGCTGTTCTTTCTGACCGCGGCAAAGCCCCGGTCACGATTGGAGCGGTAAAGTCGTATATTTGCCGTCTCGGTTCGCGTGTTGGGTCACATGGCCAAATGCGGCGCGGCGCGCCGGCGACACCGTTTCCTGTTTACCGCCCGCCTCCTGCCCCGTAACGTCAGGCTCCTTCGAGGCGCCGCCCCCGCGGACATTCCAGAATCAGGAGTGTGACCAGTGCCGACTGAAAGCAAGCATCCCGAAACGATTGTGCTGCATGCCGGCTATCGCAGCGACCCGACCACCAACGCGGTCGCCGTGCCGATCTATCAGACGACCAGCTACCAGTTCCGCGACACCGAGCACGCCGCCAATCTGTTCGGGCTCAAGGAGCTGGGCAACATCTATACCCGCATCATGAACCCGACCAGCGACGTCCTCGAGCAGCGCGTTGCCGCGCTCGAGGGCGGGGTCGCGGCGCTGGCGCTCGGCTCGGGACAGGCGGCCTCGATGTTCTGCGTCAACAACATCGCCCAGGCCGGCGACAATTTCGTCAGCTCGACCGACCTCTATGGCGGCACCTGGAACCTGTTCCTGCATACGATGCAACGCACGATGGGGATCGAGGTGCGCTTTGTCGATCCGAGCGACCCGGACAATTTCCGCCGCGCCACCGACGCGAAAACCCGCTGCTACTATGCCGAGACATTGCCGAACCCGAAGCTCGAAGTCTTTCCGATCGGCGAGGTCGCCCGGATCGGCCGCGAGATGGGGGTGCCGCTGATCGTCGACAACACCGCCGCGCCGGTGCTGTGCCGGCCGATCGACCACGGCGCCGCGGTCGTCATGCACTCGACGACGAAATATATCGGCGGGCACGGCACCTCGATCGGCGGGATCGTCGTCGATGGCGGCAATTTCGATTGGGAGAAGCACGCCGACCGCTTCCCGCTCCTGAACCAGCCGGACCCGGCCTATCACGGCGCGGTATGGACGCAGGCGGTCAAGCCGATGGGGCCGGTCGCCTATATCATCAAGATGCGGGTCACGCTGCTGCGCGACCTCGGGGCCGCCGCGAGCCCATTCAACTCGTTTCTGCACATCCAGGGATTGGAGACATTGGCGCTCAGGATGCGGGCGCATTGCGCGAATGCGTCTGCGGCCGCGAAATACCTCAACGGCCATCCGAAGGTCAGCCGGGTCATTCATCCGAGCCTTATGGAAGGCGAACCGCGCCGCCGCGCCGACGCCTATCTGAAGGGCGGCTATGGCGGGCTGCTCGGTTTCGAGCTGAAGGGCGGGCTCGATGCCGGGCGGCGCTTCATCGACGCGCTGCAGATGTTCTACCATGTCGCGAATATCGGCGACGCGCGCAGCCTCGCGATCCACCCGGCCTCGACGACGCACTCGCAGCTGACCCCGGAGGAGCAGCTGCAGACCGGTGTGACCGACGGCTATGTCCGCCTGTCGATCGGCATCGAGCACGAGGACGACATCCTCGCCGATCTGCGCCAGGCGCTGGAAAGGGCGTAGCCCCGATTATTTGCAGGGCGGCGGGTCGCGCGGCGGCAGCGGTTCGATGACGCCGTCCGAGACGAGCAGGGCGGCCGAGGCATCGGTTTGGAATTGCGTCGCCCCGCCCGGCTCGTCGAACCATGGCACGGCCTTACCCGCCCAGGCGAGCAGCGGTCCAGTCACGCGGTAAAGCCGCATAACGCAGGCTCTCGCACATTGTCGGCAGCGCGCGCGCCTTGAACGACGCTCCCTTCGGACTGAAGAAGCGGCCGCCGGGCTCGCCAAACCGGTCGATTAGCAAACCGGGCGGCAGCATCAGGAGAACCGGCGCGCCGCTGAACCCGGCATTGTCCGGATACCGGGGTTGGCCGTCCGGAAGCAGCCATTTGCGAGCCAAGCCGGGCCGCGGCGATACCGGTTGTGGAGCGGCCGCCGGGGTCGAGGCGGCCATGCTCGCCTCCGGCGCTACAGGGGCGACGGCGGAGCGGCGCATGCCGCGAGACCCAGCACCAGTGCCAGAGCGGGAAAACGCATCCGAGTGGTAATCTCCGGGCCGTGCTTGTCGGCCTTTTCCGCGAAACGTGAGCTAGAGACGCAACCCATAGGCGCGATCATGCGGCGCCGAAACCGGCACAGGCAATGCCCGAACCATTGTTATTTTTCGACTGGCCGATCGACCTCCGCCTTACGATCATGAGCCACGGCTGGGCGCAGCTCGCGCCGTGGCGGTGGGATCGGGAGCGCTCGCGTCTCATCCGCGCCGAACGGGTGGGCGAGACCATCGGGACCGTCACGGTGGAGCAGCACGAGCCATGCAGCCTCGCGGTCGTCTGCGACGGCTTTGCCGACACCGACAGGCCCGAGCTGCTGCGGCGGGTACGGCGCTGGCTGTCGGCGGAATGGGACCCGGCGCCGGCGGTTGCCGCGCTGCGCCACACTGCGCCCGAAGAAGCGGCGCTGATCGCGGGCGGCGGCGGGCGCATCCTGCGCTGCTCGTCGTTCTACGAGGACTTCGTCAAGACCGTGCTGACGATCAACACGAGCTGGTCGGCGACGCTGCGTATGAGCGCGGCGCTGGTCGCCGAGCCGGGCGGCGGCGCCTTTCCTGGCCCTGACGAAATTCTCGACTACGGCGAGGCGGGGCTGCGCGAGCGCGCCAGGCTCGGGTTCCGCGCCGCGACGGTTATCGTTGCGACCCGGCGAATGCTCGATGACGGCGTTATTGCCGCGGATGGGCAGGCGGACGAGGCGCGGCTCGACCGGGCGTATCTGACAGGCCTCAAGGGCATCGGCCCGTACGCGGCGGCGCATTGCGGGCTGCTCCTGCACGATTTCCGCCATATTCCGATCGATACGGTCGCGCTCGCCGACCTGCGCAAGCGCTACGGACAGAGCCCGGACGAGTTCACCGCTTCCCGCGCCGATTGGGGCGAGTATCTGGCGCTCGGCTACAAGCTGACGCGGCTGCGCGCCAGGCTGGCCCAATCACAGAACGGCATGGCGCCCGGCTGATCGTACCGGCCGCCGATCAGGTCGCCTCGACCGCCGGATTGGTGCGGGCAAGCTCCAGCATCGTGCGCGCGATCTCGCGTTCGCCCATCACGACCGTATTGGCGCCGTGCTGCAGCAGATGTTCGACCTCGGCGTCGAAATGCGCCCGCGCCACGATCTCGATGCGCGGGTTGACGGCGCGGGCCTGCTCGACGATCTGTCCAGCCTCGAACGCATCGGGGATCGCGACGAACAGCAGCTTTGCCTCGGGGAGGTTCGCGGCCCGCAGGACGCGCGGGTCGGCCGCATTCCCCTCGATGACCTCGATCCCGCCTGCCTTGAGCTGCTCGACGGCGTCCTCGGCGTTTTCAATGACCAGAAGCGGCCAACCGCGCTCGCGCAGCACCGGGCCGATAAGCCGTCCGACGCGGCCGTAGCCGACCAGCACGACGTGCCCGGAAAGGCTGGTTTGTGGCAGCTCCTCGTCTTCCGCCGCGCTCTCCGGCGCCACCGCCGCCACGGTATGGCGGCGGTGGCGCGCCAAAAACCAGCTTCGCGCGGCGAACGCGATCGGGTTGAGCAGGATCGAGACGATCGAGGTCGCCAGGATCAGCTGCCGTGCGTGCTCGGTCATGATGCCGAGCCAGATTCCGAGATTAGCGAGGATGAACGAGAACTCGCCGATTTGGGCCAGCGCCGCCGCGACCAGCAGCGCCGCATCCAGAGCGCCGCCGAGCTTGCGCACTGTCAGAAAGGCAATGGCCGGCGTGACGACCAGCACGAGGATCAGGGCGCCGACGATCGGCAGCGGATCGTCGACCAGGATCATCGGGTCGAACAGCATCCCGACCGAAACGAAGAACAGCACCGCAAACGCGTCGCGCAGCGGCAGCGACTCCTCGGCCGCCACTTGGCTCAGCGCCGATTCGCTGAGCGTCATCCCGGCCACGAAAGCACCCAGTGCGAACGAGACGTCGAACAGCTGCGAGGCGGCGAAGGCAACGCCG
Source organism: uncultured Alphaproteobacteria bacterium (assembly GCA_963847345.1). Classification (GTDB taxonomy): domain Bacteria; phylum Pseudomonadota; class Alphaproteobacteria; order ATCC43930; family CGMCC-115725; genus DATARH01. The sequence goes on along the minus strand of CAWJZU010000013.1, from coordinate 127,310 downwards.
AGCGCCACCGACAGGACCGCCAGCCGAAACAGCTCGCGCGATCCGGTATGGGCGACGTAGTGCAGCAGCAGCGGAATGGCTCGCCGCCCAATGACCAGCATGAAACCGATAAACCCGCCGACCTTAGCGATCGTCAGCGCGACGCTTTGCGCCACTTGCCCGATATCCAGTCGGCTTCCCGCGTTACCGGCGTCCTGCCCGATCACGGCGGCCACGGCCGGCAGCGTCACCAGCACGAGGATCATCAGCAGATCCTGGACGATGAGCCAGCCGACCGCGAGATGGCCGCGCTCGGTATCCATCAGCCGCCGCTCCTGCAACGCGCGGGTCAACACGACGGTGCTCGCCACCGATAGCGCGATGCCGAACACCAGCGCGGTGCCGCTAGGCCAGCCTGCCAGCCGGGCCAGCCCGAACCCGAACAGGCTCGACGCGGCCACCTGCAGCAGCGCCCCCGGGATCACGACGGCGCGGATCGACATCAGGTCCTTTGTCGAGAAATGCAGGCCCACCCCGAACATCAGCAGGATGACCCCGATCTCGGCGAGCTGAAGCGCGAGGTTCTGGTCGGCGACAAAGCCCGGCGTCGACGGGCCGACCGCGACGCCGGCGAGCAGGTACCCGACCAGCGGCGAGACCCGCAGCCGATTGGCGATCGTGCCAAAGACGAAGGCAAGACCGATGCCGAGCACGATTGTCGCGATCAGAGGTGGCGCGTGCTGCTCCATGGTGCCGGATCGATTCTCCAGTAAGGTCGAGCAGTGTCCGCGCTCCACGTCGCCGAGGCGTCGGGAGGAGGCCGGGAGTGAACGGGAAGAACGGGGCGAAAGGGTGATACATTCACGCCCCGAAGGAAAACGTATCTAAACCTGCATCGACCATGGCGCCGATAACCACCCCGCCCTTCGCCGAAATTCTCGACGCGGCGCGCGTCCGGCACGGCGCCGCCGCGCTCGATCGGCGGCTGCCGCAACCGAAGACGTCGCACGAACTGCGCGCGATTCCCGACGATCGCTATCTGTCGCAGATGTCGCTGCGCATCTTTCGCGCCGGCCTCAAGCACAGCCTCGTCGATGCGAAATGGCCGGCCTTCGAGGACGCATTCCATGGCTTCGACCCGCGGCGCGTGCGCGCGATGTCAGACGAGGCGCTCGACGCCCTGCTCGCTGATACGCGGCTGATCCGGCATGGCGGCAAGATAAGGGCGGTGCGCGACAACGCCGCTACGATGCTCGAGATTGCCGCGGCGGAGGACGGGTTTGGCGCGTGGCTCGCCGAGTGGCCGGTTGCCGACATCATCGGCCTATGGGAGGCGCTGGCGAAACGCTTCAGCCAGATGGGCGGAAATTCCGGCCCGACGTTTCTGCGAATGGTCGGCAAGGACACGTTCATTCTGTCGCCGTCGGTCGTCGCGGCGCTGCAACATTGGGGCGTAACCGCCGCCGCGCCGAAGAACCGGCGGGAACGCGCCGGTGTGCAGGCCCTTTTCAATGAATGGGCCGCTGAAACAGGTCGCCCTCTGTGTCAGCTCAGCATGATCCTGGCCTGCTCGGTCGAGACGTAATACGAATTTCAACTCGGCAAAACGCTGGTGCTCGATGTGGAAGCCTGGCGCAAGCTGTTGAGCTTGGATGCACGGTTTGACCGCGGGACCTCGCGCGTCACCTGCGACAGACCGATATTTCAGCTCTCCTCAGCTTCCAATTGGAGACCGTTCTCTATTTCAGCTTTCGGCGACGCAGGCCCAGCAGAGCCAACGCACTCGTAAGCAGCATCAGTGTTCCGGGCTCAGGCACGGACCGTGCGCCCTCATAGACGACGTTGTCGACCACCTTGGTGAGCGCCGCAGGGTTCCCGGTGGCGGGCGAGATGTACCGGAACTTCACCGCATCGAACCCGGTGGCCAAGCCGATCTCGATCGTCTGATCTACCAAATCGTTGACATTGGCGGCCAGCACGCTCGAGCCAACCTCGACCCCACCCAAGAATGCGCGCAGTTCGGCGCTGAGTGAGCCTGGAGCATAGTTATCGGGATCATCATTCCCGAAATCGAGCGAGAAGTGGGTGAAGACTCCTGGAAGCGTAAACAAAAAGGCGCCGTCCAAGGCGGAGTCGCTCCCCGAGTCGAGGCACTTACCCCCGGCCACGCAGCCGCTTCCGGCTGGTCCGAAATCAATGACAGAAATGTCCGGCGGCGGTGATCCGGGTGGAGAGAAGTCGACGATGCTAATTGTGAGTCCGCCAACCGCGTAGGGCTGTGGTTTCACACCTGTTGGCTCACCGTCAAAGGTTATCGTAACGGCACCAGCATCAACAGCGATAAGTGCAAGCGCTAACCCGAGTGCCGCAGCGGCGGGAAACGTCTTCAAACCGAACACGGCTTGCCTCCTCTTGAGGAACGAAAAATGGAGTTACGCTTGTGCAGGCTACGCTAGAAAGTACTCCGGGAGATCGCGAGGCGGAACATCAGAATCAAAAATTCGACAATCTGGGGAATGTCGATTTAGGACATCACGGTTGTTGCCGCGGCGGTCCCTGCGCCTGGTTCGCTCGTCCTGCTGGGCAGCGCGCCTGCCCGGCCTGGCCGGTTGCGACGCCGCGGAAAGCCGTCCGGTTGATCTCCACGTCGATGATCTGCTTCGCGATTCCGGATGTCATTGGACCGCGACAAGCATATAGTTGACCGAGAGATCGTCAGAGATGCGCCATTCGGTGCTGCGCCAGTCGTAGCTCATGCCGGCGAGGCGCTTGGTCGCAAGCCCGGCCCGGCGCAGCGGCAAGGCAAATTCCGACGGACGCACGAAGCGGTTCCAATCATGCGTGCCGACAGGCAGCAAGCGCAGCACGTATTCGGCGCCGACGATCGCGAGCGCAAACGAGCGCGCCGTCCGGTTCAGCGTCGCGCCTATCAACATCCCGCCGGGCTTGACCAGCTGCGCCAGCGACGCGAGAAAACGGTCGCGATCGGCCACGTGCTCGATGATCTCGAGCGCCAGCACGGCATCGAAACGCTCGCCCGCCGCCGCCAGCGCCTCGACACTGGCAACCCGGTAGTCGATCGCCAGCCCGCTCGCCGCGGCGTGAGCGCGCGCCACCTCGATCGCCTCGGCCCCGGCGTCGATGCCGGTCACCGCACAGCCGAGCCGCGCCATCGGCTCCGCGATCAGCCCGCCACCGCAGCCGATATCGGCCAGGCGCAGTCCGGAGAACGGCGCCAGCAATCCGGGATTCCGCCGGAAGTGCGCGAGAAATTCGCCGCGGACGAAATCGATCCGAACGGGGTTGATCTGATGCAGCGCCCGAAAGCTGCCCCGAGGGTCCCACCAGCTCGCCGCCTGCGCGGCAAAGCGATTAACATCATGCCGGTCTATCGTGTCGCCGAAATCAGTCATGCCGTCCGGCCTTGCCATGTTGCGGGCCCTCCCATGTTGGGCGCCTTGCGCGAGCGGGTGGCGGCGCGTCTCGCAATCGGGTATGCGGAGGCTGCGGCGCGCCGAAAACATGGTGCCCGGGAACCGAACATGCGAGTTCCCGATTTGCGGCGATAGCTGCCGCCCGGCACCGTTTGGGCCGGACCGAAAGACAGCGGCGCGTGACGAGGAAAAATGGCGCGGATCGTACAGAAGTTTGGCGGAACGTCGGTCGCCGATATCGACCGCATCAGGAACGCCGCCTGCCGCGTCAAGCGCGAGGTCGATGCCGGCAACCAGGTCGCGGTCGTCGTCTCTGCGATGGCCGGCGCGACCAATCAGCTTGTCGAATGGGTGCGGCAGATGAACCCGCTGCATGACGCACGCGAATACGACGTCGTCGTCGCTTCCGGCGAGCAGGTAACGTCAGGGCTGATGGCGCTGTCATTGCAGGCGCTCGGCGTCAACGCCCGTTCCTGGCTCGGCTGGCAGGTCCCCATCCGCAGCGACGGCGTGCACGGCAAGGCGCGCATCGAGTCGGTCGAGACCGCCAATATCGAGCGCGGGTTCGCCGCAGGGCAAGTTGCGGTGGTGGCCGGATTTCAAGGGCTGGGACCGTGCGATCGCGTCACGACCTTGGGGCGCGGCGGTTCGGACACCTCGGCGGTGGCGCTCACGGCGGCGCTGAAGGCGGAGCGGTGCGACATCTTCACCGACGTGGACGGCGTCTATACGAGCGACCCGCGCATCGTTGAAAAGGCGCGCAAGCTGTCTAGAATCACGTATGAGGAGATGCTTGAGATGGCGTCGCAGGGCGCGAGGGTCCTGCAGACGCGCTCGGTCGAGATGGCGATGAACCATCGCGTCCGCCTTCAGGTCTTGTCGAGCTTCGCCGATATTCCGGGTACGCTCGTCGTCGATGAGGACGAAATCGTGGAAAAGCAGGTCGTCAGCGGCATCGCCTACAGCCGGGACGAAGCAAAAATTACGGTGCACCGGGTTGACGACCGCCCCGGGGTCGCCGCAGCGCTGTTCGGGCCACTCGCCGACAGCGCGATCAACGTCGACATGATCGTGCAGAACATCTCCGACGACGGCAAAACCGACCTGACCTTTACGATCGCGCGCAGCGATCTCGACCGCGCCGTTGCGGTGCTTGAAGGCTGCCAGGATGCGATCGGCTTCCAGGCGCTGAAGCCGGATTCGAACGTCGTCAAGATCTCGGTTATCGGGGTCGGCATGCGCAGCCATGCCGGGGTCGCCAAGGTGATGTTCCAAACCCTGGCCGAGCGCGGCATCAACATACAGGTGATCTCGACCTCCGAAATCAAGGTCAGCGTGCTGATCGCGGCCGAATACACCGAGCTGGCGCTGCGGGCGCTGCATACGGCATACGGGCTCGACGCTCCCGGATGAGCGAGGTCGCGGCGCCTGCCGCCCGCACCGCAATCCAGGTGAACCTCCCGCCGCCGGCCGGCGCGACGCGATCGAACGACGCCGTTTCACGTGCCGAACTGGGCATGCTGTGGGCGCGCGGCCGCGCGTTTCTCGGCACCGAACTGGCGATCATGGGCGGCGCGATGACCTGGGTGTCGGAGCGCAATCTGGTCGCCGCCATCTCGAACGCCGGCGGGTTTGGGGTCATCGCGTCGGGCTCGATGCCGCCCGAGTTGCTCGATGCCGAGATCGCCGCCACCGCGGCACTCACCTCGAAGCCGTTCGGCGTCAATCTGATTACGATGCACCCGGAATTGGCGGAGTTGATCGACGTATGCCGCGCCCGCCGCGTGGGGCACGTCGTGCTCGCCGGCGGCATACCGCCGAGGGCGGCGATCCAGCGCCTGCGGAGTGGCGGTGCCTGCGTCATCTGCTTCGCCCCGGCCTATGCGATCGCCCGCAAGCTGGTGCGTGCCGGCGCCGACGCGATCGTGATCGAGGGGAGTGAGGCCGGCGGCCATATCGGACCGGTCTCCACCGCGGTGTTGGCACAAGAAGTGCTTCCCCACCTGACGGAGGTGCCGGTGTTTGTCGCTGGCGGGATCGGGCGCGGTGAGGCTTTGCTGTCATATTTGGAAATGGGAGCCGCCGGGGTACAGCTCGGCACACGGTTTGTCTGCGCCCTGGAATCGATCGCTCACCCGCGCTTCAAGCGCGCCTTCATCCGCGCGACAGCCCGCGACGCGATGCCATCGGTCCAGCTCGACGCACGCTTCCCGGTCATTCCGGTGCGCGCGCTGGCGAACGCGGCGACCGAGCGGTTTCGCGACATGCAGCGCGCGGTCATCGACCGTTGCAGCCGCGGCGAATTGTCGCAAAAGGAGGCGCAGCTCGAAATCGAGCATTTCTGGGCCGGGGCGCTGCGTCGCGCGGTGATCGACGGCGATGTTGAAGGCGGCTCGCTGATGGCCGGGCAAAGCGTCGGCATGGTGACGCAGGAGCAGAGCACGGCCGACATTCTCGCCGAGCTCGTCGACCAGGCGCTGCGCGTGATTGCCTCGCGCGAGGCCCGGTCCCGCGGCCAATGGCGACCGGCCGGGCCGGCGCCACCGGGAGCTGTCCCGGGATGAGCGAGTTAATCGAGGAGCGCCCCTCGGAGACCTCGGGAATCGCGGCGCCGACCGCCACGCACGGGCCGGTGTCGCATGCTCCGGCCGAGCCTGTCTCGACGACCCGCCGGTTGCTGCGCCGTCTGCGCGGCATCATGGCCGGGTCGGGCGCGGCGCAGGAGAGGCTCGACCAGATCGCGCGCATCGTCGCGGCCGAGATGGTCGCCGAGGTCTGCTCGGCGTACGTGATGCGGGCCGGCGAGGTGCTCGAACTGTTCGCAACCGAGGGGCTGCGGCCCGAGGCGGTGCATCGCACCCGTCTCAGGGTCGGCGAAGGTCTCGTCGGGCGGATCGCCGCGAGCGCGCGCCCGCTGTCGCTGGCCGATGCGCAGACCCACCCCGATTTCGCCTACCGCCCGGAGACCGGCGAGGACATTTACCACTCGCTGATGGGCGTGCCGGTGCTGCGCGGTGAGCGGGTGCTCGGGGTCCTCGTCGTGCAAAACCGCACGCGGCGGCAATATGCCGAGGACGACGTCGAGACGCTGCAGACCATCGCGATGATCGTTGCCGAGCTGATCGCCAGCGGCGAACTGGTCAATCCGCACGAGATGGCGGAGAGCCGCGGCGGCGCCGCCCTGCCAATGCGGCTCGGCGGCCTTCGCCTCAATCCCGGACTGGCGGTCGCGCCGGCCCTGCTGCACGAACCGAGCATCGTCATTCGCCACGTCGTCGCCGAGGATGTCGAGCTCGAGGAGCGGCGGCTGCGCGACGCCGTCGGGGCGATGCAGCAGGGAATCGACCGGCTGGTCGATGCGACGAGTGGGCTGGGCGCCGGCGAACACCGCGAGATTCTCGAAGCCTATCGCATGTTCGCGACCGATCGCGGCTGGCTCGCGCGCATGACCGAGGCGGTGCGCAGCGGCCTTACGGCCGAAGCCGCCGTGCAGAAGGTACGGGACGAGACAAAGGGCCGTCTGATGCAGGTCACCGACCCGTATTTGCGGGAACGGCTCTATGACCTGGAGGATCTCGCCAACCGGCTTCAGCAGTGTCTCATGGGTCCGCCCGGGGGTCCGCCCGGCGTCGCCGCCGAGTCCCCGACTGAATTCATCCTGGTTGCCGAGGCGATGGGGCCGGCCGAGCTGCTAGATTACGCAAATCGCCGAATCAAAGGCCTCGTGCTGGAACACGGCTCACCGACCATGCATGTCGCGATCGTCGCGCGAGCGCTCGACATTCCGGTGGTCGGCCGGGTCGCCGGCGCGACCCGTGTCGTCGAGCAGGGTGACCTCCTCGTCGTCGACGGCGACAACGGCAGCGTGCTGGTTCGCCCCCGCGCGGACATCCGGCAGTCGGTCGAGGAAGCGGTCGCGACACGCACCCGCCGCCGCGCCTATTACGAGACGCTGTGCGACATCCCGGCAGTTACAAGGGACGGGGTTGCGATCGAGCTGCTGCTGAATGCCGGGCTGCTGCTCGACGTCGCGCAGCTCGACGCTACCGGGGCGGCCGGCATCGGTCTGTTCCGCACCGAGATACAGCTGTTGTCGCGCAACACATTCCCCGACATCGCCGAGCAGACGGCGTTCTACCGTCGCGCCTTCGAGCAGGCTGGCGAGCGGCCGATCGTGTTCCGTACGCTCGATATCGGCGGCGACAAGGTGCTGCCGTATCTCCCTGAAACCGCCGAGGACAACCCGGCGATGGGGTGGCGCGCGATCCGCATCGGCCTCGACCGGCCGGCGATGCTGCGGCGGCAACTTCGTGCGCTGCTGCGCGCCGCCGCCGGGCGGGAGCTATGCGTCAAATTCCCGATGATCACCGAAGTCGCCGAGCTGGATGCAGCACGCCAGCTGCTCGACGCAGAACGCGCCCGGCTCGCGAAGGAGGACGGCGAGGGGCCGCACTCGGTCAGAGTCGGCGTCATGCTCGAAGTACCGGCGCTGCTGTGGCAACTCCCGTCCCTGCTGCAGCGCGTCGATTTTCTGTCGATCGGCACGAATGACCTGGCGCAGTTTATTTTCGCCTGTGACCGGGGCAATCCGCTTCTTGCCGAGCGCTACGATTTGCTGTCGTCGCCGATGCTGGCCTTGTTGCGTCATCTCGTCGGGGAGTGCGCAGCCGCCGGCAAGCCGCTTAGCATCTGCGGCGAGATGGCAGGCAATCCGGTCGAAGCGATGGTGCTGATCGCGCTCGGCTTTCGCAGGCTGTCGATGGCGCCGACCGCGATCGGGCCTGTGAAGACGATGATCCGCAGTCTCGACGCGGGCGCTCTCGCAGGATATCTCGACGAGATCGCCGGCCGACCAGACCATTCGCTGCGCCGGTGGTTCGAAGCCTACGCGCGCGACCACGCCGTCGCGTTGTGAGCGATTGTTTTCAACGCCGGCGGAAGGGTGACCGGATCGGATAGTGTCCTGATTTGGAGGACACTTCCCCGGACCGGATCGCGCCGATTGGACGCAAGGCACGCTTTCTTCTAAAATCAGCGACAGAACTGCCGGAAGAGGGAGACCGCGTGAGCCTGTTTCAGCGGATAACAACGCCGTTTAGCGAGCCGGAAGAGGACGATTTGGATCGGTCGGCGATCCGCAACGCCGCCGGCGAGAAGCTGCGCGAGCGCCGGCTGCAGCTCCGGCTCGACCTCGACGCGGTCGCCGACGCCTTGCGCATAAAGCCGGTCTATCTCGCCGCGATCGAGCAGGGCCGCACCGAGGAACTGCCCGGTCCGACTTACGTGATCGGCTTCATCCGGGCCTACGCGACCTATCTCGGTCTCGACGGCGAGCGCATTCTTGACAGCTATCGCGAGGACACGGGGGACGTCCAGACCCGCCCCGATCTGACCCTCCCCGTGCCGCTCGGCGAGCGTGGGGTTCCCGGCGGCCGGGTGCTGCTGGCCGGCCTCGTCCTGGCGCTGTTTGGGTATGGTGCCTGGTACTATGTCAATACCGGCCAGCGCGAGCGCCCGGAGCGGGTCGCCGACGTGCCGGCCGAGTTGCAGAAACTGACCGCGCAGGCGCCACCAGTCCAGGTCTCTTCGGTGCAGACCGGAACACCCGCCCTGGATGCCGCGACGACCAGGCCAGCCGTGCCCCCGGCGCGACCCGGACCGGTCGGCGCAAACGCGCCGCGGGGGACTGCAGCGCCACAGTTCAGCTCGGGCCTGCTGACTCCGCCGCAACCGGTGGCGGGTGCGGTTGCGCAGGACAGCAGGGCATTGGCGCCTGATCCCGGCGCTGTCGCGCCCGCCGCGCCGGCATCGAGCGCCGCGACCGACAACGCCGCCGCCAGCCCACCCCAGCCCGGCGGGAACGCGGCGTCATCCCCCTCCGGCAGCATCGACATCCGCGCGCTTGCCGATTCCTGGGTGCAGATTCGCGACGCCGATCAAGGAATTGTCTTCGCGCGCGTGCTGAAGACCGGCGAGACGTACCGGGTGCCGAGGTCCGGGCTGATCCTGCGCACCGGCAACGCCGGCGCGCTCGAAGTGTTGGTGGATGGAAAGCCGGCCCCCGCGCTTGGCGCCCTCGGCACACTGCGCCGCAACGTAACACTCGAACCGGATGCGCTGCGGGCCGGCACTGCGGTGCGCGGCTAGGCGCCCGCTATCGACGCGTTCTTATCACCGACTTTTTTCTGTCATCGGCGCGTTCTATATCGAAGCAGCGGCAATCGACGAGGTTTGAGATGAGCGTGCGGCCCTATCGCGACATCCAGCGCCGCGCCTGCCGCAAGGTTTATGTCGGCAAGGTGCCGGTCGGCGGCGACGCGCCGATCACGGTGCAGTCGATGACCAACACGGTCACCAGCGACATCAAGGCGACCGTCGAGCAGATCCAGGCGCTTGAGCGGGCCGGCGCCGATATTGTTCGCGTGTCGTGCCCGGACCAGGAATTGGCGCTGGCGCTGAAGCGAATCGTGCCGCAAGTCGCGGTGCCGATCGTCGCCGACATCCATTTCCATTATCGGCGCGCGATCGAGGCGGCGCAGAGCGGCGCCGCCTGCCTGCGCATCAATCCTGGCAATATCGGTTCCGCGGAGCGGGTCCGCGAGGTGATCAAGGCGGCCCGCGACCACGGCTGCTCGATGCGGATAGGCGTCAACGCCGGCTCGCTCGAACGCGACCTCTTGGAGAAATACGGCGAGCCGTGCCCGGAGGCGATGGTCGAAAGCGCGCTGACTCACGCCAAGATCCTCGAGGACAACGACTTCTTCGAGTTCAAGATTTCCTGCAAGGCGTCCGACGTGTTCCTCGCCGTCGCCGCGTATCAGGGGCTGGCCGAGGCGTGCGATTACCCGCTGCACCTCGGCATCACCGAGGCCGGGGCGCTGCGCATGGGCACGGTCAAATCGTCAATCGGCATTGGGATGCTGCTTTGGGCCGGGATCGGCGACACGATCCGCGTGTCGCTGTCGGCCGACCCGGTCGAGGAGGTCAAGGTCGGCTACGACATATTGAAGTCACTGGGCCTGCGCCGCCGGGGTGTTACGGTGATTTCGTGTCCGTCCTGCGCGCGCCAGCAATTTCAGGTCATCAAGACCGTCGAGGTGCTGGAGGAGCGGCTCGCTCACATCACGACGCCGATGACGCTGTCGGTGATCGGCTGTGTCGTTAACGGGCCCGGAGAGGCCCGCGAGACCGATATCGGCTTCACGGGTGGCGGCAACAACACGCACCAGGTCTATGTCAGTGGCGTTGCCGACCATCGGCTGAAAGACGCCGATATTGTCGATCACCTGGTCGGGCTCGTCGAGCAGAAGGCCGCGGCGATCGAGGCGGCGAAGCGGGACGCGCCCGAAGCGGCCGAGGCGGCGAACTAGCAGGCTCGTCACACGCTTCCTCGCCAGGAGCCGCGATCCAGGCAAGCCCCTCTTCCGCTTCCTCTTTGGCGAAAACGCGCACCTCGCCGGCAATCAGGAAACGCAGCGCGTTGATGATCCACGGTATCCATGCAGCATCACTGACGATCGCCACCCGCTCCAGCTGGGACGCGTCAATATCAAGGGGATCCCAGCCCGCGCCGGGATAGCGCGACCCGATTTCATAATAAAGCCGCACCTTGTCGTGGCGCCGCGCCGAAAGATCCATCGCCGGCTGGAGTATGTCCTCACACTCCTCCCGCGTTACTCGCCCGCGCGCGACGATACCGACGACGTTGCCGGGAAGGTGATCAATCAGCTGGATCATCGTATTGCCCTTGTCCGACCCATTTCAACCGAATGCCCGCCGGGGGAACCGGCGGGCGGTTACATCTCGGCCGTGCTCAGAACCGAATGCGCATGCGATTGGTGATCACGTGCTCATTACCCATTGCTCCAGAAAAGACCTTCCGAAGGCCGTAGGTGTATTCGAGACCGAAATCGACAAACGCGACCGGCTGCCAGATCACGTTGGCCTGACCCATCAGCAAGCGTTCATTGAGCCCGCAGCCGCCGCTCGCATTAGCTTGCGATGCCGCCGGGCACACGGCGCCATTCAGACCGTTAATATCGAGCTTCCAGATGCCGACGCCGACATTCGAACGGAGTTCCGGCGTCCATTGATGCCGATAGGCGATGTTGCCGGCAAACCCGGTCGTCGGCTTGATCAGTACGGAATTGGTCGCCAGCGTGTTGCCGGTAAGATTGCTGACGAGGCTTAGGACGCTGCCGCCACCGGCATAGAGGTAGCGCCCCATCGCCTCGCCGCCGATAACGTTCCAGGTGAAGAAGTCCTTGTCCCAGCCGAACCAGCGCGGCTTCACGTCGCCGCTGAAATTGAAGCCCCAACCCATATACCTTCGGTCGACACCTGAGGTCAGCGGTTCGCCGAATGGTGTGCTGACAATGAGCGCGGGACGCCAGACGGCGGCAAAGTCGACGTGCCCCCAGGGCTGCGGGATGTACCAGGCCGCGACGATATCGGGCGCGCCGGGCTTCAGCGGGTTGGCGGGTGTGCCAAGGGGGGCGAAAGCGCCGGTCGCCGGCGCCAGCGTCACCGAGTTCGGTCGGGTCCTGGCCGAATACACCGGGGGCACTACTTCCCGGCGCCCACAGCGTGGGCTCAGGCGCCTCCGCCGACAGCGACAAGGCACCCAGCAGACCCCACCCGCCGAGCGGCTGTGTATAGCGGATCTGCGGTATGCGCGACGGGCCGCCGCCGCCGATCAGACCGCCGAACTGAAGGCTCTCCATCCCGGCGTCGGAATCGTTGAAGTTCGAATTGGCCTGGCCGAACAGCAACGGTCCCAAGGTCCCGTACGCATATCGCAGACGGGGAGTCAGGCTGTTAGAGCCGGCCAGAGGATCGTTGCTCGAATTGGTGCCGCCCGCGAAGTCGAATTCGAGGAAGCTGCGCGCCTCGCCCCAAGCGGTCGGAGTGCGGGTCTCCACACTCAGCTTCGATTGCTGCGGCGACATGTTAAAGATGTTGTTGCTGCGCTCACGGGCAATCCATGCGCTCGAACCGACCGTACGACCGGTCAGCGGGATATTGTTCAGCTGTCCGGTAGTGCCGGCGTTGGTGCTCGTCGATTGTGCGTTCGGGTTGCCGCCGGTGACCCAGAAAAGGCTGAGCAGCCGAATTTCGCCGCCGACCCGGATCGAGGTATCGGTGCCGGGGATCAGGAACGAGCGCGGGAAGCTGCCGCCGGTCATCTGCACGTTGACGGGGCCCGGCGGCCCGCCGACGCCGAACATATTGCCGGGCACCATCGCCTGCGCCAGCTGATCGACGCGCCGCTGGAGAAGCTCCTGGTTAGCCCGCAGGTCTAACACTTCGTCGGCCTGAACCGGCGTTGCTCCAAGCGCGATCGGCACGGTCAATGCGGCGGTGACGACCGCGGCGATCTTGGCGCCTTGCCGTTTTTTCATGTCTCTCCCCCCGTTGAACGCCCACCGGGCTCGGCGGCGGCGTCGAAGTTGCGCAATCCAACCTGACGGTTGGGTTCGGGAGGAAACTTCTTCGGCTTTCGCGCGAAGGTCCTTACGCAATCAGATTCATTTATCTGAATCAGAAAGAAGCAGTGCAGGCGTAACCTGTTTCATCTAAAGGCAGATTCGGAGTTCCGCTTCGCTGTTGCCAATGTCAGCAACAGGCGACAATGTGCAAATCGGCCGCCGTGTTGCAGATCGGCCACAATGATTTCGGCACTGGAAGCGGTACCGGACAAATCCGGTGCGGCCCGGTTTGCCCGTCCATCGCGGGTTTTCTCGACGGTGCCGCCACTTGTGGGGAGTTTATGAACCTGCTGGGTTTTGAAACGCAGGAGGGATCGGATTCATATACATGAGTAAAAAAGGCTAAGCTTAGGGTGGCCGACTCTACCTAAAGGATAATCAGAAATCTGCTTCACGGATGGTAACGTGAGCTGGTGGCGGCAACGTGCAAATCGGCCGCCATGTGGGACGGCGATCACAATGAGATCGGCGCCGGCAAACGGCACCGATAAAAAGGGAGAATAGGGAGGGGACCTTCATGACTGTCGAATCGGCACGGCCCGGTTCACTTATCAACCAAAGGTTTTCCGGTACACTGCCGCCGCTGGTGGATCAGCTGATAGACCTGCTTGATCTGAACGGGGCCGGCCGCGGTATCGCCGCGGGGCGCGAAATCGTCAGCGAAGGGCGACCGTGTCCCGCAGTCTACCTGATCGCGGAAGGTGTCGCGATCCGGTACCGGATCTTGCGCGACGGACAGCGCCAGATCGTCAATATTCTATTGCCGGGGGATTTCGCCGGAATCAACAGCTGTCGCTTCGAAACCGCGCTGTTTTCGGTCAAGACGCTGACGCATTCGGTTATTCACCCGATCCCGTTGCCGCGGCTTGCGACACTGAACGACAGCCAGCCGCAGCTGGCCACCCAGTTGTTCTGGTCGTTCTCCAACGACGCAGCTGTCCTGGCGGAGCATCTGATCGCGGTCGGCCGGCGCACCGCCCCCGAGCGCCTGGCGCATTTCTTTCTTGAACTCCTGACCCGGCTGCGGCGGCTCGGACTGACGGAGGACAACAACACGTTTCGGCTGCCGTTGACGCAGGAGATAATCGGCGACGCGCTGGGCCTGAGCATTCCCTACGTCAATCGTGTGCTGCATCAGCTGCAGGACGAAGGCCTCCTTCGGGTCAAGCATCAGCGGTTCGAGATTCGAAACGTCGAGGAACTCGCGGCACTTGCGGATTTCAGACAGGATTATCTGCAGCCGAGGCCGATTCCCGAACCGATCGCCGCATCGCTTTGATCCAATCTGCGTCGAAGGATCGGTCGCGGTACGGAAGCGTTAAGAAGACGAGCATCGCTCGGTTACGAGCTGCGTATTTCTCGGTCTCAGCTTTAATGGTGGAACCGAAGAATGGACGCGCCGTCCATCTTGCGCATTGGGGTTGCACTCAAGATTGGAACTAATTTGGATTAAAAAATGTCGATTTGCTTTCCGGGAAATTCTGTGCAGTCCAGTCTCATTGAAGGCGTAAGACAGTATCGATCGCTGGTCTCCGCCGGTATTGTTAAAGATGTCGAGCCAGAGCTTTGCGGCGGAAGGCTTTCTTTCGTTTTTCGATCGGGTCAGGGGGCGTGCCTTCGATGCGCTTGGGCGGTCCCGGACGCTTCCAGGTGATTTGCGGGCGCGATAGCCACGCTGCCGATGGGCGTCCTGGCCGATAGGGTGCGGCGACGACGGCGAGTAGCAGCCCGATCTCGACATTGCCGATGTCGAACGCTTTTTTGAGCTGACCCGACACGGCCGACAGAGCTCCCTTGTCGGCTGAATCGAGGCCGAGCACGGCGGCCATCACGACGATCCTTGGGGGCGGCGGCTCTGGCCGCGGCGATCGCGCCGATCGATGCGGCGCGGCACGATATCGTCGATCCGCGCATGTGGGGCCGCGGCGACGCCGGCCGGATGTCGATCCGCTCGGTTTTCGAGGGCGCCGCGCCGCCGCTGTTCGGCCGGATGTCGCGCTGGCTCGGCGGCGGCGACACCGGGCTGATGTGGACTTTTCTCATTATGCTGATCCCGACAGCTAGCGCCGGGTTTTTCGTTCTCCCGACCCGCCGGGCCTACCCGCGCGACGTAGCCACGGCAGCGGTGTCGGTGAAGGCGATGGCGAACGAGGAACAGCAGTCGGGAGGATCGGTATAGCTGACGGGCGGTGTTCCCGGCGTTAGTGCATGAGAGATCGGCCGGGTTTGTAATCGGCGATGCGGCGACACGCCGATCCTGTGAAATTTCACCGCCGGCCCGCATCGAGGTCGCGGTGCCGGTGACCAACAACCGGCACGCATACTCCCGCTAGTCCGAGCGGTTTTGACCGCACGCCTAGGTTATATAACTGGCCGCGACACACGACCGCATTGCGCTGTAGCTGTGGGGTTTGCCCGGCGGAAAAAAGGACTATAGCAACGAGCTTATAATAAAGCCGATGCCGCCCCACAACGACAAACTCAGCGCGATGATGATCGGCCCCGCGATATGAAGGGGCAGCCGGTCGGATTCCGGCCGAAGGACGCCATCCCTGATGTGATCAACGATACCATCCCGTTCGCGACAGTGACGCGGAGAGGCTGAGTGAAAGGTGGGCCGCATGGTTTCGTGTCCCGAAAGTATGATCGTTCATGAGGATGGCGCAAACGAGTTAAGCGACCCTTACTGAACCCGACGAAATCTCGCCCTATCCAAAAAACCCTCACTCCGCCGCAAGTGAGGTTCCCACTTGCCAAGCCGCCCTCACCACGCCAGCCGCGCCATTGCGGCAACTCGGGTTGTGTATCGTCGGTGTTTATGTCAGAAAGCCGGGGCGATCGTTGCCGATGAACGTCAGCTCGCCGCGCAGCACGTTGAATACCTGCGGTAATGTGTCGATGCGGGTCCGGTGCAGAAACCGATGCACCTGCATCGTCCGGCGGTTGGGCTTCACCGTCATGCGGAACTCAAGTGCTTTAATCCATCGGCCGTTGCGGCAGACACGATGTCGGCATCCCAACACAGGACCGCCGCTATTGGCTTTGATTGCGACTGTGACTGCCGCCATCAACGGCAGAAATAAGCCGATCGCGAAGCATGCCAGGAGAGAATCGAAAACGCGGCAGCAAGGGGTGCCGCCGAGATTTCGGATCGCAACCATTCTGTCTCCAATGCGAGCCGGCTCGTTCCAGAAGGAAACTCGCACAAAGTGCTTAAAACTCCGTTAAACATTCGCCGATGGTGAGGTGTCGTTGACGCGCGCCAGTCGAGCCCGTCGACGGCAGCAGAACCGTAATCGCCAGGTAGCGTAGAATCAGGCGGCGACGCCGGCCTCGCGCAACCGCGAAATTTCCCCGGCCGAGAGACCGAGCAGCTCGCGGAGAACCTGCTCCGTGTGCTCGCCGAGGCGCGGCGCGGGGCGGGTCGGCTGGCGCTGGCCCGCCGAGAAATCGAGCGGCAGGCCCGGCATCGGATAGCGGCCGATACCGGGCTGATCGATCTCGGCGAAGAGCGGGTTACGCGGCGAGCAGCGCGGGTCGTCGCGTACGAGCTGCACAAAATCCTGGAACGGCCCCCACAGGACGCCGGTACCGCCGAAGGCTTCGCGGATCTCGGCCAGGGTCTTCTTCGCGCACCAGCGCGCCAATAACGCCGCGATCGCGTCGCGCGCCTCGTAGCGGCCGGTCTCGGTGTCGAGATCGACCTCCATCATCGCGCCGATCATCGCCAGCTTATCGGCGAGCCCGGTGGCCTGGCCGATCGCCCGCCATTGCCGCGGCGTCAACGCGATGATGATGACGCGGCGGCCGTCGGCCGTCGCGAAATCACGCCCGAAGCTGCCGTACAAATCGTTGCCGATCGCCGGCCTCGCCCGTCCATTGATGTGGACGTCGCCGACATAACCGAGATGGCCGACCGTAGCGAGCATGACGTCGCTGAGCGACGCCGTGACCTCCTGCCCTTCGCCGGTGCGGGCGCGGTGTCGCTCGGCAACGAGCAAGGCGGTCGAGAGATATAGACCCGCCGCGATGTCCCAGGCCGGCAGGACATGGTTGACCGGCAGTGCGCTGGCGCCGGAACCGGTGTTGTTGCCAGTGACCAGCGGGAATCCGCTCGCGGCGTTGACCGTGTAATCGACCGCGGCGCTCCCGTCGCGGTTGCCGAGGAGGCGCAGCAGGATTACGTCGGCGCGCTTTGCCTTCAAGTTGGCGTAGTCGA
The DNA here is from genome assembly GCA_963847345.1 of uncultured Alphaproteobacteria bacterium. GTDB lineage: Bacteria > Pseudomonadota > Alphaproteobacteria > ATCC43930 > CGMCC-115725 > DATARH01. Next base: position 110,190 of record CAWJZU010000013.1, on the reverse strand, counting down.
GACCGGAACGCGGCGGCAGGTTGGTCAATACGATGCCGCCGCCGGCTCCGGGAGCGGTCGCGATCGCCTGCGCCAACTCGCGCCCTTCCGGTCTGTCGAGCGCCAGCGCGACCGAGCGCTTCGCCTTGTTGAGCCCGGCCCAATAGAGGCTGGCGCCGCTGTCGGTCACCGGCCAGCGGTTGTGGTCGATCGCGCCGCCGACCGGATCGATGCGGATCACCTCGGCGCCGAACTGCGCCATCGTCATGCCGCCGAGCGGCGCCGCGACGAAGGCCGAGAATTCGACGATTCGCAGATCCTGCAGCAGCCGGTTCATCCGGGATGATCCGTATCGCGCAGCCGGCTGGCGGCTAAGCCCGCGCCGGCCAGGCCGCCTCGTTGTAGCCGAGCGGCACCGACGGGCGCGCCCAGAAGGGCGGCGTCTCGGAGAGCTGTACGGTCGGCTTCAGATGCTTCAGCTTGCCGACCGGGGTCTCGCTCTCAATCGACCAGCGCGCCAGCTCCTCCGGCGCGAACTCCTTCGGCACGTCCTTCAGACCGGCTTCAGGCACTTCGCCACGGCTCACCAGCCAGCGTCCGGTCTGCGCCAGCGAGATGCGCACCAGCCAACTGCCGCCCTCGCGGGCGCGGCGCGCCAACGCCACCATCGCGCCGAACGCCATCAGGTAGCCGGTCAGGTAGTCGATCGCCGACACCGGGTAGAATTGCGGCTGACCCGCCTCGGCGCCGGGGAACAGCTCGGCCTGCCGCGTCGTGATGCCGCTGACCGTCTGCACGACCGTGTCGAAGCCGCGGCGCGACGCCCACGGCCCGACATGGCTGAAGGCGCACAGCGAGACATAGATGAGACCGGGACGCAATGTCGCCAGTTCTTCCGGCGACAGGCCGCGATTGCCGAGCGTGCCGGGACGGTAGCCCTGGCTGAACACGTCGGCCTCGCGCACCAGGTTCTTTAACGTTTCGAGGTCCTTTGGCTGGCGCAGATCGAGCTGGGCCGACAATTTGCCGTGCCCGGTGTCGTATTCCTGATAGCCGATATTCGGCAGGTGCGCGGCGGTGATCTTCAAGACGTCGGCGCCGTGCTCGGCCAGCGTGCGGGCGCAGGTCGGCCCGGCCAATACGCGCGTCAGGTCGAGCACGCGGACACCGGAGAGCGGCCGGTCGCCATCGGGGAGTTTTTCCGGCGGCGCGTCGCCGATCTTGACGATTTCGAGAAGCGGCAAGGATGCGATCGCGGCGGCCTGCGGGTGCTTTGCCCATTCCGCCATGCTGCGCACCATGCCGCCGGCCCCTTTGGCGGCGAGGATCGCCTCCTCGAGTTCGAGCGCGTCCCAGTTCGCGACGGCGCGGCGCACCGCGTCCTTGTTTTCCTCGCAGCCGAGCACGCTCAGCGCGGCGGCGCGGTGGTTCGGGAAATTGGCGTGGATGTAGCTCCAGCGGCCGTTTTTCGCCGGGTAGACGCCCATCACCGGGTTGCGCTCGGTTGAGACCTCGGCCCCGTCCATTACGAGATAGTGGCCGCTGCGCAAGGATGCGGCGGCTTGCCGCAGGTCGATCGCGACCTGCTGCTGGCGGCCCGTGCGAAGCTCCCAAAGGTCGGATACCGCGAGCCCGGTCGCGGCGAGTGCCGCGGCGGCGGTTTCGCCGATGCGGAACGGGGTCGGCAGCACGGGGTCGCCGCCGCCGGTGAACTCGACCGTCCGGGCGCGATCCTCCGAGAGGCCGGCGATCGGCAGGATGGTTCGCAACGCGTCATGAGCAGCCATGATCCGGCCTTTCTGCTGTTGAATGCCCGGTATAAGCGCCCGACGGACGCCGTATGCCGGCGATCATGCCGCGGAACCGCAGCCGAGGAAATGCCCGAAACCGGAAATCGCGCTCAGCGGAAAGAATTTACCTGCCGGAAGCGGCCGGGGATGGTACATACAAGGCTAATCTATAATATGTCGCCCGTTGCAACCTCCGCCCCCGGGAGGCTTCGTGAATAGGAAGGCTGCAGTAGCCGTGTTCGCGGTTCTCGCGATAGCGGCTGGCGTGGTGCTGCCACGCACGTTCGAAAGCACGAAACCGGCCGTGGCGCAGTCGCACGGCGGTGGGCAGACCGTGCCGGTCACTGCGGGCACCGTCGTCGCAGCCGACGTGCCCGTCGTGCTCGAGGCGATTGGCACTGTGCAGCCTACCAACATGGTCACGATCAAGAGCCGGGTCGACGGGCAGATCCTCGCCTCCGACTTCAAGGAAGGCGAGGACGTCAAGGTCGGGACGGTGCTGTTCCAGATCGACCCGCGGCCGTTCGAGGCGGCGCTTGAGCAAGCGCAGGCGACCAAGCAAAAGGACGAGGCGCAGCTCGCGACCGCACAGACCGATTTGGCCCGTGGCTCGCAGCTCGTGTCGCACGGCTATCAATCGCAGCAGGCCTACGATCAGGCCAAGGCGCAGGTCGCGCAAACGCAGGCCGCGATCAAGGGCGACGAGGCGCAGATCGCGACGGCAAGGCTGAACCTGTCCTATGCGACGATAAAGGCGCCCATCGCCGGACGTCTTGGCGCCCGCCTCGTCGATGTGGGCAACATGGTGCGCGCCAGCGAGGGCGCTCCGCTCGTGACGATCGCACAGGTCCGCCCGATCGATGTCGTTTTCACGGTGCCGCAGGAAAACCAGCACAAAGTCCGCGAAAAGCAGGCCAGGGAGCCGCTTGTCGTGCAGGCGATCGGCGAGGACGGCAAGACGCTGCTGTCAACCGGCAAGCTGACGCTGATCGACAACCAGATCGACCAGACGACCGGCACGCTGAAGCTGAAGGCGAGTTTCGCCAACGATGACGAGCGGCTGTGGCCTGGCCTGTTCGTCAATGTGCGGCTGATCGTCAACACGCGCCGAGGCGTCCCGACCGTGCCAGCACAAACTGTGCAGGACGGGCCAACCGGTCCCTACACCTATGTGATTAAGGACGACGACACCGTCGAGCGGCGCCCAGTTGAGGTGGCCGCCGTGCAGGACGGCGTCGCCGTAATTAGCAAGGGTTTGACGCCCGGTGAAAAAATTGTCGTTGAGGGGCAGTACCGGTTGACAAACGGATCGCGGGTGCGGCTCGCACCGGCGAAATCCAATCCGAAATCCGAACCCACCGGATGACAATGCTTTTGTCGGCGCGCCGTCGCCAGCAACCTTCCCGCATGGGGCCCGGGCGATGAGCATTTCCGCGCCGTTCATTCACCGCCCGATCGCGACATCGCTGTTGATGCTCGGGATCCTGGTGTTCGGCATCGCCGCGTACAACCTGCTGCCGGTGGCGGCGTTGCCGCGCGTCGATTTCCCAACGGTCGTGGTCAGCGCCAACTACCCTGGCGCCAGCCCGTCGACGATGGCGGCCTCGGTTGCCACGCCGCTTGAACAGAAGTTCGCGGCGCTGCCGGGCTTGGCCGAAATGAGCTCGACGAGCGGGGTCGGCAATACCACGATCACGATGCAGTTCGAACTCGACCGCAACATCGACTCTGCGGCGCAGGACGTGCAGCAGGCCATCCAGGCGGCGACCGGCCTGCTGCCGCGCGACATGCCGAACCCGCCGACCTACCGCAAGACGAACCCGGCCGATCGTCCGGTGCTGATCTACGCGATCCATTCCGACGCGATACCGGTTTATCGTCTCGACGACTACGCCTTCACCATGGTGGCGCAACGTCTATCGAGCATCAGCGGCGTCGCTGAAGCGCGCATTTTCGGCCAGAAGCCCTATGCCGTCCTGGTGCGGGTGAACCCGATGGCCTTGGCGGCGCGTGGTGTCGGCATTGAGGATATCCGCGCCGCGATTGCGGCCGCCAGCGTCAACCGGCCTAACGGCAACCTGACCGGCGCGCATCAGACCATCACGCTCGACACCAACGACCAGATTTTCGATGCCGCCGGATTTCGCCAGGTGATCGTCGCCTGGCGCAACGGCGCGCCGATCCGGCTCGGCGACATCGCCGAGGTCGAGGACGGCGTGCAGAACGAGCGCACTGGCGCCTGGTTCGACGGCAAGCCGGCCGAGGGTCTAGCGATCCAGCGCGAGGCCGGCGCCAACACGATCGAGGTCGTCGACACGGTCAAGGAGCGCCTGCCGCAATTCCAGGAATCACTGCCGCCGTCGGTGCATGTCGATCTGGTCTCCGACCGCTCGCTGGTGATCCGCACTGCGGTACACGACGTGCAGTTCACGATGATGCTGACGGTCGCGCTCGTGATCCTGGTCATCTTCGTCTTTCTGCGCACGCTCTGGGCGACCGTGATCCCGAGCCTGGCGCTGCCGCTTTCGCTGCTCTCAACTTTCGCGATCATGTACGGGCTGGGCTACAGCCTCGACAATATCTCTTTGATGGGGTTGACGATCTCGGTCGGCTTCATCGTCGATGACGCGATCGTGATGATCGAGAACATCGTGCGCTATCTCGAAGAGGGCATGAGCCCGTTCGAGGCCGCGCTGAAGGGGGCGGGCCAGATCGGATTTACGATCATCTCGATCACGTTTTCCCTGATCGCAGTGTTCATCCCGCTCTTGTTCATGGGCGGCATTATCGGGCGGCTGTTCCGCGAGTTCGCGGTCGTCGTCACCGTCGCGGTGCTGGCCTCGGCCTTCATCTCGCTGACACTGACCCCGGTGTTGTGCTCGCTGTTTTTAAAAGGCAAGAACGAGCGTCCACCCGGCGCCCTCAGCCGCGGCGCCGAGCGCGTTTTCCAGGCAGTGCTGGGCGCTTACGATCGCGGGCTTCGCTTCGTGCTGCGGCATCAGTTCCCGATGCTGCTGGCGACTCTCGGCCTGATGGTCGGGACCGGGTATCTGTACGCCACGATCCCGAAGGGTTTCTTCCCGCAGCAGGATACCGGCTTCATCTTCGGCCAGGCGGTAGCGCGGCAGGATACTTCGTTCGCCAAAATGGAAACAATCGTGCACCGCTTCGGCGAAATCGTGCGGGAGGATCCGGCCGTCTCGGGCGTGTTCTATTTCGCTGGTGCCTACAGCTACAACCCGACCGAGAACACCGGCCGGATGTTCATCCAGCTGAAGCCGCATGACGAGCGCGACGTCACCTCGGATCAGGTGATCCGACGATTGCGGCCCAAAGTGGCGCAGGTCGAGGGCGCGCAGTTGTTCATGCAATCGGGTCAGGACGTCAGCGTCGGCGGCCGGCTCAGCCGCACGCAGTTCCAGTACACGCTGACCGACACCGATGCCGACGAGTTGAACCATTGGGCGCCGATCGTCGAAGCGGCATTGAAGAAGCTGCCGGAATTGCAGGATGTCGCCTCGGACCAGCAGATCGCCGCGCCTTATATCGGGATCGAAATCGACCGCGATGCCGCCTCAAGGCTCGGGATCTCGCTATCGCTGGTCGACGAGACGCTGTACAGCGCCTTCGGCCAGCGCCAGGTCGCGACGATGTACACCTCGACCAACCAGTACAAGGTCATTCTCGGCGTCAAGCCCGAGTTCCAGAAAGATCCGACCGCTCTTTCGAAGATCTACGTTCCCGGCCGCAACGGCGCACAGGTGCCTCTCAGCACGATCGCCCATTTCAAAACCCGCGTCGAACCGCTGATGGTCAGCCATCAGGGCCAGTTCCCCGCGGTGACGCTGTCGTTCAATCTCGCTCCCGGGATCGCGATCGGTCAGGCGGTGGACAAGATCCATGCGCTGGAGCGCGAGCTGCGGATGCCGGCGACCGTCAACGGCTCGTTCCAGGGGACGGCGCAGGCCTTCCAGGCCTCGCTGAAATCGACACCGCTACTCGTCGCGGCGGCAATCCTGGTCGTCTACATCGTGCTGGGAATGCTCTACGAGAGCTATATCCACCCGATCACGATCCTGTCGTCGCTGCCGTCGGCGGGGGTCGGGGCGCTCTTGGCGCTGATGCTTCTCGGCTACGACCTGAGCGTCATCGCGCTGATCGGCGTGATCCTGCTGATCGGTATCGTCAAGAAGAACGCGATCATGATGATCGACTTTGCCCTCCAGGCCGAGCGAAACGAGGGCAAGAGCCCGCTCGAAGCGATCCACGAGGCGTGCCTTTTGCGGTTTCGGCCGATCATGATGACGACCTTCGCGGCGCTGTTCGGTGCAATGCCGATCGCGTTCGGCGGCGGCGCCGGGTCCGAGTTGCGGCGGCCGCTCGGCGTCGCGATGGTCGGCGGTCTCCTGGTGTCGCAATGGCTGACGCTGTACACGACGCCGGTCGTCTATCTCTATCTCGATCGGTTGGCCCGTTTCCTCGGCGCCTCGACCCGCCCGTCGCGATTGGCGGAAGCGGTCGGTGCCGGGACGGATCCCCAGTTGGCCGACGAGCCGCGCGGCGCGGCCGAGTAGTCCCGGCGCGGAGCGCGTAGGCTGACCCGCAGAGTCTGACAACGGAATGTGCGGTCGGGTCGTCCAGAAGACGCCGCTTAACGAAATCCGGGTGCTGTTCGAGACGGTTAACCCGGTCCCGAACGCGGCGGCTACGTACAACGGTGCACCAACCGACATGCTGCCAGTCGTGCGTCTTGACCGCGACGGACGCCGCTCGCTCGATTTGCTGCGCTGGGGGCTGATCCCCTCCTGGGCCAAGGACAAATCGATCGGGCCGCGGTGCATCAACGCGATGGCCGAGACCGTCGCGACAAAACCGGCGTTCCGCGACGCCTTCCCCCAGCGCCGCTGCCTCGTGCCGGTAGACTTTTTCTACGAATGGCAAAAGACCGCTCGCGGCAAGCAGCCTTATGCGATCGGTCTCGCCGATTCCTCGCCGATGGCGCTGGCCGGGCTGTGGGAGCGGTGGAAGGACCGCTCCGACGGCGTGGCGCTCTACACCTTCAGCATAATCACCGGTGCGGCGAACGAACTGATCGCGCCGATCCACAACCGCATGCCGGTCATCCTGCCGCAACGGGTCTGGCGCAGCTGGCTCGGCGAGGACCGGGTGGAGACCGACGAATTGATGGCGATGCTGCTTCCCTATCCGGCCGAAGCGATGCGCGCCCACCCGGTCGCGGCGCGGGTCGGCAACGTCCGCAACAACGACCCGGAGCTGCTGGAGCCGGCAGCGGCGTAGGGTGAGGTGCGGGTTCGCCGCCCACGCCGTGTGCGTTAGCGCGCCCCGGTGAGCATCGGTATCTCGATGTCGAGCAACCGGGCCGCGTTGCCGCCGAGTATCGCGCGGCGCTTGGTATCGTCGAGCCCCGGCGCGCCTTCGATAAAGCCGATCGGATCAATCTCGCCCATGTCGGCCGGGTAGTCCGTGCCCATCAGGATGTGGTCGGTGCCGTATTGCGCGACGAGGTATTCGAGCTGGTGGTGCGTATAAACCAGCGCATCGAAATACAGCCGCTTCAGATAATTCGTCGGCATCTCCTTGATGCAGGTACAGGTGTCGGGCCGGGCCGAGGCGGCGTGATCGATGCGCCCGGAATAAGCCGGCAGATAACCGCCGCCATGCGCCAGGACAATCTTCAGCCCGGGATATGCCTCAAGCACCCCGCCGAATATCAGGTGATGCACAGCCACCGTCGTGTCGAGCGGGTTGCCGATGACGTTTGCGAAATAATGATCGCGGAAGCGGCGCGCCTCGGTGAACCCGTCGGGATGCATGAAGACGAGCAGTCCCAGCTCCTCGATGCGCGCCCAGATCGGGCGAAAGCGCTCGGCCGACAAATCCTCGCCGGCGACATGCGTCATGATTTCGATGCCGCGAAAGCCGAGCGATTTGTGCAGCCGGTCGAGTTCGGCAATCGCCAGCTCCGGGGCCTGAAACGGCACCGTGCCGAGCCCGATGAAGCGGTCGGGATATTTGCCGCAGAGCTCGGCGATAAAGTCGTTGATCGCCCGCGACGTTGCGCGGCCGAGATCGGGATCGGCACCGTAATAGGTCTGGCGCGGCGCCGGCGAGATCGCCTGGATGTCGATCCCCATATGGTCCATGTCGGCGATCCGCTGCTCGGGCGAATTTCCCTGCTCGTAGGTGCGCTCGCCGTTTGCGCGGTTGATCGCCTGGCTCTGCGGGTTGGCCGCTTTTTCCAGAAACCAGCGGGACACCGCCTCGTTGCCCTCGACCATCCGGGCGGCCTCGTCGCTGCGCACGTGGCAGTGGATATCGACCGCGAACCATTTGCCGCGCGGATGCGCGGGGCCGGGGAACCTCCCGGGGATTGCGCCGCCGGTCGTTGCGCCGGGAGGGCGGCAGGTGAACAGCATGGTCGGGTCCTCCTAGGCGCGTCGCGGCATTTCGAGATTGAGCAGGCGTGCCGCGTTGCCGCCGAGAATCGCGCGGCGCTCGTTATCGTCGAGGCCGGGAGCGCCTTCGACAAAACCGATCGGGTCGATCTCGCCCATGTCGGCCGGATAGTCCGTGCCCATCAGGACGTGGTCGGCGCCATACTGCTCGACGAAATACTGGAGCTGCGGGTGCGTGTAGACGATCGTGTCGAAATAGAGCCGCTTCAGATAGGTCGTCGGCATGTGCCGGATGCAGGTGCAGGTATCGGGACGGGCCGACGCGGCGTGGTCGATGCGGCCCGAATAGGCCGGCAGATAGCCGCCGCCATGCGACAGCACGAGCTTCAGATTCGGATAATCCTGCAACACGCCGCCAAAGATCAGGTGATGCACCGCGACGGTCGTGTCGAGCGGGTTACCGATGATGTTCGTGAAATAATGGTCGCGGAACCGGCTCGCCTCGGGAAAGCCGGTCGGGTGCATAAACAGCACCAGCCCCAGCTCCTCCGCGCGCGCGAAGATCGGCCGGAAACGCGGTTCCGACAGATCGGCGCCGGCGACATTGGTCGCGATCTCGATGCCGCGCAGCCCTAATGATGCGTGCAGCCGGTCCATCTCGGCGAGTGCAAGCTCCGGCGCCTGGAACGGCACCGTGCCGAGCCCGACGAAGCGGTCGGGATGTTTGCCGCAGATATCGGCGATGTTGTCGTTGATGACACGTGCGGTCGCGATGCCGAGATCGGGCGGCACACTGTAGAAGGTCTGCGCCGGCGACGGGGTGATCGCCTGGATGTCGATCCCCATGCGGTCCATGTCGGCGAGACGCTTCGCAATGTCGCTGAACTGGACGCGGTTGCGCCGCGCCTGCTCGCGGTTGGTCTCGCGGGTCAGCTCGTTGGCGAACTGCATGCGCGGCTGCCAGTCCATCGTCAGGCCGGCGTCCTTGACCATCTCCTCGGCTTTTTCGGTCAGCAGGTGGCAGTGGATGTCGATCGTGAACCATTTGCCGCGGGCATGTACCGGTCCCGGAAAGCGGCCTGGGATCTGAGCCCCCTCGGGCAGGCATGTGAACAGCATCGGTCCCTCCATCGCTGGTTTTCCGCTATCCTATGCGAGATCGTCGGCGTTTGGCGCGGCTGATTGCGGCCGGCGGCGCAACGGGCCACATATCAGCCCATGAAATCAATCATGCATGCGGCAAACCGGGTCGGGTCCAGGGTCGGCGGGGCAGCGAGCCGGGTCGGTGCTAGGGTCGGTGAGTGGGCGGTGAGCGGTGCCGGCGGCGCCGTCGCCTCGACATTCCTCCAGGCCTTTGACTGGGCCTATGGCCGCGCGCTTGACGGTCTGCCGGGTTTCGACGGCGCCGAGGAGCTGGCGGCGAAATACGCGGCCAAGCACGCCGCGCCCGACGCCGCCATCAAGGCGCTGATCCTGTCGCAGACCGGGCTGGCCGGCAGCGCCGGGTTCCTGACCGGCATCGGCGGGTTCGTCTCGCTGCCAGTCGCGATCCCGGCCAATCTCGCGAGCACGCTCTACATACAGGTGCGGATGATCGCGGCGATCGCCCATCTGCGCGGTCACGACATCCACACCCCAGAGGTGCGCGGTCTCGTGCTGGCCTGCCTGACCGGGTCGAAGGCGGCCGACACGCTGAAGAACGCCGGCGCGCGCCTCGGCGTGCGGATGACCCGCGATGTCGCCGGGTGGATGTCGCCGGCGCTGGTGAAAAAGGTCGAGCGAATGGCCGGGGTGTCCACGCCGGCGCTTCTCAAGAAGGCCGAGCGCGTCGCGGGGGCGTCCGCGACGGCGTTGGCCGGCGCCGGGCATGCCGCGAAGATCAGCAAGGTGGTGCCGGTCGTCGGCGGCGTTGTCGCGGCCGGGTTCGACGCGGCGATAACGCAGCTGATCGGTCGCGCCGCCGACCGGCTGTTTCGTCCCAAGCCGGACATCGAACCGCCAACAGCGCCGCAAATTCCACCCCTCAAGCCGGTGTTGACACAGTCTAAAATCGGCTGAGCCGGGGCGTCCGCGCCAGCTCGACACTCCGAAACTACTTCAGCAGCGGCGCGTAGCGGTCGAGAACGCGCAGGATCTCGTCGCGGCTCTCGTCGGGGATTTCCAGCACGGCGCGGTCGATGCCCGCCGCCTCGTATTCCTTCAGCACCACCTTGTCGGGCGGCGCGCGGAACACCGAGGTCGAGATCGTCTTCGGGTCGCGGCCCTTTTCCTCGGCCATCCGGCGCAGCCGGGCGAGCTGCTCCTGGATCTCGACGCCGCGGCCCGGCCGCGGGAACCAGCCGTCGCAGTATTCGACGACGCGGCGCAGCGTGTAGTTGGTCTCGCCGCCCAACAAGATTGGCGGATGCGGCTTTTGCGCCGGCTTCGGATATGACCAGACCTTGTCGAAATCGACCATTTCACCATGGTATTCGGCTTCTTCCTGCGTCCACAGCGCCTTCATCGCGAGAACGCGCTCGCGCATCAGCTTGAAGCGCGTGTTGTACCGCGCGCCATGGTTTTCCATTTCCTCGACGTTCCAGCCGCCGCCGATGCCGAACTCGAAGCGCCCGCCCGAAAGCTGGTCGAGGCTGGCGACCTCCTTCGCGGTGACGATCGGGTCGCGCTCGGGGATCAGGCAGATGCCGGTACCGAGCCGCAGGTTTTTTGTCACCGCCGCCGCGAAGGACAGCGCGACGAACGGGTCGTGCGTATGCGCGTAGCGCTTCGGCAGTTCGCCGCCGCCCGGGAACGGCGTCCGGCGGCTGACCGGGATATGCGTGTGCTCTGGGACGAACAGCGACTCGAAGCCACGTTCCTCCAAACCGCGCGCCAGTTCGACGATGTTGATGCCGTAATCGACCGGGAAATAGAAAACGCCGACTTTCATGTGATGGGCTCCATTCAACAGCTTCGGCCGCTATCACGCGACCCGGGCGGGGGCAGTCACGGCCACCGGTTCCGCACCCGATGCGTCCACCGGGACCAGCTTCGGAACTTCACCGCTCGCCGAAACGAAAGGCGCTGATTTGAGCGTCAGGGCGCCCGAGGCGAAAACGATCCCCTTCTCGGCAAAGACGCGGTAGATCCGCTTTAGATACTCGCGTTGCACCCAGCTTGGCTTGACCGGCCGCGCCGTGAACTTGAACCGCAGGACGAGCGCCGTCTCGCTAACCTCGGCAATTCCCTGCAGCTTGAGCGGGACCAGGACCTCGGTGGCAACCTCAGGTTCTTCCTGCATGTCGAGGCCGATCCGCTTCGCGATCCTGCGCACCAGTTCGACGTCCGTCCCGGGTTCAAGCCGAATATTGAACTTGATCGTCGCGAAGTCGCGGCTCTGATTGGTCACCGCGCCGAGCTGGCCGTAGGGGACCGTATGCAGCGGCCCGTTGTGGTGCCGCAACTTGACGGAACGAATACCGAGCGCCTCGACGGTGCCCTTCAGCCGTCCGGTGTCGATGTATTCGCCGACCCGGAACGCGTCGTCCCACATGTAAAACAGGCCGGAGATGATATCGCGCACCAGCGACTGCGACCCGAACGAGATCGCCAGCCCAAACACGCCTGCTCCGGCGATCAACGGCGCGGTATCGACCCCGAGATGCGAGAGCACAATCAGCGCGGCGACCACTGCGATCACCACGCCAAATGCCACCCGCAGCATCGGCAGCACGGTTTGCAGGCGCGATCCGGGCGAGATCTCGTCCTCGCCTCCAGGCAGATGGGGACCGCGATGAGCATTCTGCAAATGCCGGTCGATCGCCATCCGCGTCACTTCCCAGATCACTGTGGCTATAAGCACGGTGCCCACGGCGATGCCGATCGACAGCATCGCGCGCGCGCTCTGCTCCGGCGCCAACTCAAAGGCTTCAACCCAAATCCACACGAGCGCGAACAGCGCGGCGAGCACGACGGCTGCGCCCAGGACACGGCGCACCGCCCGGGCCGCCAGCCGGTCCACGTTCGGGACCATCGGCGACACCTTGTTGTCCTGCCATCCGCGGGCCGTCAGCCGCTCGAAAACGAGCAGAACCAGGACCATCGCGAGGGTCGATACCGTCGCAGAGTAGTATGACAACAGCCCGAGCGACAGGCCGAACCAGTAGGACAGCAGCAATAGGCCAGTGGCGCAGAAGGCGATCGCCAGCCAAAAGCGAGCCAGCGCCGTCCGCAGCGCACCGAACAGACCGCCGCCGTCGCCGCTGATCAGGGCTTCGGCCACCGCGCGGGCGCGCCAGGCGATCACCGCATAAAGCCCGCAAATCAGTGCCGCAACGATCAGGCCGATAATGTGCGGCGCGCCACTGGCCACATCCTCCAGCCCATACTGCCCGAAGGCCAGCAGCACCATCACGGCCAACAGGGCGGCGGAAAGAAATCGTGCGAGCCGGCGCGCCTCCGCATCAGGCAGGTCGATCAGCCGCGCCGCCGGATCGCCCGGACGCAGCAGAACCCGGACGACGACACAGGCCGCGCGCCAGCGGATCAAGGCGTAAAAGCCGAGAAGCAGCAGAACGGCCGTGACCCCGATATCCATCAGCCAGTGGCGGCTGTAGAAGAAGACCAACGCGAATACCAGAGCGCCAGCCGCGTCGCAGAGCAGCATCGCAAGTAGGCCGGGCAGCGTGGGGCCTTCCGGGCGCAACCGCAGCCGTCGCCGCAGCCGGCGGCTCAGCCCCCAAACAACCGCCTTTTCGGCCAGGATCGCAACGCACGCCGCCAGGGCCATCCAGCCGACATTGATCAGCGCGCCGGCCGCGGACCCTTCCCGGTCCAATGATCGCCATTGCCGGGCCAGCGCCTCTGGCGTGTCCGGCAACATGCTGATATCAGAGATCGCCTCGCGCTCGAGGCGCATCGCGATGTGCCCGAGCGGCCCGACCGAACCCATCATGTCGGCGCTAGGAGGGGCCACTGAGGCGGGTGCAGCACCGATCCCCGACGGCTGGTCCGCCGCGCGAGATGCCGCCGGAAGCCAGAGCAATAGAGACGCGACGAAAACCAGAACGGACCGAAGGACCGACCCGTTCGAGGCGAACGCCAACCATAGCCGCATGCCGCCGGCCTCCTGCGGAAACCGGCGGCGATTATGTCTCTTCGTCCCCGAACCGCAAGCGACTGTTGGGTTTCACGTCGCTCGCGCGAACGCGCGGCTCACGCGGACCGCCCGTCGCTAACCAACCCCAGGCGGCCGCGTCGGCAGGCGACGGAGTTCGTAATCGGCCAGCGCCGCGCGCAATGCCTGTCGCCGCGCGAATTCGGGGGTGCCCTCGTGCGCCTGTTGGAGCCGCTGCACTTCTTCGACAGCCGCTCGATACTGCTCGGCCGTCTCGATGCGGCAAGTGCCCGCCGCTGGCTCCCCGATCACCGCGCCGCCCGACTGGCAGTCGAATGAGAGCCGCTCAATGCGCTCCCTCGTCATAGCGGTTGTGGAACTCGTGGCGACCCCAGCGCAGCGACCGCCCACCGCCGTGGAGCAGATAAGCCAAGCCGTACCCGACCGCGGCGGCGATCAACAGCGCGGTCGCCGGGTACTCGTTGACGTTGCGTGTCACGTATTGGCTGGCGCGGGCGCCCTGGTCATAGACCGCCTGGGCGGCCGGACCAGCCTGTTCGCGAGCCCGGTTGGCGAAATCCTGCGCAGTCTCGGTGATTTTCGCGATCGCTGGACGAACCTGCTCGCCGGCGCGATTGGCGAGATCCTGAGCCGTCTCGCCGGTCTTCGCCATCGCCGCGTTGGCCTGCTCGCCGGCTTGCTTCGCAAGCTCCCGCGCCGCTTCGGTGCCGCTGGCCGCGGCCGAGCGGGCCTGCTCGCCGATACCGGCACTGCGGCCCGAGTCCTGCGCGGATGGACCGGCACTTGCGGAGGCGGCGTGGCCGTGCTCGCCGTAGTGCCGCCCCAACTCGGTTGCCGCGGTGCCGCTGTCATGTCGCTGAACGGTCGAATTCGGACTGGCCCCAGTCCCCTTGTTCGTGTCGCTTGTCGTCTGCATTGCCGCGCTCCTGCTATGCTTACAAATCTCTTAAACAGGCAAACACTGAACCATCTTAAAAGCTCCCGGCGTGTAGAACGGTTTGCACTTCCCCGTCCGGGCGACTTGATCGGTCGCCGTCGCGATGCGAGGCTGGCGCGGTCTTTCACGCAGAAAGGGGGCGTGCGATGGCTTATACCGATCCCCGCTTGCGCGGCCAGCCGCCGCAGGCGGTCTCGCCGGCGCAAATGGAGCGCGAAAACGTCGCCCGGCTCGATGCTATGAAAGGCTCCGAGCTTGCTTTTCTCGATCAGCGCCTCCCCGGCTATCAGCGCGAGATCATCAACATCATCGGGATGGGCGTCGTCGAGAACATGGGCGACTCCGATCTGAAGCCGAAGATCCAGGCGCCGGCACACGGGTTCGCTGTTACCTATGTGCGCCATACGCCGAAGGGTCACGGCGCGGCGCTGCATCGCCATCCGACTGAGGAAGTATTCGTCGCCGCCAAGGGGGCGTGGGAGATCTTCTGGCTCGAGGGCGACACGGAGCGCCAAGTCACGTTACAGCCCGGCGACATCATCAACGTGCCGATCGGCATTTATCGCGGCTTTCGCAACGCCAGCGATGATCCCGAGGCGACATTGATCGCGATTGTTGGTGGTCCTGATCCGGGCAAGGTGGACTGGCATCCGAGCGTCATCGAGGCGGCGCGCGGAACTGGCCTATCGGTTGACGACGAAGGAAGGCTGATCGTCGCCGAAGCCGCCGAGTAGAACCCCAGCTCTCGATCTGCGACACCGCGCCTTCTTTCTACCTGAACGCTTGCCGCCGGCGGTGAAATCGTCAATAGAGAGAGGACCAACTGCGGAGATCGCATTGATGCGTGCGCTGCTGCTCTGCCCTGTGGTGCTTGCCGGGGCGCTCGCGGGGTGCGCTGAGCAGGCACGGGTCGAGGGGTTCACGGCCGTTGGACCGCGCGCGTTTCTGTATGAGGCGCGCACCAATACCGTGATGACGCCGAACGATGACGGCACGGCCGAGCGACTCCGCCGCTACTGGATCGCCGATGCGGTCATGGTTAACGCGCTGTGCATGCAAGGCTACGCCATCGAGACGCGAAGCTTTGTGCCCGATCCGGTCGGCAACGGCGGCGCGATCCGCTACGCGGGACGCTGTCTCGACCCCTGATTCCCGGCAGGCAAGGAACAGCGCGGGACCGCTGGCAACAGCGTTGGAAGCGGGCGCTTTCACCTCGCGATACTGGCCGGCACGGAATGGTGCGCGGTCCGCCGCGGTTGTAAGCGCGGTTGTAAGATAGACAACCTGCATTAGCCGGGTGGCGGGAAGGAGATATGTCAGACCTTGCATACAGGGCGATGACCCTGGAAGAGGAGTGATCCTCGCTACACCGCCTGCCGCAGCCGCGGGTCGAGCACGTCGCGGATGCCGTCGCCGAGCAGGTTGAAGGCGAGCACCGTCACCGTGATCGCCAGCCCCGGGAACAGCACCAGCCACCACGGCGGCACGAGGCCCGCGTTCAGCGAGTCGGCCAGCATGTTGCCCCATGTCGGAGTCGGCGGCGGAATCCCGACACCGAGAAAGCCGAGCGAGGCTTCGATGATGATCGCGACGCCGAGATGCGCCGTCGCCAGGATCAGGAACGGCGCGATGCATTGCGGCATGATGTGCCGCGCCATCATGCGCAGATGCGACGCCCCGAGCCCGCGCGCCGCCTCGATATATTGAATCTCCTTCAGCGACAGCACGACCGACCGGATCACCCGTCCGCCGAACGGAATGCGGGTGATCGCGATCGCGATGATCACGGTGTCGATGCCGGCGCCGAGCGCCATCGCGATCGCCATCGCCAGGATCAGGTCGGGGAACGATTGCAGGAACTCGATGATCCGCTGGCTGATGATGTCGAAGCGCCCGCCGAAATAGCCGCTCGCCAAGCCCCACAGCGCGCCCAGTGTCGTGCCGAACACAACCGCCCCGATCGCCACGGTCAATGAGGCGCGGGCACCGTAGATGACGCGGCTCAAGACGTCGCGGCCGATCTGGTCGGTGCCGAACCAATGCCTCTCGATCGGCGGCTTTGACATGGCCCGAAAATCGGATTTGAGCGGATCGTACGGCGCGATCAGCGGCGCGGCGATCGCCATTAGGATGATCGCGAGCGCGACACAGCCCCAGAACGCCGAAAACGGCGAGCGCCGGGCGAATGTCCACAGGCCACCGACGATCCGCCGCGGCAGCGAGAGCCGCCGCGACGGCGACCGTACCGCCTCGACCGGGAGGGCGGTGTCCGGATCGATCGTGGTCATCGGTAGCGGATCCTCGGGTCGATCCAGGCGATCGTCACATCGACCAGGATATTAAGAATGACGAACACGATCGCGTACAGAAATACGAGGTTCTGCATCACGAACACATCTCGCTCGGCGACCGCGGTAAACATCGCGTAACCAAGGCCGGGCACCCCGAAGGCGCGCTCGACCGGGATCGAACCGGCCAGGACGAAACCGAGCAGAATGCCGGATAGCGTAATCACCGGCAGCAGCGCGTTCGGCAGCGCGTGCAGCCTGATCACCTTGCGGCTGTTGAGCCCCTTGGCGCGCGCGGTGCGGACAAAATCCTCGCGGATGACCTCGAGCAGGCTCGATCGGGCCATGCGTGCGATGTAGGCCGCCTGTCCCAGACCGAGGACGACCGCCGGCCCGATCACGATCTGCAGGTTGCGTACCGGGTCGTCCCAGAGGGCGACGCTGGCGAGCGGCGCGCGATAGCCGAACCAGAACAGGAGGGCCAGCACGATCAGCATGCCGACCCAGAACCCCGGGACGGCGAGGAAAAGGATGCTGAGAAACCGGGAAACGGCGTCGGCTATACTGTTCGGCCGCAGCGCGCTGACGATCGCCACTGGTATGCCGGCGATCCACGACAGCACTACCGCGATGGCGGCGATCTCGGCGGTCAGCGGCCCCTTGCGCGCGATCATCTCGGCGACGCTCTCGGAGCGGAAGAACGAGCGCCCGAAACTGCCGCTCGCGATGTCGCCGAGCCACCGGAAATACTGCACGATCAGCGGATCGCTGAGTCCCAGCTGGGCCATGTAGCCGGCGCGGTCGGCCTCACTGAGTTTGGTGAACCCCTCGGGACCGAAGATCGCGACGAGCGGGTCGCCGGGCAGCACACGCAGCACCATGAACACGACGATCGAAACGCCGACCACGGTCACCGCCCCGAAAGCCAGCCGGCGGATGATGTAGGTATACATGACTGGCTGGTGCCGCCTTCGTTCAGTTCCCTCCCGGCCGGGAGACTGCGGCGCGACGGCCATAGCGTCAAGGCCGGATGGCAACGTTAGTGTTTCAGTTTGAAGTTGCCGCACCGATGTTTTTTGTTTTCCTCGCCGGTCACGATCCGGATGCCTTTGATAGACTTGAGGATCACGTTGGCGAGGCGGTTCTCGCTATGGGATCTCGGGCGGGGTCGTTTCGTCCTTATTCGGGAGGCCGAAGATCGACAGCTGTTGGCACCGGAGAGCTGCCGGTTTGCTCCGCTGAATGATGGATTGGGCGGCGAGAGATCGTGATCCCGGTCGCAATCGCCCTGCCTATTACGATTAGGGCGATGGCTGCCGCCGCGGCAATCAGCACGATCTCGATTTGGATCGCCATGTCCTGCCAGCCCGTTCCGCTGCTTTTCCGCGAATTATAGGGAAAGGTGGGGCGCGGCGCCACAGCCCTGTCAATGGCCCCAGATAACTACCTGACAAGGCGGCCAATTCAGCCCCGGCGCGCCTCCCGCCCATCGACGCCGCGAAATTCGCCATATCCCTGTCGCATCATATTCGGCTGGCGTCGGGCGCGGGTTTGCTGTTCTTTTCCTGCAGAATCAGCAAATCCACGATCGGCGGTCGGACGACAATCGCAGTGGGAGGTTTTGCTGTTCTTTTGCTGCAAAAAGTCCTTGCCGTCTTTTGCTGCAAAAAGCCCTTGCCCGGCGATGGGGCGTCGCCGCCCGGCCTGACCGGTTGCCGCCAGGCACGGCCTCCGATAACGTGCCGCCCGAACAAATAACGGGAGACGCCGATGGCTGCCATCGTCGGAAGCGGCGAGTACCGCTACCGCATCGTCGAGAACTGGGCGAAACTGCCGGACGGCTGGTCGTTCAAGGAGGTCGCCGCGGTCGGCGTCGACAAGAACGACAACATCTATGCTTTTGGCCGCGGCGAGCACCCGATGATGGTGTTCGACCGCGATGGCAAGTTCCTGCGCTCATGGGGCGAGGGCCAGTATCCGCGCGCCCACGGTGTCCATATGGGCCCCGATGATTCGATCTACCTGACCGACGACGGCGGCCATTTCGTGCGCAAATGCCGGATCGAGGACGGCAAGGTGTTGCTCGAACTCGGCGTTCCCGGCACGCCGGCGCCCTATATGAGCGGCGAACCGTTCCACCGCTGCACGCATACCGCGCTGTCCCCCGAGGGCGACATCTATGTCTCGGACGGTTACGGCAACGCCCGCGTCCACAAATATTCGCCGGACGGCAGGTTGCTTTTCTCGTGGGGCGAACCCGGCACCGACCCGGGCCAGTTCAACATCGTCCACAATATATGCACCGACGCCGACGGCTGGGTCTATGTCGCCGACCGCGAAAACCACCGCGTCCAGGTGTTCGACGGCAACGGCAAGTACGAGACACAGTGGAACAACCTGCATCGCCCGTGCGGCCTCTACATGCCGCACGGCCATCATCCGGTCTGCTATATCGGCGAGCTAGGGCCCGGCATGGGGGTCAACCGCAACAGCCCCAATCTCGGGCCGCGGGTCAGCATCGTCGACAATCAGGGCAAGCTGTTGTCGCGCATCGGCGACCCGCATGCCGGCACGGCGCCGACCTCGTTCATCGGGCCGCACGGGCTCTGCGCGGATTCGCGCGGCGACCTCTATGTCGGCGAGGTCTGCTGGACATTGTGGCCGGGCCTGTTCCCGGGACAGCCGCACCCGGCCAATCTGCGCGCCCTGCAGAAATACGAGCGTATACATTGAGGCGGCGGCGAAATCGGCAGCCGCGCACTGGTGGCCGCCTCGCGCGTTGACGAAGCGGCCCGGCGCTTCCTAATGTGCCGGGGATGAGCGAACTCGATGATGCGATGACAAGGCTCGCGGCCGCGGTGGCTCGGCTCGAAGCCGTAACATCGCAGCCGAGGCGTCTGGACCCGGAGCCGGCGGCGGTCGCCGAAACAGTGGCGGCGCGGCTCGACGCGGCGCTTGCCCGGCTCGGCCGGCTGCTGGATCCGGAGGAGTGATATGGGCCAGGTCGTCGTCAAGGTGAACGGCCGCGAGTTCCACCTTGCCTGCGCCGACGGGCAGGAATCGCGCATCCGCCGGCTCGCCCAATATGTCGATGCAAAGGTCGGCGAGTTCACCAAAACGGTCGGGCAGGTCGGCGAGGCGCGGCTGATCCTGTTGGCGGCGCTGATGATCGCCGACGAGCTGTCCGACGCGAACGAGGCGTTGCGCCAGGAGCGCAACCGGCAGGGGCCGGCCGGTGGCGGCGATCCGGGCGCGGCTTCCGGCATCCGCGGCATGGCCGAGCGCATCGAGTCGGTTGCGCAGCGCATCGAATCGCCCTAGCTATAGCGATGGGAGTGGGGCTGCGCGGTGCGTTAGGCCGCATGTTACCCCGGGGCCGATATCTACCTCTTGGGAGCTGTTCCTGCCGAAGTCGTGGCTTCGGCACACGGTGCCCACCTGCGATGCAGGGCCACGGAGGAGTTGCAACGCCGACGGCCGAGGCGGCTCCACTCTTCTAAGCTTCCCGCTCGTGCCGCTGCGGGTGCGACCACGACCGATAATAGCAGGGGAGAATATCATATGGCATCGAACGGCAAGGTCGCGCTCGTCACCGGCGGCGGCAGCGGCATCGGCAAGGCCTCGGCGTTGGCGTTGGCCCGCGAGGGGTTCGCGCTCGTCGTCGCCGGCCGCCGGCCCGAGCCGCTCGATGCCGTCGTCAGCGAGATCGAGTCGATGCAGGGCAAGGCGCTCGGGGTTCCGACCGATGTCAGCGATCCGACCTCGGTCGAGGCCTTGTTCGCCAAAACCAAGGCGACGTTCGGACGGCTCGACGTGCTGTTCAACAATGCCGGGTTCGGCGCCGCCGCGCCGATCGAGGATCTCGAATGGGATCGCTGGAACGGCGTTATCGGCTCGATCGTCCACGGCACGTTCCTGTGCACGCAACAGGCCTTCCGCATGATGAAGGGCCAGACTCCGATGGGCGGCCGGATCATCAACAACGGCTCGATCTCGGCACATGTGCCGCGGCCGTTCTCGATCGCCTACACGACCGCGAAGCACGCCGTCACCGGCCTGACGAAATCGACCTCACTCGACGGCCGCAAATACGACATCTCGTGCGGCCAGATCGATGTCGGCAACGCGCTGACCGAGATGACTCAGCGCATGACCAGGGGCGTGCCGCAGCCAAATGGCGAAGTCATGATCGAGCCGACGATGGATGTCGAAAACGTCGCCCGCTCGGTCGTGCTGATGGCAACGGTCACGTCCGAAGCCAACATCCAGTTCCTGACCGTGATGGCCACCAAGATGCCGTTCGTCGGACGGGGGTAGCGGTACGCTGGTAAAATTGCCGCAATCACATCGCATAATGTGCATCGTCGATAGAGAAAAGCCGCGGCGATGCGTTGCCTGTAATTCCCTGCTCGGCGGCGGGGCAATCGCTGTTCGGATCGGCCGCTTTCCCTGTTTTCGAAACGGGAAACCGGACTGACGTCCCGTTAAATATCTGATACCCTTATAGAATCTTCATCGAGGTCGGCAGCCGAAGGATAAGAATTCCCTGCCAGCAGGGAATTCCCGGCAGGCCCTACACCGCGGCGACCGGCCCGGCCATGTCGGCGCTTCGGACAAGCACCGCGATGTCGCGTCCGGCCCATTCGCCGTTGTCCTTTCGTCGCCAGGTGAAATCAACCCGGCTGCCAGGCGCCAGCGCGGTCGTGTCGAGCACGGCGACATGGAAGCCCAGCTTGCTGTCGACGCTTGCCGCTTCCTCGATCTGCTGCCAGCCGTCATGGCCCCAGCGCACGATAGCCCGAAACGGCAGGGCAACGGCGAGCTTCGCGCCGGCCCGCATCGTACCGATCGGGGCATGCTGCCACCAGAACGCGTGCTCCGCGAGCGGCCGCCGCGCGCGGTAGCGCTGCCACATCGCGCGCGGTCGATCGAACGGGCGGTTGATGTGACGCGACACCAATAGCTTGACGAACTCGGCATGGGCCCACGCGAGCGGCATTGCCGACCCGCTCGCCCGGCCCGGGGACAGCCCGCGTTCGGGGATCGCCTCCGCGTCCCAGACCTGCTCCGGGATCATCCCGCCAGGGCTGGCCATCGCCGCGATTGCCGCGAGATAGGGCAGCGGGTCGTTGCCGGCCTCGATCTCGTAATGCCCACGTTCGCCGGTCAGCAAAGGCCAACCGCGCCCGATGCCGGTGCCGTCGAACGCGCGGCCGTCCGAGTGCTCGCCGTAGCCGTCGCCGATATACCGATGCCAGACCGGGCCGTTCGGAGTATCGGTGCGCAGCAGCGCGTCCGCCAGTTTCAACGAGCCGAGGATCAACGGGTCGTCAGCCCGCCGCAGTCCGAAGCGCACAAGCTGGAGGAATTCGGTGCCGATCTGCTGGTCGCCGCGCAACCCGCCATCGCCGCGCCGGTTGCGGATCGGCACGATCGCGGTGCTCGCTCCGGCTTCGGTCACGATGCCGGGCGGCGCGACGCGGAGATAATAACCCGGAATGCCGTGTTGCTGCGCCAGCTCGGTGCCGCTGACCGTGATCCACGCCTCGATGTGCTCATTCCAGAAATCGGCCAGCGCCAGCGCCCAATCGGATTCGGGCTGCGGCAGCAACACCGCCCCGGCGACCAGCGCGGCGATGCACACGCCGAGCGTGAAGGCGTTGATGCCCTCGTTCTCCTCCCAGCGGTCCTGGCGGCTCGAGGGGCCGGTGTGCGCGATGTAGCCGAGCGCGCGCCGCACCATATCCTCGACCTCGATGCCGCGCAGTCCGTCGCGCTCGTCGAGCGCGGTAGCCAACAGCACCGGCATCGCCGTCTCATCGAGCTGAAGCCCCTGCCAATACAGCGTGCCGCCCAACCACTGGTTCTGGTTCCAGTGCCCGTCCTGGTTCTGTGTCGCGATCAGGTAGCGCAGCGTGTCGCGCGCCTCGGGCTCGGCGCCGATCGCCATCAGCGCCCCGGCGCATTCGACCAGATCGCGCGGCCATACAAGATGGTAGCCGCCGCGCTGGTTGCCGGTGTGCCCCCAGGGTACGCTGAGGCTCGCGACCATGGCGCCGGGATAAGTCTTATCCTGATGTGAGCGAAGCACGACCGCCGAGATCGCGGCCTGCGCGCGGATAGCGTCCGGCAGATCGAGCGTCGGGGCGCCGTGTTCGGCGCATCCGGCCAGCCAGCGCTCCCAATCGGCGATCTGCTGCTGCAAGACATTCGAGAACGGTTGAATGAGGCTCGAAATCGCCAAGGTCGCGGCAGATTCGGCGCCGCTGCCAAAGCCGAGCGCCAGCACGCAGCGTTGCGGCAACTCCCCCATCAGCGCGACATTGCCCGGCCCGGCGGTGGCGTACTGCCAGGTCATCGCGCCGTTGCGAGCGAAATCCTGCCACCCGTCGCTGCTGCCGACATACCCGGCGCTGGCGCGCCCCAAGGCGTCCTGCTGATGCTCGTCGACGGCGGCGAGCGCGAGGCCGAACGGTCCTTGCTCCGCCATCAGCACGCGGCGCGAACGGTAGCGCTCGACGGTGGCAACATTGTCGTAGCCGGTCGCGCCGAGATGCGGCGCCACAAGCACATAAAGGCTCAGACCGCCGTCGCCTTCGGCCTGCGAAGACGGGTCGAGCCGGCACGAGATGACGAGCACCTCGCGCCGCGGATCGGGTGTGATGCGCAGCTGCAGCGTGTAGCGCGGGTGCTCGTGCACGATCTCGACGGCCGGCACGCCCGGCGCCAGCAGCCGGAACCTATAGTGCTCGTTGCGCTTGACCTCGGACCAGAATCCGTCCGGGCCGGCGACGATGAACCCGAGATCGCGGATCTGCGGAAGATCGACGCGCGGATAATAGACCTCGTTGACGATCCCGAACCCGATCGTGAACCACAGCCGCGCCTGTCCAAGGCTGCAGCCGACGATGTCCTTCGCGCTGCTCGTCCAGGTCGGCGCATTGCCGGGCGCCCCGGGAGCGTGACCGGAAGGCTCGATGCCAGAACGAACGGCGGGATATCGAACGGTGGGAGAGAGGATCGTTGCCACCCGTTTATCCTATCGCGAATTACGCGATCGGTCTCATCGCGAATTGCGCGATCGGTTCCGCTGTCGCTCTCGCTGCCGCCATGACACGGCGGATTTGCTCCGCAAGTTCGGCTTGCCGAAACGGCTTCATCAGCCAAATCCAATCTTCTGCTTCCGCCGATTCCGCCCGCGGATCGTTGTAGCCGGTGATCAGCAACACCGGCAGGTCCGCGAACTCGTTCTCGAGCGGCACGAGCCAAGCTGGTTCCGCTGATCCCCGGCATCGCGTAGTCCGAGATGAGCAAATCGAAGGAGGGCGTCGATGGATTGTCAAGCAGGTCGATCGCCACGAGACCGGTCGATGCCTCGGTAACGCTGCAACCGAGTTCCGTCAACTGGGCCACAAGCACCCGCCGAACCTCGTCGTCATCGTCAACCAACAGCACGTGCGCGGCGAGGGGTCCGTGGCCCGTTTTCTCCAGTCCGGGCGCCGAGGCGTCGGTCTCCGGCACAGGCTCCGCGTCTGCGCGGCGCAGGTATACTCTCACGCACGTCCCATGACCGACTTGGCTGCGGATTTCGACGGTGCCGCCGCTCTGGGTGGCCACGCCGTGAACGACCGAAAGGCCGAGCCCCGAGCCCTTGCCGATTTCCTTTGTCGTAAAGAATGGCTCGAGACACTTTGACAATACCTCCGGCGCCATTCCGTCCCCGGTGTCGGACACCGCCAGGAGGACATAATCTCCGGCCGGCATCCCGGCGGGATGCTGCGGGTCGCCAGCGGCGACATTCGCCGTCTCGATGGTAATAGTCCCGCCGGCGGGCATCGCGTCTCGCGCGTTGATCGACAGGTTCAGGATCACCAGCTCCATCTGCCTGGGATCCGCCAGCGCGCGCCACAAATGCGGTTCCAGATGACGATCGATCTGCACCGTCGGTCCCACCGAACGGTTCAACAGGTCGCCGGCGCTCTGCACGACGGCATTCACGTCAACCTCTTCGACCCTCAGACTTTGCCTGCGCGCGAAGGCGAGCAGATCCTGTGTCAGGCGGGCACCCCGCTCGGCGGCGCGGCGAGCGTCTGCGATATGACGCAGCACCCGATCGGCTCCGCTACCGCCGAGCCGCATTTCCGCTAGTTCCAGATTCCCGATCACAGCGGTCAGCAGATTATTGAAGTCGTGCGCGACGCCGCCGGTCAACTGACCGATCGCCTCCATTTTCTGCGATTGGTACAGCGCCTCTTCGGCTTTGCGTCGCTCCTCGGCCTCGCGCGCCAACTGCAGCGTGCGCTCGCTGACCCGCTCTTCGAGAGTTGCGAGCAGCGCCGCGTTCTCACGCTGCCGGTCCGCGAGTTCCGCCGCCATCCCGTCGAAGGCTTCCCCCAGCAGCGCGATCTCGCCGCCGCCACGCGGCTCGACACGCACGTCAAAATTCCCTCGCCTCCAATGACTTGCCGCTTCGGCCAAGCGCGAGATTGGCCGGGAGATGAATTGCCGGCCGCCGATCCACGCCGCGCCGAGCGCCAGCAGGAGCCCTGCGGTCAGCAGCGCAACGCCGATCCTGGTGGTCCGGTTCAAATCGGCGAACGCGGTATCGCGGGTAAGGCCGATACCGACATAGAGGCCAGGTGCCGCCGGATCGTCTATTGGGGTGTACCCGAGAATACGCCGCACCCCGTCCACGCCGGTTATTTCGTCGGTGCCGGGCCTGGGCGCGTAAACATACCGATCGAATCTTGGGTCGAACCTCGTACCGCGATATTGTTGATTGTCCGGTAATCGCAGCACGATCGTGGCGTTACGATCGGCGATGGCGATCGTCGCGTCTACGTCGAAGCGTTTTTCGGCAAAATACCGTTCCAGCCATTCGAGATCGAGCGACAGATAGACCAGCCCGGCGATCGCTCCCGATTCGTCTCGAAAGGCCAACGAAAGCGGCAGGATCGGGCCTTTGGCCAGCACGCCTGCATTATAGATGCCGACCGTGAACGCGCCGGTTTCAATGGCTTGACGCCAATACGGTCGATTGGACAGGTTGAAACCAGGCGGGATGTCGGTGCTGGCGCAAAACGCATTCCCCCGGATATCCGTCGCGCCGATCACCCTGTATTGCGGGTGTGACTGCTTCAGTTCCACGAAATAGGCAGAGCACGCAGCCGAGTCCCGGTTCCGAACGGCGGGAAGTCGGGCCAAAGCGGCCAGAAGGCCGGACCCGCCCTCGATGATACGGTCGACTTCACCGGCGGCGAACGTCGCGAGGCGGAGCGCGTTTTCGCGGATGTCGCGCTCGCGCTCGCGCCGCAGGTCGAACTGGGCATAGGCCTGCATCGCCAGCGCCGGCAGCACCGCGATCGCGACCAGGATGAACAGGCGGGAGAGAATGCTCATCGCCAGGCCTGTTGGGTACCGGCCCGGTGGAACGGGGGTTCCTGTCCGCCTCCGTCAGTCGTAGCTGACGCCGATCGTCTCGGCGACAAGCACCGGGCGGTCGCTGCCTTCCAGTTCCATCGTACCCTCGTTCGTGATGCGTGTGCCGCCGTCCTTCGTCGCTTCTACCGATTTAATCACGAGGCGCAGCCTGATACGCGAACCGGCCGGCACCGTCCCGGTAAACCTGACGCGGTTTGCGCCGTAATTGAGGCCGCGCGACCGCGTTTTGACGCGGTACAGCGTCGATGCCAGACGCGGCACCAGCGACAGCGTCAGCCAACCATGCGCGATCGTCTTGCCGCCCGGCATCTCGCGCTTGCAGCGTTCGACATCGACGTGGATCCATTGATAGTCGCCGGTCGCGTCGGCGAATTTGTTGATCTGCTCCTGCGTCACCGTGTACCAGTCGCTGACGCCGATCTCCTTGCCTTCATAGGCCTTGAGATCGGCCGCGCGTTCGACTTCCAGCATTGACGGATTCCTCATTCGTTGCGCGGGACGAGATTGCTTCGCTTCGCTCGCAATAACAATGAAAGAGGCCGCCGTTGCGAGGACCCGGCGGGGTCGAAGCAATCTCGCGACGCACGGCTTCGTTATGGCCGCATGCAGAAGCGGCGTTCGCCGGGTTCGCGCAGCTTCTCGGCGAGATTGGCGAATTCGACCGCTAGTCGGCGCGTGTCGCGCGGATCGATGATCTCCTCGATCCAGAACGTCTCGGCTGTCCGAAATGGCGAGCGCAACAAATTCAGCCGCTCCTCGATCTCGGCGATCTTCGCGTCGCGGTCGGGGGCGGCGTCGATCTCGGCGCGATAGGCGGCCTCGATGCCGCCTTCCAAAGGCAGCGACCCCCAGCGCGCCGACAGCCATGCATAGCGGATCGAAAACCGGCCCGAGGGCTGGTTGACCGCGCCGGCGACGCCGAACACGTTGCGCACGAGGAACGTGCACCACGGCACGCTCGACTGGTTGACCGCCGCCATCGCGCGCACGCCCTTCCTGATCGTCGCTGCCTTCTCGGCCTCCAGCCCGATATGAAAACCGGGGCAGTCGCACAGATAGACGATCGGCAGGTGAAAGGTTTCGGCGAGATCGACGAAGCGGATGATCTTGTCGCAGACATCGGCGGTCCAGGCGCCGGCGTAGAAGAACGGGTCGCTCGCCATGACCGCGACCGGCAGCCCGTCGAGCCGCGCGAAGCCGGTGATGATGCCGCGGCCGAACATGCGGCCCATCTCGAAGAACGACCCCCTATCAACCACCGCTTCAACGATCGGGCGCATCCGGTAGACCTTGCGTCGGTCTCGCGGGATCGCGTCGAACAGAAATTCGTCGCGGCGCTCGGGGTCGTCGGTGCGCGGCCCGCGCGGGGCGACCTCAAAAACCGACGACGGCAGGTAGGAGAGAAAGCGCCGGGTGCAGGCGAACGCCTCCTCCTCACTGTCAACCGCGTGATCGACCGCGCCGCAGCGCGTCTGGATCTCCCAGCCGCCGAGCTGGAAACGGTCGAGATGCTTCTCCCGGTCGGGGATCAGCGCGTTGACCACCGGCGGCCCGGCAACGAACAGCGCCGAGGTTTCCTTGGTCATGATCGAATAATGGCTCGCCGCCATGCGCGCCGCGCCGAGCCCGGCCACAGATCCGAGCCCGAGCGCCACCACCGGCACGAGGCCCAGATTCGTCGTCGTGTAGTAGTAGGGCAGGTTCGAGCCGACCCGGCCCGGCAGGTTGGCGCGGCCGGTCGTCTCGATCGTCTTGACCGAGCCGCCGCCGCCCGACCCCTCGATGATACGAATGATCGGCAGCCGCAGATCGTGCGCCATCTGCTCGGCCATCAGCGGCTTTTCGCGGATCGTCGCGTCGGCCGAACCGCCACGCACGGTGAAATCGTCGCCTACCACGACAACCGGGCGACCCTCGATGCCGGCGCGGCCCATCACACAATTCGACGGCACCAGGTCGGTCAGCCGGCCTTCGGCATCGTATTCGGCGCGCCCAGCGATCGCGCCGATTTCGTGGAAGCTGCCGCGATCGACAAGACCGTCGATGCGCTCGCGGATGGTGAGTTTGCCGGCGTCGTGCTGCCGCTTGACCTTGTCGGCCCCGCCGAGCCGGCGCGCGAACTCCTCGCGCACGCGCAACTCATCCCGTTCGGGCTGCCATCCCACCCCGCTCTCCGGCATTTTTTTCGGCCGTGGCCCGGTCACAACGGAATTGCCAGCAGCGTGTCGATCTTTTGGCTGTCGAGCACGACGGTGCGTTCGAGGAATTTGAGCGCCGGCCCCGCGATGTCGATGCGGTCGAGATAGCGCCCGGTCGCAAAGAGGCTGCTGTCGCCGCTGTGCATGATGCGCACGGTGAGGAAATTGGCGCGCGCCTCGGCGACCCCGCCCTCGACGCGGTCGATGCGCGCCGGGCCGACGATATGCCGGTAGCGGTGCGGCTCGTACATCAAGACGCGGCGCGTCGCCATCACCCGGTCGATCGCCATGTCGCGCGAGGCGCAATAGATGACCCCGTGGCGCAGCCCGGCGCGGTGGCTTTCCCGGTCGGTGATCAGATAGCGGCCCTGCTCGACAAAGAAATCCGGCCATTCCTCGAGCCGGTCGTCGTCGATGCAGTCGGCATAAGCGGCGTTCAGCTCATCGATGCCGAGCCGCAATGCTGTCCGGTCCATTGAAGGTCCCCGTCATTGCGAGGAGCGGCAGCGACGAAGCAATCTCGGTGAGCAGAGCACACCCGGCCCGAGATTGCTTCGCTCCGCTCGCAATGACATTGATGTCAGCCGGCTACGCCCCGGTCAGCGCCCGGTATTTCTTCCAGAAGCCGCGGATCGCCGCTTCGCTGGCGCGGAAATTCTGCGACTGCGCGTCGTGCCCGCCCATCATCACGACGCCGCTGTCGTCATCGTTGTAGCGCAGCGCGCGCTGCACGAAGCCTCCAACGCAGCCGTCCTCGAGCGCGATATAGCCGGCCGCGCCAATCAGGTTGCCCTGGCGCAGGCGGCGCTCGGTCATGGCGTCGTCGTCGTCGTCGAAGCCGAGATGCACCCAATCGAGTTCGCTCCTCTCGACGCCGCGCGGCCGGATCACGCGCACCGCGATCGTGTTGCGCACTTGCTGCAACACCATGTTCGGGAAGGCGGTCAGGATTTGCACCGACACCTGGTCGCCGTATTCATCGAAGGCTTGCACGATCGAGGGATCACGCAATTTGAGATCGGTGTCGGAGCGCAGTTGCGCCGCCTTGTAGTCGGCGTCCTCGGCGGCATAATCGAGCTTCGCCTGGCTGAAATGATGGCCGCCGCTCTCGTCGATATTGATGCTGCCCGGCATGCTGAGCCGGTTGATGCGGAACGTCGTCAGGAACGAATGCAGGATCGAGGCGTGATAGGTGTCCTTGACATTCTCGAAATAAAGTTTCCAGTTGTTCGGCAGGATTTGCGTGCTGCGCCCGATAACGTGAAACGGCCGGTTCAGGACGCGCTTTAGCCCGCCGACCACAAGCGGGCCGAAATAGCTTTCCAGATCCTCCATGTCCGGGTCGAACGTGCCGAACACGAGGCCGCACAATTCGGCGACCCGCAGCCGCTGCAGGTGGTGCTCTTCCTTGCGGAACTCGGGGGGCATGCCGCCCTGTCCCTTAACGCCGCGCGCGAACGCGACCCCGCTCAGATGGCCTTCGAGATCGTAGCTCCAGCCGTGATAGATGCAGGTGATTTCCTTGCCGTGGCCCTTGTTGGTCAGGCACAGCAAATTGCCGCGATGGGCGCAACGATTGACGAAAGCGTTGATCTGGCCGTCCGCACCGCGCGCGACGATGACCGCGACCTCGCCGACCGTCGTGGCGACCCAATCGCCGGGTTCCGGGATCTCGCCGGCGAGGCACAGATAGTTCCAGGTCGGTCCCTTGAAGATCCGCTCCTGCTCGATCCGGTACTGTTCCGGGTCGGTATAAAGGCGGAACGGGACCTCGCTGATCCCGTTCGACGGCCAAACAACCCCACCGGTGAAATCGAAATCGTGCACGGACATAGCGGCACTCCGCAACGAGGCGAATATCAGGCCGCCACTATGCGCCCGAGCGCCTGACCGCGTCCAGACTACCCCGGCACCGCCAGCATCTCGCGTGCCTGCGGGTCGTCCGCGGCCACGGTGGCAACTTGCGGGAACAGCAGCTCCTCGTAGACTGCGATCGTCCGCGCGCACATCAGCTCGCTGGTATAGCCGGCGGCGATGTGCGACATCGCGCGCCGGGCGAATTCCGACCGAGCCGCGCCGTCCAGCGCCAGCGCCTCGCTGATCGCCCGCGCCAACGCGTCCGGATTGCCCGATGCGGCGAGCCAGCCGGTGATTCCGGGCTGGATCGTCTCGCGCGCGCCGCCGTGGTCGGTCGCCACGACCGGGCGGCCCATCGCCTGCGCCTCGATGATGACGCGGCCGAATCCCTCCGGCTCGTTCGACGCGGACACCACCACATCTGACAGCATATAGGCCGCCGGCATGTCATCGCAGTGATCGACAACCCGGAACATCCCGGCGAGGCCCTTCCGGTGGATCGCGGCCTCGATCTCGCGTCTGAAGCCGGCGCGTTGCTCGGCTCCAACCAGGAGGCAGCACAGATCGCGGCGCCCCAGACGGGCAATCGCGTCGATGAAGTCGAGCCCGCCCTTCCAGCGCGTCAGCCGCCCAGGCAGCATCACAACCTTGACCTCGTCGGGCACCCGCCATTGCCGCGCCAAGGCCGCAACGCGATCGCCACGTACCCGAAGCGGGTCAAAAGCCGCGAGATCGACACCGCGCGGGATGACACGCAGCCGGTCCGAGCCGATGCCGTAGGTCGCGGCAGCGTGCTGGCCGACAAACTGCGAGATCGCGATGACCCGCTCGCCGCGTGCCATGACGGAATTGTACCAGTGCTTCAGGGGCAGATCGGTGTCGTAGGCGTTGTGAAATGTCGTTACGAAATGGCGGCGCGTCGCCCGGGCGGCTGACCACGCGCTCCAGGCCGGCGCGCGGCTGCGCGCATGCACGATATCGATCCGGTGCCGGCGGATAATGTTTTTGAGGGCGCCGGCGTTGCGGCGGATGACCAGCGGGTTCTTTGACGCGAGCGGCAGCTTCACGTGATGCACCCCGGCCCGAGCCAGCTGACGCTCCATGGGGCCGCCGGAGGAGGCGACATAGGCCGTCCACCCCGCCGCGACGAGCGCGGCGGCAATCTCGATCGTGCCGCGTTCGGCGCCGCCCGAGACGAGGCTCGGGATCACCTGCAACACGGATGGCGGGCGGCCTTCTGCGCCGGAAGCCGCAATGCTATCGTGTCGCCGCTTCGCCATTTACCTCGCCTCTCGATGCCTGCATCCGACAGCACACCACCGCTTGCCGGCACCCGTCCGGCAAACCTAACACGCCCGGACGGCGCCACAATCGCCTACCACCGCCTCGCCGGACGTCTCCCAGGGATTGTCTTCCTCGGCGGTTTCCGCTCCGACATGACGGGCACCAAGGCATTGTATTTGGAGGAATATTGCCGCGAGCGCGGGCGCGCCTATGTGCGCTTCGACTATTTCGGCCACGGCGCGTCGAGTGGCGATTTCGCGCTCGGCACGATCGGGCGCTGGCGCGACGACGCAGTCGCGGTCGTCGATTCGCTGACCGACGGGAAGCAGATCCTGGTCGGATCGAGCATGAGCGGCTGGATTATGCTGCTCGTCGCGCTAGCGCGACCGGAGCGGATCGCGGCATTGGTCGGAATTGCCGGAGCGCCAGATTTCACCGAGGAGCTGCTCTGGCCGCGGCTCACGCCGGCGCAGCGGCGCGAAATCGGCGAGCGCGGGCAGGTGATGTTGTCCTCCGACTACGACTCTGCCGGCTATCTCTACACGCGGGCACTGATCGAGGACGGCAGAAAGCATCTGCTGCTCGGGAAGCCGATCCCGCTCGACATGCCGGTGCGGCTGCTGCATGGAATGCGCGACGAATTCGGTGCCGTGGCAGCTCAGCCTCCGCCTTGCGGACCGTCTCTCAAGCCGCGATGTCGCCGTCACACTGCTCAAGGAAGGCGATCACCGCCTCTCGACCCCGGCCGATCTCGCCCTGCTGGCGCAGACCCTCGACGCGTTACTCGAAGCCGCCCCCGCCTAGTGGCCGCAACCGGCGTCGCCGCCGACCTTGCCGCGGAATACCCAGAACGCGAAAGCCCCATAGGCGAGCACGATCGGCAGGATGATCGCCGTACCGATTCCGACGAAGATCAAGGTACCGGCCACAGAAAAGCGATGTTCGGCCAGCTGAACCAGCGCTCGCCGATATGCGGGAATTCGATCGGGGTCCAGATGCTGACCAGCGCGATAAGCCCGAGCGCCGCCGGCATCGCGAGGCGGGCCGTCCGCCTGGCATAGCGCGCGGTCAGCCCGTCGGTCTTGAGCATAAGCCAGATCGCGCCGAGCAGGGCGTATCCGGCGATCATCCCGAGCCCGCAGACAACCGCGAAGGGGCTCAGAAAATCGAACGTGCCGCCGACGAACGCGTCGCCCTTGGCGCGGCTCTCGCCGGTTCTATGTCCGGTGCGGCCTCAGTCCAGCGTCTCGGGGGTCGGGCGAGTCGGCTGCAAACCTGCCGGGTCACCGACAACGGCAAAGCTCAGCCGCGCCGGATCATAGAGCCGGCGGGCAACGTCGCGGGCCTGCTCCAGCGTGACGCCGGAGATCAGCTCGGCGCGGCGGTCGAGATAGTCGATGCCAAGCCCGTCGCGCTGCATGCCGACGAGCACCCCGGCGATCCGCCGTGTCGAGTTGAGACTGGGCGGGAACGATCCCGCCAAAAAGGTCTTGGCGTCGCGCAGCTCCTCCTCGGTCGGCCCCTCGTCGCGCATCCGCTGCCATTCCTTGCGGATCAGGGCGATCGAACTCGGCGACGCGCGCGTTTTCCGTCGCGACGCTGCCGAGAATCAACCCGGCATGGCGGTAGGGCACGAGCCCGGTCGAGACGCCATAGGCCAAGCCCCGCTTCTCGCGGATCTCCTTCATCAGGCGGCCGCGAAATCCGCCCCCGCCGAGAATTTCGTTGACCACCAGTGCGGCGTACCAGTCGGGGTCGTCGCGCTTCAGCCCGGCCTGGCCGAACGTCACCGAGCTTTGCGGTACGGCGCTGCGTTTGACGAGCAGCGCGCCGCTGTCGGCCGGGGTCGCCTCGGGTAGAACCGGGTCGCCTTCGCCCCGCGGCAGATCGCCGAAAATGCGGTCGACAAGCGTCGCCAGCTCCGCCGGAGTAATGTCGCCTACGGCGCCGATAATGAGCGTGCCGCGCCGGAACTGGCGCGACGCGAACGCGGCTAGATCGGCGCGCGTAATCTCCGCCACGCTGGTCGTGCTGCCGGATGCGTTCCTGCCGTACGGGTGCCGTTCGAACGCATCGCTCATCCACAGGCGACCCGACAACGAGCGCGGATTGCGAGCCTGTTTCTGCAAGGCGGCGAGCGTCGCGGCGCGCACCCGCTCGATGTCCTCCTCGGTGAAACGCGGCTCCGTCAGGGCCAGGCGCAGCAGATCCGCGCTCTCGTCCTTGTTGGCCCGGAGCATTCGGATGGTCCCGTCGAACTCGTCATGTCCGGCCGAAAAACTAATCTGGGCCGCGAGTTCGTCGAGCCGGCGGTGAAACGCGATCGTATCGTATTCGCCGGCCCCCTCGTCAAGCATCGAGGCCGCGAGCGCGGCGGTGCCGTTTTTACCCGGCTGATCGAGACTCGCCCCGCCGGCAAACGCGAACCGCAGCGTCACGATCGGGATCGTATGATCCTGAACGAGCCAAGCCTCGATCCCGCTGGCGCTCGTGACGCGGTCGATTTTCATGTCCGCCGCACCGGCTCCCCAGCCGGCGGACAGCAACACCCAGAGCGCAAACCCGGCCCGGACCAGACCGCTCGCAAGATGCTTCATGAGGTGCGCTCCGGGAGCAGGATTCCCGTCGCCGAGTTGCGTTCGACGAAGACCGCGCGAGCGGCTTCCTCAACCTGCGCCGGGGTCACCTCGGCGATGCGGTCGGGCCACGCCGCGACATCGTCGAGCGTCTGCCCGGTGATAAGCGCCGCGCCGACAATGTTGGCTGGACCGGTGAGGCTGTCGCGCGAGTATATCGCCGCCGCCTGCAAGCGCTGCTGCGCCCGCCGGACCTCGTCGGGATCGACGCCCTCGGTGACGAGCTTGCGGAGCTGCGCGTCGATCGCCGCTTCGAGATCGGCCACGCCGACACCCGGTTTGGGGACCGCATTCACCGAAAATGTCGCCAACCCGAGCGCGTTTGGCGCAAAGCCCGCCCCGGCGCCGAGCGCGATCGCATCCTTGAGGACAAGCGCCTGATAAAGCCGCGACCCGACGCCGCCGCCGAGGAGCTCGGCCAGGACCTGCAACGCGTAGGCGTGCCGCGTGTCGCCGGCATGATAGCTCGGCGCCAGATACACCCGCCGCCAGCTGGGCTGCGCGACGCGGGCACTCCTCATCTCGAGCCGCGCGGCGGCGCGATGCGGCGGCTCGTCGAGGCGAACCCGCGCCGGAACCGGGCGGGGCGGGAGCGGCCCGAAATATTTTTCGGCCAGCCGCCGTACTTCGGTCGTGTCCACGTCCCCGGTAACAACGAGGATGGCGTTGTTCGGTGCGTACCAATCCCGATAAAACGCCAGCGCGTCGTCGGTGCCGAGCCGCCGGACCTCCGATTCCCAGCCGATTGTCGGAACGCGGTAGGAGCCGTTCAGGAACAGCGTCGCTGTCAGCTGCTCCTGCAGCAGCGCGCCCGGCTCGTTATCGACCCGCGTGCGGCGCTCTTCGAGCACGACATCGCGCTCTGGCAGCACCACCGAATCCGCGAGGGTGAGGCCGGTCATGCGGTCGGATTCGAGCCGCATCAGCAGCTCGAGCTGATCGCTCGCGACGGTCTGGTGAAAGCCGGTGTAGTCCGCCGACGTGAAAGCGTTGTCGCGCCCGCCGGACTGCGCGATCAGCTGCGAAAACTCGCCCGGCGCGGTGGTTTTTGTCCCCTTGAACATCAGATGTTCAAGAAAATGGGCGAGGCCCGATTTTCCACGCGGATCATCGGCGGCGCCGACCTTGTACCACACGGTCTGCGTCACCGCCGGGACCCGATGGTTCGGCAGCACGACGACCTGCATGCCATTGCCGAGGGTAAGGCTTTCGGCCTCGAATTTCTGCGCCGCGGCCGGGCTCGCACAGGCGGCGAGCGCGAGCAGCAACATCAGACCGAACACGCCGCAACGTGATGCTGCCAGCCGAAACCGTACAAGAGCCATCAGAGCAAAGTTCCGGAAATCGCGCTCGATGCGCATGCCGGTCAATACACGCCTTTGAGCGGCGTTGTTTCGCGGCCGGCGGCCGGTTCACCGGCCGCGCTGTCGCTCGAACTCAGCAGCCGGCTCGCCATGCTGTTATCCTGCACCTGCTGGTTGGGATCGAGCTGCGAGCCGGACGCTGGCGACAGCCCATCCGACGATGCATGCAAAGCGGCGCTGGCCTGTTTGCCCGGCTCGCCCGGACCGGCCGAATCGATGACCCGGCGCGCCCGGTCGGCGGCGGTCACTTCATTCGGTCGCGCCGCGCCCGGCTGCGGCGGGCGCAGGTTGAAATCCGGCGGAATAAGAAGCGGCGCGCGTGATTCCACGGCGAACTCGTCTGGCCCAGCCCGATCCATGCCGAGCGCCAATCGCAAATCGCTGCAGCCCGGCAGCGCGAGGAGCGGGAGGCACGCGCCGATCAGCGCGGCGGTCCGGGCCCGCCCGCCGACCGCGCGCCTGCCGATGAGATGACCTTGCTTAATCATCGCGAGACATCTTCCCCCTGGATCACCCGCGGCACCTCGCGCCGCGCCAACATTCCGTCCAGCAAAATCGTCGCCACCCCAAGACAAATCGCCGCGTCGGCAAGATTGAATGCCGGCCAGCCCCACGCCCCGGCATGAAAATAGAGAAAATCGACGACCCCATCAAAACGGAGCCGGTCGATGACATTGCCGATCGCGCCGCCGATCACGAGCCCGAGCGCCGCCGCCATCAGGTTGCCTCGCACCCGGCTCAACCAGAACAGCAGCACGACAATGATGGCTGCCCCGGCAACCGCGAACACCATCGAACCGAGATCCGAGCGATTGAACAAACCGAAGCTGATGCCGGTGTTGCAGGTCAGTACCAGATCGAAGAACCTTGTCACCGGTAGGTAATGCGCGGCGCACCCGGTCTCGCCGAAAAACTGCAGCACCGCGGCTTTGCTGAGCTGATCCAGCAGGGCGACGCCAGCCGCCACCGCGAGGCCGCGTCCAATTATCATCGGGTGTTGTCTCTCTCGAAATGGCCCGACTTCCGACACCCGCGTCGCGATCGCCTTCGCACACCGGACCATCGCGGCTCGGTCGGACGCCGACCGTCGCCCAAACTGCCGCCGATTTCAAGCTGTTCCACCGCCTCCGAATAGTTGCGAGCAGACTTGTGTTGCATCGATCCGCGATCCGGAATCACGAGGACAGCGTGCGCATCATTTCGGATCGTAGCGCTCGAAGACTCCCGTAAGATAGATCCGTGTCGCCAGATAGCCGAACAGAAACCCCGCGACGGTGCCATATGTCAGGACGGTCAAGGCCACGACCTTCCCGTCGGTGCCGGGGCCCAAGCTCGTGCCCAGCGTGCTCCCGACGCGATCGGCCCAATCGCCGATATTGAAAAGCTGCGTCAAGCCGATCGCGAGCAGTCCTTTGGTCAGGGCGTCCGAAATGTTTTCCAGATTGGTGTTGCGCCGCAGCCCCGAGCCGCGCGGTGCTTCCCGTTCCGTCGCGGCCATCCCGGACACTGCGCGAGTCTCGTCCGAGTGCTCGTCCGCGGCGGGCTGGTCGACCTGGCGGCTGTTCCTCTGCGCCGCCTCGACGACGCGTGTCGAGCTTTCCCGGTCGGCAATCGATTGCGGAACGCCGAACAAGAAACCGACCAGCCCTCCAACGAAGCTCGCGGCGCCTGAACACAGCATCGCTATGCTATATACGCCATATTTGGTGTAAGTTCTGCCATCCGGCGCCGCCACTCCGTTCACCGTGGCCGCCCATAAACCGACGAGAACATTCTCGACGACCAAAACAAACAGAAAAAACACGATCACCCAGACCAGATCGTAGTAGATTTCGCGGGTGGCTTCGCCAGGAGCTGATGTGACGCGGCGGGAAACCGAATCGACCGGTAATCGGAACAAGCTCATCGGCGATCTCCACATCGAGATCCGCGGCTGCGGTCCCCCCATTCTGCTGATCCACGGCTTTGGCGCCAGCAGCTTCACCTGGTCGAAAATCATACCATCACTGGCTACGGATCATACGGTTATCTCATTAGACCTGAGGGGGTTCGGCCGGTCAAAAAAGCCGCGCGACGGCTGCTATACCTTGGAAAGCCAAGCGGATGCCGTTCTCAATGTAATCGACACACTCCGCCTCGACGATCTGAGGCTGATCGGCCATTCGATGGGCGGCGGCGTCGCGCTGCTCGTGGCGATGCGGCTGGAACAGCAGCAGCCCAGTCGGTTGAATTCTTTGATTCTCATCGACAGCATCGCTTGTCCGCAGCCGCTGCCGCTGTTCCTGAAAATCCTTCGGTTCCCGGTCATAGGGCCGTTGGTGGTCAGGCTGATACCCGCGACATGGCAGGTACGGTATGTCTTGAGACAGGTATATTACGATCCCAGAAAAATCGAGAGGGAGTTTGTCGAGGCGTATGCGGCGCCACTGTGTTGTCGCGGTGGACGTGCGGCGCTGGTTGCGACGGCCCGCGCTATTATTCCGCCGGATATCGAGAAGCTGATGGCCCGCTATAAACAAATCCGCGTTCCGGTCTTTCTGTTATGGGGAAGCCGCGATCGTATTGTGCCCGTTTCGTTGGCTCCTTGCCTGAAGGCCGCTGTTTCGGCCAAGACTTGCGAGGTGATCGGTGAATGCGGTCATGCCCCCCAGGAAGAGATGCCGGACGCGGCCTTGTTCTTCCTCAAGAAATTTCTGGACGCCGCACGAGTTGATACGCAAGCCGCCGCTCCCGGAGGCCGCCCGACTCCCTTGCCCGAGGGTAGCCACTCGGAAGCTCGTCCTCGCTAGAGAGCAGCTCCGCGTAGGTTCAGCCGGTCAAGGCCGCTGGGACCGCGCCGCGTTCAAGCACGTCGGCGCAGCGTCGGCACAGATCGTCGTGTCCTGGAACGTGGCCCACTTCCGGCAACACCCGCCAGCAGCGCTCGCAGCGCGCGCCGTCAGCAAGGCTCACTATGACGGCGATGCCCGGCGCGTCGGGCAGCGTAAAGGCCTCGTCCGGTGGGGTTCCGGCGCGCGCCGTTGCGGCCGAAGTGATGCACAATTCGGCGAGGTCGACGCCGCGCAGCGTTTCGACCAGCGCCTCCGGCACATAGATCGCGACCTCGGCCTGCAGGCTTGACCCGATGCGTTTCGCGGCGCGCTCGACTTCGAGAGCGCCGGTTACGACCCGCCGCAACTCGCGCAGCTCGGCCCATCGCGCGCCGAGCGTCGGGTCGCGCCACGCGGCCGGCACTTCGGGAAACAATTCGAGATGGATGCTGCGGTCGGGCGCGTCGCCGTGCCGCGCGAGCCAGGCTTCCTCGGCCGTGAAGCACAGAACCGGCGCGAGCCAGCGCGCCAGGCAATCGAAAGTCCGGTTCATTGCGGTCCGCGTCGAGCGCCGCGCCGGATCGTCCGCCGCGTCGCAATAGAGCCGGTCCTTGCGGATGTCGAAATAGAACGCCGACAGGTCCACGGCGCAGAAATTGTGCAGCGCCGTGAACATGCCGTGGAAGTCGTAATCGGCGATGGCGTTGCGGACGGTCGCGTCCAGCTCGGCAAGGCGGTGCAGGACCCAGCGCTCCAGTTCCGGCATCTCCGCCGCGGGCACCGTTTCCTCCGGCGTGAAGCCCGCCAGCGCCCCCAACAAATACCGCAGCGTGTTGCGCAGCCGGCGGTACGCATCGCCCATATGCTTCAGGATATCGGGGCCGATCCGTAAATCCTCGGCGTAATCCGACGCGACGACCCACAGCCGCAATATGTCCGCGCCGCTCTGTTTCATGACGTCGTCGGGCGCGATCACGTTGCCGAGCGATTTCGACATCTTGCGTCCCTGCTCGTCGAGCACGAAGCCGTGCGTCAGCACCGCCCCGAACGGCGCGCGCCCGCGTGTGCCGCAGGCCTCGATCAGTGACGAGTTGAACCAGCCGCGATGCTGGTCGGAACCTTCCAGATAGAGCGAGGCCGGCCATTTCAGCTCAGGCCGTTTTTCAAGCACGAAGGTGTGCGTCGAGCCCGAATCGAACCACACCTCGATGATGTCGGTGACCTTCTCCCAGTCGGCTGCGTCGTATTGATTGCCGAGAAAGACCTGCTGATCGGTTGTGTACCAGGCATCGGCGCCCTCGCGCTCGACGGCCCGCGCGACCCGCTCGACGACCGCTTCATCGCGCAGCGGTTCGCCAGTGCGCTTGTTTAGAAAGACCGGGATCGGCACGCCCCACGTCGCGCTGCCGCGACACGCACCAATCCGGCTTGCTTTCGATCATCGAATGGATGCGATTGCGGCCCTGCGGCGGGATCCAGCGGGTCTCGTCGATCGCGGCCAGCGCCTTTTGTCGCAAATCGTTGGCCGCCATGCTGATGAACCATTGCGGCGTGTTGCGAAAGATCAGCGGCGCCTTCGATCGCCACGAATGCGGGTACGAGTGCACCAAGCGTGCCGCGCGCCAGCAGGCCGCCGGCCGCTTCGATCGCGTCGATTACGACCTTGTCGGCATCGCCCGGTTTGCCGTCCCGGCGATACACGGCACGTCCTGCGAACAGCGGAACATTTGGCAGATACACCCCGTCCGGGCCGACAGTGTCGGGCACCGGCAAACCGTTCGTCTGCCCGAGTTCCCAGTCGTCTGCGCCGTGCCCCGGCGCGATATGCACGAGGCCCGTCCCGGTATCGGAAGTGACGAAATCGGCGGCGAGCAACGGCACGTCGAAATCGTAGCCCT
Source organism: uncultured Alphaproteobacteria bacterium (assembly GCA_963847345.1). Taxonomy (GTDB): domain Bacteria; phylum Pseudomonadota; class Alphaproteobacteria; order ATCC43930; family CGMCC-115725; genus DATARH01. The sequence goes on along the minus strand of CAWJZU010000013.1, from coordinate 70,176 downwards.
GCCCGTGCAGCGGATGCCGGGCGACGGTGCCGGCCAGCGCATCGCCGGGGAAGCGGGCTTCGATCGAATGCGCCAAAATCCCGGCCTGTGCCGCGACCTCATCGATCAGCGGCGCGGCGACGACGATGCGTTCACCAACCCGCGCACGGCTATTTTCGGCGATCGCATCGACGCGCAAGACCGCGTATTCGAGATCGGCGCTGTAGGCAATCGCGCGGTTGCCGGGCAGGGTCCACGGCGTCGTCGTCCAGATCACCGCCGCCGCGCCGGCAAGCTCGGGCAGGCTCTGCTTGACGATCGAAAAGCGCACCCAGACCGTGTTCGAGCGATGGTCGTGGTACTCGACCTCGGCCTCGGCCAGCGCGGTCTGTTCGACGACCGACCACAGGACCGGTTTCGCGCCCTTGTACAGCCCGCCATTGACCAGGAATTTGCCGATCTCGCGGATGATTTGCGCTTCGGCGTCAAAGCTCATCGTCAGATAGGGATGGTCCCAGTCACCGATCACGCCGAGCCGGCGGAACTGTTCCTTCTGTATCTCGACCCAGCGCGCCGCGAATTCTCGGCACTCCTGGCGAAACTGCGCCAGCGGCACCTCGTCCTTTGACTGCTTTTTCGCGCGGTATTTCTCCTCGACGATCCACTCGATCGGCAGGCCGTGACAGTCCCAGCCCGGCACATAAGGCGCGTCCTTGCCGGACATTTGCTGCGCCCGGTTGATCACATCCTTCAGGATCTTGTTCAGCGCGTGCCCGAGATGGATGTCGCCATTGGCATAAGGCGGCCCGTCATGCAGCACGAACTTTTCCCGGCCGCGCGAGGCGTCGCGCAGTTTTTGGTAAAGGCCCATATCGCGCCAGCGGGCGACCAGCTTCGGTTCGAGCGTCGGCAGGCCGCCGCGCATCGGGAAGTCGGTTTTCGGGAGAAAAACGGTCGGACGGTAATCCGTCGGCATGGCCAGCTCGTTTGATGAGTGCGAGAAAGAGGCGGGGACCCCGATCCTCAGCCGAGGATCGGGTCGCTAATTCGCACGATAAACGGCCGGTCGATCATTATGCGGGAGATATAGCAGGGGTCGGGGATTATTTCGAGTGGGGCTCGTTTCGCGTGTCGACCCGCCGCTCAAAGCATTGTGCGAAAGCGAAGCGGCTAATCCGGGATCACCGCGATCGCGCTGATCTCGATCAGTGCGTCGGGCGAGGTCATCTTGGTCACCTCGACCATCGTCGAGGCGGGCAGCGGCTCCTTGAAGTATTCGCGGCGGACCCGGTGGATCCCCTCGAATTGCTCCATGTTGCGGATGTAGACATCGACCCGGCAGATATCGTCCATCGTGCCGCCGGCCGCCTCGACCGCGGCTTTCAGGTTCTCGCAGACTTGCCGCGTCTGAATTTCGATATCCCCGACCCCGGCGATCGTACCGTCGAGCGTCCGCGCGGTCATGCCCGAGATGAAGACGAGCCGGCCTTTCGCCTCGATCATCGTCGCGTGCGAGAACACTCCGCTCGGCTGGCGCAGCCTGTCCGACCGGATCTGCGTTTTCGGCATCATCTTCTCCCCGCTGTCGTCCGGCCTTTTCCTGCCATCGCGGCTCCCCAACGGCAAGCGTCTACACGCCGGAACCGGCCTCGGGAGGACACCGTTGTGCAGCAGGAAAACCAGGATTCGAGCAATGGAAGAACGCGAGAAACGCAAGTACGCCCCGGAAGACCTGCTGGAATACAAGCCCGGCGACGTGGTGCCGAAATCCGGCGTGTACCGCTTTGTTCACGACCCGGACCACGTGCACCCCGACAATGAACCTGAGGAGATCAACGCCGTCAAGGGCGAGCTGTTTCCGACCTGCCGGCATTGCGGCGAGGGCCGTGGCAGGATCGTCGACAACGCCTTCGATGTGGCGGGGATCGAGCAGTTCCAGGTCTGATTCCCGGAATACCGACCCTCCGGTAAGATAGGCGTCTCAGGCCGGGCAAACGGAGGACGGACGATGGTCGAGTTTCCGAGACGGCAGATCGGCCGCACCGGGCGTCGAGGTCACCGAACTCGGGCTCGGCTGCGCGACATTGGGCGGCAGCCGGGTCGAGGTGGGGCCGCACACGGCCGAGGCGATCGTCACGGCAGCGTGGGACGCCGGCGTGCGCTACGTTGATACGGCGCCGTTCTACGGCGTGGGGCAAGCGGAGCGCGCCGTCGGCGATGCGCTGCGCGACCGGCCGCGCGACGACTGGGTGCTTTCCACCAAGGTCGGCCGCCTGTTGCGCCCGAACCCGACCGGCGTGCATCCCGACGGCCGCCGCCATCCGCTGCCGTTCGACCCGGTCTACGACTATTCGTATGACGGGATCATGCGCTCGTTCGAGGACAGCTTGCAGCGGCTTGGGCTGGCGCGGATCGACATCCTCTATGTCCATGACATCGGCGTGTACCAGCACGGCCCCGAGGCGCACCCGGCGCTGATGCGCACGCTGCGCGAAAGCGGCTATCGCGCGCTCGAAGCGTTGCGCGGCGGCGGCGCGGTGCGGGCGATCGGGATCGGCGTCAACGAGCGCGAAGTGCTGCTCGAAGCGATGGAATGGGGCCAGTGGGACGCGTTTCTGCTGGCCGGGCGCTACACGCTCCTGGAACAGGCGCCGCTCGACGATCTGTTGCCGCGCTGCGTCGCGGCCGGGACCTCGATCGTGGTCGGCGGGCCGCTCAATTCCGGCATCCTCGCCGGGCGCGACACCTGGAACTACAATCCGGCGCCGCCCGAGATTGTCGCGAGGGTCAAGGCGATCGCGGCGATCTGCGACGCGCATAATGTACCGCTGCCAGCCGCCGCGCTGCAGTTTCCGCTGGCCCATCCGGCGATCGCCGCGATCATCCCGGGGCCGCGCAACGCCGACGAATTCCGCGCCAATCTCGCGCTGCTGCGCCATCCGATTCCGGCGTCGCTGTGGGCCGATCTGCGTCAGGCCGGGCTGCTGCATCCGGAGGCGCCGGTGCCGGAATAAGTACGGAAGGAGTAGGGCGGGCGAGCGTAGCGTAACCCGCCATTCGGGCTAGGAACGGCGGGTTACCGACGACTTTCGCGGGCGTTCACCCGCCCTACCCTCATCGCCGGTCTCAGGCCGCAGCGCGCAGCCGGTTTAGGCCCTGCGCCAGATCGGCGATCAGGTCTTGCGGGTCTTCGAGGCCGATATGGATGCGCACCAGCGGCCCCTCGGCCTCCCATCTAGTCGCGGTGCGGCTGCGCTCGGGGAAAGACGGCTGGATCAGGCTCTCGTAGCCGCCCCAGCTCGCGCCGATGCCGAACAGATCGAGCGAGTCGACAAAGGCGGCGACGGCTTCCTTCGGCACCGAATTGAGGACGACCCCGAACAGCCCGCTGGCGCCGAGAAAATCGCGCTTCCACAATTCGTGTCCCGGGTCCTCGGGCAGGGCCGGGTAGAGCACCCGCGACACCTCGGGCCGGGTCTGCAGCCAGCGCGCCACTTCGAGCGCGTTCTTCTGGTGCCGCTCCAGCCGCACGCTCAGCGTCCGCATGCCGCGCAGCGCGAAAAAGATGTCGTCGGGACCGGCGCAGTGGCCGAGATCGCCGATCATCGACCTGACCGGCAGCCAGCTTTCCTCGTTGGTGACGACGGCGCCGAGCATGATGTCGGAATGGCCGCCGATATATTTGGTCGCGGCGTGGATCGAGACGTCGACGCCGTGCTCGAACGCGCGGAACAAGCACCCCGTCGCCCAGGTATTGTCCATCAGGACGCGGGCGCCGTAGCGATGCGCGACCGCGGCGATCGCCGGGATGTCCTGCACCTCGAAGGTCAGCGAGCCGGGCGACTCGACATAGACGACCTTGGTGTTCGGCCGCATCAGCCGCTCGATGCCGTCGCCGATCAGCGGGTCGTAGTAGGTCGTTTCGACGCCGAAGCGGGTCAGCACCTGGTTGCAGAAACGGCGCGCCGGGCCGTACACCGAATCGACCATCAGCACATGGTCGCCGGCGCTGACGCAGGCCTGCAGCGGCGCGGTAACCGCCGCCAGCCCGGACGAGACGATCGCGGCGCGATAGCCGCCCTCGATCTTCGCGAGCAGTTCCTCGAGCGCGAAGGTCGTCGGCGTGCCCGTCAGGCCGTAGCGCACGACGCCGAACTGCGCCTTCGGGTCGGGCCGGCTCTCCCACTCGGCGACGTTCTTCGAGAGGATCGTCGAGGCGTGATAGACGGGCGGGTTGATCGCGCCACTCTGCGCCTCGGGGTTGCGTCCGAGATGCGTCAGCAGCGTATCCGGACGATAGTTGCGCGGCCGGTCGTCGTTTCTCATGTCGCCTCGATTGTCCCGGGTTGAGCGGCCAGCCGCCCGACCACCGGCATTATTGCCGCCCCGCCCGCCGCGAATGCCAGCCGCGCGGCAAATATCGCTGATTAGGCAGGGAAGAATCCTTCGGTGACGGCGCTGCGCGAACAACGTCCAACCTTGAAATCGTGCTGGCTGCTTTCGCGGAAGCGGCGCAGCAAACGAGCAGGGAATTGCCGGAAGCCGAGCAAGGAACCGCAAGTCGAGCATTGCGACCGGTCGAGAAGTACATCAGGTGCATGCCTTGGTTGAATTATGCGGGGCGGCCGAGCACGCCGACTCCCCTTCATTCGCGGCTGGCTGTCGAGCAGATCGGTTTGCTGTTTTGCCACAGGCGAAAGTCATGTCATGCAGCAACTTCACCGCCGGCACGCGCCGCCTTGCGCCGCGCCGGGGTTTCGCGAGCGGCCGGGATCGAAAGAGCGACCCAGTGGGTTCGTCAGTCAGAACTGATACAGCAGACGACCCCGTCCTCGTGCAGCATCTCGGCTCCGAAACGGTGCAATACCAGCACGCATTGGTTCACCGGTTGCTTGGTACTCCCGCAATGTGGCGAATTTGCGCGTCGTTGCCAAGTCATGATGGCGGTCGTGTCAGCGGTTCGGCCGAAGCGCCGAGCACAGTCACTTGCGGGATAACGTTCTTGCCTCGGCTGCCTGCGATTGCCTCCATGCGTCGTTCGATCATCTCGAAGGAGCGCTCCGGCCCAGGTCCCAGATCGCTGTCTCGAAGCAGCGCTTGCGGGCGGTTCAAATTCGAAGCCGAGGCGAGCGCACTGCGAAGAACAGTGTGCTCGCATAGTCTCGCCTGGGCCCCCCTCCGAAATCGCGAAACGCGGCGTCCGACGAACTCGGAAGCGTTGATGTTGACCAGCTCCTCGGTGCGCAGGCCGGCGCGGACGCGGTCGACCATTTCCTCGGGGTCGAAATCGATGCCGACCGGGTTTTTGTCGGTCGCCGAGCGCCGCCGCATATAGGCCTGCCCCTCGGCGGCGGTCGCGAAATTGTCGACCAGCAATTCGACCTGGTTGCGGTCCGGGTCGTAATAGTACATCGAGGTCGTCATGCCGTGGTTGACGCAGCGATGCGGCCGGATGCCGAGGTCCTTGAGGCGCTGGTAATTGTCGATCAGATCGTCGAGCCCGGCATAGGTGAAGGCCATGTGATGCAGGCCCACTTCGCCGCCGGCGCGCGCGGTCTTGCCCTCGGACGGGGCCTTGTCGGCCAGAGGACCGGGATCGACGAACGCGACCCGGTGGTGCTCGTCGTCATAGCTGATGAAGCAGATGAACTTGTTCTCGTGCAATATTTCGGCCCCGAGAACGGTGCAGTACCAGTCGCGCATTGCGTCGCGCCGGTTGGTTTGCAGCACGAGATGCGAGAGTTTTTGCGGTTTCGGCACGGTCATGACGCCCTCCCGGATGGTTTTCGCGAGACATGAGCGGCTGATCCGGGTCCAGCGAACCCAGCCTTCCCGTCACTGTCCCGGTTCGAGACGGCAGGAACTGTACGCGAAAGAACGCACATCCCCAAGCGCCGCCGCTGTTTCATCACCGGAACCGTGCGGGGTGGGTGCGACGCCGCCGGTTCCTGCACAATCGATCTTGAGAAGAGCCTTGCGAGATTGCTTCGCTTCGCTCGCGATGACGGCAGGGGCAGGAGCGGCACAGTTTTGTCATTGCGAGGAGCGGAGCGACGAAGCAATCTCGGCGACACGCGCCAAACAACGTGAAGCGCAAGCGACGCACAGCCCATGTTCGCGATCCAGCACCTCGCTCCAGGCACCAGGCTGAAGCTGACCGACGGCGGCATTGCCGAAGTCCGTGAGAACCCGCGCGACGGCACCTGGCTGATCGTGCGCCGGCTCACACCGGAGACGGGCGCCGAAGACGAGCTGCTGATCGTCGACGATATCGCCGAGATCGTGCCGGGCTGACGCGCCGTACCATTTCACGCGTTGCGATATAAACCAGGGGAGGCGTACATGTCGGCCGCGAACTTTCTCGCAGCGCGGGATTTTCTGATAGCGCATCGCAACGATTACGAGCGCGCCTATCGCGAGTTTCGCTGGCCGGCGCTCGACCGCTTCAACTGGGCGCTCGATTATTTCGACCCGATGGCGCGGGACAATGACCGGGCAGCGCTGTGGATCGTCAACGAGGGCGGCGGCGAGCAGAAGCTGAGCTTCGCGGAGATTTCCGAGCGCTCGAACCGGGTCGCCAATCATCTGCGCGGGCTCGGCGTCAAGCGCGGCGACCGGGTGCTGTTGATGCTCGGCAATGTCGTGCCGCTATGGGAGGCGATGCTGGCGGCGATGAAGCTCGGCGCGGTCGTGATCCCAGCGACGACGCTGTTGACTCGCGACGATCTGATCGACCGCTTCGACCGCGGCCGCGCCCGCCATGTGATCACCAGCGCCGACAATACCGGAAAATTCTCCGAGGTGCCGGGCAGCTATACCCGCATCGCCGTCGGGGGGGACGCACCGGGATGGCACCGCTATGAGGATTCCTACGAGGCTTCGGCCGAATTCGCGCCGGACGGCGAGACAAGGGCGACGGACCCGCTGCTGCTGTATTTCACGTCCGGCACCACCGCCCGGCCGAAGCTCGTATTGCACAGCCATCAGAGCTACCCGGTCGGCCATCTCGCGACGATGTACTGGATCGGCCTCGAACCCGGCGACATCCACCTCAACATCTCGTCGCCGGGCTGGGCGAAGCATGCCTATAGCTGCTTTTTCGCGCCGTGGAACGCCGGCGCGACGGTATTCATCCTGAACCAGACCCGGTTCAACGCGCCGGCGCTGCTCGACGCGCTGGCTTCCCACCGGATCACGACGTTCTGCGCGCCACCGACGGTGTGGCGCATGCTGATTCAGGAAAACGTGAAGTCGCGCAAGGTCGCGTTGCGCGAGCTGCTGAGCGCCGGCGAGCCGTGCAATCCGGAAGTCATCGAGCAGGTCCGCACCGCCTGGGGATTGACGATCCGCGAGGGCTACGGCCAAACCGAGACGACGTTGCAGATCGGCTATTTTCCGGGGCAGGCGATCAAGCCCGGCGCGATGGGACGGCCGGCGCCCGGCTACCGGGTGCAATTGCTCGACGAGAACGGGCAGGAGCAGGACGAGGCGGAAGTGTGCCTCCCGCTCGATCCGCCGCCGCTCGGGCTGATGCAAGGGTATCAGGGCGACGACGGCGCCGTTGTTCCGCTTGGCCCCGTCCATAGCGCGAATGTCTATCGCACCGGCGACATCGCGCTGCGCGACGCCGATGGGCATTTCACCTATGTCGGCCGCGCCGACGACGTGTTCAAAGCCTCCGACTACCGGATCAGCCCGTTCGAATTGGAAAGCGCGCTGATCGAGCACCCTGCCGTGGCCGAGGCGGCGGTGGTCCCGTCGCCCGACCCGGTGCGGCTCGCGGTGCCGAAGGCATTTGTCGCGCTGGCGGCAGGGCACACCCCGGACCGCGAGACGGCGCTGTCGATCTTCCGCCATCTGCGGGCCCATCTCGCGCCGTTCAAGCGGGTCCGCCGGCTCCAATTCGCCGAACTGCCGAAGACGATTTCCGGCAAAATTCGTCGCGTCGAACTGCGCGCCGCCGAGCGGGAAAGCGGCGCCGCTATCGGTGCCGGGGCTGGCCGCGGACCCGGCGAATTCTGGGAAGAGGATTTCGCCGAGCTGCGCTGAAAGACAGCGCGGCCGGATCGCTAGCCGGCCGTTCTTATCTCGTACCGGCGGCGCCGGGGCCGCGGTTTTCCCCGGCCGAAATTCAGCGCGAAGACGATGATACCGGCCTGCATGAGAACGCCGCCGAGCACAGCGACGAGGAGCGGCGCTGCGTAACCGTGGATCACGGTCATGCTTGCGCCGAGAGCGACGGCTCCAACGATTGCGAGCACGATCCAGAGGTAGAACATGGCGTTGCCCCGCTGAACGAAATGCCCAGAGCCGGATTATCCGACATTGCTTTTCTGATAGCTAGGCTTTGCCTCATTCGTTTACCATTTTTTAATGGTCGAAGCAAACCGGACAGGCGGGGCGAGCCGCCCGGCGCGGATCGCATTGAACTGCGCCTTGTGTAGGCCTGCCCGGCATCACGAACGATTGACCGCCCGCGCCGCGGCGCGCATGTAGCGGCGATGCTGCGATTTTTCGAACGCCTTCTCGATCCGACCGGGCCTCCGCCCGACGCGCCGCCGCCGGTGCTCGGCGATACGCACGCGCTGATGCGCTTCTACTGGCATTTCGTGCGGCAGATCCCGGGCGCTGTCGCGGCGCTGTTCGTGACCGGGTTCTGCGTCGCGATCGTCGACGCGCTGATCCCGGTGTCGATCGGGCGCATCGTCGCGCTGGTCTCGACGACCCAGCCGGACGCGATCTGGCAGGCGGCGGGCGGGCAGCTGCTGCTGATGGCGGCGCTGTTCCTGATCGTCCGCCCGGCGGCGCATTTCGCGCAGTTGATCGTGGCCAATCTGATGCTGGTGCCGGGCCTGACCAACCTCGTGCGCTGGCAGAACCATTGGCATGTCGTACGGCAGGGCTGGACGTTCTTTCAGAACGATTTCGCCGGGCGCATCGCGGCCCGCGTCATGCAGACCGGGCCGGCATTGCGCGAGAGCGTCGTGCTGTCGGTCGCCGGGATCTGGTACATCCTGGTATACGGCACGACCGCGATCCTGTTGCTGTCGGCGGCCGATTGGCGGCTGGCGGTGCCGATTATCTGCTGGTTCGCGGTTTACCTCTGGGTGCTGGCGCGGTTTCTGCCGCAGATGCGCGACCGCTCGCGCGCTATGTCCGAGATGCGCTCGGTCCTTACCGGCAAAATCGTCGACAGCTACACCAACATCCTGACCGTAAAGCTGTTCGCCCGCTCGCGCGACGAGGACGCGTTCGTCCGCAACGCGGTTGACGAGCACACCGAGACCTGGCGCGCGCAGCAGCGCATCGGGACGTGGTGGGGCCTGTGCCTGCAGGCGATGAACGCGCTGCTGCTGGTCGGCACCGGCGCGCTGGCGATCGGGTTGTGGGCCGCCGGGCACATCGAGGTCGGCACGGTCGCGACGGCAATCCCGATGGCGTGGCAAATCAACAGCATGTCCGGAGTGCTCGCGCAGCAGATCGCGAACATCTTCGACGATGTCGGGCAGGTCCAGGACGGCATGCGCTCGATCGCAGTGGCGCGGCAGATGGCCGACTTGCCGGGCGCGGTCGAACTGACGCGGGTGGCGGGGTCGATCCGTTTCGAGAATGTGCGCTTCGACTACGGCCGCGGCCCCCGGCGCGGCGGCGTTTTGCGCAGCCTCGATCTCGATGTCGCGCCGGGCGAGCGGGTTGGGCTGGTCGGCCGCTCCGGCGCCGGCAAATCGACGCTGGTGCATCTGCTGCTCGGGTTTTATCGGCCGGAGAGCGGGCGCATCCTGATCGACGGGCGCGACATCGCCGGGATGACGCAGGAGAGCCTGCGATCGCAGATCGGCATGGTGACGCAGGACACGTCGCTCCTGCACCGCTCGATCCGCGACAACATCCGCTACGGCAGGCCGGATGCCAGCGAGGCCGAGATCGTCGATGCGGCGCGGCGGGCGCACGCGCTCGAATTCATCGACGGCTTGGAGGACTGGCACGGCCGCACCGGGCTCGACGCGCATGTCGGCGAGCGCGGTGTCAAGCTGTCCGGCGGGCAGCGGCAGCGCATTGCACTGGCCCGTGTCATTCTGAAGGACGCGCCGATCCTGGTGCTCGACGAGGCGACCTCGGCGCTCGATTCCGAGGTCGAGGCAGCGATCCAGGAGCAGCTCTCGCAGCTGATGGAGGGGCGCACGGTGATCGCGATCGCGCACCGGCTCTCGACGATCTGTCAGATGGACCGGCTGTGCGTGCTCGATCGCGGCCGCATCGTCGAGGAGGGTACGCACGAGCGGCTGCTGGAAGCGGGCGGCACCTATGCCGCACTGTGGCGGCGGCAATCGGGCGGTTTCCGGGTCGATCGCATCGGCGACGAACAGGGCGGTGCGGTGCTCGACCCGATGCGGGTGTGATGGTGAGGACAGCGGATCGATCAAGCTATCCGCATTTCGGCTCAGGGTCTTGCAGGGTTATTCGCGCCAGCGGTTCGCGGTCCTGTCAGGATGTCGAAAAGTTCCGCACCGGCTTTGGCATTGCGCAGTCGAGCGGCAACTTCGCGCTGCCGCAATCGGCGCGACACCGCCGCCAAGGCGGCGAGATGCTCGCTGTCGGCCTGTTCTGGAATGAGCAGGAGGAACACGAGATCGACCGGACCATCATCGATGGAGTCAAAGGCGATCGGCCGCTCCAACCGGGCAAACAGGCCAAAAAAATGCTCCAGGCCGACGATTCGAGCGTGCGGCAGGGCTATTCCTTGGCCGACACCGGTCGACCCGAGCGCTTCCCGCGACCGCAAGGCCTCGAAGATCATCTCGCTGTTTCCGCCCACCTGCTTCGCCGCGCGCTCGGACAGATCGCGCAGTAGCTGCGGCTTGTCGCCTGCTTGCATCGAGGCGATGACGCGTTGCGGGGTTACGAGATCAGCGATGTCCACCCGGTCAGGCCTCTCGTGATACGGTCGAACACCCTATCAGTCCGGAGAACGCATGCGGTAGCCGACGCCCTGCTCTGTCAGAATATAGCGGGGCTGCTCGGGATCAGGTTCGATCTTCTGACGCAGTGCCCGGATATAGACGCGCAGATATTGCACGTCTGCGTCGCCGCTCCAAAGCTCACGCAGGATAAATTTGTGCGTCAGCACCTTCCCGGCGTGCGCGACGAACAACCGGAGCAAATCGTACTCTCGCGGCGTCAGCTTCACCTCGTTGCCGCCAACCGAGACGATACGGCGCACGAGATCCATGCTGAGTTCACCGCAGCGGAATACCGGCTGCTCTCCTTCCCGCTGGAGACGGTGGCGCAGCGCGGCGCGAAGCCTGGCCAGCAACTCGTCGATGCCGAACGGTTTGGTGATGTAATCATCGGCGCCGAGATCAAGCGCCATGACCTTGCCCGCTTCGTCGCCACGGCTCGACAGAACGATGATCGGCAGCGGCGATCCCTGGTTCCGCAGGCGCTCGATGATCTCAAGCCCGTTGATATCGGGAAGCCCAAGATCGAGGACCAGGATGTCGACGGTGCTGCGTCGCAGATGCTCCAGCGCTCCAGCCCCGTCCTCGGCCTCGATGACCTGATAACCTTGCGCCGTCAGGCTGGTTCGCAGAAAGCGGCGAATTGCCGGCTCATCGTCGACGACGAGAACCTTCAGCGGAGCGGCGCTGCCGATCATGCGGCCATCTCCCGTGTCGCGGCGCGGTCGGCGACGACAGGAAGGCTGATCGTGAACACCGCACCGGATCGGTCCGAGCGATTACCGGCTACGATGGTGCCGCCCATGGCCTCGATAAAGCCGCGGCAGATCGCAAGCCCCAGACCGGTTCCGGCGCGCCTTCTATCCCCCGCGTGCACTCGGTAGAACTTGTCGAAAATCCGTTCCAGATCGCTCGGCCGGATTCCCTCGCCCTCGTCGCTCACCCGTACCCGCACGACCCCATTTTCCTGCTGCGCGGATACCCGAATTTCAGTGCCGGCCGGCGCGTATTTGGCAGCGTTGTCGAGCAGGTTGAACAGCACTTGCTCAAAGAGGACCGGATCTAGGCTGAGCATCGGCAGGCCGTCCCCCAGATCGACCATCACCCGATGCCGGTCGAGAACTTTGCCGGCCCGCCCCAACGCGCTGCCGACGATATCGCCGATATCGCAGAACTCGGCCTGCGGTTTGAGCGCACCGGACTCCAGCCGCGTCATATCGAGCAGATTCGAGATGAAGCGATTGAGGCGTTCGGCTTCTTCCTGGATCGTCCTTATCAGCTCGTCCTGGTCTGCCTGATCGAGCGCCTGACTATAATTCTTCAGGCTCGTCGCAGAGCCCAGGATCGAGGCAAGCGGGGTGCGCAGATCGTGCGAAAGCGAGGTCAGCAACGCCGAACGCAGCCGCTCCGTTTCGGCCGCCACCCGGACCTGTTCGATATCCCGGGCGAGATTGATCCGCTCGATTGCCAACGCCGCCTGGTCAGCAAGCGCGCTGAGCAGCCGATGCTGATCAGGGCTGAGCAATGCACCCGGGCTATCATTGTCGAGTCCGACAACCGCAACCGGACCGCGGCCGGTGTGTATCGGAATGAACAGCCGCTTTGCGCCGGGTAATGTATCGGCGCCACGGCCCGCCGGCTGATCGTGCTGCCAGCACCACTTGGCGGCCGCAAGGTCGGCCTCGTCCAAGGTGTCTTCAGGCGGATAGGCCGCGCGCATCGCAACCGTTCCATCCTCAGGGAGCAGCAAAACCACGTTGACCTTGAGCATCGAGGCGATCTGGAACGCCGTTGCCCACAAGAGATCGTCGAGCGTAACAGCCGTGGCGAGCTTGCGGGCGAACAGATACAAATCCTCAGTCGTCTTGGCGCGCTGCCGGGCGGTAACCGCCTCGGCGCGTGTCCGCGCAGTCAGATGACTGGCAATGACCGCCACGACCGTAAAGAAGAACAGTGCGACGTGATTTTCCGGATCCGCGATCGTGAAGGTGTAAAGCGGCGGCAAAAAGAAGAAGTTATATGCCAATACGCTGGCAAGGCAGGCGAACAGCGCCGGCCACAGCCCTGATGTGATCGCGGTGGCCAGTACTGCGGTCAGGAACACTAGCCCGATATTGGATACCGCCAGAAACTGCTGCAGGATAAGCCCCAGGCCCAATGCCGCCGCGACAAATCCGGCAGCGATCAAATAGGCTTTCGGATCAAGCGCACGGTGATGCGGTGCAAGCTTGATTGGCGGCTGGGCCTGTTGCGGTGTTTCGCCTTCCTCCCGTTCGGCAATGACATGGATGCTGATGTCGCCGGCGCGGCGGATCAGCTGATGCGTCACGGATCCGCGCAGCCATTCGGACCAGCGCGGGCGCTGTGATTTGGCGATGACGATATGGGTGAAATTGTTGGCCCGGGCGTAATCGAGAACGGCGTCGGCAACATTGCGCCCGGGTACGGTATAGGTTTCACCGCCGAGGCGTTCGGCCAAGCGGAGGCCTTCTGCGATCCGATCGCGTTCCTGTTCGCTCAGCTGCTGTACGCGCGAGGTTTCGACGTGGATCGCGGTCCACGGCGCTCGCAACCGATCGGCAAGCCGCCGCGCATAACGCACCACACCGGCGCAATTCGGAGCCTCGTTGACGCCGACCAGCACGCGCTCGCCGGCGGCCCAGGGTCCCTGGATCGCATGGGCGCGCATGTAGTCGACCATCTGATCGTCGACGCGATCCGCCGTGCGCCGCAGCGCCAGCTCGCGCAACGCGGTCAGATTGCCCGGCTTGAAATAGTGCTGGATTGCCCGCTCCGCGTTGCGGGGGACGTACACCTTGCCTTCCTTTAACCGCTGGATCAGATCGTCCGGCGTCAAATCGACCAGTTCGATATCGTCGGCCCGGTCGATAATCAAATCCGGCACGGTCTCGCGGACACGGATGCGGGTGATCTGGGCCACGACATCGTTGAGGCTTTCGACGTGCTGGATGTTCAGCGTCGCATAGACATCGATGCCGGCGCCGAGCAACTCCTCGACGTCCATGTACCGTTTCGGATGCCGGCTGCCCGGTGCGTTGGTGTGCGCCAGTTCGTCGACCAGCACCAGTTGCGGACGGCGATCGAGGATCGCGTCGATGTCCATTTCATCAAGCCGGCGGTCCTTGTATTCGACCCGCCGCCGGGGAACGATCTCCAGCCCTTCGAGCAGCGCCTCGGTTTCCTTGCGGCCGTGCGTCTCGACGACGCCGACCACGACATCGACGCCCTCGCGGCGCTTCGCTTGCGCCGTTTGCAGCATTTCGTAGGTCTTGCCGACACCGGGCGCGGCGCCCACGAAAATCTTGAGTCGGCCGCGCGTTTCGGACCCGAGCTGCCGAAGCAATGCTTCGGGTGACGGCCGCTGGTCAGCTTCCGGCCGATCGCTCATCGTCGGATTCCGTGCGGCGGAGGCGGAACATGAGCTTGATTGCCGAATCTCCGATCGGGGTGCAGCGGGGATGGCTATTTGCGATCGATGCCGTCGAGTGCCAAATTAAGCTTCAACACGTTGACGCGCGGCTCACCGATCACGCCGACGTATCGGCCCTCGGTGTTCGCGTCCACCAGCACCCGCACCTGCTGTTCCGTAATGCCTCGCGCCTTGGCGACGCGCGGCACCTGGAACAGTGCGCCGGCCGGGGTGACTTCGGGATCGAGGCCGCTGCCAGAGGTGGTGACCAGATCCGCCGGGATCGGCGTGTTCGGGTTTTCGGCTTGCAGCTTCTCGACGTCTTCCTTCACGCGGTCGATCAGCGCCTTGCTGGTCGGGCCGGCATTCGAACCACTCGAGGCGCCGGCATTGTAGGGCGCAGGAACGGTCTTGGTCGGATCATTCGGGTCGGTGTCGGTCGTCGCCGAGGGCCGGCCGTGGAAGTACTTCGCATCCGTAAAGTTCTGTCCGATCAGCACCGAGCCGATGACCTTCCCGTTTTTCTCGATCAAGCTGCCATTGGCCTGATATGGAAAGACGAGCTGAGCGATGCCTGTCATCCCAAGCGGATAGATAAGACCGGTGATGATCGTCATGGCGATGATCATCACGATCGCGGGGCGGATTTCCTTCAACATGGTCGATGTCCTAAAGGATCAGGCCAGACCGACGGCGGTGATCGCCAAGTCGATCAGCTTGATCCCGACGAAGGGCACGATGATCCCGCCGATGCCGTAGATCAGCAGGTTGCGGCGCAGGATGCTGGAGGCGCCGACCGGCCGATAACTCACGCCGCGCAATGCCAGTGGGATCAGCGCGATTATGATCAGCGCATTGAAGACGATTGCCGATAGGATCGCGCTCTGCGGCGTCGCTAGATGCATTATGTTCAGCGCCTCCAACTGTGGATAGAACGCGATAAAGATTGCTGGGATGATCGCGAAATATTTCGCGATGTCGTTAGCGATTGAAAAGGTGGTCAGCGCGCCCCGGGTCATCAGCAGCTGTTTGCCGATCTCGACGATTTCGATCAGCTTTGTCGGATCGCTGTCGAGATCGACCATGTTGCCGGCTTCGCGCGCCGCCATCGTCCCGGTGTTCATCGCAACGCCGACATCGGCCTGCGCCAGCGCCGGCGCGTCGTTCGTGCCGTCGCCGCACATCGCCACAAGCTTGCCCTGCGCCTGTTCTTCGCGGATCAGCTTGAGCTTGGCCTCCGGCGTCGCCTGCGCGAGGAAATCGTCGACCCCGGATTCGGCGGCGATTGCCGCCGCAGTCATCGGATTGTCGCCGGTGATCATCACGGTGCGGATGCCCATCTTGCGCAGCGCCGCAAAGCGCTCACGGATGCCGCCCTTGACGATGTCCTTCAGGTGAACGAGGCCGATCAGCCTTCCATCCTTGGCGACGGCCAGCGGCGTACCGCCGGCCTGTGCGATGCGCTCGGCAATGGTACTCAGCTCGCGCGCCGCGGGATTGTGGGCCACAGCCAGAGCGACATTGCCGCTCCGCATCGGTGTCGGTAGCCGGGCCGCCTCGACATAGGCCAGCACCGCCTCGACGGCCCCCTTGCGTATCGAGGTCTCTTCGGTGTCGATGCCGCTGATCCGGGTCTGCGCCGAGAACGGGATGAAATTCGCGCGGAGCTCCGCCATGTCGCGGCCTCGAATGCCGTATTTGTCCTTGGCCAGCACGACGATCGAACGGCCTTCGGGCGTTTCGTCGGAGAGCGAGGCCAGCTGCGCCGCGTCGGCCAGCTCGTGCTCGGACACACCGGCGAGCGGGATGAACTCGGTGGCCTGCCGATTGCCGAGCGTGATCGTCCCGGTCTTGTCGAGCAGCAACGTATCGACATCGCCGGCCGCTTCGACCGCCCGCCCCGACATCGCCAGTACGTTGAACCGCACGAGCCGGTCCATCCCGGCGATGCCGATCGCCGACAGCAAGGCACCGATCGTCGTCGGGATCAGCGTGACGAACAGCGCCACGAGCACCAGCACGCTGAGGCTGCCGCCGGCATAGGAGGCAAAACTCGGGATCGTCGCGACGGCAAAAACGAAGATCAGCGTCATGCCGGCGAGTAGGATGTTGAGGGCGATCTCGTTCGGCGTCTTCTGCCGCTCGGCCCCCTCGACGAGCGCGATCATGCGGTCGAGAAACGTCGAACCCGACGCTGCGGTAATCCGAACCTTGATCCAGTCGGAGATGACTTCCGTGCCGCCGGTTACAGCCGAGCGATCGCCGCCGCTCTCGCGGATGACCGGCGCACTCTCGCCGGTGATCGCCGCCTCGTTGACCGAGGCCACCCCCTCGACGACCTCGCCGTCCGACGGGATTATGTCGCCGGCCTCGACCAGAACGACATCGCCGGGTTTCAGCGAGGTCCCCGGCACCTGTTGCCGTTCGCCGCTCGACCCAGACAGCAGCTTCGCCATCGTTTCGGTCTTCGACTTGCGCAAGGTCGCCGCTTGTGCCTTGCCGCGCCCCTCGGCGACCGCCTCGGCGAAGTTGGCGAACAGCACGGTGAACCAGAGCCAGAGATTGATCTGGAACGAGAACCCGTAGCCGCCGGCGCCGGTCACCAGATCGCGCAGGAAAAGCAGCGTCGTCAGCGCGGCAACGATTTCGACCGCGAACATGACCGGGTTCTTCACCATCAGGCGCGGATCGAGCTTGCGAAACGCCTGGCCGATGGCCGGCACCAGGATTGCCGGATCGGTCATCGTTGCGACCGGCATCCGCTTGCGCAGGTGAGGTGCAATTTCCATTGTGGTCATTAGCGTGCCCCCATAAGGCGCATTACCGTGAGGCTTGCTTGGTTTCGATCAGTAGAGCGTGCCGGCCTGCATGACGAAATACTCGACGATCGGGCCGAGCGCCAATGCGGGGAAGAACGTCAAGCCGCCAACGATCAGGATCACGCCCGCAAGCAGTCCAACGAACAGAGGGCGGTCGGTCGGAAAGGTGCCGGCGGAAGCCGGTACGATGCGCTTGGCGGCAAGCGAGCCGGCCACCGCCATCATCGGCACGATGAAGAAGAACCGGCCGAGCAGCATCGCCATGCCGATCGTCGTGTTGTAGAAGGGCGTATTGGCTGACAGCCCGGCGAAGGCACTGCCGTTGTTGCCGGTGCCCGAGCTGTACGCGTAGAGGATCTCGCTGAAACCGTGCGGTCCCTGGTTCGCCGGGCCGGCAAGGCCGACCGGCAGCACGGACGCGAGCGCCGTGAAACCGAGGATCGACAGCGGCAGGATCAGGATGGCGAGCATCGCCATCTTGACCTCCTTCGCCTCGATCTTCTTGCCGAGATATTCCGGTGTGCGGCCGACCATCAGCCCGGCGATGAACACCGCCAGGATCGCGAACAACAGCATGCCGTAAAGGCCGGAGCCGACGCCGCCGAAAATGATTTCGCCGAGCTGAATGTTGATCAGCGGGATGAGCCCGCCAAGCGGCGTGTAGCTGTCATGCATCGAGTTGACCGAGCCGTTTGAGGCATCGGTCGTTGCGACAGCCCAGATCGTCGAATTCGCGATCCCGAACCGGACCTCCTTGCCTTCCATGTTGCCGCCTGCCTGAAGCGCGCTTGGCGCCTGATCTATCTGCATTGCGGCGAAGGCCGGGTTACCCTGCGACTCGGACCAATAGGTCACGCTCATCCCGGCCAGAAACAGCACACCCATTACGGCGAAGATCGCCCAGCCCTGCCTTGTATTGCCGACCATGCGGCCGAACGTGTAGGTCAGCGCCGCGCTGATGACGAGGATCGCCCACATCTCGATCAGGTTGGTGATTGCGTTCGGGTTCTCGTACGGCACGCTGGAATTGGCGTTGAAGAAGCCGCCGCCATTCGTGCCGAGCTGCTTGATTGCGATCTGCGAGGCGGCCGGCCCCTGCGCGATCGTCTGCCTGGCGCCTTCCAGCGTCGTCGCATCGACATAGCTGCCGAGGTTTTGCGGCATTCCGAGCGCCACCAGTACCAGCGCCACCACGATCGACAGCGGCAGCAGCACATAGAGCGTGCACCGGGTGAGATCGACCCAGAAATTGCCGACCGTGTTCGCCGACCGGCGGGCGAAGCCGCGGATCAGTGCGATGGCGAGCGCGATGCCGACCGCCGCTGACACGAAATTCTGCACGGTGAGGCCGGCCATCTGGGTCAAATAGCTCATCGTCGTCTCGCCGCCGTATCCCTGCCAGTTCGTATTGGTCGTGAAGCTGACCGCGGTATTGAACGAGGAGGTTTCCTCGACCGCAGACATGCCCTGCGGATTGAACGGCAGCACACCCTGCAGCCGCTGCAGCCCGTAAAGCGACGATGAAGCTGACAAGACTGAACAGCAGCATCGCGACGGTATAGGTCACCCAGTGCTGCTCGCTTTTCCCGTCGATCCCGCTAAGGCGGTAGATGCCGCGCTCGATCGGTTCGAGCACCGGCGACAGGAAGGTGCGCTCGTTGGAAAACACCTGTGCCATGTAGGCGCCGAGCGGCTTTACGCAGATTGTGACCAGAACCGCGTAGATCGCTATCTGGATCCAGCCATTTGCAGTCATCGCAACTTGCTCCTCCGAGCCGCGCTGGTCAGAACTTCTCCGGGCGGATCAGCGCGTAGACGAGATAAATCAAGAGGCCGAGGGTGACTGCCGCGGCCAACGAGTAATCGAAGATCATTGCTGGTCCCTCAGATACGGTCGCAGCCGAACGTGTACAGAATGGCCGCGACAAAGAACCCACAGCCGACAGCGAGCATGATGATATCAAGCATTATTGACCTCGATTAGCAGAAGGAGAGATATCAAGGATTGGCTGTCGATGTGCTCGTGCTCTACGGCGTGCTCGAGCCGCCAGCGGATTCGAACCGAAGGGCCGTTAAAAGGCACTGGACCCATATAAATTCCAGAGCGGCTCTCGGAGCGAAAAATAAGGATTCCATAGTAGCCGCGAACGATACCTGCACCGCTGTGCCCGGTGTCGGATCGCGACCCGGGATCAGCAGCGGGCGGCCGGTTTCGAGCAGCACGGACTCCGGTGGCGGCAGCTGCCAGTCTGATCGGCAGCGTCTCGCGTCTTTTGTTGTGTTCGACTCTGGCAGTCGGGGTCGTCATCTTCACGCTCCCTTTCCTCGATGGACCAAGCCTGATATTCGGCTTTATGTCGCTGTCAGCATCCGAGATCGGTGCGGTCATCATGATCGTAGCCGGATACGTGGCTACCACCGAACTTGCGAAGGCCCGGTTTTTTGCCCCCGCCGGGTCCTGACGCGATGAAAAATCAACCTGCAGCAAGGGCTAGGGCAGGCGCTCCGCAATGAGGGGCGGCATGATCCGCGTGACCGAGCATCACGCCATCGATGAGGATGAAATCGAGGAAACGTTCGTCCGCGCCGGGGGGCCCGGCGGGCAGAACGTCAACAAGGTTGCCAGCGCCGTCCAGCTCCGGTTCGACGCCGAGCATTCACGAAGTCTCGACGAACCGATGCGCGCGCGGCTGCGCCGCATCGCCGGGCGGCGCATGACCGCAGACGGTGTGATTGTCATCACGGCGCGCCGCTTCCGCACCCAGGACCGCAATCGGCAGGACGCCTATCAAAGGCTGATCGACCTCGTGCGGCAGGCCGCAGTACCCGTGAAGCCGCGTGTGCCAACGCGTCCGACTGCCTCCTCTCGCGCGGAGCGCCTTGAGACGAAGCTGGCGCGCAGCCGCGCCAAGCAATTGCGCCGGGTTCCCGAACCGGAATAGCGGTGAAGCGCTGTTACGCCTTGCGGCCTGGCAGGCCGAGCAGCCGATAGCTCAGCGCTACCAGAACGGTCGCCAGGATGAGGGCCGCGAGGCCGGCGCGCGCCGCCAGGGCCCAAACAAAATGAGTAAGCGGGCCGATTGCGCGGTCGAGATCGTCCGCAAACGACGAACCGCCAAGCCAGGGCTCATCCTGGACATCGAAGCTGACCGCGACCGCGGCACTCAGCAGACCGTTCGCGAGACAGCCACGCCCCCAGGCAGAGCGAACGGATGCGGCCCGTCGCTCGAGCCAAAGCGCGATTAGCCCCGTCCCCGCCACGGCGGCCGCCACCAGCCCGGCAATGACAGGAATGCTTGCAGCAGCGATCAGGAGCAGCACCGAGCCAAAAGCGAGGCAACCCATCACCGCGGCGGCCACCAGGCGTCCGTCGGTGGCTTCTGGCCGCATCATTCGGTTCCCCTTTCGCAATCGACAGCCGTCCGGCGCGTGCCACAAACGGCTTCTGAAGTGATTGCTAAATCGGTTCCGAACACCCGCCGTTGATGCAGGTCAAGAGCGGCTCGGAAATCCAACACCTGATTGAGATAGGTCAAAGCGGCGATGAGTAAGCCCGGCGAGGATTGCCCGTTCATTTGTTGATGGAGAAAAACCATGGCCGATACCGCCGTCGAAGTGAAACAAGCCGCCCCAGCCCCCACCCCGGCACCAGGTCCGGCCGCACCCGCGCCTGCCCGGACGCCCGATGTTTGGCGTTCCTTTCGCGATGAAATGGACCGCGTGTTCGACCGGTTCGCGGGTGGCTTCGCCATGCCTTCCTTGCGCCGGATGTTCGATTTCGATCCGGTGCGGCGGATCGAGAGGACGTTCACCTCCACGATGCCGGCGATCGATGTCACCGAGAACGACAAGGCCTACAAGATTACCGCCGAGCTGCCCGGCATGGAGGCCGAGGACGTCGATGTAACCGTTAGCGGCGACATGCTGACGATCAAGGGCGAGAAGCGGCAGGAGAACGAGAAGAAGGATGGGGATTACTATCTCTGCGAGCGCTCCTTCGGCTCGTTCCAGCGTTCACTCGCGCTGCCGGCCGGGGTCGATCGGGATAAGATCAGCTCAGAGCTGTCAAAGGGAGTGCTGACGGTCACACTGCCCAAGACAGCAGAAGCGCAGCAGCACAAAAAGATCGAGGTCAAGGCCGCCTGAGCGGCGGCTCGGCGGGGCGCCCCGGCGGCGCCCCTCTTGATACAGGAAGCCCTTCGTTAACCGGCGAAACCGACCTGCCGATCTGCCGGCCGACCTTGCCGCACAGCGGCGGCTCACGATGGGAAGTGGCGGGCAATGTGACAGCGGCCGACTGGTAGAGGCAGTGCGGCTGGTGCTCGCGAATGCAAAGGTCCGAGAACCCGCTCGTGCTGATCCTCGCCATCGCCTCGGAGCCGGCCGCATCGGGCCGGGCGCCGTTCCGGGAGGTTCCGGCCCGCGACGACACCATATACCGTTGTCGCTAATCTTTGATCATCGTGTGGTCACCGGCGGCGCGGCCGCGCGCTTGCTAGCGTTGATCGAGGACCTGCAAACTCCGCTCCGTGCAGAGGCCGGTCATGGATGATCCGTTCCGCTTTGCCGATGAACTCGGCCCGTTGAAGATCGTGCATATCTGGCGGCCGAAGCTCGGCCTGAAAGCCGTCATCGCGCTCGACAACATTGCTTGCGGCCCGGCGATCGGTGGCGTGCGCATGGCTCCTGATGTCAGCGCCGAGGAAGCTTTCCGCCTCGCCCGCGCCATGACTCTGAAGAACGCGGCCGCCGGGCTGCCGCATGGCGGCGGCAAATCGGTCATCTTCGCCGATCCCAAGATGCCGGCCGGCGATAAGGAGCGGCTGATCCGGGGGTTTGCCGCGGCGATCGCTGATCTCGCCGATTACATCCCCGGCCCCGACATGGGCACCGACGAGTTGGCAATGGGCTGGATCAAGGACGAAACCGGCCGGGCTGTCGGCTTGCCGCGCGAATTGGGCGGGATTCCGCTCGACGAGATCGGCGCCACCGGGTTCGGACTGGTCGCCGCGATCGACGTCGCGGCCAAGCACGTCGGCATGCCGCTCCAGGGCGCGCGGTTCGTGATCCAGGGGTTCGGTGCGGTCGGAAAGCATGCCAGCCGGTTTCTTGCGGAGAAGGGCGCCGTGCTGATCGGCGCCAGCGACACGCACGGGACACTTGTCGATGAAGGCGGTCTCGACATCGGCGCGCTGATCGCGTTGAAGGATGCCGGCCGGCCGCTGCGCGATCATCCGCGCGGCCGCAAGCTCGACAGCGATGCCGTCATCGATGTTCCCTGCGATATCTGGATTCCCGCCGCACGCCCCGACGTGATCCATGCCGCCAATGTGGCGCGATTGCACACCAGGATCGTGGCGGAAGGCGCGAACATTCCCTGTACCGAAGAGGCTGAGACGGCGCTCGCCGCGCGCGGCGTGCTTGTCCTGCCCGATTTTATCGCCAATGCCGGCGGCGTGATCTGTGCCGCCGTCGAGTACCACGGCGGTACCGAAGCCGCCGCCTTTGCGGCCATCGATGAGAAGATTCGCGCCAACACACGTGCCATGCTCGACCGGGTCACGGCGCGCAGTGCGCCGCCGCGCGCGGCGGCCGAACACCTCGCCAGAACACGGCTCGAAAGCGCGATGCGCACCCGCCGATGGGAGCATTGAGCATGGACCGGCGCCCGCTCGGCAGCGACGCGTAGCGGCGCCGATCCGGCGGGCTCGCTCGCCGGTGCGCCTCGGCGATCCAGCGGCACTCGCCGGCCGGCGAGTGCGGGTGGCCGAAGTTCCCGGCCTTACCATTTGACGACAGCGACGGCGGCGCCGACACGCGGCATTGCGCGCTTGCGACGGCTTCGGCGCTACCGCCGCGCCCGACATCATGTATAAATGGCCCGGTAGAAGCCGCCCTGGCCCATGGGTCCAGCCTTCGGCCGGCCCGCGGATAAGCCGCGGCCGGGACCTGCTTGGCCGCGACGTGCTGGTGGTAAGGTGGACCCCGGCTTTCTCCGGGACGACAACGGAGTGGGATTGGATGAGCAAGGCTCTCGAAGGCGTCCGTATTCTCGACATGGGCCACGTGCAGGCGGCGCCGACCGCGACGCAGCTGCTGGCCTGGATGGGCGCCGACGTGATCAAGGTCGAAATGCCGGGACGCGGCGACATCACGCGCGGCCAATTGCGCGACGTGAAGGGCGCCGATAGCCTCTATTTCACGATGCTGAACTCGAACAAGCGCAGCATCACGATCAACCTGAAATCGCCGGGCGGCAAGAAGATCCTCGAAGACATGATCCGGCGATGCGACGTCATGGTCGAGAATTTCGGCCCTGGCGTCCTGGACCGGCAGGGTTTTACGTGGGAGCGCATCCGGGAGATCAATCCGCGCATCGTGTACGCCTCGATCAAGGGGTTCGGGCCGGGCCGCTACGCCGACTTCAAGGCCTACGAAAATGTCGCGCAATGCATGGGCGGCGCGGCGAGCACGACCGGATGGGACGACGGGCCGCCGACCGTGACCGGCGCGCAGATCGGTGACAGCGGCACCGGCGTGCATCTCGTCGCCGGGATTCTCGGCGCGCTGTTCCAACGCGAGCGCACCGGCAAGGGCCAGCGGGTCGAGGTCGCGATGACCGAACTCGGTGCTCAATCTGTGCCGGGTCAAGATGCGCGACCAGCAGCGCCTGATGCGCGGTCCGATGGCGGAATACCCGAATAAGGAATTCGGCGACGCCGTGCCGCGCGCCGGTAACGCCTCGGGCGGCGGGCAGCCGGGCTCGGCGCTGCGTTGCGCCCCCGGCGGCCCGAACGACTATGTCTATGTCATCATCCAGCCGCCGTCCTGGGCGCCGCTGATGCGGATCATCGGCCGCGAGGAATTGATCGACGACCCGCATTACGCGACCCCCGAGGCACGGCTGTCGCACATCCCGGACTGCTTCTCGATCATCGAGCAATGGACGATGACCAAGACCAAGTTCGAGGTCATGGACGCGCTGAACGCGGTCGATGTGCCGTGCGGCCCGATCCTGTCGATGAAGGACATCTACGAGGACCGGGAACTCTATCGAACGCGGCTTGCTGGTCGAGATCGATCACCCCGAGCGCGGCCGCTACGTGCAGGTCGGGATGCCGATCAAACTCTCCGACTCGCCGGCCGACGTAAAACGCTCGCCGCTATTGGGCGAACACACCGACGAGGTGCTCGGCTGGCTCGGCTACGGCGATGCCGACATCAGGAAATTGCACGACGACGGCGCGGTGTAGTTTGGAGATGCATCGAACGGGTACGCTGATCGTTTTTCTCTCCCTTTCCCCCGTCGGGGGAGAGGGGGCTGATGCCGAACGAGGCGCCGCTCACCCTCGCCCGGCCGCCGCGAGCGCGCCGGCCACCCTCGCCCGCAATGCCGGAGAGGGGCTGTGAGGAGCACCATGCAATCGACACCCCATCATGACCGCCGCATCCATCCCGGCTCTGGGCGGCGGCGCGGCCCGACGACGCCGAAGGGCCGGCAGGTCGATCCGGCCGCGCTCGCCGAGGTGCAAAACCTGCTCGGCGATCGCGAGCGGCGCCGCGACCTGCTGATCGAGCATCTGCATCTGGTGCAGGACCAGTTCGGCTGCCTGCACGCCCGCCACCTCGTAGCGCTCGCCGAGGAAATGCGGCTGGCGTTGGCCGAAATTTACGAGGTCGCCTCGTTCTACGCCCATTTCGACATCGTGATGGACGACGAGGCACCGCCCCCGACGCTCACGGTGCGGGTCTGCGACAGCCTGACCTGTGCGCTCTACGGCGGCGAGACGCTGCTCGGCGAATTGCGCGACCGGCTCGGCGACGGCGTGCGCGTCATCCGGGCGCCGTGCATGGGCGGTTGCGACAAGGCGCCTGTTGTCGCGATCGGCCACGCGCTGCACGAGAACGCCACCGTCGAGAATGTCGCCGAGGCGGTGGCGGCCGGCCATACTCATCCAACGCTGCCGCCTTATCCCGATCTCGATCGCTATCGCGCCGGTGGCGGCTACACGCTGCTGCGCGCCTGCCTCGACGGCAAACGCACGATCGACGACGTGGTCGGCGCGCTTGAGGCGTCCACGTTGCGCGGGCTCGGCGGCGCCGGCTTTCCGACCGGGCGAAAATGGCGCTTCGTGCGTCAGGAGCCGGGGCCGCGGCTGATGGCGGTCAACGCCGACGAGGGCGAGCCAGGCACCTTCAAGGACCGCTACTATCTCGAAATCGACCCGCACCGCTTTATCGAGGGCATGCTGATTGCGGCCTGGGCGGTCGAGGCCGCCGACGTTTACATCTACCTGCGGGACGAATACCCGCAATGTCGCGCGATCCTGACCGTCGAGATCATGGCGGCGGAGGCGGCGGGTCTCGCGCCGCACACGAAGATCCACATCAGGCGCGGCGCCGGCGCCTATATCTGCGGCGAGGAATCGGCGATGCTTGAAAGCATCGAGGGCCGCCGCGGGTTGCCGCGCCACAAGCCGCCGTTTCCCTCGCAGGTCGGGCTGTTCGGCCAACCCACTCTGATAAACAATGTCGAGACGCTGTTCTGGGTGCGCGACATCGTCGAGAAGGGGCCGGACTGGTTCACGGGCCACGGCCGTAACGGCCGCCAGGGGCTGCGCACGTTTTCGGTGTCGGGCCGGGTCAAGAACCCCGGCGTGAAACTCGCGCCGGCCGGGATCACCGTGCGCGAGCTGATCGACGAATATTGCGGCGGCATGGCGGAGGGCCATGCTTCAAGGGCTATCTGCCGGGCGGCGCCTCGGGCGGCATACTGCCGGCATCGAAGGCAGACATCCCGCTAGATTTCGGCACGCTCGAAGCGGAGGGGTGCTTTATCGGCTCGGCCGCGGTCGTCGTGTTGTCTGACAAGGACAATATGAAGGACGTGGCGCTCAACCTGATGCGCTTTTTCGAGGACGAAAGCTGCGGCCAATGCACGCCGTGCCGGGTCGGCACCGAGAAGGCGGTGATGCTGATGAACCGCCCGCGCTGGGACGAGGCCTTGCTCGACGATCTGCGTCAGGTGATGGGCGACGCCTCGATCTGCGGCCTGGGGCAAGCGGCGATGAACCCGGTGAGACAGGTGCTGAAGCATTTTCGCGAGGATTTATGACGCGCGAAGCGCTTGCCGCGATGCCCCCGATCCACCGCTCACAAAGGAATGGGCCTCAGACGACATGCCTGATCCGATCCGCTTCCTCCCGGAGGTTCCTGCGAGGGCAGGGACCCATTCTGCCGGGTCCCGAATGGTGCAAAGACGGATCCCTGCCTTCGCAGGAACCCTGGTTCGTTTTGGGTTAAGGATCCCAAATGACTGATCCGATCCGCTTTTTTATCGATGACCGCGAGGTCGAGGCCGAGCCGGGCGAGACTATCTGGCAGGTCGCGAACCGGCACGGTGTCGAGATCCCGCATCTGTGCTGGCTGCCGAAGCCGGGCTATCGGGCCGACGGCAATTGCCGCGCCTGCATGGTCGAGATCGAAGGCGAACGCGTGCTCGCCGCCTCGTGCATCCGCCGCCCGACTCCGGACATGAAGGTCCGTTCGGCGAGCGAACGCGCCAAGGCGTCGCGAAAACTCGTCTTTGAATTGCTGACATCGGACCAGCCCGATCGCGCCGCCGCGCACGAGCCGGATTCGCGCTTCTGGCTGTGGGCCGACCGGGTCGATGTGACCGACAGCCGCTTCCCAAGCCGCAACGCCCCGGCTCCCGACCGCAGCCATCCGGCGATGGCGGTGCAGCTCGACGCCTGCATCCACTGCAATCTGTGCGTGCGCGCCTGCCGTGAGGTGCAGGTCAACGACGTGATCGGCATGGCCGGGCGCGGCCATCTCGAAAAGATCGTATTCGATTTCGACGATCCGATGGGGCACTCGACCTGCGTCGCGTGCGGCGAGTGCGTGCAGGCCTGCCCGACGGGCGCGCTGATGCCGGCGAGCCTGGTCGACGAGAACGGCGTCTATGCGAACGCGCCGCAGCGGCAGGTCGAGAGCGTCTGTCCGTATTGCGGCGTCGGCTGCCAGCTGATCTATCATATCAAGGACGACCGCATCGTCGCGGTCGAGGGCAAGGACGGGCCGGCCAACCACAACCGGCTCTGCGTCAAGGGCCGCTTCGGCTTCGACTACGTCCATCACACGGACCGGCTGACCGAGCCGCTGATCCGCAAGGACGGCGTCTCCAAACACGACGTCGCGATCGACCCCGCCAACCCGTACACGCATTTCCGTACGGCAACCTGGGAGGAGGCGCTCGACCGCGCCGCCGCGGGCCTCAAGCGCATTCGCGACGAACATGGCGGCAAAGGTCTGGCCGGGTTCGGCTCGGCCAAGGGATCGAACGAAGAGGCCTATCTGTTCCAGAAGCTGGTGCGCACCGGGTTCGGCACGAACAACGTCGATCACTGCACGCGGCTGTGCCACGCGTCGTCGGTGGCGGCGCTGATGGAGGGGATCGGCTCGGGTGCCGTCACCGCGCCGTTCACCGCCGCCGCCGACGCCGAGGTCATCATCGTGATCGGCGCGCGGCCGACCGAGAACCACCCGGTCGCCGCGACCTTCTTCAAGCAGGCCGCGAAACGCGGCGCCAAGCTGTTCGTGATGGACCCGCGCAGCCAGTTCATGGCGCGCTACGCGACAAAGATGCTGCAGTTCACGCCCGGCCGCGACGTCGCGATGCTGAACGCGCTGTTGCACACGATCATCGAGGAAGGGCTGCACGACCGGCAATACGTGCAGGCGCACACCGAGGATTTCGAGGCGCTGCGCGAGCATGTAAAGGACTACGCGCCTGAGAAGATGGCCGAATTGTGCGGCATCGACGCCGCGACGTTGCGTGAGGTTGCCCGCACCTACGCCCGTGCCAAATCGGCGATCATCTTCTGGGGCATGGGGATTTCGCAGCACGTCCACGGTACCGACAACGCGCGCTGCCTGATCGCGCTGGCGCTAGTCACCGGACAAGTCGGCCGCCCCGGCACCGGGCTGCACCCGTTGCGCGGGCAGAACAATGTGCAGGGCGCCTCCGACGCCGGCCTCATCCCGATGGTCTTTCCCGACTACCAGTCGGTCGAGGACCCCGACATCCGCGCCAAGTTCGAGGGCCTCTGGCAGACCAGCCTCGACCCGAAGCGCGGTCTCACGGTCGTCGAGATCATGGACGCGATCCACGCCGGGGAGATCCGGGGCATGTACATCATGGGCGAAAACCCGGCGATGTCGGACCCCGATCTGCAGCACGCGCGCGAGGCGCTGGCGCAGCTCGAACATCTGGTCGTGCAGGATTTGTTTCTGACCGAGACCGCGAAATACGCCGATGTCGTGTTGCCGGCCTCGGCCTGGCCCGAGAAGGACGGCACCGTCACGAACACCAACCGGCAGGTGCAGATCGGTCGCACCGCGCTGCCCATGCCGGGCGACGCGCGGCAGGATTGGTGGATCATCCAGGAGGTCGCGCGCCGCATCGGGCTCGGCTGGTCGTACACGCATCCCCGGGACGTGTTCGCCGAGATGAAGCTGGCTATGCCGTCGCTCGACAACATCACCTGGGAGCGTCTCCAGCGCGAGCACGCGGTCACCTACCCGTGCGACGCCGAGGACCAGCCCGGTCACGACATCGTGTTCGGCGACGGCTTCCCGACAAAGTCGACGCGCGCGCGGTTCGTGCCGGCGGCGATCATCCCGCCCGCCGAGGAACCCGACGCAGACTACCCGCTGGTGCTGACCACCGGCCGCCAGCTCGAACACTGGCACACCGGCGCGATGACGCGGCGCGCCTCCGTGCTTGACGAGCTGGAACCGGAGGCGGTCGCGAGCCTCGCGCCGGCCGAGCTGCGCCGTCTCGGCCTTCGCGCCGGCGACCGTGTCAGGGTCGCGACGCGGCGCGGCGCGATCGAGCTGACGGCGCGGGCCGACAGCGCGGTGGCGCCCGGTATGGTGTTCATCCCGTTCTGCTATGCCGAGGCCGCCGCCAACATCCTGACGAACCCGCAGCTCGACCCGTTCGGCAAGATCCCGGAGTTCAAATACTGCGCCGCCCGCGTCGAACCCGCCACTTCCCACGCCGTGGCGGCGGAGTAGCGCGAACGGATCGGGATTGATGCGCTCCTCGCAATGACGGATCTTGGGTTGTCATTGCGAGGAGCGCAGCGATGAAGCAATCTTGCGCCGTTCCTGAGATGACGCCCCGAGGCCAAAGGATCGGGCCTGTCCTGGCTGCATTGCTGCTGCCGATCGGCTTGGCGGCGTGCGCGACCATTTCGGAACCGCCGCAGCCTTACGTATGTGTATTGCCGACCGAAAAGCGGATGCTCGTCGCCGAGCTGTTTTTCGGCCGCGGCATTCCCGGGCGGGCGCCGTTGAGCGAGGCGGAATGGCGCGATTTCGCCGCCGAAATCGTCACGTCGAACTTTCCGGACGGGTTCACCGCGTTTGACGCCGAGGGGCAATGGCGCAACCCGGCGACCGGTACAGTCGCGCGTGAGCCGACGAAAGTGCTGCTCGCCGCCGTGCCGCGCGGCCCCGACCTCTCCCCTCGCCTCTCTGCCGTGATCGAGGCCTACAAGACCCGGTTCTCCCAGCAATCCGTCGGAATTATTACGCGCGACTCCTGCGCCGCGTTCTGACTGCGAGTTCGTTCCCTGGCGGAATGCGCGCTGCGCGCTTTTCCGCCCTACTTGTCACCGCGCGTGGCGCGTCGGGCGGATAAGCGAAGCGTAATCCGCCACCCTGCCCTCAGGCTGTCACGGCGGCCGGGGCCGGCATGCGGCGCGGCAACAGCGATACCGCGATAAAGATCGCGAACGCGGTCACGGCGAGCAGGCGGAACAGCGTGTCGAACCCCCATCCCTCGTAGACGAAGGCGATCAGCGGCAGGGCCGCCGCCAGCGCCGTGAAGCTGACGACGTAGCGGATCGCGTAGACCCGCGCGCGCGCCTCGCCCTGCGCCATCCTGCCGATCATGTAGTCGTTGATCGGGATCTGCCCGAACGCGCCGAGCATGAAGCCGAGCGCGACGGCCAGCGCCGCCCAGTCATGGACTGCCGGCATGGCCGCGAAAAACGCGACCTGGACCGCCGCCGCAATCATGAACACCGGACGCGGCCCGAAGCGGTCGAGCAGGCTGCCGACAACGAGCTGCGCCATCGAGGCGACCGCGAACACGACAAACGCCAGCGACCCGATCACGGTCGCCACGTCGGCCCGGCCGGGGATGCCGATAGCGCCGAGCCCGCCGGCCAGAGTGGCCCCGACATCCTGCATCCGCTCGGCGAAGATCTTCGGCAGCGCGAAGGTCGTCGATTGGAAGACGATGCTCGAAATCGCCGTGGTCACGAACACAATCACCGAGACGCGCCACAGCACGCTTCCGAAGCCAGGGCGCATCGCCGCCGCGCCGCCAGTAGCCGGCGCCGCCTTCGGCCTGCCGTGGTCGGCGGCGATTTCGCGCCATCGGAGCGCGGCGTAGGCAACGCCCAACCAAAATCGCGGAATGCCCGGCGCGATAAACGCGGCGCGCCACCCGCCATTGTCGATCAGATAGCCGGTGAGCAGCGCCGCGCTTGCCACGCCGAGATTGCCCCAGACGCCGTTCACCGCGATACGCATTCCGGTGTTCTTCCACTTGGCGACGACGATCGCCAAACCGACCGGATGGTAAACCGCGGCGAACACGCCGATCGCGAACAACCCGAGACCGATCTGCAGCGGGGTGGCCGCGAAGCCGGTCGCGATCGCCGCCGCGCCGATCCCGACGAAGAACACGACCATCATGCCCTCGCGGCTCCATTTGTCCGCAATCCAGCCGGCCGGATAGGCGAACACGCCAAAGGCGAAAAATCCGGGAGTCGCGTATTTCAGCAGGTCGGCGTAGCTCATGCCCCACTCGCGCACCAAAGCGAGCGCCGCGACGGTCGCGAAGATCAGCGTGAACATATGGTCGAGAAAGTGCCCGACATTCAGCAGCAGGAAATGCACGCGGTCGCGGTCTGCCATTTGACCCGGTTCCTATCGGCGGCGCGGTAGGCGACGAATAGCGAACCAGCCTATCCCCCGCGGGGCCGCCCTCCAAGCAGGGATCCGTTGAAACGCCGGCGTTATGCCGGCCCGCCGTCCGGCGACGAGCCGTGCCGCAGCGAACAGATGCAGGAGCGGCACGGTTTTGCCAAAATGCCACCGTCGGGCTGTGAGTTGTGCGAGTCATGTCGCTTCCATCGGGTCTGTGTCTGGTCACCGGGGCTACCGGGTTTGTCGGGTCGGCCGTAGCGCGCGCTCTGGTCAAAACCGGGCAGAAGGTGCGCGTGCTGGCCCGGCCGCGCGGTGACCGGCGCAATCTGGAGCGGTTGCCGGTCGAAATCGTCGAGGGATCGCTCGAGGATTCGAAATCGCTGAAGGAAGCGGTTGCGGGCTGCCGGTACCTGTTTCATGTCGCGGCCGATTACCGGCTGTGGGTGCCGGACCCGGCCGCGATGCACCGCGTCAACGTGGCGGGGACCCGCGAATTGATGCTCGCCGCGCAGGAAGCCGGGGTCGAGCGGATCGTTTACACCAGCAGCGTCGCGGTGCTGGGGATCGTGCGCGGTGGGGTCGCCGACGAGGAGACGCCAAGCCGCGCCACAGACATGATCGGCCCCTACAAATTGTCGAAATTCGAGGCCGAGGCGGTGGTCCGCGATCTTGTCGAGACGCGCGGTCTGCCGGCGGTCATTGTCAACCCCTCGACGCCGATCGGCCCTGGCGACATCAAGCCGACGCCGACCGGAAGGCTGATCCTGCAGGCGGCGCGCGGCCGCATGCCCGGCTTTGTCGATACCGGGCTCAACGTCGCGCATGTCGATGACGTCGCGCTCGGCCACCTGCTTGCGGCCCGGAGCGGCAGGATCGGCCGCCGCTACGTTCTCGGCGGCGACGACATGAACCTGGCCGAGATCCTTGGCGAGGTCGCTCGGGTCACCGGGCGCCGTCCGCCGATGCTGCGCTTCCCGCATCTGGCCGTGCTGCCGATTGCGGCCGGCGCCGAGGCCGTCGCGCGGTTGACCAGACGTGAACCGTTTGCCACCGTGAATGGGGTGAGAATGGCGCGCAAGAAGATGTTTTTCAGCTCGGCCCGGGCGATCGAGGAGCTGGGCTACGCGCCGCGGCCGGCGCGCTACGCGATCGCCGACGCCGTCGCCTGGTTCAAGGCTAATGGCTATATGCGATGAGCACGGCGACTTCCGGCTCTTCAGCTGCCCCGGTTAATGCCGAGACGGTCGAGGCGCCATCCGGCAAGGGGCGCGGCGACGAAAATTTCCCGGTCGGCTCGTGGCTGATCCGCCGCGACCTGCGGGTGCACGTGCACGCGTTCTATCGCTTCGCGCGCACCGCCGACGACATCGCCGACAGCCCGATCCTGTCCGCGGACGAGAAAATCCGCCGGCTCGACCGGATGGCGGCGATCCTTGACGGTCATCCTGGCGGCGCGCCCGGCTCCGATTCGCCGGCCGCCGCCGCGATGCGCGCCAGCCTCGCCGCAACCGGGGTGACGGCGCAGCATTGCCATGACGTGCTGCGCGCCTTCCGCCAGGATGCGGTAAAGCTGCGCTACCGCGACTGGGACGATCTGATGGCGTATTGCCGCTATTCGGCCGCGCCGGTCGGCCGGCAGCTGCTCGATCTGCACCGCGAAGGCCGGCATACTTGGCCGGCATCGGACGCGCTGTGCAGTGCGTTGCAGGTGCTGAACCATCTGCAGGACTGCGCCGCCGACTACCGCGATCTCGACCGCGTCTATATCCCGCTGAGCGATCTGATTGGTGAAGGCTGCACGGTCGTGGCCCTCAACGCGCCATCCGCGAGTCCGGGGCTGCGCCGCGTCCTCGATCGTCTGCTCGACAATACGGAGGCGCTTATCGCGACGGCGCGCGGCCTGTCGCCCGCGGTCGCCTCGCGCGGATTGCGGTGGGAATTGGCCGTGATCGTGGCGCTCGCCGGCCGGCTGGCGCGCCGTCTCCGGCGTGGCGATCCGCTCGCGGGCCGCGTCGCGCTGTCCAAGGGTGATTTCGCGGCCGCGTTCCTGACCGGCGTGTTCGCCCGCCGGCGATGACCGGGACGGTTTCGGACGATGTCGGGGCGATCTCCGACGAGGCGGCGCTGCGCGAGGCGATTCGCCGCCGGGTTGCAGCAGCCGGGACATCATTCTATTGGGCGATGCGGCTCCTGCCGAAGCAGCGGCGTGAGGCAATGTATGCCGTATACGCGTTCTGCCGCGAGGTGGACGACATCGCGGACGACACGGATATCCCGCCCGAGCAGAAGAAGTCGGCGCTCGACGCGTGGCGCTCCGAAATCGACGCGCTGTACGCGGGTCGCCTGCCGCGCAGCCTTGTCGGGCGCGCGCTGCGCCATCCCATCCTATGTTATAGCCTGCGACGCGAAGACTTCCGCGCCGTTATCGACGGTATGGAGATGGATGCCGTCGAGGATATCCGCGCGCCTGACCTGGCGATGCTCGACCTGTACTGCGCGCGCGTCGCCGCCGCGGTCGGGCATTTGTCGGTGCACGTGTTCGGCGATCCGAGCCCGGACGCGCACACGGTCGCCGATTCGCTCGGCCGCGCCTTGCAGTTGACCAACATTCTGCGCGATCTTGACGAAGATGCCCGGCGCGGCCGGCTGTACCTGCCGCGCGAGATCCTCGAACGGCACGGAATCCGAACCGCCGAACCGCTTCAGGTATTGCGGCATCCGGCGCTGCCGGCGGCAGGCCGCGATCTCGCCGCGATAGCAACGCGGCATTTCGATGACGCCGGCCGGGCAATCGCGCGGTGCTCGCGGCGCGCAATGCGGCCGGCCGCGACGATGGGCGCCTTCTACCGCGCGCTGCTCGATGCGCTGGTGCGCTCGGAATGGCGCGACCCGAGCCGGCGCGTGGGCCTGTCGAAGCGGCAGAAGCTCTGGCTGGTGCTGCGCCACGGAATTCTATGACAGCGCGGCCTCACGCGGGGGGCAGGGTGCATGTCGTTGGGGCCGGCCTTGCCGGGCTTGCCGCCGCCGTCACGGTCGCCGGCGACGGCCGCACGGTCGTGCTGTACGAATCGGGGACGCATGCGGGTGGGCGCTGCCGTTCGTTCCACGATGGCGAGCTCGGCGTTCGCATCGACAACGGCAATCACCTGCTGCTCTCCGGCAATCGGGCGGCGCTCTCCTATGTCGAGCGGATCGGCGCGCTCGACACCTTCGATCGACCGGAAGAGGCGGCGATCCCGTTCGTCGACCTCGCCGATGGCGCGCGGTGGGAGGTGCGGCCGTCGCGCGGCGCCGTACCGTGGTGGATTTTGCGCGCCTCGCGACGAGTGCCGGGAACGCGCCCGCGCGACTACCTCGCCGCGCTGCGGCTCGGACGGGCGGGCCCCGACGATACGGTCGCGGAACTCCTCGACAACGATACGATGCTGTTCCACCGGTTGTGGGAGCCGCTGGTCGTCGCCGCACTCAACACCTCGGCCGAGCAGGCCTCGGCCGTCCTTTTCTCCCGTATCGTCGGGGAGACAATCGGTCGCGGCGCGGACGCATGCCGGCCGATGCTGCCGCGCGACGGATTATCGGAAAGCCTCGTCGATCCGGCGCTGGAATACCTGATTCGCCACGGTGGAGAAATTCGCTTCGGCAGCCGGATGAGGGCGCTCGGCCTGGCTGCTAGCCACGTCGACGAGCTGCGATTCGACGGCAGCAGCGTCCCGGTGCCGCCGCACGACGACGTCGTGCTCGCCGTACCGGCGGCGATCGCGGCGCGGATCGTGCCCGGCCTCGTGGTGCCCGACGATTACGCGCCGATCGTCAACGCCCATTTCCGCTATTCCTCAGGTGCGGAGGTCCCGGCGTTTCTCGGGATTATCGGCGGCACGGCGGAATGGGTGTTTCGCAAGCGCGATATCCTCTCGGTAACGGTCAGCGCCGCCGATCGCATCGTCGGCAGCCCGGCCGAGGAATTGCGCGACGTTCTGTGGCGCGACGTGGCGCGGGCTTTGGTTCTTCCCGCCGCGCCGACCCCGCCGGCCCGCATCGTCAAGGAGCGGCGCGCGACATTTCGCGCCACCCCGGCACAGCTGGCGCGCCGTCCACCGGCAGCGACGGCATGGAACAATCTTCACCTTGCAGGCGATTATGTCGATACTGGCTTGCCCGCCACGATTGAAGGCGCTATTCGCTCCGGCATTGCGGCGGCCGGCCGGATAACCCGACGCAGCAACTCGGAATCCGCGCCGGTCGGATTTCTCTCCCCGGCGACCCCCTTCCCGACAACCAGCCAGGACTGTCAACGCGCGCTGCCATGACGAGTGGGATAACGGCCAAGAAGAACAATGCCGCGGTGCTCGGTGGTGAAACTTATCCGCTGGGGCTCGATGCCGCGATCGAGCGCTCGGTCGCCTCGCTGCTGTCCCAGCAACATTCGGACGGCCATTGGGTTTTCGCGCTCGAAGCCGACGTGACGATCCCGGCCGAATACATTCTGCTGCGGCACTGGCTCGGCACGATCGGCGACGCAGGCTACAAGCCGCTCGAACAACGCCTCGCGCGCTATCTGCGCGAGATGCAGGGCGGGGATGGCGGCTGGCCGCTGTTCTACGGCGGCGCGCCCGACATCAGCGCTTCGGTCAAGGCGTATTTCGCGCTGAAGGCGGCTGGCGATCCGGTCGATGCGCCGCATATGGCGCGGGCCCGCGACTTGATCCTGTCCCGCGGCGGCGCCCGCCAGTCCAATGTGTTCACGCGGATCATGCTGGCGCTGTGGGGCGAGGTGCCATGGCGCGCGGTGCCGGTGATGCCGGTCGAGATCATGCTGCTGCCCGGCTGGTTCCCGTTCCATATCGACAAGGTGTCGTACTGGTCGCGCACCGTCCTGGTGCCGCTCCTCGTGCTGATGGCGCTGCGCCCGGCCGCGCGCAATCTGCGCGGCGTCACGATCGCCGAATTGTTCACCGAGCCGCCCGAGGAGGTGGATGACTGGATTTCGCCGCCGACACCGACCGCGATCGGCCACGCGTTCACGCTGCTCGACCGGCTGCTTCGGCTGGCCGAGCCGATCTTCCCGGCCGATGCACGGCGGCGCGCGATCGACCGGGCCGTGGCCTTCGTCACCGAACGGCTCAACGGCGAGGACGGGCTCGGCGGCATCTTCCCGGCGATGGCCAACGCGCTGATGATGTACGACTGCCTGGGCTATCCGCCGGACCATCCGAACTGCGCGGTAGCCGCGGCCGCGCTGACCAAGCTGCTCGTCGCCGATGGCGAGCGCAGCTATTGCCAGCCCTGCGTCTCGCCGGTATGGGACACCGCGCTCGCTGCGCACGCGCTGATGGAGGTCGGCGAAGCGACGCTGACGCCGGCGATCCGCCGTTCGCTCGACTGGCTCGAAAAGCGGCAGGTGCTCGACAAGCAAGGCGACTGGGCCGCGACGCGTCCCGGCTTGCGTCCCGGCGGCTGGGCCTTCCAGTACGCCAACCCGCACTACCCCGATCTCGACGACACCGCGGCCGTCGCGCTGGCGCTGAGCCGGTTCGACCGGGCTCGCTACAAGGACGCGATCGACCGCGCCGCCGAATGGGTCATCGGCATGCAGAGCCGCAACGGCGGCTGGGGTTCGTTCGACGCCGACAACACGCATTTCTATCTGAACCACATTCCGTTCGCCGATCACGGCGCGCTGCTCGATCCGCCGACCGCCGATGTCAGCGGCCGCTGCGTCGGGTTCCTCGCCCAGATCGGCACCACCGCCGATCACCCGACCCTGTCCGGCGGGCTCGACTACCTGCTGCGCGAACAGGAGGCCGACGGCAGCTGGTTCGGCCGCTGGGGCACGAATTACATTTACGGCACATGGTCGGTGCTGGCGGCGCTCAATGCGGCCGGCACCGACCCGGATGCGCCGCCGGTGCGGCGGGCGGTGGCGTGGCTGATCGCGCACCAACGGGCGGATGGCGGCTGGGGAGAACCCGGCGAGAGCTACTATCCCGAGGCCGCCCAGGGAGAGGCGCCGTACAGCACCGCGTCGCAGACCGCCTGGGCGTTGCTGGCGCTGATGGCGGCTGGCGAAGCCGACAATCCGGCCGTCGCGCGCGGCATCGCCTATTTGATCGAAACGCAGGACCGCGACGGCAATTGGGACGAGCCGTGGTATACGGCGGTCGGGTTCCCGCGCGTATTCTACCTGCGCTATCATGGCTACCGGGTTTTCTTCCCGTTATGGGCGCTGGCGCGCTATCGCCGCCTGTCGGTGGCCAATTCGCGGCGCGTCCCGTTCGGGCTGTGACGCCGTTCTCGGTTCGCTAGCGCATATTCCCGGTGTGGCCGAGCGAATAGCGGCCGGGTTGCGGCCATACCGCTAGACCGTGCGGTTCCCGGCCGACCGGAATCTTGGTCACCGCACCCGTCGTGGTATCGAAGGCGTAGACGACGCCGTGATATCGGCCTGACAGCCACAAGGTTTTGCCGTCGGCGCTGACATTTCCCATGTCGGGGCTGCCGCCGCCGGGTATCGGCCAGTTGGTCACGACCGAACGGGTCGCGAAATCGATGACCGACACGCTGCCCGGCCCCATGCGGTGGCCGTCAAAGCCGCGATTCGCGACATACAGCTTGGTGCCGTCGCGGCTTGGATAGAGCCCGTGCGTGCCCGGGCCGGTCGGGATGAAGCCGATCTCGGTAAACTTGTCGCCGTCCACAACGAACACGCCGTTCGCCATCATGTCGGCGACGTAGAACACCGTTCCATCAGGGGAGACGCGGATATCCTGCGGCATCCCGCCTTTCGAGAATTTGAGGTAACCGACAACGCTGCGGTTCGCGACATCGATCTTGACCAGGCCGCCGGTGAACTCGCAGGTGAAGATCGCGTATCTGCCGTCGATCGAGAAATCGCCGTGATTGACCCCGCCGCATTGCGGCGTCGGTATCGAATACTGCACCGCCATCGTGTGCGGATCGCGGAAGTCCAGCCGCTTCAGCCGCTCGGCGACGACGATCGCCGATTTCCCGTCCGGCGTGAAATAGAGGTTGTACGGATCGGCGACCGGGACCGGCGCGCCTGGCTTGCCGGTCTTCGGATCGATCGGCGTCAGGCTGCCCTCGGCGCCACGCAGTCCGGCGCTGGTGACCCACAGCGTCTTCAGATCCCAGGACGGGACGATGTGATGCGGCTCCTGGCCGACTGGGAAGCTGTCGATTACCTGGCGCGTCGCCGGATCGATGACATCAACCCGGTCCGCCCCGAGACTCGGGACGTAGACGCGCGGCGGATCGTGGGCCACGTCCGGGCTCACATGATCGGCGCCGGTCTCGCTGTACAGGTTCCGCGGATCGATTACCGGCGGCATGCCGGGGAGCACGTCGATTTCGGCGCGCACCGGCTGCGGAGCAGCGGCGCACGGCACCAGAACGAGCGCAAAAAACAGAATCCCGTTGAGCAGCGCGAGCCCAATCGGACCGGAACACCGCGGCCCGCACGCCCGGCTCCGGCGGAGCGGTATCACCGCGGCAGCTCAGTGCAGCTGCTGCGGCAAACCGGCAATCGCCGCGTCGATCAGCGCGCCGCCGCGGCGCTCGTCGACTTCCGACGCGATGACCTCGCGCGCTGCGGCGATCGCGGTATCGACCGCGGCGGCGCGGACCTCGGCCACGGCGCGAGCCTCGGCCTGGGTGATGCGCTCCTCGGCGAGGCGTTGGCGGCGCGCAAGCGATTGTTCGAGATCGCTCGCCGCCTGCGCCGCGAGCCGCTCGGCTTCTTCCCTGGCATGGGTGATGATCGCCTGCGCCGCGGCAACGGCTTCACGCTCCTGGCGCCGATAATCGGACAGCAGCTGTTCCGCTTCCTCGCGCAGTCGCCGCGCCTCATCGAGTTCGTTGCGGATGCGAACCGCACGTTCGTCGAGGGCGCCGGTGATCGCCCGGCCTGCCGGCTTCCATATCAGCGCGATCAGGATCACCGCCGAGATCAGCACCCAGAAATGGTGATCGTGCAGCAGCTCGCTCATGATCGCGCGCGTCCCGCGATCACGTTGTCAACCGCCAACGCCAGCCGCGCCTGGTTTGGCGCCGAGCCGGTGAGCTTTTCGACGACCGCCTGCGCGACATCGGCGGCGATGCCGCGAACCTCGGACAGGGCCTGCTGCTTTGTCTCGGCGATACGGCGTTCGGCTTCGCTGATCTGTTTGGCGATCGCGTCCGCCAACGCGCGCTGCCGCTCCGCCGCCTCGGCGGCGAGCCTGTCGGTGGTCTCCTTGATCGCTGCTTGAGCCTCCACGCGCGCCTCCGCCATCGTCCGCTGAAACGCGGCGTTGGCGGACTCCGCCTCGGATTTCAGTTCGGCGGCGCGGGCCAGATCCTCCTCGCGCCTGTCACGGCGAGCGTTGATCGCGGCCGTCACTCGCGGCAGCCCGATCCATGACATCAGGATGTAGAGGACGATGAACGTGACCGCGAGCCAAAACAGCTGCGACGGGAACGTCTCGAAATTGAGTTGCGGCATCCGGAGCAGCCTTCGTGTTCTAGACCGCGGATCTAGAACACGAACAGGATCAGGAACGCGATCGCGAGGCCGAACAGCCCGGTCGCCTCGGCCAGCGCGAAGCCGAGAAACGCGAAGGGCTGTACTTGCGATTGCGAGGCCGGATTGCGGGCGACCGACGCAATCAGCGCCGAGAACACGTTGCCGATCCCGATGCCGGCGCCGACCAGCGCGATGCAGGCGAGACCGGCGCCGATCATCTTCGCGGAAGCGAGGTCCATGTGCGTTTCCTTGTTTCAGGTTCGGGGAGGAGACTGGCTCGACGGCCGCCTATCAATGCAGGTGCAGCGCGTCGCGCAGATAGAGGCAGGTCAGGATGGCGAAGACATAAGCCTGCAGCACCGCAACCAGCAGCTCGAGCGCGTAGAGCGCCACGTTGATGCCGACCGGCAGGATCGCGAAAATCCCGACCGCCGCCGCAAACCCACCGAAGATCGCGAGCATCGTGTGCCCGGCCAGCATGTTAGCGAACAGTCGGATCGACAGCGTGAACGGCCGGATCAGATAGGACAGGATCTCGATCGGCACGAGCACGATGAGCAGCACCCATGACACCCCGGGGGGTACGAACAATGTCAGAAAATGCACCCCGTGCTTGATGATGCCGATGATCGTAACGCCGATGAACACGACAATCGCCAGCGCGAAGGTGACGATGATGTGGCTCGTCACCGTGAAGCTCCACGGCACCAGCCCGAAGAGATTGGCGAACAGGATGAACAGGAACAGCGTGAAGACGAACGGCACGTACGGCCGCGCCCCGCTACCAGCGTTGGTATCGACCATGTCGACGACGAACTCGTACAGCATCTCAGCGACCGACTGCACCCGTCCGGGAACAAGCGCAGCGTGGCGTGTCCCGAGCACGATCAGCGCCGTCACCGCGGCGACGACAATCGTCATCAGCAGCGCCGAGTTCGTATACGACAGATCCACGCCGCCAACGTGAAACGGGACAAGCGGATGGATCTCGAACTGGTGCAGCGGGTGAAGCTCCATCGCGACCTATTCCTCGTCGTCCCACTTGTCGTCGGCGCGTCCCTTGCCCCGGTTTGACGCCCCAAGAGTTCGATACCCGACCGCCGTCTTGACCCCGCTGACCGCGCGATAGACGTTGACCATGCCGGCCGCGACCCCGAGGAAGAACATCACGATCGTCAGCCATGGCGAGGTGCCCGCCCAGCGATCGATCACCCAGCCCAGCCCCGTCGCGACGACAATCGCGACCACCAGCTCGACCCCGATGCGCAGTCCCGCAGCCATTCCTTGCTGCAGCTCCGCGTTGCCGGAGCCGGTTTTCGGCTCGACGCGGTCCCTGGCGCGCGCCTGCTTCAGGCGCTCGTCAAGACGCGCCAGTCGGTCCGGCGGCTCGCTTTCGCTCATATGGGGGAGCGCAACACCGTTCACTTCCGGCCGTCACGGCCGAAACGCGGCGCACAATAATCAGACACTGTCCGCGTGTCAATCAAACGGCGCTTGGCATTCACAACGATGTTTGTCGGGTTTTCAACGAGTTAAATGGGTCAGGCGGTTTGCCGCAGCACCGCGGCGCGCGCCAGATCGACCGAGACCAGCTGCGAGACGCCGCGCTCGGCCATCGTGACCCCGAACAGCCGGTCCATATGCGCCATCGTCACGCGATGATGCGTGATCACCAGAAACCGCGTGCCGGTCGCATCGGCGATCTCGGCGACGAGGCGACAGAACCCGTCGACATTGGCGTCATCGAGCGGCGCATCGACCTCGTCGAGCACGCAGACCGGCGCCGGATGGGTCAGGAACATCGCGAAGATCAGCGCAATCGCGGTCAGCGCCTGCTCGCCGCCGGACAGCAGCGACAGCGACGCGAGACGCTTGCCGGGTGGGCTGGCGAGTATCTCGAGGCCGGCATCGAGTGGGTCCTCGCTGTCGGTCCAGGCGAGTTCGGCTCGTCCGCCATCGAACAACCGCTCAAAGAGCCGGCCGAAATGTGTATTCAGCGCATCGAAGGCAGCGATGAGCCGCTTGCGCCCCTCGTGATCGAGTGTCGCGATGGCGCGACGAAGCTGCGCGAGCGCGCCGATCAGATCGGCGCGCTCGCGGTCAATTCCGTCGAGCCGGGCTTCGATCTCGGCCGCCTCCCCCGCCGCCAGTAGATTGACGGGTCCGATCGCATTTCGCTCGCGCACGAGCCGGTCGAGCCCGGCCGCAAGATCGGCCAAGGTTTCCACTCCCTTTCCCGGTTCGCCGTTCGAAGCAATGAGCGCGCCGAGTTCGTCCGGCTCGACTCCGAGGCGCTCGCCGATTTCGTCGCCCAGCCTGCCCAGCGTGGTTACGGCGGCCTCGTGGCGCGCCTGCAGTCCGGCCCGTCGTTCGCGGGCGGCGGTGACCCGCGCCTCGGCCCGGCGCGCCGCCTCAGCCGCTTGCCGCAGCCTCGTCTCGGCGGTCGCCAGCGCATCGGCGGCCGCGGCCCGCTCCGCGGCGGCCACAGCGGCGCTCGCGGCCAGCCCCTCCCGTTGCGCGGCGATCGCCGTGGGACGCATAGCCAGCGCCTCGACCTCCGCCGCTGCCGCTTTGTGCCGTTCGACCAAAATCGCCTGCTGCGCCGTGGCATCATCGTGCCGCTTCCGCCAGGATTCCTCCTCGCCGGCCATCGCCGCCAACCGCAGCCGGCGGGCCTCGGCCGCGCGCTGCACGCGATCGAGCGCGGCGCGCGCCTCGGCGTCGCGGCGGCGCGCCTCGCCGGCCTCTGCTCGCGCCGTGTCGAGCGCCGCGCGGGAGGCCACTGAGTCCGGCAGCAGCGCCAGCGTGCCCTCAACTTCGGTGATCTGCGTTGCCAGTTCGGCAAGATCGGCAGCGACCTTCTCTACCGTCTCGACGACCACCGAGAGCTTCGCCCCGGCAGCCAGGCCGCGGCGCGACAGCTCGGTCTCGGCCTGGCGAGCCCGCGCTAGCCGCTCGTCGGCGGCCCGCAATCGCCCGGCGGCGGCGCGCTCGGTGGCGGCGGCGCTCTCGCGCTCGGCGCGGCGACGCGCGGCCTCGGCGCCTGCCTGCTCCGCCTGCACCCTGGCCTCGGCGATCTCGCCGGCCAGCTGTTCGAGCCGGTTGCGTTGGCGCAGCTGCTCGGCCGCGGCGCTCGAGCCGGTGCCCACCCGCACAAAGCCGTCCCACCGCCACAACCGGCCCTGGCGGTCCACCAGGCTCTGCCCCGGCCCAAGAAGCGGCTGCATTCGCCAGCCATCGGTCGCGGTCTCGACCCAGCCGGCATGCGCGAGGCGCCGCGCCAGCACCGCCGGTCCGTCCACGTCCCCGCCAAACCGATGCGCGCCGTCGGGCAGCGGTTGCGGCTCCAGCGGCGTCAGCGCGACCCAGCCAGCGCCGGTGGCTTCATCGGGGCCGGTCTCGGTCTCCGGCAACAGCGGCGCGGCCAGTTCGCCGTCAAACAGCGCCGCGACCGCCGCCTCGAACCCGGCCGCCGCGCGCAGCTGTGATATCAGCGCCGGCCCCTCCGCCCGAGATGGATGGATCGGCGTCAGAATCCGGCCCAGCGCCGTCGCTTCCGCGTCGAGCGGTGCCAGTACGCGGTCGGCATCGCGTGCCCGTTCGAGCGCAGCGGTTTCGCGCCGCTGCGACTCGGCCAGAGTCTCGGCCGCAGCAACCGCGGCGGCGCGAGCGTGCTCCGCGTCCGCAGTGGCCTGCCCCACGGCCGAGCCCGCGGCGGCGATGGCTTCGGGAGACACAATAGCGGCAAGCAACATCTCGCACTGCCGTTCGCTGTCGGCGAGCCGGGCCGCGAGCCGCGTCCTGCGATCCAGCAGGTCCC
Organism: uncultured Alphaproteobacteria bacterium; assembly: GCA_963847345.1. Lineage (GTDB taxonomy): Bacteria > Pseudomonadota > Alphaproteobacteria > ATCC43930 > CGMCC-115725 > DATARH01. Next base: position 26,645 of record CAWJZU010000013.1, on the reverse strand, counting down.
GGCGCTGCCGATCGAGGCCGGTGCGGCGCGCCTCAAGGGCGGCGGCGGCTTCGATCGCCCGCTGCAATCCGTTGTCGGCGGCGGCGAGATCGCGCGCGGCCGCGTCGGCCCGCGCCGCCGCTTCCCGACTCTCGTCCTCGCCCTCGACGCCGGCGCGGTCGAGAGCGGCCCGTTCCTCGGCGAGCTTCGCCAGCGCGGTAGCGGCGTCGGCCATGAGCGCGGTCTCGCGGCCGCGGTCGGCGGCGATCTGCGCCACGCGCCGCTCGGCCTCGGCGCGCGCCGCCGTCACCCGGGCGAATTCCTGGTCGAGCGCCTCTCCTGCATGCCCGAGACGTTGCAGCTCCGCCGCGGCAGCGGATTGGCGCAGACGCAGCGACGGCAGTGCGACCTCGGCTTCGGCATGCGCCTGCTCGCGGGCGAGCGCGTCTTCGCCGGCCGCCGCCAGCTCGCATTCCGCCTCCCGCAGCTCGGCCGCAAGACGCTCAGCCTCGCCGGCGGCCAGCTGCCATCTCACCTGCAGCAGCCGCGCCTCAGCCTCGCGCATCTGCTCGCCGAGCCGGCGGTAGCGCTGCGCCTGTCTCGCCTGTCGTTTCAGCGTCTCGCTCTGTACCGCCAACGCCGCGGTCACGTCGTCGAGCCGCGCTAGATTATCCTCGGCGGCACGCAGTTTCGCCTCGGCCTCGTGGCGTCGTGCGTAGAGGCCAGCGGTGCCCGCTGCCTCGTCGAGTAAGCCCCGGCGCTCCTTCGGCGTTGCCGCAATCAGCGCGCCGATTCGCCCCTGTCCGACCAGCGCGCCGGAATGCGGTCCGGAGGCCGCGTCGGCGAACAGCAGCTGGACATCACGGGCGCGCGCCTCACGGCCGTTGATCCGGTATATCGAGCCGGCGCCGCGCACGATGCGCCGCGCGACCTCGATCGTCGCACTGTGGGCGCCGGTACCGGTATTCACGGTCAGCGCGACTTCGGCGAGATTGCGCGCCGGCCGGCGTTCGGAGCCGCCGAAGATCACATCGTCCATCTCGCCGCCGCGCAGGCGTCTGGCCGACGCTTCACCCATCACCCAGCGCAGCGCCTCGACGAGGTTGGACTTGCCGCAGCCGTTCGGCCCGACAATGCCGGTCAGCCCCGGCGCGATCACCAGCTCGGTCGGCTCGACGAACGACTTGAAACCGGCGAGGCGGAGACGGTCTACCTGCATCGCCGGCCGAACATCAGGCTCGCGTCAGCCCTGAGCTCTCATTAGTTACGGCGGTCAGGACTTCGCGAGATCCGAGAGCGCCTCGTCCAGCGCCTCCGCCGTCGGCGGTCCCTCGAATTTCTTGCCGTTGACGAAAAGTGTCGGGGTCGCGTTGACGTCGAGCTGGGTCGATGCGGTCAGACGGCTTTGCACGATCTCGTCCTCCAGCGCCTTGTTCGCGAGGCAGCTATCGAAATCCTTGCCGCTGACCCCGGCAAGCCGCGCGGTCCGTTCGAGCGCCGGTCGCCAATCCTGCGAGACGGCCCATTTCTCCTGTGTCTTGAAGAGTGTTTCGATCATCGGGTAGTAGCGCTCCGGCGGCAGGCAGCGCGCCAGCATCTCGGCCCGCAACGCCACCTGATCCAGCGGAAACGGGCGCATCACCAGCTTCACCTTGCCGGTGTCGATCCATTTCTTCTTCAGCTCGGGCAACACCTCATTGGTGAAATGGGCGCAATGCGGGCAGGTCATCGAGGCGTATTCGAGAATCGTGATCGGCGCGTCGGCCTGACCGAGGACGCGGTCCTGCGGCGTCACTTTCAGCAGGGCGGCGGGGTCGGCCGGGGCTTGCGGCGCCTGCGCAACGGCCGGAAACACGGCGACAAGTGCCGTCACGAACAACAGGGCGAACCGGATATCCCGCATTGCAACCTTCCCAGCATCAAGTGATGAGTTAGCGGTTTGAGAACACGCGGGCAACTGCCGCCGTCGCGGTCGCGGAGGGGGCCTCCCAAGGCTAGCTGGCCTGCCGCGAAACGCGCCGAACCAGTTCTCCGAGCCCGGCCAGCGCGGCGCGCAACTCCGGATCGTCAACGCCGGCGAGCCGCGAATCGGACATGCCCCGATCGTCTCCGGTTGGAGGCGCGGCCGGTGCGCGTGATCCCGTATCGGCCGTTGCCGAGCCTGCCAAATGCAGGGTTCCCTGGACGAGAACGAGCCGAGTGACCGCGGCGCGCCCGAAGTAGATATTGATACGGTCGATCACCAGCGGAGCGCGGTGCTGCAGGTCGAGGGCAAACGCCGGGACCACGAGCAGTCTCAGCCCGCTGTTGCGGCCGAGCTTCACGGGCCAGGTTCGTGCCGCCAACTCGGCGCCGACGATCGCGCTCCATTCCGCCTTGAGTCGCGCCAGCACACCGCCTCCGCGCCGTGCGACGATCGGGGCCGCGATCCGCGTGGCGGCCTCGCCGATCGGCCGCAGCCCGGAGTGGCGCTCGCCCTGGCGGGAGGCAGCCGCTACCTTCCCGGTTTCGCGATCCGTGTCTCGACCGTTCATGCCCGCAATCCGCTCGACTGCGCCACTGCTCCCACACCGCCCCGATCCCGCGGCGCTGCTCGCCTGGTACGACCGCCACCGCCGCGACCTGCCGTGGCGCGCCGCGCCGGGCCGATTCGCCGACCCCTACCGCGTCTGGCTCAGCGAGATCATGCTGCAGCAAACGACAGTGGCGACGGTCGGCCCCTATTTTGACCGATTCGTGGCGCGCTTTCCCGATATTGCTGCGCTGGCCGCCGCACCGCTCGATGCGGTGCTGCATGCCTGGCAGGGACTCGGCTACTACGCCCGCGCCCGCAACCTGCACGCCTGCGCGCAAGCAGTCGTCGCGGCGCCTGACGGCCGCTTTCCGGAAGACCCGGTGCTGCTCCGAAAACTACCCGGCATCGGCGATTACACGGCGGCGGCGATCGCCGCGATCGCCTTCGACCGGCCGGTCGCGGCGGTCGACGGCAATGTCGAGCGGGTCGTGGCGCGGCTGTTCGCCGAGCGCACGCCGTCTGCCTCGCGGCAAGCCCCGGCTGCGCGCCCTCGCCGCTTCCTTGGTGCCGCAACAGCGGGCCGGCGATTTCGCGCAGGCAATGATGGAGCTTGGCGCGGTGCTGTGCACCCCGAAGCGCCCGCGCTGCGTGTTGTGCCCGTGGCGCGCCGATTGCGCTGCGGCCGCTCTCGGCATCGCCGAAGAGCTGCCGGCGCAGGCCGAGAAGCCGGAGCGGCCGCAGCGCTACGGCGTCGCGTTCTGGCTGACCCGCGTCGACGGGGCCGTGCTGCTGCGCCGCCGCCCGGAACACGGGCTGCTCGGCGGCATGATCGAGCTGCCCTCGACCGAATGGCGCGACTCCCCTTGGAAGCCGCCCGAAACCCTCGCGGCCGCGCCGGCCGTGACCGACTGGCGGGCGCTGCCCGGAACCGTGCGGCACGGCTTCACGCATTTCCGGCTCGAACTCGCCCTGCTCGCCGGGACGACGGCCGCGCCGGTCGCCGGGATCTGGGCCAAACCCGCCGAGTTCAAGGACCACGCCTTCCCGACCCTGACGAAAAAGCTGGTCAGGCACGTGCTGTCGGCATTGTAGGTCCGGTGCGGTTTCAGCCCGCGAGAAGCAGCCGGGTCAGCTCGTCGGGCGTGCTCAGCATTGGGTAGTGGCCGGTGTCGAGCTCGGCCCATGTCGCGCCGAGCTTGTCGGCGGCGCGGCGCTGGTGCGCCTCGCCCGGGTTCTGCGCCCGGCGGCACCACACGACCAGCGTGCCCGGCCATTGCTGCTGCCAGAACGAATTGAGCTTGACCGGCTCGGTGTAGATGCCGATCGGGTGCTGCGTGTAGCGTTCGAGCGCCCATTCGCGGGCGCGCGGTTCGAGATCGGCGAACAGCCGGTTGGCCGCGTCCTCGCGCGACGGGCCGGCGGTCAGACCGTCGCCGCTCGGGGTCGAGGTCGAGCGGGTGACGATGTCGCGGATCTTCTCGCCGGGCATGAGCGCCAGCGCATCGACAAAGACGAGGCGCTTGACCCGCTCGCGCATCAGCTCGGCGACACGGCAGACCACCATGCCCCCCGAGCTGGTGCCGACCAGCACGACATCGCGCAGATCCTCGTAAAACAGCAGCTGGGCGATGTCGTCGGCCTGGCTCTCGGTGGTAATCCCGGGCCGCACCGCCCCCTTGCGCTCGGCGCAGCCGTCGAGGCTCGGCGCGTAGACCTCATGGCCGGCGGCGCGCAGCCGGTTCGCCACGTCCTTCCAGATCCAGCCGCCCTGGTAGGAGCCGTGAACAAGTACGTAGGTCGCCATCGTCGTTCTCCTGGGAACGCTTGTGTCCCGCCCGCATGCGGCCGGGACGTCCGCGGTCCGTTGCTATGATTGCTGGGGTCAGTTGCCGCCGGTCACGTCGATCGTGACGCCGGTGACGAACGCGGCGTCGTCCGACGCCAGAAAACAGATCACCTTGGCCTGGTCGGCCGGCTCGGCGACGCGGCGCAGCGGCGTGCGCTCGATCTCGGCCTGCTGGTCTTCCGGGCTCTGCTGCTCCCAGCGCGGCCGGATTCTCTCGGTCAGGGTGCGGCTCGGCGCGATCGCATTGATTGTGATGCCATAGGGGCCAAGCTCGAACGCGAGCTTGCGCGTAAAGGCAATGATGCCGCCCTTGGCCGCCGCATAGGCGCTGCTGCTTGAAATGCTGAGGCCCCGGCCCGCGATCGAAGCAAGATTCACGATCGCGCCGCGGCGCCGCTCTTTCATTGCCGGCACAACGGCATGGGTGAACAGAAACGTGCCGGACAGGTTGAAATCGATCAGCTTCCGCCAATCGGCAAAGCTCAGCTCCTCGACCGGCGCGCCGGGCTTCGGGATGATCGTGCTGCCGCCGACCGCGTTGACGAGGATGTCGATCGCGCCGAATTCCTGCAGCACCGAGCCGACAGTGGCGTTGACATCGGCTTCGTCGAGCGCGTTGCACAGGCGGCGATGCGCCCGCCCGCCCGCCTCGCGCAGCTCGGCGACCGTCCGATCGAGCCGCTCCTCGTTGTTGTCGACGGCGACGACGATCGCGCCGTCACGCGCCATGATGTCGGCGGTGGCCCGACCGATGCCGCTCGCCGCCGCGGTGATCAACGCGATCTTGTCCTGAAAGCGCATCCACTATCCCTTTCGCGCGGCTCCCGGCTTGGCGCGCCTTTGCCCTCACCTGCTTCGGCGCCGGAGGCAGCGCACAGGCAAGACGAGCACGAGCAGAGCAGCGATGCAACTCGGGATTTGCGTTCGGAGCGGACCGCGCCGCGATCATTGTCCCGGCGCGGCAACATTAACTTAAGGCGAGGTCCGCCACATTTCGGCGAAATCCCGCAACTGCCCGATCTCAACATCGGAAACCGCCCAGAACACCATCCCGTCCTGTTCCCAGCGGACGACATTATAGCCCTGGTCCTGTGCCGTGTTCGGCGGGCCCGCGGCGTTGCTTCTCGCCGGCCAGACAAAAACGTCGATGACATGTTTGTCGCGTTGATAGACGAGCGCGGCAACCGGGCGACCGGCCAGATAGTCGAGCCGTCCGCCGCGAAGCGGAAAGCCTTGGGCGGCGAAATCCTTCACCGGCGGGGTATAGTCGAGCCGGCCACCGAACCAGGGCTTTACGGTGTGCCGATCGCTCGATACGACGTCTTCCAGATGGCCGGGCTGCATTGCGCGAATGTGCCCGGCGACAATCTGTTCGGTGAGGCTCGGCCGCTCCGTGATACTCGGCGTGCAGCGACGACAATACGAGAAACGCAAACGCGGCCGCGCACGCGGCGCCGAGACCAAAACCGCCAAGACCAAAGCTGAACGAGGACCAGGACCAACGCCGCCAGCGCGGCACGGCGATCGCACCTGCATGGAACGCCGGCGCGTCGGGTTCCCGCGCGGCAGATATCTCCGTCAGTATCCGGGTGCGCAGCGCGTCCGGCATCACGTGGTAGAGGCCGCGGTCGATGACGGCGCGGGCGCGTGCGATATCGGCGGCGGCGGTCCGGCAGACCGGGCAGCTCGTCTTGTGAGCCGCCAGCGCCGCGGCCTCGGCGGCATCCAGCTCGCCGTCCAGTTCCGCCTGCACCAGCAGGACCTTGTCGCACTCGGCCCCGGGCATGCCGTTCATGCCTTTTCGCCCTCCAGTACGGCGCGCGCCAGGAACCGGCGAGCGCGGAACAGGCGGGACATCACCGTGCCGATCGGTGTCCGCGTGATCTCGGCAATCTCCTTGTAGGAAAGTTCCTCCAGCTCGCGCAGCACGAGCGCCTCGCGCAGCTCCGCCGGCAGCGCCGCGATCAGCTCGTGCACCTGCCGGTCGCGGCGCGTGTTGATCAAAGCCGCCTCCGGGTCGTCCGCTGCGGATACAAGCTCGTCCTCGGCAATCCCGGCCTCCTCCTCCTGTCCGATCGGCACAAGAACCGCACGGCCGTCGCGATCGCGGGCGGAGTATGCGGCGTTGCGCACGATTTGCAGCAGCCAGGCGCGTGGATTGACACCCCGGAAACTCGAAAAGTAGCTCAGCGCGCGCAGCATCGCCTCCTGCACCACATCCTCCGCCGCCACCGGGTCCCGCACCAGCCAGCGCGCGAGATTGTAGGCGGCATCGAGATGCGGCAGCACGACCGCTTCGAACGAGTCGTTACGCGATGGCCCAGGCACGTCGCCCCGTCCGCCAATGATTCGCTGCCGCTGTTCGCCGCCGATAAACCGCTACCCGACGATCCGGCGCAGCTTCTGCGAGCCGGACAATATGCCGGACCGCTGGCGGGCGCCGCTTATTCCCAGTGCGGCTTGATTTTGATGCGCGGCTGCGCGCAGCGGGCCGAAGGATGCGGCGAATAAATCTGATCCTTCATCGCTCAAGGCTGGCGTCGAGGCCGCTCCGGGGCCTCTTTTTTTTCAGCGGCCGTGAATAACCGGTCAGTGTCTCCGGTCTCCTTGCTCGTCGAAGAGCTTCGACAGGAGAAAGAGCATGAGCAAGCATCCCGAAAGAAACACAGCCGCAATCCCGAGCGTGGGCCGCCGCGGCTTCTTGAAATGTATGGCTTGGGCGGGGACCGGCGTCGTCTGGACAGTAAGCGGCGGCATACCGCGCACCGTCGGGCTGATAGGCGACGCCTCTGCCGCCGAAACCATGAAGGGCGAACTCACCTTCGTACAGATCAGCGACACGCATCTCGGATTTCACCAGCCGGCCAATCCCAACCCGGCTGCGACGCTCGGAGAGGCGATCGCCAAGATAAAGGCATTGCCGGTTCAGCCGGCGTTCCTGGTTCATACCGGCGACATCAGCCACTTATCCAAGGAGGAGGAGTGGGACGCCGCCGACCAGATCATCAAAGGGGCTAACAAGGAGGTCTTCTACATTCCGGGCGAGCACGATGTCGCCGACGCCGACAACGGCAAAGCCTACCTCGCGCGCTACGGTAAGAAAACGCAAGGCCGCGGGTGGTACAGTTTCGATGTCGGCGGCGTGCATTTTATTGCGCTCGCCAATGTGTTCGACTTCCAGCCCGGTTTCAAATCCGCCGGTCTGGCGCAGATCGGAGACGAACAGTTGGAATGGATGGAGCGCGACGTCGCGCCGCTGTCCGACAGCACGCCGATCGTTGTCCTGGCGCACCTGCCGCTATGGACGGTTTACGAGAAATGGGGCTGGGGCACCGCGGATTCGGGACGCGCCCTCGGCTATCTGAAACGGTTCGGGTCGGTCACAGTCCTCAACGGCCATATTCATCAGATCGTTCAGAAGGTCGAGGGCAACATCACCTTCCATACTGCAATGAGCACGGCCTTTCCGCAACCGACAGCTGGTACCGCGCCCAGCCCCGGGCCGATGCTCGTGCCGCTTGAACAGCTCCCGAAGCAGCTCGGCCTCCGCACCGTCACCTATGCCCCCGGCAAACAAGTGCCGGCCCTGATCGAAACTCAGCTCGCGGTATAGAGAGCAGGCCGATGTACAAGCCTCTGCTCATCGCGGCCGCTGTTGCCGCGGGCGCCCCGGCGGCGCTCGGCGGCGACATGGCGCCGCTCACCACCACCCCGGCGGTCGTTGTCATAAGGAACTTTGAATTCAACCCCTCGGTGCTGACAGTGGCGCCGGGCACCACCGTCACCTGGGTGAACGAAGACGAGTCGCCGCACACGGTTACCGAACGGACAAAGCTGTTCCGCTCGGCGGCGCTGGATACAAGCGACCGGTTCACCTACACCTTTGCGCAACCGGGCGAGTTCGCCTATTACTGCACACTGCATCCGATGATGGTCGGGAAGATTATCGTGAAGCCGGCCGGCGCATCCTCGTGAGTACATCACGGCGGTGGCCGGGCAACCCGGTCGTCGCCTGATAGGAGGAAAAGTTGCACGGCGGCTCGGACGAACGGAGCTTCGGGGACGGCATCTCGGCGGCACAGATCCGCCTCGCGCGGCCGACGGACCGGCTGGATCAGGTCGTCGCCTTCTATCGTGACGGCCTCGGTCTGCCCGAACTGTACCGCTTCACCGGTCATGACGGGTATGACGGCGTGATGATCGGGCTGCCGGGCCGAACCTTCCACCTCGAATTCACGACGCACCGAGACGGCAGCGACGGCGCCGCTCCGAGCCGCGACAATCTTCTTGTGTTCTATATACCCGATGCGGAGCAACTGGCGGCGGCGCGGCGGCGACTCGAAGCCTTCGGCCACCGTCCAGTGGCTCCCGAAAACCCGTATTGGCTCGACAAAAGCGTGACCTTCGAGGATCCCGACGGCTGGCGGGTCGTCCTGTGTCAAACCTCGGGCATATAGGCGGAGCGACCCCAACGCTCACCGAATTCCGTAATCGGATCACTTGCGCAGCTCAGCCAGTACCGGTCCTGCACCAAATACCGAATGGGCTTCGATATCGAATAGCCTGGGGTAAACGAAACGGATGAGTGTTGCTTACCTTGTCACATGCTATAACAAGTCCCAATACATTGCAGGCGTTCTTGACGCGATCATTGCCGAGCGCCGCTCTACGGACGGCGATATAATTGTCATTGACGATGGATCCGATGATGGAAGTCTCGATATAATTGCCGCCCGATCAGAAAATCAGGAGAACTTCCTGATTTTGCGTCAGGACAACGCCGGTGTTGTCAGCGCCACCAACTCCCTTTTTCGCCGATGCAGCCAACCAACATTTCGCCTGATCGACGGTGACGATATAATATCGCCGGGCAGCACGACCGCACTACTGAATAGCCTGCGCCGCTCAAGCCTCGACATCGTATTCGGCGCACACCGAGTCTATGAAGGCCAGCCATTAAAGCCGGCATTTACACAGCAGAATCTCAGTTGTGACGAACTCACCGATCCTGTAATCGATGCGATGCGGGGTAATGTGTTTTCGGTATCGTCCACCCTCTTTCGAACCTCCTCCGCAAAAGGCTTGTTTCCGCTCCCGGATCGTTACCGCACGAGTCAGGACTACATGCTGTCATTGCGGGCGGCGCTGCAGGGTCTCCGCATTGGGCGCGTGCCGGATGTCGTGAGCATCGGGCCGAAAACTGCACCCAATCGGCTCTCGTCCGACAAACGGCTCGTGTTCGGGGAGACGGTCGATTTCATTGCTGCAGAGCTGAAATCGACAAAAACCGGCATCAGCCGGCGTGCCTACACGTATGCTTTGCGACGGCAGAGCGGGCGGGCGCTTTTATGGAGCATGCGCCACGGGTATCGGCCTCAACTGAAGATTGTTGGATTGCTGGTGACACGGCTGCTTGCTGGCGCATTGACCCGCGAGCAGGTCTGTCGCCGCCTGATTTGGATCGCAAGAAACGTATATGGCATAACGCATTGACCTGGACCGGCTGAGCGGCCCGTCGGCCGTGGGAGCGACCGGACAACCAGCCATGGGTCGCTGCGCTTGGGACGCCAAAACCTTCGTGCTATCTACAGCGGACATCGACAGCAGCAACCGATCCCGAACCGATCCCGCGTGCGCCGCGGCGGATTGTGGGCGATAACTGGTCCGACGGGAGGGCGGATGGATATCGCGGAATGGCTGCGAGGCCTCGGTCTTGCGCAGTATGAGGCAGCCTTTCGGGAACATGCCATCGACGAGGCCGTGCTGCCGAGCCTGACGGCCGACGATTTGCGCGATCTCGGGGTGGTGCTGATTGGCCACCGGCGGCGACTCCTCGATGCCATCGCCGACCTGCGCGCTTCGTCGCGGAGCGATGCGGAGCCGTTCGCGACGGAAGTACGCGCGCCGGCGCGCGAGCCGGAGCGGCGGCAGCTGACCGTGATGTTCTGCGATCTGGTCGGCTCGACCGAACTGTCCGCGCAACTTGATCCCGAGGATCTCGGCGACGTGATCGCCGCGTACCACGGTGCGGTCGCCAGCATCGTCGAACAGGCCGGCGGCTTCATCTCGCGCTACCTTGGCGACGGCGTCCTGATCTATTTCGGCTATCCGCAAGCCCATGAGAACGACGCCGAGCGCGCCGTACGCGCCGGGTTGGACGCGATCGCCGCGATCAGCCGCCTCGACGTCAAATCCGTCAAGCTCCGCACCCGGGTCGGCATCGCCACCGGGACGGTGGTGGTCGGCGATCGCATCGGCAGAGGGTCGGTGCAGGTGCAATCGGTCGTCGGTGAAACGCCGAACCTCGCCGCCCGTCTGCAGGACCTGGCCGAGCCCGACACGGTTGTCATCGCAGCCAGCACGCGGCGCCTGGTTGGCGATCTGTTCGAATACCGCGAACTCGGCGCCGTCGCGCTCCGGGGGATCGCCGCGCCAGTGCCGGTTTGGCATGTGCTGCGCCCGAGTGTCGTCGCCAGCCGCTTCGAGGCGCTGCGCGGCGCCACGCTGACAGGCTTCGTCAATCGCGAGGAGGAAATCGAGGTTCTGTTGCGCCTCTGGGCGCGTGCCAAGGCGGGCGAGGGCCAAGTTGTGCTGATCTCCGGCGAGGCCGGCATCGGCAAGTCGCGCATCGCGGCCGCTCTGGGTGAGCGGCTTGCCGGCGAAGCGGTGCTCGGCCTGCGCTATTTCTGCTCGCCGTACCATCAGAACAGCGCGCTATTCCCGTTCGTCGAGTATCTGACGCGAGTAGCCGGGTTCGCCCGCGAGGATCCGCCCGAGCGCAAGCTGGAAAAGCTCGCTTCCGTGCTGGCTGCCACGGCGGCGCCGCAAGAGGACATCGCCTTTATAGCGGATCTTCTGTCGTTGCCGGCCTCGGATCGCTATCCGCTCCCCCAGCTGAGCCCCCAGCGCAAGAAGGAGCGCACGCTGGAGGCGCTGATCCGGCAACTGGAAGGCTTCGCCGAGCATCAGCCGCTGGTCCTGGTACTCGAGGACGCACATTGGATCGATCCGACCTCGCGCGAGCTGTTCGACCACACCGTCGCGCGGGTGCGCAATTTGCCGGCCTTGCTGATCATCACCTTCCGCCCGGAATTCGAGCCGCCGTGGATTGGTCAGCCGGCGGTGACGCTGCTGGCGCTTGATCGACTCGAACGGGGCCACCGGATGGCGCTCGTTGAGCAGGTGGCCGGCGTCAAGGCATTGCCGGAGGGGGTCGTCGCGCAAATAGCCGATCGCACCGACGGCGTTCCGCTCTTTATCGAGGAATTGACCAAGAGCCTGCTCGAAAGCGGCGTGCTGCGCGAGGAGGGCGGTCAAATGGCGCTCAACCGCGGGTTGCCGCCTTCGTTGATCCCGACGAGTCTGCACGATTTGCTGATGGCGCGCCTCGATCGCCTGGCATCGGTGCGGCACGTGGCGCAGATCGGCGCGGCGATCGGCCGCCGGTTCTCCTATGTCCTGCTGCGAGCCGTGTCCGGTTTGCCGGACGACCAGCTGGAAGCCGCGCTCGATCGCCTGGTCGCCGCTGAATTGGTGATCCAGCGCGGCGCGCCGCCCCACGCATCCTACACGTTCAAGCACGCGCTGGTGCAGGATGCGGCGCATGGCAGCCTGTTGCGCAGCACTCGTCATCTGCTGCATGCGCAAATCGCCCAGGCGCTTGAAAGCCACTACCCCGAGTTAATGGACAGCCAGCCCGAGCTGTTCGCGCAGCACTATGCCGAGGCCGGTCTCGTCGAGAAATCGGTTGCCTACTGGGGCAAGGCCGGACGGCGGTCCGCGGCGCGCTCGGCGATGGCGGAAGCCGTCGCGCAGTATCAGAACGGCCTGGACCAGCTCACGCTGATGCCGGAAACTCCCGAGCGCCAGCGGCAGGAGCTCGAGTTCTGGAGCGCCCTCGGCGCGGCGCTGCGCTTTGTCAGAGGCCAGGCGACGCAGGAAATGGGCCATGCCTTCGCACGGGCCCGCGATCTATGGGAGAAGCTGGGGTCTCCGCCGGAATTCCATCACATTCCCTACGGGCAGTCCTTCTATCACGTCTATCGCGGCGAATTCGAACTGGCGCAGCGCCTGGACGAAGATTTGCTGCGTCTCAGTCTGCAACGCAACGACGTGGCCGGGCTTGTTCTCGGTCACGCGTCCTCGGGCCGGACCCTGATGTTTGCCGGCAGGTTTCGGTTGTCCAGGTCGCACCTGGAGCAGGCGCTGGCGCTGTACGACCCGGTGGCTCACGCCGCACTTGGCGGCCAGACCGGGAGCCATCCGGGAGTCGGCGCGCGCGGCCAATTGGGCATCGCGCTTCTGTGCCTCGGCTTTCCGGACCAGGCGGTGGCCCAAGGCAACGCCGCCATCGCCGAGGCCACGACGCTGGGGCACGCGCCCTCCCTGGCCGCGAGCCTGGCAATGGATGCGAGGGTGCTCGCCTTGGTCGGCAATGACGCCGCCCTGGACCAGCGTGCCGACCAGCTGATAGCGGTGGCCACCGAGCAGGGTTTCCCGATGTACTGGGCGCTTGCGACGATCTATCGCGGGCTCAGCCGATGCCGGAGCGGCGAGGTCGGAACAGGCATTTCCTTGCTCCGCAGCGGCGCGAACGCCTACAGCGCCACCGGCGCGGAGACACGAATATCGTACCACGCCGCGCTGCTGGCCGAAGCCTGCGAGATCGCCGGGGAGGTCGAGGAAGCGCTGTCGCTGCTCGAGAATGCCATGGAGGTCGCCGAGCGGATCGGCGAGCGCTGGTTCGCGGCGGAGCTGTGCCGGCGCAAAGGCCAGTTGATGCTGCAGCGGGGCGATGCGCGGGGGGCGGAAGATCACTTCCATCGAGCACTGGCGCTCGCCCGCGAGCAGGAAGCCAAGCTCTGGGAATTGCGCGCCGCCGCAAACCTCGCCCGCCTGTGTCGCGACCGCGGCCGCCGCGCGGAAGCCTTCGAGCTTCTCGCTCCGGTCTACCAATGGTTTACCGAGGGCTTCGACACCCAGGACCTGGTCGGCGCCAAAATCCTGCTAGCCGAGCTGAGCCTGGGTATGCCGGCTTAAACAGCCGACCACGACGCGCGGTCGACGTTATGGTCGATGTCCAACGACATCCGGCGCGACCCAACCTGCGGATTACGAGCTGTTGCGGTTTGCACCAGGTAAGTTACAGTCGCCGGCGAAATTTTCGGTGACGCCGGAAATCTGTTCGCATCCGGACTGTAGGAGGGGAAATGAGCTTTGCACCGCCCATGGGCAAAAGGAGGAACACGTTCAACATTATCCGCCAGGTCAATGTTGACGACTCCGCGCTCGTTGACATCGCCCGGGCCCTGGGTGTTCCGGTATCCGAGCACGACCGGATCGAGTCGGTATCCGGCGAGATCGTCATCCGCCCCGCGCTTGCCAGGACCGCGACCCGCGCCGCCGCGCAGGGCGGCAGCTCGCAGGGCTCGTCGGACGAATATCCCCCTCCATCGGGCACGGCCAAAACCGGAAGTTAACCGGAACCGGCATGAACGGTGGGGTCCTGCCCGCCGATGTCAAACGCACCTCCGCGCTGCGGCGGGCGCCGCTGCTCGACACGGTCCGTTACCGACCGGAACAGGGCGCCGAGGGCGATCTGTGCGCCTTCGAATTGCTGGCCGATGAGCGCCCGATCGCGGTTGAGGCCCCGACCGGCCGCATAATGGCGATCATTCCGGGCGATGTGTTCCTTGCGACGCCAGGGCATCGCGCGGCGCGTCGATGGATTGCCGGCGGCGTTCCCGCGGGCGGGCTGGTTCCGGGCGGCGAATACTGGGTCCTTTCCGATTCCGGCATCGTTGGCGATCTCGTCAGCCGCGCGGCGGCGGAAATGGAATATCTCGGGCGCGTGCGATACCTCGGAGTCGGTATACGACGACCGCGGCGAGACGCTGAACATCCGGCAATTCCGGGTGGCGGCCTCGGGTGGCGGCGATCGCAACGCGCCGGTCCATCTGATCCTGGGGACGTCATCGGAGGTCGGCAAGACGACTGCCGGCAGCGCCGTCGTGCGCGCCCTGCGGATGCAGGGTCATTCGACGGTCGTCGCGCTCAAAGCCACTGGCACGCCGTCGATCGGCGAAATCGCGCTGTACCGGGATTTCGGCGCGACGCTTGCGTTCGACAGCATCGATTTCGGTCTTCCGAGCACCTACCCGGTCGGCCGCGCCGATATCCGCGACATCATGTTTGACGCACTCGATTTCTGCCTGTCACTTCCCGCCGATGCCGTGGTGGTAGAATGTGCCGGTGATCCGGTTTCCGCCAATGGGCCCCCGCTTCTGGACTGCCTGAAGGCGCGACGCTCCGAGTTCAAGATCGTTCTCGCCGCCGCCGATGCGCTCGGGGCCATGGGCGCAAAACAGGCCCTCGCCGAAATCGGGCTGACGATCAGTCTGATTACCGGACCCTGCACCGACACCCCGATCCTGCGCGAATGGACCGAGGCGCTGTGCGGCATCCCCGCGGTGAACCTGCATAACAGCATCGGCCGGGACATCCCGTAGCGAAGCGCCGGCCGGGGAGGCGCCGACATCCAGCAAAGATCGGCTTGAGCGGCGTAACATGACGGGCCAAGATCGATAGCGGCGCCGGCACAAGGCGCGTCATCCACGGGAGGTCGTCTATGGCCGAATACAAATTTATTTCCGCCGACTCGCATGTCAGCGAGCCGCCCGATTTGTGGGTGACGCGGGTCGACACGCCGTTCCGCGAGCGTGCGCCGCGTCTGGTCATCGATCCGCCGGGATTGAGCGGCGCCTATTTCCTCTATGAAGGACATGCGCCGCACCCGATCGGCATCGGTCTCGGCGCCGGCAAGAGCGCCGAGGAGTTGAAGGAGTTCCTGACCAAGGCGACCTATGCCGATGCCCGCCCAGGCGGCTGGGACCCGGCCGAGCGCATCAAGGACAACGAACTCGACGGGGTCGAGGCCGACGTCCTCTACACGACTCTCGGCTTCCGCATCTTCTGGTTGCGCGATCCGGCGCTGCAGGCCGAGTGCTTCCGCGTCTACAACGATTGGCTGGCGGAGATGTGCCGCTACGCGCCGGACCGCATGGCCGGTCTCGCGCTGATCCCGCTCTACGACCCCAAAGCCGGCGCCGGCGAACTCGAACGCTGCGCCAGGATGGGGCTTAAGGGCGCGATGATCTGGTGCTCGCCACCGCAGGAACAGCCCTACAGCTCGGATGTGTACGACCCGTTCTGGGCGGCCGCGCAGGAAATGAAGATGCCGGTCAGCCTGCACGCGATCACCGGGATGGGCGTCGAGAGCCAATGGAACTGGGGCGAGCGCTACATGCGCTCGACGGTGCTCTCATACGAGGTCGAGAAATCGTTCAGCGTGCTGATCTTCTCCGGCGTGCTCGACCGGTTTCCGCGGCTGCAGATCGTCTCGGCCGAGAACAATTGCGGCTGGATTCCGTATTATCTGCAGCGGATGGACCGCGCCTTCGAGCGGCAGCGCGTCGCAGCCGGCTTCCCCAACAAGCTGAAGCCGAGCGAATACTTCCAGCGCCAGATGTGGTGCACCTATATCGACGACTTCGTCGGGGTCGCGAACCGGCAGTTCATCGGCGTCGACCGCATGATGTGGTCGTCGGATTACCCGCACCAGGCCTCCTCATGGCCGCACTCGCAGGAGGTTGTCGCGCGCGATTTCGCGAACGCGAGCGCCGAGGATCGCTTCAAGATCACCCGCGGCAACGCCGCGCGGCTGTACGGCTTCGCCGCCTGAACGCCGGCGCGAGCCGGGCTGAGCGCCGGATTGGCTTTCAGCCCGGCCGCGATACTGACGACAGGAAATCCCGGCGCTGCATTGCCTGACCGGGCTGCGGGTGTCTTGACCCGATGCGTCTCAGCCAGAGACAAATCATGCATGCGGCACGAAATCGCCATAGCCGAGCCGGAGTTGCGGCTGCTCTGTCTGTGCGCCGGGGCGCTCGCGGACGACGCGAACCGGAACGCGATCCGAGACGCACTTGAGGGCATTGACTGGACCGCCTTCGCGCAAAAGGCGGCCACCCACGATCTGGCCGGCCTCGCCGGCCATTCGTTGACCCGTGCCGCGCCCGACATCGTACCCAGCGACATCCTCGACGCGCTGCGCCTCAATGCCGGGCAAATCCGCGGGCGCAACCGCGCGCTGCTCGGCGAGCTTGTCCAGGTTGCGGACGCGCTGGCCGCAGCCGGGATCGAGGCGATCGCTTTCAAGGCCCCGGTATCCGACATCCCGTTCTATTGCGAGTTGGGCCTGCGGCCGTCGGGAAACCCGGCGCTGCTGCTCCACGAGGCCGATATGCCCCGGGCGCTGGGTGTATTGGGCGATCTCGGCTACGCACGCTGGCGGTTGTCTGCGGCGCAGCTCGACCTGATCCGCCGTCTTCAGGGCAACGAGGTCGTGCTCAAGCCGGCTGCAAAGGCCGGCATCGGTCTCTTCACGCGACTTGCGCCGATGCGCGCGGCGTTCGACATCGACCATGCGGCGCTGTGGCGGCGAACGCGACGCACGCCGCTGCAAGACCGGTCCCTGATTACGCTCGCTCCCGAGGACGAGCTGCTTTTGCTGGCGGCCCAGTATGGCGAGGATCCCTCCTGGAGCTTTGGCTGGGCATGCGATGTCGCGGGTTTTGTCGGCGCGCACCCGGGACTCGACTGGAGCGAGCTTCTCGCTCGCGCCGACGCCCAGGGCTTGCTGCCGATGCTTCTGGTGGCGACAGAACTGGCGCAGACTTGCTTCAACGCTGGCATTCCCGAGACGGTCGCGGTGGCGCAGCGCAATAGGCCGATCGTTGACCGGGTGGCGCAGCGCGTCGTGGCGGATTGGCGGGCCGACAGACCGGCCGGAGGGGCCGGCTGGCGGAGGCTGGAGCCGCTGCTTCTGCGCGAGGGCGGCGGGCGGCGGGCGCGTTGCCTGGCGGGAGCAATGTTCCTGCCCGACGCTCGGCACATCGCCCGCATGCCACTGCCTGACCGCTTCGTCGGGATGGCTCCTTACGTCGCGCTGAAACTTGCGCATGACCTGGCTCTGCTGCCGCTCGTGCGCGGCTGGCGCGGTCTTCGCGCACGGGTCGCGCGGGCGCGGGACAGGCTGGCGGGTCACGAAACGACGCTCGCGCTGTTGCCGATGGCCGCCGAGGAGCGGCTGTTGTGGAAACGGCGTCACGCGACGCACGCGGAGGCGCGCCGCGGGTCGCCACGGCCGAACCGAACGATCTGACCGCCTGGACCAATCTCGGCGACGCATTGGCCGAGCTCAAGCGCTTTGAGCAGGCGATCGCCTGCTACGAAAAGGTGCTCGCGTCCGCGCCGGGAAACCGGAACGTCTGGCTCAAATGTTCCCAGGCGCGCGCCCTCAATGGCGGAGCGGCTGGTCGGCGCGACTTCGATGCGGAGCGCATCCCCGACGCCGGCGACGCCGATGGCTGGGCGCAGCGGGCGGGCTTCCTGGTAGCCACTGGCCGTTTCGCCGAAGCCGCGGCGGCGAGCGACCGCGCGCTGGCGATAAATCCGAACGATGTCGTCGCGAGACGCATCGGCATCGGCGCCCGGATCAGCTGTTGCGACTGGCGCCGGCGCGACGCGGACAAAAGCTGGGTGTCAGAGAGCCTGCGCGCCGGAAGGCACGCCCTCACCCCTTTCAGCCATCGCGCGATCAGTGATTCGGACGCCGAGAATCTGCTGTCGGCGCAACTCTGGGCCGAGGGAATTACACGCCCGGCCAAACCGCTCTGGAACGGCGAACCGTATCGCCACGAGAAAATCCGGATCGCCTATCTGTCGGCCGAATTCCGCGACCACCCGACCGCGATCCTGATCGCCGGGGTGCTTGAGCACCATGACCGGACGCGCTTCGAGGTCACGGCGGTCTCGCTCGGCTCGAGGAGCACCGGTGCACTGCGCCGGCGTATCGAGGCGGCGTGCGAGCGCACCGTCCAGGCACAGGACCTGAGCGATGCCGAAGCCGCCGCGGCAATTCGTGCGCTCGAAATCGATGTCGCGATCGACCTCAACGGCCATGCCGGCGCGGGCAGGGCCGGAATCCTGGCCCATCGGCCGGCCCCGGTGCAGGTGAACTATCTCGGCAACGCCGGCACGACGGGGGCGCCGTTCCTCGATTACATTATCGCCGACCGCACCGTGCTGCCGCCAGCGCAGTTCCCATATTACACCGAGCAGGTCGTGTACCTGCCGCATTCCTATCAATGCAACGACTCCCGGCGCAATCGCCCGACGACGACGCTGTCGCGCTACGATGCGGGACTGCCGGAAACCGGGTTCGTCTACTGCTGTTTCAACAATCTCTACAAAATCTCGCCGGAAATATTCGACGTCTGGATGCGGCTGCTCCAGGCAAACCCCGGCGCCGTGCTGTGGCTGCTCGGAGACGACCGGTTCGCGATCCACAATCTTCGCCGCGAAGCCGGTGCGCGCGGCATTGCCCCGGAGCGGCTGGTGTTCGCGCCCCGCGCCCCGGTGGACGACCATCTCGCGCGACAAGCCCTGGCCGACCTGTTTCTCGACACGTTGCCGATGAACGCGCACGCGACCGCAAGCGACGCGCTGTGGGCCGGCCTGCCGGTGCTGACCTGTCTTGGCAACAGTTTCGGCGGGCGTGTGGCCGGCAGTCTGCTCCGGGCCGTGGGCCTGCCAGAGCTGGTCGCGGAATCACTGACTGAATACGAAGAACTCGCGTTCGCGCTCGCGCGGGAACCGGAGCGGCTTGCCGGGATCAGGACGAAGCTCGCGCGCAACCGCGACACCGAGCCGTTGTTCGACACCCCGCGCTACACCAGCGACCTCGAATCCGCATACACCGCCATGTGGCGGCGGCAGCAGGCTGGCTTGCCGCCGACACACATCGACTTGGCGACGGAAGCGCCGACCAACAGGCCCGTCGAGGGCGCCCGGGTCGGTTAGAAGCGCCGCCTCTGGAAGGACCTATGCGGCGGCAGCCGGCCGTCGATCACAAATCGCGCGAGCGCATCAGACGGGCGCGGTTTCTCTGCCAATCGCGGTCGCGCTCGGCCTGCCGCTTGTCGGCCTTGCGCTTGCCGTGGGCGACGCCGAGTTCGACCTTGGCGCGGCCGCGCTCGTTAAAATAGATCGCCAGCGGTACGACCGTAACGCCCTCGCGCTTGATCGCGCCCAGCAGACGGTTCACCTCCTTGCGGTGCAGCAGCAGCTTGCGCGGCCGGGTCGGCTGGTGGTTGAAATGCGCCGAGGCCTTGTATTCCGGGATATTCGCGTTGACGAGGAAAAGCTCGCCGCCTTTCTCGTCGGCATAGGATTCGGCGATGCTCGCGCCGCCCTTGCGCAACGACTTGACCTCGGTCCCGTGCAGGACCAGCCCCGCCTCGAGCGTATCCTCGATCAGATAGTCGTGACGCGCGCGCCGGTTCAGCGCTGCGTAGCGGTCGGTCGCGCGCATCTGGCAACTCTGCGAATTGGTGCTCTACGGAGGTAGAATGGGCGGAGCAAGGCGAAGCCCATGCTGTCGTTCAGCCGCGCCATGGCGATGGGCTTTCCCGGGCTTGCGCCGAGCTCAGCCCATCCTATACGGGATCTTCCCGTCGGTCAGTTGATGAGCCCGGCGCCGCGCATCGCGCGTTGCACCTTCTCCTGGGTATCCGCCGTGGTCTGCCACAGCGGCTGGCGCACCTCCGCGGTGCAACGGCCGAGCAGCGAGGCGGCGTATTTGACCGGCGCCGGACTAGTCTCGACAAACAGCGCATCGTGCAGCGGGATCAGCCGCTCGTTGATCTTGCGCACCGTCGCGAAATCGCCCTTCTGCCAGGCCTCGTGCAGGTCCGAGCACAGGCGCGGCGCGACATTCGCTGTCACCGAAATGCAGCCGTCGCCGCCCTGCGCGAGATAGGCAACCGCGGTCGCGTCCTCGCCCGACAGCAGGCAGAACTCGCCGCCGATCTCGACCCGCATCTTCAGCGGCCGCGCCAGATCGTTGGTCGCGTCCTTGACCCCGACAATGTTCGGCAGCTTGGCGAGCCGCGCCATCGTCACGTTGCTCATATCGACGACGCTGCGTCCCGGGATATTGTAGATCACGATCGGGATGTCGACCGCATCATGCACCGCCTTGAAGTGCTGATACAGCCCTTCCTGGGTCGGCTTGTTGTAATAGGGGCAGACGACCAGCGCCGCGTCGGCCCCGGCTTTTTTCGCGACCTTGGTCGCGTGGATCGTATGCGCGGTCGAGTTGAAGCCGGTGCCCGGGATGACCGGCGCCCGCCCCTTGGCGACCTCCACGGTCAGCGCTATCAGGCGCTCCTGCTCCTCGTCCTCGAGTGCCGGACACTCGCCGGTCGTGCCGATCGGCACGAGCCCGTGGGTGCCCTGGCCGAGTTGCCAGGCGACATGTTCCTGAAAGGCGGTTTCGTCCACCGCGCCATCGCGGAACGGGGTGATCAACGCGACAAGCGACCCCTTGAACATCGTTTCCTCCCGACTGCGGACGCGGCCATCATAAAGCATAACAGCGCGGACGCGCACGATAGACCGCGCCGCTACCCGCCATCAACACCGCGATCGCTTGCCGGTTGCGGAACATCTGCCGAGAAAGTTGTTACCGACCGTTACAGTATCAACTTGCCTCAGGCCACCAAAAACCGTACACGGGCGATGCCTGCCATTCACAGGCTTGGGGGAGCCGGCTTTTGCAATCGGTATTTCGGCTGTGTGTTGCTCTGCTGTGCGGGATCGCGTTGTTTGGCGCAGCCGCCCGCGGCGATGACGCGCCGGACGGCGCCGACTCGGCGGCGCTCGCCAGCGCCCGCGGCGGCGATTGGGCGAAGGCCTATTCGCTCGCGGGGCAGAGCAAGGATCCGCTCGCGCTGAAGCTGGTTCGCTGGCTCGATTATTCGCGCGGTACGGCCGACAATACCAAATTCGCCGACATTACCGCCTTTATCGATCAGAACCCGGACTGGCCGTCGCAGAAAAAGATGCGGCGGCGTGCCGAACTGGCGAGCGCCGGCGCCGATGACGACGCCGTCGCGGCTTGGTTCAAGCGGTACCCGCCGACCAGCGGTTTCGGCAAAGTCCGCGCCGCCGAGCTGGCGATCAAGCGCGGCGAGATCGAAACCGGCACCGCCGCGCTGCGCAAGGCGTGGATCGAGGGCGACCTCAGTCCCTCCGACGAGCGCGGCCTGCTCGCCCGCAATGGCGGAAGCCAGGGAGCAAGACTGCGTCCCGAGGACCACCAGGCGCGCCTCGACCGCCTGCTGTGGGAAGGCCAGGGCGATGCCGCCAAGCGCATGCTGCCGCTGGTCTCGGCCGATTACCGGGCGCTTGCCGAAGCCCGCCTCGCGGTTGGTGCCGATTCGTCCGCCGCCGCAAAGCTGGTCGCCAAGGTCCCGCCGGCGCTGCGCAAGGATCCCGGGCTGGTCTTCGCGCAGGCGCGGCAGCAGCGCAAGAAGGACAAAAACGAAGCCGCGGCCGAGCTTCTGCTCGGGATCAGCTCGTCGTCCCATCCGGCGGAGTATTGGGAAGAGCGGCTCGTTGTCGCCCGCCGGCTGATGACGTCCGGCAATACCGAGATGGCTTATCGTCTCGCCACGCAGGATTCCGCGGGCGATGACGACGAGTATTCCGAGGCGCAGTTCCTCGCCGGCTACATCGCGCTGCGCTTTCGCAGGGAACCGGGGACCGCGTTCGACCATTTTGCCCGCGTCATCGCCCGGACCGCCAACCCGGATGTCAAGGGCCGGGCGGCATACTGGGCCGGCCGCGCTGCCGCCAAGTCGGGCAACACCGATCTGGCGACGAAATGGTATGCAGTCGGCGCCGAGCATCGCACGACGTTTTACGGTCAGCTCTCGTCGCACGAGCTTGGCGACGACGCGCCGCCGAAGCCGATGCCGGAGCCGCGGCCGACCGACACCGAGAAAGCCCGGTTCGACGCGCAGGAAATGGTGCGCGCCGCCCGGCTGTTCCTCGCCGCCGGCGACCGGCCTCGCGCGCTGAACTTCCTGATGGCAATGGCCGATGAAGCGAAGACGCCGATCGAGTTTGCGATGCTGGCGGCGCTTGCCGAAGCGCACGGCCGCGTCGATCTCGCCATCGCGGTGGCGCGGCGCGCGCTGGAAGCGGGCATGCCGCTGCTGGTGCATGGTTATCCGGTCACGACGGTGCCGGGCGCTACCGTATCGGGAGCTGGCGGCACCGCCGAGCGACCGCTGATCCTCGCGATCGTGCGGCAGGAAAGTGCATTTGCGACCGATGCCCAGAGCTCGGTCGGGGCGCGCGGGCTGATGCAGCTGATGCCGGGGACGGCCGCCCAGGTCGCCAAGAAGCTGGAGCTGCCGTTCTCGCTGCCGCGGCTCAGCAGCGACGGGCTGTACAACATGATGCTCGGACGCTCGTACATCGAAGCGATGATCGACGATTTCGGCGGCTCCTACCCGCTCGCGATCGCGGCCTACAACGCCGGACCGGGACGGATTAGGCAATGGGTGCGCGATTTCGGCGACCCGCGCGGGCATGACCTGACGATGGTCGATTGGATTGAGATGATCCCGTTCACCGAGACGCGCGTCTACGTGAAGCGGGTGCTCGAAAACCTGCAGGTCTATCGCGGCCAGACCGGCGACAACCCGGCCGCCTTCTCCCTCGTCGCCGACCTCGCACGCTGACCGAGGCGACCGACCGACGCCGGGGTCCTCACCGGTCCGTCTTACACCCATTCGCCCAGGATCCTGACCGGGCTTTCGCGCGAAATCGGCATCCCATGCTCAAGTCTGGACTGGCAAAGGAATGGCTGTTCTGATCCAACATCCAAAGTTGACATGTGATAGGCTACAGGCGCATTTGGATGATTAAAGGCTTCCGGCATCGCGGTTTGAAACGGCCGGACGAGCGAGACGACAAGTCGCAAGTTCGGCCGGACATGCTCGACAGGATCGAGAACATCCTTGCCCTGCTGGACCGGGCCGACAGGCCGGAAGTGATGGACATTCCCGGTTTCCGGCTGCATCCGCTCAGGGGCGACTTGCGTGGCTTCTGGGCCGTGACGGTCCGTGCCAACTGGCGGATTATCTGGCGCTTTGACGGCACCGACGCTGTCGATGTGGACCTGATCGACTACCACTAGGAGGATGAAGCTATGCCGATGAAAAATCCCCCGCATCCGGGCCGGATCGTTCGGCAGGAGTGCCTTGAACCCTTGGGCTTGAGCGTAACCGATGCGGCCAAAGCTCTTGGCGTATCGCGTAACGCCCTGACGATATCGTGAACGAGCGGCGCGGCATTTCCCCGGAAATGGCGATCCGCCTGGCCAAGGCTTTTGGCAGCACACCGGAAGCGTGGGCGGGCTTGCAATTCGCCTACGACCTCGCCCAGGCCCGCCAGCATGAAGGTGAAATCAAGGTCGAACCGGTGACGCGGCGGAAATTGCAGGAGCCGCACGCGCTGTAATGTCGAGTGCACAATCAACATATTGTGTCCAGGCGCATGAAGGTGAAACACAGGATGTCAAGTAATCGTGCGGCTTTTCGCGGCCTCGAATTGAAGTACAACCGGCACGGGCACCGTGTTTCGCTTGCTCGTTAACGCGAGGACTTCCCGAATACCTGAAAATATTTACCATAATAGGGCTTAGGCGGCATCATGGAGCTTTTTAGACCCCAAAGACGTACCAGATATAGGTCGCGTGGTATCAGTCGTTTCAGGCGAAGTGAGGGTGAAAATGCCAAACAGACGCCTTGCGCGAGCACCTTAAAACGGCGATGCTGCATTTGCAGAAGCTGAAAACACAAAAAAATAGCAGTCTATGCTTACACGCTGCAGGGAGGAAAGTTAAATGTCCATGCTAGCCCACAAGCTCATCATTGCCCATTCCGGGTTCAGAACTATTGTCCCGCTTACCATCGAGCCTCAGCCAGTTTGAGCAGGCGATAGGGCATTGGCGGGGTCGCCGCGGCAGCGATGGCCAGTCGCTCGTAGATTGTTTTCAGGATGAAGCGGCGGTTGAAGCGCCAGGCGAAGGCACCGAGGTAGCGAGGTAGATGTTTAGCCGCGACGGCGCGGTGCGTGGCCAAGAGGCTGTTTTTGACATTGGCGAGCACGGTATTTGCCCAGCGGAAGGCGGGATGTCGGGCGGCGGTGCGGTCGGAGCCGGTGACGTGGCGCTCGTGGATGAGACCCGGCTGCCACGCAATGCACTGAAACCATTGCCCGCCGTCGCTGACGATGGTGGTTCCGGCCGCGACACGGGTGCATAGCCGCTGGGTTTCGGCGGTCTGGAACCCCCGGACAACTTGCAAGCGGGCGTATAGGGGCCGTCCATCTGCGGTCGTTTCGACCGCGATGATGAAGGGGGTGTGGCCGCGTCGGCCACGCCCGGAGCCCTCCCCGGTGCGCTCACCGCCGATATAGGCGTCGTCGATCTCGATCCGTGGCCCGCCCGCGCCAAGCTTGTAGCGGCGGTCCCGCTCAATCATCGCCTGCATCAGTTTGTGCTGAACCCGCCAGGCGGCATTGGTCGAAATCCCCAGGCGCCGGCCCAACTCGATGTTGGACAGCCCTTTCTTGCCTTGAGCGAGTAGATGCATGGCGCGGAACCACACCCGTATCGGCAGCTTGGTGCCCTGCAGGACGGTGCCGGCGATCAGCGACGTCTGATGGCGGCACTGCCGGCATTGCAACAGTTGACGCCCGCGGATCTCACAATACTTTGACCCCGCACACCGCGGACACTTGAAGCCCTCAGGCCAGCGCCAAGCCAACCACGCTTTCCGGCACGCCTCCTCATCCGGATAGAGCCGCTCGAAGGCATCATCGGAGAGGCCCTTCTGGTGCTGCACGCGGTTGCGAGGCATCGGGTTTATCCTGAAAATCTTCGCGATTTCAGGAAGATAATACCTCAATATCCAGCTGAGTGTCGATGGTAAGCAGGACTATTGTTAAAATGAGCCAAAAAGCATTGTGCGTGGCAACCGGCGTTCTATCATTTGGTATGACACCCGCGGTGCAAGCTGCAGCAATCGTTAACGGAAGTCTCGAAGACGACTCGTTTAACTCTTCAGCGGCCTTACACCAGATGTACAAAATCTCGGTGTCACAGGCTGGACGTTTGCTGTTCCGAACAATGCCTCGCCACATCCATTAGGTTTCACTAACGGCGCTACGTACCGCTTATCTAATGTAGGACCAACGCCATTCGGCAAACAATGGATCGTACTTGGCCCATACGGAGATGGTGGCGTTTCGATTATGCAGGTCGTGAGTAGCCTCACCACGGACGCAACCTACGATCTCACCTTTGCGATCTCCTCGGAAAGTTCTGATGATGGGGCGAATGTTCGCGTCTCGGCAACTGGCTCGCTCGCGGCTGACTATACGGCTCCTCCAAGTTCAAATGAGTTTTCTTTATGGGACACCTGGCAGAGTTTTCACTATATATTTAAAGCCAGTAGCTCCTCAGTAATATCAGTTTTCTCGATCTGGGAAGCACGCCAGGCAACGACATCGGTCTTGATTGTGTCGCGATTATGCCGGGGAATGGTCAAGGATCCTGTGGGACAACCGCCGTCCCCGAGCCGGCCTCGCTCGACCCTGCTCGGGGCTGGTCTCGCAAGTCTTTGGCTCATAGCACGACGGCGTAAAACAATTGCGCGTCAATCACATCTTTGAAGTAACAGGTCAAAGAAGTTTCCTGAAAAACCGGCGTGAAATTTCCAGAAAGCATCTTCTACGCCATTTTCCTTAATCACGTTATGCGACAGCGGCGCGGCAAACGCAGGGGTGCTGCCGAAACTAGTTTGAGCGGTGACGAGGATGAACGTAAGTCCGCGACGGCAAAAGGAAGAACGTCGCCCCGAGGCGGCATGTCCAGCACGCCGTTTCGACGGACGAACAGCGCTGATCCGGCCGCATCGGAACAGCACCGCCATCTGCGCGGTGACGACGCGAAATTCGCCGCATTGCAGGAGTATTGATAATCGGCGGAATGGGTCGGAGCGGATGGCGTGGGCGCTCGTTTGCTGTTCTTTTGCTGCAAAATCCACCCCCCGCCGTCGCGAAATCCGCGCGGCGCAAGGGGTTGGCCTCGGCGTTTGCTGCAGATTCGCTGCAGAAGCAGCAAACCGTGCCCGGAACAGGGAAAAAAACGGCCCACGATCGCGAACCGGCTGCCGGATGCGGCCGCCGGTGTATGGAATTGCGGGCCGTCCCTTGGAGGTCAGGACGGTGCGGCGGCGCAACTCGGGCGAGGTGCGGTCGGCCAGCGCATCGGGATCGTCGGCGGTCGTTTCCAGGCGGAGTTCGGGGTTCTCGGGCGGCTCGTAT
>CAWJZU010000012.1:0-89506 GCA_963847345.1 uncultured Alphaproteobacteria bacterium | reverse complement strand
ATCGCGGTAGGCTTGCGACGGTCGAGCGAGCCGTTCCGCGAATTCGGCCATGACGAGCAGCTCGTTGTACCAGAGTGCGTTGATCTCGACCGGCTTGCCGATCCGCGGCGTGATCTCGCGGTCGCCAACGCGGGCGTCCATCCAGGTCAGCTGTTGCCCTCGCTCGCCAGCGCGCAGCAGACCATCGGCGGGATCAACGGCGATGCCGTAGCGCGTGCCGCGCCGGTGCCACTCGACGATGTCGGCGAGTACCGGGAAGGCGCGCGCCAGCGTCGCGTCATCACCCGTCGCCTCGATATAAGCGCGCCAACCCTGGACATACCAGAGCGCGGCGTCGACTGTGTTGTACTCGGGTGTATCCCCGGCACCGTGGAAAACATTCGGCAGCATGCCGCGATCGACGAACCGGGCGAAGGTTTCAAGGATCTTGCGGGCATCGTCGAACCGGCCAGTCGCCAGGCACAAACCGGGCAAGGCGATGATCGTGTCGCGGCCCCAATCGTTGAACCATGGATTAAATATTGCAGCAATTCGACCGCGGGGCCGGCGCCGACGCGCAATGTGGTGATGCGCACCCGCGCCCCGGCAACGGCCGAAAGCCGTTCCTGCTCCGGCCCCCAGTTCTCGCTCGTGCCGGCTACCCGCAGCCCGAGCCGGTCGCGATAGAACGCAATGCTGCGCTCGGTGTCCGATGCGGCGATCGCCGTGTGATCGATCCCAAGAAACAGCCGGTCCCGGTCTTGCCAGCGCGGCTCGCCTTTGCCGGGCGGAAACTGGATCAATTCCATGGGATGCCCATCCGGATCGCGGAAGTAGACGGCACGAATTCCGCCGGCACTCGGGTTCCACACCGGCAGCGTTTGCGGCCCGGTGGAGATCGGCGCGGCCCCGGCCCGCAGCGCGATCCGATAGGCCCGGTCGATATTGGACACCACGATTGCGAGATGCTGGAACCAGAGATCGTTGCTGCGCGATCCGGCCGGGACCGGCCGGCCGCTTTGCTCGACCAGCGTGATCCGTTCGCGGCCGAGACGCAGGCTCGTGGCGGGGCGGTTATTGGCATGATCACCCTCCCGTACAAAGCCGATCGCCTCGAAGAAAGCCGTGGTGCGTTCGAGCTTCGTCACCGGAATTCTGATGTGGCTCACCGCCTCGACGGCCGGTCCGCCGAGCGCGATCGGCGCGGCCAGCAGCAATCCGCAAAGAAAGGCGAGAACGCGGGTGCGGCTCATCGCTCACTGCTCCCGGCGCCGAGCCGCTCGAGCAGGTGATCGCCGACCCGCAACGCGTTGGCGATGATCGTGAGGGTCGGGTTTACCGCTGCGCTCGACGGGAAGAAGCTGGCATCGACGACATAAAGATTATCGACCTCATGCGCCCGGCAGTTGGTGTCGAGCGCCGAGGTTCGCGGATCCGTTCCGAACCGCACCGTGCCGTTCTGGTGGCCGGTGCCGGCGATCGGCAGCTTTTTGCCGAAATAGGCGTGCCGCGGCAGCAGGCGCGGCTCGCAGCCGATATGGTTCAAGAGGTGACGCAGCTTGCGGGTCAGCGTCTCGTGGGGGCCGAGATTGTTCGGACGGTAGTGCAACCGGACGCCGCCATCGCGGTCGAGCAGCACGCGGTTGTCCGGGTCCGGCAGATCCTCGCTGGTCAGCCAGAAATCGAGCGCATGTTTCGCGAGCGTGTCCGCCGCTATGCCCGGAAGCAGGTTGTGCGTCTCGCCCAAGAACATTGTCGCGTCGGTTTTGCCGAGCATCTGAATGTGACCGAGCGGCACCGCATCGCCGTCGCTGCCGAAATAGAAATCGTTGAGCCCGAGCGTCTTCTGGAAGCGGGTCGGGTTCGGCGTTCGCGAGATCGCGATCAGCGCCGAATTGTTGTGACACATGTAGTGCCTTCCGACCACCCCGGAAGCGTTGGCGAGCCCGTCCGGATGCGTCCAGTTCGCTGAGCGCAGCAGCAGCGCCGCGGAATTGATCGCGCCGCAGGCGGCGACGACGATGTCGCTACGATAGCGCTCGACGCCGCCGTCACGATGCACAACCACATCGGTCGCCTCGCTGCCCGTCGCGTTCGTCTCGATCCGCTCGACATAGGCGCCGGTCAGCAGAGTGACGTTCGGGTGTCGCAGCGCCGGCATTACGCAGACGACCTGTGCGTCGGCCTTGGCCTGCACCAGACACGGAAACCCGTCGCAGGTGGCGCAGCGGATGCAGGCGCTGTGATGCGGCTTTTCCTCGTCGAGCATGATGCCGACCGGCAGCGGAAACGGTCGGTGGCCGGCGCGCGTCAGATCGTCGGCGAGCTGCTGAATACGCGGCTCGTGCGACACCGCCGGGTACGGGTATGGATCGTCGCAGGGCGGCTCGGTCGGGTCGCTGCCCCGCGTGCCGTGGACGTGATAGAGACGTTCGGCCTCGGTGTAATAAGGCGCGAGATCGCGGTACGACAGCGGCCATTCCGGCGACACCCCGTCGCCGTGCCGGACGGCGGCGAAATCGCGCTCGCGCAGTCGCAGCAGGACCGCCCCGTACATCTTCGTATTGCCGCCGACCCAGTAGTGAATGCCGGGGTGAAACGGATTGCCGTCCCGGTCATGCCAGGTCTCCGGCGCCTTGTACCGATTCACAGCGAACACCGCTTCGCTGCTCCAATTCTCCAGCTCGCGCGGCAGGAAGTCGCCGCGTTCGAGGATCAGGATGCGCTTGGCGGACGCTGCCAGGCGATAAGCGAGCGTGCCGCCGCCAGCCCCGCTGCCAATGATGATGACGTCGTAATGGTTATGCGACATGTCAGGAATCCTTGGTTGCGGCTGCGTAGTCGCAATGAAAGACGCAGCTTCCGTATCGGTTGTGGTGAAGCTTGGCGCATGGCGTGCGACGTCCGCACCTGAGGTGAAGTTCGGCGGCGAGCAACATGCCGAGCGCCGGCGCGGTCAGGTAAATCCAGATGCCGTGCCAGATGCCGCTCGGGAGCGCCGACGCGATGCTACGCGCCGGGTTAAGGCTCATCCCGGAAACCGGCGCTTCGACCGCGATGTACAGCGCAACCAGCACACCGGCGCACACGCCGGTCCAGCGCATCAGGCGCGCCGACGCGTTGGCCGCCAGCACGGTCGCCATCAGGACGAAGGCGATCGCCACTTCGGCCGCGAACGCCGCCAGCTCGCCCCAGCTTCCGGGAAAGGTCGCGACTGCCGCGATCGGCGGCAACGTGAAGCGCTCGCCGAACAGCGCCGCCAGCAGCATTGTGCCGGCCGCGCCGCCGAGAAACTGCGCCATCGCATAAAACATCGCGTCCGCCGGGGCGATCTTGCCCAGGCGCCAGAAGGTCAGCGTCACGGCCGGGTTCAGATGCGCGCCCGAACGCATGCCCCACGGCGAATAGATCAGCGTGATCGCCGTCAGCCCCATCGCGACCCCGAGCGATGCGCGGCGCAGTTCGGGGCTTGGGATCGCAGCCTCGGCTCCCGACGTGCCGGCGAGCATCACGCACAACCCCGCCATCACCATAAACACGCCGAGCCCGCCCGCCTCGATCAGATATTCCGGCCAATGCGCCCGCACTGCCGCACTCCAGCCAGCGCCTTCCATCCCGCCGGACAGCTCCGCGGTCATCTCAGCCCCCGGAGCCGAATTCGGGATACAGTGTCATTCCGCCATCGACGAACAGGGTGACGCCGTTGACGTAATCGCTGTCGTCGGACGCCAACCAGACCGCGGCGCGGGCAATGTCGTCGGGCTCGCCGATCCGCCTATACGGCACCAGCCGCATCAGCGCGGCGTACGCCTCCGGGGTGGACCAGGCGGCGGTGTTGATCGGCGTCCGCGTCGCCCCGGGGGCGAGACCGTTGATACGGATGCCGCGCGGCGCCAATTCCTGCGCGATCGACTTCATTAGCATCATCACGCCGCCCTTCGAGGCCGCGTAATTGGCGTGCCCGGCCCACGGGATGACCTCGTGCACCGAACTCATGCAGATAATTTTTCCCAGTGCGCGCGAGACTTCGGGGCGCGGGCCGCGCCGCATGAACTCGCGCACCGCCTCTCGGGTGCATAGGAACTGCCCCGTCAGATTGACGTCGATGACGGTTTTCCACTGTTGCAGCGTCATTTCCTGGAACGGCGCGTCGCGCTGCAGCCCGGCATTGGCGACGACGATGTCGAGCGTTCCGTAAATCGCGCACGCCTCCTCGAACATCTCGACGACCTGCCGCTCGTTGGACACGTCGGCGCGCAAAGCCATTGCCCGACCACCGGCGGCGGCAATCTGATCGATGACGGCGTGAGCGTCGTTCTCGTCGGAAACATAGTTGACGACGACCGCCGCGCCCGCTTCGGCCAGCGCGATCGCGACCCCCCGGCCTATACCTGAGTTCGCGCCAGTGACCAGCGCCTTTTGTCCGGCGAGCGGTTGCCCGGCAAGCGGCTGACCGGCGGTGGCGGGGCGAAGAAATTCGGTGCGTTCCCTGATATCCATGACGACCCCTCTCGATTGGCGTGATCGAAAGGTGGCGCCGCGCTCGATTGCGCTGAAATGCCGCTCGCCGATCAATTCGATGCGTGCCGCCTATCGCCCTAGGCGCGAGCGGCGGGCGGGCTTATTTGTTCCCGCGGTTACCCCGGAAAGGGAAAGCAGCCGCATGGAAATGCATCAGGTCCGCTATTTTCTGGCGGTTGCGGATACGCTGAATTTCACCCGCGCGGCCGAACAGTGCCATGTGTCGCAGCCAGCGCTGACCCGCGCGATCCAGCAGCTCGAAGAGGAGCTCGGCGGCCTTTTGCTGCGCCGCGAGCGTAAGCTGACACACCTGACCGATTTCGGAAGGCTGATCGAACCGCACCTGCGCCAACTACACGCCGACGCCGACGCCGCCAAATCGACTGCAAGGAAATTTCTCAGCCTGGAGCACGCGCAGATCCGTCTCGGCGTCATGTGCACGGTCGGACCGGCCCGCTTCATGAGTTTTCTGGCCGGCTTCCGAGCCGCCAATCCGGGGTGCGAACTGACGCTCGTCGAGGGCGTGCCGCGCGGCCTGTCGCAGATGCTGCTGGCCGGAGAACTCGACCTCGCAGTGATGGCGCAACCCGAGCCGTTCAATGAGCGGCTCGACGTCTTGCCTCTCTATCGCGAGCGTTTCGGCATCGCCTTCCCAACCGGTCACCGGTTGGAGCAGCAGAACCGCGTCCGCATCGGCGATGTCGCTGAGGAGACCTATCTGCGCCGGATCAACTGCGAATACCGCGACTACCTCGCGGAGCGGCTGCGCGAGCTCGGTCTCGCGGTCCGCGTCGGATTTCAGAGCGAGCGCGAAGACTGGATCCAGATGATGGTCGCGGCCGGGTTCGGCGTCTGCTTCCTGCCCGAATTCTCGCCGACCATTCCGGGCGTCCGGCTGCAGCCGGTCACCGATCCGGAAGTGCTGCGCGAGGTGTCGCTCATATCTATGTCGGGGCGGCGCTTCTCGCCGGCGGTGCTGACCTTTGTTCGCGCGATACGGGCGCACAATTGGTCGCCCTCTGCAATCTCACTGGAACGGGGACCAATCACCGAACCGGCACCTCCGATCGAGAGCTGACAGCCCGGCGTCTCCGAACTGGCGACGCCGTTATCCGTCACTCCGCCGCAGCCGCGATTGTCACGCGCTCATCCACCGAGTTCGCGGCGTCACGCGCCAGATCCGCCAGCAGCGGTGCGACCAGCCCGGTCCATCCGGTCTGGTGCGAGGCGCCGATACCGCGGCCGGTATCGCCGTGGAAATACTCGTAAAACAGCACGTGATCGCGAAAATTGGGATCGGTCCTGTGCCGCTCCGAGTCGCCGAACACCGGGCGCCGGCCGGTTTCGTCCTTCAGGAACAGACGCGAGAGGCGCCGCGACAATTCCGTCGCCACCTCGCGCAAGCTCAGATACCGGCCCGAGCCGGTCGGACATTCGACCCTGAAATCGTCGCCGTAATAGCGGTGAAAGCGCCGCAGCGACTCGATCAGCAGATAGTTAACTGGCATCCAGATCGGGCCGCGCCAGTTCGAGTTGCCGCCGAACAGGTTCGACACCGCTTCGCCCGGCACGTAGCCGATGTTGAACCGGTTGCCATGGTGCTCGAACACGAACGGCTCGTCCTGGTGGCGTTTCGACACGGCTCGGACGCCGTATTCCGACAGGAACTCGCCCTCGTCAAGCATGCGGGCCAGCAGACGCTTCATGCGGTGGCCCCGCAGCAGCGATAACAGATGACGTTCCTCGCTGTTCGGGTCGTTCCAGCGCGACACCAGCGCCGCGAGATCGGGCCGGTAATCGAGAAACCAGCGCAGCCTGCGGGTGAACTCGGGCATGTGCGTGAAAACGCACTCGTCGAGCACCTCGACCGCGAAGAGCGGGATCAGTCCGACCATCGAGCGCACCTTCAGCGGCATCCGGTTACCGTCCGGGAATTGCAGCACATCGTAGTAGAACCCGTCGGCCTCGTCCCACAGCCCGATGCCGCTGCCGCCGATATTGGTCATCGCCTGCGCGATATAGAGGAAGTGCTCGAAGAACTTGGTCGCGACGTCCTCGTAAACGTGATTCTCCTCGGCCAGTGTCAGCGCGATGCGCATCAGGTTCAGCGAGTACATCGCCATCCACGCGGTGCCGTCGGCCTGGTTGATGTGGCCACCAGTCGGCAATGGCGCGCTGCGGTCGAAAATGCCGATATTGTCAAGGCCGAGAAACCCGCCCTGGAAGACGTTGCGGCCCTCGGCGTCCTTGCGGTTCACCCACCAGGTGAAATTCAGCATCAGCTTATGAAACACGGCTTCGAGAAAGGCACGGTCGCCGACGCCGCTGCGGTCGCGATCGATCTGGTAGACCCGCCACGCGGCCCAGGCATGTACCGGCGGGTTGACGTCACCGAACGCCCATTCATAGGCCGGCAGCTGACCATTCGGATGCATGTACCATTCACGGGTCAGAAGTAGCAGCTGATCCTTGGCAAAATCAGCATCGACCTGCGCCAGAGCAATGCAGTGGAAAGCAAGGTCCCAGGCCGCGTACCACGGATACTCCCATTTGTCCGGCATCGAGATGACGTCGGCGTTATTGAGATGCTCCCAATCGGCGTTCCGGCCGCGCTGACGGCCGGCCGGCGGCGGCGGTTGCAGCTTGTCACCGCGCAGCCACTCCGGGATGTCGAAGTAATAGAACTGCTTCGACCATAGCATGCCAGCCAGCGCCTGCCGCTGCACCAGGCGGGCGTCCGGATCCGCGATATCTTTTTGCAATGCGGCATAGAACGCGTCTGCCTCGGCCTGCCGCCGCTGCATGACTTCGTCGAAATCGTCAAAGCCGCCGGCCGCGTCGTAACGCGTCAGCCGTACGCGCACCCGGGCGGATGCGCCGCCGGCGACGATCAGCTTGTAGCGAGCAGCGGCCTTGGTGCCGTGTGCGGCCGGATTGACCGCGGCGCTGTCGCCCGCGACGACGTAATCGTTGATCCCGTCCTTGAAATATCCGGCGGCGTGCTGTCCCCAGAGCCGCCTCGCATTGGTCTCGTTCTCGCAGAACAGCAGCTCGGGCATGCCGTCGCAAATGAGCCGCATCGCCGGCAGCCGCGGGCGCGTCGCGACGATTTCCCCGGGCGCGGTGCGCCGCAGCACCGGCTTCACGACGCCGGGCTTCCAGGACCAGGTATTCCGCGCCCAGAGCTGTGGCAGGATATGCAACGGCGCCGGATCGGGACCGCGATTGGTTGCGACGATTTCCATCAGGATGTCGTCGGGCGCCGCCTTCGCATAGGTTATTTCGACATCGAAATAGCGGTTATCGTCAAACACGCCGGTATCGAGCAATTCGAACTCCGGGTCGCTCGGGCCGCGCCGGCGGTTTTCCTCGACCAGCGTTTCATAGGGAAAGGCGGCTTGCGGATATTTGTACAGCATCCGCATCCAGCTATGGGTCGGGGTGGCGTCGAGGTAATAATAGAGTTCCTTGACGTCCTCGCCGTGATTGCCTTCCGAGTTGGTCAGCCCGAACAGCCGCTCCTTGAGGATCGGGTCGCGCCCGTTCCACAGCGCGACGCCGAGACAGAGACGCAGCTCGTCATCGCCGAAGCCGGCGATCCCGTCCTCGCCCCAGCGATAGGCGCGGCTGCGCGCGTGATCGTGCGGGAAATACGCCCAGGCATTACCGTCGGCGCTGTAATCCTCGCGCACGGTGCCCCATTGCCGCTCACTCAGATAAGATCCCCAGCGTCGCCATGGCACTCCATCCCGTGCTTCGAGAAGCCGCTGCATCTCGGGGTTTTGGGCCACTCTCGACGTCAATCCCGGTCTGCTAACGGACAACATCGATTACTCCCCTACGAAGGCGTCCTCCGGAAATAGGAGCCAGCACGCTTCTCGACCAATACCGACGGATTATCGAATCCATTCAGTGAATCCATTCTCTGAGAACGATAGCCGCCGGAATCAGGAACGGAAAAGCAGGGCCGCCCTTCTCCGGCTCGGATTTGCACGGGGAAACGGTAATGGCAGCTCAGGGGCATGAAGAGCCTGCCCGAAGCCACAGCGGAGCGACCGCTGTCGGCTCGGAGAAGGAACCTTCGCCGAAGTGACCCGCTACTGGCATGATGCGCCGAGAGGTGCCAAGACGACCACCCATCCGAGCTTTCGATGGTACTCAGGCTTCTTGCTAACATAGGCATTGGGACGGTCAGTTCGCGGCGAAAGGGGCGGGAGAAGCGGCGATGCGCGCGTCGAAGGCCAGATACGGGGTCGGAACCTCGATCCTGCGCAAGGAGGACGACCGGCACTTGCGCGGGCGCGGCGAGTTCGTCTCCGATATCCGCCTGCCCGGCACGCGGCATGTCGTATTTCTGCGCAGCCCGCACGCGCACGCCCGCATCCGATCGATTCTTGTGCCGCCCGAGGCGAAAGGCTGCGTGTTTACCGCCGCGGACCTGCCGCGGATGCAGCCGATCCGCGTCGTGTCGCATGCCACCGGCATCAAGTCGCCGGCCTGGCCGCCGCTCGCGACCGACAAGGTGCGGTATGTCGGCGAGGCGATCGCCGCCTGCGTCGCGCCGAGCCGCGCCGAGGCGGAAGACCTCGCCGCGTCGGTGACGGTTGATTACGACGTGCTCGACGCCGTGGTCGATGCGATCGCGGCGCTGCGGCCCGGCGGCCCGCTCGTGCACGAGTACTGGGGCGACAATTTCTTCAGCGCTCGCACGCTCGAAGGCGGCGACATCGAGGCGGCGGCCCGGGAAGCCGAAATCGTCGTCAAGCGCGAGTATCGGATGAACCGGCAGTCCGGCTCGCCGATGGAGGGCCGCGCCGTCCTCGCGACCCGCGACCACCGGCTCGACGAGATCGTCGATCTACGCCTCGACGCAAACGCCGCATACGGTGCGCGTCGCGATCGCCGAGATCCTCGGCATCGAGGAGCGGCGGCTGCGCGTCATCGCCCCGGATGTCGGTGGCGGGTTCGGCCCGAAGATGCCGCTCTATCCGGAGGAGATCATCCTCACCGCGCTTGCCCTCGAACTCGAGTTTCCGGTGCGCTGGATTGAGGACCGCAACGAACACCTGCTGACCGCGGCGCATACCCGCGACCATCATTACAAGCTGACCGCCTACGCCGACCGGACCGGCACAATCCTCGGCATCGACACCGAGATCACCGTCGATGCCGGCGCCTACGGGCTGTGGCCGCTAGGCCCCCATCTGGAAGCCAGCATGGCGGCGCGCGTGCTGCCCGGCCCCTACAAGATCGCCAATTACCGCGCCCGTTTCGTGACCGCGTGCACCAACAAGGCGCCGCTCGGCCCCTATCGTGGCGTCGGGCGGCCCGGCGCGTGCTTCGCGATCGAGCGCACGATCGACGAGGTGGCGCGCGCGGTGGGCCGCGATCCGGCCGAGGTCAGGATCGAGAACATGATCCCGCGGAGCAGGATGCCGTTCACCTCGGTCGCCGGCATGCGCTACGACACCGGCGATTACGCCGCGGGCGTGCGGCTGTGCGCCGAATTGCTCGACGTCCCTGGGATCCGCGAGCGGCAGCTTCGCGGCGAGCCCGACGGCCGCCTTGTCGGCGTCGGCTTCGCCAGCTTCACCGAGCAGACCGCGCATGGCGCGGCGGAGTTCGCCTCGCGCGGCGCCTTGATCATCCCCGGTTTCGAGAGCTGCACCGCGCGCATCCTGACCGATGGCAGCCTCGTGCTGATGGTCGGTATCCAGTCGCACGGCCAGGGTCTCGAAACCGCGCTGTCGCAGGTCGCCTGTGAGGAGCTCGGCATCAGCCCGGCGCATATTTCGGTGCGGCACGGCGACACCGAAAGCACCGCCTTTGGCTTCGGCACCTTCGCCTCGCGCAGCATGGTGATGTCGGGCGGCGCGGTGGCGCGCGCCAGCCGGATGCTGCGCGAGAAGCTCGAGCGCATCGGCGCGCATCTCTTGCAATGCGATGTCGCCGACGTGCGCTGTTCCAACGGGGTAGTCAGCGGGCCGCAGGGCCGTTCAGTGACAATCGCCGAGATCGCGAAGGTGGCGCATTTGCGGATGGACGGGCTGCCGCCCGACGTCGAGCCGCTGCTCGATGCGACGGCGACCTACGAACCCGGCATCAGCACCGGCGTCTTTTCATATGCGACGCACGGCGCGGTCGT
The DNA here is from genome assembly GCA_963847345.1 of uncultured Alphaproteobacteria bacterium. Taxonomy (GTDB): domain Bacteria; phylum Pseudomonadota; class Alphaproteobacteria; order ATCC43930; family CGMCC-115725; genus DATARH01. The sequence continues at coordinate 78,861 of CAWJZU010000012.1, read as the reverse complement.
CGCGGTCGATCCGGAGACCGGCGCCGTGGAGCTGCTCGATTTCGCCGTCGCCGAGGATTGCGGCACGATGGTAAACCCGATGCTTGTCGAGGGCCAGATACGCGGCGGCGTCGCTCAGGGCATCGGCACCGCGCTGTACGAGGAAATTCCCTACGACCAAGCCGGCCAGCCGCTCGCCGCGACGCTGCTCGACTATCACCTCCCGGCCGCATTCGAATTGCCGCCGATCCGGATTGGGCATCTGCACAACCCGGCGACCGCGACCGAATACGGCATGAAGGGGATGGGCGAAGGCGGCGCCCTCGCGCCGCCGGCCGCGATCGCGAACGCGGTGCGCGACGCGCTGGCGGCGATCGGCGCCGAAGTAAACGAAACGCCGATCACCGCGCCGCGCGTGCTGGCCGCCATCAGAACGGCACAGCGAGGTTGAGGATTGCTAACGCTACAGTCCCGTTATCGATGTAGTCGCGGCACTGGGTCATCTGGCATGGACTACCGGCCCCATCACAGGCCGGGAGCTTCGCAATGGTTAGTCAAGAGACCCTTGTCGGAACATCCAGAGGACGCTGTTAGAACGATCTCTTATCGTTCTGAAAAACGATCGCAATGGACTGGAACATCTCTGTTATCGCTGCAGGCCGGAGCGGGCAGAGTGTTCCGAACTTTCCTCAGTTCACGACCGTAACCGGCGCGACGGTTTTGTGTATCGGAGGTTTCGTCGGAGTGGGGCACTTCCGGCCGCTCCTTGCCGTAGCTGATCGTCGAGATCCGTGAGGCGGAGATGCCAAGCGCGATCAGCACGTTTTTCAAGGTTTCGGCGCGGCGCTGGCCCAGCGAAATATTGTACTCGCGCGTGCCCCGTTCGCCGGTATAGCCCTCGATCATAACCGCGAGATTAAGATAACGTTTCAGCCATTGCGCCTGCCGTTCCAAAGTGAGGCGCCCCTTCAGGGCTTATTTCGGACCGGTCTTAGGCGAAAAACACGCGGTCCCCAGCTGCTGTCGCGAGATCCTGCTGCGATCCCGGTCCGAGTTCCGACATGCCGATGCTCCCGGGAGCCCCCATCGCAGCACCGGCGCCGCCGGGTGGCGGGGTCTGCCGGCCGCTGCACGCGGGACGCCGACCGGGCACTGTGCGGCAAAACCGATGCGCAACGCGTTTGCCCGTGGCTGGTTACCATGGCGATGTCGGTATCATTCTGCGCGATCTGCTTTCCGGTCGCTATGATTGCCATACCCAGCGGAGCGACCGTGATGAGAATAGGCCTATTCTACCAAATCCAGGTGCCGAAGCCGTGGACCGCGCAGAGTGAGGCGCAGCGCATCTACGAGGCGCTGGAGCAGATCCCCTATGCCGAGGAACGGGGTTTCGATAGCGTCTGGTTTTCCGAGCACCATTTTCGCCCGGTGTGGTCGCACAACAGCGCCCCAGACCTGACTCTGGCGGCGGTCAGCCAGCGCACCAGCCGTATCCGGCTCGGCATCGGGGTGGTGCTGGCGCCAATTCATCACCCGCTGCACATCGCGCAGCGCATGGCGACACTCGATATTCTGAGCCATGGCCGGGTCGATGTCGGGATCGGCCGCACTGGTTATCCCTACCAGCTCACTCCCTACGGCACCGATCTGAAGGACACGCGCGGCATGTGGCGGGAATTCGCCGACCTGCTGCCGCGCCTGTGGACCGAGGAGGAAATCTCCTACGACGGAACCTACTACAAGATCCCGCGTCGCGAGGTCCTTCCTAAGCCGGTGCAGCGGCCACATCCGCCGCTGTGGTCGGCCTGCGGCAGCGACGAGACCGCGCGACAGACCGGCAGCCTCGGGATGGGCGGGCTGTTCGGTGGCGAGGGCGGCCCCAACCGAGTCCGCGAACTGATGGCGCTCTATCAGGACGCCTTGCGCGCATCGCCCAGCGATGCCTCGCCAACGCCGACGCGCGGCGCGCTGATGACCGTCGGCTACTGCCACGAGGACCCGCGGGTCGCCACGGAGCGTGGCAGCGAGCTGGTCGGCTGGTACATCGAACAGCAGCGCGAGCGCGCCCGCCTGGTCTGGCGCGATTACGACCCGTCCACCGTACCGCCGGATTACCAGGGCTACTACGCCCGGGATCAGCGCCTCGCGGCCGGACCTCACCCAGGCGAGCCGACCCCACGCGAGGTGCGTGACCGCGGCGAGCAGTTTTGCGTCGGCACGCCGGAGGAGTGCATCCGCTTCATCGAGCTGTACGAGGCGCTCGGGATCGAGGAGATGATCCTGCTTTGCGCCGTCGGCCCGGCAACGCACGAGGAGGTGCTTAACACCTTGCGTCTGTTCGGCGACCAGGTGATCCCGCATTTCCGTGCCAAGGGGAAGCAGGAAGCGGCGGAGTGAGATGCCGCGTTTAACGCCGTTTGCGCTTTTCGCTCGCCTGGAGCGATCTGAGACCCAACTTCACGATCGCGTCCTGGCACGGAGGCAGGAGAAACCGATGACCCACATCCACGTCATTCACGAAAACGCGGCGTGGCTTGAACCCCTGGCGCGCGCCCTCGACGTGGAGGGGCTGGCTTGGCGCGACTGGTTTCTCGACCAGGGCACTTTCGATTTGTGGCAACCGCCGCCGCAGGGCGTGTTCTACAATCGGATGAGCGCGTCCTCGCACACCCGAGATCATCGCTATGCGGCCGAATTGACTGCTGCCGTGCTTGCATGGTTGGTAGGAAATGGCCGCCGCGTCATTAACGGTCCGCGTGCGCTCGACCTCGAGATCAGCAAGGCGCGCCAGTACGCCGCGCTCGAAGCCGCCGGAATTCGGACCCCACGCACAATCCTTGTTGCCGGCAAGGACCAAGTGCTGGCTGCCTCGCGCCGCCATTTTGATGCCGGCCCGATGATCCTCAAGCCTAACCGTGGCGGCAAGGGGCTCGGCGTTCGCCTGTTCCATACGGCTGGCGCCCTTGCAGACCACCTCGCCAGCCGAGAATACGAGCCGCCGATCGATGGCCTGCACCTACTACAGCAATATGTGCGGGCACCAATACCGGTGATCACACGTGCCGAGTTCGTCGCCGGCAAGTTCATGTATGCGGTCGAGGTTGACACTAGCGAAGGGTTCGAACTGTGCCCGGCCGATGTTTGCGCAGTCGGCGACGCGTTTTGCCCGGTTGGCGACGAGCCGCGCGCGAAGTTCACGATCATCGATGACATCGACGCCGGTCTGAAACGCCGCTACGAGGATTTCCTCGTCCAGAACGACATCGAGGTTGCCGGCATCGAGTTTATCGTCGATACGGCTGGCACCGTCTACACATACGATGTCAATACCAACACCAACTACAATTCCGACGCCGAAGCCCGCGCCGGCCGCTCCGGCATGACGACCCTGGCTCGCTTTCTTGGAGCCGAGCTTTCGGGTGGGGCCGAAAACGGCGACGGGATACGGCCCTCGGCCCCGCATTGAGTTTTTGCCAAGTGTATTGCCTGCGCGAATTCTAGAAAGCGTAAATCGACGCGTCGGGCAGCCGCAATGCCGCAGTGACGAACGGAGGTAACGCATCAGGGGCCGATGTCTGCGTTGGGCGATCCCGTCCATTCCGCGGGTCGGCACAGTGCTGACGCCAGCGCCGTGGGGTGCTACCGTCAATCGGCGGCTTGCGTAGTAGCCGCCGAAAACAAGCGCCGGCAAGGACCGGCTGCCTAGGGAGAAAGACGCATGTCAACGACGTCGCTGACGCGCCGCGCCGTATTGAAGGCTGCCGCGCTGACCCCGCCTGCAATCGCCGCTTCGCTCGCCGCCCCGTTCGTACACGGCGTCTATGCCGCCGGGACACTCTCTGTGGGCACCTGGGATCATTGGGTCCCAGGAGCCAGCCAGGTGCTACAGCGGATATGCCAGCGATGGGCAGAAAAGGAAAAGGTTGAACTGAAATTCGATCTGATCACCTCGAACGGCGACAAGGATCTGCTGACCTTGATGGCGGAGGGCCAATCCCGATCCGGGCATGACATTATGGGGTTGCGGACCTGGTACGTGTATTCGCAGAAAGACCGGTTCGTCCCGCTCGACGACATTATGAACCCGCTATTGGACAAATACGGCAAGATAACGAGGGCTGCGGAGTATTGCGCCAAGATCGACGGAAGCTGGCTGGCCGTTCCGACCTGCTATGGCACTACCGTAGCGCCGCCCTGCGCCCGGATCGATTATTTGAAAGAATATGCCGGCCTCGACGTCCGCAAGATGTATCCGGGCCCGGACGCCCAGCGCGATCAGGAGATGATCGACAGATGGACGTGGGAGTACTTTCTGGATGTGGCCGACAAATGCTCGAAAGGCGGACACTTCTTCGGCCTTGGGCTCAGCACCTGCACCGATTCCATCCTCGTTGCGGGGGCAATCATGGCTGCCTATGGCGCGTACATGGTGGACGAGAAGGGCAACATAACGGCCAACTCGGACGCGATGCGGCAGGTGCTCGATTGGTACAAGCGGCTGTCCATGACGTTGCCCGACAGCGTCTACGCTTACGACAACGCGTCGAACAACAAAGAGCTGATTTCCGGCAAGTCTGCGTTAATCTTGAATGCGCCGAGCGCCTATGCCGTGGCGGTTCGCGACAAGCCTGAGATTGCCAGGCAGCTATGGACCTTCCCGCCTCCGAAGGGGCCGAAGGGCAGGTTCGATCCGGGACAGTATTACTTCTGGGGCATTTGGAACTTCTCGAAGAACATCCCCGCGGCCAAGAGCTTGTTGGCGCATCTGGCAACGCGCGACATCCAGGAGCAGCTGGTCAAGGCCAGCTCCGGTTTCGACATCCCACCATTCGAAAGCTTTATGGATTTCAAAACCTGGGAAGAGGTCGAACCGCCGAAGTACACGATCTACAATTTTCCGCCGCGGGACGACGTGATCCCGCACCTCCCCGGCTACCCGGCGCCGCTCCGGATCGGCACCCAGATGTGGGCGCAGGCGATCATGATGAAGACGATCGCGCAGCACACGCAAGCCGGGCTCTCGGCAAACGACGCGATCGCCTGGGCCGAATCCGAACTCGAAAGCTACATGCGGATCTAGTCCGCTACGGGGCATAAAGACCCGTTCCCACCGCCCAGCCTGACCGGCCGGTGTCGGTTCAGTTAGCCTCCCTCTGGCGGAGCGCCCGGCGTCGGCGTTGATGCGCCGATAACGGCCATTTGTGCGATCAGGTTTTACTGGCGCGTGCGAGACTGGTTGTTGACGTCGCGCTCGCAGCAGATCAGTTGTTGCGAGGCGCGCTGTGGAGTTAATCCGATGCAGCACAAATTCCGATCAGTCATGTTTTCATTATTGGCGAGAGGCGGAGCGCGACTGAGAAAAATTTCCGCGTTTCTCATTGGGCGGCAATCGAGGATTGAGGAGCAGTCTCGGGCTCCGGCCGGGAACCCTTTAGGCGCTCCTCAAGGCGCTGCAGCACGACGAAAAACGAGGGGACGAACAGCACCGCGAGGCAGGTCGAGGCGATCATGCCGGACAACACGCAGGTGCCGAGCGAAATCCGGGCCGCCGATCCCGCCCCGGTCGCGGTCACCAGCGGCACCGCTCCGAGGATGAACGCAAGCGAGGTCATCACGATCGGGCGGAAGCGGGCGCGCGCGGCGTCAAACGCCGCGTCGGGGATCGACTTGCCATGCAATCGCAGATCGCGCGCGACCTCGACGATCAAGATCGCGTTCTTAGCCGAGAGCGCGATCAGCAGAACAAAGCCGATCTGTGTGTACAGGTTGTTGGCGGCCAACCCGCTCTGGATCAGCGTATCGTCGGCGACACCGAGCAGCGTGAAAACTGCCGCCGGCCCGGCGAGTGCCAGGGGCACCGAAAAGATGACGGCCAGCGGCGCAAGCCAGCTCTCGTATTGGGCGGCGAGGAACAGATAGACTAGTAGAAGGCCCAATCCAAAAGCATAGACGATCTGATTGCCTGCGGCTTTCTCCTGGTACGAAGTCGCGGTCCATTCGTAGCCTGTGCCGCGCGGGAGTGTTTGGGCAGCGATCTGCTCCATAAGGTTCATAGCCTGCCCCGAGCTGAAACCGGCAGAAGCGGAACCACTGACCATTGCAGCGGGATACAGATTGTAGAGCGTGATGATTGAAGGTCCGACCGTCGGTTCAATACGCGCCAACGCGCCGATCGGTACCATCTTGCCCGCAGTGCTCTTGACCCTGAGTTTCTCGATATCCGACGGGCTGATCCGCGCATTGCCCTCGGCCTGGACATAAACTTGGAAATTCTGTCCGAACAGGTTGAACTGGTTGACGTAATAGGAGCCGAGATAGGCGCCGAGCGCGGCGAAGACGTCGCCCACGGGAACCTGAAGCCGCTCCGCCTTGGTGCGGTCGATCAGCAGGCTAACCTGCGGCACGGTCGCGCGGAACGAAGTGTCGACCCCCTCCAGCGCCGACTGCACCTCGGCGTTCTCGGCGATCGCGCGAGCCACGGTATAAAGTTCGGCGTAATTGGAGCTGCCATCGCGCAGCTCAATTTGCATCGTGAAGCCACCTGTCGTGCCGAGGCTGGGTATCGCCGGCGGTGCGAAGACGAAGGCCTGTCCGTCTGGCAGCTCGGCCACGGCTTGTGACAGCTTCGTTCGGATCGCCGCAAGACGTTCCGCGGGGTCTCGCCAACTCCAGTCCTTCAGCACCACCCACACCGCGCCGGCACTCGACAGCGGTGCGCTATCGAGTAGGGACAGCCCGGATATCTCGATGACGTGCGCCACCCCGGATACCGCACGGGCGGCGTCCCTGACCTGCGCGAGAGCTTTTTCTGTTCGCTCGAGTGACGCGCCGTCCGGGAGCTGGACCGCGATCATCAAGTATCCCGCGTCCTCTTGTGGCAGGAACGCGGTCGGCATTCGAGTGACGCCCCATACTGAGGCGGCGGCGAGAGCGATCGCGACTGCCGCCATCACGACGCTGTGTCGAACGACGCAAGCAACAAGACGCAGGTAGCCTGCTTCGATGCGGTCGTAAGCACGGTTGAAGCCGCGATAGAGGAAATTGCGTTGTTCACGCGGCACCGGCGCTCGGAGCCATAGCGCGCACTGCGTCGGCTTCAGGGTTGCCGCATTGACCGCGCTGATCAGCGCGGTCGCCGCGATAACCAGTGCAAACTGCGCGTACATGCGCCCGCTCGGGCCGGGGAGGAAGGCGGCGGGTATGAATACCGCCATCAGCACCATCGTGATCCCGATGATCGGCCCGAACAGCTCGTCCATTGCCTTGACGGCCGCTGCGCGGCGCGACAACCCTTCCTCGATATGGCGCGACGCACCCTCAACAATCACGATCGCGTCATCGACGACAATGCCGATCGCGAGCACCACCGCGAACAGGCTCGCGAGGTTGACTGTGAAGCCGAACGCCGCCATTGCGGCGAAGGCGCCGATGATCGTCACCGGCACCGTCGTCGCTGGAACCAGGATGGCGCGCCAATCCTGCACGAAGAGAACAATCACGAGCAGCACGAGAGCGGCAGCTTCGATCAGCGTCTTGTAGACCTCGTGGATGGAGGCGCGGACCGACTTCGTCGCATCGAACGCGATCGTGTAGGTCAGCCCCGGCGGAAACGCGAGCGCCAGCTCGGCCATTTTGGCTTGGATGAGGTCCGCAGTGGCCAACGCATTGGCTTCGGGAGATTGAAAGATTTCGATCCCGGCCGCAGGTTTGCCGTTAAATTGGAACCCTTGCCCGTAAGTCTCGGCGCCCAGCTCGACGCGCGAGACATCCTTCAGGCGGGTAATCCGGCTGTTGTCAGTCTTGATGACGATCTGGCCGAATTCCTCCGGCTGCTGCAAGCGGCCGCTGACATTGACCGTGTACTGGAAGCCCTGTCCGGTGGGCGCTGGTGGCATGCCGATCTGACCGGCCGCAGCCTCCCGGTTCTGCTGCTGAACGGCCTGGATCACCTCCTGCGGTGACAAGCCCAGCGCAACCAGCTTGTCCGGATCGAGCCAGATGCGCATTGCGTACTTGCCGGCGCCGAACACGCTGGCATGGCCGACGCCGGGGACCCGCGACAACACGTCGACGAGATTAATCGTGGCATAATTACTGAGATAGAGCCCGTCGTATCTGTCGTCCGGCGAGTTCAGCGTAATCATCTGCAGGAACGCGGTCGATTGCTGCCGCACCGGAACGCCTTGCGCCTGCACGCTCTGCGGCAGAGTTGGCAAGGCGCCTGCGATGCGGTTCTGCACCCTGATCTGCGCCAGGTTGAGGTCGGTGCCAATCTCGAATGTAACGGTCAGCGAGTAATTGCCGTCGCTAGTACTGGTCGACTGCATGTAAAGCATGCCTTCGACACCGTTGACCGCGCGCTCGATCGGCAGCGCGACGGTATCGACGAGGGTTTGCGCACTGCCGCCGGGGTACCGCGTAGTCACTACGATCGTCGGCGGCGCCACGTCCGGGTACTCGGCCACCGGCAGCTTCGCCAGAGCGACGGCCCCGATCAGGACGAGCAGGATCGCAAGCACGTTCGCGAATACCGGGCGGTCGATGAAAAACCGCGAAATCATCGCGCAGCGTCCGCCCGCCTCGACGCCGCCGCACTCGCGACAAGCTCGGCTTTGACTTTTTGACCCGGGACGGCGCGCAACAGGCCCGCCACGACCACCTTGTCGTCTTTGCTCAGGCCTTTCTCAATAACCTGCATGTCACCAACAGCAGGGCCAACCGTCACATTGCGCTTGTCGACCACGTCGTCCTTGTCGACGACCAGCACGTACGACCCGCCCTGGTCATTGCCGAGCGCAGTCTGCGGTACCAGCAGGGCGTCCTGCTCCGGGTCCTGCGATGGTGGCACCCGTACGTGCACAAAGAGACCGGGCAGCAGTCCATAGTCCGGGTTGGCGAACATGCCGCGCACCTCGAGTGTGCCGGTCGAGGGATCGACTAGCGGCGCGATGTAGTCGATGACTCCTTTGTGTGGATAGCCGGCCTCGGTCATCAGCCCGACCTCGACCGGGATCTTTCCCAGGTCGGCGGTACTGATGCCCTTGGGATCGGTGATGATGCGCAGCACGTCCTGTTCGCTGAAGTTCGCCGTCACGTAGATCGGATCGAGCTGCAGGATCGTCGCGAGGGGCGTGGGGCTGCTGCCGCCCACGAGCGCGCCGACCGCCGCGAGGTGGGTCGTCACGATCCCATCGAACGGCGCGGTTATCTTTGTGTAGCCGAGCTCGATATTCGCGAGCTCGAGCGAGACCTGCGCTTTCTGTACGTTGGCACGGCTCTCGTCGCGGTTCTTTTTGGCTTCGTAGAGCTTCGACTGCCATCCGAACTGGGTCGTCCGGCTCAGCGCGTCCTGTCGCTGAAACTCAGCCTCGGCAAAGTCTAGTGCCGCCTTCGCGGCCGTCACCTCTGCATCCGCCTGCTGGACCTTGGCCTCGTAGGGCCCGGGTTCGACGACGAACAGCACGTCGCCTTTTTTCACCATCGAACCGTCTTTGTAGTTGATTTCACGCAGGAAACCTGAAGCCCGCGCGACGAGCTCGACCTTATCGAGGGTAACGGTATTGCCGGTCAATTCGAGGTAGCGAGTTACCAACCGCTTGACGGGTTGCGCCACGCCAACCTTGGGTGCGGGCGGCGGCTCGTATTTGTTCTCCTCGCCACAACCCGGAAGGGCGGCCAGCAAAAAAAGGCACAGGATCGCGCCGCCGCTATGACTCGGCAAATGTGCCACACCGCCCCCCTGGACACATGTTCTTACCGCGAGGATCAGTAGTTTAGCACGGTAGCTCCGGGAGCAATGGGAAATGTCGGAAAGGAAATCTGCTGCTGCTCAGTCGGGTAACGGGTCGAAGCGGAAGTCCGCGATGGTGCATCTGCCACCCCTGAAAGCGGTGGGCGGGGTGACCGGTTGGGCTCTTGAAGCGTTTCCTTGCATCCGCAGCTCGCCGAATCGATCGTATGGCAGGGTGACGAGAAAATCCTCGAAAGCCACCGTCGTGAAATCGTCGTGGTTTTCTGTGACCTGCGCGGATACGGCCTTCACAGAACCAGCCGAGCCGGCGGAAGTGCTCGATTTCCTCCGCGATTACTACGGCGCGCTGGGGCCGCGCGTCAGTCCGTTCGAGGGTCCGCTTGACCTGTTCTCAGGCGATGGCTCATGGTGTTCTTCATTGACCCCGTCCCGGTTCCGGACGCAGCCGCGCGCGCGGTTAACATGGCGGTGGCCATGCGTGAGGCCGCTAGAACGCTGATTAATGACTGGTGCGAGCGGTCGCGATTTGGGTTTCGGCGCCGGCATTGCACAAGATTACGCGACGCTGGGACAGATCGGCTTCTCGGAGTGCTCCGGGTATACGGCAATCAGTACGGTGTGCAATGTTCGCCGCCCGTCTTTGTACCGAGGCCAAGGATGGATAAATTCCGGTCAGCCAGCGAGTGAACGCCGCACTGAAAGGAATTGTCGGCACCGAACAGGTTGGCGCGCTCGCACTCAAGGGCCTGACCCAGCCGGTGGTGGCCTACAACGTGCCGCTCGCGGCCGGGCTACCGGCTCTTGGTATTATCGAGGGTGGCCCGCAGAGCGTTTGAGTGCGGCCATGGCAACCGCAACGGGCGCCTCCATCCAGTGACGGCAATGGGGCGAGGCTGTGTGAAAACGGTCTGGGATTTTGGTGATGTTCGGATTCCGCTCGGAGCGAATTCTGCTTTAGAATTCTGGAGCTTGAGGGCTTTGGGGGTGGCGATGCGTCGGTTCATCGATGGCGAAGATCGGATGCAACTGGCGCTGCTACCGCACAGCCTGGAGGATTACGTCGACGAGGAGAACCCGGTTCGGGTGATCGAGGTTTTCATCGACGAATTGCACTTGGCCAGCTTAGGTTTTTCGGGGATCACGCCGGCGGCGACAGGCCGGCCGGCCTACCATCCCTCGACGCTGCTGAAGATCTATCTCTACGGCTACCTCAACCGCATCCAGTCGAGCCGGCGGCTGGAACGCGAAGCGCAGCGAATGTCGAGTTGATGTGGCTGACCGGGCGGTTGGCGCCCGACTTCAAGACGATTGCTGACTTCCGCAAGGACAACGGCGTGGCGATCCGAGCGGTGTGCACCCAATTCGTCGGGCTGTGCCATCGGCTCAAACTCTTCACTCATGCCGTTGTTGCGATCGATGGCAGCAAGTTCAAAGCGGTGAACAACCGCGACAAGAATTACACGGTGGCCAAGGTCACCGGGCGGATGGAACAGATCGACGCCAGCATCGCGCGTTACCTAAGGGCACTGGAGCGGGCCGACCGCGAAGAGAGCGATATCGCCGAGGCCAAGTCGGGCCGGCTCAAGGAGAAGATTGCTGGCCTGCGCCAACAGATGCAGGCCTTGAAGGTGATGCAGCAGATGGTTCAGGACGCGCCCGACCAGCAGGTCTCGCTGACCGATCCTGACGCCCGTTCGATGGCGACCAGCGGCAAAGGCACCGCCACTGTCGGCTACAATGTGCAGATCGCGTCGAGGCCGAACATCATCTGATCGTGGCCCATGAGGTGATCAACCAGGGGTACGATCGCAACCAGCTCGCACCCATGGCGCTGAAGGCGCAGCAGGCCACGGGCTTCGAGCAGGTCACCGCCCTAGCCGACCGCGGCTACTTCAGCGGCGACCAGGTTCTGTTGTGCGAAGGCACCGGAGTCACGCCGATTGTGCCCAAGATCCTGACGTCAAGCGGAACCAAACGCGGCCTCTTTGCCCGGCAGGACTTCATCTACAACGCCGAGCACGACCACTACACCTGCCCGGCGGACGCAAAACTCACCAAAATCCATCGCCGCGCCGATCACACTGAAAACTTCGACCGCTACCGCCATCTGAGCGCCTGCTTCACCTGTTCGCTCAGACCGCAGTGCACGCCGACCAAGCGGCGGATCATCAAGCGCTGGGAGAATGAGGGCGTGCTCGACAGGATGCAGGACCGCCTCGACCGCATGCCCGAGGCCATGGGTGTGCGGCGACAGACCGTCGAACACCCATTCGGGACCCTCAAGGCCTGGATGGGTGCCACCCATTTCCTGACCCGGACCCTCGACAAGGTCAGAACCGAGATGAGCCTTCACGTTCTGGCCTATAACCTGAAGCGAATGATCGCGATCTTCGGTGCGGCACCGCTGATGACGGCGATCAGAGCCTGATCGCCTCGCTCAAGCCGCACGCCCCAGCCGATCTACAGCGTCTCGGCCGTCATGGCCGAAAAACACAGTGCGCCACCCACCTATAACGCGTTTTTCCACGGCCTCGGGCATGAAGGGCCTGCCCACAGCCACGGCTAAGCGCCTGCTGTCGGATCAGTTAGCCGGCGACTATGCCGGAGCGCAGGCGCCGGCGGAGAGCGCCGAAAGCAGCCGTTGGAACAAATCGTTGAGGGGCGGCAGAATTCGTACTGCTGGACACGGCTGCTCGAAGGGGCAAGATGCGGTAAACCAGTCAGCAACAACTTAGGGAGGACATTACGATGGCGGACGGGTTGCAGTATCGAATAGCGGCGGGATGGTGCGCGCTGCTGGCCCTGACATGGCCGGCCAGTGCGGCGGAAGGGCCGCCGAAACGCGGCGGCACGCTGACCTATGTGATCCCAGCCAACTCGCCGCCGAGTTTCGACGGGCATCGCGAAGGCACTTTTGCGATGGTGCATGCGACCGCGCCATTTTACAGCACGTTGATCCGAATCAATCCGGTCAACCCGTCATCGACGACCGATTTCGTCTGCGATCTGTGCACCGGCATGCCGGAACCGGAGGATGACGGCAAGACCTATACCTTCAAGCTCCGCGACGGAGTCAAGTTCCACGACGGCGCACCACTGACAGCGGCTGACGTCAAGGCAAGTTGGGACCACATCATTTCGCCGCCGGAAGGCGTGCTGAGTGTCAGACAGAGCTACTTTATGATGGTCAACTCGGTCGAAGCGCCCGACCCGAAAACCGTCGTGTTCCGCCTCAAATTCGCGACTACCGTGTTTCTACCAGCGCTCGCGGACCCGCGTAATTTTATCTACAAAAAGACCACCCTCGAAAAGAACCCACGCTGGTATGAGAGGAACATTGAAGGGTCGGGGCCCTTCAAATTCGTCTCCTACGAGACCGGTCAATCGATCAACGGAGTTCGCAACCCCGATTATTACCACCCGGGCCTGCCCTATCTCGACGGGTTCAAAGGCATTTTCGCCGAGAAGCAGGTGACGCGGATTGATGCGTTGCGCAGCGACCGTGCCGCGATCGAATTCCGCGGCCTGCCGCCGGCGGCGCGCGACGAGCTGAAGACCAATCTCGGCGACAAGCTAGCCGTACAAGAAAGCGATTGGGACTGCGGCAGCTTCGTCGAGGTAAACCACAAGAGGAAGCCGTTTGACGACGTGCGAGTGCGGCGGGCGCTGACCCTGGCAATCGACCGCTGGCACGGTATACCCGCTCTGTCAAAAGTTGCCGACGTGCACACCGTCGGCGGCATCGTCTTGCCGGGTGCGCCGCTGGCCGCCACCAAGGAGGAGCTGCAGCAGATCGCCGGTTTCTGGCCCAACATCGAGCAATCGCGCGCCGAAGCGAAAAAGCTGCTGAGAGAGGCCGGCGCCGAGGGGCTCAGCTTCGAGCTGCTGAACCGCAACGTCGACCAACCCTATAAATATGTCGGAACTTGGCTGGTCGATGAATGGCAGAAAATCGGCGTCAAGGTGACGCAACGGATGGCGCCCACCGGCCCCTGGCTCGACGCAATGCGGCGTGGCGATTTCGATGTCGTCTCGGCGGCCAACTGTCACGGAGTACCTAACCCGGTGCTCGACATACAGCGCTACCTTCCCGGCTCGGTCTTCAACGGCAATTACGGCCAGTTCGAAGATCCAGACGAGGTGGCGCTCTACGAAAAGATGCTGCACGAGACGGACCCCGTCCGGCAGCGCGCGCTGATGCGAGAATTCGAGAGATATGTCCTCGATACCCAGGCGCACGCGATGTGGATCGCCTATTGGTACCGCGCCGTGCCGTACCGGTCTTATGTAAAGGGCTGGAAGATCAGCCCAAGCCATTTCATCAACCAGGATCTAGCGACCATCTGGCTGGATAAGTGAGTATGCGATCCGACCGATAATGTTCGTCACCTCCGTGCAAGCCGGAGTGAGAGTAAGCGATTCGCATTTGCCCTCTCATTCCCGCGTTTGGCGCTGTCATTCACGCAGCTCGACCTCAATCTCGATGAATTACGTTACTGGCTGATCAGACAGGTATTGATACAACCGCTGCAGTCGCCGCCGGGCAAGTGTTTTGCCTATTCGAATATGGGCTACACGTTAGCCGGGGGAATGATCGAGTGTATAGCCGGAGGAGCAGGGCTGAGGAGACTCTCGGCCGTTGCGCCCGCGCCGGCTTGGGGCATCCATGTTTACTCAATCTCGTCTGACCGGCTGCTTGTCTCGGTTCATTAGCGACCCCGCGCCGGGACGCACGAGAATGGGCGAGACGCGCCTGTCAAACCGACATTCGGAACTGGACCCCTTTCGCCATTAAGCCCGCATTCCCCGGAAAGAACATCGATTTTGAGCGTCCGATCTCTGATTTTGATATAATATTCAGGATGTTATCCCAAGTCTGACGGGGCAGCAATGGCGGACCGACGGGTGAATCAAAAACCGAGGCGCTGAGGCTCGATTTTTGATCGCCGCTTGCTCGCGCTTACGCTGCCGCGCAGCGAGACGAACTCGACATGATCGCGCTGCGCGCTGTTGACGGGTTGAAGCGCCGGCTGTTGTGGCGCGGGTTGCGGCCAGTCGTTTGCGGCGGCAACATGAAGCCCGCGCTCGCTGTGGCCGAGCACGACGCCCGCAAAGCCGAGCGCGACCAGCTTGATGTCGCGTTGTCCGAAGCCCGCGCGACAATGTACGCAGCCGCAGCAACAGCGGGTGCCGATTACCGCGACGTTAGCGATGGCGCTGACCTGTCCGAAATCCTCGCTCCGGTTCATGCCGCGCATGAGCGGGAGCGAGACATCGCGGATCGCCGCTTTGCGCTCGCGCATGTTGACGAAACCCGGTGGGCTCTGCCGAGCTCTGCCGCAACCGTACATCTCGGCATCCAGGGCGCGCGGTGCGGCTACGGCTATGTGAAGCCGGCGCATTCGATCGTGATCGATCCGGGTCGCGCGCCGTCGCCGGCGGCACCCGACGCGTTGGCCGACGACGCGGTTGTCGCGCTGAGCGCCGACAGCCTGCCGCTCGCCGCTTGATCATCGGGAGGCACGCAATGCTGATCTCCGATGATTTCGGCTACCTCCGCGACGCGCTAAGCCGCTGCGAAGCCTATCTCGTCAACTCACGCCGCGCTGACGATGCGAATGTCATCGTCGGCAACCACGACAACCTGTTGCGGGCGGTTCGCTTGGCGCTGTCGGTGATCGACATGCCGCACGCCACCCGCGATGAGTTGCGCGCGGTCATCGGCGAGCGAGACTGGATTATCACCAAGGCGGGGCGGCCCGGCGCGCGCCAGCAACAGCGTCACCCCGGCGCTGTCGCGATCCCCCCGAAGCGGTTTCGGGAATCGGAGCGCCGCGCGATCGAGCGCCGCGTTAACCAGGGCGGAACCGAGGCAAGGTTGGGGCCGGCAATGCTGCAACACCCCGGCCCCTGTCCGCCTTGCCTCGATCGCGTCAGGAAGAGCGCGCCGGGCGCGGCGGAAGCTGAAGAATACCACAGAGGGTCCCCGATCTAGTGGTTCGCGACGACGGGCTTTCGCGCAGCAAAACCGGTCGTGATGCTTACCCCCTGCTTACCTACTAAATTGAAGGCCTAAGGAAACACTGAACATAGCGAGGATAGCTGACGGTTCGGCGGCTACGGCCTGATTTTGGGGCGGCGCGCCGCGTGGGTGGCGGTCTGGTTGGTATAAATCGGGGGTTGGGCCGGGTTTCCTGTGTTGTTTGCGGGATCGGGACAGAATCCGGGTATCGTCAGCCGGGTTGAGCGAGCAGAGCCTTCTTGACGATCACCAGATTGGCCAGCGCGAACAGAGTGTGCAATTGCGCGGTGTTCTTCTTGAGGCCGCGATAGCGCAGCTTCTTATGGCAGAACAGGTTCTTGACGACGTGGAACGGGTGCTCGACGGGGGCGCGCACCTGCGCCAGCGCGCGCTCGACCGGCTCCGCCACATCCCGCAGCGCTTTGGGCAAAGCTTTGATCATGCTGCGCCTGATGGCGATGTTCCAGCAGACATCGCGGTCGGCATGCTCCGGCCGCTTGTCCGCCCCGGTATAGCCGGCGTCGGCAAACACCGCCTCTTCCTGGCCGTGCAGCACCGCCGCCATCTGGTTGATGTCGGCTTCGTTGGCGGCGGTGCCGACGACCGTGTGCACCACCCCCGAGGCGACGTCCACGCCGATATGCCCCTTCATCCCGAAATGCCACTGATTGCCCTTCTTGGTCTGGTGCATCTGCCGGTCGCGCGCCTTCTCTTTGTTCTTGGTCGAGGGCGGGGCGGCGATGATGGTGGCATCCACAATGGTAGCTTGGCGCATCAACAAACCGCGCTCGGCCAGCATCGCGGCGATCTCGTCGAACAGCGCCCGGGTCAGCTCGTGGCGCTCCAGCCAGTGGCGGAAGTGCAGCACCGTCGTCGCGTCGGGCACCGCGTCCAGCGTCAGATCGATGCCGGCAAAGCCGCGCAAGGCTTGGCTGTCGTACAGCGCATCCTCCAGCGCTTCATCCGCCAGCCCGTACCATTGCTGCAAAAAGTAGATGCGCAGCATCAGCTCCAGCGCGATCGGCTTGCGGCCGCGCTCGCCCTTCGGGTAGAGCGGGCGCAGACGGTCAACCAGCCGCGCCCACGGCACCACCTGCTCCATCTCGGCCAAGAACTTGTCGCGCCGCGTCTGCTTTTTCTTGCCGGCGTATTCCGCCTGCGAAAAGCTCCCTTGACGCTGCATCGTCCCGCCCCTCGGTCCCCCCGGCCGGACGAAATTCTACCAGGCGCAACCACCCAAATCGCTACTTCTTCAGTGTTTCCCTAGACGACTGGATCGAGCGGAACTGCGATCCGGATGAAGATTTCATGTCAAAGCTATGTTCACTTAGAGAATGCCTGTTGAGAGAGGAAGTCAAACTGACCGGCTGGTGCTGTACCTGGGATCAGTATGGTCGGCTGCTTCAGTCGGGTAGATTGCGCGAGCTGATACCAGCTCTGGTGATGCTGGAGCCTTGCCAACATCTCGCAGGGTCTTTTCGGTTTGCTTCAGGTGCAGTTGGCGGCATTTGCGGAACTTGAACAGAACCGAAAGCAAAACGACACGATCATTTGTGAATTGGTAAATGCCAACGAGCTCCTCTGCAATATAATGCGGAAGACGGGCAAGTTGGTAGCCCTGGACGAGGCGACGCTGACCTCGGTCAAACGAATCGAAGGCATTGCGGAGCGGGTGCACGCCGGCGAAGCGGGCGATTACGACCGGGATCTCAAGCTCCAGGAGAAGATCGACCTTTGCTGTCCGCCTCCCGAGCCGCCTCCGGAACCATGCCCCGAGCGTTGCCCGGTGTCTTCGTTCGAGCCTTCGCACGCGCGGACCGACTGGAAGCCGCTGCCCAACCTGAGCAGCGCCCGCCGGTCGGGTGACCCGCCATGGCATTTTTTATCTTGGACGATGCCACCGGTATTGGCTCCGACGACCTAAATTCAGCATAGGCCTTCGTCGATTTGGCCATTATCGTCAACGACGACGGCTTGGGCCTGGATGACCCGGTCGGCGGAAGGCAGCAAGTCACCTATGCGCCCACCGTAGCCGGCGGACCGCAAACCAGGGTCGACGCCCTGGTCAATACGACGTTCAACCCGGATTATGGCGGCGGGCCGCAGCAAGTCGACACGGTCGTCGTTGCCGGACTTTCCGCGTTCGTGCTCGATGACGGAACCTCGCTTCAGAATAACGGAACGTCGTTGCCGCCCTCCGGCAGCGGGTTGCCGGGGGCGGACCTGAACCCTACTGATAAATGCTTGGTTATTTACGACACCCAGGCGACGATCTGCGTCGCGCGCGACGGCACGAACGGCGATCTCGACCTGCCGGAATCGACGCCGGCCATCCTCTACCATGAATTTTCTCATGCGTTCAGGATCATCACCAATGCCCTGCTGGAGCTGACGGCCGAGTGCGATCCGGCCTCCCCGGAAGAACACGCCGCCATCGTCGATGAGAACGATCTGCGGACACAAATCGCAAACCGCGAAGGGCAAACGCCGGAGCTGCGCGATCCGAACAATCATTGTGGCCGGGTGGATAGCGATTGCAGCAGTTGTTGTATCATTGGCACTTTTGCTTCGGGATCGTTGACCTCGCCAGAGGTGCAGTATCTGCGCGCGGTGCGAGACCACTTCGTCCGCCGCAACGAAATCGGCCATGCGTTTTTTGAGGCGTTTTTCTCCGAGTATTATTCATTCTCGCCGCAGGTTTGCACGGTGCTGGCCGGCGATCAGCCGTTAACGCGTCTCGTCCTCAACGGCTTTATCGTGCCTGTGCTGACTTTTTGGAAGCTGATGATCGAGCGCTCGGAGGCAATGTGGGACGAGGCCGATCTCGGCGCCGCCTTCGTCCGACATCACCTGGACCGGGCGGCCGCGAGCGATCGCTTGGCGGCCATTCGCGAGGTGGCGCTGCACATGGTCGCGCCGGGGGGATGAGGCGTCACCCGAACTGGTCCAACTCCTGTTGCAGCGAGCTTGGCCAAGCGAGCATATTCAGTGGGCGCTGGTCCGTCCTGTCGCGATCTATCACGAGATTCTTGCCTGTTATGTTGCTGGAGCCGAAGCTGACGAGATCGGGAGGGTTTTCAACCGCGGTCTGGAATATTGGGCTCCCGAGGTGCCG
Organism: uncultured Alphaproteobacteria bacterium; assembly: GCA_963847345.1. Classification (GTDB taxonomy): domain Bacteria; phylum Pseudomonadota; class Alphaproteobacteria; order ATCC43930; family CGMCC-115725; genus DATARH01. The sequence goes on along the minus strand of CAWJZU010000012.1, from coordinate 59,994 downwards.
ATCAGCGCCGTCTGGGGCAGTCTGCCGCGGCGCCGGCTGCGGAGCGAACTCAGGTTTTGCGACCGGGCGCTGCTGCAAACAGCGGCGAACAAGGCCCGTTTTCGCGACCGTCTGCACTCCCAGTTTTCCGAGATCACGGCGATTAATGCCCTTCTGCAAGCGGCGCCCCAATTCGTGGGAGGTGTCTGATGGTCCAGGCTGCCGTTGCGCCCGAGGCGCTCCGTGCCGAAATCCGCACCGTGGAGCGCAAGGAAAAGGATCTAGAGGTCGTGGTCCGAATCGCAAATTCTGCGGACCGCGCGCTCCACTACATTGCGGACGTTCGCGCTGTTCGTTACGACCCGGCCAGCAACACCTTGACCCTGGCCATGTCGGACGAAGGCCGGCAGGTGATCCCTATGATGGCGGGCGCATTGCCGAAATTCCAGTTCGTCGATCCCGGCAGCCAGGCGGAGCTTCGGCTTAAAATACCCGATCGGCTGATAAAGCTGTCGCGCAGCGTACCGCCCGGCCAGCTCGCGTTTGAAAAGCACGACCTTTCGGCGGTGCGCAATCTTGTTATCGAGGTCGCCTGGTCCGAGGTGCCTTATTACAAAGATACCCGGGTGGCGCGGGCGCAGCGCGGCGAGACGCGTTTGCCGGCAGCGCGCTGGGAACAACAAGGCGCGCGCGACATTCGATATGCCGGGTGCCGGCCAGCCGGACGGAAAACCGGAACCCGGGCAAACGGGCCGGTTGAAGGCCAAGCGATCATATGGAATGGCCGCTGAAAGCGGCTACTCCCTCCCGTAACTGTCCTCGTAGCGAACGATATCGTCTTCGCCGAGATAGCTACCGGACTGTACCTCGATGACGTGCAGCGGGATTTTGCCGGGGTTTTCAAGGCGATGCGGGGTGCCGAGCGGGATGTAGGTGGACTGGTCCTCGGTCAGAATCTTTTCCGAGTTGCCGCACACGATCCTGGCGGTGCCCTGTACGACCACCCAGTGCTCGGCGCGGTGATGGTGCATCTGCAGCGACAGCTTGCCGCCGGGCCGTACCAGGATGTGTTTGACCTGGACGCGGTCGCCGTTGTGCAGCGAGCGATAGCTACCCCACGGGCGGTGAACGGTCGGCAGCGCGTCGGCCTCGTCGCGGCGTTCCTTCAGCAGGCGCGTGACGAGCTGCTTTACCTCCTGCGTGCGGTTGCGCGGCGCGACCATGACCGCATCGCCAGTGGCAACGACGACGACGTCCTCGACCCCGACCGCCGCGACAAGCCCGGCTTCGGAGCGCAGGTAGCAGTTCCGCGTCGCCTCGGCGATGACATTGCCAGAGAGCGCGTTGCCGTGCTCGTCCTTGTGCCCCATCTCCCACAACGCGTCCCATGAGCCGAGATCGCTCCAGGCCATGCCGACCGGCACGACCGCGGCGGCGTGCGTGTGCTCCATGACGGCGTAGTCGATCGAATCGCTCGAGCAAGCCTCAAACGCCGCCTTGTCGAGCCGGACAAAGTCGGTTTCGGTCCTGCCAGCGGCGAGCGCCGCCTTGCACGCGGCCAGCATGTCTGGCCGCAGCCGCTCCAGTTCGGACAGGTATAGCGAAGCCGGGAACAGGAAGATGCCGCTGTTCCAGAAATACTCGCCCGAGCCGACATAGCGCTCGGCGGTTTCGGGATCGGGCTTTTCGATAAATCCGGTGACGGCAAAGGCCCCGGGGGCGGTGTCGAGCGGGCGGCCGCTCGCGATATAGCCGTAGCCGGTTTCGGCCCGCTCCGGGGTGATGCCGAAGGTAACGAGATGGCCGGCGCGGGCAGCGTCGGCGGCGCGCTCGATTGCCTGCCGGAACGCGGCGAGATCGCCGATCGCGTGGTCCGACGGCATGACCAGCATCAGCGGATTGGGGTCGCCCGGAGCCGCTGTCGCGACCAGGCGCAGCGCCGCGACGCAGGCAGCCGGCGCGGTGTTACGGCCGAACGGTTCGAGGATCAGCGCTTCCGGCGTGACGCCGATTTCGCGCAGCTGTTCGGCGATGATGAAGCGATGCTCCTCGTTCGCGACGATGAGCGGCGCGGCGAAAGCGGGATCGGCGACGCGACGCGCCGTCTCCTGCAGCAGGCTGCGCTCCCCAGTCAGCGCTAGAAGCTGCTTCGGGTAAAGCGAGCGTGACATCGGCCACAGCCGCGTTCCCGAGCCGCCCGACAGGATAACCGGATGGATCATGCCAACGCCTCTGCCTTATGACGCATTGCCGCGCGCCTCGCGCCAGAGACCGAGTTTCTCCTGGACCGGGCGGTCGGAAAAGCTGAACAGCACCGCGTCATCCTCGGCGCGATGCGTATGGCTCATCCAGCCCGGCACGACAAAGATGTCGCGCGGCGTCCAGCGCAGCACCGTGTTCCCGACGCGGGTCTCGCCGTGTCCCTCGACGCAGACGTAAACCGTGGCGTCGGTCGAGCGGTATGGGAGGCCCGCGAAACCGCGCGGCAAAAACTGGATGAAGGCGCCGATCGTCGGCATCGCCGGCTCGCCAGTCGCCGGATTGACGTAGCGCAGCTTGTGCCCGTGATACGGGTCGGGATCGCCGCCGCGGGACAGTGCGGCGAGCGTCTCGCGGGTGCGCGCGTAGGGGTAATTGAAGACCGGCGAGGTTTTCGCCGCCGGCTTCCAGTCCACCGGCAGCAGGTTGTTGCCGTAGCGGGCCAGGCTGTCGCCCTCGAGCCGGGTGACCTTCTGCACATCGGCGGCGCCGGGCTCGGCGAAGCTGGCGTTGAGCAGGCGGACGATTGGGATGTCGAGCCCGTCGAGCCATACGACCGGCTCACTCCCTTCATCACCGCGGTCGTGCCCATGGTCGTGCCAGGTCCAGGACGGCGTTATGACAAAATCGCCGGGATGCATCGCCGTGCGCTCGCCGTCCACGGCGGTATAGGCGCCCTCGCCCTCGATCACGAAACGCAGCGCCGATTGCGTGTGGCGGTGTGCCGGCGCGATCTCGCCGGGCAGGATCAGCTGTAGCCCGGCGAACAGCGATTGCGGTGATCTGTGCCTGCCCTTCATAACCGGGGTTTTCGAGGATCAGGACGCGGCGGGTCGCCTCCATCGCGCTGATCAGCCCGCCCGCTTGCATCAGGCGGGGCCGCACCTCGCGGTCGTATTGCCAGAGGTGCGGAACGCAGGGGCTATGCGGCTCGGCGGTGACGAGGTGGTGCAGCTTTTCCCACAGCGGCGCCAGATGCAGCGGCGCGATGCGGTCGTAGAACACCTGTCGCTCCGGGGTGCGGGAAGGGACCTGCTCCGTCGCCATCGACCGATCCTCCGCGTCAGCGAGATTGCTTCCCTTTGCTCGCAATGACGGAGCATCTCGTAGCAACGCCACATACACCCGTTATCGCGAGGGAGCAAAGCAACGAAGCAATCTTGCTCCGAATTCTTACTCCGCCGCCGCGCGGGGCGCCTCGCCCAGGGTGAAACCGATTTTCGCGAGATCGGCGAGCAACGACTTCGACTGCGCGTCGTCGAGCGGCACCATCGGCGGGCGCACCATGGCCCAGTCCGGGTCGTTGTGGAAATGCGCGACGATGCGCTTCAAGGCGGGGACCATTGGATAGGCCTGGATCGTTTTGCGCGCGGTCGTGATCTCGGCCTGCAGCGCGTCGGCCTGCGGCGTCTTCCAGTTCTCATAGACCTTGCGAATGCCGGGCACGTTGACATTGCCGGTCGCGGTGATGCAGCCGACGGCACCCTTGCGCAGCCCGTCAAGCAGGAACACCTCCGACCCCGGGAATACCGCGAAATCCGGAAAGCGGTCGAGCAGCGCGGCTGTGTTACTCCAGTCGCCGGAGCTGTCCTTGAGACCGACAACGGTCCGCGGATAGGCCCGGATCAGCCGGCCGACGAGGTCGAGCGAGAGGCCGAGCACGGTCTGCGGCGGGATGTGATAGAGATACATCCGCAGCGCGTCGGAGCCGACCCGATCGATCACGCCGGCGAAGAACGCGAACAGTCCGTCGTCGTCCATGCCCTTGTAGTAGAAAGGCGGCAGCATCAGCACGCCGCCGCAGCCATGTCCGACGGCGTGGCGGATCAACGCCGCGGCCTCGGTGACTGAACAGGCACCGGTGCCGGGCATCAGTCGGGCGGCCGGAATTCCGGCCTCGATCAGGCGATCGAGCAACTCCATGCGCTCGACCCCCGACATCGAGTTGGCTTCGCTGGTCGTGCCGAAGATCGCGAGACCGTTGGCGCCCTGATCCAGCAGGAAGCGGCAGAAGCGGACGAAGCGCCCGGCATCGGGCTCGCCCGAGCGGGTGAACGGGGTCAAAACCGGGACGAGAACCCCGGCAAAATTCTGCGCGGTCATCCCAAGCACTCCTCGAAGGCGAAAGCGGCCGGCGAGGCACCAATAAGCCTGTCCGCCGCTGCGTCGTCAATGCTTGCGAGCGCTCCGGCGCCGAGCGCGCGGTATGCCGGTTTAATCGGCTGCCGGTGCTATCGGCCTTTCAAAGAAAGCCGGGCTGCATGGCTGATCCACGGCAACGCCGGGACCGGCCGTCGCGAGGTGCAATTGGCCCGCTGGGCGGTGTGCGTTCGAGATAACTTATGTCGGCGGGCGTAGGGGGGAAGCTTTAAAAAAAGACGGCGCCCAAAAGAAAAAGGCGCCGTCGATGTTCAAGACCAATCGAATTAGTTTACGCGTTGTTATTCCGCCGCCGCCGACGCATCACGCCAAATCCCAGCAGGGCGCTGCCGAGAACGGCGAGCGAGGCCGGCTCGGGAACGCCGGTGATGATGCGGATCTTCTCATTGACCGCTGCTTCGTAATCGGCGGTGCTGGCAACCCCGGTGTAGAAGCCTTGGGCCGGGAAGTTGGACGCCGGCAAGATCGTGCACGGCTGCGGGTAGCAGATGCTGCCGGTCAGATAGGCGGTACTGACGCCACCGCCGATGCCTTCGATGCTGATGTTGTCGATGCCGGCTGCGATGGCTGCGTCACGGGCGGTCACGCCACCTGCCGTCGCCGCCACCCTCGTTCGGTACGCCGTCAGTCGCGAAGTTGATGAAGGATGCCAGGGCGCCGCTGGCACCCGGGTTCATCAACGTCGTCATATCGGTGAAGGCGAGATTGAAGTTGGTGTTCGCGCCGAGGAAAGTTGCACCAGCGATCGCGGCCTGCAACGTCGCCAGGTTGGCGGCGGTCACGACGGTCGGTGCGACGATGGTTTGCGTCGTGCTCGAAAACGACATCACCGACAGCTCGTATGTGTCGCTCGCGCCGACAAATCCCGCGATTGCGTTCGAGAGCCCCGTGGTGATCGTCGACCATCCGCTGGACGTGATGCTTCCCGAGCTGTCGAGCAGGAAGCCGACCTGGAAGAGATCCGCCTTCGCGTTGTTGGGAGTGCCTACGGCAACCGCCAAAACGGCCACAGCCGCAACGGCTGTCCGCTTGATCCAATTTCGTAACGTCATGTGATTACTGTCCTTTCGCGCCTAGGTTTCAGGACCGCTGCGTGAGGCGCATGACCTCTCTCGCCGTCTCAGAGCGTCCTGCGGGAGTTCACCGCATGAAGCATGCCATTACTGGTTGGTGAGAAATAAAACCTAGGATACGCATGATCTTGCGTTATATCTTTAACGAAAGGCGGTCTTCGGATTGGGTCGGTTCGATTCAATCCGTAAAAAGCGCCGACAGCGATCTCGATCGGCAAGAGCGCGCCAGAGAATATTTATGTCGATATATGGAACCAAATGCTGATAAATTGCGCAATTTCTATAACATGATGTTATTAGACGCTCAATGTATGTCTCGCCTTGTGTAAAGATTTTCGACACCACCCGGTGAAACCGGGCTCTGCGGGGCCGGCCAACAATCCTACGCGCGGCCGACAAAGCAAATCACCCAGAGGTCAAGCATAAAATCCGGACTTAATTTCTCTCAAATGTTTTCGGGCGGTCGAACCAGACGTGCCGTGCGCGCTCGCTCCGGCTATCTTTGATGGGGCAATATCTCTCCAACGCGGTAGGTTCGCCCCGCTGTGCCTGCGAAGAGCGTCCGCTTTTCGCCCTGAGAGGCGCCGGAAACAATGCGTTTGAACGCATTCCACAGCGCGGCATAGCCGATCGCCATCTTCTCGACCGGAAAGTTGCTTTCGAACATGCAGCGCTCGGGCCCAAACAATTCGATGCAGGTCTCGACGAACGGTCGCCAGACCGCGGCGATCGCCTCCGATGAGGGCGGCCGTGCGGCATTGTGAAAATCGAACGCGGCGCCGCGATTGACCATGCCGCCGAGTTTGACGACGACATTCGGGCACCGGGCCAGCTCGGTCATCGACGCTTTCCAGCGCGCGAACTCCTCGTCGCGTTTTCCGCCATAAGGACCATAGCCGAGAAAGCCGCCGACATGTCCCATGACGATCGGCGTCGCCGGAAAGGCGCGCGCCAAATCGATCACATCGGCGAGCTGCGGATGATACAGCCAGGCGTCAAAGCTGAGACCGAGCGCCGAGAGCCGCCTGAACCCGGCGCGGAAATCGGGCCGCGCATAGAGATGCGGCGCGACGCCGGAGCCGCTATTGCCGATCACCGGGTCGCCATCATGGCCGGCCGAGTGGCGCACGCCGCGAAACCGCCCGCCGCCGGCGCGGATATGCGCCAGCAGCACTGGCTCGGACCGGTCGCCGAGGGTCAGGTCGACATTGCCGACGATTCCGGCCGCGACGCGGGTCTGGCCGTAATTGCCCGACTCGCTCATTGCGGCGATGCCGGCGACGAATTCCGTCTCGCCGAGCGAGCGCAGCTCCGGCGGACCACCGGAGCGGTACATCGAATGGCATTCGAGAAATACGGTCGCGACAATGTTGTGGCCGGTGTTCGTGTCGGCCAGCAGGTCGTCGAGCAGATAGCGATGGGAGCCGCGCAGCCAGAGGTGATGGTGCGGATCGACGATCGGCAGCTCCGGCTCGATGACCGGCTCCGGTTCGACCGTCGCGAGCCAGGTTTCATCGGGCGGATAGATGCGGCCGAATTGCCATTGCGGCCGGGGCGGTGCGGGGGTCGGTGTCATCGGCGAGCGTCCGTCGAGCAGCGTCGACGAAGCCTATGAACTCGCCGCAGCGCGTGACCAGCTGCAAGGCGCGAAGATAAAGGTTGGAGATGGAACCGGACGGGACTGCGAGAGTCCCGCCCGGCCTCGGCCCCGAAGTGAGGTGAAGCGCCCCGGGGCTACAGCGATAACATGCGTTAAATAGCCGCCGTTCCCATCTTGCTGGCGACTTTGGAGCGCAGATCGGCGATCGCCTTGAGGTGCTGCTCGGCGTCGCCGGCAAACCGCAACACCAGATGGCTGGCCCCGGCCTTGATCCACGACGAGAGCCATTCGACAGCGCCCTCGGCGGGGCCGGCATAGGTCGCCTGCCGCGCCCGCATCGCGGACGCAGGCTGGCCGTAATAATTCTGCATGAAGGCGTTCATCCGTTCCTCGGCGCGCGCCTTGTCGTCGTCGATGGTCAGCGTCAGGTAGACAGCGCCGGTCAGCCGACCGGGATCGCGGCCGGCCTCGCGCGCGATCTGGCCGATTTCGCCCCATTGCGCGCGCCAGCGCTCCGGGTCGGGCGAATTCGGGAACCATCCGTCATAGAGCCGCCCCACCCGTTCGAGGCTCGCCCGCACCATGCCGCCGATCCAGATCGGCGGCCCGCCGGGGCGGTGCGGCATCGGGCCGAGGGTCGCCTGTTCGACGGTCCAGCGTCCGTTCCATGCGATCGGCTTGCCGGTCCACAGCTCGCGGCACAGTCGCAGCCCCTCGAGCATGCGTCCGACGCGCTTTTCGAACGGCACGCCGCAGGCCACGAACTCGGCGCGGATGTTCGGCACGTCGCTGGCGATGCCGACACCGAGAATGAAGCGGCCCTCGCTGATCTGGTCCAATGTCGCGATGCCGTGCGCCAGCACGACCGGGTTGCGCAGCGCCGGCAATAGCACCGCGGTGCCGAGCTCGACGCGGCTCGTTCGCGCGGCGACCGCGGACAATAGCGTCAGCGGCTCGTGCCGCGGCCGGGCCAGGATCGAATCGCCGACCCAGATCGAATCGTAGCCGAGGCCCTCGGCGCGCTCGGCGAGCGCAATCAACGGCGCCGCTTCGGGGCGAGCTTCCATGACCCGCTCGCGGGTCGGCAGCAGATAACCGATGCGCACGGCCATGTTCCGGGTCTCCTACTATGGTGACTGGTGCACGATAGCATCAGGGGGGCGGCCGATCGAGGCGTCGCCGCCGATTACGGCTCGGCCGGTCTCGCGGCCGGCGACACTCGTCGATCTCCGTCAGCCCATAGCCAAGCTGCCGGACCGCCATCGCGCGTGGAATTAACAACTTTCTTATCATTAGCGCCGAATCCGGGTTGAGAGCGACGCCGGCATTACGATTGCCATTTGAGTAACGGAAATCCTGGGAAGCAGGCTGGTCCGATTACCCCGATGCCTGTTGAGTGACGCAGGCCGGATATGGCTATTATTATTTTTATTATCGCAATTGCCTTATTGACATTGCGATAATATGGTGCTATAAACTCAATTAATGAGACAGCGGGACGCGTGCCGCCGCGGCGGAGGGTGGGAGAAATCGATGCAGTATCCAGGACGGGTCATCCGTGCCGGAGAAACCGATGCGAGTGTCGTCAATGCGCTCAAGCTACAGCTCGATTCCACGCTTGCGATTGGCGAGCATCCGGAGCTGCGGCTCGATCCGGACAATCCGCATTTCGGACCGCGAACGGACCAGATGGTGAGGCTCTTCCAGGCCAGGCATGTGGATGCGGCCGGGCGCCCGTTGGCGCAGGACGGCGAGGTCGGGATGCTGACCTGGGCCGTGTTGTTTGGCCCCGACGCCGTCCCCGAACGCAGGACAGCGGTCGACCCGTTTCTCGCGCGCGTGCTGGCTGTCGCGTCCGGTGAGGAAAGGAAAAAAATCAGGGAGGTACCGAAAGATTCAAATGCCGGGCCGGATGTCGAGAAATACCTCCGACGGGTCGGGTTCGGCCCCGGCCACGCCTGGTGCTGCGCCTTTACGTACTGGTCGTTCGACGAGGCGGCCGCGCAGTTGGGGCGCGCCAATCCGATGGTCAAAACAGCCGGCTGTCTCGATCACTGGAATCGCGCGGCACAGCGGGGGGCTCGACGCATTCCCGCGGCTGAGGCCTTGAACACACCCGACGCGGTCAGGCCGGGCATGCTGTTTATCATGGATCACGGCGGCGGCCTGGGTCATACCGGCATTGTCGAGGAAATCGCCGCCGGGCTGTTGACCACGATCGAGGGAAATACCGACGCCAGCCGCACGCGAGAAGGCGGAGGAGTTTACCGGCTCGCCAGAAAGCTCAACGAGATCAACAAGGGCTTCATCGACTACTCCGGATTGTGAAGCCGTCTCAACCAACCCTCGGGCAGTCGGCGCAGAACAGCTGCACCGGTACGGCTCCCCGAGGCCCTCGTGGATTGATATCTCGGCGGATCGATCGGAAACCGTCTCGGAATGATCCGCGGCTTAAGGCTCCCGATTGCGAGCGGTGCCGGCGACCGGCGTCCAGGACGGCGGATCGCTAGCCGGGAAACTCTCGTCGGACGCCTCGTCGACCCGGTTGTCAGGTACCGATCCGGGGCGGGCGCGATCGGTGTTCACGCCGAGCGTCCGATATAGCGAGCAGTACCCGGACAGCCCGCGCTGGATCAGCGCCGCGCCGCCCAACCCAAGCAGCACGCGCCCGAGAGACGGCCGCAGCAGCGCCCGGCCGACCAGCAATGCACCGAGCGCGGCCGACCCGATTCGCTCGGCGGTCGCGACATTTGTATCCGAGCCCTCGGGGGACCGCGCGTTCGGCATCGAGCCGCTCCGCAATTGTGTATGGCGTTGTGTCGGAACATCCCCACGGTCGCGCCGGTTCCGTTCCCGGTCGCGGCGACGGCACAGTTTTCCGGCGTATGATCGGCTCGCGCGAAGAGCATGTCGGCCGCGGGGTGGGAAGTTATGAACATCATGGCCCGGGTAGCAACCACCGGGCGGGGAACACGCGGTGCGTGAGACGCGCCCGTTGCGCGTCCATCGCAGCGACCGGATCCGGGGATCGTCCCCGTCGCGCGGTCCGGTGCGCCGCGCCCGCCGCGCCGCGCCCGCTCGCCGCTCGTGGCGCGGCGCCCTGGTCCGGCTGTTCGCGCTTCTTTTCCTCTGGGCAGTTATCCTCGGCGGCAGCGTTCTTGCGTTTTTCGCGCTTACCCTGCCGGATACCAGCCAGCTGGCCTCGGCCGAGCGGCGGCCGAGCGTCACGGTTCTGGCCGAGGACGACAGCCTGATCGGCAGTTTCGGCGACCTGTTCGGCAAGCCGCTATCGCTGCGCGAGATGTCGCCCTATCTGCCGCAAGCCGTCATCGCGGCCGAGGATCGCCGGTTCTACAGCCATTTCGGCGTCGACCCAATTGGCATCCTGCGCGCGGCGGTGACGAATTTCCGGGCCGGCGAGGTTCTCCAGGGCGGCAGCACGATCACGCAGCAACTCGCCAAGATCGTGTTTCTGAGCCCGGATCGGAATTTCGCGCGCAAGATCCGCGAGGTGTTGCTGGCGCTGTGGCTCGAGCACCGTTTCACGAAGAACCAGATCCTCGAAATCTACCTGAACCGCGTCTATCTCGGCGCCGGGGCTTACGGCGTCGATGCGGCGGCGGAGCGCTATTTCGGCAAGTCGGCGGCGAAGCTGACGCTGTTCGAGAGCGCCATTATTGCCGGGTTGATCCGGGCCCCGAGCCGGCTGAACCCGGCGCGCGACCCGATCGCCGCGACCGGGCGCGCCGACGAGGTGCTGGACGACATGGTCGAGGCCGGGTTCATCACCCGCGCCCAGGCCGATGCCGCCGAACAGCACGGCTTTGCGCTGGCACGGAGCGGCAGTCCCGGGTCGCGCTTTTTCGCCGACTGGATCGCCGATCAGATCCGCGAACTGGCGGGCGCCGGCAAGCGGGACCTGATCGTGCGCACGACGCTGAACCCGCGGCTTCAGGCGCTCGCCGAAAGCGCCGTGAGCCGACATTCTGGCGCGGTACGGCGCCCGCTACCGCGTCGACCAGGGCGCCCTGGTCGCGATGGCGACCGACGGCGCGGTGCGGGCGATGGTCGGCGGGCGCGATTATGGACGCAGCCAGTTCAACCGCGCCACCCAGGCGCAGCGGCAGCCCGGCTCGGCGTTCAAGCCGTTCGTCTATCTTGCGGGGCTGGAAGCCGGCATGCGTCCGCAAGACCGCGTCGTCGATGCGCCGATCCGCATCGGCAACTGGCAGCCGCACAATTATTCGAACCGCTACCAGGGCGAGATGACGCTTGCCACGGCGCTGGCGCAGTCGGTCAACACGGTCGCGGCGCAGGTCGCGCAACGAGCCGGCATTGCGCATGTGATCGCCACCGCCAACCGTCTCGGGATTGCGTCCGGCCTGGCTCGCGACGCGAGCCTCGCGCTCGGCACCAACGAGGTCAATCTGCTCGAACTGGTCTCGGCCTACGCGCCGTTTGCAAACGGCGGCAACGGCGTGCTCGCCTACGGCATCACCGGTATCTGGGACGCCGACGGACATATCCTTTATCACCGCGCCGGCACCGGGCCGGGTCGCGTCGTCGCTCCCGAGCTCGTCGGCGCGATGAACCAGATGCTGGCCGGCGTGATAACCAACGGCACCGGCCGCAGCGCCGCGCTGGAGCGTCCCGCCGCCGGCAAGACCGGCACGACGCAGGAATACCGAGACGCCTGGTTCATCGGCTACACTGCCGACCTGGTCGCCGGCGTGTGGCTCGGCAACGACGACAACACGCCGATGCGGCAGGTGACCGGGGGCACGTTGCCGGCTGCCATCTGGCGCAATTTCATGCTGGAAGCGACGCGCGACACGCCGGTTCGCCCGCTGCCGAGCGACCCGGCCCCGGCCGGCACGGTATCGTCCGATGCGGGCGACGGCTCGCCCCTCGACCGGTTGCTCGGCTGGCTTACCGGCGCGGAGACACCGCAGGCGCGGGAGGTTGCCGGATCGGTGCCGCCCGGCGGTGATCGCGATCCCGGACGCTATCCCGGCCCGGCGCCGCATAATTGAGCGGAGCGTGCCGCGGCGCAGCCCGTCGCGCCAGCGATCACCCGGTCAGGCCGCGCTGCTCCAGGAGCGGCCCGATCGCCGGGTCGCGACCGCGGAAGGCGCGGTACAACGCCATCGGGTCTTGCGTGTCGCCGGCGCTGTAAATCGCCTTGAGCCGCGCCGCCAATCCGGGATCGAACGGGTCGCTGGCCTCTTCGAAGGCGGCAAACCCATCGGCATCGAGCACCTCGGCCCACATATAGGCGTAGTATCCGGCCGCGTAGCCGCTGCCGGCGAACAAGTGCTGGAAATGCGCCGGCCGGTGGCGCAGGCCGATCTCGGCCGGCATGCCGAGCTTTGCGAGAAAATCCTTCTCGACCGTTTCGATGTCGAGCCGGGCGGGATCGGGCCGCGCGTGCAGGTCGAGATCGAGCAACGCGCAGGCGGTGTATTCGACCGTGGCAAATCCCTGGTTGAACTTGCGCGCCGCGAGCAGCCGTTCGAGCAGCGCCTCGGGAAGCGGCTCGCCGGTAAGGGAGTGCCGGGCATAGCGGCGCAGGTTCTCCGGTACCTCGAGCCAATGCTCGAATACTTGCGACGGGAACTCGACAAAGTCGCGGCGCACCGAAGTACCCGATTGCGACGGATAGCGCACCCGCGAGAGCAGCCCGTGCAGCCCGTGGCCGAATTCGTGGAACAAGGTGCGCGCGTCGTCGAAGCTCAGCAGCGTCGGCTCGCCCTTAGAAAAATTGTTGTTGTTGACCACAACGGGCAGCACCTCGCCGTCGAGCGCCTCCTGCACCCGGTAGCTGCTCATCCAGGCGCCCGAACGCTTGCCCGGACGCGCGAAATTGTCGTGCAGGAACAGCCCGATCGCGCGACCGGTTTCGTTGTCGCGCACCTCGTACGCGCGCACGTCCGGATGGTACAGCCTGCAGTCGTGCCGTTCGACAAAGTCGATGCCGAACAGCCGCCCGGCGGTGTCGAACGCCGCCTGGACCATGTTGTCGAGCACAAAAAACGGCTTCACCTCGGCCTCGTCGAGCGCGTATTTCCGCTGCCGCACCTTTTCCGCGTAATAACGCCAGTCCCAAGGCGCGATCGGTTCGTTCAGCCCATCCGCCAGCGCCGCCTCGGCCAGGTCGGCGCGCTCCGCGGCGGCCTTGCGCCGGGCCGGCTCCCAGACTTGCCGGAGCAGGGCGCCGGCGGCCTGCGGCGTCTTCGCCATCGAATCGGCGAGCCGGTAGTCGGCGTACGTCGCATAGCCGAGCAGCCGCGCCTGCTCCGCCCGCAGTGCCATGATTTCGCCGATCAGCGGACGATTGTCATGCACGCCGGCATGTTCACCGCGCGAGGCCCAGGCCTCGTAGGCCGCGCGGCGGAGATCGCGGCGCGCAGAAAATGTCAGAAACGGCTCGACTGAGGCGCGCGCCAGGGTGATGACGTATTTGCCGGCGAGACCGCGCTCGGCGGCGGCCGCGGCCGCCGCCGATGCGGGCGAATTCGGGCAGGCCTGCGAGGTCGGCCTCGTCGAGCACGAGGCGCCATTCGTCCTCGTCATGCAGCACGTTCTGACCGAACAGCGTGTGCAGCGTGGCGAGCCGTTCGGTAATCGCCGCCATGCGCGTCTTCTGCTCCGGATCGAGCAGCGCCCCGGCGCGCACAAAACGCAGATGGTAGCGTTCGAGCAACCGCTTCTGCTCCGAGACCAGCCCAAGCGTCTCGCATTGCCGGTACAGCGCATCAACCCGGGCAAACAGCGCCGCATCGAGCATGATGCGCGTGTGGTGCGCGGCGAGGCGCGGCGCGTAATCCCGATCGATCGCGTCGAGCGCCTCGCTGGTCGCGCTGGATGTCAGATTGTCGAACAGGCGGCCGACCCGGGTCAGCGTTCGGCCGCCGCGCTCCAGCGCCTCGATCGTGTTCGCGAAATCCGGGGGCTCGGGCGAGGCGGCGATCGCCGAGATCTCGGCCTCGTGCTCGGACATCGCCTGGTCGAGGGCCGGCGGAAAGTGCTCCGGTCTGATACGGTCGAACGGCGGCAAGCCGAACGGCGTATCCCAGCATTGCAGCAGCGGGTTGTCGGCAAGGGCGGGCACGGCGCCTCCAGTCGTTTCAGCAGAAATCGGACCGCGCCCGCTTCCAGGAACCTGGCAGGCCCGGCAGGCCCCGATATCAGGCACTACCCGAGGCAAGACCACAAGAGGGGCCTGAAACAGAGATGGTAGGCCCGGCAGGACTCGAACCTGCGACAACGCCGTTATGAGCGGCGCGTTCTAACCAGCTGAACTACGGGCCCGCCGGCGCATCATAGCGGCCTCCGGCGCCCTCGTCTGCCCCGTTGACACGCTGACCCGGCCCGGTTCGAGCGTCACGTTTGCCGCAAAACCCGCCGCCGTTCGGCGGGACGAGCCATGAAGCTGATGTGGTTTCAGTGTATGACACGTTTCCAATAAGTTAAAAGACCCAAGCGGAAAACCTCGCACAAGGTAATCAACACCAATTGTCAAGATTAAATCCGAGCTAATAAAACAGGACGAGCGCGTGGCCTGCACGGCGCGGCGCAGCCTGTCGTGATATTCGGCTTCCTGCTCGGTGCTTAGCGCGTCCCGGCGGATCGTGCCGGCGCCGCCGTGCAGCGCGAGGACATAGGTCTTTTTCATCGACGAACCGTCTTTTCGGCTTTTGTCGCCCTCCCTCGCCCCCTATACCCTGTCTCGCCCCGATAAACGCGGGAACAGGAACGGGTGCGGAGCGGCATGATCCTGGAGCGACAGCCTCCCGCGACCGCCAGATCGCCGTCGCTGCTGCACCTCGTACCGCTCGGTCTCGGCATTTCTGTCGTGCCGCTCGACACCGCGGTCAACATCGCCTTTCCCGACATTACCGGCAGCTTCGGTCTGCCGATCCCGATGATCCAGTGGGTCGTGATCTGTTATGTATTGACCCATGCCGGGCTGATGCTTGCCTTCGGGCGAGTTGGGGACATGTGGGGACATACAGCCGTGTTCCGCGCCGGGCTGCTGTGGAACACGGTCGCGTTTCTGCTGTGCGCCGCGGCGCCGAGCTTCGGGGCGCTGCTATTCTTTCGCTTTCTGCAGGGGATCGGGGCGGGCCTGATCATCAGCTGCGCTCCGGCGCTGGTCACGAGGCTTTATCCGGAGGCGCGGCGCAGCCACGCCCTCGGCATGTTCACGCTGATGTTCGCGATCGGCTCGGCGAGCGGGCCGCTGATCGGCGGCGCGCTCGTCGAACAATGGGGCTGGCCCGCCGTTTTCTGGTTCCGCGCGCCGATCGCACTGACCAGCCTCGTGCTGCTGCGCGGCCTGCCGCGAGGCGCCGTTGCCGGACCCGGGGAGCAGCGTTTCGACATCGCCGGGGCATTGCTGCTCGCGCTCGGTCTGGCGTCGCTGCTGCTCGCGGTCAACGCCCTGCCGCGCTTGCGAGACGGGGAAATGCTGGCCCTGGTCCTGCTTCCGGCCGCCTGCGCCAGTCTTGTCGCATTTGTCTGGTGGGAAGCCCGCACAGCGCAGCCCGTCGTGCAAGTCGCGCTGTTCCGCCGCGCCGGCTTCGCACTCATCAACGGCGCGAGCTGCCTGCTGTACCTTGTGACGTTTTCGGTGATGCTGATATCGCCGTATTTCCTCGTGCAGCATACCGGGCTCAGCCTGCCGCAGGCCGGGCTCGTACTGGCGAGCGGGTTTCTCGCGATGGCGCTCGCTTCGCCGTTTGCCGGCCGCATCGTCGCACGTTTCGGGCCCGAGCGTGTCGCGCCGGTCGGAGCGCTAGCGATTGGGCTCGGGCTGTTTTCGGTTGGAAACTGGCGGCCTGACACCGCCCCGCCGCTGATGATCCTGTCGCTGGCCGTTCAGGGGTGTGGCCTGGCGTGTTTTCAGGTGGCCTATATGGAGCTGGTCATGGCCGCCACCCCGATGGCGCAACGTGGCGTGGCCGGCAGTCTGGGCATGTTGACTCGCACGATCGGGACGGTTACCGGCGCTTCGCTGCTCACCCTTGGGTTTCAGACCGTCCAGAGCATGGCCCTGACCGGCGGCGAGGCGGCGCCGGCTGCGTTTCTCGTCGCCTATCATGCGGTGTTCCGCCTGGTCGGCGTCGTCGCCGCGCTGACCGGCGGGATCGTCGCGTGTTCCGCCATCGGCGGAACGTCCAGCAGGGTTCGCCGGGACCTTTAAACCAAAGGCGGCACGAGCTATTTCCGATTGACGTGCGTTTGACAGGCAGTGCTCTCACTTCAGGAGAATGGCATGAGCGACGACCACGTTTACCGCGTTATCGAAATCACCGGCTCCTCGTCGAAGAGCATCGACGATGCGATCCATGTCGCCGTGGCGCGCGCCTCGAAGACATTGCGCCAGCTGCGGTGGTTCGAGGTGGTCCAGACCCGCGGCCATCTCGATGAGGGGAAAATCCAGCATTATCAGGTGACACTGAAGATCGGCTTCACGATCGACGATGGCGGCGATGTCGCGACGGCCTAACTGGGCAACGGCATAGTCCGATGGCGAAGGCCTATCTGGCGGTGCGGGCCGAGGTGCCCGCCGAAGAGCGCGAGCGCTTTGACCAGTGGTACGAGACCGACCACCTGCCCTGGGCGCTGCGCGTCTTCGCGGCGCGGCGGGCATGGCGCTGCTGGAGCCGCAGCGATTCGGGCGTGCATGTCGCCTTCTACGAATTCGAGTTCGGTCGCCGCGGCGGAAGCGGCCACCGCTCCGGATACGATCGCGCCGCTGGTGGCTGATTTCGACCGGGTTTGGGGCGAGCGCGTGACGCGCCGCCGCGCGATCCTCGATGTTGTTCAAGAGATCGGGCCGTAGCGCCGCGGGAGCATTGGCACTGGTTGCGAAAGAGTGCCAAAAAGACCCTTGACGCTACGGATCGCGTGATTACCTAGATTGCGTGCGGTCGCCGATGTCGGGACCGCGACAAAGAATGGCTCCCGGCCGATCGGGCGGGCGCCGCAACCCATGTTGCTCACTGGAGGATATGGTTATGGATCGTTTTGATTTTTCTCCGCTGTTCCGCTCCACGATCGGGTTTGATCGACTGGCTCGGATGGTCGACGCCGCGACGCGTGTCGACAACACGGCTCTCTCCTACCCGCCCTATAATATCGAGAAGACCGGCGACGACGCGTACCGCCTGACGATGGCGGTGGCGGGGTTCGCCCGCGACGAACTCGATCTCACCGTGCACGAAAACACGCTGATTGTGACCGGCAAGGCGCATAAGGAAGAGGAAAGCGGCCGCTACTTGCACCGCGGCATCGCCCGCCGCGCATTCGAGCGCCGCTTCAGCCTCGCCGATCACATCAAGGTGACGGGCGCCAGCCTCGACAACGGCATGTTGCACGTCGATCTCGTCCGCGAGATCCCCGAGACGATGAAGCCGCGCCAGATCGCGATCGCCGGCGGGGAACCGACCCGGCCGCAGGTGGCGGAGCAGAAGGTGCCGGCGAACGAGCAGAAAGCGGCCTAGCCTCGTCCGCTGCGATCAGCCAGAGCTGAGCGAAACGCCCCCGGCCTTCGGGGGCGTTTTTGTTCGTATTGAGCATGTCAGGTCACAACCGCCATGAAGCGCTCGTTCAGCTCCCGCTGATAATAGAAGACGGCCTTTCCGATCTTGTCGATCGACCAGACTTGCTGCGGATTGTCCGGGTAATAGATGAACCCGCCCGCGAACACCTCATTGCGGTTGCCGGAGGGATCGAAGAAATAGATCGTCTGACCGCGCGTGATACCGTGTCGGGTCGGACCGACATCGAGCGGGATCTCGTAGCGGGCGATGATATCGGCCGCTTGCCCGACCTCATGCCACGAGTTGAGCGCAAACGCGGCGTGGTGAAATTTGCCCGGCTCCGTGCGCCTGATGAATGCGATGTCGTGCGCCTTGTTCGAGCAGCTAAGAAACGCCGCCGCAATCGACCCGTCCGGCGTCTGCACCGCCTCGGTCAGCGAGAAGCCGAGCAGTTCGGTAAATAACTGGACCGTTGCATCGATGTTGGGCCCGTGCAGATTGCAGTGGTCGAGCCGCGTCACGCGCATGCCGTGCGGCTCCTTGCGCCACAGTTCCGGGTTGCGGGTCATGGGCCCGTCCTCGGACAGCGCCATTTTGGCGAACAGCTCGATCCGGTGGCCGGCCGGGACGGTGAACGCGAGCCGGCGACCGAGCCCAGGCTGCTCGCCCGCCGGGATTTCCTTGACCGACGTCCCCGACTCCTCCAGTCGCCGGCCGAAGCTATCGAGATCGGCCTCACTCGCGACCTTGAACCCGACGTAATCCATTCCCGGAGCGTCGGCCGGCCGGAGAATCACGCTGTGTCGGTCGAACTCGTCCCAAGCCCGCAGGTAAACACGTCCGTCCGCCTCTCGGCCGATCTCGTGCAGCCCGACACGCTCGACATAGTGCTTCAGCGCATCTTCGATATCGATCACCCGGATCTGGATGTAGCCGGGACGCAACACACCGGTAAGCGCCATCGTTAGCCTCCCGCTTCGCTCAGGCACGTCGGGTTGTGTTACCCGAATTTTTGTCCGTCTTTTCTACACTGTCGGGCCGGCCTCGTCCAATGCTGCGGGGTCCGATGCGACTAGAACCAGCCGCGCCATTTGAACCAGATGAGCGGCGCGAGCGCGCTGATCGCGATAAGTGCCAAGCCATAAGGATAGCCCCAGCTCCAGTCCAATTCGGGCATGTACTTGAAATTCATGCCGTACATGCTCGCGACCAGCGTCGGCGGCACACCGACGACCGAGACCACGGTCAGCACCTTGATGATGTCGTTCTGCTCGACATTGATGAGGCCGAGCGTCGCGTCCATCAGAAGCTGCACCTTGTTTAGCAGGTGGAATTCATAATCGTTCAACGAAGCAAGATCGTTGCGCAACGTGTCGAGGCGCGTTTTGACCACGGCCGGAAGCTCCGAACCGCGCGTCGTCGCGACATACGGCACGATGCGCGCTAGGGCTAACAAGCTGTCGCGGATCTTCGAGGCAAGATCGCCGCTGGCCCCGAGCCGGCGCAGGATCGACCGGAGATCGGCATTCTCCTGCGCACGGGTGCGGCGTTCGCCCCCGCCGGCTGAGCGCGACCGGAACAGCCGGTGCGACACCATGTCCAACTCGGTCGCAATGTGCTCGAGAACATCCGCGGTCCGGTCCACGATCGCCTCGATCAGCCCGACGAAAACCTCCGCCGCGCTTCCTCGGGCAGCCGCCGCGTATGTATCGAATGCGTTGAGCGGTTCATAGCGGACCGTGACCAGCAGCTCGGGCGCCAGCACGAAGCCGACCGGGGTCGTCCCGGGATCTTCTGTCCGCGCCCGATGCACCAGCGGCGCGCTCAGGCACAGCACGTCGCCGTCGGTGCGCAGCCGGCTCGAGGTCTCGATCTCGCTGAGCTCGGATTGCGTCGGCAGCGTCAGCCCGCTCGCTTCCTCGACGGCTGCGATCTCGCTTTTGGTCGGATTCAGCAGGTCGGTCCAGACCACATCGGGGGTCAACTCGATCGCCTCGACGTGCGGAGGAATAATCCGAGATTTGCCGCTGCGAGAGTGTAAAACCAGCATGGCCTCTAGTGTACCCCGGTTGTGCTCCCGCGACAGGTTCGGGTCATCTCAGCGAGGCACAAGGATGCTTTCAACTGCCCCAGGCGGGCCCGGCGCCGTTGTCTTGCGGTTCAATCCTGGTGACCGTGTCCGGCGCCGGCATAGGCGCCGAACTCCGGATCGAACGGCGCGTCGCGCCAGGCGATCCGACCGCCAAGCCCCTCCACCATCGCGGCAATGACATGGTCGGCTCGGATGCGCAGCCGATCCTCCAGCGCCTGCAAAGGCAGATGCCGGTTGCCGATATGCCATGCGATGCGCAACAGGTCGGTCGTCGTCCCGGCTGAAATCTCGATCACCGGCTCGGCCGCGGAGCGAACCCCGATGTAGCCGCCATTGTCGAGTTCGAGCCCGTCGCCCTCGCTCATATGTTGCGCCCGCGCAAGGTCGAGCAGAAATGGCGTTCCCGAATCGGCGACGAGCCGAATTCGTCGGCGATGCCGGTCGAGAAACGCCAGCGTCACCGTATCGACCGCGGCCTCATCCGGCCAATGTCCGCGCGTATGAACCGCGATGGCCCGCCGCATGCCTTGTGCCAAACCCAACCTCAATACAGGGAAACCCCGCGCCTCCGCCGGAGCGCCACCTGATATGGGTCGCCGGGCTGCGTTGCGCCATGCGGTCGCCGATCACACCGAGAATGCAACTCGTGTCGGCGGTCCGCGACCGACGGGTGGGGGCGGCGGGCGACCGGCCGTTCCGGCGCAAGCCCTTGCGTTGCAGGTGTTCGCCCCTGACAGGGGTGGTTGCGCGGTGGAATTGTTTGTGTTACGACCGCGCGGATTCCGCGGGGCGCGGCGGCCCCGTGTGTGTGTCTGCGCCGGGATCTCTCAACGCAACCGTTACGCGACCCGCCTCCGCCGGCGCGCTGACTGGGGATCGGTTTCCATTGGCTTCCGAAGCGACGGGTGTCTCCGGGGTGGCAGAGCGCTATGCGGCGGCGCTGTTCGATCTCGCCGACGAGCGGCATGAGCTTGACGCCGTAGCCGATGATTTGCGCGAATTGCGAACGATGCTGCATCAGAGCGGCGATTTGGCCCGCCTGCTGCGCAGCCCGGTTTTGTCGCGCGAGGCTCAGGGGAAGGCCATCGCCGCGCTGAGCGAGGCCGCCGGGATGACCGGGCTGACGCGCGATTTTCTCGGCGTCGTCGCGCGCAACCGGCGGCTGTTCGCGGTCCCCGAGATGATCGAGGCCTATCTGCGGCAGCTCGCCGAGCGCCGCGGCGAGGTCACCGCGCAGGTTACCGTCGCGCATCCGCTCGACGAGAACAGGCGCGCGGCGCTGACTGAGCAGCTGCGCCGCGCCGTCGGCGCCCGCGTCGCGGTCGATGTTCGGGTCGATCCGGCCCTGCTCGGCGGCATGATCGTTCGGGTCGGCTCGCGCATGGTCGATGCCTCATTAAGCAGCCGGCTGCAGCGTCTGCGGATGGCGATGCGAGCGAGTGCCTGATTTCTTGCTTCACTTCTCGTCATGCGCGGGCTTGACCTGCGCGTCCATTAGATGGCCGGTTCACACCCGGCCATGACGAGACAGAAGAGATGAAAGGGTAGACATGGAAATTCGTGCGGCGGAAATCTCGGCGATCCTGAAGCAGCAGATCGCCGGTTTCGGCAGCGAGGCGGATGTCGCCGAGGTCGGGCAGGTCCTGTCGGTCGGCGACGGCATTGCCCGCGTCTACGGCCTCGACAAGGTGCAGGCCGGCGAGATGGTCGAGTTCCCGAATGGCATGAAGGGCATGGCCCTCAACCTCGAACTCGACAATGTCGGCGTCGTCATTTTCGGCGACGACAGCGGCATTCGCGAGGGCGACACGGTCAAGCGCACCGGCTCGATCGTTGACGTGCCGGTCGGCCGGGGCCTGTTGGGCCGGGTGGTTGACGGGCTCGGCAACCCGATCGACGGCAAGGGGCCGCTGACCGACGTGAGCCGCACGCGCGTCGAGGTCAAGGCACCCGGAATCATTCCGCGCCGCTCGGTGCACGAGCCGGTGCAGACCGGGCTGAAGGCGATCGACGCGCTGGTGCCGATCGGCCGAGGGCAGCGCGAATTGATCATCGGCGACCGGCAAACCGGCAAAACCGCGGTCGCGATCGACACCATTCTCAACCAGCGCCAGGTCAACGCCGGCGACGACGAGTTCGAAGAAGCTCTACTGCATCTATGTCGCGATCGGGCAGAAGCGTTCGACGGTCGCGCAGATCGTCAAGACATTGCAGGATTACGGTGCGCTCGATTACTCGATCGTCGTCGCGGCGACCGCGTCCGAGCCGGCGCCGCTGCAGTTCCTCGCGCCCTATGCCGGCTGCGCGATGGGCGAATATTTCCGCGACAACGGCATGCATGCGCTGATGATCTACGACGATCTGTCGAAGCAGGCCGTCGCTTATCGCCAGATGTCGCTGCTGCTGCGCCGCCCGCCGGGTCGCGAGGCCTATCC
The DNA here is from genome assembly GCA_963847345.1 of uncultured Alphaproteobacteria bacterium. Classification (GTDB taxonomy): domain Bacteria; phylum Pseudomonadota; class Alphaproteobacteria; order ATCC43930; family CGMCC-115725; genus DATARH01. Next base: position 37,849 of record CAWJZU010000012.1, on the reverse strand, counting down.
GGGCGACGTGTTCTATCTGCACTCGCGGCTGTTGGAGCGCGCCGCCAAGATGAACGCCGACCACGGCTCGGGCTCGCTCACAGCGCTGCCGGTCATCGAGACGCAGGCCGGCGACGTCTCGGCCTACATCCCGACCAATGTGATCTCGATCACCGACGGGCAGATCTTCCTCGAAACCGACCTGTTCTATCGCGGCATCCGGCCGGCGATCAATGTCGGGCTGTCGGTCAGCCGGGTCGGTTCGGCGGCGCAGATCAAGGCGATGAAGCAGGTCGCCGGCCGCATCAAGCTCGAACTCGCGCAGTACCGCGAGATGGCGGCGTTCTCGCAGTTCGCCTCGGACCTTGACGCGGCGACGCAGCGCCTCCTGGCGCGCGGCTCGCGGCTGACCGAGCTGTTGAAGCAGCCGCAATTCTCGCCGGTGCCGATCGAGGAGCAGGTCGTCTCGATCTTCGCCGGCACCCGCGGCTATCTCGACCGCGTGCCAGTTTCGGAGGTCGGCCGCTTCGAGCAGCTGATGCTGACCGACCTGCGGGCGCGGCACCCGGAACTGCTCGACGCAATCCGCGCGGAAGGCGAGATCACCGACACGACAGAGAAGGGGCTGACCACCTTCCTCGACGATTTCGCCCGGACGTTCGCGTAGTCGCGATGGCCAGCCTGAAGGACCTGCGGAACCGTATCCGCAGCGTGCGCTCGACGCAGAAAATTACCGCGGCGATGAAGATGGTCGCGGCCTCGCGCCTGCGCCGCGCGCAGGAGCAAGCCGAGGCGGCGCGGCCCTATGCAACGCGCATGGAGCGCGTGCTCGGCTCCTTGGCCGGGCGCATGGCCGGAATGCCGGGGGCGCCGCCGCTGCTCGCCGGCACCGGGCGGGACGACGTGCAGCTGATCGTCATCGCCAGTTCCGACCGGGGCCTGGCCGGCGGCTTCAATGCCTCGATCCTGCGCGAGGCGCGGCGCCGCATCCGCGACCTCGACAACGCCGGCAAGACCGTCAAGCTGCTGACCGTAGGCCGCAAGGGGCGCGACAGTTTGCGCCGCGATTACGGCCGCCTGATCCACGACAGCCTGACCGATATCGGGCGTCGCCGCGTCTCGTTCGACGAGGCGCGCGATATCGCCGGGCGCATTCTCGCGCTCTACGCGGCCGGCGAGTTCGACGTCTGCACGATCGTCTTCAACCGTTTCCGCTCGGCGATGACGCAGATCGTCACCGTGCAGCAGCTGATCCCGTTCGCCCCCCCGACGCCGGCGCCCGGCGCGGAGAGCGCGGCCGACGGCCTTGCCGGCGCGATCTACGAGTTCGAGCCCTCGGAAGAGGAAATCCTGAGCGAACTGCTGCCGAACAATCTCGCGGTCCAGATCTTTACCGCGCTGCTCGAAAACGCCGCCAGCGAGCAGGGCGCGCGCATGACCGCGATGGATAACGCGACGCGCAATGCCGGCGAGATGATCGACCGGCTGACGATGAACTACAACCGCACGCGCCAGGCCGTGATCACGAAGGAGCTGATCGAGATCATCTCCGGCGCCGAGGCGCTGTAATGAAGAAAACCGCTCTCTCCCTCTCCCGCATAGCGGGACAGGGCTGAATCAAGGATTTCGCGAACATGGCTGTCAGCACCACACACAACAATACAGGAACGATCACCCAGGTCATCGGCGCGGTCGTCGATGTCCGTTTCGAGGGCGAACTGCCGTCGATCCTGAACTCGCTGCATGTCGATAACGGCGGACGCACGCTGGTGCTCGAAGTGGCGCAGCACCTCGGCGAGAAGACGGTGCGCACGGTCGCGATGGACACGACCGACGGGCTCGTGCGCGGCGCCGAGGTGGTCGATACCGGCGAGCCGATCACAGTCCCGGTCGGACCCGAAACGCTGGGGCGCATTCTCAACGTCGTCGGCGATCCGGTGGACGAGCGCGGCCCGGTCATGACCAACCGCCGCTCGCCAATCCACAAGCCGGCGCCCGAATTCGTCGACCAGTCGACCGAGGCCGAGATCCTCATCACCGGCATCAAGGTCGTCGATCTGCTGGCGCCTTACGCCAAAGGCGGCAAGGTCGGACTGTTCGGCGGTGCCGGGGTCGGAAAAACGGTCATCATCATGGAATTGATCAACAACATCGCCAAAGCGCATGGCGGCTACTCGGTGTTCGCCGGGGTCGGCGAGCGCACCCGCGAGGGCAACGACCTCTACCATGAGATGATGGAGTCCGGGGTCATCGTGCCGGACGGGCCGGGGTCGAAGGCGGCGCTGGTCTACGGCCAAATGAACGAGCCGCCGGGAGCGCGCGCGCGTGTCGGGCTGTCGGGGCTGACATTGGCGGAGTACTTCCGCGACGAGGAAGGGCAGGACGTGCTGTTCTTCGTCGATAACATCTTCCGCTTCACGCAGGCCGGCTCCGAGGTGTCTGCGCTGTTGGGCCGCATCCCGTCGGCAGTCGGGTATCAGCCTACGCTGGCGACCGACATGGGCGCCTTGCAGGAGCGCATCACGACGACCAAGAAGGGCTCGATCACGTCGGTGCAGGCGATCTACGTGCCGGCCGACGATTTGACCGACCCGGCGCCGGCGACCTCGTTCGCGCATCTGGACGCGACGACCGTGCTGTCGCGCCAGATCGCCGAGCTCGGCATCTACCCGGCGGTCGATCCGCTCGATTTCGACCTCGCGCATGCTCGATCCGCGCATAGTGGGCGAGGACCATTACCAGGTGGCGCGCGACGTGCAGCGCGTCTTGCAGACCTACAAATCGCTGCAGGACATCATCGCGATCCTCGGGATGGACGAATTATCGGAAGAGGACAAGCTGACCGTTGCGCGGGCGCGCAAGATTCAGCGCTTCCTGTCGCAACCGTTCCATGTCGCCGAGGTCTTCACCGGATCGCCCGGCGTGTTCGTCAACCTCGAAGACACAATCAAGGGCTTCAAGGGCATCGTCGCCGGCGACTACGACGAGATGCCGGAGGCGTCGTTCTACATGGTCGGCACGATCGAAGAAGCCGTCCAGAAGGCTCGTCGCATGGCCGCGGAAGCGGCATGATGCGTCCGCTCCGCGTCATGGCCGGGCTTGACCCGGCCATCTCTGGTCGCCGACACGCTTGCAGGGATGCCCGGATCAAGTCCGGCATAACGCCTATTTTGCCGCGATGAGGGTCTGATGCCGGTCCAGTTCGAGCTTGTTACCCCCGAGCAGCTGCTCGTCTCGCGCGACGTCGATATGGTTGTCGTGCCCGGCACCGAAGGCAATTTCGGCGTGCTGCCCGGGCATTCGCCGCTGATTTCGACAATCCGCCCGGGCACGATCGACATCTACGAGGGCAACGTGATCGCCGAACGCTTCTTTGTCGCCAGCGGCCTCGCCGAGGTCACACCCGAGCGCTGTACGGTGCTGGCCGACGAAGCCTTGCCGCCCGAAGCGCTGGAACGCACCCAGCTCGAGGCCGAATTGCAGACGATCGACGGCAATATGCCCATGCTGCGCGAGCAAATCGGCCGCGCCACCGGCGCCGACCGCGAGCAACTCTTGGCCGAGCTGCGCCAATTGGAGCGGCAGTATGCCATCGCCAGCGCCAAATTGCGCGTCTTGCGCGAGATCGGCGGCTGACACGATTGCGCATGGGCGGCTGGACGCTCGACGACATTCCGTGGGACCGGTTCGATCCGGCGAAGGTCGATCGCGAGCTGGTGCCGATCGTCAAGGCGGCGAGCCTCGTCGAGCATAACGGCCGGGCCTACGCGCATCATCTCTGCCTCATCTTCGCCGATGATCCCGAGTTCCAACAGACCGCGCGGCGCTGGGGCGAGGAGGAGGTGCAGCACGGCAGGGCGCTGGCGCGCTGGGCGGGGCTGGCCGACCCGGCGTTCGATTTCGACGCCGCGTTCGCCCGATTCCAGGAAGGGTTCCGCGTCGATTTCGACAGCGACCGCTCGCGCCGCGGTTCGCGATCGGGCGAAATGGTGGCGCGCTGTGTCGTCGAAATCGGCACCAGCTCCTACTACGCCGCGCTGCGCGAAGCCGCCTCCGAACCGGTATTGCGTGAGATCTGCCGCCATATCGCCGCCGATGAACTGCGACATTACCGGCTGTTCTACAAGAACCTTGATCGCTACCTGGCGCTGGACGGGATCGGGCGGCTCTGGCGGCTGCGGGTTGCGCTCGGCCGGGTCGCCGAGTCGGAAGACGACGAACTGGCCTACGCCTATTACGCCGCGAACGAGTCCGCACGACCCTATGACCGCCGCCGCTGCACCCGCGCTTATGCCAGCCGTGCGTACGTTCTCTACCGCCCGCACCATGTCGAGCGCGGCGTCGCAATGCTGCTAAAGGCGGCCGGGCTGACGCCGAACGGGCGGGTGGGAGTCTCTGGCCAGCCGGCTGGGATGGCTGGTGATGCGCTATCGCGCCGCCCGACTCGCTAAGTCAGCGGCTTAAGTTTTGTGACCGACCGCTTCGTCATACCGACCCTCGGGCCGGCGACAGGCCGCACCCGTGGGCGCGAATGACGAGGTGGATGTGGGCGCGCAACGCGGACGGTTTGACGAATTCATGATCGCAGCCGGTGTGCTGACGCGCATTCCGCTCGCGGCGGAGGCGGCCGGGCCCGGCGCGATTGCCGCCGCCGGCTGGGCCTTCCCGCTGGTCGGAGGCGGCATCGGCGCACTATGCGCCCTGGCGTTCTTCGCCGCTGGGCTGTTTGGTCTGCCGGTGGGGCCGGCCGCATTGCTAGCGATCGCAACCGGCGTCGCGGCAACTGGCGCGCTGCACGAGGACGGGCTCGCCGACACGGCCGACGGGTTCGGCGGCGGCAGTCGCGATCGTAAGCTCGCGATCATGCGCGACAGCACGCATGGTACTTATGGCGTCGTAGCGCTCGTGCTCAGCGTCGGTTTGCGCGCGACTGCGATCGCGGCGATCGGCGATGCGATTTTCGTCGGGTTGGCGCTGATCGCCGCCCACGCCGCGTCGCGCGCCGTATTGCCCCCGGCCATGTTTCTGTTGCGGCCGGCGCGCGTCGACGGCCTCGGCGCCGCGGCGGGACGCCCGAGCCGCACCGTCGCAGCCGGCGCGGCGCTGATCGGCGCCGTCATCGCCCTAGCGACGCTCGGGCCGTTGTCCGGGGCGCTTGCCTTGTTCTTGGCCGGCGGTGCGGTCGCGGCTGCGGCGATGCTTGCGCGGCGCCAGATCGGCGGCTACACCGGCGATGTTCTCGGCTTCTTCCAGCAGATCGGAGAAATCGTGATTTTGCTCGTGGCGGCGGCCAGATGAGCGCCGGAAAGGTGTCGCCGTTCGATCCCGGAGCGATTGGCGCCGGGACGGCCGGCCATGGCGCGACCCAGAGCGCCACGACAACGCGGTTCTGGTGGGTACGGCACGCGCCGGTCGAACATGGCGGCCGCATCTACGGACAGAAGGACATGCCGTGCGACTGCACCGACGCGGCTGTGTTTGCCGGGCTGGCGAGACAGCTGCCGCGCGAGGCGGTCTGGGTCACGAGCGATCTGCGCCGCACCCACGAAACGGCGCGGGCGATCGTTCGCGCCGGCCTGCCCGGACCGGCCGAGATACCCGGTCCCGATGCGCCTGCGATTCCGGACCTCGCCGAGCAGAGTTTCGGCGATTGGCAGGGCCTGACCTATGACGAACTGAGCCATTCCCGCGGCGGTGCGTTTCACCGCTTCTGGCACGCGCCGGCGCATGAGCGCGCCCCCGGCGGCGAGAGTTTTATCGATGTGATGCAGCGGGTTGCGCGGGCGATCCACGGGGTGCTCGACACCAATCGCGGCCGCGACGTCATCGCGGTGGCGCATGGCGGCACGATCCGCGCCGCGCTGGGCCTCGCGCTCGGTCTCGACCCGGAAGCGTGTCTCGCGTTCACAATGGAAAACTGCTCGGTCACGCGCATCGATCACATCGACGGCCCCGGCATGGGGCACGGCTGGCGCGTCGTGACGGTAAACCGGCCGCCGCGCTAGCCCGCTCACGCGAACAGCCGCTCTTTTTCGAGGCCTTTGTACATGTCGGCGACGAACTCGCCGTAGCCGTTCCAGATCAGCGTCGGGCGGCGCTCGTCGGTGCCGAGGACGCGCTCGCTGGCCTGGCTCCAGCGCGGGTGCGGCACGGCCGGGTTGACGTTGGCCCAGAAGCCGTACTCGCTCGACTGCAGCTTCTCCCAATACGACACCGGCTGCTTGTCGGTGAATTCGAACCGCACGATCGACTTGACCGATTTGAACCCGTATTTCCACGGCACGGCGAGGCGTAGCGGGGCGCCGTCCTGCTTCGGCACCGGCTTGCCGTACATGCCGGTGACGAGAAACGCCAACTCGTTGCGCGCCTCCGGCATCGTCAGCCCCTCGACATAGGGCCAGGGATAGAAGAATTTGCGCTGCTCCGGCGCGGTCTTGGGGTCCATGAAGGTCTCCATCCGCAGGTACTTGGCTGAGCCGAGCGGCCGGGCGAGATCGACCAGCGCCGACAACGGAAATCCGGTCCAGGGCACAGCCATCGACCACGCCTCGACGCAGCGGTGGCGATACAGCCGCTCTTCGAGGCTGACCCTTTTCAGCAGATCGTCGAAGCCGATCGTGAACGGCTTCTCGACGAGACCGTCAACCTTGATCGTCCACGGACGCAGTTTCAGCGCCTGCGCCCGCTCCCAGATCGACTTGTCGAAGCCGAATTCGTAGAAATTGTTGTAGGTCGTCGAATCCTTCTCGGCGGTGATCGGCCGGTCGAGCGTGTATTTGTCGTTGCGCTTTGCCGGATAGAGCCCGGAAGATGGATCGGCATCGGCGGCCCAGGCCGGCAACGCGGCCGCACCGGAGGCCAGGATCGGTCCTGCCGCCAACCCTTTCAGCAGAAGCCGGCGGGCGCGGAAGACCGCCTCGTCGGTCGCCGCGCTCTCCGGCAACTCCCAGCCGCGCCTTGCCCGGATCAGCATCTCATCGTCTCCTTGCTGTCGCGCAGATGTGGGCGCGCGGGAGGGAGCAGCCAAGGATCAGCGATGCATCGCGTCGATAACTGCGACCGCATCTCACCTAACCTCTCCAGTCATCCGAGCTTTGGCCAGGAAAGCCGTCGCTCATCAGGCTCCGGACCGGCGATCGACAATCCACGGTTGAGTGTTTTTGCTGGAGTTTGCTGATAAAACAGGCGATCTACAGCAGAATACCCGCAGAGATTGTATCGGAGCCCGATCCGGGTCGTCCGGCAGCCGGATAAATTCTCACAGGCAGCTGCAACAGCCTGTTAAATCGGACGAAATTGACGGCGATGCTTGTCGCGTCTCTCTCCTTCTGGCAATGCGCCGTCGAACCCCGGTCTGCTGAAAACAGCGAATCTACAGCAGAATACCCGCATAGCTCCCATCGCTGAAACCCGACCCGGGCGTTCCGGTGGCCGGAACGCGTCGCCGAAGCACAAACAGTAGCCGGCAAATTTGGCGAAATTTGCGGTGATGTTCGGCGTGTATCTCGCCTTGGTTAACTGTCATTCCGGGCGCCGCACCCTCCCTAATCCTCCCCCGCTTGGGGGGAATGTTTGGGGCGCGGCCTCGGTGGTGCGGTCTACTGGGCGGCTTCGGCGGCGCGGCTCTGGATGACCTTGTCGGCGGTGCGGCCGGTCAGCTCCGCCATGTGGTCGAAGCGGCGCGCGAAACTGCCGACCCCGAGGGTCAGCGAGCGCAATTCGACGATCAGGTCGTGCAACTCGCTTTGCGGCAGCTGCGCCCTGACGACATCCCAGCCCTGCCAGTCGGGTTTCGCGTCATAACCCAGGATCTGACCGCGGCGGCCTGAAACCAGACGCTGCACACGGGCGGTGAAGCCGTTCGGCACCGAAATTTCAACCTCGTCGATCGGCTCCAACAGGATCGGCTCGCATTTCGGCAGCGCCTCCTGAATCGCCTGACGGCCGGCGGTCTTGAACGCCATGTCCGAACTGTCGACGGCATGGAATTGTCCGGTGATCAGGGTGACTGAGAGATCGACGACCGGAAAACCGAGCGGGCCGTGGTGCAAGGCCTCGACGACGCCTTCCTCGACCGCCGGAATGTAGTTGCGCGGGATCGCGCCGCCGACGACGCTGTCCTTGAAGGTGAACCCCGAGCCGCGCGGCAGCGGGCCGACCTCGATCGTGCAGTCGGCGAACTGACCGTGGCCGCCGCTCTGCCGCTTAAAGCGCGAGTGCTGCGTTGTGCCGCGGCGGATCGTCTCTTTGTACGGCACCGCCGCATGGTGCCCGACTACCGACAGGTTCTGCCGGTTGCGCAGCCGGTCAAGCGCGATCTGCAGATGCACGTCGCCCTGGCCCCACAGCACCATTTCGCGCATCTCGGCGTTCTGTTCGAGTTCGAGGGTCGGGTCTTCCTCGATCAGCCGGGCGATCGATCCGGTCAGCTTAACGTCGTCGCCACGCTTCTCCGCGTGGATAGCCAGGCCATAGACCGGTTGCGGCTTCTCCGGCTGCGGCAGCGGGGCGGCCTTGCCGGACGGGGTCAGAGCCATGCCGGTCTGGATCTCCTCCATCCGGGTCAACCCGACAACCTCGCCCATCTGGCCGGCGGGCACCTTTTCCTGCTGGCCGCCGAGCAGCTTGACGACCCCGGCGACGCGCACCCCGTTCAGCACGTTGCCCTCGGCGATCGAACCGCGCCAGATCCGCGACAGCGACAGTTTGCCGGTATGCGGCAGGTGATAAGTCTTGAAGACCTGCGCCAGCGGTTCGCCCTCGGGCTCGATGGCGAGCCGCGCCGCGGTCTCAAGCGGACCTGGCGTTTCGTGCCGCAGCGCCTTCCACAGCCGCCGCACGCCGTAATCCTGCGCCGCCGCGCCGACGAACACCGGCACGATCAGGTTGCGCTGAAAATCCTTTGTCAGGTGTTTGTAGATGTCCTCCTTCGACGGCTGTACGTCCTCGAGCAGCTGTTCGAGCAGCGAGTCGTCGAAATCGGCGAGTTTTTCGACGAGGCTGGTGCGGGTATCGCCTTCCTGGTCCCAGAATCCCTCGGGCAGCGGGATCAGGTCGGAGGCCTGACCGGGCCGATAGCGATAGGCGCGTTCGCTGACCAGATCGACATAGCCGGTGATCTCGCTCTCGCCGCCGCGCAGCGGCACCTGCCGCAGAACCAGCGGACGCTCGGATACCGATTGCAACGCCGCGAGCACGTCGCGCACCCGCGCGCTCGCCGCGTCGAGCTTGTTGATGAACAGCATGTGCGGGATGTCGTGCCGCGCCAGGAAATGCAGCAGCGCGCTGACCGTGACAGCGCGTTCGACCTCGGGCTCGCAGACAACGACGACGGTGTCGGCGACCAGCATCGCCTGCTGCGCCTCGTAGAGCAGCTCAACCGAGCCGGGGCAGTCGAGAATCGTCCACGGATCGCCGAGGAAGTTCGCGTTGGCGACGTTGATCTCAGTCGACATGCTGCGGGCGCGCGCCTCGGCGGCGTGGTCGCCGACCGTATTGCCGTCGCGCACGCTGCCGCGGCGGCTCGTCGTGCCGCTGGCGAACAGCAGCGCTTCGAGCAGCGTCGTCTTGCCGGACAGATACGGGCCAACCAGGGCAACGCAGCGGGGGGCGCTCGGCATCAGGGGATCCTCCACAAATCCGGGGCACGACCGCCTCGGTCGCGGCCGCTATTTATGACAGGATCGTGGCGCGCCCTCCCGCCGGAGGCAAGTTCGATTTCGGAGGTGTCATCGCGTTGCCCCTCACTCCGGCCCTCTCCCCGCTTTCGGGGAGAGGGAGAGCGACGGCAACATCCGCATAATTCTACGCAGATCGTGCGTGATGTCCGGTTCAGGTTCCCTCTTCCCGCGGGCGGGGAGAGGGACATTGGTGAGGGGTCTACCGAGGCAGGCTCAGCCGCCGAGATAGCGGCCGAGGATCGCCAGCAGCAGCAGCGCGACGATGTTGGTGATCTTGATCATCGGATTAACGGCCGGCCCCGCGGTGTCCTTGTACGGGTCGCCGACCGTGTCGCCGGTCACCGCCGCCTTGTGCGCCTCCGAGCCCTTGCCGCCGTGATGGCCTTCTTCAATGTACTTCTTCGCGTTGTCCCAGGCGCCGCCGCCCGAGGTCATCGAGATCGCGACGAACAGGCCGGTGACGATCGTTCCGAGCAGCATCGCGCCGAGCGACGCGAAACCGGCGGCCGGCCCGGCGATGCCCCAGATGACGAAGAACAGCACGATCGGCGCCAGCACCGGCAGCAGCGACGGGATGATCATCTCGCGGATCGCGGCGCGAGTCAGCATGTCCACGGCGCGGCCATACTCGGGTTTGGCCCGGCCTTCCATGATCCCGGGGATTTCGCGGAACTGGCGGCGCACCTCCACGACAATCGCGCCGGCCGAGCGGCCGACCGCCTGCATGCCAAGGGCGCCGAACAGATACGGCAGCAGACCGCCGACAAACAGCCCGACCACAACGAACGGGTCCTGCAGCGCGAAGCGCACGTCGAGGGTTGGGAAATAGTGCCGCAAATCCTCGGTGTAGGCGGCGAACAGCACCAGCGCGGCGAGACCGGCCGAGCCGATCGCGTATCCCTTGGTCACCGCTTTCGTTGTGTTGCCGACCGCGTCGAGCGCGTCGGTCGTGCGCCTGACTTCGCGCGGCAGGTCCGCCATCTCGGCGATGCCGCCGGCGTTGTCGGTGACCGGACCGTAGGCGTCGAGCGCGACGATCATGCCGGCCAGCGCCAGCATCGTCGTCGCCGCGATCGCGATCCCGAACAACCCGGCGAACAGGAACGACAGCACGATGCCGATACAGATCACGATGACCGGCAGCGCGGTCGCCTCCATCGATACGGCGAGGCCCTGGATTACGTTGGTGCCGTGCCCGGTCGTCGAGGACAGCGCGATGCTGCGCACGGGACGGTACTCGGTCGAGGTGTAATACTCGGTAATCCAGACGATCAGCCCGGTGACTCCGAGCCCAGTCAGCGCGCACAGGAACAGCCCGAGACCGCTGACCGCGCCCCCTGTCGTCATCGGCAGCGGCTCGGTAACCCCGAACACGAGGAAGATCAGCAGCGCGATGCCGATGACGGACAATATTCCGGTCGCGACGAGGCCCTTGTAGAGCGCCCGCATGATTCCGTTGTCGGAGCCGAGCTTGACGAAATACGTCCCGATCACAGAGGTGACGATGCAGACCGCGCCGATCGCCAGCGGCAGCACCAGAAGTGTGTCGCGCAGAGCGGCGGCGGCGGCATTGCCCGGCGGCGGCGCGAAGAAGATCGCGGCGAGCAGCATCGTCGCGACGATCGTGACGACATAGGTCTCGAACAGATCGGCCGCCATCCCCGCGCAATCGCCAACGTTATCGCCGACATTGTCGGCGATCACGGCGGGGTTGCGCGGGTCGTCCTCGGGGATGCCGGCCTCGACCTTGCCGACGAGGTCGGCCCCGACATCGGCGCCCTTCGTGAAGATTCCGCCGCCGAGACGCGCGAAAATCGAGATCAGCGAGGCGCCGAAGCCGAGCGCGACCATCGCCTCCAGCACGCCGCGCAAATCTTCGGCCGGCAGGATGCTGCGCAGGAAGAAATAATAGCCCCCGGCGCCAAGCAGCCCGAGGCCGACGACCAGCATGCCGGTGACCGCGCCGGCCTTGAACGCAATGTCGAGCCCGGCGGCGAGCCCGGCCCGCGCCGCCTGCGCGGTGCGCACATTGGCGCGCACCGATACGTTCATTCCGATATAGCCGGCCGCGCCCGACAGCACCGCGCCGATCAAATAGCCGAGCGCGACCCAATGCCCGAGCGTGATCCACAGAATGATCAGAATCACCACGCCGACGATCGCGATGGTGCGGTATTGCCGGTTCAGATAGGCGCTGGCGCCGAGTTGGACCGCGCCCGAAATTTCCTGCATGCGCGCGCTGCCAGCATTCGCGGCCAGGACGCTGCGGCTCGTCACCACACCGTAGGCCAGCGCCAGCAGGCCGCAGATGATGACGAAAATATAGGCCGACGCCATCTGTCAGGTTCCTCAACTCACCTGGAATGGAAAACCCGCCCGCTTCCGCTCAACCTGCGCGGCAACCGGTCGCCGGGGCGCGGCAACATGCCAGAAGCGTACAATTGAGGCAACAATTTAGGCGATTGCCCGCGGCCCGGTTTCGTGCCAGGTGCGCTCATTCAGAAATGCCGGTAGCCGGGAGCAGCGACGAGGATCTCCTGACCGTCCGTGGCGAGCAGGCGCACGCCTGATCCCGGCTCGATGACGCCGATCGGGGTGATCGGCAGGTTTAGCTCGGCGGCGAGGCGCTCGATCGCGGCGGTTACTTCCGGCGGCGCGGCAAACAGCAGCTCGTAGTCGTCGCCCGCCGTCGCGAGAAGTGCGGGCAGATCGGGGTCCTGGGCCGCGAGGCGGGTTGCCGGCCCGGAAAGCGGGACGGAAGCCAACTCGACCACCGCCGCGACACCGGAGGCGTCGCAGATATGTCCGAGATCGGCGATCAGGCCGTCCGACACGTCGCACATCGCATGCGCGATTCCGGCAAGACGCGGACCGAGACCGGTGCGCGGCTCGGGGACTTGAAATCGCGCGACCAGACTTGCGCGCTCGGCCGGGTCGAGCTGCGGATACTCTCCCCGCAATATCCTCAGCCCGAGATGGGCATCGCCGATCGTACCGCTGACCCAGATCCGATCACCGGCGCGGGCGCCAGAGCGGCGGATCTCGGCTCCGGCAGCGACGTCGCCGAGCGCGGTCAGCGACAGCGTCGCCGGCCCTGGCGTCGCGACCGAATCACCGCCAAGCAGATCGACCCCGAAATGGCGCTGATCCTCGGCGAGCCCGGCCGCGAAGCGCTCGACCCAATCGTCGCCTGATCTGGCCGGAAGGGCCGTCGTCAGCAGGTAATGCAGCGGCCGCGCTCCCTTCGCGGCGAGGTCCGACAGATTGACCCGCAGCAGCTTTTTCGCGACCAGCTCGGGCGGGTCGTCGGGGAGGTAATGCACGCCCTCGACCATCGCATCGACGGTGACGACGAGGCGCCGCCCGGCCACGCAGTCGATTAGCGCCGCGTCGTCCTTAAGTTCGAGCCCGCCCGGCCCGGCGAGCGGCGCGAAAAACCGGCGGATGCGGCCGAACTCGCCGAGGGGTTCCGGGGTCATGAAACCGTCCCTCGAACCCCTCTCCCGTATCGCGGGAGAGGGTGGCCGCGGCGCAGCGCGCGGTCGGGTAAGGGTTTTTGCACCGCTCACCCTCACCCTCTCGGCGCCTGCGCGCCGGGTCCCTCCATCTCCCGCCGTGCGGGAGAGGGGTTATTGGCCCGCGTCCTCAACATCGCGGCAAGTCCTACAGCTCTGCCGCCCGCAGCATGCGCGCCAGGCGGTCGAAAACGCCGTTGGCGAGCGCCGGCTCGCGGCCGCTGAAGAACGCGTAAGCGATCGCGACGTATTCGCTGATCGCGACGCGCGGCGGGATGTCCGGGCGGTGCACCAGCTCGTAGGCTCCCGCTTCAAGGATCAGCCGCAGCAGCGTTTCGAGCCGCGGCAGCGGCCATTCCTCGCTGAGCGCCGCCGACAGCGTTTCATCGAGCCGCTCGCGGTGCTCGGTGACGCCGCGCACGATTTCGGCAAACAGCGTTTCGTCGGCCTCGCCGTAATTGTCGCCGTCGATCTCGCGGCCGAGCCGATGATGCAGGAATTCGCCGATCACCGCGTCGGAACCGCGCCCGGGGTTCAGCTCCAATTGATAGAGCGCCTGGACGGCAGCGAGCCTGGCGATGCTGCGGCGCCGCGACCCACCGCCCGAACGCGGAGCGCATTCTGCCGTGCTCGGTGCGCTCATTGTCGATTGCCGGGGCGGTTGCCGCCGAACCGGCGTTTCAAGTCGATCAGCGCGAGACAGGCGCGCACCGCCTCGCCGCCCTTGTCGCGCCCGCCTTTTTCGATATCGGGCGAGGCGCGCTTCAACGCCTGGGCTTCGTTCTCGACGGTCAGTATGCCATAGCCAGCCGCGATGCCGTCGGAACGCATCAGATCCTGCAGCGCGCGCGCGGTCTCGTTGCAGATGTGGTCGTAATGTGTCGTCTCGCCGCGGATCACGCAGCCGAGCGCAACAAATCCGTCAAAGCGGCCCTCGGCCTTCGCGGCGAACCCGATCGCGGCCGGAATTTCGAACGCGCCGGGAACCGACACGGTCTCGCAGGTCGCCCCAGCGGCGGCGGCGGCGCGCTCGGCGCCCTCGCGTAGCATCGCCGCGATATGGGCGTAATACGGCGCCTCGACGAGCAGCAGATGAGGGGCTCGCAGGCCGCTGATTTCGGTCTCAGGGCTTTCCGTCCCGTGGCTTTCGGTCATCGGGAGACGTGCTCCGCGATCTCGGGGCGGGCGCCGAGCAGCCGGGCGACATAGCGCGCGAGCGGGTCGATTTCGAAATTCATGCGGTGTCCCGGCCGCGCTTCGCCGAAACCGGTATGCGACAGCGTATGCGGGATGATGTTGACGCCGAAGCGGTCGCCCTCGACCTCGTTGACCGTCAGGCTGACCCCGTCGAGCGCGACCGATCCCTTCGATGCGACAAACGGCATCAGCGCCGCCGGAGCCTCGATCACGAAGCGCACCGACTCGCCCTCCGGCCGCCGATCGAGGATGCGGGCGACCCCATCGACATGGCCCGACACGATGTGACCGCCCAGTTCGTCGCCGACCCGCAGCGCGCGTTCGAGATTGACCGCCGTGCCCTCGGCCCACTCGCCGAGTGTCGAGCAGGCCAGCGTCTCGGCCGAGGCCTGCACCGAGAAGGCGCCAGGCTCGACGGCGATGACCGTCAGGCACACGCCCGAGCAGGCGATCGAGGCGCCGAGCGCGATCCCGGCGGTGTCGTAGGCGGTCACGATCGACAAATCGAGCCCGCCGTCCGGCCCAGCAGAGCGACGCAGCCGGCGCACCTGGCCGACATCGGTAACAATTCCGGTGAACATCGGCCTAAGCTAGGGCGGTGCCGCCCGTTTCGCCAGCGGCTTTTACCCGGAGCGCCGTCCCGATCTAAGACAGGCGGTATGTCGAAAGCAGATCAGCGCCGACCGTCTCGCTCGACAGCAGGTCGAACCGCGTCGCCTCGGCCAGCGCCATGAGGCCGAGCGCGCCGACTGCCGGCACGCCGTCCGCCCCGAGCAGCAGCGGCGCATGCAGCCACACGAGGCGGTCCACCAGCCGGGCCGACAGCAGCGAAGCGGCGAGCCGGCCGCCGCCCTCGACCAGCAGCCGGGTCAGGCCACGCGCCCCGAGCAACCGCAGCGCGTCGGCCAGGTCGATCCGGCCGGT
Organism: uncultured Alphaproteobacteria bacterium; assembly: GCA_963847345.1. Classification (GTDB taxonomy): domain Bacteria; phylum Pseudomonadota; class Alphaproteobacteria; order ATCC43930; family CGMCC-115725; genus DATARH01. Next base: position 22,554 of record CAWJZU010000012.1, on the reverse strand, counting down.
TTCGTTTGCCGCGGCGTCGATGATTTCGACGCCGGCCTGTTGCAGCGCCTCACGTCGATCCGGATCAGAGCCGGGCGCGGTGATCAGCCAGCTCGGGTGCTGACGCGCCTCGGCGACGAGACAGGAGTCGAGCGGGATCACGAGATTGCGGTCGAGCGCGACCCGCACCGGCGAGCGGTGCTCCAGCCCCGGCAATCGGCAAGTCAACTGCGGGTTGTCGGCCAGCACCGTGGCGGCGCCGACCAGGATCGCGTCATGCGTCGCGCGCAACAGGTGCGTGCGCTCGCGCGCCGCCGGGCCGGTGATCCAGCGGCTTTCTCCGGACCCGGTCGCGATCCGGCCGTCGAGCGAGGTCGCCAGCTTCAGCGTGACCAGCGGCCGTCCGGTTCGCACGCGCCGGAAGAACCCGGCGTTGATTTCGGCCGCCTCGGCGGAGCACAGCCCGCTTTCGATGGCGATCCCGGCTTCCCTCAATCGGGCGAGGCCGCCGCCGGCGACGCGTGGGTCCGGGTCCTCGACGGCAGCAAAGACGCGCGCAACACCGGAAGCGATCAGTGCCTCGGCGCAGGGCGGCGTCTTCCCCCAATGGCTGCACGGTTCGAGCGTGACATAGGCGGTGCCGCCGCGTGCGGCGTCGCCGGCTCGGCCGATCGCCTCGGTCTCGGCATGGGGACGTCCGCCGGGCTGCGTCCACCCCCGCCCGACAACGCTGCCGCCATTGACGATGACGCACCCGACCGCCGGGTTCGGCCAGGCATTGCCCACCCCACGCCGCGCCAGCGTCAGCGCCGCGCCCATGATGTGCCGGTCAAATTCAGCTGTCATTGCAGGTGAAGCGATCTCGCGGAGCAGAGCACGCCTGATCGAGATTGCTTCCTCGCTGCGTTCCTCGCAATGGCGCCCTCAACTGTTAACCTAACCCGGCGCGTACGGGTTTTCGCTCTTGCGCAACATCAGCCGGATCGGCGTGCCCGGCAACTCGAAATCCTGGCGCAGTGCATTGGTCAGGTAGCGGCGATAGGCCTCGGGCAGCTCGCCCGGCTTGGAGGCGAACAGCGCGAAACTCGGCGGCCGCGTGTTGACCTGAGTCATGTAGCGCAGCCGCAGGCGTCGGCCGGCGACCAGCGGCGGCGGGTGGCGTTCCTGCATCCGCGCCAGCCAACGGTTCAGCGCCGCGGTCGGAACGCGACGGTTCCACACCGCATCGGCCGCGAACACCGCCTTCATCAGCGCGGGCAGCCCGGACCCGCTCAACCCCGACACCGCGACCAGCGGCACACCGGAGAGCTGCGGCAGAGCCGTTTCGAGCCGTTCGCGCAGGGATTTCAACAGCGCCGCCCGGTCGGCGACGAGGTCGGATTTGTTGAGCGCCAGCACGAGTGCTCTGCCTTCCTCGGCGACCAGGTTGGCAATGGTCAGATCCTGACGCTCCAGCGGCTGCTCGGCGTCGAGCACGAGGATGACGGTTTCGGCGAAGCGCACCGCGCGCAGCGTGTCGGCCACCGAGAGGCGTTCGAGCCGCGCCTCGATCCGGGCCCGGCGGCGCATCCCGGCGGTGTCGATCAGGCGGATCGGGCGCCCGCCCCAGCGCCATTCGATCGCGATCGCGTCGCGCGTGATGCCCGGCTCGGGACCGGTCAGCACCCGATCCTCACCGATCAGCCGATTGACCAGCGTCGATTTCCCGACATTCGGACGACCGACGATCGCCAACTGCAGCGGCTTTGCCTCGGCTTCCTCCAGGTCACCGGCTGCGCCCTCGTCGGGAGCGGCCACGTCTCGCCCAGGGGCGAACGGCAGCAGCCGTTCGTAGAGGTCGCCCATTCCCTCGCCGTGCTGCGCCGAGATCGCCACCGGATCGCCAAGCCCCAACGCGTAGGCTTCGTCGAGCCCGGCAACCGCCGCCCGCCCCTCGGCCTTGTTGGCGACCAGCACCACCGGTTTTCCGGAACGATGCAGCCACCGGGCAAAATGTCCGTCGGCCGGGGTCAGCCCGGCGCGCGCGTCGATGACGAGCAGCGCCACATCGGCCAAGTCGAGCGAGCGCTCGGTCTGCGCCTGCATGCGCCCGGCCAGCGTATCCGGCGGCGCTTCCTCAAGCCCGGCCGTGTCGATCAGGCGGAATTCGAGATCGGCGATGTGCCCCCCGCCCTCGCGGCGGTCGCGGGTGACGCCCGGCACATCGTCGACGAGCGCCAGCTGCCGGCCGACAAGCCGGTTGAACAACGTCGATTTGCCGACATTGGGCCGCCCGATGATCGCGACAGTAAAAGACATGAACTCTGCACACAAGTGACGGCCGTCTTGCCGGCTGCCCAGGCCGGCGGCGCATTTGCGGTTCTTTCCCCGCCTTGCTGCCAGAGCCGACCCGACTAGCAGCCCGCCGCGACGTTCCAGAACCGGGCAGCCAACAGCCGACAAATGTGCATCGGCACGCTTCGAGTCACGCGTGATCGAGGTGAAATCCGCGGCGTTCCCTATTGTTCGAGCGTGCGAAGTGCGTCTTTTTCGCCGATCAACAACGGGCTAGCCCGCAGGCCAACCGTCCTTGTACAGGTCCGCCTAAGGTTTTTCGCCGCGGGCTTCCTTTTTCTTGGTGCGGCGCAGGTTGCGCTTGTTCTCCGCCGGGCTTTCGTTCTTCGACGCGCCGGCCTCGTGCAGTGCGATGGCGATCGCCTGTTTCGGGTTCTTCACCTTTCGCTTTCCGGCGGCGGTCTTGAGTTCGCCATGCTTGAACTCGTGCATGACGCGTTCGATCGTATCGCGCTGGGCCGGGGTTTGATGCCTGGGCATCTCGTCTGCTCCTGAGCCTTTGATCCGCACGGCGCCACCGTCCGGGCACCTGCTTGCACGACGCAATTCGGGCAAATCCGGTTCCACCGCGGTTCGCGAAATCCTTTGCGGGCAACGCTTTTGCCGCTCCGAATGTTGATCCGTCACGAAAACCGATCAGGACGAGTGACAGTGCCGCCACTGCAGCAGCAGCGCCTCGACGAGGAACGGGAGGATGAAACCGAAACGCCGCTCGCGGAGGCGTTGGATCCGCAGGTCGCGGCGCGGCGCGCGAAATTGCGCTATGTCAGTGACGCCTCGCCCGGAATAACGCGCCACGCCGCAAAGAACGGGTTCGACTACCGCCTCCCCGATGGCGCGCTGGTCCGTGACATCGACACGCTGCGGCGCATCCGGTCGCTGGCGATCCCGCCGGCCTGGACCGAGGTGTGGATTTGCCCCTACCCCAACGGTCATTTGCAGGCGACCGGCCGCGACGCGCGCCGGCGCAAGCAGTACCGCTACCATCCGCGCTGGCGCGAGGTGCGCGACGAGGCGAAATACACAAAGCTTTTGACGTTTGCGCGGGTCTTGCCGCTGATCCGCGCCCGTGTCGACGCCGATCTGAAGCGCCGCGGCCTGCCGCGCGAAAAGGTTTTGGCGGCGATTGTCCGCCTGATGGAAATGACCCTGATCCGCATCGGCAATGCCGAATACGCCAAGGCGAATAAGAGCTTCGGACTGACCACATTGCGCGACCGCCATGTCGCGATCGAGGGCGGCAAGATCCACATCAGCTTTCGCGGCAAAAGCGGCAAACGGCACGAGAGCGACATCAACGACCGCCGGCTGGCGCGCATCGTCAAAGATTGCCGCGACCTGCCGGGCTATGAACTCTTTCAATATATCGGCGAAGACGGCGAGCGGCACGATGTCGACTCGGCCGATGTCAACGAGTACCTCCGCGAAATCACCGGCGAGGACATCACGGCAAAGGATTTCCGCACCTGGGCCGCGACGCATCTCGCGGCTCAGGCGCTGCGCGAATTCGAGGCATTCGACCGGACGGCCAAGCGCAAGAAGGCGATCGTCGATGCCGTCAAGAAGGTGGCAACGCATCTCGGCAACACGCCGGCGATCTGCCGACGCAGCTATATCCACCCGGCGATTCTGGACGGCTACATGGACGGCACGCTGCTGCAATCGCTGGCGCACGAGGCCGGCGCCTATCTCGAAGAGAATATCCACGGCATGAAGCCGGAGGAAGCGGCGGTCACGGCCTTCCTGCGGCTGCGGCTCGGCGAACTGGCGGGACAAAACCGCGCTTAATAACGGCGAATTCCGGCAATGCGAACGCAGCGTTGCTTGCTGAGGTAGTTCGATTCCCAAGCGCGCCAGATCGAGGAAAGCATCACGAGCCGTAACGTCGAAAAGTTGGGTTCCGCGAGATGAGTTTACAATAAAGATACAAGCAAAAGAACAGATCGTGCGAGTGAAAGTGCTCATTTAATCCAGGGTTTAATCACTGTGCGAGGGTGGGAATGTTGTGGAACCGGTGGCCACGCAGCCTGTTATTCTTAAGCAATCGGTCGCCCCGACGCTGATGCTTCATCGCAGTATCGCAGTCGTGGCGCCTGCGGTACTCGCGTTTGATGGAGAGCCGTATGAAAGCCTTGGTATGGCACGGCACCACGGATATTCGCTGCGACACTGTTCCCGACCCGCGGATCGAAAATGACCGGGACGCCATCGTTAAAGTCACGAGCTGCGCGATCTGCGGCTCCGACCTGCATCTCTACGACCACTTCATGCCCGGCATGAAAAACGGCGACATCATGGGCCACGAGACGATGGGCGAGGTCGTCGAGGTCGGCCCCGGCGCGAAACACAAGCTCAAGGTTGGCGAGCGCGTCGTCATCCCGTTCACGATCATCTGCGGCGAATGCGAGCAGTGTCGGCGGGGCAATTTCTCGGTCTGCGAGCGCAGCAACCGCAACAAGGCGGTGGCCGATACGGCGTTCGGGCATACCACGGCGGGGCTGTTCGGCTACACGCACCTGACCGGCGGCTATCCCGGCGGTCAGGCCGAATATCTCCGGGTGCCGTTCGCCGACGCGACGCACATCAAGGTGCCGGATGGCGTCCCTGATGACAAATTGTTGTTCCTCAGCGACATTTTTCCGACCGGCTGGCAGGGGGCTGTGCAATGCGACATCCAGCCGACCGACACGGTCGCAGTGTGGGGCTGCGGTCCGGTCGGGCAGATGGCGATACGCAGCGCGATCCTGTTGGGCGCGAAACAGGTTGTCGCGATCGACCGGCTTCCCGAGCGCCTGTCGATGGCCGAGGCCGCCGGCGCGACCACGATCAATTTCGAGGAGGAGAGCACGGTTGAGCGCCTCAACGAGCTGACCGGCGGCAAGGGACCGGAGAAATGCATCGACGCGGTCGGGATGGAGGCGCACGCGACCGCCACGATCAACTCGATGTACGACCGCGCCAAGCAGGCGCTGATGCTGGAGACCGACCGGCCGCACGTGCTGCGCGAGATGATCTACGTCTGCCGCCCAGCCGGGACGCTGTCGATACCCGGCGTCTATGGCGGCCTCTTGGACAAGATTCCGTTCGGCGCGCTGATGAACAAGGGCCTGACTGTCCGCACCGGTCAGACCCACGTCAACCGCTGGACCGACGATCTGCTGCGCCGGATCCTCGACGGCCAGATCGACCCGTCCTTTGTCATCACGCATCGGGTCCCGCTCGAGAAAGGACCGGAAATGTACAAGACATTTCGCGACAAGCAGGACGGCTGCATCAAGGTGATGCTGCAACCGAACGGCGCCGGAGCTTAGCCATGACCAGCCTCATTCCGAAAACGGCCCTGCAAGGGCGCTCCCGCTCGATGCACGACGCGACGGCGAAAGGGCTGGGATATTTCTCGATAGCGCTCGGGCTAGCCGAGCTCGCGATGCCGCAGACCGTGCGCCGCATGGCCGGCGTCGAGGCGCCAGAAGCGCTCGTGCGCGGCTACGGGGTGCGCGAGATCGCGACCGGCGTTGCGATCCTCATGACGCATGACGCGACGCCGTGGATTTGGGGACGGGTCGCAGGCGATGCGCTCGACATCGCGACGGTCGCGATGGCGCCGCCCGAGCGGCGCGGCGGCGAGGAGAAGAAAACCTGGGCGCTCGGCACCCTGCTCGCGGTCGCGGCGATCGATCTGTACTGCGCTTCCTGCCTCTACGCGGAGAAAGGCGGACGGCGGACGGCGCGTGCCGATTACCGCAACCGCAGCGGCTTTCCGCAGGGGCAGCACGCGGCGCGTGGCGCGGCGCGCGACTTCCAGACCCCGCGCGACATTCGCGGGCCGGAAGCACTGCGACCCCAGATGACAGAAGGCGCGCGCCATCCGGCCGCGCCGTCGGGCGAATGGGTAGTCTCGAGTTCGGGAGTACGATGAATGAGCGACAAACCCCTCGATGGAATGAAAGTCGCGATCCTGGTGGCGGACGGGTTCGAGCAGGTCGAGCTGACCGAGCCGCGCAAGGCGCTCGACGCGGCCGGCGCCGATACCAGCATTCTCTCGCTGAAACCGGGCAATGTGCGCGCCTGGAAGTTCACCGAATGGGGCGAGCAGTTCCCGGTCGATATGATCCTCGAACGCGCCGACCCCGCCGCTTTCGATGCGCTGCTATTGCCGGGCGGCGTGATCAACCCGGACACGTTGCGCATGGACCCGAAAGCGATGTCGTTCGTGCGGCATTTCTTCGACGCGAACAAGCCGGTGGCCTCGATCTGTCACGGTCCCTGGTCGATCATCGAGGTCGGCGCGGCGCGTGGCCGACGCATGACGGCGTGGCCATCGATCAGGACCGATCTGCGCAACGCCGGCGCAGAGGTGGTCGATGAGGCCGCCGTAGTCGATCGCAATCTGGTCACCAGCCGGAAACCGGACGATATCCCGGCGTTCAACCGCGAAATGATCGCGCTTTTCGCAAGGGGCAAACAGCCTCCTCGGCAAAGCGCCGCTTGAGCACAGGGAAAAATCCCGGCCCGTTTGCGTGTGCGGGATCGATCTGCGATCTGCAATCCAGAACAAAATCAGGACGATCGCGCAGCCAGAAGCTCGACTATTCGCTGCCCTAATTCGTCCAATGTGAACGGCTTGTGCAAAACGGGTGTGTCGAAACTGCCGGGGATTGCAGCATGCCCGGTGATCATCAATGATCGCAGATCCGGTCGTCGCAGCCGCGCTTGCCGGATCGTCTCCAGGCCGTTCATACCCGGCATGGCATAATCGATAATCAATAGATCGACGTCATCTCTGGTTTCCAGGATGCGAAGCGCCGCATTGGCGCCGCTCGCCTCATGAACAATATACCCCATGGATTGCAGGTAATCGATCAGAGGACGTCGTATGTCCTCATCATCGTCACACAGCAACACGGTGGCCGCGGCGTGGCTGCGCGCTGTTCCGGATCGGGCAGACGACTTGGCGACCGGTGGCACATCAGCCCGCGGCAGCCACAGCTCGACTGTGGTGCCCTCACCTGGTTCGCTGTAAATCCGAACAGTCCCGCCCGATTGCGCGGCAAACCCCTGCACCATAGGCAGGCCAAGACCGGAGCCGGCGCCGAGGTCCTTCGTTGTAAAGAACGGGTCGAATGCATGCGCAAGGGTCGCTTCGTCCATGCCAATGCCGTCGTCGCTGATCGACAAAACGACATAGTCGCCCGGCGCCAGCTCCGGCGGCGCATCGAATCCGGCCGCACGATTCATGATGACGATGCGAACGGTGCCTCCCTCGGGCATCGCATCACGGGCATTGATCGCGAGATTGAGAATCGCGAGTTCGAGCTGATTGCCATCGACCTGGGCTGACGCAGGACTCCCTTCTTCTGAGATTCGCAGAGAAATCTGCGGGCCCAAAGTCCTTTGGAGCATTTCTTCGATACCGCATACCAAGTCGAAGATGTCGAGTGACTGCGGATCGAGGTTCTGCTTTCGGGCGAAGGCAAGGAGGCGCTGGATCAAGGTCGCGCCTCGTTCCGCCGATTGCATTGCGGCGTTCAACAACGGCAGCACGGCGGGAGATTCGCCGGAGCGCATGCTCGCGAGCGTGAGATTGCTTATGATAATGGTAAGAAGGTTGTTGAAGTCATGCGCTATGCCGCCGGTGAGTTGCCCGATCGCTTCTAGTTTTTGTGCCTGGCGCAGCGCCGCTCCGGTGGTCTGATGCTCAGCCATTTCGGCCTGCAATCGGCGATTGGTTTCGTCCAGATCTACCCGCAGCCTCATCGTTGCCGTGATGTATCCGGTTGAGGTGTTTGCCCGTAAGCGAAAGCGCTCCAGCAAAAACAACAATCATCGCCCCGAGCGCGTCATCGGTCGCAACTCCGTCGACCACAAAGCGCATAGCGATGGGCAGTGTTGCCGCCCACAGGAATACAAGAAGGGTCGGTAAATGTGACGCATTCATCACGACGCCGCCGGCGCACATGCCTCCGATCACCATTGTGAGAAAAACCTGACCGGGTATTGGGACCACCGGGAACAGGAGCGCTCCTCCGATACCCCACGACAGACCGGCAAGCAGCGAACTCGCGGTCGCAAGGCGCGCGAAGTAGTGGACTCTTTCGTGAAAAACAGCGGTGCGGCGATGGTGAAGCCATAATGCCAGCCGCCCCATTGTCACCAGCAATACCGATACGAACCACGGCAGGGGAAGCGGCTGAGACGCGAACGGCGCGAGTGCCGCGGCTGTCAGACCTGCATTTACAACGTTCACGGCGAGTGCGATGGGCATTTGCCGGAACACCGCACCGACCTGCTCGGTGTAGATCGCCGTTGCCGCGCCGTCGGCCAAGGTTCGTCGGACTCCTCAGGTGCTGCCCAACAATATCATCTGCTCGCTCGGGCATGTGAGACGAATGGGTTGGTCGGGGATCTAGTCTAATGCAGACCGGGATGTCGGGCAGCAGATGTTTCTATGCTTGGCGACGATACCCGCCACTGTCCCAATTTTCTGTTGGGTATAATACCTTACTTCCACAACGGTCGGCGGCGCGATGTCGCACCGGACCTTATCATCCGGCCAAAGCTCAGGAAGAAACACGACGCTTGAGCCTGGATACCAGGTGCGCCCCATCGGGCGGGAATCAAGGAATAGGCGACTAACGGGTTGGGAGAAATCGACCGCTCAGCGACCGAACGGTCAGCGGCGGCAGGCGCCGACAGCGGCTTCTCCGGCGCCTCGGAACCAGGCATTCAGTCCTCAGGGACGCCGGCTTTGCGCAGGCCCGCGAAAAATGTGCTCTCAGCCAAAGCGGAGACCTCGCGGACTCCCCAGGAGAGCGCGGCGCGGACGCGGGCGATACTGGCATAACGATCGTCGCCGACAAGCTTGCGCGCCTCGGCGAATTCGGCGGCCGCACGCTCAACATCACCCTTCAGGCCGCAAGCTGCGGCGAGAAACGCGCGAAATTCCGGGTGCGCCGGAGTGGCATTGCGTGCGCGTTCGTACCACGCGATCGCGTCGTCGACGCGCGATTGCAGCAGATGTGCCGACCCGATCCGGCTGTAAAACAATCCGATCTGGGGATCGCGAGGACTGAGCCGGATGGCGCTCTCCTGGGCCGGGACCAGCTCCGCGATCGCCCCGGTCATGAACTTGCACCAGCCGAGATGAGAATAGGCGTGCGCCCAATTCCGGTTCAGCGCGATGACCGTCTCGTATTCGGGAGTGGCCTCGGCATATTTGTGCTGCGCCCGCAGCACCTGGGCCTTGGCGAAATGCGCGGTCGTACTGCGGGGCAGGGCCGCCGAGGCTTGTTCGGCCAATTCTTCCGCCCGCGCTATGTCGGCCGCCGCCGTCTCGGCCATCGAGTCGAGCGCGCGGGCGGTGAGCGCGATCGCCAGCCAGCTCTGCGCGACGGCGGAATTCGGTTCGAGCAACAAAGCCTGTTCGAACAGCCTGATGGCCTCGGCGCGATTTTCGCGAGAAGGCGGCTTCAATCGTTCGGCGCGGCCGCGAAAGATGTAATCCCGTGTATCCGGCCGGTCGATCGGCCGCGACGCCTCCGCGTTCACCAGTTCGAGGTCGAGCGCCGCGGCGATCCGGCTCGTTATCTCGTCCTGCAGCGCGAACAGATCATCGGAACCGCCGGCGAAGCGCTCCGCCCAGAGATGCGTATCGGTCTCAGCGTCGATCAGCTGGGCCGTGACGCGGATCTGGCTGCTCGAGCGCTGAACATCGCCTTCCAGCACATAGCGCACGCCAAGCTCGCGGCCGATCTGCTTCGTATCGATCGGCTTGTTTCTGAACGTGAACGCGGTATTTCGTGAGATCACGAACATATCCGGGATCCGCGACAGCTCGGTCGTAAGGTTCCCGGTAATTCCGTCGGCGAAATATTGCTGTTCCGGGTCGTTGCTGAGATTGGCGAAAGGCAGCACGACGATCGAGGCAGGCTTAACATCCGCCGGCTGTACCGGCACCGGCTGTACCGGACTCGGCTGCTGGCTTGCCGGACGGGCGGTCGCACCCTGCGCCGCCCGCCATGCCCGCAGCAGCGGACCCGACCCGCCGCCGACCTCGCGCAGCGAACGCAGGCCAACTTCGTATTGCCGTCGGACTTCGCCGGTGCGGCCGGCATTTGCCAGCGTCTCGATCAATTGCGCCCAGGCGGTCTCGTCGAGTGGATCGGCGCGCACCAGCTCGCGCGCATGAGGCAATGCCGCTTCCGGCGTCGCCGCGAGCCGCTCGGTTAGGGATCCGAGAATTCGCTTCTGCAGTTCCCGCGCGTCCTCGCGCAAGCCGAGAAGCCAGGTCTGAAAACCGCTCGGCTCACTCAGTTCGAGATCGGCAAGCAACGGGCCCCGGAAGCACGACGCCATACGCGCCAGATCGCCCGTTGCGGCCGCCTTGTCGTCTGCACAGATCCGAGCGGCGAAAAAGTCGATTTCGGCCGTCTCGATACGCAGTTCGACCGTTTGACGGTCGGCAATCAGACGGGAACGGGCCGGCTCGTCGACCAGCGGCCGGATCTTGCTGAGGCTCCAGCGCAACGCGCCGCGCGGATCATCCGGCACATCCCAGAACATCTCGCACAGCTGCTCGCGCCGGTGCGCACGCCGCGTCAGGGCGAGATAGGCAAGCAGCGCGCGCGTCTTGCGGGACGGCGGCAATGCCGCAGTCACGCCGTCGCGGATGACCTCGAGCGCACCGAGAACCCTGATTTCCAGCACGGCGACCCTTATCAGCAGTCCGCCGGCGACCCGCGGGGGCCGGTTCATCCGGGCCGATTATCACGTAACCACGCTTGCTCGGCAACTTTCCACGTGCCCTTCCACGCCGGCGCAAACGGTCGGCATGCATTCTCCCTTCGTTACAGACGCATAGGAGGCTGCATGTGGATAATACTCCGAGCGAACGGTACGCGCGCTGCATAGACCGTTCAAAGCGGGTCCGCTGGGACATCGAGACTGATGTCATTCGCGGCCGCCGGTTCGATCTCGCCGACAAATTCCTCCCTGACGGGCTCACCCTGCCGGCCGGCTGGTTTCACTGTCACCGGACGAGAAGCGGTATTTCAGCCAGGTCCAGGGCCGCACCTACGCCAACATGTTCGGACTGGTCGAGCGCTTTATCGGCGCCAAAGTGCTGGAGCTGAGCCGCGACCACTGGCTCGGCGATCAGGTTGCGCTCGAAGCGCTGGTCCGTTTCGGCGACGAGGAGCTGAAGCATCAGGCCCTATTTCGCCGGGTCGAGGGGCTGATCGCCGAGGTGATGCCGCCGGGTTACAGCTTCGCCTGGGACCCGAACGAGATCGCCGGCGCGGTCCTGAGCAAGTGCAGCTGGGCGGTGCTGGGCTTGACCCTGCACATCGAGCTGTTCACCCAGGCCCATTACCGCGAAAGCATCTACGGCGATCCGGAGCTGTCTGAGCTGGCCAGGGACATCTTCCGCTTCCATTGGCGGGAAGAGTGTCAGCACGCGATCATCGACGAACTCGAATGGCGGCGCGTCAACGACGCCCTCACTCCGCCGGAGCGCGACCAGGCGGTTGACGAGCTGATCGATCTGGTCGGCGCAGTGGATGCGATCGTGCAGACGCAGGCCGGCGCGGACGCCGCCTATTTCGGTGCGACCTGCGGCCGGCAGCTCAATTCGGAGGAGCAGATGGCGGTTCGGCAGACCCTGCTCGACGCGTACCGGTGGCAATACATCGTCTCCGGCGTTCGGCACCCGCACTTCGCCGCCACCCTCGCCGACTTGACGACCGAAACGCAGCGCGAGCGCATCCGGAACGCTCTCAACTTCCTCGAACCGGCCCCGGTTCCCGTGCCGCGCGCCGCCTGACACCGAAGAGTTCCCGGCAACGACATTATTCAAAAGGCTTGAACCATGACGACAATGACCGAAATGACCGAAATGCAGACCACTGCCCCGACGACCCGCAATGTCGTCAACGGCCTCGATCTCGACGCGCTGTTCGCGCTGATCGACGGCGTCAAGCGGGACCCGGCAAAGGGCAAGACGAACTGGCGCGTCACGACGAACTGGTTGGGCCAGGCCCGCAGCCGCTCGCAGGTCGAGGGGTTCGGGATCGGCGGCGAGGATGTGCCGCGCCGCTTCTCGATCGATATCGACGAGCCGTTCGAACTGGGCGGCACCGACCGGTTCGCTAATCCGCAGGAACACCTGCTCGCGGCGCTCAATGCCTGCATGACGGTCGGCTATGTCGCGCAGTGCGCGGTGCGCGGGATCACGCTCGAAAGCCTGGAAATCGAAACCGACGGCGAAATCGATCTGCGCGGCTTCCTCGGGCTCGATCCCGCAGTGCCGCCGGGCTATGAGAGCCTGCGCTATACCGTGCGCATCAAGGGAGATGGCACCCGGGAGCAGTTTGCCGAGGTTCACGAGGCGGTGATGGCGACATCGCCCAATTTCCACAACGTGGCCCGGCCGATCACCCTGAAGCCGTTGCTGGTGGTCGAATAACTCCAAACGCGGATCGGGGCGAGACTGCCGCGGAATAGCGGCCGTCTCGCTTCGGTGTTGCAATCCCTTGTTCAAGAGCGGCGGCGCCGAAAAAGGCCGAGCCCGAACGCTCGGCCGCGGGCCCGCTGGCGCTTTTAACGGCGTTGACAAGGGTTAACACGCTTGCAACGGGTAAGAAGATGGATCGGTTCCGCTAGCGTCACCTCGTTCGGGTCCAGGACGGAGAAAGGCGCGATGGATTGACCCGATAACGGCGCAGACACGGCAGACGGATAGCTCTTGCGGGGGCCTTACGTAATCGCCGATTATATTACGTAATCGCCGATTATATCATTCGTTCTTCGAAGTATCCGACCTGGGTATCGCTTGCAAATTTGGCTCGTGAGTTTCGCGTAGGATATCAGAATAGCATCCCATAAGAAGCATTCCGTTCGGAGTTCTTCTCCGCACTGCGCGCAGGTTTCTTTGATGTTCAAGGAAAAACGGATTGTCTTGCTTGACGCCGCAGGCTCTTGCAAATTCATTTGAAAAATGCAATCGTACTACCGTGCTAGAAGTAGAATTCCTTTGACGAGCGCACCGTCAAACTATAACGGGCTTGTACGGTGATGGAGACGGCGATGTCAGGATCAGAATAGTGGAATTCTTTAGCGACCCCGACGTCGGCTTCATCGGTTCGACCGGACAGTCATACACCGTTTCGTTCAACTTACAAAACGCTCTTCGACTTCCCTCTACCGAGGGTCGGACGAAATTTGTTTCGCCTAAACTGAACTGACCGAGCCTTGCCTGGCTCGGGAAATGAGTCATCGCCTGGTTGTACTTGCACCATGGACCCGGCGCGGTTCGCTGCTGCGCATTTCGACCAACTTACCCGTACCCCAACAGGAGGCCGTAGAGCGGCGATGATCTCACGCTGCCCGTCGGCCGCCAGGCGGCGGCGATAGGCGCGCATTTCCTCGGCTTTGGGGGTAATCGCGAAGTCCTTCATCGGAACCGTCTTCCTCCAAGAACTAGAGGGAGACGGTAAATCTAAATCTGGTACCTTGTCCACGACGTGCTCGACTAGCAATCGTAGTTGCCCATTGGATTCATTGGCCCGTATCGCAGGTGGATTCATTGCCTGAATCAGCGCTGCACGCCCTGCCTGCGTCCCGTCTCAGCGCGACTCGCGGGCGTTGTATTAGACTAAGGAAGCCGTCCTAAATCATGAATTTAGCAGTCTATGACTTCATGAATTGGTGAATTCACGATTTCATGATGGACGCCGACCGCGCTTGTCGCGGATCTCCTCGTCCGTAACATCGATGCCAAGATTGCGGATGGCGCGCAAGATCAGGGCGCGCAGGCTGGCCCGCTCCTTCGCTGCCATAACACCGAGCTGCTCGCGGACATGTTCGGGAATCAGCACCTGCAGTGGCACTTCCTTGCCGCTGCGCGCAGACGCGACGAGAAGCGATGACGCGGGGGTCGCAGGCCGCGCGACGGTGACCGGCGGCGCCGGTCGGGCCGTTGCCGGCGGAACCGTGTTCAGCAGGGCACCGAGCTGCTTGCTTCTCATGCGCCAACCGCCTTCTTCGGCTCGGGAAGTAAGGAATTTATGGTTTCATGAACTCCTGTTTTCATGAGTTCATGAATAATAGCGGCGATATCGCGGGCCGCTGCGCCGTCGGGCTCGACGATGCTCGGGCTCAGGCCCTCGATGCCGGCCTCGGGATAGGCACCCGGTGCGGCATCTCGGCTCTGAGCAGCGGTTAACCAGCGCTTTCCAGCTGGCTGCGCACATGCCGGGCGATGACGGTGCCGCGCAGTGTCATCGTTAGCACCATGGCCGCCCGGATCGGGCGTCCGGCGCGCTCCGGCGTCGCGTTGATCTCCTCGATCAGACCGTAGGTCGCCACGGCCGCGTCCACATCCTCGATCGCCGGCTTGAGCGGGATCAGCGCCAGGTCGGTTGCGACCAGCGCGGTGATGTTGGTCCGGTTGCGGAAGCCCGCGGTATCGACGATCACCGGCGCATACCGGCCGCGCAGCTCCTCGATAACCTCGCCGACCCGCTCTTCGGGTTCGGCGATCACCGGCACGCCGCCAAGCGGCCCCGACGGGTTGTAGCGCTTGGCGAGCGTCTCGGTGGGTCGGCATCGACGAGCGCCGGCTTGCGCCCGAGCGCGAACCAATAGGCAGCAAGGCCGCGGCTAAGCGTCGATTTGCCGGTTCCGCCCTTAGGCGTCGCAAGCGTGATGACATCGAACCACATTGTCATTGATCCCGCAAATCTCGCACCCCCCGATGCGAAATTCCTGCTTACATGAATTCATGAATTTAGTAACTCTGGGGATTTTCCTTTTGAAATCATAGCATTCCGCACTCGATGTTCTCATGATTTCATGATTTATTGTTTCACGTGACGCGAATCACTTGTCCGCCAGCCGCATCGGATCGCGTCCTGCCTTTATGCAGGGCGTTGATCTCGTGAAACTCCGGCGGGCAGGGGCCGTGAAACCGGTCCCAGCCCCCCACCTGTCGGTCAGCTGCGGGTTGATGTCTCCATTCGGCAGGCCTCCATGGCGCGGTCGTAGTGGCGCTCGATCTCGGCCTGATCGGCCAGAGCCTTGGCCAGCTCCGCCTCGACCGCGGCGCGTTCGCGCTTGGTGAAATGGCAGCCCCGCAGCTCGGCCCGCAGTTCCTGGATGTGGTCGTAAAGCGTGATCATCGTACCCTCCGTCTGTTGTGAAGACGGAAGGGGCGCACCGGGTCGGGCCGGACCGGGTCAAGGACGCCCCCGAGGGGCGCCGCGCAGCGGGGCGCGGGGGAGCCGATTTTGTCGAGCGTGGAAATAACCGGCGCGCGCCAGCGCGCTCCCTGCGCTCGGCAAAATTGGGGGCACCGCGCATCCTTGAGGCGGTCCGGTTCGAGCCGGTAGGCTGGGAGATCCGGCGAGACAGACTTTCCCCCGGATGCCGCCGCAACCGGCGCGAGGCGCATCGATGCTTTTGAGCAGTGGGAAAACCCCGCCGCAGTTGCCCGCGGCGGGGCCTTGCCGTCAGCGGTCGCGCGGCTCCCACAGGGCGATGTGGGTGGCGCCGTCATCGCCCGGGTTCTCGAGCTTGACGAGGCGGCAGCGAACCCAGTTCGGCCCGAATTCCGGGGCCGCGATCTTCAGGTTCACGTAGGTCTCGCCGCTCGATTTGGCGACCTGGCTCCAGCCCGCACCGACCTCGTAGCGCTGTCCGGCATAGACCCGGTAGTCCGGGGCGTTGTCGGAGTGCTTGTCGACCGGAGCGATGCTGATCGCCGCGGTGACATTGAGGGTTCTGAGCGTACCGGTGAAGGTGCCGTTCTCCTGCTTTGTGAAGGTTCCGAGTGTGATAGCCATCTTAAGTCTCCTGTTCTGAGGTTTGAGTTCGCAGGAACCGTTCCTGCGATGGCTCGCGCTTCGGAGACCGCATAGGGACCTGACCGCACCGCTTGCGGCCGGAACACCGTGGAGGACCCGGCGGGCGGAAAAATTTGCAGCGACAGCGGCCGCGAGGAGGCCCGCTTGTCGGGCCGGGGAAATTTTTCTGATCCGCCGGGTTGCGGGCGGGGGCCGCGGGATCCAGCGCTTCAAGAGCCAGCAGGAACGTTCCCGCGCAACGGCGGCCCGAAAAGGAGGCGATGGCCGGGCACATCTCAGGACCCGCAGGCAGGACGGGCGACAGGCCGGGTCGTGAGACCTCGATCATCGCGGCGTGCAGATGCGCGGACGACACTCGGCCGACGCCCAGGGTCGGAACGGACCAGGCGCTCGCGAAAGGCGGTGCGGCAAGCCCAGAGACGGAGCAGACGGCGCGCCTCGCTGAACCGCGGGCCCGGAGCCGCGCTGGACAGTGATGAACCGCCATGAGAGGCTGATCCGGCGATCGAACGAACAGAGAACGACAGTCATGGCGGCAAGCGCGAAGCTGATGGTGAGCGAGGCGGAGCGGCGGTTTCCGGTGCGCATCCGGATCGGAGTGCCGGCAGGCGGTCTCGGCCAGCGCCTCGATCAGATGCAGGCCTGGCTCGACGGCAATTGCGGCGCCGGCGCCTGGGCGATGACGCCGTCGGGGATGCGCGGCGTCGTCAACGATGCGCTCGCGGTCTATTTTCTCGACGCGACGCTGGCGGGCGCCTTTGTCGCGCGCTGGTGCGCCGGCTATCGGGTCGAGACTTCGGAAGGCGCGTTCCGCATCCGCGACGACGCACCGGAGCCGCGCATTCCGGCGCCGCTGCACCGGACCCCGTGATGAGGCACGGCGGAAGAAGCAGGCGGGAAGGGCGGCGCTAGGCGCCGCCATCCTTGCCGGCGGGGGCCGGCTCGCTGAAGCGCCACACCGGGATGCCGCGGGCTTCTGGCCTTGTCGGCGAGATTGGCGGAGATGCCGGAGCCGGGGAAGGCGACGATGCCGATCGGCATCGCCTCGAGCATGCGGTCGTTGCGCTTGAACGGCGCCGCCTTGGCGTGCCGCGTCCAGTCCGGCTTGAAGGCGACCTGCGGCACCTTGCGATTGTCGGCCCAGCAGGCGGCGATGCGCTCGGCGCCCTTCGGGCTGCCGCCGTGCAGCAGCACCATGTCGGGATGGCGGGCACGGATCCGGTCGAGCGCGTCCCAGATGCGGACATGGTCGTTGCAGTCGATGCCGCCGGTGAAGGCGATGCGCGGTCCCTGGGGCGCCATGATCTCGGCGTCGGTCTTGCGGCGGGCGGCGAGGAAGTCGCGGCTGTCGATCATCGCGGCGGTCAGCGTGCGGCGATTGACCATCGAGCCGACCTGCGGGCGCCACAGCGTGCCGGTCGAGGCCTCGAACAGGCGGGCGGCGTGATCGCGGCAGAATTCGAAGGCGTTGCGCCGTTCGATCAGGCTGATGCCCTGCGCGGTCAGGCGTTCGAGCTCGACCGATTTGACTTCGGAGCCGTCCTGTTCGAGCTGGCTCTTGCGCTGCGCCTGCTCGTTGGTGTCGAGCTCGCGCTCGATGCGCTCGGCCTTGCGGTGGAACAGATTGACGAAGGCCCAGAACAGATCGTCGGTGTCGTCCTCGAGGCGGGTGCCGGCGAACAGGGCTTCGAGCGCTTCGGCGATGGTGCCGAGATGGCCCTCGACGGTTTCGTCTCCGGGCATCGGCCGCGGATCGGGCTCGTCCTGTCCCGGCCGGTAGCCGTACAGCGCCAGCTCGTCGAGCAGGTACGCGGTCGGCGAGGCGGCGTGGTGTTCGGTTTCGGGATTCGCTCTCGGGGAAGGGGAGGGGGCTGTCGTGCGTCGTCATGGCGGGGCCTTTCTGCCGGAGGGAATTCGGCCGCGCCCATCGCGGCCTTCACGGCGATCCCAGGCCGGGGACGGAGACGCGGCGCACCCGCAAGGGCCGCAGCGAAGCGGAGGATGGCGGCGGGGAAGCATTTTGCTTCGCGATGCAAAGCCGGCCCGCTCTTCCGGGCCGGCGGCGGAAAATGCGCACCCCGCGCCATTGCGCCGGGGATCAGGGCGGCCCTCTTTCGGGCCGCCCGGCGGCTCCGGCAGATCGCCGCTCGGGAAGGCCGTGGCGCGGCCCTCTGTTCCCGGCTGAAAGGCTGTCCGCCGCCCGCACGAACAGGCTTCCTCCTTCCGGCGCGATCCCGTGCGACGGCGACGCTATGCCGGGCCGCCCGTGATCGGCGGCGAAGCGGGCGAGATCGGCGGGGACGAGCTGCGGAGCGAGATGCGCCAGGAGCGCGGCGGGGCCGAGGGCGCAGAGATCGGCGTTGAAGTCCTCATGCACCGGCACGAGGTCGCGGACTTCGATACCGGCTGCCTGCCCGCGTTCGTGCAATCGCGTTGCCGCATGACGGCCGGCGGCATCGTTGTCGCGCGCGACATAGAGGCGGCGCCAGGAGGGAGCGAAGGCAAGGGCGGCGAGGTGGTTGGCCGAGAGGGCGGCGATCAGCGGCAACGACGGCAGCACCGAAGCGAGCGCCAGCATCGTTTCGACGCCTTCGCCGGCCGCCACGACCCCCGCCTGCGCGGGGGCAGGCTCTGACGCGCTGCCGAAGCGGACACCGTTGCCGAGGAGATGGCCGAGGGCGCGGCGCGGATCGGCGATCGGCGCCTTTGCCGTGCCGGTGCGGTCGAGCCAGCTGCGCTGGATGCCGGTGATGGTGCCGTCATGATCGGTCACCGCGGCCAGCAGCGCCGGCCAGGCTTCGCGCGGATGCGCTTCGCTCTCGCGGTACCAGACCGAGGGGTGAAAGCGCAGTGACGGCCAGTCGAGCCGGGCGGTGATCCAGCGAGCGCGCAGATAGGTTTCGGCCGGGGTGCCGGGAACCGGACGTCCGAGAGCGAACAGGCGGCGGGCTGCTTCCGCCGAGCCGGACGGCGCGCGATGAGCGCCGGGGCAGAGCATCGGCGGTTTCAGTGGCGCGGCAGGGCGAGAAAAGCGCGGGCCTCGCCGATCGCGTCGGCAACGCGCGGCAGATGCCGGCGGCGGCCGATCAGGTCGAGCAGATCGCCGTGCTCGCCGGTTGCGGCATCGCTCCATTTGCCGGCCGCGCCGGGACCGCTGTCGGGACCGCGAGAGGCGGACATAAAGGCTGCGCCCCGGCGTGTCGTCGACATCGCCGGTGACCCAGTAACGGCCGCGTTGGCGTCCGTGCGGGAGATAATGGCGGCACACCGCCTCGGCCTCGCGCGCGAGGCGGCGCGCCAGATCGCCAGCCGGGCTGATCACGCGATCATGTCCGGATCAGGCCGCGTCGGCGCGCGAGCGGACGGCGATCAGGGGATGGCGGGCGAGCAGAGCGGCGAGGATCGCCGGGCCTTCTTCGGACACCGGCACGAACAGGCGCAGGCGCCAGGCGATGATCTCGGAGACGAGGCCGAGCGATTTCAGGATGCCGACCGTGCCGCCTTCGGAGAAGCCGGTCAGTTCGACCCGCGTTGCGCCCATGCTCAGCGAGCGCCGCAACTGCAACCCGCCGGCGAGGTCGATCACCGCGCCGCGGTCGAGCACGGCGCTCCAGGCTTCGGCGGCGGAGAGGGGCAGGGGCCTCGGCGCCGAGCGACTGATAGAGCCGGCCCAATTCCTCGGGCGCGACGAGGCGGCCGATGACGCGCTCGCCCTCGTCGGTCTCGAAGCGGTAGACGCGCATGTTGCGCGACGGCAGCCGGTCCCAGATCGGCAACAACAGGCCGGTGATGATGTGGAACTCGCTGTCGGCGAATTCCGGCACCTTCGCGCATTCGGCCTGCCACAGCGCCGCGAATTGCGCTTCGGTCGCCTCGCGCCAATGCGAGCGGGCGAAATCGTCCGCGCTGCATCGTATCGCGCGCCATCGGCCGCACCAGGCGGGTGCGCGGCTGCACCTGTCCGTCATCGAGCATCAGGCTCGCCGCCGGAACCTGCACCGCGGCGCGGTGCGACTGCTCGTTGACGACGAGCCGGGCGCCCGATGTCGCGGCAAGCGCGAGCGCGTCGGCGAGCGGCAGCGGCCGGTTGCGGTCGCGGCGCAGCACCCGGTAGCAGCCGGTCTCGGCGCCGGTCGCGGCATGCGTGTAGACCGTGCGCCGCTCGACGACCCGGAAGCTTTCGGCGGTCAGCGTCTCGACGCCGAGATCGTAGATCCCGGCGCTGATTGCGGCTTCGATGCGGGCATCGAGCAATTCCTCGAAGACGGCGAAGAGCCGGTTCTGCAACGCGATGCGCAGGGCCAGCACGCGGTTGAGGAATTGCGTGACCGGCGGCAATTCCTCGCGCAGCGAGCCGTCCTCGTCGCACGAGATCGAGACCGGTCGCCTCCTCGAATTCGGAGAGGGAACAGCCCTCGACCTTCCCGGCATGGATCAGCTGATAGAACTGCCGCAGCGCGGCGCGGGCATAGGGGCTTTCGAGATTGTCGTCGGCCCGGAACAGGCCCTGGCCGCCGGTCTGGCGCTGTCCCCTGGTGATCGCGCCGAGCGTGTCGAGACGGCGCGCGATCGTCGACAGGAAGCGCTTCTCGCCCTTGACGTCGGTCGCGACGGGCCGGAACACCGGCGGCTGTTTCTGGTTGGTGCGGTTCGAGCGCCCGAGACCCTGGATCGCCGCGTCCGCCTTCCAGCCCGGCTCCAACAGGTAATGGATGCGCTGGCGCTGATTGCGGGCGCCGAGATCGGCGTGATAGCTGCGCCCGGTGCCGCCGGCATCGGAGAAGACCAGGATGCGCTTGTCGTCATCCATGAAGGCCGAGGTCTCGGCGAAATTCGCCGAAGCGGGCCGGGTCTCGACGCAGAGCCGGTCGCTCCGCGCTTGACGATGCGCCGCGAGCGTCCGGTGACCTCGGCGACCATCTCGGTGCCGAAGCGGTGCAGGATCTGATCGAGCGCGCCCTGCACCGGCGGCAATGACGCCAGATGCTCGATCATCCGGTCGCGCCGTTCGACGGCTTCGCGCGATTGCACCGGGTTGCCGTCGGCATCGGTGACCGGGCGCGAATGGAGATTGCCCTCCTCGTCGGTGTAGAGCTCGAACAGCTGCGTCGGGAACGAGTGCTTCAAATAGTCGAGCACGTATTCCCGCGGCGTGATGTCGATCGAGAGATCGCCCCATTCCGAACTCGGGATCTCGGCGAGGCGGCGCTCCAGCAATGCCTCGTTGGTCGAGACGATCTGCACGATCGCGGCATGGCCGGCGTCGAGATCGCGCGTTAAGCGCGGCGATCAGCGTCGGGCATTTCATCGCCGTCAGCAGATGATTGAAGAAGCGCTGCTTGTTCGATTCGAAGGCCGAGCGCGCGGCGGCCTTGGCGTGGCGGTTGTAGGTGCCGCCATCGGCGCCGGTGATGTTGGCGGCCTCGAGCGCCGCCTTCAGGTTCTTGTGAATGATCTGGAACGCGTCGGCATAGGAATCGTAGATCGCGATCTGCTCCGGCGTCAGAGAGTGCTCGACGATCTCGTAGAGGATGCCCTCGAACGACAAGGAGCGCGCGGCATAGAGGCCGAGCGCCTTCAGATCGCGCGCCAGCACCTCCATCGCGGCGATGCCGCCGCCTTCCATCGCGGCGACGAACTCGGCGCGGGTCGCGAACGGAAAATCGCCGGTGCCCCAGAGGCCGAGCCGGGCGGCGTAGGCGAGGTTCTGCACCGTCGTCGCGCCGGTCGCCGAGACATAGAGGATGCGCGCATCGGGCAATGCGTGCTGCAGCCGCAGTCCCGCCTGGCCCTGTTGCGAGGGTTTCTTCTCGCCGCGTTCCCCCTTGTCGCCGGCGGCATTGGCCATCGCATGCGCTTCGTCGAACACGACGACCCCGTCGAACTCCGGGCCGAGCCAATCGACGATCTGCTGGACGCGGCTCCGCTTCTCGCCCTTCGCTTGCGTGCGCAAGGTCGCGTAGGTCGTGAACAGGATGCCTTCGGCGAGAGTGATCGCGGCGCCCTGCTTGAAGCGCGACAGCGGCACGAGGTCGGAGCGGTAGCCGCCGAGCGCCGTCCAGTCGCGCTCGGCATCCTCGATCAGCTTGTCGGATTTCGAGATCCACAGCGCGCGGCGGCGGCCCTTCCGGGGCAGCCAGTTGTCGAGGATGATCGCGGCGACCTGGCGGCCCTTGCCGGCGCCGGTGCCGTCGCCGAGAAACCAGCCGCGCCGGAAGCGCACCGCGCCTGCCGCCCCTCGGGAGCGGCGGCGACCTGGTCCCAGGTCTCGTCGACCGTGTAGGACCCGGCGAGATGGCCGGAATGCGCTTCCCCGGCATAGACGACGCTTTCGAGCTGCGCGTCGGACAGGATGCCGCCCTCGACCAGGCGCGACGGCAGC
>CAWJZU010000011.1:0-177111 GCA_963847345.1 uncultured Alphaproteobacteria bacterium | reverse complement strand
TGTAGAGGGTTTCGGATGACGGCCCCATCATGAACCCATCCACGCGCACCGGGGCCGTCGTCCGAAAGCCTTCAGGGAAGGAACCCGCGGGATTGTCTGGCGCAACGGTGCCGCGGGCACTATGGGGATTTCGACACCGCCGTCGAGGTTGCGGCCGCGGATGACGCGGCGGAGGGAATGATTACGGCGCCAGGCGGTGGTAGCGATGAGGCCGGAGTTGCCCGACAACAAGGGTCCGAGGCCGATCTGGGCCTTGCAGGACGCGGGCTCGGACGAGCGCTGCCGTGGCCGGCCCTGGGCCAGCGAGACAGATCGGGATAGCCGCGGCGGATGGGATTGCCCGGACTCATGAGGTGTCGATCCTGATGACGGCGGCGGGCATCGTGGTCGGCCTGTGTCGCGCCGGCTCGCCTGCCTCGAACACCTCGATGATGCGCATGGCCGAACCGCAGCACGGGCACGGCTTAAGGGCCGTGGGCGGTTCGCAAGCGGTGTCCTCGGGCTCGGGCGCCGGCGGCGCGATGGCGAGCAGCCTACGGGCGAGCGCGAGGTTGTCGGTCTTCACGCCGCTCGCCAGCAGGCCGTAGTGGCGGATTCGGTGGAAGCCCTTCGGCAGCACGTGGATCAGGAACCGGCGGATGAACTCGTGCGTCTCGAGCGTCATCGTCTTGTAGCGGCCGGGTCCGTTGATCCGATAGTCCTTGACCTTAAACGTCACCGTCTTGGCATCGGCCGCGATCAGACGCCGGTTCGAGATCGCCACGCGATGGGTGTAGCGCGACAGATAGGAGAGCACCGCCTTGGGCCCGGCGAGCGGGCGTTTGGCATAGACGTACCACCGCGTCCGCTTGAGCGGCGCCAGATAGGCGGTGAACGCCTTGGTGTTGACGAGGGCCGCGTGCGCGCCGTGGAACGTCAACCGGCCGGCGGCGTGCGCGGCCATGAGCTTGTCGATCATCAGCCTGCGGAACAGCTTCGACAGCACGCGCACGGGCAGCAAGAAGTCGGGCCGCTTGATGATCCACTGTAAGCCATTGAGCGAGATCCCGCCGCCCGGCACGATCATGTGCACGTGCGGATGATGCGTCATCGCCGATCCCCAGGTGTGCAACACCGCGGTGATGCCGATGCTGGCGCCGAGATGCTTGGGGTCGGCCGCGATCGTCACCATCGTCTCGGCGGATGCCCGGAGCAGGAGATCGTAGATCACCGCCTTGTTCTGATAGGCGATGTCGCCGATTGGCGCTGGCAGTGTGAAGACGACGTGGAAGTACGGCACGGGCAGCAACTCCGCCGCGCGCGCCGCCATCCAGTGACGCGCCGCCGCGCCCTGACACTTCGGACAGTGCCGGTTGCGGCAGCTGTTGTAGGCAATGGCCGTATAGGCACACGCATCGTTCTCGCAGCGCATGACGTGCCCGCCGAGGGCGGCCGTGCGGCAGCGCTCGATCGCGCTCATCACCTTGAGCTGACCGAGGCTCACGTGCCCGTGGTTGGCCTCACGCCAAGCGGGCCCGTGGTCGCGCAAGACATCCGCGACCTCCAGGGCGCGACGGCCCATGCGGGAGCGGCGTTATGCCGGCGGCTCCTCCTGCGGCAGGGTCAGCCGCTCGAGGGGGCTCATCACCGTGCGCAGCACGTTGGTGGCGACGTGGGTGTAGCGGGCTGTCGTGTCCAGCTTGGCATGGCCCAGCAGAACTTGGATCACCCGCACGTCGATATCGCTCTCCAGCAGATGCGTGGCGAACGAGTGGCGCAGCGTATGAGGCGTGACCCAGCTGCCGAGCCCCGCGGCCTCGGCCGCCATATGGCAGACGCGGTTGAGCTGGCGCACCGATATCGGCCGCAGCGGGTCCTGACCCGGGAACAGCCAGCCTCGCGACCGGCATTGTAACCACCATGCGCGCAGCAACGACAGAAGCTGCGGCGACAGCATGGAATGCCGATCCTTGCGGCCTTTGCCCATCTCGACGCGGATCAGCATGCGTTTGGAATCGATGTCGCCGACCCGCAGCATGACGATCTCGCCGCCGCGCAGACCGGCGCCGTAGGCAATGCTGAGCGCGGTTTTGTACTTCAGACCGGGGCCGGGCGCGGCCTCGATTAGTCGGGCGACCTGCTCCGCAGCAAGCACCCGCGGCAGCTTGCGCGGATAGGGCGTGCGCGCCAGTTGATGGGCGAGGTCAGCGCGGCCGAGCGTGACGGTGAAGAAGAAACGCAACGCCGAGGCCTGTGAGTTCATCTTCGGGGGCTGCGCACCCTGCTCGACCTGTGCGAGCTGAAAGCGGCGGATGTCGTCGCCGCTCGCGGTATCGGGGGAGCGGCCGAGAAATCGGGCAAAGGTCTCGATCTGCCGGATATACTCGTGCTGGGTCTTGTCGCTGAAGCTGCGGACCGTCATGTCCGCGATCATGCGGCGGCGCAGATCGCTGATCGGCTTGTCGCTCATTGAAGGCTCCTGTCCTGAGGGGGGAGGGTTGGAACCCCCAATCCTCAGGACGGGACGCCCGCCGCGTCATCGTCCGTCAGTCAGTTGGTTGGCACCGTCCTCGCCGCCTGCTCCGCTCCGCGCGCAGCGCCCTCCCGCGCGAGCGGGTTCGTTCGATGCCCCATTCCGGCCATTTCCGCGGGGTCAAGCCAGGGCGACGTAAAGTGGTGAGCGGACCTTGCAAGATCTAATGCATGCCAAAACGGCAGTGTTCATATCTTTAGAGCAGCCATGATTTTATCGAGCTTATCAATCTCGATCCGGGCAAGAGTGGTCATCAATTCCTCAATCTCCCGCTTGGCCTCGATATTCACGTCGTAATCGTGTTGTGCATGCTCGCGGTCGCGCTCTGCCGATCGATTTGCGACATGAGGATCAACGGTGTCGCGAAAGCTGCTTCAGCAGACATGAACAAATTGAGGAAGACGAAGGGATACATGTCGAATCGAACGAAACCAAACAGTGCTAGGGTATTGACCAGAATCCATACAGCCATAATGCCCGTCTGTCCGATAATAAAGACCCATGAGCCGATGAAAGCTGCAACATGGTCTGCAATGCGGTCGCCGGGACTCTGCTTCTCGATGTGTGTCTCGTGCCAATTTCTCATATTGTCGGTTCCCCCAAGGAATGACGAGCACGCAACGCTATCCGTGAGCATGTTCTTAAACCGATCTGAGACTCGACTGGAACGGACAGTTTGGATGAATTGGTTCAGCGGACTGTCGCTGATATATAGACTTATCGAGGGGGTTGGGCGCATTGTTCTCATCAAGCATCGCCTCGGCTGCTACGATCTCCGCTCGACATATCCATCGAGATCGGCGCGGACCCCTTCGCTCAGGTATCGCTCAAATCGAGCGACGCACTGGGGCAATTTTTCGGCGCGACTGTGCATTTTGCGAGATGCTCTTCAGTGATCCCGACATCGCCCTTCACCGCCTCTATAAGGCGCTGGACGTTATAGGGCTTCGGTAGAAAAATACCGTCCTCGACAAACAGGGCGCTCATGCCGTCCGTCAGCCCGCCGCCAGTCGTATAGACGACCCGCAAACCAGGGCAAATCTCGACAGCACGGCGCGCCAACTCCAGCCCGTCGAGGCTGTCAGGCCCGTCAGGCATATTGATGTCCGTAAACAGCAATGTGATCGCCGCGCCGCTTTCTAAAACGGCTAATGCCTCTCGGGCGTTTGCCGCCGAGAAGGTCGGATATCCAAGTTCTTCGATTATCGACTCCGCCAGAGCGCGAACGGTCGGCTCGTCTTCGGCTACGAGCACAGCAGGCGGGGTCGGCTTATTCTTCTGTTTCTTTGCCACTGATAACCTCCTTACCGACTGGGCTGCAAGTAGAGGCTCGATTTGCAGCGAACACCCCTCTCCCAAAACTCACAACATGCGGCGACGGAGAAAGATATGATACAGCGTCAGACTGGCGATCGCGCCAATAACGGCGATACCGGAGCTAAAAACCGTGTCGATGTTGAAACCAGTCGCCCCGCCACCGCCGAAAAGCGTAAACACCCAGCCCCCGATGACCGCGCCGACCGTGCCGAGGAGAATATCGACAACGGTTCCCTCGCCCGTGGTGCTGACCGTCTTGCTTGCAGCCAGCCCGAGCACGAACCCCAACAGGATCCATACGATCATCGACATAGGGCACCAATACCGTAGTAATTTCGACGTTTTCTAGTAACGACGGCCTCGACCACCCCACTGGCGGCCCCAACCGGTACCCTCCCAATTTCCGAAACTCCGGACGAGCTGTACGATGAGCAGCAACACGATAGCGCCGATCGTGGCGTCCAAGATCGAAGCCACGAGGCCAACACCGACGTGGATACCAAGGTGAGGTAGCAACCAGCTTCCGATGAACGCACCGATGATGCCGATGACGATGTCACCGGCGAGGCCGAAGCTGTGCCCGCGTACGATTTGACCCGCTAACCAGCCTGCGATCAGGCCGATGAACAAAATTACCAGGAGGCTTTCAACTGACATGCTCGTGCCTTTAAAGAATACGAGCAGCAATATGTAGGCGCTTTTCGGCCGGCGGGATATTTAATCCCGGTAATTATTTAAGTCTGAATGGGCACTTCCCAGACATAATGCTGGCGCTTTCACGCTTTTTGTGCGAACCTACGGTTGATGAAAACTCTCCGCGTCCTCGTGATCGAGGATGACGCCCTGATCGCCATGCTGCTTTCGGAAATGCTGGCAGGCATGGGACATTCCGTTTGCGCGACTGCCGCGACGGAGAGCGAAGCGGTGACCGCCGCAGCCCATTACAGGCCGGACCTGATGGTCGTCGATGCGGGCTTAGGGCAAGGAAGCGGCGTTTCCGCCGTCGAGGAAATACAGCAGGCGAGGCCCATCGCGCATGTGTTCATCAGTGGGGACGCTGATAGGATCAGGGAACGCAATCCGGAAGCTCTGGTCGTCCGAAAGCCTTTTCGTCAAGCCGAACTCGCCAGAGCCATCACCACGGCCCTGGCTGCTGCGCACCCGTCTGGCCCGACCTAAACGGGAGGATCATGCGGCCAACCGGGGGACGGTGACCGAAACAGCCGTGCCCGGCGATGCCGCCAATATTGTGAGGCGACCGCCAAGCTGCCGCGTCAACGCCTCGACGATGCTTGTGCCGAGGCCAGTTCGCACCGGTGCATCAGTCAGCCGTGGGCTGATCCCCACCCCGTCATCCGAGACAGCAAGACGCCATGCCCTGGGAGCCGAACTCGAAACCCACGACGATTTGACCCTTGGCCCCGCCCGGAAAGGCGTGCTTGATGGCATTTATCACGAGCTCTGTCGTGATCAGTCCCATGCTGACGGCCTGCTCGGATGTCGTTGATCCCTCCCCGGCCTCGACCCTTAGCGAGATCGGTCGACCGTCGATTATCATCGACGCCGCCAAGCTTTCACAAAGCTTTGTCAGGTATGACTTGGCGTTGATCTGCGCCCCGAACGGAGTCGGGTGCAACTGCTCCTGGACCGTCGCCACAGCCATCACTCGCTCATGCGCGTCTTGAAGATGCCGGCGGGTTTCTTCCGATTGAACTGTGTGCGCCTTCAGTAGTAGAATGCTCGCAATAATCTGCAGACTATTGTTGATTCGATGATTCATCTCGCGCAGCAGCAGATCTTTCTGCCGCAGCAATTCATCCTTCTCTCGTTCCAGCATGCGCCGTTCGGTGACGTCTTCAATCGCGACCAGAAGGCTCGTGCTGTTGTTGCCCTCGTAGAACACCTTTCTCGCGTTCAAGAGCATCGTCCGCCGACCGATGATCGGAAAATCGTGTTCGACTTCGAATTCCTCGATCGTCGTGTGCTGCGGGATGACTGCGGCCAGAAGGTCCCGGAGCGCCGGAATGTTCCACTGGCCGTTTCCTAGCTCATAAAGAAGCCGGCCCTCGGTGTCCTGGGGTGTCACCGTGAACGCGCGATAAAAGGACCGGCTCGCGACCACAACTCGCAGCGCATCGTCGAGCACGACGAGCGGTTCGCGGACGGTATCGACAATCGCTTCTTCGACGGAGCGGCGCTGAGCAGCGGTGGGCACGGGCCACCCCTCCTTATTTCGGACAAGGTGAGAGCATTATATTCGACAGGGCATATTGGCAAGCAAAATAAACTCACAGTTTCTTATCAACTGCTTGCCACGTTGCGGCAAAGTACGCAAATCATCTTTAGGATATGCTCGTCCAAGCAGGCTCGATACGAAGGCGGAGCTTCAAAAGAATAGAGATTGGTGCCGAAACGGCTTGTCACTGCCGCGTCGCACAATATGGTTCGGTTTATTTCTTGAGCAGGTCTCGCAGATAATCTTTTACGTCCCCAACGGCTTTCTGGGACAACCTTTCACCGGGTCGGGTCCGGGCAGAAGGTAGTTCTCAGGCGCAGACACATCCTTACTCTGGATCACACGGCAATGCAGGAATTCAAGTATGATGATCCGCATGCATGAGCAGTGCAGGACATTAGCAGATGCGTGCGCTCGATCCGAAAATAAAAGAACCACCTCGGGGATCACCCCGTCGTGTACTTGAACTCCGGCAGCATCTTGAGCTCTTCCTTGGTGCCACCAGGCAATATTACCTTCTTGTCCACGAACTTGAGCGTGTTGTAAGGAACGACAACCAAGTGAGTTCCCATACCCAGGAAGCCCCCGATCGATAGAACGGCATACGGCTGCTTGCCGTCGAGGCTGACTAGAAGGTCGTTAATCTCACCAATGGTTTCGTTAGCATCGTTGACGACATGGCTGCCCGTGACCTTGGACGCGCGATAGCCAGCAGCCAGAGTCTGTACATCGACTTTGGCGAGGTTTACTGTCTGCGGTGTGCCCTGCGCTCCTGCGCCGCCCGACAGAAGAGCGACGCCGATCAATGCTGCACTGGCGAGAACGATCATTTGTTTCATAACTGTTTTCCTCTTTAGTAGATGCACCCACTAATCGAAGGAGGGGCATCAGGCCTCACCTCGTCAGCCCGTCACTTAATACTTGAAACGGCGTTCTGAACTTTACCCTCAACTGTGCCGGTTCTACCGTCAGAGTTCGAGCCCTCGACCTCTTTCGCACTCCTACAATCCAGTTGCTGTTCCTGGTTAGCGCCAGCGGCGGTAACCGTAAAAGCCGCCACTACCGAACAGAAGGACAAGTACAAGAATGATCAATAAGAGTTCCACGGCTTTCTCCAACGAATAAGTTGTAACTACCTATTTTCCTTTGAGCGCGTCTTTGAGGCCACCGACAGCGTTCTGGACCTTACCCTCAACCTGGTCGGCTCTACCATCAGCTTGGAGCTTGGCATCCCCGACCGCCTTGCCGATGGTCTCTTTGACCGAGCCCTTAATTTCTTTCGCGGCTCCCGCAATCCGATCTTTGTCCATCACCATCTCCCAATGTAGTCATGAAGAGAGCCGATGCCTTGTTTGTGGACTATGCACCAGGCCAGGCACCCGCGGCGCAATTATTTGATTGAGCCTGACATCTAACATGGTCATAGAAATCGAAGAGGGATGAGTATATTTTGTAATTATTTATATCCAAAGCGACGACGATCGACTCCGAAGGCTCGATTGTGGCGCTGCGAATGACCGTTATCGGCGCATCTCGCCACGGGTCGTGGCGCACGCATCGTCTGCAAAGTGAGCGAAAAGCTGCCGTTCGGGTAGATTGGTTCGCCGCCGCTGTCGGCGCGCGCTGGGAGGGCGCGGTCGGGATCGAGGAGGCGAGCATCGACACGACGATCCCGAATTTTGTCGGCTTTGCGAAGGCGCCCTGGAACAAGGGCCGCCTGATCGGGCAGAAGCGCCCGCTCAAACCAAAGGATGTCTGGGCAATTCGGGTCCGGCTTCAGCTTGAGGATCGCAAGCGCGACCTCGCCCTGTTCAACCTGGCGATCGACAGCAAGCTGCGCGGCTGCGACCTCGTCTCGCTGAAAATCGGTGACGTGTGCGCCGGTGGCAGGGCGCGGGAACGGGCCACCGTGATCCAGCGGAAAACCGGGCGGCCGGTCCAGTTTGAGATCACGGAGCAGACCCGGTCCTCGATCCGGGACCTGGTTATCCGCGGCCGATCTCAGCAACGGGCGCTATCTTTTCCCGAGCCGCGTTCGAGCGCAGCCGCATCTCTCGACCCGACAATACGCCCGCATCGTGCATGGCTGGATCGAGAGTGCAGGGCTCGACAGCTCGGCCTACGGCACCCATTCTATGCGGCGGACGAAGGCGGCGCAGATTTATCGGAAAACCGGCAATTTGCGAGCGGTGCAGTTGTTGCTGGGCCATACAAAGCTGGAGAGCACCGTCCGATATCTCGGGATCGAGGTGGACGATGCTCTCAGCATCGCTGAACAGGTTGAACTCTGATTGACTCACAGCGGCCCCGCCGCCCGGTGGGGCCGCCATTTCCGCTAGTCTACATCGCTCGGAGCACCATAGCCCTGCCGCAATGGCTAAGCGGGTAAGGATCGTCTGGAAAGAGACGGAAATGCGCTCATTGGAGCAATCGGGTCCGCCAGTCTGCGAGATTGCCCCAAACCTGTCATTGCCAACCCAGCGCAAGCCAGGTAGCAGACCACCAAGCTTGCGCTCAAGCTGGTAGCGAGCGGTCATTGGGTACCGGCAATCGCTACAAAGCGAACCCGGGGCAGAGTAGTAGCGGCCGCGCTCGCGATGACGTCGTACTGGCGCCGACGGAACGATGCTGTTTTTCGTGCATGACCGAAATGTCGCCTCCAGGCCCGCTATTGCGTGTTGCAAATACCAGCTTGTCGGGAGCCGGTCAGTGGATGCCGGTGACCGGCACCGGACCGGGGCCCTTGCGCCGTAGTGCCAGCAAGGTGCGCAGCTCGTCGTGGCGTCCGAGTTCGGCGCAGGCGCGCAGCACCGTGAATTCGATGATGTCGTGCTGCGCGCGGCTGGCCGCACCCACACGCTCCAACTCGGGGAGCAGGGGCGCAAGCACGGCTATGGCGCCGGCCTGGTCGCCGCTTGCGTAAGCGGCAAGACCCCGGGCGATGGCCTGCGGGGCGCCACCCGCCGGGTAGCGCCCCGCCCGCTCCAACTCGTCCATCTGCAATAGACGCTCGGCAACAGCCTTCTCACTGCCGGCGATGGCACCTGCCAATGAAATATGAATCTCGTGGAAGGATATCGTCGCCTTGGGCAGCAAGACACGAGCGAGGGCATCGAGCTTGCGCCACCGATCCAGATCGCGCGGATGGCCGGCAAGCTCCCAGCGCCACAGGAACTGTACTGCATCCTGGAATTTGCTGCGTGCCGTTTCACTATGGACTTCTGGTCCTACATCCGCCTCGAATCTTGCTCGTGCCGCCTCATAATTGCCCGCATTCAGTTCGGCAAGCGCATGATGCCACGCAAGATGTCCCCAGAGAACATATTCCCGAGGCGTGGCAGCGAGGAACGCTTGTATCAAAGCGCGGGCGCCTTCCGGCTCGCCGGTTTCGTAGGCGATATGAGCACGAGAATGGACGGCCCACGGGTTGCGCGGTTCACTGCGTAACGCGTGCTCGGTGAGCGAGTGAGCCTCATCAAATCTGCCGACTTCAATGAGCGCCATGGCGCGATGGGCGGCAAACCACCAATCATCGCCATAATGCTGTACGAAGGCGTCCATTATCTCGGCCTGACGGCGCTTGCTGCCCGGCGCGCCCTCCAAGCTGATGAGGCCCAGGATTGGTCCGTAAACATTAAATACAGCGGCATCGCGCGGCCAAGCGTCAAGGTGCGTGCGGGCGGCCTCCAGAGCGGCCCCGATCTGACCAGCGAACATCTTCCCGAAAAAACCGAGATGGCTTTGCTCACGATCGCTAAGCCGGACAGCGGCGGCCTTGGCGGCAGCGAACGCAGCCTGCACGGCTGAAACGTCGCCCCTCATCACCGCCACCTGCGCGCCGCCAAGGTAAGCGAGCGCGAAGCCCGGGTCCGCTTCGGTCGCACGCGCGAATTCCGTGCCTGCCGCCGGCGAAGTCATGAAAAGTAAGCGATAGCCAGCAACATACGCGTCACGGGCGGCCGAAGACGCCGTTGACAGCGGGTTGCCGTAATCGTCAACAAGCATCGTGACCTCCCTTCGGTGTTGCCTTGCGGACGTGACGAGCATCGTCGTGCGCCTTGGCTCTTCCCCGTCACCAGGGTCCTCGTCAAATCAGCAAATCGGCCGATTTATCCTTCCCCCGCTTCATGCCGGCGAAGGCCGGCATCCACTGGGCAGGCCCACGATCGGACGAAACGTGGGTCCCGGCCTTCGCCGGGACCGACGATCGGGGCTGAATTTGACAACAGGCCCTAAGAGGAAGCATCGCTCTTCTTTTTACCGTCAAACAGGGCCAGAATTGCCATGGCGGGATCGATTTGGTCACAGCGCTGGAATCATGGTGAAATGGCGCAGCCCCGCCGAGTGAAGATCGATATCCTGGCTGCGCCGGATTCTATCGGGTCCGTGATATACGGGCTCTACGATGTGCTCTCCATGCCCGGGACGGCATGGCCGCGTCTCGTCACCGGCGGACCGGCTGACCCCCTCGCTGCAATACGGATTGTTGCTGCTAGTAAGAGACCATTCGTCTGCCGTGGAGGCGTGCCTGTCACACCGCATGCTGCGATCGCGCACGCGACCGAGGCCGATGTGATCTGTGTCCCCAGCATGTCGCTCCCGGTAGACCAGCCGCCCTATGGATGTTGTCCACGAGAAGTTGCCTGGCTGCGCGAAAGATTTTCGCAGGGAGCGACGATCGCAACCGTATGTTCGGGAGCGCTATTGGTTGCCGAAGCCGGACTTTTGAATGGCTACGAAGCGACGACTCACTGGGCCTACGCCGATGTATTTCGACGCTATTACCCGAAAATCAAATTCCGCCCTGAAAGAACTCTCACCTTTGCGGGTGAGGGAAACCGTTTGATCCTGGCCGGCGGGGGGGCGAATTGGCAGGATCTGGCGGTACATATCATCGCACGATTCTTCGGGGTCGAGCACGCGGCGCAAACAGCCAAAATCTACGTTTTCAGCGATCACGCGCAAGGGCAGCTTCCCTATGCGGCGATGTCCCGTCGCATCCAGAAGGACGATCCGGTAATTGCACGATGCCAGGTTTGGATAGCGGAGAACTATGCCGCCGCGCATCCCGTCGCGCAGGCCCTTCAACTCAGCGGCTTGCCGCAACGGACCTTCAATCGGCGATTTGAGGCCGCGACCGGTTATCGGCCGATGGAGTATGTTCACGCGGTTCGGATCGAAGAGGCAAAGCAACTGCTTGAAACCACGTGCAAGCCGATCGACGAAATCGCTCACGAGGTCGGCTACCAGGACCCAAGGCCCTTTTCCCGTCTATTTTCTCGAAAAGCCGGGTTGTCGCCCGCTTCCTACCGGAAACGATTTGGCTACCACACCCTTTTGAATGCTCGATAATTCATCCGCGAGCGGTAGCGGCATCCGTCAATTGCGACGGCAATGGCAGCGATGTAATCACTCAATACCGTGTATTGAATTCGACAGCTCCAAGTTGTAGCCATTTCTTTGACTTAATCGGTCTCTGTGCTGGGCTGATGCATCCTCACGGGACGTGACAGTTTCGCTGTGCCGATGTTGGTGACGAAAAATGGCTGCTAACGGCGCGTCTCGCCCATTCCCTTGTGTCCCGGCGGGTCGGTTAACTGAACCGACACCGGCCATTCAGCCTGGGCGGCGAGAACGAGTTTTCATGCCCCATTCCGGCCATAGCCGCCGGGTCGAGCAATGGCGAGGTCGAAGGGCGAGCGGATCTTGCAAGACCTAATGCACACCAAAAACGGCACGCTTCACACCTTTAGAGCAGCCATAATTTTGTCGAGCTTATCGATCTCGATCCGAGCAAGAGTGGTCATTAATTCGTCAATCTCCCGTTTGGCTTCGATGTTCACGTCGTAATCATGTTGGGCATGCTCGCGGTCGCGCTCTGCCGAGCGATTCTGCGACATAAGGATCAATGGCGTTGCGAACGCCGCCTCGGCCGACATAAACAAGTTGAGGAAAACGAAGGGATACATGTCGAAGCGGATAAAACCAAACAGCGCGAGCGTATTGACCAGAATCCACAGGACCATGACGCCTGTTTGTCCGATAATAAAGGCCCATGAGCCGATGAATGCCGCCACTCGGTCGGCGATGCGGTCGCCGGCGCTCTGCTTCTCCGCGTGGGCCTCGTGCCAGTTTCTCATGTCCCCGCTTCCTTCAAGGAGATGATGCTCGATTTCAATTCGCGGGGTCACAAGCCTTGGCATTGGCCCGGCTTGTCCGCAAAGCCAATCCGCCCGTGGCGGAGTTTGCCGTGATCGTATCGCCCGACGGGCAAGCGTCGCGCGGCCCTAAGTTCGGGGCTGGAGTGACATAGAAACCGAAACGAACGCCCCCTCAGCGTTGCGGTCGAGGGCGGAGACGTCAAACAGGGGAGGGCACATCATTCACCGCGAGGCGAATAGACGCCGAAACTGGGCGTGTATCCGTGGGCCGCTCTCTTCGAGTGCCGCGCGGGAGGCGATTTCGCCGTCTAAAGGACCAGTCGCTACCGGCGTCGCGGGCTTCACTGAACCTGTGAGACAGCGAAGGTGGCATCGAGGGGTTCGAATTGTGTGCTTCTGTCGTTTAGCGCATTGGCGCGGACGGGGAGAGGGAGTTGACCAGCGGTACCGGCGAAGCAGCCTCGTGATTGTCCGAGGCAATGAGGCCATGCGCCATCAGGCCGACAGCTAATGCGCCCGACAGCGCCAGGGCCAGATAGATCAGATGGCCCGACGCAACGGGGCTGAGTTTGCCGCGTGTGGCGCTTGTGATCGGATCGTTTTGTTTACCGCCGGTTTGTGCAGCGGGCAGTAACTCGACCAGCGTGCTCGCGATCTCTCCAATCTCCGAGGAAGTCCAAGGGCGGTCTGGTAATCGGGCGAACAATCGTCCAAGTTGGCTGGCTGCTGCTTCGCTCGTCAGACTGGACAATCGAGCCGCTTCGGCCCGGGGGTCAAGGCCGAGCTGCGCCAGCGCCGAGAGAACGCTAAGCGGGATTCCCTTTACCTCTTCGCCCACGGAAGCAAAAAGAAACGGGTCCATCTCGGGAAGCACGGGCGCGTAGGCGCCATGAAGAACCATTGAAATCACTTACGAACCGGTTTCTCTTGCATCAGGTTTCCGCTGCGCCACGAGCGATAAACCCTGTGGCGCGCGGCAGACGACCCAGTGCCTCCTCAAGCTGAGGCATTCGCTCGAAGCCTGTTTATGTTCCAAGGTCAAATATTCAGGCGCGTTCCATAGGCCAAGGAGAGTAACAAGCCGATACCTGGTGCGGCGGCTTGGTGTTCGCGCGCCTTTTTCAAGCCAGGGGACAGCCTCGTCAATGCACGCAACGAATGCGTGCTCTGAATCCGCGAATAGGAGAACCGCAATGGGGATCACCCCGTCGCGTACTTGAACTCCGGCAGCATCTTGAGCTCTTCCTTGGTGCCACCAGGCAATACTACCTTCTTGTCCACGAACTTGAGCGTGTTGTAAGGAACGACAACCAAGTGAGTTCCCATACCCAGGAAGCCCCCGATCGATAGAACGGCATACGGCTGCTTGCCGTCGAGGCTGACTAGAAGGTCGTTAATCTCACCAATGGTTTCGTTAGCATCGTTGACGACATGGCTGCCCGTGACCTTGGACGCGCGATAGCCAGCAGCCAGAGTCTGTACATCGACTTTGGCGAGGTTTACTGTCTGCGGTGTGCCCTGCGCTCCTGCGCCGCCTGACAGAAGAGCGACGCCGATCAATGCTGCACTGGCGAGAACGATCATTTGTTTCATAACTGTTTTCCTCTTTAGTTGATGCGCCCACTAATCGAAGGAGGGGCATCAGGCCTCACCTCGTCAGCCCGTCACTTAATACTTGAAACGGCGTTCTGAACTTTACCCTCAATTGTGCCGGTTCTACCGTCAGAGTCGAGAGTCGAGCCCTCGACCTCTTTCGCACTCCTACAATCCAGTTGCTGTTCCTGGTTAGCGCCAGCGGCGGTAACCGTAAAAGCCGCCACTACCGAACAGAAGGACAAGTACAAGAATGATCAATAAGAGTTCCATGGCTTTCTCCAACGAATAAGTTGTAACTACCTATTTTCCTTTGAGCGCGTCTTTGAGGCCGCCGACAGCGTTCTGGACCTTACCCTCAACCTGGTCGGCTCTACCATCAGCTTGGAGCTTGGCATCCCCGACCGCCTTGCCGATGGTTTCTTTGACCGAGCCCTTAATTTCTTTCGCGGCTCCCGCAATCCGATCTTTGTCCATCACCATCTCCCAATGTAGTCATGAAGAGAGCCGATGCCTTGTTTGTGGACTATGCACCAGGCCAGGCACCCGCGGCGCAATTATTTGATTGAGCCTGACATCTAACATGGTCATAGAAATCGAAGAGGGATGAGTATATTTTGTAATTATTTATATCCAAAGCGACCACGATCGCCTCCGAAGGCTCGATTGTGGCGCTGCGAATGACCGTTATCGGCGCTAGGCCGTCGCCGTCTGACCCTCAGCGAGGGTCTCCTAACCGATCCGACAGCAGCCGCTCGCATGGGACGGCAGCAGGCCCGCCCATGCCCCGAAGCCGACTCAGGGCAGCATTCGGGATCGGCCGAGTGGGGTGGAAAGCCGTCATTCGCTTCGGCATCTGATCCGCGCCGAAGCGGTGCTCGCGTCAGGCTGAGTTCCATCATATCCTCAGCCGCAGATCTCCTGCGTGGACTGGCCTTGCGAGATGAGCGAAGGGCGGGTCGAGCGCCGGTTGGCGGCTATTCTGGCGGTCGATGTCGCCGGCTATTCGCGGCTGATGGGCGAGGACGAAGAGGGCACGCTCGCAGCGCTGCGTGCGGTTCGCCGTGAACTCGGCGACCCCAAAATCGCCGAGCACCGGGGTCGCATCGTCAAAACGACCGGCGACGGCCTGCTTGTCGAGTTCGCCAGCGTCGTCGACGCAGTGCGCTGTGCGGTCGAGTTGCAGCGGGAGTTGATCGCCCAAAACGCCGCAACACCGGCAGGGAGGCGCATCGAGTTCCGCATGGGCATCAATCTCGGCGACATCCTCATCGAGGATGGCGACATCTTCGGCGACGGCGTCAACATTGCCGCCCGGCTCGAAGCGCTGGCTGTGCCCGGCGGGATTTGCCTCAGCGCCGCGGCTCACGAGCAGGTGCGCGACAAGCTCGATGTCGCCTTCGACGATCTCGGCGAGCAGCAGGTCAAGAACATCGCTCGGCCGGTGCGCACTTATGCTGTCGCTCTCGGCGCATCGTCCCACGCGGCACTGCCGGTCGCAGCTCCGCTGCCGCTCCCCGACAAGCCGTCGCTCGTGGTCTTACCCTTTCAGAACCTGACCGGAGATGCCGAGCAAGAGTATTTCGTTGATGGCATGGTCGAGGAGATCACGACGGCAATCGCGCGGCTGCCATGGCTCTTCGTCATCGCCCGCAACTCCGCCTTCACCTACAAGGGCAAGCCGGTCGACGTGAAGCAGGTGGCGCAGGAGTTGGGCGTGCGCTACGTGCTCGAAGGCAGCGTGCGCAAAGCCGGCAACCGGGTGCGCATTACCGGGCAATTGATCGACACGACAACCGGCGCTCACATCTGGGCCGACCGCTTCGACGGCGCGCTCGACGACATCTTCGAATTGCAAGATCAGGTCGCGGCGAGCGTCGCCGGCGCGATCGAACCGAAATTGCGCCAAGCCGAGATCGAACGCGCCAGCCGCAAGCCGACCGCGAATCTCACCGCTTACGACCTCTATCTGCGCGCATTGGCGCAATCATACCGCTTTACCGAAGAGGGCGTTGCCGAGGCAGTCGTCCTCGCCCGGCAGGCGTTGGCGATCGATCCCTTCTACGCGCCGGCCGCGGCCATGGTCGGCTGGTGTCGAGCGCTGCAACGAATTCAGGGGTGGGGGGCACTGTCGGATGAGGACATCGGCGAAGCCTGCCACCTGGCCCGCCAGGCGCTCGAAGCGGAGCGCGACGACGCCGAAACGGTTTGCCGGGCTGCCTTGACGCTGTTTCGCCTCGCCGGCGAGGCGGCGATGTCGGCGGCGGCTCTCGATCGCGCCCTGGCGCTCAACCCAAACGCGGCTCACGCTTGGCTGATCAGAGGCCATATCCACGTGTCGCGCAACGAGCCCGAGAAGGCGATCGAAGCCATCGAACGGGCGCGCCGTTTGAGCCCGTTCGACCCGTATGCCTTTCTCTATGCCGGCAATACCGCTGCCGCTCATCTCGCCGCGCGGCGCTTCGAACGAGCGATCGAATGGGCCGACCGCGCCTTGCACGAGCAGCCGCGCATGGTCGCGGTGATGCGGGTCAAAGTCGTCGCGTTGGCGCATCTCGGCCATATCGATGAGGCGCGCGCCGAACTTAGCCGAGTGCTTGCCATCGACCCCAAACTGACCATCGCCGACTTGCGCGAGCGCGCTCACTTTGCGGCACCGGAAGTTCTCGAACTCTTCGTCACTGGCCTGCGCCTGGCCGGCCTGCCGGAGGGGTGAGTTCGCCGAGCTCCCGAGAAGCTGAGGGCCGGCTTTGAGTCGGGTGCGGAAGCCCAAGTGCCGCAGAGGAGAGGTCTGTTTCCAGCGCTTCTCCGTCGGCGCCGGCACTCCGGCATGGGTCGGCTAACTGATCTACAGCGGTCGCCCCACAGCAGCCGCTGCAAGAGCTGAACGGCATAGCTCAGCCGCATGGAAATGCAGATCCCGCGAAAAACGCTCAGCGCGCGAGACGTTGCACAATCTCGATCGCTTCCCGGTGTGCTGGATTGGTCGGATCACCAAACTCATTTCGCCGGTGTGCATCAGCGAGCCGGCTCAGACGCAACAGCTCGCGCATGCGTTGCCGACGGTTTAGCTGCAGTTCCGACGGCCGACGCGTGAACAAAAGTCGCGGTATCTCGCCAGGGCCAAAGAGATGGCTAAATTCCGCTGCCGTCACGTAGATCAGAAACAGGACGAACAGCCACAGCGAAATGGCCAAAAAGCGGTGCCATGAAAAGGTGGTGATCAGGTAAGAACCGAAATCCTTCGGCGCATTGCCTTTGAACAGAAAATGCACGAAGCGTTCGAGCAGACGCACGAGAAACACAATGACCCAATAAAATACCGTCTTGAACAAAATAGGTTGGATCAGCGGTGCCCGGTCGTAACGGCGCAACAGCGGTACCTTATTGGCAACCAATACGGCCTTGCCGACCACCAACGCGGCCATTGTTGCCAGCATGAAATTGCTGAGCCCAACGACATATCGGGCCACGAGAAGATTGCTCGTCAGTACGACGAAATTGAAGCCGAGAAAGAAGAAGATCGTCGGCGGCAACGCCTCGCGCGCCTCGTGCAACAGCCGGACGCCGATACGACGCGCGGGGCCAGCGGCTTTCCCGACCGGTTCGACGGCCGGGCTATCGCCCTCGTAATAAAGAGGTTCGGTTCCCATCCGCGGTTTTCTCCATCCTCAGCCGGCGGCGCGAACACGATCCTCCGCCTCGGTTGACGGGCGCGTCGCCAGTCTTCGGACCAAAGGGTTGGCCGTTACCCCGTGGGCGATGACGCTCAGCAAAACCGTCCAGCCGGCTGCCAGTAGAATCGTGTCGTTGCCCGGCAGCTTTTCGTCGAGCACGAGGACCGCGAAAACGATCGTGGCGAGCCCGCGCGGGCCAAACCAGCCGATGAAAAGCTTGTCAGCGGTGCTCGTTTGCGTCCCGATCAGGCAAAGAAAAACCGGCAGCATCCGGATCACGGTCAGGCTCAATGTCGCATAGAGCAGCGCCGGCCAGGTGAAGCGGTCGATCATACGGGTCACGACGATGCCGCCGAACACCACCCAGGTCAGCAGCGCCAGCGCTTCGCCCATGTGCTCGGCGCCACGGAGCAGCTCCTGCTTATGGCGTGCGCGAAGTCCGCTCAGCAAGAGGCCGCCGACAAAGCAGGCGATGAAACCGCTGCCGCCTAAGGCCTGTGCTGCGGCAAAGCAGGCCGCTGCCAGGGCGACGATCGGGATTTCCACCCAATGCTCGCTGATCCAGCCGCGGCGCTCGGCAAACCGCAGCATCAAGGTGGTCATCCAGGTCAACCCCAGCCCGACGATCAGCCCGATGCCGATAGCCTCCACAACCACGCGTGCGACATGCCCGAGAGTCCCGCCCTCGATTTGCGTGCCGACCGCCAGTCCGAGCAACAGTACGACAATCGGAACGCA
Source organism: uncultured Alphaproteobacteria bacterium (assembly GCA_963847345.1). Lineage (GTDB taxonomy): Bacteria > Pseudomonadota > Alphaproteobacteria > ATCC43930 > CGMCC-115725 > DATARH01. Next base: position 158,877 of record CAWJZU010000011.1, on the reverse strand, counting down.
GATGCCGTCGTTGAGACCGCTTTCCAGATTGAGCGCCTCGCGCATCGCCGCCGGCACTGCCGGATTGGTCACGACCGGTTTGCCGAGCGCCGCGTCGGTCGGCGCCAATATCGCGGCCAGCAGGGCCATTTCCAAGATCGCAAGCCGGGGAAAAACAACGGCGGCGATGACAAAACCGAGCACGATTGTCAGTGGCAGACCGATCCCCAGCAGCCGCTCCGGTACTCCAAGGTTCCGCTTGACGATGCTGAAATCCGCATTGGCGGCGTCGGTGAACAGAACCATGGCAAGTGTCAGTTCCGCCAGAAGCCGCAAACCCTCGCCTTCGATGTGGATGCGCAGAATGCCCAACCCATCCGCGCCCAGAATAAATCCGGCCGCGGTGAACACGATGGGGCCACTGATCAGCGAGCGCTCGATCCGTCCCGCGATCGCGCTGTAAATAAGCAGGAACACGGCCAGCATCGCGCCATTCTCGTACATTGGACGCCTATCGTTCCCAAAACGCGTTGCAAGGATTCAACTGGGGCCGATCGTGGCCTTCCGCCTTGATCTGGATTTAGCACGGCTTAACAATCCATGCGACCGTCGCTCGGCCGGAATCGGCGCAGTCCGGCCGGGACCCGGCTTGAGAGGCAGCCGTCGCAAGTTGCCCATTTTCAGCCACTGGATCGGCCCGGCAGGTTGGCGAGCGGTCCTTCGGCGAAGCCCTTATTTCGATAAGTCATAGACTGTCGGCGGAAACTCCTTTTGGCCACGGGGGGCAAGTCTACGAGTGGTCCGTCATGGTGCTGTGCAAAGTCGATGGACGCAATGCCGCACAGGATGATGCGATTGTTGAGCATCGGCCCGGTGAAGAGGGACTGGATGGAGCTGCGGTTCTGGAACACGTTTACGATCTGAATGCAATGTCAGGCGAGGTCACGCACGCCTCTATCGAGCGCAGCACCGTGCGGGCCGGCTCTTTCGGGCAGCAGCGCGCCTAAGGCCGGTGTCCGTCTGTCATCGCAACGCGGCTTTCCTGTTCGAGCGAGCGAATTGCGCGCGGGTTGCGCTATGTCAAGGGTGAGCAGCCCAGCACGATCAATAATGAGCTGCTTGCGATAGGCTCTATCCCGAAGGCGATGCCGGATGTTTGGACTCAGCTACCTGATCATTGTCCTGATCGCCGCATTGCCTCTGACGCTCACCGTCTTGCAAAATCGGGGTAATCCTCCTTCGATCGCCTTTATCCACCGCATCTACCGAGACTTGGCCTATATCGTCGTCGTGGTCGTTGCGATTATCGCGATCGAGACGATCTTCACGATTGCGTTGCAGAACTATTGGTTCAGCGAGCTCGGGCAGCAATACCGTTATTGGTTGGCGCTCGGGCTGCGGGTAGCAATTTTCGCCACGGTCTTTGTTTTCGGCGGATTGTTCATTGCGTTCAATCTGCGGTCGGCTTGCAGAGCAGTGGCGATCGTGCCACGGAGCGCGCCATGGTTTGGCGGCTTTATCCTGTCGGCGATGGTAGCATTCGGCGCGACCAGTCTTTGGACGCCGTTAGTGGCCTTTCTCGGGGCGACGCCGTCGGGGATCAGCGACCCGGTCTTCGGCAAGGATCTTTCCTTCTACCTTCTCGCCCTGCCGCTTTATGAGGAGATTATTTATCTCGTCATCACGATCCTCGTCCTGACAATCGCCGCTTGGGCGGGTATCGGCTTCCTGTTCTATCCGCGTCCGGGCCAGCCCTGGCGGTACCACAGCCGTTACCCCGCGCTGATGGACGACCGCTCACCCGATGGGCAGGCGCGTCTATTCGCCGCCTGCCGGATCGCATGGGAAGGCTGGCTTCGCCAAGGGATGGTACTGGGCGCCTTGTTCTGCCTCAGTTGCGCCCTCGCCCGATTCTTCGCCCGATACCACCTCGTCATCGGCGGGCATTCGGCCGTCGTCGCCGGCGCCTCCTTTATCGATATCCATTTCTGGCTGCCGGCCTATGCCGTGATCATCGCCGGCTGGGTCGCAGCCGCCATTCTTCTGGCGGTGGCCGCCTGCGTCCCGCGCTTGCGTCGCTGGCTGTTCGCCGCCCCGCTGCATTGGGCGGCGCCGTGCGCGGTTTTTGCCGCGCTCTATGTCGGAGCAGCGATCATCCCGACTTTGGTCGAGCATCTCTATGTCGGGCCCAACCAGATTACCCTTGAGCAGCCTTACCTCGTCCGCAGCATCGCCGGCACCCGGCAAGCTTTTGGGCTCGCCGGGCCGGACGTCGAAGAACAGGAATTCGCGATTTCGGCAACGCCGCTCGGCCGTGACGATCTCGATAAGAACGCGGCAACGCTGCGGGACGCGCGCATCTGGGATTGGCGTGCGCTCGAGCCCCAGTTGCAGCAGATCCAGGGCCTGCGACCCTATTACACCTTTGCCGGCGTCGACATCGACCGGTACCGGATCGATGGCGTCGAGCGCCAAGTAATGATCACGGCACGTGAACTCAACGTCGAGAAGCTGCCGGCGGCGGCCCAAGTCTGGGTCAACCTCGCGCTCAAATACACGCATGGCTACGGCGCAGTGGCAGTTCCGGTCAATGAGATGGACAGCCGCGGCAACCCAGTGCTTTGGGCGCATGACATCCCGATCCAAGCCAAGGGCGATCTCGCGGTGACCCATGGCGAAATCTACTACGGCGTGCTGACTCGCGACCGGGTCTACGTCCACACTACCGAAAAAGAGTTTGATTTCCCGCAAGGCGACGCGAACGCCGAGACCATTTATGGTGGCCAGGGCGGCATCCTGCTGTCGAATCTTTGGCGCAAACTCGTCATCGCGCATCAATTCGACGGTCTACGGTTGTTCATTTCTGGGTACTTCACGCCGCAGAGCCGGGTTTTGATCCGTCGCAACATTGTCGAACGAGTCGAGCGGCTGGCGCCGTTCTTGATCTTTGATCGTGACCCGTACATCGTCGCCGACGGCGACCATTACTCCTACATCATCGATGGTTACACCAGCTCTGAAAACTTTCCTTACAGCGAGGCGTACCATGGTTCGCTCTCCGGTTTCCACGCCCGGAATTACCTACGCAATTCCGTCAAGGCCGTGGTCGACGCCTATAACGGGACGGTGACGTTCTACGTCTTTGCGGCCGACGATCCGATCATCAAGTCGTACCAAAATATGCTCCCGGGTCTGTTTCGCGAGCGCAGCGAGATGCCCGCGAACCTCCAGCGCCACATCCGCTATCCCGAGGATTTGTTTACCATCCAAGCGGAAATGTACGGCACGTACCATATGACCAATCCCACGACCTTCTACAATCGGGAGGATCGATGGGAGGTGCCGCACGAGCTCTATCGCGACCGCGAGATCGAGCTGCAGCCGTATTACGTGATGGCTCAGTTGCCGCGTGCCGAAAATCCGGAATTCATCCTGATGCTGCCGCTGTCGGTGGCGGGCAAGAACCAGATGGCCGGATGGCTAGCCGGCCGATCGGATGGCGCCGATTACGGCAAGCTCGTCGCGTACCGCTTTCCCAAGGGGCGGTTCGTCGATGGTCCGGCCCAAATCAAGTCGCGGATCCACTCAGACAGCCGGTTTTCGGGCAACTTGAGCCTGTGGGATCAGCACGGCTCCCGCGTGATCCGTGGCAATCTGATCATCCTGCCGCTCAAGGACAATCAATTGGTGGCGATAGAGCCCGTCTATATCGAGGCGGAGCAGACCAAGATCCCGACGCTCGCGCGCGTCGTTTTCGGACAATTGCTGCCCGACGACCGTAAGATCGAGTGGGCGGGCACCCTTAGCGAAGCGGAGGCCCTTCTGGTCGGGATCCGCGCGGAACAGCCAGCCGGACCAGCAGCGGCGGCGACCGATCCCGATCGGCTCGAGCGCGCTCGCACCGTGTTTCGCGATATGCGGCAGGAATACGCCGCGGGCAATTTTGTTCGCTATGGCGAGTTGCTGCAGCAGCTCGAAAAGATCCTGCTGCCTCCCTGAGACTGGCTGCGTCGCCGCGAAGCGGCGCGAAGGGGTAAAACGGGCTGACTGCACCGAGTTTCGCCGCGCTCCCGCGAATAGAGCAACCGACGGATGTACGCACCCAATGCTGTACGTGTACCATCTACTGTATAAAAGCCAGATCGAGCGCCGTGAGGCTGCTCAACTTAAGGAGAGAGCTGTCGTGGTGCCCGCCACGCGATCCACGACGCCGATCTGGCGTATTGACTATACCACATCAACCGGCAGATTTCGACCCAAGTTCACGAGCACCATCCGCTTAAAACCGGAGGCGGACGCAACGACGCCTGCACAGGAGACACGGGCCGTCTTTAGCGTCCGCTCGACCGCGGGCCCGGGGACGGCGCGCTCATCGAGGCGGGGGTGGTGCGCTCGGCGGTGCCGGAGGCGGCACGCTCGTCGAGGCGGGTGTCACGTGGTGACGCTTGGCCCTTCGTTCATGCCGCGCCTTCTGACGCGCGTGCCGCCGTTCCTTTCGTACATGGTGTCTTGTGACATGGGCGGGCGCCGGTGCCGGCTCGACATATGGCGGTTCCGGCGGCAATGCCGGAGCGGCCATTGGCGGCGGTGCCGGGGGAACCGGAGGAGGCGGCGGTGGGCTTTGGCTGCATGCGGCGACGAGCGCCAAAGCGGACGCGATCACCAGCGGTATGGCTAGCTTGACCAAGGCTGTCTCCTTAATCGGGCGGCAATAAATCATCATGTCTCGTCCGCTAACTGATTCGGCAGCAGTCGCTCAGCTCTGGCTGTGGCAGGCTCGTCGTGCCCCAAACCGACCGCTGCTCCGTATGGAGTTTAACTTATGCCGGGACGGTCGCGAATTCGCCGTCATGGGCGGCGATCTGTTCGGCGTAGTTCTCGCGGTATCGTCTGTAAATCGTCTCGTGGCGCGTCAGGGTGGCCGGGTGCAGCTCACCCTCAGGCGCCGGGATCAGGTCGAAATGGCCGCCGCTGTCGCTCCCTCGGGCCAAGCGGGCGCACATCCGCACACTGCCGGTCAGCCGGCAATACGCCGGGATGTAGCTGATGCCGATACCGACACGACGATGGGCCGCCCGGTTCGGCGCCGAGCGGTGGCGGCACAGCGTATGATGCAGCGAAAAGCTGCCCGCGGGCAGAGCCATCATCTTGCCGCTTGCCTCATCGATCTCGTCGACGATCGCCTGGCCGCCACCGTTGATGCTGTTCGCCAGCCCCAGCGCCGCATGATGCATCTGACGCGGGTTGCCACGCGACGACAGCACCTCCATGCAGCCGGCCTCGGCGCTGGCCTCGCTCAACGCGACCCAGGCGGTGACGTGCTCGTGTGGGGTCAGGCCGAAATAAGTCGCATCCTGGTGCCAGGCGGCGAAGGTTGGACTGTTCGCTTCCTTTATGAAGAAGGTCGCGGTGTAGACGAGGATGTCGGGTCCGATCAGGTCCTCGATCACGTCGAGGATTCGCGCGTGCCGCACCAGCGCATCGAGCCAGGGAAGCATGACATAGCCGGCCGACCGCCAGCGCCGGTCCGCCTCGTTGACCGGCTTGCCGAGCCAAGCCTCATAGCGCGCCAAGCCGTCGTTGCATTCGGCCAGCTCCTCGGGCGACAGCGCCGGGAACGGGAACAGGTAACCATCATAGCGGTATTGCGCGATCTGGGACTGGCTCAACATGCGGACCTCCTGGCCTGCTACCGCTTCTTTACGAGAGGTTAAACCCGCCGGCTAGTGCAGCAAAGTCGGTACGAGAGTGGCTCACATGAGCCGATCAGGCGCGCTGGGTGCGCAAGTTCGGCCGGTTACCGTGCGCCAGCCTTTGAGACGCGCGAACCCCACGATTCAGACATCGGTTCAGTGGACGGTTGACACGCAAACCTGTGGCGACCATTTAGTGCCAACTGGACACAGGACAGGAGTGAGGAATGGCCGGTGCGCGCGAGAAATTCGGGGCATTCATTCGCCGCATGCGAGAATCGAGGGAGATCGGTTTGCGCGAGATGGCGAAGAAGATCGGGGTCAGCCCGACCTACCTCTCCAAGGTCGAGCGCGACGAGTTCCCGCCGATGGCCGAGGACAGAGTGCGGGCGATCGCCGAGATCATCGAGTGCGATCCGGACGATCTGCTGGCGCGGGCCGGGCGGGTATCCTCGGACATCACCGACATCATCAAGCGTCAGCCCGTCCCGTTGGCTGCACTTCTACGCACGGCAAAAGGATTGTCTACCGAAGATATCGCCCGTCTGACCCGGGACGCACAACAACAGAGAAAGCAGGAGTAATAGGGGCCATAGTTTCGTCGATGCAGCTGAAAGGATGACGACCTGATGTCGATAAAGGTGCCTTACCTCCGAGAGGACCAAATCGAACGCGAGGCGACTGCGCTGCTCGCCGAGTACGAACGGACATGCGGCGTTGGGATCAGCCGGATCATTCCGATCGAGGATATTATCGAGGAGCATCTGAAGCTTGGGATCGAGTTCGATGACACCCATAAGATATTTGGAGCCCCGCGTGTCGGGTTCGAACCGGACATCCTTGGTGCCATATTTTTCAACGAACGCCGTATCGTTATCGATGAACATCTTGACCCGGAGGAGAACCCGTCGAAGGAAGGCCGTTATCGTTTCACGCTGGCGCATGAGGGAGGTGGGCATTGGCGACTGCACCGTTACCTGTTTGCCAAAGACCCGATGCAGGTTTCCTTGTTCAACGAACCGGTCTCGCCCGCGGTAATCTGCCGGTCGAGTCAGGCAAGGCAACCGGTGGAGTGGCAGGCCGATGTTTATGCGTCATGCTTGCTGATGCCCCGAAAGCTCGTCCTCGCCGCGTGGAACGAGATGTTCCCGGACGGCAAGCCGCGTGTCCTCCAGCCTCCCTTTCCGATCAAGCACGCCTTCGTCGAAGTCGCGCGCCTGGAATGGCAAATCGGCGATTTAGACTGTTCCTACGCAGAGGACTATGTGCTGGACCGCATCGCCCGGCCGTTTGCAGAGCAGTTCCTCGTATCACCGATGGCCATGCGTATTCGGCTAGAGAAGCTTGGGCTGCTTCATCGCCAAGTACCGCGTCAAAGCGTGCTCTCGAATGCGCAGGCTTTTTTTAAGGAGAATATGAAGTGTCACCTAGACACGCAAATAAATGTATAGCGGACGATGGATCTGCATTCGAAACACGTGACTTCTACCTCGCCTGCTACCTGCGCTGTGCCGGCTATGACCTGATCGCTCTCCGGGCCGAAGGCCGGCACAAGGTCTTTGTGTTTCGGGATCGCCCAAAGCGCCGCGACGACGTGCTGGCGTTCTATGGTCATGGCGCGACCGTTCCGGCGCTGCCGTTCTCCGCAACCATCAAGGACATGAAAGCGCTGCTGCACAATGCCTGAGGCTCCGATTTTTGCGACTGCTCGCGCGCATCACGGCCAATTGGCTGATGCCCTCGCACATCTGGAAACCGTAGTGATGGAAGGGCTACGTCACGGCTTTTTCGATTACTCCATTACTTGCGAGCTCGGAAGCGGCAGGAAACGCCATCTCGTGATTCGCGCCGGCAAGGCCCACAAGTTCACCATTCCAGAGGAAGACCTGCCGCGCTGAAGCGGCGTTGAAAGCGGCGATCCCTGGGACGGGGACGCCGGATATGCAAATCATATCGCGGTCCGACGTTATCGGTGGGATTCCGAGACCGGAGACCAGGAGCACGGAACGGCGAGGAGCCGCCCGTGAGGTCTTCGGTGAAGCCATCTCACACCGTAAACGACAACCTCAAAGATGACCTGATCCGCCGGACGCGGGAGGTCTGGCAACCGCGTGTCGGTCGCGATCTCAGCCGCGAAGACGCCCGGCAGATCGCCGCGAATTTCGTGGGCTTTTTCTCGGTGCTAGCCGAATGGTCCCGCGCCGAGCTGCGCACTCCGGCGAACAATACGAACGCGCGCGATGGCTTCCGCGGAGGGAGCGCGGCAGTCATGACACCGGAAATCACGGTCATAACGAAGCGCGGTGCCGATCCGTTGATGTCGAAGCGCATCTCTCTGGACGAGACGGGAACGGTGCGCAGCGACGGATCCAATTGCTTGATGGTTCGAGGCACCGCGAGCCGAGCCATCGCTGCAACGGCGGGCGACCTCGCGACCCTGATCACGTCATGCCGTTCCGACCAGGCTATCGCGCTGGGCTCCTTGAAGGCCGGACTTCCGGATTCGGTGGCGATCACGACTGAAAAGAAGCTGAAGGAAAACGCCGGCGCCATCGCGCGCACCCGGGACTTCATCGATTATGTTCCGGGATCGCCGGGTTGGGCGTCTGATCGACTTCGACCGCAAGGGCATGCCGCCCAATGTCGCGACCGCGATCGAAGCGGCCGGCGGAATGTGGAACGCGCTCTTGTCCGTGGCGCCCGGGCTTGCAACGAGCGGCTCGGGTGTCGCGCGCCAGCACGAGCGCCGGATTGTTCCGGACCGACACTGGCGAGCAGTTCGGTGGCAGCGGCGGTGCCCATATTTATGTTCTGACCCAAGACGCCGGTGATATCGAGCGCTTCCTGCGGGACCTGCATGAGCGATGCTGGCTGCACGGGCTCGGGTGGCACCTGATCGGCAACGCCGGGCAGTTGCTCGATCGCTCGCTGGTCGATCGCATGGTCGCCTATGGCGAGCGGCTGTGCTTCGAGGGCGCGCCGATTATCGAGCCGCCATTGGCACAGGACGCGTCGAAACGCATCCCCGAAGCATTCGAGGGCGAGGCGATCGACACCGGCCTCGTCGTGCCTTGGCTCACGGAATACGATCGACACCGCGTCGAAGAAGCCAAGGCCGCCAGCGCCGAAGTTCTCGGCAGAGCGGCGGCTGAAGTGCGCACCCGGCACGATCGAACGCTCGCCGATAAAATATCAGCGAAGTTCGGCATGCCACTTGTCTCGGCGCTGCGGCTGGTCACGGCACGCCATCGCGGCGTTTTGCTGCCGTACCTCGAACTCGAATTCGATCATCTGGGCACGGTGACCGTCGCCGATGTTCTCGCGGACCCCGATCGATACATCGGCGAGACGCTGGCCGACCCGTTGGAAGGCGTCGACTACGGCCGTTGCAAGGCCAAAGTCATGCGGGCCGACGATGGCGGCCTGTTCATTCACAGCTTCGCCCACGGCCTCGGGATCTATCTCCTCCGCCACGATCTGCGGTCGGCCAAGGCCGCATTGAAAGGGGCCCCGGTCGACGCCATCGTGGATTTCGCGATGGCGATTCTGGCCAACAGCGAGTTGGAGGCCGATGAACTCGCCGATTTCGCCGCGACTGTCGCCAAGGTTGCCGGGATCGGCGTGCGCGCTGTGATGGCGCGGATCACCAAGGAGCGCCGAGAACGAGACCGGGCCCAGCGCAAAGCGGCGACGTCGCAGAGGGCAAAAGGCAGGATCCTTCGCCCGCGGCCGGAGCCCGACGGTGAATTAACGCCAATCGTGACCTTCCTGGACCAGGTGCTCGGGGCCGACCCGCGGGAAGAGCCGCCGACGCGCAACGTTTCGGGTGATCTGGTTGAAGTACGCGTTCGCGAACCTTGGGCTCTTCACACCCTGACCGCCGACGGTGTCAATGATGAGAGCGGCGATACCGAGGTGATGAAGGCGCCGGCCGAGCCGGGTCTGGTGCGACTGACGCCCACTTGTACCGAGTTGCTGCTCGAACGGTACATCGGTTGGACCGTCGAGACCGATAAGAAATGCTATTTCGCTGCGTTGCCGAGGCCGTATATCGACGCCCTAATGCAGTTCCCGGCGAGCACCATTCCCGTGGTGCGGGCAATCAACACGGCTCCGCTCGTCCCGCTTTCGGGGAACGTCATTGACGGCGTCGGCCTCGATCGCGGCACCGGGCTGGTCCATCGCATCGACCCGCTTCTTCGGGCCTGTGTTCTGACGGAACCGCCGACAGACCAGGCCGTCCGCGAGGCTGTAGGTTTTCTGTTCGACGAGTGGCTGGTCGATGTCGCGCTGGACCCGGTCGGCAAAGCGATCGCGATCATGCTGGCAATGACGCTGATTGAACGAGCCCTGCTTCCGGAGCGGCCCGCCTTCTTTGCCACCGCCGGACAGCGCGGCGGCGGCAAGACCACGCTGGTTAACATGATCACGCTAGCAGCGCTGGGTCGTCGCGCAGCGGCCGCCGCTTGGTCCGAGAACGGAGAGGAGCGCAAGAAGGCGCTGTTCGCCTATCTGCGCCAGGGCGTGGCGTGCCTCGCCTGGGACAACATCGCCCGAGGCGCGGCGATTTCCTGCCCGCATATCGAAGCGGCTCTCACGGCGGCGGAAATCTCGGATCGCGTGCTGGGTGTTTCCGGCGTGGAAATCAGTGCCGTCGACCACCGTCCAGATCTTCACCGGCAATTCGATTACGCCGCGCGGCGACATGGCGAGCCGGTCGCTGATCCTGGCGCTCAACGTCAACCGCCCGGACCCGGAGAACCGCCCCTTCGTCCATGCCGATCCGTTGGCCTGGACGCAGGCGAACCGGCCGAAGATCGTTCGCGCCCTCTACACGCTGCTGATCGCCGGAGCCTTGGCCCGCCCTCGGAAACAGGAAGCGAAAACCCGGTTTAAGACCTGGTGGAGCCTGGTCGGTTGGCCGATGGAACATGCCGCCGGTCTGATCGGCGTGACGGTCGATTGCACCGAACTGATGCGCGCCGGCGAGATCGGCGACGAAGAGGCGACCGCCGCATCGGCGGCGCTGAGCGTCCTGCAGGAAATCTGGGGCGGGAGCAGCTTCATCGCGCGCGACGTGGTCAAGGCCATGACGATCGAGCCGAAGATCGGGTGGTCAACGCCAACGCGCGACGATGACGAAAAAAGGATCCGGGCCGAAACCCTCGCCGACGCGTTGGGCGAGCTGGTCGGTAAACGGTTGGATCGGCCAACCGCGCACAGCATCGGAAAGCTGTTCCAGAAGCGCCTTGTCGGCCGGCCCGCGTGGATCGGCGACGGCCGGCAGGTCGCTACATTGCGCAAGTCCCCAGGCCACAACGAAAACACCTACCGGATCGAGGTGTCCCGTCGCCCGGCCGGAGCCGGGTCGGGGAATGTGGGGAAAGAGGGGAATGCTTCGGCCGTCAATGACGGCGGCGACGATGTTTTTCCGTCCGACGCAGAACAAGAAGCGCCGCGCTGGAGGGCTCGGTTTTGAGCAGCTTCGGAATCATCAAGGACCCTCGCGGCCAGCCACGCGGCGTTGTTGGGCTCCGGGCGAGGAGTGGCAGTCAAAAAGACGTTCGCCCCGGCCGGGACCGAGCTTCACATCCCCCGCTTTCCCCATATTCCCCGGAACGGGCATGCGGAGCACGCCGGATCGAGGGAATGTGGGGAAACACGGGGATGTTTCCGTCGCAAGCGATGGCGGCGACAGGGTCTTTCCACCCAAAGCAGGACCGTCGGCGCCGCGATCGAGTGCTCGGCAAGGGGCACGTCGCCAGCCGTTACGAGGAATTGCGCTTGCTGTGGCCGAGCGTCGGAGCTGGGCAAGTGGCGGCAGCCGAAAAAGAATTGGCCCCGGCCACGACCGAGATGCACATCCCCGCATTCCCCACATTCCCCGGGATAAGCGCCTCGATCGGGCCGGATCGGGGAATGTGGGGAAACAGGGGAAACCCGCGGCCGCTTCCGGCCCGGTCCTCATTAATTTGCGTCGGCCCTCACTCGGCTCCGGAGCGCAAGCACCATGAGCGCAGCCGAGGCCCTGCAGATGGCTCACGCGGCCGGCATCGATCTTTCATTCGACGGGAACGATCTGGTGCTGGAGGCGCCTTCGGAGCCACCATTCGCTGTTCTCGACATGCTGCGGCGGCACAAGGCCGGCGTCGTCGACGCTGCTGCGACGTGGGCTGCGGGTCCGTTATTGCGGCTGGTCTGCCGAGGAATGGCGAGCTCTTTTTCGACGAGCAGCGCCGGGACGGCCGAACCCGATGCCGGGCTGACGTACGCCGCCAAGCCGCGGCTCGCATTCGAATGGTGCTTATCCGAATGGCTGAATCGGAATCCCGGCCTATTCGCCGCCGGGTAGCTGTTTCGGCCTGTGGCGGCGGCGAGTACCCGCATGATCGCCTTACTGCCCGTTGGAATCGGAAGGCCGGCCGAGTTTGGCTGCATTCGGGTTGCTCCTCCGCCTGGTACGCCGGGCGGAAGGCCGAGGCGATAGCCGCGCTGGCCACGATGGGGATCGTGGCGCCGGCGAACTTGCCAAACGATTTCGGGAAAAACGGGAGCGCATGATGGGCGGCATCGGATCGGGACGTCCGCGCGGATCGGGGCGCGACACGGTAGAAGCCTGCCGCTCGCTCGATGTGAACCGACTGCACCGCGAGGGCTGCCTGCGCGCCGGCTGGGTCGGCGGCTGGCAATGGACGCGCGACGGCGAGCGGGTCGCGTCGATCAGTCTGCGCGCCGAAAGCCGACCGGATGCAACTCACCTATCGAATACGCCTCGGCGGCGGTGACTGGGAGGACGTGACCGAGACCGTCCGCATCGTTCACGTCGCCTGCCGCTACGGGGGCGCGCGGCCCTATTTCATCTGTCCCGGCGTGGTGAACGGTGTCGCCTGCGGGCGGCGCGTCGCCAAGCTGCACTTGTCGGGGCGCTATTTCCTGTGCCGGCATTGCCACCGGCTCGCCCACGCCAGCCAGAGCGAGGATAGGTGGGATCGCGCCTTTCGTCGCGCGAACAAAATCAGACAGCGCCTCGGCGGCGATCCCGGCATGGCCGCACTGTTCCCGCCAAAGCCGAAAGGCATGTGGCGGCGGACCTACAAGCGCCTCTTCAACCGCACCTTCGAGGCCGAGACGGAGGCGGAGGAAGCCTTCGCCATTCGAACCGAACGCCTGCTGTCGCAGATCAACAATCTCAACCGGAGACAGTCCAATCGCAGAAGGAGCTATTGGCAATGAGCAACACGGAACCCGCGGTGCCAGTTGAGACCGCCGGCACCGCGATCACCCGCTTCAATGCGCTGCGCCATGGCGTGCTGTCCCGCTACACCGTGCTGCCGTGGGAGGACGCGGAGGAATACCAAGACCCTGGTCGCCGCGCTCGTTGCCGAACACGCGCCGCAAGGACCGACCGAGGAGCATCTGGTCGAGGAACTGGCCGGCATCTTGTGGCGCAAGCGCCGGCTGCGCCTGGCCGAAGCCGCCGCCCACCGGCGCGGGCTCGACGACACCTTTGCCTCCTACCGCAAGACCGTGAAGGTGGCGCTCGCCCACCTCCATGACGCAGGCGAGTCCGAGCGCGTCACCAATGCCGTCCGCGCCACCGACGCCGACACGGAGGAGGACATGCGGGATTTGGAGGAGGACGAGGCGATGACCCGCCGCGCCCTCGAACATCTTGGGCTCGTTGCGCAATGACCGGTACGAGGCCGCGCTCGCGGCGCTGCGCGAGGATACGCGCGAGTGGTGGGCGGACATCCTGGCGCGCGATCCGGCCGACCTGGACAGAGGCGAGGAACCCGCCACCGCCGATGAAGCGGGCCTACGGCGCTTCCTGGAGAACGAGGTGCTGCCCTGGTTCGAGACACGGAAAAAGGAGCTGGCCCACCGTCCGCTGATCCGCGAGCAGGCTTTCGGCGAGGCGCTCGACCCCTACAAGCTGGAGCGGCTCGGGCGCTACGAGGTCCATCTCGACCGCAAGCTCGAACGGATGCTGACCATGCTGCTGCGGCTCAAGGACCTGCGGCAGGGAACGGTCGAGGGCTGATCCGTTTCGCAAAATGATCGGAACGACGACGCCCGGCCCCAAAAGAAGAACGCTCGTTTTTGTATCAAGCCCTGGACACTTTGCCTCACCCTTCCTGGGTCAGGGCGACCGAAAGGACCCGTACCCGACTGTGCCGCGAGCTGCCCGTTACCGAATTCCCGGAGAGCTACGTGACCGTGGCGGAACAGTGGTCGCCGCATCAGCGAGAGCAACAATCGTCGACGTGCTACGCTACCTGGACTCGACCATCGTTGTATCCCCGTGCCAGACGCAGCAGACGAGACACTGTTTCGTGTTCCCCGCGGGCGCGGGGATGAACCGTGCAGTCGCGCGCACGCGCCATGACAGTCAAAGATTCCCCGCGGGCGCGGGGAATGAAGCGATACTCGGTCACGCGCCAATTCGCCGCCGCCGTGTTCCCCGCGGGCGCGGGGTTGAACCGGCTGCGTTGACCTTGGCGGGTCGAGATGCGATCGGGCGGCAGCCATCGGAACCATTTTCCCAGCAACGATCGACCGGCGATGTCCCTCGGGCACAGCACCGCTAAACTCGCCACTTGCAAGCCGCCAGCTGTACACTATACACTGGACAATATGCTCAAAATCTTACCAACTGCATCCTCCATCGTGTCCGACCGCAAGCAGGCCATAATCTACGCCCGCGTCTCCTCGAAGGAGCAGGAGAAGGAAGGCTTCTCGATCCCGGCGCAGTTGAAGCTCCTGAAGGAATACGCGGCGGCGCAGGGCATTGCCGTCCTCCAGGAATATGTGGACGTGGAAACCGCCAAGCAGACCGGGCGCACCGCCTTCGGCGAGATGATCGGCTATCTCAGGAGCCACGCTTCCGTGCGCGTGCTGCTTGTCGAGAAGACGGACCGGCTCTACCGCAACCTCAAGGACTGGGTGACTGTCGACGAACTTGATGTCGAGATCCACTTCCCCAAGGAAGGCGTGGTGCTCTCGCGCGACTCGCGGTCCTCGGAAAAGTTCATGCACGGCATCAAGGTGCTGATGGCAAAGAACTACATCGACAATCTTTCCGAGGAAACGCGGAAAGGCATGCAGGAAAAGGCCGAGCAGGGTATCTGGCCGACCCAGTCGCCACTCGGCTACCGTAATGTCGCCGGTCCGCACGGCAAGAAAATCATCGCCTCCGGATCCAACGATGTGCGCCCATCCTGATCAAGCTGTTCGAGTGGTATGGCACTGGACAGTATTCGCTTGAAAGAGGTCGCGCGAATGGCGCGAGATGCCGGCCTCGTCCATCGCAAGAGCGGGACCAAGGTGCCGGTGAGTACAATCCATGCGATCCTGCGTAACCGGCTCTATGCCGGCCGGTTCGAGTGGAATGGGAAGCTCTACCAGGGGCGGCACGACGCGCTGGTGTCAGTCGAGTTGTGGGAGCGGGTGCAGGGCGTGCTCGACGGCCGCTCCGCCAAGAAGCTCCGCCGCGTATCCCATGATTTCGCCTTCTCGGGCTTGATCGTCTGCACCAAATGCGGCTGCGCGGTGGTCGGTGAGATCAAGAAGCAGAAATACATCTACTATCATTGCACCGGATATGCGGACAAATGCCGGGGCGAGCCTGCCTCCTGCCGAAAGAAGTATGTCCGTGAGGAATTACTGGAGGCGCAGTTCACCCAGCTGCTAGGCGCGGCTGCGCTTCGACGACGAGGTGCTGGAGTGGGTTCGCGAAGCACTTCATGCCAGTCACGCCGACGAGCGGCGCGAGCACGAGGAGGCGATTAGGCGGCTCCGCGCGGAATACGATCGCCTCCAGGCCCGCATCGAGGCAATGTACATCGACAAGCTTGACGGGAAGATCGGCGGCGATTTTTACGACAAGATGGCCGGGCATTGGCGTGAGGAACAGGCGCGCTGCCAGCGCGACATTGACCGCCACCAGGAGGCCGAGCAGTCCTACATGGACGAGGGCGTGCAGATTCTCGAACTCGCCCGCAACGCCCAGGCCCTGTTCGAACGCCAGCACCGCGCGCGAGAAGCGCCGCCTGCTCAATTTCCTACTTTCGAACTGCTCGTGGGAGCATGGGGAGGTGCGTCGCTACCTTCCTCGAACCCTTTGATCTACTTGCGGATACCACCGCCCTCGCCTCCCGCACTAAGGCGGGAGGCGATGACAGTTCGGTCAAAACCGAGATTTGGCTCCCCGGGCCGGATTCGAACCAGCGACCCAGCGGTTAACAGCCGCTTGCTCTACCACTGAGCTACCGGGGATCAGAGCCGCCTCCAGCGCGGAAATGGCGGCAACCGCTCCCATATAGGCCACCTGGCCGACGCTTCGCAAGAGTCCGCCCGATTCGGAATTGGCCGGGGTCGGTCTTAGCGGTAGAAGCCTGTCGCGATGATCCCCGCCCTGTTGCGTGCGTTTGACGATTTGTCGGCTCCCGCGGTGCGCCGGTTGACCGCGCTCGGCCTCGCGCTGGCCGTGGCGACTTTCATGCTGTTGTGGACCGCGGTCGCGATCCTGTTGGCCCGCACGGCACTGTTCGAATGGGGACCGCTCAATTGGCTGGTCGACATCCTGGGCGGCCTGGCGGTTCTGGTCCTGAGCTGGCTGCTGTTTCCGATCGTCGTGACGATCGTGATGGGATTTTTCCTTGAGCGAATTGCGGCGGCGGTCGAGGCGCAGCACTATCCCGGAAGTGGCCCCGTCCGCCATACCTCGACTGCCGAAGCTGTCGCCACGACCGTGCGCCTGATGGGGCTGACGCTGCTGCTCAATCTGCTTGCCTTGCCGGTGTACATATTGGCGCCGGGCATAAATCTTTTTGTGTTTCTCGGCATCAACGGATACCTTTTTGGGCGCGAATATTTCGAGGTGGTCGCGTTGCGACGGCTCGACCCGATCGCCGCCCGGGCGGCGCGCAGGAGCGTCGCCGGGCGTGTGTTCGTCGCCGGCGTCGTAATCGCCGGGTTGTTCGCGATCCCGTTCGTCAACCTGGTCGCCGCCGTGATCGCGACCGCCTTCATGGTGCATCTCATGGCCCGGATGCGAGTACCCGACCCGCGACTTACGGTTTCCTGATCCGAGCCGGTTTCCGTTACGATCGGGAGAACGGCGAGCCAGCCGGTTCGCATCGAGCCCGCCCCGCAACTTGCCTGCAATTGATGGAACCCGCCTCCATGTTCGGCCGGAAAAGAACCGAGACAGAGGACCGCAAGATGTCCGACGCACCTGACGATCTGGGCATTCCGAAGAAGCCCTCCGGCAACCAATCCGGACCGAACCCGTCCGGACAGAGTACGATGGTGGCGCCGGTCGCCCGTCCTCCCTCACCGGCCCCGCTCGCGGCGCGCCTCGCCGAGCCGCCGCGGCCCGCCGATCCCGGTCCGCGCCCGGCCGCTTCCCTGTCAGCGAGTGCACCTGCGGGAGGTCCGCTGGCGCCGCCGCGGCGCAACGATGCCGATCTGCGCAAACTGATCGTCGGCCGTGAGATCACGCTCTCGGGCGAGATAAACTCCTGCGACAGGCTGGTCATCGAAGGCAGCGTCGAAGCCAATCTGCAGAACTGCAACGAGGTCGATCTGGCCGAATCGGGTCTGTTCAAGGGCTCGGCGACGATCGACGAGATCGAGGTGCGCGGCCGCTTCGAGGGCAATCTGACGGTGCGCAAGCGGCTGTTGATCCGCGCCACTGGACGGGTTTCCGGCACGATCCGATACGGCCAGATCGAGATCGAGTGCGGCGGCCAGATCTCGGGCGACGTACAGGCGCATGCCGGTAACGAACCGCTCGCGAATGTTCCATAGCCGCGCGGCGCGCTGACGCGCGATTCGCCTGGCAGTCGTCCTGGAGTTCCCGCAGTGCCGATGGTCGGCCCGGTTTCGACGCCGGCCGGGCCGCGGCAGGTCGCGTTTTTGAGAGGATCAGCATGACCGAGCCGGCCGGCCCCGCCCGCCATGGCCTCAGTTTGGGCCTGACGAATTACGGCGACCCTGATTTCGCGCTGTATCTGCGGCGCTCGTTCGCCCGCTCGATGGGCTATTCGCAGGACATGCTGGCGAAGCCGGTCATCGGCATCGCCGACACGCGCTCCGGGTTCAACAACTGCCACCGGCACTTCCCGGAACTGATCGACGCGGTGAAGCGCGGTGTGCTGGCGGCCGGCGGATTGCCGCTGGTCTTCCCGACGATCTCGCTCGGGGAAGTGTTCCTCAACCCGACCAGCCTGATGTTCCGCAACCTGATGGCAATGGACACCGAAGAGATGATCCGGGCCCAGCCGATGGACGCGGTCGTGCTGGTCGGCGGGTGCGACAAGACCGTGCCGGCGCAGCTGATGGGTGCGGTTTCGGCGAACCGGCCGGCGATCGGCCTCGTCGCCGGGCCGATGATGACCTCGCGCTGGCATGGCGAACGGCTCGGCGCCTGCACCGATTGCCGGCGCTTTTGGGCGAAATACCGGGCCGGCGAGGTGACGACGGACGAAATCGAAGAGGTCGAGGGCAATTTGGCGACAACGGCCGGCACCTGCGCGGTGATGGGGACGGCGAGCACGATGGCCTCGATCGCCGAAGCGCTCGGCATGATCCTGCCGGGCAGCGCCGCGATCCCTGCCGTGCACGCCGACCGGCTGCGCGCCGCCGAGGCCACCGGGCGAGCCGCGATGCGGCTTGCCGCCGAGAAGATCACGCCCGACCGCATCGTGACGCCCGCAGTCTGTCGAGAACGCGCTGCGGGTGCTGATGGCGATCGGCGGCTCGACCAACGCGGTATTGCACCTGACGGCGGTCGCCGGGCGGGCCGGGGTCGATATCGACCTGAAGCACCTCAACGAGATCAGCGATTCGACGCCGGTCATGGTCGATCTGAAGCCGACCGGGCCGCATTACATGGAGGATCTGTTCGCCGCCGGCGGCATCGGCGCGGTATTGCGCGAGCTGAAGCCGCTGCTCCACCTCGATTGCCTGACCGTGGCCGGCGAGACATTGGGAGAGCGGCTGGCGGGGCCGGCCGGGCCGGTCGATCGGGACGTTGTGCGCCCGCTTGACCGAGCCGTTGCAGCCGGTCGGCGGCCTTGTTGCGCTGTTCGGCTCGCTGGCGCCGAAGGGGGCGATCTTCAAGCGCTCCGCGGCCGACCCTAGTCTGTTCGAGAAAGAGGGGCGTGCCGTCGTCTTCACCTCGCTCGAAGATTTGTCAGCGCGGATCGACGACCCCGATCTCGACGTGACCCCGGACGATTTCCTGGTGTTGCAGAACGCCGGGCCGCTATCGCAATCGGGCATGCCGGAAGCCGGCTATCTGCCGATCCCGCAGAAGCTGGCGCGCGCCGGGGTCAAGGACATGGTGCGCATTTCCGACGCCAGGATGAGCGGTACCGCCTACGGCTCGATCGTGCTGCACGTGACGCCGGACGCGGCCTCGGGCGGGCCGTTGGCAAAGGTGCGCAGCGGCGACCTGATACGCCTGTCGGTCAGGGAGCGCCGCATCGACCTGCTGGTGCCGCCCGACGAGCTGGCGCGCCGCAAGACCGCGCCGGTCGCGATGCCGGAGCGCGGCTACGCCCGCCTCTACCGCCGCGAAATCCTGCAGGCCGACCGCGGCTGCGATTTCGATTTCCTGCGCAAACACCCGCTCGGGGATGGACGGGCGCAGTAGAGGATTTCACCACAGAGACCCGGAGGACACAGAGATGATGTAGAATGGGTCGCCCGAAGCGAAACTCCTCTCTCTCCGCCAATCGGTGGGTTTCGCTCTGCTCAATCCACTCTACAATTCGACCGGCGAATCTCTGCGCTCTCCGTGTCTCTGTGGTGAAAATTGGATGTCCACTCCCAAACCTCTGGCCGGTCTTGTCGTTGTCGAGATCGGGCACAGCATTGCGGCGCCTTATGCCGGGATGATCCTCGGCGAGTTGGGGGCCGAGGTGATCAAGGTCGAGAACCCCAGGACCGGCGACGCGGCGCGCGGCTGGGGGCCGCCGTTTATGGAAGGGGCGGCGACGTGCTTTCACGCGGTCAACCGCGCCAAGGGCAGCATCACGGTCGATCTCGCCGATCCTGAGGACGCGGCGCGGCTCAAGGCGTTGATCCTGGAGCGCGCCGATGTCGTGCTGCACAATCTCAAATTCGGCGCGCTCGACCGATACGGGCTCGGCGGCGCCGACCTTGTGGCCGCGAAGCCGAGCCTCGTCTTCTGCAATCTGGGTGCGTTCGGCGCGGTGGGGCCGTTGCGCGACAAGCCCGGCTACGACCCGATGATGCAGGCCTATAGCGGGCTGATGAGCCTGCTCGGCGAGGATGGGCGGCCACCGGTCCGGGTGCCGGCCTCGATCGTCGACATGGGCGCCGGGATGTGGTCGGTGATCGGCATCCTGGCGGCATTGCAGGAGCGCGGCCGCACCGGCAAGGGCCGGATTGTCGATACCTCGCTCTACGAGACCGGGCTGGCGTGGATGAGCATTTATCTCGCCGGCTATCTCGCCAACCGCGAATTGCCCGCGAGACACGGCTCCGGGGTCGATATGATCGTGCCGTATCAGGCGTTTGCCGCTTCGGACGGGTACATGATGGTGGCGGCCGGCAACGACAATCTGTTTCGCCGCCTCGCCGCCGTGCTCGACCGGCCCGGCCTCGCCGAGGACCCGCGCTTCCGCTCGAACAAGGACCGGGTCGTCAACCGCAAGGAGCTGGTCCCGATCCTCTCCGACATTTTTGCGACGAAGCCGCGCGCCGAGTGGGCGCGGCTGCTCGACGCAGCCAGGGCATCCCGAACGGGCCGATCAACACGTTGGACCAGGTCGTCGGCGACGCACAGACGCAGGCGCTTGGCATCATCCAGACCAGACACGGCAGCGAACTCGGCCTCGTCGGCCTGCCGCTGTCGTTCGATGGCGTCAGGCCGGCATTCGAGAGGGCGGCGCCGGCGCTCGGCGAGGACAACGCGAAGCTTGGCCGGTGAGGATCTCGCACCCGGGCAGGCGAGCAGCAGCGGCGCTGCTGCTGATGGCGGCGTTGGCTGGCTGCGGCAGCATAAGCAGCAGCGCGCCAGGCGGCGCGGCGACGAGCGGCCGCCAGCCAACCGCGATCGCCATCTCGACCGAGCAGGGCGGGCGGTTCGTCGGGCTGACCGGGCCGCAGCGCCAGCACGCCGAGCCGTTTCTCGGCGTCGCAGGCACGAATTTCTACACGCTGCGAACCTGGATCGACCGGCGCACCGGCGAGACCGTGACGCAGCTTTATGTTTCCGACAGCTACGCCGGGCAACCGCGCAACTGGAGCGCGGCGCGCGACGGCCGGGGCCAGCCACTGCGGTTCATCGCGATCAGCAAGAATGAAATCACCTGCCAGCAGGGCTGCTCCTACGCCGAGGAGTTCGCCGCGGTGATCCCCGAGGCGGCACTGCGCAATGCCACCGGCGGGCTGACGGTGACGTTCACGGCGCGCTCCGGTGCAGAAAAGACGATCGCGGTGCCCGCCGAACTGGTGAAGGCGCAGGTGACCGGGCTCGACCGAGTGCGGACCGGGTTGGCAACCGCCGCCGCCCCGACGACGCCCGCCCCGCCTCGGCCGTAGGCCGCCTCCCCGCCCGCGCTTGATCCCCCGCTTGATTGGACAAGCCGGCCGGCCGACACTGCTGCCCGGTATTGCAGCAGCCCGCAGGGAGACCGTTCGTGAAGATCGCGCGCATCGAAAGCTTCATCCTCGGCACCGGCGGCTCGAAGGAGCTGCTGTTCTGCCGCGTCGAGACCGAGGACGGCGACGCACGGCTGGGGCGAGGCCTATGTCACTGCCGGCAAGGAGACCGTGATCGCCGAATGCGTGCGCGCGATGGCGCCGTATGTGATCGGCCGCGGCGTCTTCAACATCCGCCACACCGGCCAGGTCATGTTCGAGGATTTCGCGATCCGCCGCGGATCGATGGAATTGCTGTCGGCGTGGAGCGCGATCGAGATCGCCTCGTGGGACATCATCGGCAAGATCTGCGGCCAGCCGGTCTACAACCTGCTTGGGCGGGCCGTCGCGCGAGCGTGTCAGGATTTACGCCAATGGCTGGGCCGGCCGCTCGACGATCGAGGAAGGCGTCGAGCGCGGCCGCAAGGTCAAGGCGATGGGGTTCACCGCCGCGAAATTCGACCCGTTTCCGGGGCCGTGGCGCAGCTATGTCGATCGCCGCGACGAGGATTTCGCGATCGACTATGTGAGGGCGATGCGCGACGCGCTCGGGCCGGATTTCGAGATATTGGTCGAGGCGCATCGCCGCTTTGCGCCGCAGCACGCGATCCGCATCGGCAACCGGCTCGCCGAGTTCAATATCGACTGGTACGAGGAGCCGTGCCTCGCCGACAATATTTCTCTCCTCGCCGAGGTGCGGCGCGCCGTGCCGATCCCGATCGTCACCGGCGAGGCGCTCTACACAAAGGAACAATTCGCCGGGTGCCTCGCGGCGCGCGCGGCCGATATCCTCAACCCCGACATCTGCGCGATCGGCGGCATCACGGCGCTGCTGGATATTTCCGTGATGGCGCAGCCGCACGCGGTCGTGATGTCGCCGCACAACTACAACTCTCCGCTGATCGGCATGGCGGCGACCGTGCATGTCTCGGCGGTGATCCCGAATTTCCGGATCACCGAGTATTTCGTCAATTTCGAGCAGATCTGCCGCGACATCGCCGTGACGGGGCTGGCGGTCAAGGACGGCTGGATCGACCTGCCGACCGCGCCCGGTCTCGGCATCGACGTCGATGTCGAGAAACTGCGCGCCCGCCCGCACCAGGAAGCCTCGAAGCACGGCTTCCGCCAGTACTGGGAGGAATACCCGCGCAAAGGCTACGAGCCGCGCCTGTCGGAGACCCGCATCTGAAGGTTGCGTGATCCGAGATGGCGCTCGAGCTTGCCCCGACGATTGGCTACATTTTCAAGAACTCCATCGGCAGACTTTCGTATTTTCAAAAATACTCGCCGGGAATCGAGGTAATACAAAACAGCAATACGACGATCCTCGATATCCTGAAACAGGAGTTGAATAGTGCCGGACCGCAGCAAGACTCAAATTCCTCGACATCGGCGCGCGAGACGGAAGCCGTTCGCATTACGCTATCGGTTTCGAATATCACGCGATGGACATATTGCCGCAATCGAAGGACATCATTGCCGCCGACATATGCGCGTGCCCAGAAATTCCGGATGGCTCATTTGACGTGGTATTTTCCACTGATTTGTTCGAACACGTTCAGCGGCCGTGGGATGCGGCGAGCGAGTGCATCAGAATAGCTAAACCGGGCGGTTTATTGATTCACCGCACCTTGTTTGCGTACCGCTACCATCCGGAACCGGTCGACTATTGGCGTTTTTCGTCTCAAGGCCTGGAATACCTCTTCACCCGGGACGGGAACGCATCGACAATCATAAAAGGCTACGATCTGCGCGGGCGGCGACGAAACCGACGCGGCAAGAACCTGGATACGCGGCCGCCGATCGATTGGCTAGGCGGCTTTCGCGAGAATTGGCGGGTGGTGTGGATCGGGAGAAAACATCCCGAGCCAGATGAGAACGATGTTGTGCCTTTGATCGAAACGGCCGAGTGACGGGAGCGCACAATGGATTTCGGTGTCGGCATTCCGAGTGCGAGCGATTCGTGGAAGGTGGCGCAGAGGGCCGAGGCGCTGGGGTTTACGCATGCCTGGTTCTTCGACACGCAGATGATCACCGCCGATTGCTTTGTCGCGATGGCGGCGGCGGCGATGCAAACGTCGCGCATCCGGCTCGGGACGGGCGTCCTGGTGCCGTCGAACCGGATTGCCGCGGTGACGGCCAACGCGTTCGCGACATTAAACGGGCTGGCGCCGGGCAGGATCGATTTCGGGGTCGGGACCGGGTTCTCGGCGCGGCGCGCGATGGGGCTCGGTGCGATGAAGCTCGCCGAGATGGAGGAATATATCCGCGTCGTCTATGCGCTTTTGGCCGGCGAAACCGTCGAGACGCCGATCGAGGGCAAATCGCGCAAGATAAAGTTTCTCAATCCGGAGGTCGGGCTGTTCAACACGACGGACCCGATCCCGCTGCACATCTCGGCCTACGGGCCGCGCTCGCAGAGATTGACCGCGAAGCTCGACGCGCGCTGGAAATGCTTCATTCAGGACGTGGACGGGGCGCTCGGCGCGCTCGACGGCATGAAGCGGGCCTGGGACGAGGCCGGCCGCGCCGCCGATGATCTTTATGCGACGGCCTGGGTGTGCGGCTGCGTGCTGCGGCCCGGCGAGACGGCCGACAGCGAGCGCGCGATGGCGCAGGCCGGACCGCGCGCCGCGACCTTGCTGCACCGCGCCGCCGACGCCGACCAGCAGGGTTGGCAGAACACAATGAATGTCCCACATGAGGGCATCGCCGAGGCGGTTGCCGGCTATGTCGAGATGGCGCGGCATTTCGAGCCCGACGACGCGCGCTATCTCGAAAACCACCGCGGGCATTTCCTGTTCGTCAAGCCCGAGGAGCGCCGCTTCGTGACGGCCGAATTGATCCGCCGCACGACGTTCACCGCGACCGAGCAGGAACTGACGCAGCGGGTCGCGGCGCTGCGCGATGCCGGCTGGAAGCAGATCGTGATCCCGGTCACGCCGGGGAACGAAGACGCGCTCGACGACTGGGCCCGGATCAAAGACGCTTTCGCCTGATCCCTGCCGGCCACGACCGCTGGCGCCCGGCGCCAATCGCGAGAACGATGGTGGCGTGCATCAGTCGATCGACGCACTACCGTCGATAGCGCGCGCTTTTGGGATTATTGCGGTTCGGTTACTGTTGTCCAACTGCAGGTTGGCTGCCGCAGCGCGCGGCGCTCGCGAGAGAGGCAAAAGCGGATGAGAACTTATGCTGTATGACGCGTATGACGCACATCGTGACATCCTCGCCCCATTTCGTCTGTTCGCCGAGACCGCGCACGGCATGCTCGACCCGCGCTGGCTCGGGGGCTCCACGTTTTTGCGCAGCGCCGCCGCGGCGCTCAACATGTTCTCGAATGGCCGCATCCGGCACGAGCGGCCCGATTTCGGCATCGACCGGGTGACGATTGGCGGGATCGAAACGGAAATTACCGAGGAAGCCGTCGCGATCGATCCTTTCTGCCGGCTCGTGCGTTTCCGCAAGGCGGGCGCGCCCGAGCAACCGAAGCTGCTGGCCGTCGCGCCGCTGTCCGGGCATTTCGCGACGCTGCTGCGCGGCACAGTCGAGACGCTTCTGCCCGACCATGACGTCTACCTGACCGACTGGGTCAACGCGCGCAACGTGCCGGTGCAATACGGCCGCTTCGACCTCGACGACGAGATCGAGCTGCTGATCAAATACATCCGGCTGCTCGGACCGGATTGTCATGTGCTGGCGGTGTGTCAGCCGTCGGTTCCGGTGCTGGCGGCGGCGTCGCTGATGGCAGCGGACGACGATCCGTGCCAGCCGGCCTCGATGGTTTTGATGGGCGGGCCGATCGACCCTTCCGCCAACCCGACCGAGGTCAACCGCTTCGCTCGGTCGCACTCGCTGTCCTGGTTCGAGCACATGGTGGTGACAACCGTGCCGGCGCGCTATCCTGGCGCGTTCCGCCGCGTCTATCCCGGATTTTTGCAGCTCGCCGGGTTTCTCAGCATGAATTTCGACCGCCATGTCGAGGCGCATTGGCGGATGTTCCGCCATCTTGTCGAGGGCGACGGCGAGAGTGCGGCCGCAACCCGCGCCTTTTACGACGAATACGCCACGGTGATGGATTTGCCGGCGGATTTCTACCTGCAGACCGTCGACCGGGTGTTCCAGCGCCAGGATCTTGCGCATGGCCGGTTCCGGGTGCGCGGCGCAGCCGTCGATCCGGGCGCGATCGAGCGCACCGCGCTGATGACGGTCGAGGGTGAGCGCGACGACATCTGTGGCGTCGGGCAGACCGTCGCGGCGCACGCACTGTGCCGCAATCTCGCGCCGGCAAAGCACGCGCATCATTTGCAGCCGAGGGTCGGGCATTACGGCGTGTTCCACGGCCGCCGCTGGCGCGACGAGATCTATCCCAGGGTCGCCGGCTTTATCCGCCAGAACGATCCCGGCGGCAGCGCCTGAGCGCGCCGTCGGATGCCGAACCAGATCGAGATTCGTTTCGCGACATCGGATGATTGCGCGCTGCTACTCAGGCTGATCCGGGCGCTTGCGGTCTTCGAGCGGGCGCCGGATGCGGTCGTCGCGACTGAGGCGAATTTGTTGCGATACGGCTTCGGACCCGAGCGGCAATTCGAGGCGCTTCTCGCCTTCCTTGACGGCGAGCCCGCGGGCTTCGCCACGTTTCATTCGCGTTTTTCGACATGGCTCGGGCGGCCGGGCCTCTATCTCGAAGATTTGTTCGTGGTCGAGGCGGCGCGCCGGCACGGGGTCGGGCGCAGGCTGATGGCGCGGCTCGCGGCGATCGCGATCGAGCGCGGCTGGGGCCGCATCGATTTTCAGGTGCTGGAGTGGAACCCGGCGCGCGGCTTTTACGAGCGGATCGGATTGGGCCCGGCCGGCGACTGGCTACGCTACGGCGGCGACGAGGCGGCGCTGCGGCGCCTCGCCGGCGAGGATGAAGCGAACCGCTCCTGACCGCGCCGGCGGCCCGGTCCGGCGCTCTATTTATCGAGCCACCAGTCTTCCATGCGCCAGCCGTTGTATTGGCTGTTCGCCATCAGCGTGACCCCTTTGACGTAGGGCTGCCAGCAGGTCGCCGCGCGGATGTGGTAGATGACAGGCCTGCCGAGCCCCTTCTGCAGGAGGTAGTCGGCGTCCAGCGCCAGCTGTTTGCGCTTTGCCGGGTCGAGTTCCTGCGATTGCTGATCGACCAGCTTGTCGAATTCCGGGTCATTGTAGGCGGGATAGTTGCGTTTCGAGTAGCTGACGTAATTCTGATAGAAGACCACGTCGGGTTCGTCGACGGCGTTGCCCAGGACATTCAGCGCGATCGTGAAATCCTTGCGGATCAGCCTCGGCACCCAGTTGGCGGTCTCGACCAGTTCGAGTTCGCCGTCGATCCAAATTTCCTTCAACTGGTCGAGGAGGAGGGCGCTGGGATCGCGATAGACCGGGATATTGCGCGTCGCCAGCTTGACGGACAGGTGCTTGTCCGGGCCGTATCCGGCCTTTTTCATCAGCTCGCGCGCCTTCTCGCGGTTCTCCTTCACATCGCCGCTATAGCCCGGCAGCGTCATCAGGCGGTCGGTGGGCAGACCCCAGACGCCTTCCGGCGGTGGCAGCATCGCACCGCCCACCTTGCCCTCGCCCTGGCCGAGAATGTCGATAAACGACTTGCGGTCCAGGGTCAGCGCGACCGCCTCGCGCAATTCGGCATTATCGAACGGCGGTTTGGCGCGGTTCATCAGGATGCCGACCGATTCGCTCGTGGCGCCCTCCTCGCAGACGGCCTGAGGCGCCTGGGACTTGATGTCCTTGAGCAGCGCGAACGTGACGACGTTGGGAAACATCATGTCGAAATTGCCGGCGATAAACGCGAGCAGCGCGGTCGATCGATTGGGGATGATCGTATACTCGACGCCATCGAGATAAGGCCGGCCCGGTTTCCAGTAATCGGGGTTCTTTGTTAGTTTGATGCTCTGGTTGGGCTTGTATTCGACGAATTTGAACGGCCCGGTGCCGATCGGGTGCTGCCGCATCTGCGCCGGTGCGACGTGGCACGGATAGATCGGCGTGTCGCCCGAGGCGACCAAGGCAAGCACCGCCGGCTGCGGCTTCTTTAGATGCAGCGTCACCTCGTCGGGGCCATTGACCGCGGTCTCCTTGAGGTTGACCCACCAGCTCTCGCGGTAGTTAAGGCGCAGCTTGTCCTTTGCCTGACCGGTCAAGAGGTCGAACGTGCATTTCACGTCGGCCGACGTGAACGGCTTGCCGTCATGCCATTTGACCCCGTCGCGTAGCTTGAAGGTCAGCGCCGTATGATCCTCGTTCCACGCCCAGCCCGTCGCGAGCTCCGGTACGATCGAGGCGTCGCTGTTCTGCGGCACTTTTTGATCGTACATGACAAGATTATTAAACACGCCCATCATCGGCATGATAACGCTGACCGATCCTTCTTCGTGGATCGACATCGTGGCCGGGCTGTCGCGGTGGTTGATCCGCAGGATGCCGCCGGATTTCTGCGCCATCGCCGGCAACCCGAGCGCGCCGGCCGCGATTGTCGCCACCGTGCCGATAAGCAACCGTCTGAACATTCTCGTCCTTTCCCGCCGCCAAATTCCGGTCGATCGCCGCCAGAGCGCGGAGCCAATAGCACGGCGCGATAGCGGTGTGCCCTGCGATTGACGCCGGGTCGCCATTCGGCCAATTCTACATCCCGACTATTGGCTGCGGCGCCGTTGCCGTATCGGAGCGGGGACCGTGCCGTAGCGGGTCCTCTTGCAAGGGAGATGTCGCGTGAGCTTACAGGGCATGAATCACTTTACAGTGCTGAGCGACAACCTCGAGGAGACGCGGAAATTCTACTGCGACCTGCTCGGGTTCGAGGAAGGACCGCGGCCGAATTTCCGCTTTCCGGGCTACTGGCTCTATGTCGGCGATCAGCCGATCCTGCACGTCATCCACCGCGAGCAGCTGAATGATGTGCGGGCAGGCGTCATCGATCACATGGCTTTTACAGCCACCGACCTGCCGGGCACCGTCGCCAAGCTCAAAAAGGCCGGCGTGGAGTACGAGCTCCGCCGCCTGCCGCAGGGCGGGGTGCGCGAAGGTCTGTGGCAGCTGTTCTTCGACGACCCGCATGGCGGCAAGGTCGAGTTCGATTTCGACAAGGAGGAGGCGGCCCCAGCGGGCTACGCCGGTTAGGGCTGCAGCCCGTCGGACCACGGCGGTCGGACCGCAATCGGTCGGACCACGGCCGGTCGGACCAGGGATCGGGCGCTGTCGCGGCGCGGCCGCGTCCGCTTCCTCGGCCTTGCTACGCGCGTAAGGAACGGGCCGCAACATGGTGGCGCGGGTTCGTACCGTGGCGTTTCTCGGGGTCGAGATCGTCGATGTCGAAACGCAGGTGACGATCGCCGCGGGCCTGCCGGCCTTCACGGTCGTCGGCCTGCCCGACAAGGCGGTCGCCGAGTCGCGCGAGCGGGTGCGCGCCGCGCTGTCGGCGCTCGGTCTCGCGCTGCCACCGCGCCGCATCACCGTGAACCTCGCGCCGGCCGACGTCGTCAAGGAAGGCAGCCATTTCGATCTGCCGATCGCGCTCGGGCTGCTCGCCGAAATGGAGGTTTTGCCGAAGGACGAGCTGGCGGGCTACGTCGCTCTAGGCGAGGTCGCGCTCGACGGCTCGCTGACCCCGGTCGCGGGCGTCCTGATCGCCGCGCTCGCTGCCGCCTCTCGCGACTCCGGCATCATCTGCCCGAGCGCCTGCGGCGGCGAGGCCGCCTGGGCCGGCGAGGTCGAGATCGTCGCGGCGCCGAACCTGCTGGCGATCGTCAACCACTTCAAGGGCACGCAGCTGCTGCCGCCGCCCGAGGCAAAACTGGCCCCGCCGCGGGCCGCCGGCCTCGACCTGAAGGATGTGAAGGGCCAGGAGAGCGCGAAACGCGCGCTCGAAATCGCCGCGGCCGGCGCCCACAATCTTTTGATGGTGGGACCGCCCGGCTCGGGCAAGTCGATGCTGGCGGCGCGGCTGCCCGGCATCCTGCCGCCGCTCGAACCGGCCGAGGCGCTCGAACTCGGCATGATCCAGTCGGTTGCCGGCGGTCTGCGCGGCGGCGGCCTGTTGCGCGAGCGGCCGTTTCGCGATCCGCATCATTCTGCCTCACTGCCGGCGCTGGTCGGCGGCGGGTTGCGCACGCGACCCGGCGAGATCAGCCTGGCGCATTGCGGCGTCCTGTTCCTCGACGAACTGCCCGAGTTCAACCGCGCCGCGTTGGAGGCGCTGCGCCAGCCGCTCGAAACCGGCCGGGTCAGCGTCGCGCGCGCCAACAGCCACGTCACCTACCCGGCGCGCGTGCAGCTCGTCGCGGCAATGAACCCATGCCGCTGCGGCTATCTGAGCGAGCCCGGACGGGCCTGCGGCCGCGCCCCGCGCTGCGCGCTCGACTACCAGTCGCGCCTGTCGGGACCGCTGCTCGACCGCATCGACCTGCATATCGATGTGCCTCCGGTGTCGGCCGCCGATCTCGCCCTGCCCCCGCCGGCCGAGACCAGCGCCGAGGTGACGCGCCGCGTCGCCGCGGCGCGGACACGACAGCGCGAGCGCTACGCACACCTGCCGGAGGACCGCCGCATTCGCACCAACGCCGAGGCCGATGGCACCCTGCTCGATGATGTCGCCACTCCCGAACCGGCCGGTCTCGCGCTGTTGCAACGCGCCGCCGAGCGGCTGCGGCTCTCGGCTCGCGGCTATCATCGCGTGCTGCGGGTGGCGCGCACGCTGGCCGATCTCGATGCCGCCCCCGGGGTTGCTCGCCGGCATATCGCCGAAGCGCTCTCGTATCGGCAGGCGGTCAACACGCCGGAACGCGCCGGGCGCTAGCGGCGACGCCCGGCGAGGTCGCGTCGGCTCGCTCGCGCCAAGCCGGACGCTGCAGAGCCCCGAAGGCCGTCTCTCCGCTCACACCTTCCACGCTGAAATTGATAAGCTGTTCTCGCTTGAACGGATTGGTATCATGCAACTCATAATGATCCAGGTCGGGGGGCGCCATGGCCATAATCCGGGTCAGCTTTGACGGCGGGAATGTTCCGATCGTAATGGGTGACGTGCCGCCGGACGATCAAACGCCGATCGTGTTTCCGGTACCCACCGGTTTTGCGACCAATCAACCGTTCATCGTGGCCGAGGGCTTCTACTGTTTTGGCCTGCAAACCGCCCTCGCGTATACACCGCTCTGGCAAGTGGTGCAGGCGATCGACGGCGAGCAAACCGAAATTTCCTTTCAAAGACTGTCATGATTGCGCGGGCTGTCTGGTTTATCGCGGCGCTCGCGCTGCTGAGCGGATGCGGCACTCAACCGACAGACTACCCGCTCGCCGCCGGCCAGGCGAACGCGCCGCAGCAACCGCTCGACGCCCGTCCGGACCGACCCCTCGTGCTGGTGGCGATCTCCGGTGGCGGCTCGCGCGCCGCCGCGTTGGCCGCCGCCGTCGTCAAGCGGCTCAATAACCTGCGCTACGCCGCGGGTCAGGAAACGAGGCCGCTCGCGGCCGATATCGCGGTCGTCTCCTCGGTCTCGGGCGGCAGCGTCTATGCCGCCGATCTCGGCCTCAACGGGCCGGCCCACGCCGGCAGCTTCATGGACCGCGTTCAGAACTACGACGGGATTGGCTGGCTCGAACAACGTGCGCTCAACCCCGTCACCTGGGTATCGCTGCAGCTCGAGAACAAGACGCGGGTCGAACTGCTGCAGGACATGATCGAGGATCTGCTGCAGACCGATGCGACGATGGCCGCGTTCGACCGGCCCGGCAAACCGCTGATTCTGCTCAATGCCACCGACATGGTTGCCGGGCAGGTCTTCACCTTCGATCGTGCGACGCTCGATGATGTGTGCATGGACTACGATCGGGTGCCGGTGAGCCTCGGCGTCACCGCCTCGGCCGCCTTCCCGATCGCATTCCCGCCGGTTCTGCTGCGGAACGACTCGTACCTCCCGAGCGGGTGCCCGGGACGGCGCAACGCCCATCTTCCCTACCGTTTGCCGCTGCAGGTCGCGGGCGGCGCCTACGCCAATCTTGAGGCCTATCGCATCGCCCGCTATCGCCAGTCGCTGCGCAACGAAACCGTGCCCGAGGGGGGCGCGGAAGTTTCGCCGTATCGCACCCCGGTCTATGTGCGCCTTGTCGATGGCGGCGTCGCGGATAATTCCGGGCTGATCGCGCTGCGCCGGGCAATGACCACCATCGGCGGACCCGTAAACATTTCCAGCCTGGCGGCACAGGGCAAGCTGCGCCACCTTGTTGTTATCGTCGTCAACGCCCGCAGCGATCCGCCGAACGAACTCGACACCTCGCCGAAATATACAACGATTCCGACGATGGCGATGGCGATCAGCGGTGCGCTGGTAGACAGCGCGTCGTCGAGTTCGGCTCTCGCTTTCGACAGCTTTATCGACATGTTGACGAATGACCGCGACCGGCTGGTTGCGCAAGGCCAAAGCCAGGCGAATTTCGCCGTCTATCCGATCTCGATAGATTTCGATCAGTTGCCCAATGCAACCGAGGCAGAGCGGCAGGAACAGCAACAAGTCAAGTCGATCGCAACAAGCTGGACGCTCAAACCCGGCGATGTTGCGCTGCTCGATCGCGTGGCCGGCGAACTGTTGTGGCGTCACCCCTGTTTCCGCGCTTTGGCGGCCGATATCGGGCTGCACGGCACGCCGGAAGCGGCGCCGGTGCCGAACACGCGATGCGCCGTGCACAATCCGCCGCCGCCAATGCCAACGCCACCCAGCGGCGCATTGCAAGCGATGCGGTAGCGGGCAGCGTCCTGATTTGGCTGGATCGGCACCGAGCGTCCTACGAGGCCTCGCTTCGCGAGGCGCATCAGGATGTCGTTCTTTCTTAAAGGCAGGTGCCGCTTGGCTAGTCATTGTCGGCGCCGCCTAATATCTTACCGCAATGCCCAATCTCCCGACCGCGATCCTGTTCGATCTCGATGACACGATCCTTGCGGCGTTCGGTCAGGCGGCGGATCAGTGGGAGCGCGTCGTCGCCGAGTTCGCCGACCGGCTCGAACCGCATCCTCCCGCGGAGGTCGTCGCCGCGATCCAGGATTATTCGCGCTATCTCTGGGCCGATCAGGCGCGCCACAAGGATTGGCGGCACCGGATCGGCGACGCGCGCCGGCACATCGTCGAAAACGCGGTGTGCGGATTGGCCGCGTTGGCGGGGCGCGGCGCGCCGCCGGCCGAGCTATGCCACGCGGTCGCCGACCGGTTCCAGCAGATCCACGAGGCTGAATTGCGCATGTTCCCGGGGGCGCACGAGACGCTCGATCGGCTGAAGGAGCTCGGGGTCAAGCTCGCCCTGGTGACGAACGGCGCGGCCGAGGCGCAGCGCGCCAAGGTCGTGCGCTTCGCGCTCGAACACCGTTTCGACCATATCCAGATCGAGGGCGAGCACGGTTTCGGGAAGCCCGAGGAGCAGGCCTACATTCATGCGCTGGCCTCCCTGGGCGTCGAGGCGCGCGAAACCTGGATGATCGGCGACAATCTCGAATGGGAGGTCGTGGCGCCGCAGCGGCTCGGGATATTCGCGGTCTGGTACGACGGCTACGGCGTCGGCCTGCCGCCCGATACGCCGATCCGGCCCGACCGCATCATCCGCTCGCTGCCCGAACTGCTGGAATAGACAGTCGCGATGTAAGAAATCATCGACGCGCGCATGCACCCCTCGAATCTCCCGATACTGAAGCGGCTCATTCCGAGCCTGCACAAACGCGCAGTACAGTTGATATGGACCAAGGGGCACGGTGTCGTGCGCCGCGAGGGCGCGCTGTTTCTGCTTGACCTCAACGCCTCCCACGACCGCATCATATTGCAGCATGGACTTCTGGAGGCGGCGCAGCGTGCTTTTTTCTTCGGCAAGGCCGGCGAGAAGAATTGCGACATGCTGATCGATATCGGCGCCAATGCCGGCCTCTACTCCATATTCGCTGCACTGGAAGAACGGTTCGCGGACATCGTCGCCTATGAACCAAACCAGCTTTGCTACGATCGCATGCGCGCGAATTTACTGCTCAACGGCCTGACAGATAAGGTCACGACGCGCCGCTCCGCCGTGAGCGACCACAACGGCGAGGTGCCGTTCATCTATTCGCCGAAAAATAATGATCTGTTCTCGCAGGTGGTCGCGGAAGGAAGCAGCCGCGACACCGTACCGTCGATCCGGCTCGACGACGAGTGGCCGATCAGCGGACGCCGGATCGCGATCAAAATGGACATTGAGGGACACGAGCGCACCGCGCTCAACGGCATGAAGTTGCTGCTGCGCAACAACGACTGCTTCTTGCAGGTCGAATGCTGGGAGCAGAATGCCGAGCCCTTCATCGCCGCAATGCAGGCCGGAGGCTACCGCCTTATTCGCAGAATCGGGGAAGATTGTTATTTCGAGAAACTGCCGGCAAATTAAGGTCCGTCAGGAACGCGTTCCGCTTGCTTTCCCGGCGAGTCACTGGAGCATTGTCGCTTCAAATTGGATCGTCGTTCCCGCGAAAGCGGGGACCCAGGGCAGGCGACGAACGGGTGGGTTCGGCGTAACGTGAACACGCCCTAGCGTCCCGGATTGGATGGAAGCCCACGGGAAGGCGCTGTATCGAACCCTCCGGCGCCAGGTTGGCGCATCCGTCCCCCGGGCACGGCTGGTGTGTTGGGCAATGCCGCAGGCATTCCGCCTGAACCAGGAATTGTTCCGGTCAGATCGGTCAACGGGGCCGCAATTCCCGGTATCGTGCACAGCGCATCCGCCTGGTCCGGGAGAGCCGGCATAGGTGTTGCGATCGGCCCACCCGGAACGCCGGTCTCCGTGCCGGGAATCACCGGGACAGAGTAGGACGGCGCCGTTTCCGGCAGGGCTGTAACCGTTCCCGCTCCGGGAGCGAACGACTGGCCGACTGGCCGCGGCGGTTCCGGACGCGGGATACCGGCCGGCTCCAGCAGGTTGTTGAGTTGTGCGTTGGTCAGCCTCAACCGATAGAACTTGTCGTAGAACTCGCATGTAACGCCGCGCAGATCTTCGTACTCAGGAAACCCGTAAAACAGCGCGGAAAGCCAATAAAGCCCGATCAGGCGGTTGATGCCCGGCGGGTCGTTGAGCCAGCCGAATGGGTTGTTCGGTTCCAGATAAACCTTTTTTTCCCGCACAGCGGAGAGGCCTCGCCAAGCACGATCGCGACGCAGCGCGGCGAAGAAGCGGGGGTCCGCGGCAATGATAATGGTTGGGTTCCAGGACAGCAACTGCTCGCGGGAAATCCTCGCCAGCGTAACGCGGCCGAGTGCGCCCGCAACATTGATGCCTCCTGTTGCGTCAATCGTGGCCCCCGCCGGCGAGCCCGGCAAGGCGGTAGTCAAGCCGTCGGGGCCCAGCCCGTAGTAAACATGCGGCCGATTATCGGTAGGCCGGACCTGCTGTACCCCTCGTACCCTCGTTATGTCGAATTCAAAAAACAGCCGCAGATCGTTTCCACGCTCACCGACGCCGAAAAGTTCACCCAGCGACACGAATACCTGTTGCAGGCGGTCGAAGCCGTCATAAACAAGAATGTATGGGATACCGCTTCGCTGCTGCACGGCATCGGCGAAGGCTGCGCGTTCGGGTGTAACCGGGCCGGCATCGACTATAAGATCGGCCCGGTAGTCGAGCGCCGCCTGGGCGACGCTTTCCGGGGTGCTGTCCAGGCGAAAGTGAAGAACAGGCGGCCTCTCAACACCCCGCAGCTTCGCCGTTCCGCTCGATAGATGCTCCAGCCCCACGAGCTTATCCGGAGCCAACACATAGACGAGGACCTCGGCGTTGCGCTCGGCCGGCAATATACGCGTGATATGGCCCGGCAGGTTGACGCGGCGGCCGGCGGCATCGGTGAACACGGCGGCGGCGACCGGCATGGCGGCTCCGATCACCATGAACACGACCACCGCCGCCGCGACGAGTAGCAGGTACCCGGCTTTCGGGACATGCAGGCGAAGCGGCATCGGCCATCCTTTTCAACCGGCGATTTCGCTTCCGACTATAGCTCCGATATTCCCGCGGGCAAACCGAGCCGCGCCGAACGCATGACCGCAGCGACGGCACGCGGGGCGCTCACCCGCCGCCATCCCACAACACCCGCACGGCAGGCACCCCGGGCAACAGTCCGATCGATGCTGGTTTGGCATGCCTTGCCCAGGCGCGCTAGAACTGTCGGCGGGAATCGGAGGCCGGACATGCGGAACCTGCAGATCAACGGCGAGCGGCTGTGGGCCAGCCTGATGGAACTGGCGAAGATCGGCGCCACCGCAAAGGGCGGCGTCTGCCGGCTTGCAGCAAGCGATCTCGACGCCGAGGCGCGGCGGCTGTTTATAAGCTGGTGCGAGGCGGCCGGCTGCACCGTCACCGTCGACCGCATCGGCAACATCTTCGCGCGGCGGCCCGGCCGCAACCCGGACCTGCCGCCGGTCATGGCCGGCAGCCATCTCGACACGCAGCCGACCGGCGGCCGTTTCGACGGCGCCTACGGCGTGATGGCGGGGCTGGAGGTCGTGCGCACGCTGAACGACCTCGGCTACGAGACCGAAGCGCCGGTCGAGATCGTCGCCTGGACCAATGAGGAGGGCTCGCGGTTTTCGCCGGCGATGGTCGGGTCGGGCGTCTTCGCCGGGGTATTCACGCTCGATCAGGCGCTG
This sequence comes from uncultured Alphaproteobacteria bacterium, assembly GCA_963847345.1. Taxonomy (GTDB): domain Bacteria; phylum Pseudomonadota; class Alphaproteobacteria; order ATCC43930; family CGMCC-115725; genus DATARH01. The sequence goes on along the minus strand of CAWJZU010000011.1, from coordinate 122,852 downwards.
GCGACCCGCGACAACAACGCGCCCGACCTGACGCTGGGCGGCGAACTCGGCCGCATCGGCTTCGCCGGACCCGAGCCGGTCGGCGGGCGGCCGGTCGCGGCGTATTTCGAGGCGCATATCGAGCAGGGGCCGATCCTCGAAGCGGCTGGGTTGCCGGTCGGTGTCGTTGCCGGCGCGCAAGGGCAGCGCTGGTACGAGATCACCGTGACCGGCCAGGAGGCGCATGCCGGCCCGACCCCAATGCCGCGGCGGCGCGACGCGCTGGTCGGCGCCGCCCGCATGATCGACGCGGTCAACCGCATCGGCCACGCGTACGCGCCTTATGCCTGCGCGACGGTCGGGTTTGTCCAGGTCAGCCCGAACTCGCGCAACACGATCCCGGGACGGGTGTTTTTTACCGTCGATTTCCGCCACCCCGAAGATTCCGTGCTGAGCGCAATGGATCGCGAGCTGCGCGAGGCCTGCGCCGCCGCCGCGGCCTCGCAGAACCTCAGAGCCGCGGTCGAGGAGTTCTGGTACTTTCCGCCGACCCCGTTCGATATCGGGCTGGTCGGCAAGGTACGCGAAGCGACCGAGGCGCAGGGCTACAAGCACCAGGACATCATCAGCGGCGCCGGGCACGACGCGGTGTACATGGCGCGGGTCGCACCGACCGCGATGATCTTCGTGCCCTGCGTCGGCGGCATCAGCCATAACGAGATCGAGGACGCCAAGCCCGAGGACCTGACCGCCGGCTGCAACGTGCTGCTCAATGCGCTGCTCGAAACCGCCGACGCAACGGCGTAGCGCTATCTGCCCGGGATTGCTTCGTCGCTGACGCTCCTCGCAATGACAATTCTTCTTTCACTGTCATTGCGAGCCCACGGGCCCGGCCTCCGGCCGGCCCGAGGATAAACTCCACGAAGCAATCTCGACGATCACACTCCGGGCACCGGATCCGGCACGTCATCGAATCGCGGCGCTGGGCTGCGCAGAAATTCCTTGCATCGGCGCGTTCCTCGCCTTGATATGACAGGCTGAGGCTGGGGTGTCGCTCGCGGCGAATCCGTCGGCGGGCGGCTGAGATCAGACCCACTGAACCTGGCCGGGCATGCCCGGTGGAGGGAGTCCGTCATTAGCACAATCCTTTCTATCCCGAAGCAGCGTCCCCGGACCGTCGTGGTCGGCGCCGGCGTCATTGGTCTGGGCATTGCCTGGCGGCTCGCGCAGGCCGGTTGTTCGGTCACGGTCTACGACAAGGGCGAAGCCGGGCGCGGCGCTAGCTGGGCCGCGGCCGGCATGCTGGCGGCCGCCGTCGAGACCGAACCGGGCGAGGAGCCGCTTCTACCGCTGGCCTTGGAAAGCCAGCGTCTGTGGCCCGATTTCGCCAGCGAACTCGAAGCAGCCTCCGGCATTTCGGTCGAGTATCGCGGCGAGGGCACGATGGTCGTCGCGCTGAACCGCGACGACGCGGCGACGCTGCGCCATTCCTATGACTTTCAGAAAGGGCTCGGGCTCGATCTGCACTGGCTGACCGCGGCCCAGACGCGCGAGCGCGAGCCGCATCTGAAGCCCGGCATCGCCGCCGCCGTCTGGAGCCCCAACGATCATCAGGTCGAGAACCGCCTGCTCGGCCGCGCCCTGGCAGCGGCGGCGCGCAATGCCGGGGTCGATCTGATGGAGCACTGCCCGGTTCGCGAGATCACGGTCGGGAACGGTCGCGCGACTGGCGTCGTCACCGAGCGCGGCGAGGATCGGGCCGACATCGTCGTGCTCGCGGCCGGCGCGTGGTCGCGCGAGATCGGCGGCATCCCGGCCGCGAACCGCCCACCGGTGCGGCCGATCAAGGGCCAAATGATGGCGTTGCAGATGGACCCGGCGGCGCCGTTGTTGCGCCATGTTCTGTGGTTGCCGCGCGCGTATCTGGTGCCGCGCCTCGACGGGCGTCTCGTCATCGGCGCGACGGTCGAGGAGCGCGGGTTCGATGAGCGGCTGACCGCCGGGGGGCTGCTCGCGCTACTCGACGGCGCCTGGCGCGCCGTCCCGACGATCGAGGAATTGCCGGTCGCCGAGACCTGGGTCGGGTTCCGACCGGGGTCGCGCGACGACGCGCCGATGCTGGGGCCGAGCGGCCTCGACCGGCTCGTCGTGGCGACCGGCCATCACCGCAACGGCATTCTGCTGACCCCGGTCACGGCCGCAGTGGTCAGCTCCTATATCCTCAGCGGACGGCTCCCCGACACCGCCCTGCCCTTCTCGCCCGAGCGCTTTGCCTTCTCGCGGCCCGAGGCGGCGTCTTTCGGCGCGGCGGCGGCGCAATGACCAGGGGCTCAATGACCAGGCTGCGCATCAACGGCGAGGAGGCCGACATCGCGGTTTCGACCGTCGCGGAATTGCTCGCGGAGCGCGGCATCGACCCGAGCGCCCGGTTTCTGGCTGTGGCGATCAACGGCTCGGTCGTGCGGCGCGCCGAGTGGGCGGAAAAACCGCTCGCCTCCGGCGACCGGGTCGAGATCGTCCGGCCGCTGCAAGGTGGCTGAACAGAATTTGCCGAACAGGATACCTGCATGTCCGATCCGCTGATCATCGCCGGCACCGCGCTGAAGTCGCGTTTGTTCGTCGGTACCGCCCAGTATCCCAATCAGCAGGTGCTGCTTGACTCGTTGGAAGCGAGCGGCGCCGAACTGGTTACGATGTCGATCCGCCGCATCAGTCTTGACACCTATGCCGAGAGCCTCGTCGATCTGCTCGGTGGCAAGTACCGGCTCTTGCCGAATACGTCGGGCTGCGTCACCGCGCGCGACGCGATCCTGACCGCCGAGCTGGCGCGCGAGGCGCTCGAAACCGATTGGGTCAAGCTCGAACTGATCGGCGACCGCGAACTGCTCTACCCCGATGTCGAGCAGCTTGTGCACGCGGCCGATGAACTCGTGCGCAAAGGGTTCACGGTGCTGCCGTACTGCAACGAGGACCCGGTCGCCTGCCAGAAACTCGCCGATGTCGGCTGCGCCGCGGTCATGCCGCTGGGGTCGCTGATTGGCTCCGGGCGCGGCATCGCCAACCCAGCAGCGATCGAACTGATCTGCGCCCGCAGCCCGGTTCCGGTTGTGCTCGACGCCGGCATCGGCACGGCGTCGGACGCGGCGCAGGCGATGGAGCTCGGCTGCGACGCGGTGCTGGTCAACACCGCGATCGCCAAATCGCACGATCCGCGCCGGATGGCCGCCGCGATGCGCGGTGCGGTCGAGGCCGGCAGGCTGGCGCGCCTCGCCGGCCGCATCCCGGAACGCGATTTCGCCGAGCCGTCGAGCCCGCAGCTCGGATTAGTCGGTACCTGATCCGCAACATCCTCTCGCCGCAGTCCCGACTTTTGTCGGGATGACGGACCGGCTACGCTTCGCTCCGTTACGGCCTGAGCCAAGGAGCGCACGATGGTTTCCGGGCGTGTCTGGAAATTCGGCGACGACGTCAACACCGACCTGATGCTGCCGGGGCCGCTTCTGACCGCGACCGAAGCCGAGCAGGCGCGCGCGGTGTTTTCCGCGAGCCGGCCCGGCTGGGTCGATCAGATCGGCCCCGGCGACATCATCGTCGGCGGGCGCAACTTCGGCACCGGATCAAGCCGGCCGGCGGCGCGCTCGTTGCGCAATATCGGACTTGGCGCGCTGTTGGCCGAGTCGATCAACGGACTGTTCTTCCGCAACGCGGTCAGTTTCGGCTTTTTGGCGCTCGAATGCCCGGGGGTGCACGCCGCGTTCGAGGAAGGCCAGACGGCGGAGATTTCGATCGTGGATTGGACCGTGCGCAATCGCGACACCGGCACTGTATTGCGCGCGAAGCCGGTGCCCGAGCGGCTGCTGGCGCTGATGACCGGAGGCGGCATTTTCCCGCTGCTCGAAGCCGAGGGCCTGATCGCGCCGAAGGCGGTGGGCTAAAACTTCACGGACGCGGGCGAGGAGGGCATCCGAATGACCGATCAGGCCGGCATCGAGGCGAAGCAATTCCGCCTCGAAGAGGCGACGATCGACGAGCTGCACGAAGCGATCCGCGCCGGGCGCACCACCGTGGTCGATGTCGTCCAGCAATATATCGCGCGGGTGCGCGCCTATAACGGCGTCGCCAGCCTGCTCGTGACCGCGGACGGCGATCCGGTCCCGGCGGCGGCCGGCGCGGTGCGGGCCGGGGCGCCACTGGCGTTCCCGACCGAGACGGTCGCCGCCGCGACGCTGTTTCCCGATCTCGACAGGTACGAGGGGTCGCCACTCGAATTCGGCCGCATGGAGCCGACCGCCTCCGATCCGAGCGTTGAACAGCAATACGGCATGATCGTCGGCAAGCCCGACGCCGGCCAGCTCAACACGCTGGCAACGCTGAACATCCGCGGCGAGCGCTCGGTGACTTGCAAGGGCGAGTTTGACCGGCACCCGTCGCTCGGCCCCCTCCCCCAGGGCGCGCCGCCGGTCTGCGAAGTCTTCCGCCACTACCCGGACGCGCTCGAACGCGCCGCCGAACTCGACGCCCAGTACGGTACCAACCCGCCATTGGAAAAAATGCCGATCTACGGTGTCGTGTTCTCGTTCAAGGATCCGTTCGACACGAAGGACATGCGCACGACCGGCGGCGGCGACGCTTCCTATGACATCGACTTCCCGGCGCGCGACCACATCCTCGTCGAGCAGCTGCGCGACAAGGGCGCGATCATCTTCGCGAAGGCCGTCTGCACCGAATACAACGGCCGCGCCGGCAATCCCGGCGGCCGGCACCAGCCCGACAAGGTGCTGCCGTCGGTGCTCGGCTATCAGCGCAGCTCGTGGGGCGGCAACCCGGCCAATGTCTACGACACGACGCGCGCCGCCTCGTTGGGGTCGTCGTCGGGATCGGCGGTGTCGGTCAGCGCCAATCTGGTGATGGCGAGCCTCGGCGAGGAGACGCGCGCCTCGACCCGTGGGCCCGCCAACCACAATGCCTGCGCGCTGATCCTGCCGCACAAGGCGATGCTCGGCTTTGACGGCGGGGCGATCGGCGCCGACATCTATTGCGACAGGAGCGGCATCATCTGCCGCACGATCGCCGATTGCGCCCGGGTGCTCGACGCGCTGAAGGACCCGGAAAACGGATATTACGACCGCCGCGACCCGTACACGACCGTGCCGCGCTCGTCGGTGCTGGAGGGCGGCTACGCGCGCCACGCCGCCACGCCCGCATCGTCTCTGAAGGGGGTGCGCATCGGCGTCGTGCGCGAGTCGATGTTGGTGCGCCCCGGCGAAAAGGCGACCGTGCCGATCACGACAGCGGCAGCGGCCGAGATCAAATCGGTGCTCGGCGAGAAACTCGGCGCGACGCTGGTCGAATCGTCCGATCCGCTATGGGAGCGCGACCGCGACCTCGAGCAGATGAACCCGGATTTCCGCGCCGGTCTCGCGCGGCTGGTGCCGGTGTTCATGCCCGACCTCTTGTTCCGCCTCGGGCGCGACGGCACGCCGTTGTTCAAGGAGTTCGCCGCCGCGATCCGGCCGACCGAGTTCCTGCCCGGAAAAGTGTTCGGCGGCGGGACGATGGCGCCGATCGACTACATGGTCGAACTGGCCGAGGGCCGCATCGCGCCGCCGTCGAATCTCGACATCGCCACGATCCAGGACCAGGAGCTGGCGATGAGCTTCCGCTTCCACATCCCGCAATACCTGACGAGGCGGGCGGCGGACTGGGCGGCGCGCGGCTTTACCGAGACGCTGACCGATTTCGCGGCGCTGAACCGGCGCTCGAAGTTCTGGGGCGACGACGGGCGGGCCGCGTTCCGCAATTGGGAGGAGGTGACCGACCCGCGCAACCCGCTCGGCGGCCGGCAGGGGGTCGACGAGCGGATCATGCTGCGCGAATTGCTGCGCCGGCTCGACATGCTGGTGATCTACGAGAACCGGCTCGACGCGCTTGGTGCGGCTGCACACGCCGCTGCCGCCGGCCAAGATCGGCGGCGCCAACGACCCGCTCGCCGGCGGCAACAATCTGCGGATGGAGTCCTTCTACGGCCCGAACGCCGGGCTGACCGAAGTGCTGATCCCGGCCGGCTATGTGACGACCGTGTACGACCCGGTGTTCAAGCTCAGCGACGACCGCACGCGCTACGTGTCGGCCGCCTCCGACACGCCGACCACGCTGCCGGAGCCGGGCCTGCCGTTCTCGCTGGTGTTCCGCGCCGAGCCGGGCCGCGAGGATGTCGTGCTGCGCATCGCCTCCGCCTACGAAGCCGCCTCGAAGCGCCGCATCCCCCCGCCCGCCTTCGGCCAGCTGCCGTAAATTCCCTGCTTGCGGGGAATTTTTGCGATCCGCCGCCCCTCCGACCGGATTCCGCTTTGAACGGCAAGGAGTTGCGCAGCAATTCGCTGTGCGCGGAACAGGGAGTGGAAGCCAGGAGAACAGGGAACGGGAGCGCGCGAACAGGGAACCAGAATGTTCCGAACAGGGAACGGTGCCAATTCATCGGCTCGAATTTCCATATCACTTCTCCCGCCCACCGAGTGTCCTATATAACCTGCGACTATGGCGACTTTGGTGTCGACGGCGAGGTAGCCAAGATGAGCGAAGCATTGGCCGGGTGGAGCCTTGCAAGGCTGCTACAAACATCGTGCCGATCATCCACCTTTTATTCGCATACATCACTTGTCAATAGTGAAAAACGCCGTAGACCCTCCATGTTCTGAAACCGTAGGGCGACGACATAGCTCCTGAGGAGGCGGCGTGCCAATCCTGTATTTTTTCCCGGATACCAATTTCTTCATTCAATGCCGTCCCTTCGGCGAGTTAGATTGGGGCAGGTGGTCAGATTTTGATGAAGTCCACCTGATCGTGACGCGGCCGGTGCAATCTGAGATCGACCAACATAAGTACCGCGGGTCCGATCGACTTGCGAAGCGGGCAAGACTTGCATCGAGCCTACTGCGGGACATCGTCAAGTCCTCAGACGGCCACCGGATTGTTCACGCGTCGAGACCCTTGGTGAAGCTCCTTCTCGGACTAGACCTCAAACCCGACGGCGAACTTAGGGAAACACTGAAAAATCCGGCTGCTGGCGCTAGCATCGGATAGGATCGTTCGGTCCGGAGGAGCGGGGGACGCGATGCAGCGGCAGGGGAGCTTTTCGCAGGCGGAATACGCCGGCAAGAAGAAGCAGACACGGCGCGACAAGTTTTTGGCCGAGATGGAGCAAGTGGTGGCCATGGGCGCGGCTGGTTGAACGGCTGCGTCCGTTCTACCCGAAGGGCGAACGCGGTCGGCCGCCGATCGGGCTGGAGCGGATGCTGCGGCTGTACTTTTTGCAGCAGTGGTACGGGCTGGCCGATGAGGCCTTGGAGGACGCGCTCTACGATAGCCAAGCGCTGCGCGGCTTTGCCGGGATCGACCTGGCGGTGACGGCGGTTCCGGACGCGACGACGGTGCTGAACTTCCGCCATTGGCTGGAGGAGCACGACCTGACCCGGGCACTGTTCGACGAAGTCGGCGCGATGCTGCAGGAGCGCGGTCTGTTGATGCGCCAGGGCACAATCGTTGATGCGTCAATCATAGCCGCACCGCCTTCGACAAAGAACAAGAAGAAGGCCCGCGATCCGGAGATGCACCAGACCAAGAAGGGCAACCAGTGGCACTTCGGGATGAAGGCGCATATCGGGGTGGATGTCGCCTCGGGGGTGGTGCACACCCTCGTCGGTACCGCTGCCAACGAAGCCGACATCAATCAGACAGCTTCCCTATTGCACGGCCACGAGGAGGCGGTCTTCGCCGATGCCGGCTACACCGGAGCGGACAAACGGCCAGAACTTGAGGATCGCGATGTCTCCTGGAACATCGCGATCAAGCGCAGCATCATCAAAGCGTTGCCCAAAACCCTGCGGGATTGGGCCGAGCCGGTCGAGCGGGCGCTGTCGCAGGTGCGGGCCTGGGTCGAGCACCCGTTCCACATCGTCAAGAACCTGTTCCGGCATAAGAGGCTGCGCTATCGCGGTCTGGTCAAGAACACCGCGCAACTGCGCACCCTGTTCGCCCTAGCCAACCTGGTGATCGTCAAGAAAGCCCTGCTGGCGCAAGGCCACGTCTGATCACGCCCGGACTCTGTCTTACTCCCAAAAACGACAATAAAAACCCCAGTACAAACCGGCTTTTTGCTTACGTAGGCTGCTATTCGCAGCGCCGATGTCGCATGTTAGGCGGCCGCCCCCAAACCGTCGCCTACGCCGCCATTGTTCGGTGTTTCCCTAGCGAGCGCCTTAGCTATGATCGGCCTGATGATTGTCTAGTCGGCATAGCGTATGCCTATGGAAAGCGGGAGCAAAATCACGCTAACGTGCGGATACTCTCATATGATACTGGGCCAATGTTAAGCGCAAAAATGATTGGTCTAGCATTCGTCGAGATACCTGATGAATGGCTTCTAGCCCCGGAAACCAAAGAGGCGGAAAAGCAGGTCCGGGCTCTTAATCAGGAGATCAAAAAGCTTCGAAATGCAGAACCATTATTCCGGATTAATTACCTAGACTTTGAGGGCCGCGAACTCACGAAATTTAATGCTGAAGTCGTTCGACACATCTCACTCACTACCGAGCAAGTAAAAGACCTGATGGAACAACTTAAGGAGGGCGTGCCAATCGCGACTGATTTCGGGCTAAGCAAACCGCCGGAACGGTCAGCCCCACGCGGCCCTTCATCAACTCTCCTTGACATCAGTCGTATGTTGTACGAGTTTAGCAGAGAATTCACCCCCGCTACTGAGCAAGAAATAGTAAAATATCGCGATCAAGCATACCCGACTTGGTTGAAGGAATCTGAGACGCTACTCCGAAATCTACATGTAAACCTCGATGAACGTGCGCCGAGGCCAAAGCTTCGCTTCTTTATATCAAACGATGGGACGCGCCCCGGCAGAGACGTTCTAGTTAGCATTGAAGTGAGCGGAAGCGTGCTGATCCTGCCGCAGACCGATGCCGACGACGATGACGAGATGGACGAGGAAGCTGGGGGCTCCTTGAAACCGCTCGAACTGCCTCGGGCGTCGGTTGCCCCCTACGGCGGCTGGCGGCAGAAGACGTATGGGTCCTTCTTTGAGGGTTCGATGGGTCGGCCCCGAACGCCAGATTATTCCTCACTGCTTCATGGCATACCCCGGCACGATCCGAATGCGCTGTACTGGCATAACAAGCCAATGAAGCATGCGCGTCGGGTCAGCCTCAAGTGCGCACAATGGCGGCATGGAGTGGCCCCCAAGACCGTTAAAATCGAGGTACATTGCAGCCGTGAATCAGAACAGGTTAGCGGCCTAATAAAGGTTCATATCCATGCCGAGAATCTGTCTTATCCTATTCGCGCACGTCTACCGGCTCGAATTACCGTCAAGGAGGCCGATACTTACGCTGTGGCTGAGCAGCTTGTAAGCGAATGCATCCGCCGATCGAATGCAACTATAGCACCAAAACTCAAGCTACGTAGCGAAACCGATAATGCGTAGGATGGGGCTGAGCGCAGCGGAGCCCATGCCGTGCGCCGCGGGCAGATGGGCTTCGCGTGGCTCCGCCCATCCTACGGAATGGTGTATGGTGATAGACACACCTTGAAGGGGAAGAGAATGGCTGCATCCCGTTACGTCCGACCGAGCGTTTCCGCGCCGCCGCCCACCAATCCGTTGCTGGCGCCGCAGCCGGCGATTGCGCCGTTGACGCCGCCAGTGCATGTCGTCGATCTGATGACCGAAGCAGGCTCGGCCGCGTTCGGGGCGGTGTGGCGCGGGGTCGAGGCCAAGATCGTCGAATGTCCGGCGCTGAGCGATTCGCGGCCGGAGTTCAGGACGACCTACGATGTCGAGCCGCATGCCGAATTGCTCGGCTTTGACGATTCGGCGTGGGCGGTGGTTCCGGCTACCGATCTCGGCGGGCGGCGCGGCGGCGGCATGATCTCGTTCTTCTGGTATCGCGCGACGTTGACGATCCCGCCCGAGGCGATGGGGTTCGCGACCGACGGCGCCAAGGCGGTGCTGCGGGTCAATGTCGACGATTACGCCGAGATCTGGGTCAACGGCGCGTTGCCGCGCGCCGCCGGAAGGCCGAGCCCGGCCTGCATCCAGGGGTTCAACATGCCGCACCGGCTGGTGCTCGGCGACAACATCGTGCACCCCGGCGAGCGGTTCGAGATCGCGGTGTTCGCAATCAATGGCCCGATCTCGGCGGCGCCGGCCAATTTCCTGTGGTTCCGCGAGGCCAAGGTGGAGTTCTATCGCTGAGCGCAATCGGGTAAGGTTGAAATAACTCGTCGGTCGCAAGCGGGACCAGGGCAGGCGAATTGTCCGTTGCCCTGGGTTCCCGCTTTCGCGGGAATGACACGCGAGTTTCAGACGACGGCGGTTGGTATTAGCGCGGTATCGACTTCAAGATACAGCATGGGCTTCGCGTTCGCTCAGCCCATCCTACAATTTACTTGTCCAACAGCTGTCAGAAAGCGAGCTTCCAGGTTCCATCCGGGACCCTGCACATCGGTGCCGTGTAATCAAAACCCGAGCCCGCAGTAAAGTGATGACTCAGCTGAGCGCATTTCATGCCGTCGCGTTCAAATGTACGCATCAGCACCCATTCACCTGCGCGTCCGGTGGTCGGCGACTTCCAGGCGTGTGTCGCACCGACCTTGTATTCCGCCAGGACAGCCCCCATGGCGTTCATCATCAGGGTCCAATCTTCCTGGGAAATCCCGACCGAATCCCGTCCGAAGGGGCTCACGAGCTGAGCGGATAGGGGCGGCGCGACGGCAATTGCCGCGGCAATCGCCAGCGCAGCCGCCGCCAGTCCGCGGGCCGTTCGGCGCGTCATCGGTTCGCTCTCTCGATGTTGCATGTTCAGAATACCTTTGTCGGGCGCGGCTATAACACCGCCAAAACGTTTTCCGGCGGGCGGCCGAGCGCGGCTTTTCCACCGGAGACAACGATCGGGCGCTCGACGATGATCGGGTGCTCGGCCATCGCCTGGATCAGCGCGTCTTCGGACAGCAACGCCGGATCGATGCCGGAAGCCGCCGCTTCCTTTTTGCGAACGAGCGCCTTGGCCGGGATGCCGAGCTGCGCCAGCAGCTGCTTCAGCCCGGCGGCGGTGTACGGCGTCTTCAGATATTCGACGATTTCGGGCTCGATGCCCTTTTCGCGCAGCAGCGCCAGGGTCTTGCGCGAGGTGCTGCAGCGCGGGTTGTGGTAGATGCGCACGGTCATTTCGTCACCTCTTCACGTGGGCGGTCGGATCGGTTAGCCGCCGACCGCGCCCTGGGTATTCACATACACCGAATACAGCGAATGGCTGGCGGCCATGAACAGCCGGTTGCGCTTGACGCCGCCGAAACAGAGATTGGCGCAGCGTTCCGGCAGGGCGATGTGGCCGATCATCGTGCCGTCGGGGGCGAACACCATGACGCCGTTGCGCTCCGGCCCGCTGCCCCAACCGCACCACAGATTGCCGTGAATGTCGCACCGGAACCCGTCCGGGCTGCCGCCCTTCAGGTCCGCGAAGTCGCGCGGGTTAGCGAGCGCGTCGCCGTCGCCGACCACGTCGTAGACCTTGATGTTGCGCGGCTCGGCGCGCGACTCGACGAGGTACAGCAGCTTTTCGTCGGGCGAAAAGCACAGCCCGTTCGGGCCGGGGATGTTCTCGGCGACGATTGTCGTGCGATTGGTCCGGCCGTCGACGCGGTAGACGTTCATCGGCAATTCCGGCTCGGCCTTGTGGCCCTCGTAATTGCCGGCGATGCCGAACATCGGGTCCGAAAACCAGACCGAGCCGTCCGATTTGACGACGACGTCGTTCGGTGAGTTGAGCCTCTTGCCGTCGACCCCGCCGAAGCGGTTGCAGATCACCGTGATCGTGCCGTCGTGCTCGGTGCGGGTGATCCGGCGACCGCCGTGCTCGCAGGTGACGAGCCTGCCCTGCCGGTCGCGCGTGTTGCCGTTGGCGTGGTTCGACGGCTTGCGGAAGACGCTGACCTCGCCGGTCTCCTCGTCATATCTGAGGATGCGGTTGTTCGGGATATCGCTCCACAGGACACAGCGCATGTCGCCGAACCATACCGGCCCCTCGCTCCAGCGGCAGCCGGTAAAGAGCCGTTCGACGCCGGCGTTCATCGGCGGCTTGATCGCATCGAAACGCGGGTCGAGCGTGACGATTGCCGGGTCTGGATAGGCTTCCGACGGGCTGCCATCCGGTGGTCATTGCGGCTCTCCGTTTCGTTGCGCGGCCGGCGGCGCCGGCTGTAGCGGGGGAGGATGGAGCCTTTTCGCGAGGCGCTCAAGGCCCGGGAAGGTCGCTCCCCGGATCAATTTGCGTTGTTGAGCTGCCAAAACGGGTGCTGCTTCGTTTGCGATTCCTGGGCGCAACTGGCCACTTTTTCCCTGTTCCATCGACGGTTTGCTGTTTCTGCAGGAAATCAACAGCAAACGCCCGCACGACCCCTTGCGCCGCGCGGGTTTCGCAGCCGCGGAGAGTGAATTTTGCAGCAAAAGAACAGCAAACACCTTCGCCCGACATCGCTCCGATTGACGACACCGGTTATTCGATACTCCCGCAATATGGCGGATTTCGCGTCGCCGTCGGGCAGATGGCGGTGGTGGCAGGTCGCATTGCCCATCACTGGGGTACCCAAAGCGCTTGCAAGCCCTCGGAACTTGGTAGGATGGGCTGAGCGTATGAGAAGCCCATCATCTCGCCATCGCGCGACAGCACGGCGTCGCTCAGCCCATCCTACGAACTGCCGAGGGTCGCCCGAAAGGAGAAATCGGTGGGCATGGAGGAGGAATATTTGAGCGGGCGATTATATAGACTTAATAATTACTTCGAATCTCGTTCCATAATGGCGCTTATGGTGCGTCAGGCGAAGCTGGCGCGTTCCAGCCGGTGAAAGACCGGTACGGGTAAGGTCGTAGCGGGCCGCCCGGTAGCGAGTGTTGCGTGGTTGTCGGCGACGGCAATTGCGAAGCGTACACAGCGATCCGCTGGGGTGTGGGATTGAGCCTCGAAATCCATAAAGTCGCGGAGGCCGAGCCGGTCATAATCGTCGAAGGTAACATGTGCGGCACCGTTATGCGAGGTGCCGTCGCTCCGCCGGGGTCGAAGGCCACATCACGTCGGAAAGGAATGCGTCGGAACCTGAGAGATCTCACGTTTGACCATAGGCTGCAAAGCCTCTGGCCCGCGTCGGGAAGGTGAGGAGCCGAAGCCGATGATGTACGGGCGTGAGAAGTCAGACCTCGCCATAGTAGCGATGAAGTCGCCGAACAAAACCGGGGGACCGGCAGCGGAGGCGAGGGAGCAAAGGGCGGGGGCCGAGGAGAACGCGAGCCAGCACTGCACGCGCCGGGCGCAGAACCGGGAAAGCGTGTCACAGGTGCTGGAGCGCGTACGGGAAGCCGCAAGACTACGGAAGAAGGAACGGTTCACCGCGCTCTTCCACCACATCACGGTTGACCTGCTGCGGCTGTCGTTTTTCGCCCTCAAGCGAGACGCGGCACCCGGTGCGGACGGCGTGACATGGCAGGACTACGAAGCAGACCTTGAGCGCAAACTCGGGGATCTGCATGCCAGGGTCCATCGGGGAGTGTACCGGCCGCAGCCATCCCGGCGTCGGTATATACCGAAAGCCGACGGACGGCAGCGACCGCTCGCTGTGGCGGCGCTTGAGGACAAGATTGTACAAAGAGAAATCGACGATGTAATGAAAAAGATATATGAGGAAGAATTCATCGAGTTATCGTACGGTATACGGCCCGAGCGCAGAAGAGAGGAGAAAAAAACCCCTCCGATTGGTTGCACCCGATTATCGATACTCCCGCAATGTGGCGGATTTTGCGTCGCGGGGAGCGAGGAGGGGGTGCGCAAAGCGCTTGCAAGCCTTCATGTTACCTATACCGAGCGCGGAGAACGGACCCGTATTATCTCTGACCGGAGGGCAACGAGACATGAGCAAGACCGATATTATCGCGAGAATGCGCCCTGATGGCAGCGTCGTGGAGGTGCTGGCCGACGGCAGCGAGAGCCCCTTTCCCGAGACACCGATGAGACCGATGACGCAAGAGAAGATTGAGGCGGCGGCAAACGCCGACCCCGATGCGCGTCCGTTCACGCCCGAAGAACTGGCGAAAGCCCGCCGCGTCTCGAGGTCAAGACATTGCGCCGGGCGCTCGGCCTGACGCAGGAAGAATTCGCCGCGCGCTACCGCATCCCGCTCGGCACGCTGCGCGACTGAGAACAGGGCCGCTCCGAGCCCGACCAACCGGCCCGCGCCTATCTCACCGTGATCGCCCACGATCCGGAGGGTGTGCGCAACGCGCTGACAAGCCGTTCAATTCCGGAACTTCGTAGGATGGGCTGAGCGCAGGCGAAGCCCATCATCTCGCCGCCGCATGACAGCATGGGCTTCGCGTTGCTCAGCCCATCCTACGAACTCGAACTGGGCGAGTGCCCCGAACAGGTGGAAGATCTTTTTCTGCCAGCACGGTGAGCTGCGCGACCGCACCTTCGATAACCAGGTCTACCGCGCCTCGGGGCTCAACCTCGTTGTGGCGGCCGCGATCCTCTGGAACACGCGGTATCTGGAGCTCGCGGCCGCCGACCTCGGCGTGGAACCCGAGATAATGCGCCATGTAGCACCGCTCGGGTGGGAGCACCTGTCGCTCACCGGCGATTACGCGTGGGACACGGCCGACGCGCCCGCACCCGGCGAGCTGCGACTACTCAAGACAAGACCGTCGCTGCTCGCGGCCTGAGCCGCGTTCGCATCTGTTCCGGTCTGGCGTACAAAGCGGTCACTTTTTTGCAGTGACCCCTAAATCCCACTACTGACCCCTTACGGGCTGGTTTGGCTACCCGGCATTATGAAACGAAAGGATACCTGCAAAATTGTACTGCGGGAACTGGGTTTTGTCCAAACGGTCCTTTACGACCAGATCGCTGCCCCACTTAAAATCATCAGTCACCAAATCGCCAGAGCATTGATTGTAAATATCTTGAGCACTCGTTTTGTCATCTTTCACAAAACTCTGGATTGTGTAATGGGGGTCCTTGTAAATATCGTTCCTAATGCAAATAATTAGAGATGATCCGTTTTCCTTTTGAAATTTCAGAGAGACGCCAATTCCTCTAATTTTGCTATAATTATCGATATTAACCACCACGTCAGAGTAAAACTCAAATGGGCCTACGGTTGTAATAGGATTTAATTTTGTGGGCATGAGCTGACTATCGCCGATATTATAAACATAGTGATCAACAAGAGTGACAGGTTTATTGCTCCTGTTCTCGTAAATAAGGTTTAGCATGATTTCGCGCCCGACGCTATAAGCAATCCAGATGCCTATGAAAGCAAGAACTGCCAGTACAATACCCGCACCCGGAAGAATGACATTTAACTCTGCGCCAAACATTGTTGCAAACGCCGACGCCACATAAGTAGCAGCGAGCGCGGCCATTACACCATTTGCTAAACTTACAGCAAAAGCGAGTGCCGCAAATATTATTCCCACCGACGATAAGCCAGCAGACTCGACGGAAAACGTGTGGGTAGATATTAATCCATTATTTGACGATGTAATAGAATACACCGTATTTTCACCGGGATTATCCATGAGATGGTTGTCAAATCGGCCATCTTCATTGTGAAATAGACTTAACTTTTTATCTTTTGTCTCTAATTTGATTATGAGGATGTTTTCCCCATATTCGTGAGCGTAGTACGTTTCGCCGTTTTTTGTCGCCTTCGCCCATCTAGCGTCGCGCACATCTAGTAGTTTTTCGGCTTGCAGGTACGCCAAGTGATCTCGTGTTTTATGCCTATGCGCGAAAGCCAGTTCTGGCTTATCCCTCGATTTAGGTTTTCCTTCAAATACGTACGTGCCGTCCTTAAAGTTGATGCTTTCCATGGTCGTTTGCTCCATCAAAATTCGAGCTGAAAACTATAGCTGCAAGGCAAGCTTGACGACTAGACAGAACGAAGTAGGGACCGATCCGCATCTGTATCCGACATTCGCTGGATGCCCGGCGGTTTCGGAGCGAGGATCACACTTTTTACTGGCTTCGACAATGGCAAATCGCCGTCGTCACGAGCGAATGGCGGGAGGCCACCGGCTGAGGTGCAGCAACGCTGAGGCGCGCCCGATTTGCTTGGACCAAGGCATACCTCTCCCCTGATTACCCGATGCACTTGGCCCAACGCTGATCATGCTGGCGCGGGCGGTGCCCGCAATCGGGCGATCAGTGACAGGATGTCGGCAAATATCTGCCGCGATCCAAGCAAGCCCACTTTCTAAAAGTCAAGATTTTTGGCAGGTTCGCTCACCGCCAGCCAATCAAGGGGTTATCTTTGCCGTGAGATATGGCCGAAAGTTCAGCATGGTTATGGCCTCGCGGGCACGGCCGCCCCCGACCCTCGCTTGCTCCAGACACGGCTCGCGATCGAGCTTTAAGCCGCCAAAAGCTGCTTGCGGATCAGCCCCAATATCTCCGCCGCGGCGGCGGGGATGTTGGTGCCGGGGCCGAAGATCGCGCTGACTCCGGCGCGCTTCAGGAAATCGTAATCCTGCGGCGGGATCACGCCGCCGCAGACGACGAGGATGTCGTCGGCGCCCTCCTGGCGCAGCGCCTCGATCAGGGCCGGGACCAGCGTTTTGTGGCCGGCGGCCTGGCTGGAGACGCCGACGACGTGGACGTCGTTTTCGATCGCCTGACGGGCGGCCTCCTCGGGGGTCTGGAACAACGGGCCGATATCGACGTCGAACCCGATATCGGCGAAGGCGGTGGCAATGACCTTGGCGCCGCGGTCGTGCCCGTCTTGCCCCAGCTTGACGACCAGCATGCGCGGCCTTCTGCCTTCCTCGCGCGCGAAATTCTCGATCTCGCGCTGGATGCGCTGGAAACCCTCGTCGTCCTGGTACTGGCCGCCATAGATGCCGACGACGGACTGCGTCGCGGCGCGGTGCCGGGAGTACACGGCCTCGAGCGCGTCGGAGATTTCCCCGACCGTCGCGCGCGCCCGCGTCGCCTCGATCGACAGCGCCAGCAGGTTACCCTCGCCGGTCCGCGCCGCGTCGGTCAGCGCGGCGAGCGCCGCCGCGACATGACCGGCGTTGCGGGTTTGCCGGATCACGGTCGAGCCGCGCGATCTGCGCCGTCCGCACCGCCGCGTTGTCGACGTCGAGGATATCGACATGCGCCGCGTCGGCCGACTGGTACTTGTTGACCCCGACGATGACCTCCTCGCCGCGGTCGATCGCCGCCTGCCGCCGCGCCGCCGATTCCTCGATGCGCAGTTTCGGCATGCCGCTTTCGACTGCCCGCGTCATGCCGCCCAATGCCTCGACCTCGTCGATCAGCGCCCGCGCCGCGACCGCGATCGAATGGGTCAGGCTCTCGACGTAATAGCTGCCGCCGAGCGGATCGACGACATGCGGGATGCCGGTCTCCTCGGCGAGGATCAGCTGCGTGTTGCGGGCGATTTTCGCCGAAAACGGTGTCGGCAGGGCCAGCGCCTCGTCGAACGAATTCGTGTGCAGCGACTGCGTGCCGCCGAGCACTGCCGCCAAAGCTTCGATCGTCGTGCGGATGATGTTGTTGTGCGGGTCCTGTTCGGTGAGGCTGACCCCGGACGTCTGGCAATGCGTGCGCAACGCAAGACTTGCCTTGTCATTCGGCTCGAATTGTTCAATGAGGCGCGCCCAGAGCAGACGCGCGGCGCGCAGTTTCGCGATCTCCATAAAGAAATTCATGCCAATGCCGAAAAAGAACGACAGGCGCGGCGCGAATTCGTCGATCTTCAAACCGCGCGACAGAGCGGCGCGGACGTATTCGAGCCCGTCCGCTAGCGTGAAGGCGAGTTCCTGTACCGATGTCGCGCCGGCCTCCTCCATGTGATAGCCGGAAATCGAAATCGAGTTGAACTTCGGCATGTGCCGCGCGGTGTATTCGATGATATCGGCGACGATGCGCATCGACGGCCCGGGCGGGTAGATATACGTGTTCCGGACCATGAACTCCTTCAGGATGTCGTTCTGGATCGTGCCCTGAAGTTTTTCCTGCGGCACGCCCTGCTCCTCGGCGGCGACGATGAACCCGGCCAGCACCGGCAATACCGCGCCGTTCATCGTCATCGACACGCTCATCCGGTCGAGCGGAATGCCGTCGAACAGGATTTTCATGTCCTCGACCGAGTCGATCGCGACGCCGGCCTTGCCGACATCGCCGACGACGCGCGGGTGGTCGCTGTCATAGCCGCGATGGGTCGCCAGATCGAACGCGATCGACAGCCCCATCTGCCCGCCCTTGAGGTTGTCGCGATAGAAGCGGTTCGACTCCTCGGCGGTCGAAAAGCCGGAATATTGCCGGATCGTCCAGGGACGGTTGGCGTACATCGTCGCGCGCGGCCCGCGCAGATAGGGCGGCACGCCGGGGATCGCGTCGCGCCACGGGAACCCGGCGCTGTCGATTTGTTCGAGATCGGCGGCGGTGTAGAGCGGCTTGACGGTAATTCCCTCGGGCGTGCGCCAGTCCAGGTTTTCAACCGGCTTGCCGCGCAGTTCCTTCGCGGCGAGATCGGTCCAGCGCTCGATCGCGTTCTTGTCGCCTGCCATTGTGACCTCCGGCGCCGCGGCGCGGCCGTATTCGATCGCGTGCCGCGATTATATGGACGGCATCGGCGCGAGGTCCAATTCACGACGGCGAAGCGCGTGCCGGAACACAATCGCGGCGGTCAGCAGCAGCACCGCGCCGGCTTGGTGCGCGGCGCCGAGCGGGACCGGCACGACGAACAGCAATGTCGCCACCCCGAGCGCGAATTGCAACGCCACGGCGGCCAGCAACGCGTGGAGCGCGAGACGGGCGGGGGACGGCAGCGCGGCGCGAACTCCCGCCAGCCAGAGCAGACCAATCGAAGCCGCCGTGGTCATCGCGAGTAGCCGATGGTTGAACTGCACGGCGGCGATATTCTCGAACCAGTTCAGCGCGAACGGCTGTAATCGCGCATAACCGGCCGGCACGAGGCTGCCGTCCATCAGCGGAAAGGTGTTGTAGGTCAGCCCGGCATGCAGCCCGGCGACAAACCCGCCCGCCGCGATCGTCAGCGCCACCAGAGCGATGATCCCCTCTGCCGCCCGCCGCCAGCCGAAAAGGTGTATATTTACGGAGACTTCTTCCTCTCCCCCACCGGGGGAGAGGGTCGGGGTGAGGGGGCGCATGCCGGAGTTCGACGCCGGCACCCACCTCACCCTCCCATCGCTTCGCGACGGGCCCCTCCCTCTCCCCCCTGAAGGGCGGAGAGGGGCGTTTCGCACGCGCGTCCGACAGTATCCCCAGCGCGATCCATAACGTCAGCGCATAGATCGCCAGCGCCAGCGCAAGATGCGCGACGAGACGGTATTGGCTGACCGAGACGCGGTCGGCGAGGCCGCTCTTGACCATGTACCAGCCGAGCGCGCCCTGCGCGAAGCCGAGCAGAAAAACCCCGGCCAGCGGCAGCACCAGTCGGCGCGGCACCTGCCGTCGCACCAGGAAATAGACCAGCGGAACCGCATAGACGAAGCCGATCAGCCGCCCCCACAGGCGATGGACGTACTCCCACAGAAAGATGGATTTGAACTCGGCGAGGCTCATCCCGTGGTTCAGCAGCCGGTACTGCGGGATCTGCTGGTATTTCTCGAATTCGGCGTTCCAGGCGGCATCGGAGAGCGGCGGCACAATGCCGGTGACCGGCTGCCATTCGGTAATCGACAGCCCGGAAAGGGTCAGCCGGGTGATGCCGCCGATCACGATCATGGCAAAGATCATGCCGCAGCAAACCAGCAGCCAATAAGCGATCGCTTGCTCGCCGCGTTCGGCTGGATGCGCCGCGTCGACCGTCGCAGCCGGAAGCGGCAAAGCCGCGCCAGTCAGCGTCTTCATGCCCGGTTATCGGTATCGGTTACAAATGCCGGCGCCAGTTTACCGCGTCAGCCGAGGTTGCGAGCCGCGTTTCGTTGCCGCGCCCGCTTCCCCGACGGCGCGGCCTGTCAGCTCCCCGGTACGGTCCCCGGCGGCAGGCTCGCGCAATACCGCGCGATCTCTCCGGGAGTCGTGATCCACAACTCGTCGCGGTGCGCCAGAATGTCTTCGACGGCGCGGCGGAAGGCGCGCAGCCGAAACGGTTGGCCAATGATGAACGGGTGCAGCGCGACGCTGAACACCAGCGGATATTTCTTTGATTGTTCGAGCATCTCGTCGAACTGGTCGATCACCATCTCGGCGAATTCCCGACCGGTATGGCGGCGGAAGACCTGAGCCGGCGAGTCGTTGCACTCGATCGGGTACGGCACCGACAAGATCGGCCCGGAGCGCGTCCGCATCCACACCGGCTGATCATCAAGCGCCCAGTCCATCACGTAGCGGTAGCCGGCCTCCTTCAAGAGGTCGAGCGTGACGCCGCTTTGTGCCAGATACGGCCCGAGCCATCCCTCGGGCTTCTTGCCGGAGAGCCGCGTCACGATTTCGGTGCATTCGGCGATCAGCCGCGCCTCGTCGTCTTCCCAGAGGATGTCCTGGCGCTCGGAATTGGTGCGGCCGTGCCCGACATACTCGTCGCCGCGTCCGTTGAGCCGCTCGACAATATCGGGACAGTATTCAAGCACCGCCGAGTTGACGTTGTGCGCGCCGGGCAGGGCGAACTCGTCGAGGAAGTCGAGATAATACCAGATGCCGACCCGGTTGCCGTAATCGCGCCAGGCGTAATTGCGCTGGTTCTGCGCGACATCGGCGCCGGTCGAATCGCTGCCGAGACCGCGCCCGAACGCGAAATGCTCGATATTGTTGCAGAAAAAGACGGCGAGCCTCTTCCCCTCGGGCCAGTCATAGACCGGCCGGCGGGTGATCGGGACGTAGTCGTAGCGGTTATGCGCGGGGAGTTTCATCGGCGAGCCCTCGTATTCGTGTAAAAACCCCCACCCCAACGCTCCCCCGCTTGCGGGGGAGCGAGTCGTCCTCGCGCTGGAGACTGAGTCCAATGATCCGCGAGGAGCGAGCGCAGAAGCCGTACCCCCTCCCCCGCAAGCGAGGGAAGGTTGGGGTGGAGGTTTTCAGCGCAAAGCTCGCAGGCGCTTAACGTCCCTTGAACACCGGGCGGCGCTTTTCCATGAAGGCGGTGCGGCCTTCGGTGTAGTCCTCGCTCGCGAAACACTCGGTGACGACGCGGCGACACAACTCCATGTCGCGCGCCGACTCGTCTTTCAGCGCCTCGCGCGTGATCTGCTTCGCGGCGCGGATCGTCAAAGGCGCGTTCGCGGCAATCGTGTCACAATAGTTCTTGACGTAGGTTTCGAGTTCGTCGGCCGGCACGACGCGGTTGACGAGGCCCATCGCCAGCGCCTCGTCGGAGGTGAACTGGCGCGCCGTGTAGAAGATTTCACGGGCATAGGCCGGGCCGACGATGTCGATCAGCTTTTTGATGCCGTCATAGGCATAACCCAGACCGAGCTTGGCGGCCGGGATGCCGAAGCGCGATCCCTCGGCGGCGATGCGGATGTCGCAGGACAGCGCGGTCGCGAGACCGCCGCCGATGCAATATCCCCGGATCATCGCGATCGTCGGCTTCAGGGTCTCGTTGAGGCGAACCCGGGCCGACTCGGAAATCTTGCTGTATTCGGCCGCGGCCTGTTCGTTGGCGCGCTTTTCCTTGAATTCGGAGATGTCGGCGCCCGACACAAACGCCTTGCCGCCGGCCCCGGTCACGACAATGACGCGAATGGCGTCGTCATTCTCGAAATCCTCCATGATCTGCGCGACCGCCTGCCACATCTCAAGCGAGACGGCGTTGTGGCGAGCCGGGTTGTTGAAGATCAGGCGGCCGATCGGGCCGTCCTTCTCGGCGAGCATTTTGGAGGTAAGCGGCTGATCGAGCATTGGCTCGGCTCCTCTTGCAAGTATTCTGTAGGATGGGCTGAGCAACGCGAAGCCCATCGATAATGAGCAATTTCACCACGGAGACGAGGCACGAGGGATGATTTTCTTCTCTGTGTTCTGCGTGTCTCTGCGGTGATTTTTGGTGGGCTTCGCGTTCGCTCAGCCCACCCTACGAATTCATGATTACACCACTTCCCGCGCGCGCAGATCGGCGATCGCGGCATCGCTATAGCCGAATTCTCGCAGCACTTCGTCGGTGTGCTGCCCGAGATCGGGGGTCGGGCGCAATTCGGCCGGCTCCGGCGTGCGGTTCATATTGATCGCCTGTCCGACGACCTTCATGTCGCCGAGCTTCGGATGATGCACCGGCCGCGCCATTTCGAGATGCACGACCTGCGGGTCCGCGAAAGTCTGGTCGATCGTGTACAAGGGACCGCACGGCACGCCGACCTCGTTCATCAATTCAACCCAATAAGCGCTCGGCCGCTTTTTCGTGATCTCGGCGATTTTCTCGTTCAAGGCCTTGCGGTTTTTCGAGCGCAGCGGGCCGGTCTTGTAATCCGGGTCGTTCAGCAGGAACTGCGCGTCGGCCGCCTCGCAGAAGCGGCGCCACAGATTGTCGCCGGACGCCGCGATATTGATCTGCCCGTCCGCAGTCGGGAACAGCCCGGTCGGAATGCCGGTCGGGTGGTCGTTGCCGGCCTGCTTCGCGACCTCGCCGGCAATCAGCCAGCGCGACGCCTGGAAATCGAGCATGAAAATCTGCGCTTCGAGCAATGAGGTATGGACCCACTGCCCCTCGCCGGACTGCTCGCGTTCGATCAGCGCCATCAGGATCGCCTGCGCCAGCAACAGGCCGGCGCACAGATCGTCGATCGGGATGCCGACCCTGACCGGCCCCTGACCCGGCAGGCCGGTGATCGACATGAGGCCCCCCATGCCCTGCGCGATCTGATCGACGCCGGGGCGCTTCGCGTACGGCCCGGTCTGGCCGAAACCGGAAATGCTGCCGTAGACGATGCGCGGATTGACCTTCTTGACCGACTCGTAATCGACGCCGAGCCGGAATTTCACCTCGGAGCGGAAATTCTCGACGATCACGTCGGCCTTCTCGGCCATCTTCATAAAGATCGCCTTGCCGTCCGGGCTTTTCAGGTTCAGCGCCAGGCTGCGCTTGTTGCGGTGCAGGTTCTGGAAATCGAACCCCTCCCGGCGCGAGCCGGTGATGTCGTTGGTCGGCGCGCCCGGCGGCTCGATCTTGATGACCTTGGCGCCCCAATCGGCAAGCTGGCGCACCGCGGTCGGTCCGGCGCGGGCATGCGTCAGGTCGAGCACGGTGAAACGGGAAAGCGGCAGGGATCCGATGCTCACGTCAGGTTTCCTCCGAATGCGACGAGCGTGTTGCACTTTCCCCGCAGCCGGCGCGCGTCGTCAAGGACGGGCATGGCAGGGCCGGGTTGCGCCTCACTCGGAAATCGCGGATCGGAAGCGGCGCATGATCGCGGCCCGCACAAATTCCGCCACCCATCCGATCGCCAACCCGAGACCGGGATTGACGAGAACCGTGGCCACGGTCGCTGCGGCGATCACCGGCCAGCAGGACGGCCTCGCGTCGCCGGCGCAGTCTCGCTTCGGCGCGCGCACCGGCCTCGCCCCCGTCCCCGCAAAAGGGAGCGCCAGTTGCGTATGTTGCTAGTCGAGCGGTTCATGCCTCGGTTATCTGTGTGCGTGATCCGTTCGCATTCAAATCCCTCTACAGGCAACGCCGGCGCGGGCCCTGGCATCTTCGGCAGCCTATTCGCGTAGGAACGCGGTAACCTGCTCTGCGAAAACCTCCGGCTGTTCGATCTCGGGGTGATGCCCGGCGCCTTCGATCAGCTCGAACCGCGCTCCCGGGATCAGACCGGCATAGGCGCGGCCGTAATCGGGGGTGACGATGCGGTCGCTATCGCCCCACAGCACCAGCGTCGGCACGCGAATGCGGCCGAGCCAGCTCTTCAGCTGCGGATTGTACAGGCACGGGTGCCACGCGTAGAGGCACAGCGCCTCGCGGTTGCGCGCGTGGATGACCAGTTCGTCGTCGCTCATGTCGTCGTAGGACGGCGCCCTCGCCGGGTCGTGCCACGCGCGCCGTCTGATTTCGGCCGGGCTTAGGTTGAACACGTCGGCGATATCGCGGGTCTCGCGGTCGCCCAATTTGATGCCGACCGGATCGGCGAGGATCAGCCGGTCGATCTTATGCTGACATGCGACGGCGATCTCGGCCGCCAGCCAGCCGCCGAACGACAGCCCGACCAGTGCGATCCGATCGAATGGCAGCTCGTCGAGCATCGCCAAGTACAGGTGAACGAGGTCGTAGATCGTGTCGAAATCGGGTGGCCGCTTCGTGTTGCCGAAGCCCGGAGAGGACGGCGCGATGATCTCGGCCTCGCTGCCTATGAAGTCGAGAAACGGCGCGTTCGGGTGAACCGTGTCCATGCCGTGCAGCAGCAGCACCGCTCGCCCGCTTCCGCGACGCAGCACCTCCAGTTCGATCCCGTTTACCGTCAAACGATCGCCGACCATCCCGCCCGGTCTCCATCTCGTCCCGGGAGCATCATGCCACGAGCGGCCGATTCGCGCTGCCGGCATCGTCGCACGGTCCGCCAGCGACGCAGACAACACCGCGAGCGCCGCACCAACGCGGCCGAATGCCGCCATCGCCATCAATCGCTTGTGGCCGGGCCGGTTCCCGCATACATTACGCGCGTCGTTGCAACAGCTGAAAGGAGGTGATCCTGTGTCTATCGATCAACCGCGGTCTACCGCTGCCGTGACCAGGATCCCCGCCAGGGTGGAGATCCGCGCCTGAATTTGGGCGCCGGCGCGGCCGAGAAGGCCGCCGGTTTTCGACGAAAAGCCGCCCCTCGGGGCGGCTTTTCTACGTTCGGGACCACGCCGTCGTTCCTCGACAGCCTCGCGTGTCCGCAGGAGGGACATCGGCGAAAGAGGCGAGCCAGCCGCCAATTTGCGGTCGGTCTACCCGGCCCGTGGCCCGCTTGACAGCGACCGCGCTTCTCGTTGCACTGCCTTTCCGTTCCCGCCTCTGCGGCGAGGGGGCCGGTGCGACGCCACCCAAGGAGTAATAGGGAGTAGTAGATGGAAGCGGGCTCAGCCGAGCGGTCGAACATGGTGGGGTCCGCGGCCGCATCCGATGGCGCCGAATATCTGGCGCGAGTTCGCGAGATTGCCCCCGCTCTCGCCGCCGCTTCCGCCGTGATCGACGCCGAGCGCCGTCTGCCCGAGCCAATAATCGACGCACTGATCGACCGCGGTCTCCTGCGCATGCTGCTGCCGAAGTCGCTCGGCGGCGCCGAATTGCTCCCGGCGCAATACGTACCGGTGATCGAGGAACTCGCCGGGATCGACGCCAGCGCGGCCTGGTGCGTCAACCAGAATTCCGGCTGCTCGATGACCGCGGTGCATCTGAAGCCCGACGTGGCGCGCGAGATCTTCGGCGGCAAGCGCGGCATCCTGGCGTGGGGACCGGGACCCGGCAAGGCGCAGTCCGTGCCCGGCGGCTATCGGGTCACCGCGACCTGGGCCTTCACCAGCGGCGCTCAGCTCGCGAGCTGGCTCGGCTGCCATGTACCGGTGATCGAGGCCGACGGCCGCCCGCGCCTCAACCCCGACGGCACGCCGGTCGTGCGCACGATGCTGTTCCCGAAAAGCGCGACCGAATTCACCGACATGTGGCACACGATCGGCCTGCGCGGCACGGCCAGCAACCAGTATGCCGTCAAGGACCTGTACGTGCCGGAGGATTATTCGGTCGATGCACTGGCGCGGCGCGCCGCGCCGTCGGGCCAGTCCGGCCTCCTGTACCGCTTCAGCAATCTGCAGCTCTATGCCTCGGGGTTCGCCGGGGTGGCGCTCGGCATCGGGCGCGCGACGCTGGCGCATTTCATCGAGCTGGCGCGCGACAAGATCCCGCGCGGCGCGCAGAAGACGATGCGCAACAACAATTTGACGCAATCCGAGGTGGCGCGCGCCGAGGCGCGGCTGTCATCGGCCCGCGACTGGCTGCTCCATTCGCTCGGGGAGATCACCGAAGCGGTCAGCGCGCGCGGTCACATCACAGTGGACGAGCGGATGCGCATCCGCCTGGCATCGACGTTCGCGATCCACACCTCGCTCGAAGTTGTGGATACGCTGTATCAGGCGGCCGGTGCGACCGCGATCTTCAACGAAAATCCGTTCGAGCGCCGCTTCCGCGACATCCACTCGGTCGCGCAGCAGCTCCAGGGCCGGCAGCAGCATTTCGAAACGGTCGGGCAATACCTAATGGGCCTCGAGGCGGATACGGGGTGGCTATAACATCAAATCAATGTTGTCCACGATGCAATTACCCCAATACGTGATTAGCACGGTTCGGGATAGTATAGTATTTTTTGAAGCCATCAGATATGCTATTGCTTGACCCCGACCTGGATCACAATCAAGGTCTTGTATGTCGGATCGTAACTGATATCAGCATTGACTCCTTCGGCGACCAAAGCCGCAACGAGTTCATTTGCGGCCGCCTTTGCGCTGAACTCCGATTCCTTGCTGAGTTGTACCTCCACTCCAGTAACAAGCCCTATCAAAAAACCGTCCGGTCGAACATACATCCATCCTGCAGAAATTAGAGCATCCTTGCCTATTCGTTTCGTAAAATCAGAAGGCTCCTTAACATCCCAATACGTGTTCATGGTGAAGTGCTGTCCCGCAAACGGGCGCATCTTCTCTCGTATACGCGAGACTTCTTCATCAGTAAGTGATCGGGGTGCCCTGAACCTTGCGAGCTCCAGTTGTGCTTTCGCCGCCTCCGCCTTTGCCAAATTCGATTCAGCAACTGCGCGAGCTGTCTCAGCCTCGTTCAAAGAAATTCGTTCATCCGCGAACTTTTCCTTTACTGCGCCCATTCTGATTGCACCATATGTCCCAATAGCAACCGCGAGTGCGCCCAAAAACAAAATAATGTTAAATACATCGTACCAAAACGCGGCCGAAGCGAGGGAAACATCAAACATGAGAACCCTTACGTTTCTTGGCTTCATAGTGACAGCGAGAACCTGAATTTTAGCCATTGGGCATCGCTAAGAGTGGCTATCGAGAAATGACAGAGTTATGGAGTTTCTTAGCCCGGATTATGCGTGAGGGTTGGCGGGTGTAGCGCAAGCGCTTGATCGTGCGTAGGATTTGGTTGCTGACGCTGAATCGTTCGATCGTCGGAGGCGACACCCGCCATGGTTGATGCTACGCCGCTTCTGCCCGGTCTGTCAGCGGTTCAGGGCAAGGCCGTCATCGCGCGTTTTGACGGCGGGCGACTGTCCTCGGAGGGCGGGCTGTTGGCGCTGCGCGAGATCGAGCGCCGGCTGGGCTTGGCCGATCGGCTGGCGGCCTGCCTCAAGGACCCGCGGGCGCCGGAGAAGGTTGTGCATCGCTTGGCCGAGATCATCCGCTTCCGGATGCTGATGATCGCCGCCGGTTATGAGGACGGCAACGACGCCGACGCGCTGCGCGGCGACCCGATGTTCAAGCTAGCGCTCGACCGCTTGCCGTCGGATGAAGAACTGTGCTCGCAATCGACGATCTCGCGGCTGGAAAACCTGCCCGACATTCGGGCCCTGTTGCGCCTCGGGCGGGCGCTGATCGAGCAGTATTGCGGCTCGTTTCGGCAGGTGCCGAAGCGAATCGTCCTCGATATCGACGATACCTTTGACCGCGTGCATGGCGAGCAGCAGTGGCGCCTGTTCAACGCCTATCATGATGATTACGGCTTCCAACCGATTGTCGTCTTCGACGGCGAGGGACGGTTCGTGACCGCGCTGCTGCGGCCCGGCAAGCGGCCGGGCGGGCGCGAGATCGCCGCCTTCGTGCGCCGCCTGGTGGGCGCTATCCGCGCCCAGTGGCCCAGGGTCGAGATCCTGCTGCGCGCCGACAGCCATTATGCCGCCCCCGAAGTTTTCGCTTGGTGCCGCGTCAACCGCGTCGATTGGGTGCTCGGCCTCGCCTCCAATCCGGCATTGCGCCGTCATGTCGCTGCGCTGGAGAAAACCACCGCCGAGCGCTTCCGGGCGGCGCCCAAGCGCGGCAAGTTACGGCGCTTCGCGCAATTCTACGATGCCGCCCACAGCTGGAGCCGGGTCGAGCGCATCATCGCCCGGGTCGAGGCAGGACCCGAGGGCACCGACACCCGCTTTATCGTGACCAATCTCGAAGGGGGCCGCGCCAAGCATCTCTACAAGGGGCTCTACTGCGCGCGCGGCCGGGCGGAGAACCACATCAAGGCGTGGAAAAACCACCTCGCTGCCGACCGAACCTCCTGCCACGCGGCCGAGGCCAACCAGTTCCGCCTGTTCCTGCACGCCGGCGCCTACTGGCTGTTGTGGTCGATGCGACGCCTGATGCCGCCGCGCTCCGCTTGGCGTGTCATGCAGTTCGACACCTTGCGGCTGCGCCTGTTGAAACTCGCCGCCCGCGTTGTCGAACTGAAAAAGCAGGTCAAGATTCACCTGCCGTCGAGTTCCCCCGATCAGGCGATCTTTGCCATGCTGCTCGACCGCCTGCCGCGCCTGATCACCTGAAAACCGGGGCATGTGCCCCGTCCGCTCCCCGCAACCGCCAACACCTACCTGATCCCGCCTCAAAAAACTGCCGCCGCAGGATCGACGTGCATGCCTCGGCAACCAAAACGGGAGCGCTATGATCTACGCAATGGACCCGTATTTTTGTCCTGCATAGATCGGGCTAGCAGGCGCAGCGCGGAAGAGCGAAGCATATTTCGCCATCTTGCCCCATCCTGCCGGGGTGGCGGAATGTACTGCGCGTCTCTGTTTTGCGCACAGCGCTCTTCGTGTCCTTCATGCCTCCGTGGTTTGACTATTCCTTTCCGTACTCCTCCCGGACCCGATTGCGCAGCCCCGCCAGACCCGCCGCGATGTAGCCGCCGTCGATCGCAATCTCGGCGCCGCTGATAAAGCTCGCTTCGTCGGACGCCAGGAACAGCACCAGCTCGGCGCATTCCTTGGGTGTGCCCTGGCGGTGCAGCGGGATCGCGGCGCGCGCGGCATTCGCAAAGGCCTCGCCGCCGCTCTGGAAGAAACCGGTGTCGGCTATCTGTCCGGGATGGATCGAATTCACCCGGATGCTCCACGGCGAGAATTGCAAGACCGCTGTCTTGGTCAGCCCGCGCAGCCCCCATTTGCTGGCGGTATAGGCGGCGTCGTCATGCGCGGTCAGCCCGGCGGTCGAGGAGATGTTGACGATCGACCCGGTGCCGCCGCTTCTTGCCGCATTGTCTCGGGCCACGGTGTCGCGGATCGCCGGCGCGGCGTGCTTCATGCCGAGCAATGGCCCGGTCAGATTGACCCCGATCGTCCGGTTCCAGGCGTCGAGCGTCGTCGCGACGATGCCCTGGCGCGCGATCGTGCCGGCATTGTTGACCAGGATGTGCAGCCCGCCGAACGCCGCGACCGTCGCCGCGACCGTATCGATCCAGTCCTGTTCGCTGGCTGCGTCGTGCACCCGGAACTGCGCGTGTCCGCCCTGTGCCCGCAGCCGCGCCGCCAGCGCCTCGCCCTTCGCCGCATCGATGTCGGTCAGCATCATGGCGGCGCCCTCGCGCGCGAACAATTCGGCTTCCGCCACGCCCTGCCCGCCGGCGGCCCCGGTAATCAGCGCAACCTTTCCGGCCAGCCTCGCCATTGCCTTCCCTCCCGACTTGATGATTACAGCAGTCAGTAATCGTATTTGTAATTGAGCCCGATGCCGGTACTGCCGTTCTGGCTGACATCGCCTTGCACGGTAACCCGCGGCAGCACCTCGACCTCGACGACGGCCTTGCTCGAACCCGCGGTCAGCCCCTGCGACGCGCCGACATAGACCCCATTGGCGATATACTTGCCGGCGGTGATCGCGGCGCCGGAGGCCGCCGACTTCGAGTTGTTCGCCGCCACCGCGCCGGCCCGAGCCGGTGCCGCGCCGAACCCGAGGCGGTCGAGCCCGAGCGTACCCCTCACCTTGTCGAGGACGTCGAACCCGCCGCCGGCGAGGCTCGCAGCCGTCGCCGCGACCTGCAGCCCTTCGGCGGGCGTGATCTGGCCGAGCGAACGGCCAAACAGCACGCGCGACAGGATCTCATCCTGCGGCACGGCGGGGATCGATGTCATCGTCAGCTTCGGCGCCGAGACCGGACCCTTCAGCATGACCTGCGCCGTGATGTCGGCGGCCGAGACCTCGGCGGTGATGTCGAGCACCGGGTCGATCGTGGCGCCGCCATCGAAGCTGATCTCGCCGTGCGTCACGCGAAACGTCTTGCCGAGCACGTCGAAGGTGCCGCGGATTGCCTCCAGCCTGCCGACAATCCGCGGCGCATCGCTGGTGCCGGTGATCGCGAGCTCGCCACGCCATTCGCTGTCGAGGCCGCGGCCGCGCACAAAGATGTGCCCCGGCACCGCGACGCGTATATCAAGCGTCGCGAGCAGCGCCGGCGCGGCTTTTTCGCGATCAAGCTTGCCCGCCCGCCCGCCGGCGCGGCCGTTTATCTCGACAACGTCGATGCGCGTCACATCGGGCGGCAGGCTGGAGGGAAGGTTCACCTGGCCCTGATCGGTCGTGAGTCGCGCCATGACGTGCGGCGACGCGAACGGTCCGGTGACCGCGACCGTCCCGCTGGCGGCGGCGACCGCCAGATCGCGTCCGATAATGCGAAAATCCTTGAGCGTCACCGCGATATTCGCGACGGGTCCACCAGTGGCTCCGGGAACGATGTTGCCCAGCGTGACGCCGCCTCGTGCCGCGAGGCTGCCATCGGCGCTGTCGCGGGCCGCGAACTCGCGTATCGTCAACCGGTCGCGATCGCCGACAAGTTCGAGGCGCAGGTCGTTCAGCACCGCGCCGGTCGCAAAATTCTCGTACCGGCCATTCGTAACCGAGAGGCGGCCGCTCGCGGACGGTGCGGCTACGGTGCCGTTCACCGCCGCGTCGAGCGCGAAACCGCCGGTGACACGGTCCTCTCCGAGCGGCAGCAGATCGGCGAGATTGCCGATCTCGCCGCTGCCGTTCAGCCGCAGCGCCAGGCGCCCCTGCGGCGGGACCGCGACAGCGAGCGTCTGCGCATCGAGCACCAGCGGTGCCGAACCGGCGAGGCCCAGCGCATCTCCCTTCGCCCCGGCCACCCGCCCGTTCAAATCGACCTCGCGGCCGTTCCAGCTGCCGGCGAGATCGAGCGCGAGCGTCGGCAGCCGGGCTTCTCTCGCCGGCGCGAAGCGCAGCGAGCGGCCGGACAGGCTGAACCGGCCGCGCGGCGCCGCGACCGAGCCATCGACCGCGGCATCGAAGGCGACGGCGCCGCTTGCTCCCGGATAGCCGGCGAGCCGTCCAGCCGAGGCGACCGGCAGGTCGCGCGCCGCGAGGTGCAACGACAGCGTATTGCCGCGCCGCGCCGCGTCGCCGGTAATCCTGCCGCGGCCAAACGATGCCGCCAGCCCGGTCAGCGCCAGATCGTCGCCCCGACGCGCGATCGTCAGCGGCCGGGTCAGCCGAAACCGGTCCGGCCCGAGCGCGCCGTCGAAGCGAGCGACGCGCAGCTCGATCGCGCCGGTCTTGGCCGCGAATTCCCCGCTGCCATCCGCGGCCAGCGTCAAAGGCTCGACCACCCGACCCTTCGCCTCGGCGCGAAACGCGAAGCGCCCCGGCTTCGGGGCATCGAGTGTCAGTGTCGCGTTCGACAGCCCGCCCGAGGCGAAACTGACACTGGTCAGACTTGCCCGGACATTGCCGTACGGCGTCCCCAGCAGATCGTCGAGCCGCGCGGTTACCTCCGCGCGGCCAAGCGCGATCCGGGATTCGCCACCGCCCTGCGACAGCCGCTCGCCGGTCAATTTCAACTCGACGCCCTGCCCGGCCCGCGTGTCGAGCCCGGCCGTGGCATCGAGGCTGCCCGAGAGCGGCACGCCCGCTATGCGCGACCATGGCGACAGATTGGGTATTTTTGCGGCAATCTTACCGCGCGCCAGCAGCGTCGCGCGCTCGACGCGAAGATCGGCGCTGACGACCCCGTCCCCGGCCTTCAGCAGCAGATCCCGGATCGCCAGCTCCTTCGGATCGCTGGCATCGGCCACGACGGACAGGCTGCCGTCCAGCCCGCCGCCGCGGAAGCCGCCATCGATCACGGCGCGCGGCTGCGTCGCATCGGCCACTTGCGCGTCGAGCCGCAGCTGGTCGAACGCGGCCGCGCCGGCCTTCAGATCGCGCCCATCAAGCCTGGCGTGCAGCCGCGGATGATCGGCAGGCCCCTCGATCGTAACGGCGGCCGCGACCTGACCGGCGAGCGGCATTCCCAGCGCCGCGGCGGCCGGCCGCAGATTGCGGATTTCGGCATCAAGCTTGCCCGCGAGCGTTGCCGGTCCCGGGTCAAAGCGCCCGCTCGCGCCAATAGTCATCTCGCCGCCGGTCACGGCGAGGCGGTCGAGGCGCACGATGCCGCTGCCGTCGCGCTCGGCGGCGCCGACGATCGCGACCGAGCGGCCGGCCAGCGCATTGACGGCGGGAACGTCGGTGTCGAGGTTGGCGACCGCGCCGTCGATTTTTGCGAGCACGCGGTCCCCGCCTTGCTGCTCCGCTGTGACGTCGAGGGTCAGCTTGCCGCCGATCTTATGTCCGATAAGGCCGGAGAATGCGCCAAGTTCGGCGATGGTCACGCGGATGCGGCCGTCGATCGCGTTCCCGTGGTCCGCGACCTTGCCGGTCCCGGCGACATCGATCCCGGCGCCGCGGGCAGTGAGATCGGTCAGCTCGACGAGGCTGCCATCGGGTTTGGCGCTGGCCGACAGCGACCAGCGCAGATCGCGGCCGAGATCGCGCGGCACCGCTTCGGGCAGGACGAGGCCGCGCAGCTCCCCATCCGCCACGACAACAAGGCGCGCCGTCGGGTCGGCCGGCTTCGCGCTCCACGAAATCGTCGCCTGCGCCTGTGCCCGCGCCGCCCCCAGCGCGGCGACACCGACCGATTCGCCGCTGGCTTCGATCCGCAGGCGAGGCCGGTCTTCGGTGCCCGATACCGTGGCGCGCAGCTCCGCCGAGCCGCTCACCTTCTCGCCGGCAAGATCGCTTGCAGCGCCAAGGTTGGGCAGACTGACCGCGATCTGCGCCGCGATCTCGCGGTCGGGTCGGCCGACCAGCGCGTCCGCCGTGAGCCGGCCGGCGGCGAGCCCAAGCGTCAGCCCGTCAATCGCGATCGCGCCGTCCTCGCGCAGCGTCGCATGCGCCTGAAGCGGCACGCTGTCGCCGGTCAGCGCGGCCATTTCGGGAGGCAGCAGCTTGGCGATCGAGGCCGTCCCGCCCAGCGACAGCGTGCTCTCCCGCCCAAGCGCGAGCGCAATATCGGCGGTTGCGCTGGCGAGCGGGCCCGCCGACGCTTCAAGCTTTCCGTGCCAGTCCGATACCGGCCCATCTCCGGTGATCGAGAGGGACAGCGGCGGCCGGTCGTCGCGACCGAGCAGCCGCGCGAGCAGAACTCCGCTCGGATCGCGCGCGGCAACGCGCAGCCGCACATCCGGCGCGGTCCCGCTTTGTTGAACCGACAGATCGAACTCCCCGGCAACGCCATCGGTGCGGCGAAGATGCAGCGCGATTTCGGCCTCATCGTCGCGCGCTACGGCCTCGCCGGAAAGCGTCGCGGCGACCGCTTCTCCGAGCACCGGCTCGGCCAGCGCGATGCGGTCGATCGCCAAGCGGTCGACCGTGGTCGCCATCGGCAGGCTCGGGATCCGCAACCGTTCGGACCAGGGACGCGGCTCCGCGGGCGGCGGAATGTCGGGTGCGCGGTACACGTCGAGCGTCGCCGCGGTCAGCTCCCGGATGTGCAGGCGACCGCCGAGCAGCTTGCCGACCGCGAGCTCGAGATGCACGTCGTCCAGGGACAGCCAGACACCGTTCGCATCGGCGGCCGTTATCCGTTTCGCGCGGATATCGAAGGGGATGTCGCCCGCTAGCCCGGTTATCTCGATCCGGTAACCCGGTTCACTAACCAAATTGGCGACGATGCGCCCGACCATGTCGAGGCCGACCGACGTCCGGAACACCGCAAGCGTGCCTCCCGCGAGCACGGCGAAGAGCACGAGCAGAAGCGCCAGCCAGCGCATCGCGCGGCCGGCAAACCACATTCGGGCGAAAGGCAAAATGGCACGCATCAGAACGCCTGGCCGAGGCTGATGTAGACCTGCACGAACGAATCGGCCGAACGCCGCCGCAACGGCGTCGCGACGTCGAGACGCAGCGGCCCGAACGGCGTGTAGTACCGCAAGCCGAGCCCCGGGCCATAAAAGATCCCCTTGTCGAGCTGCGGTACCGGATTGGTGTAGAAGCTGCCCGCGTCGAAAAACGGCACGATGCCGATCGTCTTCGTCACCTTGATGCGTGCCTCCAGGCTCACCTCCAGGGCCGACCGTCCGCCGATCGGGTTGCCGTTGGCATCGAGCGGCCCGGCCATCTGGTAACCATAGGCCCGCACTGAGCCGCCGCCGCCGGCATAAATCCGCTTGTCGGCCGGCAGGGCCGAGAGCGATTCGCCCTGGATCGACGAGACGGCGCCGAACGCCGCGAGGACATAGCGATCGCCGGCACCAAGCCGCTTGTACACGCTTCCCGCAACCCGCTCGCGGACAAAGGTCAAATTGGGGCCGGAAAAGCTCTGGTAAGGCACGAGATCGCCCTGCAGCCGGTACCCGCGCGTCGGGTTGAGCAGATCGTCGCTGCGGTCCAGCTTCACCAGGAGCGGCAGGCCGATCAACGAGTAGCGCTGGGTCCGCTCCGATGCGTCAACCGGGGCGATGTTCGCCTTCTGATCGACATTTGCCTTTTCCAGACTGACGGCGCCGCTGACGGTCAGACCAGGTCGAAAGCGGCGCTCGAGCCCGACTGACAGGCGCGCGTACCGGCTGTCATATGCGACCGGATTATCCTGGGCGATCTCGGCCCGGGCCACCAGATCCTGGTCGATTGCGAAAAGGTCGGGGCGACGGAAGGTGCCGGCGGCTCCCACCTTCTGCGTGCCCCCCTCGGCCGCCAAATTCAGGTATTCGGCCTGACCGAACAGATTGCGATTCTCCCAGAAGACCCGCGCGGCGACCCCTTCGCTGGTGTTGTAGGCGGCGCCGACGCCGATCGTGCGATGTGCCCGCTCGACCGCCTCGACGCGCATCGCGACACGGTCGGGATCGCTCGGGTCGCGCACCGGTTCGATCTTGACGGCGCTGAACAGCCCGGTGTCGACCAGCGCCCGCCGCGTCTCCTCGACCTCCCGGTTGTCGTAGGCCTCGCCGGGCCGCCACCGGAACCGCCGCTCGACATAGGCGGGATCGAGCCGTTCGAGGCCGCTGACGGTCGCCGGGCCGAAGCTCATCGTCGGCCCGGGGTCGAGCACATAGGTGACAGTCATCGTGCGCGCTTCATGGTCGATGACGACCCGCCGGTCGATCTTTTTCGCGAACGGGTGGCCAGCATGCCCGAGATCTGCGAGCAGCGCCGTCTCGGTGGCGACGACCGGCTCGGTGCGCGCCGGCTCGCCGGGCTGCAGCGGCAGCGGCGGCTCCTCCGGCCCGCGTGGAACGGCGAGCGGTTGGCGCTCCGGCCCGAGGACATTGACTTCGGCGACATGATAAAGCGGACCCGGTTCGGCGGTGACGATTACCTTGGCCGGCCCGTCGCCCGGTTCCGGGGGAGTATCGATCTGATAGGAAAACCGCGCATCCCAATAGCCCAGACTGCGCGCCGCATCGGTGAGCAGATCGAGATCGCGGTCGGCGCGGCGGCGCAGCGCCTGCTCCGAGGCCGGCAGCCGGTCCTGCAAACTCTTCAACTCCGATACGTCGCCGAGAAGATCAGCCAGCGCCGAATTGTCGATTCCGGTAATCTCGGTTTCATAGCGCAAATCGGCCAGCACCGAGGACCCGGCGAGACACCCCAACCCGATACCGATCAAGAGCCCGATGCCGCGGCGTCGCGCCGGCGAACAGAATGCGCGGACGGTATGGACGA
Source organism: uncultured Alphaproteobacteria bacterium (assembly GCA_963847345.1). Lineage (GTDB taxonomy): Bacteria > Pseudomonadota > Alphaproteobacteria > ATCC43930 > CGMCC-115725 > DATARH01. The sequence goes on along the minus strand of CAWJZU010000011.1, from coordinate 86,889 downwards.
TCACCGCCGCCCCCGCTGCCGCGCCGCGTCGCCGCTTGGCGGGAAATTGTACCGTACCGATCGTCTCACCCCAAACTATGACCCGGCTCGAATGCCACCTGTGCGCAGCACGGCGCGCGCCGACCCCGACACGGCGGCAAATCGCGATTGTGCCCGTTCCATCGTAAACCTCCCGCGCAAAAGCGTTTAACCCCGCTCAAATTGAGGCGAGCCGATTACGCGCAGGGGTGGGTAGTGTTCGACCCTCGGAGTGCCGCAAATTTCGCCGCAATCATGTTCGATACTCGCGTTTGGCAATGGCGCGGAGACTGGGGAGCGGCGCCTGTAGGGGTGTTTTCACAGAATTCCCTGCCCGCTTCCCTGATCGCGGCACGAATTCCTCTGTTCGGTGGAGAGAAAATCCCTGTTCCGGTACGCGGGAATCCCGCGTCGGCGCCGTCCAACGCACACGAATAACGCAGGAATATCGGGCGGCCCCGCCGGGCCGGCCGGAGGGCAAATTCCTTGCGATCAGGGAATTCGGGGCGCCGATTTATCAGCCTCTCGCCGCCGCGCCGGCAGTTGCCGGCGCCCGGTAGCTACGGTTATTGCCAGCGGCGGCAGGGTTTGGTTATGACCGCGCGTCGGCCCGCCGCCGATGTCTTCTCCGAACTGGAAAGCGCCTTCATGTCAGAGACCACCCCGATCCTTCTCGGAATGTCCGGCAGCCTGCGCACCGGCTCCTATTCGAACGCAATTCTCGCGACCCTGCGCGAGACATTCGCCGGCCGCGCCGACCTGCAGCTTTACGATCTCGCGCCGATCCCGCTGTACAACCAGGATTTCGAGGGCGAGAAGCGTCCTCCGATCGTCAAACAGCTCCTCGCGGACATCGAATCGGCCGACGGGCTCGTGTTCTGCGCGCCGGAGTTCAACCACAGCATCCCCGGGGTCCTGAAGAACGCGATCGACTGGGCGTCGCGCCCGGCCTTCCAGTCGGTGCTGGCGTACAAGCCAGTAGCGATCATGGCCACCTCACGCGGGCCGTTGGGCGGCGCCCGCTGCCTCGAACACATGAAGGTGGCGCTCAATTCGTGCCTGTCGCGCATCGCGCTGGCCCGTGAGGTCATTATAACGGCGGCCGAAACCCGAATCCGCGACGGCCGTCTCGTTGACGAGATCTGTCTCGGCTTCGCTTGCGGCGCGGTCGAGGCGCTGCTCACCGAGATCAGTCTCTGGCGTTCGGTTGCGCCGCAGCGGCCGTGAATGGCGATCGAGGACCCAGCAGGTCGCGCCTCGCATCCGCGCCAGTATTCTCCGTGACCCGCGCGCTCTCCTGGTCTTAACTAGAGCCGCAAGCATAACTGGCGTTGGCGACGCGAGGAGGAACCGTGCCTGAAGAACTCAAGATGGATCGCAATCTTGCGCTCGAAGCGGTGCGCGTGACCGAAGCGGCGGCGCTCTCGGCCTCGCGGCTGATGGGGCGCGGCGACGAAAAGGCGGCCGACCAGGCGGCAGTCGACGCGATGCGACAATCGCTCAATAGCCTGGCGATCGAGGGCACCGTGGTGATCGGCGAGGGCGAGCGCGACGAGGCGCCGATGCTGTTCATCGGCGAGAAGGTCGGCACCGGGCAGGGGCCGAAGATCGACATCGCGCTCGACCCGCTCGAAGGCACCACGATCACCGCCAAGGGGGCCGCCAATGCCCTCGCGGTGCTGGCGATGGCCGACCACGGCGGGTTTCTCAACGCGCCCGATGTCTACATGGACAAGATCGCGGTCGGCGGCGGACTACCCGACGGCATCGTCGATCTCGACGCCGAACCGGCAGAGAACCTCGCCAATCTGGCCCGCGCCAAACAGCTCGATGTCGCCGACCTCGTCGTGTGCATCCTCGACCGGCCGCGCCATGCCGAGCTGATCGCCAAGGTGCGCGCCGCCGGCGCCCGCATCATGCTGATCGGCGACGGCGATGTCAGCGGCGTCATGGCGACCTCCGATCCGGAAACCGGGATCGACATCTATATGGGTTCCGGCGGCGCGCCCGAGGGCGTCCTGGCGGCGGCGGCGCTGCGCTGCATTGGCGGCCAGATGCAGGGGCGGCTGTTGTTCCGCAACGACGACGAGCGCGGCCGCGCGCACCGGCTTGGCATCACCGATTTGAACCGAAAATACACGATGCTGGACATGGCGCACGGCGACGTGATGTTTGCCGCGACCGGCGTCACCAACGGCAGCATGCTGAAAGGCGTGCGACGCATCCACGGCGGCGCGTTCACGCACTCGGTGGTGATGCGCTCGAAGACCGGCACGGTGCGCTATGTCGAGGCCAAGCACGATTTCACGCGCAAGCAGCCGTTCGCCCCGCTCGGCCGCTGAATGCCGCACACGATGGGTTTCGCGTTGCTCAGCCCATCCTACGGGATCGCGGTGTAGGATGGGCTGAGCCTCGGCGAAACCGATCAAAGCGGCACCGATTCCTGCCAATTGCGTGTGCCGACCAAGACGGCGAGCAATTAAAACCGGGCGCACCAAGCTGTTCGCCGCGTACCATGGACCCGGCGCCTCGCCCCGGCGACGATGACACATGGACGGCACGGTATCGCCGATCGCGGCGCCCCCCTTTCTCGACGTTGAACGCTCGGTTTGCGGCCGGCGCTGGCGCGCCCGCCCGTCCGACGAGAACATGGCCCTGCTGATCGCCGAGCGGCTCGGCCTGCCGGAGATCGTCGGGCGGCTGCTGGCGCAGCGTGGCGTCGGGCTCGCCGAGGCTCCGGTCTTTCTCGCGCCGCGCCTGCGCGACCAGCTTCCGGACCCGGCGCACCTGCGCGACATGGCCACGGCGGTCGCGCGCGTCGTTCGCGCGATCCGCGACGGCGAGAAGATCGTCGTCTTCGGCGACTACGACGTGGACGGCGCGACGTCGGCGGCACTGCTGCTGCGCTTCTTCGCGGCTACAGGGGCCCGCGCCTCGGTCTACGTGCCCGACCGGCTGCGCGAAGGCTATGGGCCGAACGCTCCGGCGCTGCTCCGCTTGCGCGCAGAGGGCGCGGCGGTCGCGATCACGGTCGATTGCGGCGCGACGGCGCACGAGCCACTGGCCGCCGCCAGAGAAGCCGGGCTCGACGTCATCGTCGTCGATCATCATGTCGGGGAGGCGCTGCTGCCGGCAGCGGTGGCGGTCATCAATCCGAACCGCGTCGATGAGAATAGCCCGCACGGAGTGCTCGCCGCGGTCGGGGTCGCCTTCCTGCTGGCCGTCGCCGTGAACCGGGCGCTGCGCGAGGCCGGCTGGTACGGCGAGCGGCCCGAGCCCGACCTGCTGCAATGGCTCGATCTGGTCGCGCTCGGCACGGTCTGCGACGTCGTCCCGCTGACCGGGATCAACCGCGCGCTTGTCGCGCAGGGCATCCGGGTCGCGCGGCAGGGCCGCAATGCCGGGCTGCGCGCGCTGGCTTCGGTCGGCGGCGTGACCGAACCGATCGACGCCTACCATCTCGGTTTCGTGCTCGGGCCCAGGGTCAATGCCGGCGGCCGGGTCGGCGCCGCCGATCTCGGAGCCCGGCTGCTTGCGTCCGACGACCCGCAGGAAACCGCGCAGCTGGCAGCGCAACTCGACGCCTACAACCGCGAGCGGCGCGGGATCGAGGCGGCGACGCTGGAGGCGGCGATCGCGGCGGTCGAGGCCGGCCCGCAATCGCCCGCTCTGGTGTTCGCGGCGGCGGAGGGCTGGCACCCCGGGGTCATCGGCATCGTCGCGGCGCGGCTCAAGGAGCGTTATCAGCGGCCGGCCTGCGTCGTCGCGCTGTCGGACGGGGTGGGGAAAGGGTCGGGCCGTTCGGTGCCGGGCGTGGCGCTCGGCCCCGCGGTGATCGCAGCGCGGCAGGCCGGGCTGCTCGTCAACGGCGGCGGTCACGCGATGGCCGCCGGCTTCACGGTCGCCGCCGACCGGCTCGATTCGCTGCGCGCGTTCCTGGCCGAGCGCCTCGGCGACGGCATCGACCGCGAGCGTCTTGTTCCGCTGCTGTCGATCGACGGCGCGCTGTCGGCGGCGGGTGCCACGTGCGGGCTGATCGCGCATATCTCCGCGCTGGCGCCATTCGGGTCCGCCAATCCCGAGCCGCGCTTTGCATTCCCCGCGATCCGCCTCGCGCATGTCGAGCCGGTCGGCACTGGTCATCTGCGCTGCATGCTGGCCGATGCGGTCGGCTCTGGTGATAGCGCCGCCGCCCGTCTCAGCGCGATCGCTTTCCGCGTCGCCGACACGCCGCTCGGCCGCTTTCTCGGCGCCTCGCGCGGGCAGGCGATCCACGTTGCCGGCCACCTCCGGCGCGACACCTACCGCGGCGGCGATGCCGTCCAGCTCGTGATCGACGACGCCGCCCCGGCCGGCTGAATTTACGACTTGGCTTGTGCGGTCAGCCCCGCGCGGAGCGACGCAGCAGGTCGGTCAATTCTGTGATGCCGGCCCATTGCTCGACGCGATCAACCGCTCGTTCGACTTCTGCAGCTCCCTTTTCGGTCAGCACGGTGCCGGCGAGCTCGCGGAACTTGGCGCGGATCTCTGCTTCGGCAAAGGGCTCGTTGAAGTCGCCGCGATGGCTGTCGCGCGCATGCGTCGCCTGCTTTCCGTCGCTCAGCGTAACCGTGACCCGCGCCGGCCGCAGACGCGGCGTCAGCGCGGTCATCGCCGGCTCCTCGGCGATCTGAACCCGGCGGCGCAATGCGGCGATTGCCGGGTCACGCAGCGCGCTGTCGTCGAGTTCGGCGAACCCGGCGCCGCCGCGCACGACCATCGCCGCCGCGGCATGCGGGAGGGAATATTTCGAGGCGAAATAATTCGGCGGGTCCGGGTTGCGCATCACCGACGCGAAGCGGTAGGTCGCGACCTCGATCCGCTGAACCTGCTCCGGCGCGGGTCGCAATTCGGCGAGCGCCGCCGCGAGGCAGTCGAGCGCCGGATGGATCGGGTTGCAGCACGCGTAAAGGCGGAAATAGTTGCGCGTGATCTCCCACCGCTCGCCAAGCTCGTCGAGCATGTCGTTCGGCGTGAACCCGGCGCCGACCAGCTGGCCGAGCGCCTCCTCGATCGCGTCGGGCTGCGCCTCGAACCCCGCCAACGCCAGATCAGGGGCGAGCGCGCCGGCATAGCCGCTCATTCCGCCGGCCACATTGAGCGCCGTCGCGCCGGCTGGCGCGTTCGTGTAGCTGGGGGTCAGCAGCAATGTCGTCGCGATGCGCATTGCGCGGCTGATCCCGGCGGCGTCGAGGCCGCGCAGCTTCGCGCCTGCCGCGGCCGCGGCGAGCAACGACACCTGCCCGTTCTGATGCGCCAATGGACGCGGCGTAAACCCGCTCGAAAGCCGCCCGACGACATCGTATCCGAGGATGAACGCGGCCAGCATCTCGTGCCCGCTCGATTGCGCCTGCTCGCCGACCGCGAGCACCGCCGGCAATACCTGCATCGCAGCTTGACCAGACACGAGCCGCAGCCCTTCGCACAGCTCGATCGCGCGCCCGGCGATGCCGTTGAGCAACGCCGCCGTGCGCGGGTCATGGCGGGGCCAGCCCCGGGCATAAACCGTCGCACCGGTTCCGGCCGTCGCCGCGAGGCGCTCGCGCAGCGCCGCGACTTCCGGCCGCTCGCCGCCGGCAAGGATCACGCCGAGCGTGTCGAGCAGCACGAGCCTTGCATGCACGCGCACCGGCTCCGGGATGTCCTCGCAGCGCGTCCGCGCGACGAACCGCGCCAGTTCCTCGATTTCTTGGCCCATGCCGCCCTCCCGTCATGCCTCGCGGCACCCTACGGCACGCCTGCAGTCCGCGCCAACATCGGTCCGCTCCGCCACCGGCAAGCGCGGCGGTTCAGTCGCGGTGATAGGGATGGCCGGCGAGGATCTGCTGCGCCCGGTAGAGCTGTTCGAGCAGCATGCCGCGCACCAGCAGATGCGGCCAAGTCATCTTCCCGAGCGACAACACCGCGTCGGCGCGCTCGATGACTGCGGTCCCGAGCCCATCGGCGCCGCCGATCGCGAAGGCGACCACGCTATTGCCGGCGTCGCGCCAGCCCGCCAGATGGTGAGCCAATTCGACGCTGCTCCAGTGCATGCCACGCTCGTCGAGCGCAATGAGCCGGGCGCCCTGCGGCAGTGCGCCAAGGATCAGCTCGGCTTCGCGCGCTTTCAGTTCCGCGGAGGGAAGGCGGCGTTTTTCCTCAATCTCGACAATTGTTGGCGGCGGCAGGATTCGCCCGCCGTACAACGCCTGAAGCTCATGAAGCGGCCCACGGCGCAGCCGCCCTACGGCGAGGACATAAACGCGGATCGGCCCGGCCTATTGCAGCACCGCGGCGGCCGGCTCGGCCTCTGGCAGTTCGGGAGGCAGGTCGCCGCCCCACATCTTTTCGAGATTGTAATAGGCGCGGATTTCCGGCCGGAAAATATGCACGATCACGTCGCCGGCGTCGATCAGTACCCAGTCGCCCTGCGCCTTGCCTTCGATCGGCAGCGGGCGCGGCAAGGCCTGCTCCAGATGGTCGGTCAGCGCCACCACCTGCCGGGCCGAGCGCCCGGTCGCGACAACCATGTAATCGGCGATCGTCGATTTGCCGGCGAGGTCGATCGTCACGATCTCCTCGGCCTTGCCGTCTTCGAGCACCTCGATGATGCGGCGCAGCAACTCGGGTGCGGGGATCCGCTCGCGGCGGCGCGGGGCGCGGGTGGCAGCGGTGATAAAGGCGGCGGGCGTTTCAGGCATCACGTCTGATCTTTTCTCCTGCGAGGCATGGGCTGAGCGAGCGGCCCGAATCTGCGTGGCCGATCGGGGGTCGAGGCGGGTATGGAAAAACACCCAGGCCGGCGGGGCCATGTCGGCCAGCCGGCGCGAGGCGGTAACCGGCACGCGCGCCCGAGCGAAGCGATGCGCCGCCGCCCCACCCAGCGCTTTGGACGACGCGCCGGGTCGGGCGAATACGGCAATCGGGACGGTGCGAAAGATGTCTGGCCAACGGCGCCAATATGGGATTTGCGCGAGGTTGTCGCCACCCATCAGCCAGACAAACCGGGTACGCGGAAACCGCCGGCGCAGCGATTTCAGCGTGTCGGCGGTATAGGTCGTCGGACCGAGGCGAGCCTCGATGTCGGTAACCCTGATGCGGCGGTCGGCGGCGGCGATTTCGCGCGCACAGCGCAGACGCTCCTCGAACGGCGCCATGCCGACCGCCGGCTTCAACGGGTTCTGCGGCGACACCAGCCACCAGACCTCGTCGAGATCGAGCCGGCGCAGAGCGAGGCGGCTGATATGCAGGTGCCCGCCATGCGCCGGGTTGAACGATCCGCCGAGCAGCCCGACGCGGCGTGGCGACGTCATACCGCTTATTGCCACCGCTCGCTCAGGGCCGCACCTGGCCGTTGCCGCGCACGAGGTATTTGTAGGTAGTCAGCTCGGCGGCGCCGACCGGGCCGCGCGGCGGCAGGCGCTGCGTCGAAATGCCGATCTCGGCGCCCATGCCGAACTCGCCGCCATCGGCGAACTGCGTCGAGGCGTTGACCAGCACGATCGCGCTGTCGACTTCGCGCAAGAAAGCGCTCGGCGACCTCGCTGTCCTCGGTCACGATCGCGTCGGTATGGTGCGAGCCGTAGCGCTCGATATGCGCGATCGCCTCCGCCGGGCCGTCCACCACCCGCACCGCGAGGATCGCGTCGAGATATTCGGTGCGCCAATCGTCGTCGCAGGCCGGCGCGGCGGCGGGGTCGATCGCCCGCACCTCCGGGTCGCCGCGTACCTCGCAGCCGGCTTCGCGCAGATCGGCGAGGATTGGCGGCAACATCGCGGCGGCGACCGCGCGATCGACCAGCAACGTCTCGGTCGCGCCGCAGATCGAGACACGGCGCATCTTGGCGTTGAGTGTGATGGTCGCGCGCCTTTTTCGGGTCGGCCGCGGCATGGATGTAGGTGTGGCACAGCCCTTCGAGATGCGCGATGACCGGGATCCGGCTCTCGCGCGTTACCCGCTCGATCAGCGAGGCGCCGCCGCGCGGCACGATGACGTCGATGACGCCGCTCATCGTCAGCATCAGGCCCGACCGCCGCGCGGTCGCGGGTCGGCACGAGCTGGATCGCGTCCTCCGGCAGTCCGGCGGCGCGCAGCCCGTCGCGCAACGCCGATACCAAGGCGCGCGACGAGCGGAAGCTTTCGGAGCCGCCGCGCAGGATCGCCGCGTTTCCGGATTTGACCGCGAGACCGCCAGCATCGGCCGTCACGTTCGGGCGGCTCTCGTAGATGATGCCGATGACTCCGAGCGGCACGCTGACGCGCGATATCCTGAGACCGTTCGGCCGCGTCCATTCGGCGAGCGTGCGCCCGACCGGATCGGGCAGCGCGGCGATGTCTTCGAGACCCTGGGCGACCGTGTCGAGCCGTTTCGGGTCGAGCGCGAGGCGGTCCAGCAGCGCGCCGCCGATGCGGCTTTGCCGCGCCGCGGCAAGGTCGTCGGCGTTGGCCGCAAGGATTTCGTTACCCCGAGCGCGTACCGCAGCGGCGGCCCGCCGCAGCGCCTGCGTCCTTGCCTCGGCCGGAGCGAGAGCCAGCGCCGAGGCGGCCTCGCGCGCGCGCCGCCCGATCGCCGCCATCATCGCGGCAAGATCGCCACTCGCCGTCTCTTCGCGAACCACGGTTTCGGTCGTCATAGGCAGATCGTCATCGCCGGTCGGTCACCACCAGATCGTCGCGGTGAATGATTTCGTCGCGGCCACGGTAGCCTAGAATCGCCTCGATTTCATCGCTCTTGTGCCCCGCGATCATCTGGATATCGCCGCTCGCATAGGCGGACAGCCCGCGGCCGATCTCGCTCCCTGCGCGACCGCGCACGACAACGCAATCGCCGCGCTCGAAAGCACCATCGACCGCGACAACACCCGCCGGCAGCAGGCTCTTCCCGCCGCGCAGCGCCCGCGCCGCGCCGTCATCGACGATCAGCGCCCCGGTCGGGTTGACCGTTCCGGCGATCCACGCCTTGCGCGCCGAACGCGGCTCGCCGCCCGGCAGAAACAGCGTCGCACGCGCGCCCGCCTCAATCGCCGCCAGCGGCCCGAAACCGCCGGCCTGGCCGTCCACTTGGTCGCCGCGCGGCTCGCCCTCGGCGATCAGCATCGCGCAGCCGGCCTGCATCGCGATGCGTGCCGCCGCCAGTTTCGTGATCATGCCGCCGGAGCTGTACCCAGGCGCCGCCGCCCCGGCCATCGCCGCGATCTCAGGGCTGATCTGATGCACCAGCGGAACATGCCGGGCATCCGGGTCGCGCCGCGGGTCGGCGGTATAAAGCCCGTCGATATCGGACAGCAGCACCAGCATGTCGGCGCTGGTCATCTGCGCCACCCTTGCGGCGAGGCGGTCGTTGTCGCCAAAGCGGATCTCGGCGGTCGCGATCGTGTCGTTCTCGTTGACGACCGGCACCGCGCCCAACGTCAGCAGCTGGGCGAAGGTCGCGCGCGCGTTCAGATGGCGGCGCCGCTCCTCGGTGTCGTCCGGGGTCAGCAGGATTTGCGCGACGGTGATTCGGTACCGCGCCAGCGCCTCCTGATAGGCGTGCGCGAGCCGGATCTGTCCGGTCGCGGCCGCGGCCTGTTTTTCGTCGAGCCGCAACACGCCGCCGCGCAGGCCCAGATGCCGGCGCCCGATCGCTATCGCCCCCGAGGTGACGATGATGACCTCCTGGCCGCGCCCGCGGCAGCGCGCGACGTCCGCGACCGCCGAAGCGAGCCACTCCCGCCGGATTTCGCCGCCTTGATCCACCAGCAGCGCCGAGCCGATCTTCACGACGAGCCGTTTTGCCAAGGCGAGCGCGACAGCCGCATCGACCTGCGCGGCCGGTTTCTCATTGGTGGCAGGTCCCGTCATACCCCCACCCCGGCCCTCCCCCGCAAGCGCGGTAGGGAGCAATGCCTCGCGTTCGGTCATTGTTTCGGCGCCGGGAAAGCAGAAGCAATCCGCCGGGCCTCGCTATTCCCTCCCCCGCTGGCGGAAGGGTCAGGGTGGGGGCAGATCGCAGGCGAGACCCGCGCGGTGCCAGGTTGCCCCATGCTCATTCCGCCTCGACCAGTTCGCCGCGCTCGGCCTCGGCGCGTGCCTCGCGGATTGCCGCGAACACCGTTCCGACCAATGCCGGCAGGCCGGCGCCGCTCACCCCGGACACCGCCAGCACCTTTGTTCCAGGCCCCGCGACGGCAGCCAGCGCGCGGCGTTTTTCGTCCACTTCGGCCGGGTCGAGCGCGTCGATCTTGTTGAGGCCGACCACTTCCGGCTTGTCGGCAAGACCGTAGCCGTAATCGGCCAGCTCGCGGCGGATCGTGCGGTAGGCGGCGACAACGTCTTCCTCGGTGCCGTCTATCAGATGCAGGATCGCAGCGCAGCGCTCGACATGGCCGAGAAACCGCGTGCCGAGACCGGCGCCCTCGCTCGCCCCCTCGATCAGCCCCGGCAGATCGGCGAGCACGAATTCGGTCTCGTCGTCGATCCGCACGACGCCTAATTGCGGATGCAGCGTCGTGAACGGATAATCGGCGATTTTCGGCTTGGCGTGCGACAGCCGGGACAGCAGCGTCGATTTGCCGGCGTTCGGCAGCCCGACCAGGCCGGCATCGGCGATCAGCTTGAGGCGCAGCCACACCCATAATTCGCGGCCGGGCCACCCCGGACCGGCGCGGCGCGGCGCCTGGTTCGTCGAGGTCTTGTAATGCGTGTTGCCGAACCCGCCGTCGCCGCCGCGCAGCAGCACCACCCGCTGACCCGGTCGGATCAAATCGGCGAGCACGCTCTCCTTGTCGTCGTCGAGCACCTGCGTCCCGACCGGCACGCGCAGCACGAGGTCGCGGCCGTTAGCGCCGGTGCGGTTGGCGCCGGCACCGCCGCGGCCGTTTTGTGCCCGGAAATGCTGGCTGTAGCGATAGTCGATCAGGGTGTTCAGATTGTCCGCGGCCTCGAACACGATGTCGCCGCCCTTGCCGCCGTCGCCGCCGTCAGGGCCGCCGAACTCGATGAACTTCTCGCGGCGAAAACTCATCGCGCCGCGGCCGCCATCGCCGCTCTTGAGGTATATTTTGCACTGGTCTAGGAATTTCATCGCGATTGGTGAGTTGCTTCACCCCTCGTAGGAACGAAAAAGGGAGCGGCGGACCGCTCCCCTTCGGAATCCGCTGCTGCGGGAAGCGGCTATTCGGCGGCTTCCGCCGGGCGCGGCACCACCGAGATGAACTTGCGCCCGCCGATCCCGTCATGGAACTTCACGGCACCCGCTTCGAGCGCGAACAGCGTGTGGTCGCGGCCCATGCCAACGCAGTCACCAGGATGGAACTTGGTGCCGCGCTGGCGCACGATGATGTTGCCCGGGATGACGATCTCGCCGCCGAATTTCTTGACGCCGAGCCGCCGGCCGGCGCTGTCGCGACCGTTGCGCGACGAGCCGCCCGCTTTCTTGTGTGCCATCTCGAACCTCCTGGGCCGCTCGCGGCTCAATCGCCGGCGCGGATCTCAGTGATCCGCAGCACGGTCTGATGCTGTCGGTGACCGTTCTTGCGGCGGTAATTCTGCCGCCGCTTTTTCTTGAAGACGATGATCTTGTCGCCGCGGCGGTGCTCGACCAGCTCGGCGCTGACCGAGGCGCCCGTCACGAGCGGCGTGCCGGTCGATACCTCGGCGCCGTCGCCGACCATCAGCACCTCGCCGAGCTCGACCGTCGCGCCGGGCTCGCCTGCGAGCTTCTCGACCGCGATTACGTCGTCCTTGGCGACCTTGTACTGTTTGCCGCCGGTACGGATCACTGCGAACATGACGGAAGCCGATATCGGTTGACGCGCCCGCCGCGGCAAGCCCGGCGCGGCGCGAATTTGATTGAGCGGGCGGCGCTCCCGCCCGGGAGGCGGGCACTATAGGTATGCGCCCTCTCCTGTCAACGATTTTGGCCGCGCGCTAATGGGTCGGTTCGGGCTGCCTACTATCGGCCGCAGTGGGGGCTTGGGAAACCGATCGGGACGCCCTCCTACTCACGCCACCGAGGTCCTGTAGCTCGCCGCCGCCGTACCGTTACAGGTCGGCCGCGACCTCGCGCAGCAACTGACGCAACCACGCGATCGCCGGCTGGTCGCCATTTTCGCGGTGCCATAGGGCCATCACATCGAACGGCGGCGATTCATAGGGCGGATCGAACAAGGCCAGGCGATAGAGCCCGACAAACACCGTTGCGAGCCGGCGGGGCAGCAGCGCGGCAATGTCCGAATGACTGACCGCGGACAGCGCCGCGAGGAAATGCGGCGTCGTAACCGCGATTTCGCGGCGTAGCCCGCGCGCCGCGAGCGCTCCTTGCAGCACCCCGGCGTCGCTGCGCGTCACGAGCCGCTCGAGACCGTGATCGACGACATAACCCTCGATCGCCCGCTCGTCCTCGCCGGTCGCGGCGATCACCAGATGCGGCATTTGGGCAAGGCGCTCGAGCGTAAGCTTGCCCGCCGCCGCCGGGTTGTCGGCCCCGAGGCACCAGATGCGGGTTTCCCGCAGCAGCGTTTCGCTTTCGAACCAGTCGGGGAAACGGCGGAAACTTCCGATCGCGAGATCGGCGCGGCCGCAGCGGAGCGTTTCGGCGACACCCTGATTGCTCGGCAGAATGTTCAGCGAGGCGTGCGGTGCCTCACGCCGCAGCCGCGCGATCAGCGGCGGAATGATGACGGCCCCGGCATATTCGGTGCAGGCGATCGTAAATCGGCGGTCGGTCCGTTCGGGAATGAACTCGCTCGGCGACAGCGCAAGCTGCAGCTGCAAAAGGCCCTGGCGCAGTCGCGGAGCGATCTCGGCGGCGCGTTCGGTCGGCTGCATGCCCTCCGGGCCGCGCACGAACAGTTCATCCTTGAGAACATAACGCAGCCGGTTGAGCGCATGACTGATTGCCGATTGAGTCAATCCCAGCCGCGACCCCGCGCGCGTCGCGCTGCGCTCTTCCATGAGCGCTTCGAAAACGCGCAAAAGGTTGAGGTCGAGGCTGTCAAAGCGCACCGATTGGTTCGGTTGACGCGTCAACGTTGCTAGCTGCGGCATTCTGCCTCCCGGTCCTGATCTTCTTCCGTGCGATGTATCCGCACTGCCCCAGCCGACAAGCGGCGTTTGGCGCCGATCCCGACCATGAATGAGGCTGGCTCATTATAGCCTTGGGAAATCTTCATTTGTGCATAGCATACTTCCGCCCGAGTATCTCTGTCAGGGGCAAAGACGCCCTTTGGAGGGAGCGAGCTATGCAGAACGTCGTAAAGTCCATTCTCGTTGGTATGGGTCTGCTGGCCGGCGTCACAGTCGGCGCCTATGCGCAAACCGACAACGTCGCCGCCCTGCCGCCCGGCGCGCAGGCTCCGAAGGCGCCGGCCGCCGCGGTTGCTCCATCAGCCGAATCCATCGGCCCGAAGGCGGGCGAAATGTGGTCGACGCAGGAAAAGCAAACTGCGCCTGTGCAGCCTTCTGCCGGAGCGTATGCCGGCCCGAAGGCCGGCGAAATGTGGTCGGCCCAGGAAAAGCAGACCGGACCTGTGAGCCCGTCGCCTGATTATCCCGGCGTGCGTCCGAACTGATCGGCACCTTTTCCCAGAAGACAACAGGCCGGCTGCCCCAAGCGCCGGCCTATTTACTTTTGCATGTGGCCTTTGCGCCCCCCACCGCCATCAAGAAGTAGCGACCAGAAACATGCGGCGGAACGGGAACAGCGTCTTGCCGTCGCGCCGTGGCGGATAGGCGGCGGCGACCCGGTCGCCATACGCGGTCTCAAAGCGGCTGCGCTCGGGCTCGTCGAGCGCCGCGAGCAGCGGGGCCAGCCACGTCCCCTTGGTCCATTCCTTGACCGGGTTGGCGCCGTCCAGCACCTGCAGATACTCGGTCTCCCAGATGTCGAGCGCGGCCGCGCGCGGCGCCAGCATGTCGTAGTAGACGGCGGGCTCAGCGACCGGCGAAGGCCGCAGCAGCGGTTCGAGCGTCGTCCTCCACGGCCCCCCCAGCGCCGTCTCGGTTATCGACGTATGTGACGGCGCACCGAAATTGCGCGGTATCTGGACCGCGAGCACGCCGCCCGGCTTGAGGCATGTCAGCAATTCGGCCATCAGCTCGGCGTGGTCGTCGAGCCAGTGCAGCGCCGCGTTCGAATAGATGACATCGGCGGGCTGGTTCGGCCGCCAGCTCCCGAGGTCGGCCTGCTGCCATTCGATGCCGGGGTTTTCGGCTGCTGCCTTGGCGAGCATCTCCGCCGACGAGTCGACGCCGACGATTTGTGCGTCGGGCCAGCGCGCCGCGATCAGCCGCGTGACATTGCCGGCGCCGGCCCCGAGGTCGTACACGACATCCGGAGCCTCGACATCGATCCGTTGCAGCAGATCGAGAGCCGGACGCAGTCGCGGCCCAGCGAATTTGAGGTATTGGGCGGGATCCCAAGCCATCGAAGCGGGTCTCCAGAAAGGGTTTAAGCCGGGTCGAACGCCGACAGGCCGGAGCGCAGCCGCCAGCGATGCGGCTTCACTCCAGCGCGTTCGAGCCAATCGCCAAGCTGCCAGCCGAGCAGGGTGCGCCGCGCCAACGCGGCGGTGGTCCACGGATCAAACCCTGCCCACGGGACGAACGGGCTGCGCCGTCCATACGCCCAGATTTCGACGCGCAGTGAGCGGCCCACGCTCGGGCCCCGCGCGTGAAAGCCGAACGTGTCGGCAACGACCAGCGTGTTCGCCGGCACCGCGAAGACGCGCGGCTCGGGCAGCCCCAGGTCGCGCAACTCGTCGCGATCGATGCGGAACGATCCTTGCCGGATTTCGGTATTCGCCGAATCGCGCGCGGCGAGGCTCATGCGGCGCTCCCAGGCGAGCCGCTGCGGGGTCAAACGGTGCGAGCCGGGCACATAAGTGAATGGGCCGGCGTCCGCCGCGACATCGGTCAGGAACAGCCACGCCTTGACGGTCGGATGAAATGTGTCGGCGTGCAGCCGGGTCTGCGGATCGGGCGGGCCGTCGCAGGCATGCCGTGACAGGCTTTGGATCCAGACGACCGGCTCGGCGTCGCGGCTGCCGATATAGCGGATCAGGCCGCGCCATTCCGGCGAGCGCAGGACGCCGGCCAGCGCCGGCAGCGCCGCCAGAGTGCGCGGATCGAGCGCAATCTTGCGCATGATCGTGTCGCCCTCGGCGATCTCGCGCAGCGGCCCGCGATACGTCCCGACCTGACGGCGCAGCTCGGCGAACGCCTGTTGCGGCAGGAAATTATGCCTGACGACGAAGCCGTCGCGTGCGAAATCGGCGCGATCCACGGCCGAGACGAGGCCGTCAAGGCGGCGGCGGCGGCGCTCGGCCAAATCGTGCGCGAGCCGCACGCGCGCTTCATGCAGCCCGCGCTGGTTGAGCCGCCGGCTGCCGATCACGCCGTTGCGCTCGAACGATTTCGTCCCGGTCAGAAGCTGCGCGGTCCACCACGGCACCAGCGCGGCGCGCCCGACCTGCCTCAGCATAGCTTGCCCGGTGCGCGAAGCCGCGTTCGTCATGCCGGGGAGAATAGCATCGGTGCCGAAATCCGGCGAGACTGCCGCGCAACGTGCTGCTGACGCGTCAAGTTGACGGATCGGCCCTCTTCCGAGGTGTTCTAAAACCGGCTAGATCACCCGCGACAAACTCCGGACACATCACGCGGCTACCGCAAGCCGGATCGCGTTGCGCCGCGCGCCGCCTCTCGCTATCCTGCCAGCGTCGCCAGGAACACCGGACCGGAGCGTAGCGCAGCCTGGTAGCGCATCAGCATGGGGTGCTGAGGGTCGTGAGTTCGAATCTCACCGCTCCGACCACTTCCCGGCAGGGCCCGAAGGCGCCGCCGCGACGGCGAGCTGGTCGAGAGAAAGCCGATGACCCGACCGGAATCAGATCTCGAACCGTGGCAATGGCCGGAGGAGCATTGGCGCCGGCTGGTCGATCGGGTGCGGGCCGGGCGGACGCTGCGGCCGCGCGAGTGGCCGGGCGGCGCGCGTTGCGCGGTCGCGCTGTCGTTCGACAGCGATCATGAAACCAGCGATCTGCGCGACGGCGGCAAGTCGATCGGCCGGATGTCCTGGGGTCAGTATGGCGCCCGGGTCGCCGTGCCGCGCATCCTGAAGCTGCTCGAGAGCCATGGCGTCAAGGCGTCGTTCTACGTCCCGGCGGTGACAGCGCTGATCCACCCCGACGAGCAGCGCCGTATCGTCGCCGAGGGGCACGAAATCGGCATCCACGGCTGGATTCACGAGCTGAACTCGGTCTTGCCGCACGATGATGAGCGCGAATTGATGCTGCGCTCGGCCGACACGCTCGAAAAAATCTGCGGCATCAGGCCCGTCGGCATGCGCACGCCGTCCTGGGATTTCAGCTGGAGCACACTGGCGATCGCCGCCGAGATGGGGCTGCTTTACAATTCCTCGCTGATGTCGGACGAGGATTGCTACGAATTGCTGCTCGACGGCAATCCGTGCGGCGTCGTCGAATTGCCGGTCGAATGGGTGCGCGACGACGCGGTCTATTTCATGATGAACCGCTTTTCGGCGCTGCGCCCGTACACGCCGCCGGCCGACGTGTTCGACATCTTCCGGCGCGAGTTCGAGGCGGCCTATGACGACGGCGGGCTGTTCCAGTTGACGATGCACCCGCACGTAATCGGATACCGCTCGCGCATCTGGATCCTCGACGAGCTGATCCGGCTCGCGCGGGCGCGCCCGGGCGTCTGGTTCGGCACCCACGCCGAGGTCGCGCGCTGGGCCAGGGAGCACGCCAGCAGGGAGCACGCTAGCTAGGCGCACACCCTGGGCGGCCCCGTAGGGCGGAAACGAGCCATCGAAAACCGGCATGCACGCTCGGCGTCATCGCGACCGGCGGGACCGGGAAGGTCGCCTTGACGCCGGTTTCGCCGCTCCCCTAATGTCTACAGCGCATTTGATAGAGGATTCGGAATGAAGCCGACGCCGGTCAGCGACAGCAGCTTCGATGCCATGGTGCTCCGCGCCAGCGAGCCGGTGCTCGTCGATTTCTGGGCCGAGTGGTGCGGCCCGTGCAAGATGATCGCCCCCTTTCTCGACGAGCTTGCCACCGAGATGGAGGGGCGGGTCACCGTCGCCAAGGTCAACATCGACGAGAACCCGCAGACGCCGCGCAAATACGGGGTACGCGGCATCCCGACAATGATGCTGTTCAAGGGCGGCCAGGTCGCCGCAACCAAGATCGGCGCGCTGCCGAAGAGCAAGCTGAAGGAGTGGGTCGAGTCCGTGCTGTAGCCGCGGCGCAACGTCGTCCCCGCGCAGCGCGTCCCGTTCGTATTGCACCAGACCGGAAAAGTGATGCCTGCGATCGCAGCGGGGTTGTGATCGCCACGACGACGTTTGCCGGCAAGCCCTGTACTGGAGCACGCCGGGATACCGGTATTTTTATTATGGAAGCGGCGCGCAACGGATCGCGGTTTGCGCGGGTATCGCAGTGATTTGGATCAACATCATTCAAATCGTCCGGTTGCTTAAACCCGGTGCGCTTGCCACGAACCTGACTCGCGGGCATTTTCAAGAAACGTGGGTCAAGAACCGCGAGTAATGTCTGGGAGGTCCGCCTGATGAGCCAAGCCACCGAACCCCTTGTTCCGGTTGTTCCATACGAGGAGCTCAGCCCGGCCTTTCAGACGCGCTCCCGGGCGGCACGCGAGCGGCTCGGTGTGCAGATCAACAGCGTGCATGCCTGCGCCCACGCAGAGGAGTTGGGGGGTGCAGCGCGCGACTTTCTGTCGTCGGCGATGACACTGGGGTCGCTATCGCGCGAGATGCGCCTGTTGATCCGCCTCGCCGTATCGAATGCGAACCAATGCCGCTACTGCACCGCACATCAGAAGCACCAGCTGATCGGGCTCGGCATCGCGGCGCCGAAAATCGCTGCCGTTGGTCATCCCGAGAGCGGCGCGCTCAGTTCGCGCGAGCGGGCCGCGGTGCGTTTCGCGCAGGCGATGACGATCGACGCCGGCGACATTCCAGACGAGGTCGCGATCGAGTTCGCCGAACGGTTCACGCCGCAGGAGCGGGTCGAGATCGTCATCGTGGCCAGCGCGATGGGCATGCTGAACAAGATCAACGACTCGCTGCGCGTGCCGCTCGAGTCGGAGTTCGAGCGGCTGGTCGGCTGAAACCGGGCCGCCGCCCTTGCAGTAATATCGGTAAAGGTTCGGTCCCTGTCGGTCATGTATGGACCTCGGGTAATCGCGGGGCGAAGCCGAGCAATCGATAGTGCCGCGATCCGGGCATGTTGCCCGGTGGCTTGCACCATCGGAGGTTTCGATGCCGCATTATGTTGGGCTGGATGTATCTCAGAAGACGACCGCGATCTGCGTTGTCGACGAGCAAGGCAGGCGACTTTGGCGCGGCGTCTGCGTCACCGATCCGGGAGCAATTTCGGCTCGCGTTTCGAAACATGCCGGTGTCGACGCCAAAGTGGGCATCGAGACCGGTTCGATGACGCCCTGGCTTGTTCACGGCCTGCGCAGCGCTGGCCTCAATGTCCAGTGTCTGGACGCCAGGAGAGTGAAGGCCGCTCTGCAGATGCAGCTCAACAAGACCGACGAGAACGACGCCGAAGGGCTGGCCCAGATCATGCGCACGGGATGGTATCGGGCGGTCCACGTGAAGTCCCTCGATGCGCATCGCGCCCGGGCGCTCCTCGGAGCTCGCGCCCGGCTCGTGGGCATGACGACGCGGCTCTCCAACATGATACGCGGGGTGCTGAAGACGTTCGGCTTGCTGCCTGGCACCGGTCGGGGACTCAGATTTGACCGAAAGGTTGAAGCACTTCTCGAAGGCGCTCCCGAAATCGCATTGGTCGTGCGCCCCCTGCTTGCGACGTGGCGGCAACTGCGCGAGCAGATCGCCGTCTTTGATAAAGCGGTGCTGCAGCAGGTCAGGGCGGATCCTATTTGCCGTCTGCTGATGACGGTTCCGGGTATCGGTGCCCTGTCCTCGCTGATGTACGTCAGCACCGTTGAAAACCCGAGCCGATTTTCTCGATCTCGAGCGGTGGGGGCGCACCTCGGGCTCACGCCACGCCGCTACCAATCGGGCGAGACGGATCGCAGCGGACACATCTCCAGATGCGGCGACGGTCTCGCGCGCACGCTTATGTACGAGGCAGCGATTGTGATCCTTCATCGTGTGAAGCGATCGCTACACCTGAAGGATTGGGCCGAGGCGATCGAGCGACGCTCGGGTTCAGGCAAGGCACGGGTCGCCTTGGCGCGCAAGCTGTCCGTCATCCTGCACAGTGTCTGGCGATCTGGTGAGCCATTCCGCTGGGCCGCGCCGGCCATGGCAGCGTAGCTCATCGAAACTCGTCGGATACGCCAACAAGCATCGCCCCAGGGCGAGGGTGCAGGCAATTGCGCGGCGGGCCGGTGGGCGCGTGATCAACGTAAGCCCGTTGTGGACCTTGCAATGCCTGTCCTCCGGACCGGACCAGATGTTGCGGCAGCCCGCGCTGACCGCGAAGAGAACCATGACCCGGGCGGGCGAAATAGACGGCGGTCTTGACAGCGGAGCTGCGATTAGAGAACGGCCCCCGTCCGCAAGGGGCTTCTGGCGATCGGGCGTGTTGGTCTTGAGCAGTCATGTATCCGGCCTATTGGAACCGGTCCATCACAGCTGGCCGCGGTGGGTCGCGCGATTGGCTCCCAGCATGGCCGGCTTGTCCGCTCATCCACGGCTGAGTGCCGAGTTTGCTCCCGGCGCGCCTGGTTGGCCGATCAAGTCCGGCCATGACGACCTTTTTGAACGCGGGCCGCGGAGCGCCGCTACTCCCGCATAATCTGCTGTTTGGCGCTCTCAGCGAGATGCTTCAGCTCGAATTCGACTTGGGCCGGCGTGCAGCCCTGGCCCTTGGCGGTCAGGTCGGCGCAGACCTTCTCGACAATGTGGTGATCGCCGCCGGCAAACTCGGCGTCCACGACTTCCTGGGCATAGGCATGCGCCGCGTCGCCGGCGAGCCCCATCCGTTCGGCGGCCCACAGTCCCGAGCAGCCGGTTGCGGCGCGCCTTGACCTTGAACTGCAATTCCTGATCGTGCTTGAACTGGGCCTCGAAAGCCCGTTCGCGTTCTTCGAAGGCATCCATAATCGGTACTCCATGCCTCTCGCGGTTTGCGCTAGTCGCGACGATATCACAGCCCGCGCCCGCAAACCCGGCGAGAACAGGAAATAGATGTGCACTCTGGTGATCCTGCGGCGGCCCGAGCACGATTGGCCGGTTGTGATCGGGGCCAACCGCGACGAGATGATCGACCGCCCGGCAAAGGCGCCAGGACGGCACTGGCCGGACCGGCCGGAAGTGGTCGCCGGGATCGATCTGCTCGCCGGCGGGTCCTGGCTTGGCGTCAATGATTGGGGTGTGGCCGCGGCCGTGCTGAACCGGCACGGCTCGCTCGGTCCCGAGACCGGGTTGCGCTCGCGCGGCGAACTCGTGCTCGAAGCGCTCGACCATGCCGACGCGGTCGACGCTGCGGCCGCGCTGTCCGATCTCGACCCGGCCGCCTATCGCAGCTTCAACCTGATCGTCGCCGACAACCGCGATGCGTTCTGGCTGCGTCACACCGGCCCGGGGTGGAACGAAACCGGGCGGATCGAGGCGCGTCCGGTGCCGGACGGGCTGTCGATCATCGCCGCCGGCGACCTTGACGAACTGATGACGCCGCGCCTGCGCCTCGCGCGCCCAAGATTTGCGGCTGCCGAGCCGCCCGACCCCGATGCCGGGGACTGGACGGCGTGGGAAAGTCTGCTCAGCGACGACACCGTGCCGCCGGGCGAGCCGGAAGAAGCGGCGTTGCGGTTTCGCACGCCGCGCGGTTTCGCTACCGTGTCGAGCTCGCTGATCGCGCTGCCGGCGGCGCCGTCGCCGGAACGGCGCACGGTCTTCCGCCATGCCGGCTGGCTGCCGGAGCCAAGCCCGTGGCGCGACGTGGATGCGTATTGAGACACATTGTCGTCTCCGTGCTATCCGATACACCTGCCGGATAGCGGCCTCGGCGACATAACGGTGCCGCAAGACTTGCGATAGGCGAAGCAGCATTCGGGACAAGGCTTTTGCGATGAAGGCGCGCGTGCATGTCAGTCTCAAGCCCGGCGTGCTCGACCCGCAGGGCAAGGCGATCGGGAATGCGCTGCAGGCGCTGGGTTTTGGCGGAATTGGCGAGGTCCGTCAGGGCAAGCTGATCGAGCTCGATCTGGCCGACGCCGATCCCGCCGCGGCGCGCGCCCGCGTTGAGGAGATGTGCCGCCGGCTGCTCGCTAATCCGGTGATCGAGAACTATACGATCGAGATCGGGTGAAGGCGCTCTGCCGCGATGCAACCGGTCGAAAAACGCCGTCGTCTGATGGCGGCGCTGCTGGCGGTGGCGGCATCCCTCGCGGTGCTTCCCGCCGGCGCAGCGCAGCAAGAATGCGTGCGGGTCCCGGTCGTGCTGTGGGGTGACGGGCGGCATGACGACACGGGGGCGCTGAATGCCTGGCTGCGCGGCCGTGACGCGATCTGGGCCGCGACCGGAACAGCGGTCGGCGCCATGATCGACGGCCGCAGCTTTCGCCTGTCCTCGGCGATTTATGTCAATGCCGGCACGGGGCGGGTCCTGCGCGACTTCCGCATGGAATGGCCGGACCGCGGCGAGGTGGTGACCGGCGGCACGATCGAGGCGGGCCACGATCCCGATGCGTTGCCGGCTCAGACCGGGGTGACGATCACCGGCGGCGACCCGGGGGAAGGCGTGCCGTTCGATGGCCCCGATCATGAAACGGATCGGCCAAGCCCCGACGCCAGCTGCGCGATTTCCTGAGGGTTCGGCGCGCCCGCTTGAAGCGCTGTACGGGCCTGCGTATGTGACGCGCGATACCGCCCGCCGCCCGGATCACCCGACACGCTCGCCCTAGGACCATATGAAGGCCGCGATCGTCATTTTTCCCGGTTCCAACCGCGAGCACGATGTCGCCCTCGCCTGGAAGCGCGCGACCGGCACTGAGCCGGCGCGCGTCTGGCATCGCGCAGGGGAGTTGCCCGATGCCGATCTGATCATTCTGCCCGGCGGGTTTCGCCTATGGCGACTATCTGCGATGCGGCGCGATGGCGGCGCATTCGCCCGTGATGCGCGAGATCAAGTCGCGGGCCGAGCGCGGCACGCCGGTGCTCGGTATCTGCAACGGCTTCCAGATCCTGTGCGAGGCCGGGATGCTGCCCGGGGCCTTATTGCCGAACCGCTCGCTTTCCTTTACCTGCAAGGACGTCTATCTGCGCGTCGAGAACAACCAGACGGTGTTTACCCAAGGCTATGCCGCCGGCCAGGCGATCCGGGTGCCGGTCGCGCATCACGACGGCGCCTACACGGCCGACCCGGACACGCTCGATCGGCTGGAGGGCGAGGGCCGCGTCGCGTTCCGTTATTGCGGCCCCTCGGGCACGCTGTCGGACGCGGACAATTTCAACGGCTCGGCGCGCGCGATTGCCGGGGTGTTCAACGAGGCCCGCACGGTGCTGGGGCTGATGCCACATCCTGAGAACGCGACCGACCCGCTGCTTGGCGGCACCGACGGCCAGGCCTTCTTCGCGGGGCTGGCGGGGGCGCTGCGGTGACCGGTAGCTTGACGAATCAAAACATGAACAGTCATCTGTGCCAGGACATCACGGCGGCAGGCTGCACTGCAGCTTGGCGAAGGAGGATCGCGGTACAATGACCGGCCGGCTTTCGCTCGCCAATGCCCTGGCCGAGGCGAAGATCGACCGGCCGGCGGCCGAGCGCATTGCAACGGAAATCTTCGACGCAATCCACGACAACGTCGCGACGAAGAGCGATTTGCAGGCAACACGCACCGAACTGAAGGCCGACATCGCCGAGTTGGAGTTGCGTCTGAAGGCCGAAATCGATCGGGTCGTAATCCGCCTGGGTGCGCTGGTTTTGGCGCTGACCGGCGTGATCTTGGCCGCAATTCGATACCTGCCGCCCGCACATTGAGAGCGATGCGAACTGTGTTGGGTCTTATCCCGCACCCCGAGAACGCGACCGACCCGTTACTGGGCGGCACTGACGGCAGCGCCTTTTTCGAGGGCTTGGCGGGCGCGCTGCGATGACATTGATCAAATTGGGCGTACTAGTATTTATGATTCCCTGGTTCTTGCACGGCGGCTTTGTTCACGCTTCATCGGATATCTCGCCTAATGGTGCCCGGTATTCGGTCGTAACGGTTCCAGCTGACCCTAAAAGTGTTTGGCTATTGGATACTTTTACCGGTTCGCTCTCGCGCTGTGAATTCCAGGACTTGAAGACGACTCCGGTTTGCTCCCCATGGGCAGCAGCACCGGGCGATCAGGCAATGTATCGATAAGATCCGCAAACCAAACAGCCCGTTCAATGAATGAAGCTGCACGGAAGGAGCGCGCATAAAATTCGAATTGAAGGCGCGACAACTCATGATGACGGTTGCGTATGAGGCCTCTTCCGGGTGATTAGCAGCAACGTGACCCCCGAACTTGCCGCCGAGCACGGGCTCTCGGCCGACGAATTCGCGCGCGCCTGCGCGATCCTCGGGCGGACGCCTAACCTGACCGAACTCGGCATCTTTTCGGTGATGTGGAGCGAGCACTGCTCGTACAAATCGTCGAAGGTCTGGCTGCGCGAATTGCCGACGACCGGGCCGCGCGTCATCTGCGGACCGGGCGAGAATGCCGGGGTCGTCGATATCGGCGACGGCGACGCGGTCGTCTTCAAGATCGAGAGCCACAACCACCCGTCGTTCATCGAGCCGTATCAGGGCGCGGCGACCGGGGTCGGCGGCATCTTGCGCGACGTGTTCACGATGGGAGCGCGGCCGGTCGCGCTGCTCAACTCGCTGCGCTTCGGCAGCCCGGAGCATCCGCTGACCCGGCATCTGGTCTCCGGAGTCGTGGCCGGGATCGGCGGCTACGGCAATTGCGTCGGCGTGCCGACGGTCGGCGGCGAGTGCCAGTTCCACCCCTCCTATAACGGCAACATCCTGGTCAACGCGATGTGCGTCGGCCTCGCGCGCGCCGACCGCATCTTCTATTCGGCCGCCGCCGGCCCCGGCAATCTCGTCATTTATGTCGGCGCCAAGACCGGGCGCGACGGCATCCACGGCGCGACAATGGCCTCGGCCGAGTTCTCCGAGGACGCGGCCGAGAAGCGCCCGACGGTGCAGGTCGGCGACCCCTTTACCGAAAAGCTCTTGATCGAGGCCTGCCTCGAACTGATGCAGACGAACGCGATCGTCGCGATCCAGGACATGGGCGCGGCCGGGCTGACCTCGTCCTCGGTCGAGATGGCCGGCAAGGGCGGGCTCGGCATCGACCTCGACCTCGACCGCGTGCCGGTGCGCGAAGCCGGCATGACGCCCTACGAGATCATGCTCAGCGAAAGCCAGGAGCGCATGCTGATGATCCTCGCGCCGGACACGCGAGGATGCGGCGCGCCGGGTTTTCGAGAAATGGGAACTGGATTTCGCGGTGATCGGCCGGGTCACCGAGACGGGGCGGCTCGTGCTGCGCATGCATGGCGAGACCGCGGCCGACATTCCGGTCGGGCCGCTCGTCACCGAGGCGCCGGTTTACGAGCGGCCCTGGCTGCGGCGCGACCCGGAGCCGGACATCGACCCCGCCTCGCTGCCCGAGCGCGACCCGATCGCGTGTCTCGAAAAACTGATCGCCTGCCCCGACTTGGCGTCGAAGCGCTGGATCTGGGAGCAGTACGATCATCTCGTGCAGGGCAACACGGTGAAGCGCCCCGGCGGCGACGCCGCCGTGATCCGGGTCGGCGAGGCCGGTAAAGCGCTGGCGCTGGCGACCGACTGCGACGCCACGCTACTGCCGCGCCGATCCCCGACGCGGCGGCATGCAGGCGGTCGCGGAAAACTGGCGCAACCTGACCGCGGTCGGTGCGCTGCCGTTGGCGCTGACCGACAACATGAATTTCGGCAATCCCGAAAAGCCCGAGATCATGGGCGAGTTCGCGCTGTGCGTCGAGGGCATGCGCGAGGCGTGTCTGGCGCTCGACTACCCGGTCGTCTCGGGCAATGTGTCGCTGTACAACGAGACCAGCGGCAGCGCGATCTGGCCGGCCCCGGTGATCGGCGGCGTCGGGTTGATTACCGATGTCGGCCGCGCGGTCGATCTCGCCCTCAAACGAGAGGGCAACGCGCTGCTGTTGATCGGCGATACCGCCGGCCATATCGGCGGCTCGCTGTACCTGCGCGAGATCGAGGGACGGGAAGACGGCGCGCCGCCGCCGGTCGATCTCGCAGCCGAGCGCCGCAATGGCGATTTCGTCCGCGACCTGATCGGACGCGGGCTCGTCGCGTCGTGTCACGACGTTTCCGATGGCGGCCTTGTGGTTGCGCTTGCCGAGATGGCGATGGCCGGCGGACTGGGCGTAACGCTTGATCCGCCGCCACCCGAAATCGGACGGCCAAGCCCCATCCCTGACCCTGCGCCGCAGCCGGGGGAGGGAAGCGCAGGGGTCGGCATCCCACTCAATGCCTGGCTGTTCGGCGAGGACCAGGCGCGGTACATCATCGAAACCGATGCGATACTGTCGGTTCAGCTCGCGGCCTTGGAGGCCGGCGTGCCGCTCCGGCGCATCGGTACGGTCGGCGGGGCCGCGTTGACACTACGAGGCGGCGGTGCCATATCGGTCGCGCAACTCAAGGCCGCGCACGAGGCTTGGCTGCCGGGCTACATGAACCAGGGCTGACTGCACCAAGGTCGATCGGGAGCGGGTGATGGCGATGGATGCGGCGGAAATCGAGCGACTGATCCGGACGGCTCTGCCGGACGCTCAGGTCACGATCGAGGATCTGCGCGGCGACGGCGATCACTACGCGGCGCATGTCGTCTCCAGCGCGTTTCACGGCAAGAGCCGGGTGCAGCAGCATCAGCTCGTATACCAGGCGCTCGGGACCCGCATGGGCGGCCAGCTGCACGCGCTGGCGTTGCAGACGAGCGCGCCGCAGGATTGATTTTTCACCAGGACGACCACTACAGCGCTGCGGCACGGGCCGCATGCCCCGCACAGAGGACCGACAGATGGACGCCACCGTACAAGACCGCATCCGCCAACAGGTGACCGAGGCCCCGGTCGTGCTGTTTATGAAAGGCACCCCGGTGTTTCCGCAATGCGGCTTCTCGGCGGCGGTGGTGCAGATCCTCAGCCATATGGGGATCAAGTTCAAAGGCATCGATGTCCTGTCCGACCCGTCGGTGCGCCAGGGCATCAAGGAATATTCGAGCTGGCCGACGATCCCGCAGCTCTATGTCAAGGGCGAGTTCATCGGCGGCTGCGACATCATCCGCGAGATGTTCGAGACCGGCGAATTGAAGCAGCTGTTCGAGGAAAAGGGCGTCCCGGTCCGCGCCTGATCATTCATCCCGCTCCCTGCCCTCCCGGCAAAGGGCGGGATTCACCGATCAAGGGCACGAGCGCGCGAACGATGATCCCGCCTTTGCCGGGATGGCGTATCCGTGCTTTCGCCTTGCCCCCTGACGCTTTTCCGCTATATTCCAGCGCTCCCCTTGCCGGCCCTCCCGGGAGAGCCGGCTCGACCCATTCGGCGCTTGCGCTCCGGGTCACGACAGCCACAAGGGATCGAGGTAGATGCCGCTTTACGAGAATGTGTTCATCGCCCGCCAGGATATTTCCGGTGCCCAGGTCGATCAGCTCGCCGACAGCTTTACGCAGTTGATCGCCGAGCAGGGCGGCGAGGTGAAAAAGCGCGAATACTGGGGCCTGCGCAATCTCACCTATCGGATGAACAAGAATCGCAAAGGCCATTATGTCCTGTTCAACATCGAGGCGCCTGCCCCGGCGATCGCCGAGCTCGAGCGGACGATGCGGATCAGTGAGGATGTGCTGCGCTATCTGACGCTGCGCGTCGACAAGTTCGACGAGGGCCCGTCGGCGATCATGCAGAGCCGCGGCAGCCGCGAGGACCGGCCGCGCCGCGACCGCGACCGCTATGGCGAGCCGCGCGAGGGTCGCGACGGGGGTGACCGCGGCGGTGAGCGGCCGCGGGCCGAGATTCCCGCTCCGGCGACAGTGGCGCCGGAAGGGGTGGAGGCGTAAATGGAAAGTGCAACAGGATCGGGCCCGGGGCGCGGCGGCGGCGGGGCTGGCGGCGGCGCATTTGCCCGCCGGCCGTTTTTCCGGCGGCGCAAATCCTGCCCGTTCTCGGGGCCGAACGCACCGAAGATCGACTATAAGGACATTCGCCTGCTGCAGCGCTTCGTCTCCGAGCGCGGCAAGATCGTGCCGAGCCGCATCACGGCGGTCTCGACGCAGCGGCAGCGCGAGCTGGCCCGGGCGATCAAGCGGGCGCGCTATCTCGGTCTGCTCCCCTATATGGTGAAGTAGGCTGGCGGCGACCCGGTCCGGCGGCCCTCAGGGCGACAAACCACAGGGGCGGAGCGGATGATGGGCCGCCTTTCTCCGGCGGTGGGTGCCGTATTCGGTCTTGCGGCCGGGCTGATGTATGTCGGCGTTATGCTCGGCACGCCCGGCGCGCTTATCCTGGTTTATCTGACGCAGCTGCCGCTCTTTGCAGCGGGGCTATGGCTCGGAGTGCGGCGCGGCTGTTGCCGCCGGCGTCACCGGCTCGCTGGTCCTTCTGGCCGTCAGCGATCTGCTCGGCGCGGCGCTGTTCGCGGCCCTCAACGCCGTGCCGGTAATGCTGCTGGTGCGGCAGGCGCTGCTGGCCCGCCCTCGCCCCGGCGGCACCTATGCGTGGTATCCGCCAGGCCTGTTGACGGCGTGGCTGACCGGCTACGCGCTGGCCGGGATTGGCGCGGCGATACTGTTGCTGGGCGGTCCGGAGGCGATGCACCAGTCGCTGCGCGGCGTGCTCGCCGTGGTTCTCGATCGCGTCTACGGCACCGAGCTGCCGAACCGCGACGAGGTCGCCTCCACCCTCGCCTCGATCATCCCGGGAATCGTCGCGGCATCGTGGATGGTAACGGCGGTCATCAACGCGGCGTTGGCGCAGGGCGTGCTCGCCCGGTTTTCCGCGAATTGGCGTCCGTCGCCAAGCCTGGTCGCGCTCGAGCTGCCGATCTGGCTGCACATCGCGCTCGGAGTCACGGCAGCGGCCGTCGTCTTTGGCGGCGCGGCGCGTTTCATCGGCATCAACGCGATGATCGCGCTGTCGGTCGCGTTCTGCCTCGGCGGGCTCGGTGTGCTGCATGCGGCGGCGCGACGCCTGTCGCATCCGACGATGGTGCTGGTCTGTTTCTATATGACGGCGGCCCTGTTCGGCTGGCCGCTTCTGGTGGTGGCGATCTTGGGTCTGCTCGATATCTGGCTCGGGCTTCGCCGCCGCCTCGCCCCGCAAGGAGTAAATATCGATGGTTGATCTCATTCTGCTCGAACGCGTCGAAAAGCTCGGCCAAATGGGGCAGGTCGTCAAAGTGAAGCCGGGTTACGCGCGCAATTACCTGTTGCCGCAAAAAAAGGCGATGCGCGCGACAAAGGAGAACATGGCCTATTTCGAGACGCAGCGGGCGCAGCTCGAAGCCAACAATCTGCAGCGCAAATCCGACGCCACGGTAATCGCCGAAACAATGGAAGGCCTCACGGTCGTCGTGATCCGCCAGGCCGGCGAAAGCGGCCAGCTTTACGGCTCGGTCGCGGTGCGCGACATCGCCGAGGCGATCACTGCTTCCGGCTACACGGTGGGCAAAACGCAGATCGTGCTCGACCGGCCGATCAAGACAATCGGCATGCATCGAGTCCGCGTCATGCTGCATCCCGAGGTCGGCATTACGGTGACGGCCAATGTCGCGCAGTCCGAGGAAGGCGCGCGCATGCAGGCTGCTGGCATCGACCCGACCCGGCAGATCGAGGAAGAGGAAGAGGCCGCCCGCGCCGAGGCGCAAGCCGCCTGGGCCGCGGCTCAGGACGAGGGCGAGCGCCCGGCGTAATCTCTGATCGGCTATGACCCGCTGCAACTCAGAGGGAGCGGCAATGAGCGACACAGCCGAAGCGGTGCGCGGCGCCGGCGCGGATGACAGCCGGATACCGGTCCTCGATATTGGGCCGGTGCTTGAAGGGAAGCGCGGCGCCTGCGCCGCACTCGCCCACGCGGTGGCGCGGACCTGCGAGGACACCGGGTTCCTCGTGGTCGCCAATCATGGCATCGCGCCGCAACTCGTCGAAAACACGTTTTCGCAGGCGGCGCGCTTCTTCGCCCTCCCGACCGAGCGCAAACTCGCGCTGAAGATCGGGCAGTACAACATCGGCTATTTGCCGTTCGGCGGGCAGATCGTGCGGCACTCGCCGGTAAACCGCAACACCAGGCCGAATTTCAGCGAATCGTTTTACATCACGCGCGACCGCGCCGCCGATCACCCTGACATCGTCAGCAACAAGAAGCTGATCGGGCTGAACCGCTGGCCGGAGAACATGCCGGAGTTCCGCGCGGCGATGGTCGCCTATTTCAGCACGATGGAAGCGATGACGCGGCGTCTCGTGCCGGTCTTCGCCGCCGCGCTCGATCTGGCGGAGGATTACTTCGCCGCCGCCTTCGCCGAGCCGCATTGCACATTGCGGCTGATCCACTATCCGCCGCAGCCCGATCCCGGCGACAACGAATTCGGTTTCGCGCCGCATACCGACAATAATTTCATCACGTTTCTCGCCCAATCGGCGCTGCCCGGTCTTGAAGTGCGCACCGCCGAAGGCGAATGGATCCGCCCGCCCGCCGTGCCGGGAACCTTCGTCGTCAATACGGGGGCGATGCTCGGGCGCTATTCGAACGACCGCTTCAAGCCGACGCCGCATCGCGTCATCAACCGCAACGAGTGCTCGCGTTACGCGATCCCGTTCTTTCTTGGACCGAACCACGATTCCGAGATCGCCTGCGTCCCGACCTGCATCGGACCCGACAATCCACCGCGCTACGAGCCGACCACCTACGGCGCGTTTTCCGCGCGGCTGTTGACGCTGAATTTCGCCCACCGCCAAGCGGCCGGCGACGCGGAATACGCCGGCTGATTTTGCAGCTCACTCAGCGGGTCCGCTCGCAGGAGTCCCTTCGGGCAACGTGCGCACTACGGCGGACATCCGCGGGCGGCGTACAGCATTCGAAAGCCGGCTGAGACTTGCCAACACGCCGGCGGCGGCGAAGCCGGCCGCGACGAGGATTGCGGCGGTGGCGCCGTGCGTGCCGCCGGAAGCACCAAAGACCAGCGCGACAAGCGCCGCGCCGATCGACTGCCCGAGCAGCCGCGACGTGCCCTGGATCGCGCCGGCGCCGCCGCTGCGTTCGCGGGGGGCGCTTGTCACGATTGCCCGGTTGTTCGGCGACTGGAAGAAGCCAAACCCGAGACCGCAGACCGCGACGCGCCACAGAACGTCCGCGATCGCCGGCTCGGCCGGCAGCAGCGCCAGCAGCACGAAGCCGCCGGCCAGGATCGACAAGCCAATACCGCCGAGAATGCCGGCCGGGTAGCGGTCGGCCAGCGTGCCGGCGATCGGCGCCATGATCGCCGTCATCACGGCCCACGGCGTCATCATCAGCCCGGTCGTGACGGCGGAAGCCCCGAGCACGTCGTGGAAATAGAACGGCAGCGACACGAACGCGATGCCCTGCGCGATAAAGCTGCACACCGAGGTCGTGACCGATAGCGCGAAGATCGGGCGCCGGAACAGGTCGACCGGCAAGAGCGGCATCGGCTGGTTGAGCTGTCGCCGCACCAGCAGATAGCCGGTCGCGAGCGCCCCCGCGAATTCGCCAGCCAGCGGCAGCGCCGACTGACCGTGTCCGAGCCCGGTGATGCCGCCAATCAGACACATGAACATCAGCGCGCACAGCACCGCGCTCCAAACGTCGAAGCGATGCTCGCTCGGTTTCGTGGCCGGCAGCAGTCGCATCGCCAGGATGAAGGTCACGACGCCGATAGGCACGTTGACCGCGAATAGAAACGGCCATGGGGCAAACGCCAGGATCGCGCCGGCGATGCTCGGGCCGGAGGCGGCCGATACCGAGACGACCAGCGACACCATCCCGATCGCGCGCCCGAGCTGGCGGCGCGGATAGGTATAGCGGACCAGCGCGGTGTTGACGCTCATCAGGCCCGCGGCCCCGAGCCCCTGCAGGCCGCGGCCTAGGATCAGCATGTCCAGTGAACCCGCCGTCGCGCTGATAAAGGTGGCCGCTGTATAGAGCACCAGGCCGAAGCGGTAGACGCGGCGATATCCGAAAATGTCGCCAAGCGAGGCGAAGGGCAGCAGCGAAACCAGCACCGCAAGCTGATAGGCGTTGACCACCCAGATTGCATCAGCCGCGTCTGCGTGCAGGTCTTTCGCGATGACCGGGAGCGCAACGTTGACGATCGCGGTATCGAGCACCGACATCGCGAGGCCGACCATCAAGGTCAGCATGCTCCAATAGCGCTGCGGGACCGGAAGTCCGTCTTCGGCGAGGTCTGGAATGACTGGAGTGGGCGGCGAAGCGCGCATGCGGCTCAGATAGTGCGGTGCAGCATCGGCCGCCACCGCCGGCGCCGCAACGCTCGTATTCCCGCCGGCATGCTGCGCGTATATGGACCGCCGGCCTCTGGCCGGCATGCCGGCCAGAGGCCGGCGGTCCTCAACTGATCAGACGGGCGGCTGACCCAACAAGCGGCGTGCCAGTACGAGATGCGGCTTGTCGATCATCTTGCCGTCGAGCGCCAATGTGCCGGCGTCCGGGTTGGCCTCGAACAGCGCGATGACGCGCTCGGCCCATGCGCGCTCGGCGGCGCTGACCGAGAATGTTTCGTTGATCGCGGCGAGCTGCGCTGGATGGATCGCCATTTTCGCGGCGAACCCGGAGCGCCGCGCCGCCGTGCATTCGGCCCTGAGACCGGCCTCGTCGCGGAAGTCGGTGTAGATCGTGTCGATCGCGAGGACACCGGCCGCCGCCGCCGCCAGCAGGCACAGCGAGCGCGCCAGCTTGTACGGCCCGTCGTAATCGCCGTCGATCGTGCGATTGCTGCCGCCGAGACAGGCCGCCAGGTCCTCCGCGCCCCAGGTGATCCCCTCAAGGCGCGGCGACACACCGGCGTAGCCGCCGAGCGCAAACAGAGCGGCCGGTGTTTCGGTGGCGATCGCGATTACGCGGATCGCGCCGACCGGCGCGACTGCCGCCGCCTCGAACGCGGACAGATAATGATCGAGCGTGCGCACGTCCTCGGGGGCGCATTTCGGCAGCAGGATACCGTCCGGCCGGCCAGGCACTGTCGCCGCGAGATCGTCGAGCGCGAGACCGCTCGCCAGCGGATTGACCCTGACGTAGCGGCGGACGCGGTCCGGCCCGTGCGCCTCGAGGAACTCGCGGGCGAGCCGTCGCGCGGTCGGTCGATTGGACGCGGCAACCGAATCCTCGAGGTCCAGGATCAGCGCGTCCGCACCGGATTCGAGAGCGCGCCCGAGCTTTCGCTCACTATCGGCCGGCACGAACAGCAGCGAGCGCATTGCCATCCCCTAAGCCGCCTTGGTCTTCATCAGCGCGGCGCGGCGGCAGATCGCGACCGTGTCGCCGTGCTGGTTCAGGCCGACATGTTCGAATTCGACGATGCCGGCGTCGGAACGCGACCGGCTGCGCCGCACCGACATTACCGTCGTGCGCACATGGATCGTGTCGCCATGAAAAACCGGCTTCGGAAAACGCACATCGGTCATGCCGAGATTGGCGACGGTCGTCCCCAAGGTCGTGTCGCCGACGCTGATCCCGATCACCAGACCGAGCGTAAAAATGCTGTTGACGAGGGGCCGGCCGAACTCGGTCGTTTTCGCGAATTCGGCATCGAGATGCAGCGGCTGCGGGTTCATCGTCAGCGTCGTGAACAGCACGTTATCCATCTCGGTGACGGTGCGGGTTAGGGCGTGTTCGAATACCTGCCCTTCGGAGAGTTCCTCGAAATAGAGGCCGGCCATCGCTCCCCTCCCCTTCCCCTCGCAGTCAGCGTCCCTTGAACACCGGCCGACGCTTCTCGTTGAACGCGGCGACCGCCTCCTTGTGGTCCTCGGTGAAGGCGCAGCGCGCCTGATGCTCGGCTTCGAGATCGAGCACGGTCTGGAAGCTCTCGGTCTCGGCCGCGAACAGATTGCGCTTGATATAGGTCAGCGCGACACGCGGCCCGTCCGCGATGCGGCGCGCCAGCGCCATTGTCTCGGTCTGCAATTCGTCGTCGGCGACGACCCTGTTGACGATGCCGAGCCGTCCGGCCTCCTCGGCGTCGATGATGTCGGCGGTGAAATAGAGTTCGCGCGCCTTGGCGGTGCCGACCAGCCTTGTCAGGCTCCACGAACCGCCATAATCGCCGGAATAGCCGATGCGCGCGAAGGCGGTGCCGAACCGCGCCGATTTGCCGGCGATCCGAAGGTCGCAGGCGAGCGCCAGACCCAAGCCGGCGCCGGCCACCGGCCCGTTGATCATGCCGATGATGACCTTCGGATGGTTGCGCATCAGCAGCGGCAACTGATGCGAGCGGCGCAGCCCCTCGGCCCGGTCCTCGATCGTCTGATCCTTGCCGCGCGCCTCCATCGTCTTGACGTCGCCGCCGGCGCACCAGCCGCGCCCGGCTCCGGCGATGACGATCGCGCCGCAATCATGGTCGGTCGCGAGCCGTTCGAGCGCCTCCTTCAGTCCCGCCGTGATCGCCGGCGACAGCGCGTTGAGCCGCTCCGGCCGGTTGAGGGTCAGGGTCGTGACGCCGTTTTCGGTGCTTTCGAGCAGGTCGGGCATGGTCGGTCTCCAAGAGCGATGGCCGATCATAGCCTGATTTATCGGACTGTCATTGCGAGGAGCAACGCGACGAAGCAATCTCGAGCATAGAGAGCGAGCGTTCCGACATTGCTTCGCTACGCTCGCAATGACGAAAACCCGACATGGAAACGATTCGTGTCGTCTGCGCGCATGACTGCCCGGACATGTGCTCGCTGCTCGCCGACGTCGAGAACGGGCGGGTGCTGCGCGTGCGGGGCGATCCGGAGCAGCCATTCACCGCCGGTTTCGCCTGCGCCAAGGTCAATCGCGACGCTGATCTCGTGCATTCGCCTGAGCGGATCAGGACGCCGCTGCGCCGTATTGGCGTCAAGGGCGAGGGCCGGTTCGCGCCGATCAGCTGGGACGCGGCGCTCGACGAGATCACCGTCGCGCTGGCGGCGGATCATCGCCGAGTCGGGACCGCTGGCGCTGCTCGGCTACGCCTACAGCGCGCATCAGGGGCAGATGAACCGCGGGCTGATGCTCGGCCTGTTCCATGCGCTCGGCGCCAGCCGGCTGATCGCCGGGACGGTCTGCGATACCTGCTGCGAGGAAGCCTGGAACGTGACCGTCGGCCCGGTTGGCGGCGCCGACCCGGAAGCGGTCGAGGACAGCGATTCTGATTGTCGCCTGGGGTGCCGATCTGGTTGCGACCAACGTGCATTTCTGGGCCAAAGCCGAAGCGGCGCGGCGGCGCGGCGTCCAGGTCGTCGTCATCGATCCGCGCCGGAGCCGCACCGCGCTTCAAGCCGACCGGCATCTGCAGATCCGCATCGGCACCGATGCCGCACTGGCGCTTGGGGTCATGCACATCTTGGTGCGTGACGGCCTGGTCGACCGGGACTATATCGCGGCGCACACGGTCGGTTTCGACCGGCTCGAAGCCGAGGTGTTGCCGCGCTTTCCGCCGGCACGGGTCGCCGAGATCACAGGGCTCGTCGAAGCCGATATTGAGGATTTTGCGCACGTTTACGGCGTCTCGAAGCGGTCGTTCATCCGACTCGGCGAGGGCATGACGCGGCTGGCGCGCGGCGGCGAGGCGCTGCGCGCGGTCGCTCTGCTGCCCGGCGTCACCGGCGCCTACGGACGGCGCGGCGGCGGCGCGCTGCTGCTGACGGCGGCGTCGTGCGAGCTGAATTACGGCGCGCTGCGGCGGCCGTCCGGACCGTCCCAGACCCGTCTCGTCAATCATTCGCGGCTCGGCGACGCGCTGCTCACCATGACCGACCCGCCGCTGCGTGGGCTGTTCGTCGCGGCGAACAACCCGGCCGTCACCTGCCCCGATGCCGGCAAGGTGCGCCGGGGATTGATGCGGGAGGACCTGTTCACGGTCGTTCACGACCCGTTTTTGTCGGTAACGGCGGGCTATGCCGACATTGTGCTGCCCGCGACGACCTATCTCGAAACCGAGGATTTCTATCGCGCCTACGGTACGTATTGGATGCAGTACGGGCGGGCCGCGGTGCCGCCGCAGGGCGAGGCGTGGTCGAATTTGCGGCTGGCGCGGGAATTGGCGCGGCGCATGGGGCTGACCGATCCGATGTTCCGACACGTCCGAGGAAGAGCTGCTCGCCGAGTTGTTTCACGGTGCGAAGGGAGGCGTCGCCGGGGCCGATCTCGGCGCGCTGCGTTCGGGCCGACCGATGCGTTATGCCGCGCCGGAGGCTCAGGAATTCCGAACGCCTTCGGGCCGCCTCGAATTCTATTCAGAACAATTGGCGGCGGCCGGGCTGGCGCCGATGCCCGACTGGCGACCCGATCCCGAAGAGGAACGCGATGCGGCGCGCTGGCCCCTTCGCCTGTTGACGGCGCCCGGCTATTTCCAGGCGCACACGGCCTATTCCGGCGTCGAATTCCTGCGCCGCCGCGAGGGGCCGCCCTGCGTTATCCTGCACCCGGACGAAGCGGCGCGGCGCGGCCTCGCCGACGGCGCCAAGGTACGGCTGTTCAACGAGCGCGGCGCGGTCGGGCTCGTGCTGCGGGTCAGCGACGAGGTCTTGCCCGGGGTTGTGCTGGTGCCGGGGCAGCGGCCCGATGGCGAGGCGCTGGGGGGCACGATCAACCTCTTGTGCTCCGACCGCTACACCGACATCGGCGACGGCGCGACGTACCAAAGCACGTTCCTCGATGTCGCGGCGTGGTGAGGCGGCGGCGAAGGCAAATTCCCTGCCAGCAGGGAATTTTCTCGTCGGGTGGTCGGCCTGTGCCGAATTTATCTAGGAAAATAGACGCGTGACGCGATTTTCCCGGCGCAGGAAACAGCGAACTCGGCAGACCCGAACAGGGAGCCGCGGTCGCCAAACAGGGAAGCGCGGCAGCCGAACCGGGAACTGAATGAATGCATTCCCGCGCCTTTCCGCGTGTCAACGAGGGCGCAGTATGCAACGCGATTGCGGCAATTTTCGCGGCGTTGGCTGCGGGCTTTTCCGCCCCGCGTCAGCCCGTCTCCCGAGGTGACGCGAGCGAAAACCTATGAGCCCGCAACCGCTTCTTCGTGGCGCATGCGACGGCGGGCGATGACCGGGATCAGCAGCGACAACCCCAGCGTACCCAGCCCGATCGCGGTCGGCCAGAACAGGCCGGCATGCCAGCCGGCTCCCCCGAGCATGGCCTGTCCGCCGGCCGCGCCGAGATCGGCATAGGCAATCGTCAGCGGCAACTGGCCGAGCAGCGAGCCGATTACGTAAGCAACAAGGCTCACCCGGGTCAGCCCGAAGGCGTAGTTCGTCAGACTGTGCGGGATCAGCGGCAATAGCCGGACCATCGCCACCATACGCCAGCCGCCGTTATCGGCGCGTGCCAGCAGCGCCCTGAGACGGGTCGGATCGGCGCGCTCGACAAACCCCGAATACAGATGACGCGCGACGAGATAGCCGGCGATAGCGCCCGCCAGGCTGCCGAGCGCCGCCCAGACCGGACCCCACCACCCGCCGAACAACAGCCCGGCGGCAACCGCGAGCAGCGTGCGCGGCACGAAAAACAGGCTCGCCGCGACATGCAGCACGATAAAGCCGAGCGGCGCGAACCGATGTCCGGCCAGCAGCGCGGCGATCGCGAGCGGGTCGAATACACCGCGCCAGTGCCATGCCGCGCCCGCGCCGATCCCCAGCAGCGCGATCCCGGCAGCCAGCCGTGCAATCCTGCCGAATCTCGTACCAGCCGGCGCCGAGGCTGACACATCCCGCGGCCGGACCCCCTCCCTAGCCCTCCTCCGCTTGCGGGGGAGGGAACGATGGAGGCATCGGTCAGCGTCTTGCCTGCCTGGTATCGACCAACCGAACCTCATCGCAGCGCCGGTTCCGGGCGGGCGGTATGCAGGTTTCGCACCGTCATCCGCACCGGTGCTTCGGCGGGCGCCGTGTCGGCCTCGACAAGTTCGGGTACGGTGGACCGGCGGCGCAGCCACATCACGCCGAATAAATCGACAATCCCGACCCCGAGCCGGTCGAGCACGCCGTATTTCGAGACACCGCGCTGTCGCGGGCGATGGTTGACCGGCACCGAGCGCACGATGCCACCCTCGCGCAGGACGAGGGCCGGCAGAAACCGATGCATATGGTCGAAATAGGGAAGATCGAGGAACAGCGTGCGCGGAAACAGCTTCAATCCGCAGCCGGTATCCGGCGTGTCGTCGCGCAACATCCGGCGTCGCACCGCGTTGGCGACCGCCGAGGCTCTCCGTTTCGACCAGGTGTCCTGCCGCCGGCCGCGATGACCGACGATCATTAGCCGCGCCTGCGAGCGGTCGTCACACGCGCCGCCGGATAGCCCCTGGGCGATACGCCACAAGGCCGGGATGTCGGCCGGATCGTTCTGACCATCACCGTCGAGCGTCGCAATCCAGCTGCCTGTCGCAGCCTTGACGCCGCTGCGAATCGCGGCGCTCTGGCCGTAGCTGCGCGCATGGCGAATGAGGCGAAGCCGCGGTAGCGCGGCTTGCAGCCGGCGAATTTCGGCGGCGGTCGAATCGGTGCTCCCGTCATCGACATAGACGATCTCGTAGGCGGCGATCCCGTTCAGAGCGGCGGAGATTTCGGCAACCAGCGGGGCGATATTACCCGCCTCGTTTCGCACCGGGATGACGATCGAGATATCCATCGCGCCGGAAACCGCCCCCTTTGCAGCGCTGCCATCGCCCCCGCGCGTGCGCCGGAGACGGTGTTTAACACGTTCAACAGAACAGGAGAAACCCTCCGTTCCGAAGTCGATCAGAGCCGGAACCTAATGACGGCCCGGTCGATTAACTTAAGTGAGATGACCGAGAAGCAAATCAGAGAATTGGCTGCGATCCTGGTGAACGAATACGGTCATGCAGCGCTGCAGGTGGCCGAGCGCCGGCGTGATCAACATGCGAACAAGCGGCATTCCGATGCGTATCGCCTGTGGGCGCGCATCGCCGAAGCAACGGCACGGCTGCTCCGGGTCGCCCAGCCCCGACGGATCGCGGCGGATTGCATCTAATCGGGAAGCCGGCCTGAAGGCATAGAGCCGGGCCGGTGCGGCCGGAATGCGTGATGATGGCCGGCTGCGTACAAGCGGCTATCGCCGCCGGTGCCGGCCAGCGCCGGACCCACGAGGATCAGCGCCGTTCGGGTGATGCCGGCCTTTTTTGTGCGGTCGCGGATGTCCGCGAGCGTGCCGCGGATCAGCTGTTCGTCGAGCCAGCTGACGCGATACGCGATTACCACCGGGCAATCGCCGCCATAATGCGGCAGCAGCGTGCGCACGATGCGGGCGAGATTGGCGATCGACAGGTGGATCGCCATCGTGGCGCCGCTCGCCGCAAGGTGATCGAGATTTTCGCCGGGCGGCATCGGCGACGAGCGAGTCGCGGTCCGCGTCAGGATTACGGTTTGCGCCACCTCCGGGATGGTCAACTCGCGGCGCAGCGCGGCGGCGGCGGCGGCGAAGGCCGGCACCCCCGGCGTCACGTCGAACGGGATGCCGAGCGCATCAAGGCGCCGCATCTGCTCGGCGATCGCGCCGTAAAGCGACGGATCGCCCGAATGGACGCGGGCGACGTCATGCCCAATTCCGTGGGCGGCGGCCATCTCGTCGATGATCTGATCAAGCGTCAGCGGCGCGGTATCCACAACCCGGGCGTCGGCCGGCGCGGCGTCG
The DNA here is from genome assembly GCA_963847345.1 of uncultured Alphaproteobacteria bacterium. Lineage (GTDB taxonomy): Bacteria > Pseudomonadota > Alphaproteobacteria > ATCC43930 > CGMCC-115725 > DATARH01. Next base: position 47,948 of record CAWJZU010000011.1, on the reverse strand, counting down.
ATCAAGGTCCGCGGCACCAGCGAGCCGGCGTACAGGCACACCGGACACCGTTCGATGAGCCGCAATCCGCGCACCGTGATCAGATCGGGCGCTCCCGGTCCGGCGCCGATGAAATGGACCGTCACGGGCCCAGCTCGTCGAAATAGCCGCGCGGGGTGTAGACGCGCGGCGTCTCGCCCAGGACGCGGCGGGTTTGGCTGCTGCCGACCAGGACGATGCTGAGCATGTCGACGGAATCGGACTGGGCCAGCCTGTCGAGCGGCACGATCTCGGTGTGCTCGCCAGCGCGGCCGAGATTGCGGGCGATCACGCACGGCGTTTCGGGCGGGCGATGACGGAGCAGCAGATCGGCCGTTTCCGCCAGCCGGCCGGTCCGCCGGGCTGAGCGCGGGTTGTACAGCGCCACCACGAAATCGGCGGCGGCGGCGGCTTCCAGGCGGGCGCGGATCGCCACCCACGGGGTCAGCAGATCGGATAGCGATATGGCGCAGAAATCGTGACCGAGCGGCGCGCCGGCCCGCGCTGCCGCGGCGTGCATCGCGCTGACCCCCGGCGCCACCGTGATCGCGATCGCCGACCAGTCGCGCCGCTGTTCTCGCTCGATCAGTTCAAAGACAAGCGCGGCGAGGCCGTAGATACCGGGATCGCCGGACGAGACCAGCGCGACCGACCTCCCCTCGGCGGCCAGATCGAGCGCTAGACGCACCCGCGCCGCTTCTTCGCCGATCGCGCTGTCATGCCGACGTTTGCCGGCGATTGCGCCGCCGAGCAGGTCGAGATAGAGCCGGTAGCCGACGATTTCGTCGGCCGCGCCGAGCAGCGCAGTCGCCTCCGGGGTTCGCCATGCCGGGTCGCCGGGGCCGGTTCCGATAACCGCAAGCCGGCCGCGCGGGCGGCCGATCGCGCCGGCGTCGAGCGGCGCGGCGGCGCGCGCGACCGCGCAGGTGGCGCGGCGCGACTGGCGGCGGGGAACGACCAGCGCGCCGCCCGGTCCGGCGGCGGCAAGCGCGGCGCCCTCGGCCACCCCCCAGCAGCCGGTCGCGCGGAACGCCGCCTCGGAGCGGATCGTCAGCCGATCGGTTTCGGCGAGCAGCCGCGACGCCGGAAAGAACCGGGCCGGGACGCCGAGCGCCTCCGCGAGATCATGGATCGCCCTCTCGTCGGTCTTGAGGTCGATCGAAACGATCGCGGCAACCGCGCCCGAAGCGAGCCCGGCTGCGGCGAGCGTGTCGCGCGCCAGCGCCGCGACCTCCTCGGGCGCAACGCCGCGCTCGCAGCCGATACCGAGCGCCAGGATCGGCGGATGGAACACCAGCGCTTCATCGCCAGCAACGGGGTGCTCGGTGATGACGATCTTGCGCTCGCCCGTATCGGACCAGGCGACGGTTCCAGCGCGCAGCCAGTCGGCGCGGGCGGCCTCTTCGACAAGCATCACAGGATCGCCGGCGAGCAGTGCGGCGGCTATTGGCTTCACCCGCTCGGGGTTTGCGATGCGCCAGCCGGGCGGCGGTTCGTCCAGCGCGAAACCGAGCCTCAGGTCGCCCGCCGTCGTGATCGCCGCGCTGCCGCCGAACGCTTTGGCGAGTGCGCGGGCGAGCGCATTGGCGCCGCGGTGTCCGCCCAGCAAGGGCACCGCAACGGACCCGTCCTCGGCGAGTGCGACGACCGGCGGCTCGGCGTATTTGCTCGAGAGCAGCGGCGCCAGGGCCCGGATCAGGATACCGCTGGCGCACAACCCGATAATCGGCCGCCCGGCGGCGAACAGCTCCTGCAAAAGCGGGATGAGCCGGTCATAAGCATGGTCCCAATCGGCAACCTGACTGCGCGGCCCGAACAGCTGGGCGCCGGGCAGCTGGTCGCGGACGCGGCGCCCGAGCGCGGCCCCGCTTGATCCCAGCACGACAATCGCGGCGCCGTGTGGCAGTTTCGCGTTGACGTCGCCGCCGGTCACGGTGGCGCTCCGCCGCGCCGCACCAGAGCGGTCGCGAAATACGGCACCGTCGCGGGGTTGACGGCGGCGAGCGCGGCGACCCGTTCGCTCGGCCAGCTGGCATGCTCGACATATATGGCTGCTTCCAGCAATCCGAGCTGCTGCAGGACCCGGCGCAGCTTCGGGAAATGGCGGCCCAGCTTGATTACGGCGGCGGCCTCGATGCCGGCAAGAGCGGCGGCCAGTTCCTCTTCGGGCAATGTGGCGGGAATGATTGACAGCATCTCATCGCGCGTTGCCAGCGGAGCACCCGCCGCCGCGGCGCAGGCGGTGATCGACGATACGCCGGGGACGATCGCGACCGGAACGCGCAAGTCGAGCGCGGCGAGAAGCCCGGCGAAGCTGCCGTACAGCAGCGGGTCTCCCGCGCATAGATAGGCCACATCGTCACCCGCCTGCAGCACCGCTTCGATCTGCGCCGCGGCGTTTTGGTAGATTTCCTGCGGCGGCGGTCCCGGCCGCATCGGAAAGCGGATCGCGATCTCCTTCTGGCCTCGGTCGAGCCACTGCGCGGCGATGCCGCGCGCGACGCTGTCGCCGACATCCGGCGCCGGATAGGCGATAACCGCGACAGAGCGCAGCACGCGCAGGGCCTTCAATGTCACCAGTTCGGGATCGCCCGGCCCGAGGCCGACCCCGTATAACCGCCCTGACTTCATTTCAGACCAATTTTGCCGCGAAAAGCTGTGTGACCGGCATTAGCGGGCGCCAGGCGTGATGCGAGCCGAGGGTTTCGGCCTGGCTGACGGCGATCCGTGTCAACTCGCCGCCGTGCCGGGAATGCCAATCGAGCACGGCACGCTCCCCTTCGGTACTTATAACATTAGCGACGAGCCGGCCGCCGGGCCGCAATGCCGCCCAGGCTTCTTCCAGCAGAGCGGGATCGCCAATGCCGCCGCCGATAAAAATGGCGTCCGGGACGGACAGGTCGGCCAGCCCGCCCGGCGCCCGGGCGGCCACGATGCGCAACCCAGGAACGCCAAGGCGCGCGGCATTGCGCGCTATCATCGCGGCGCGCGCCTGGTTGTGCTCGACGGCGATCGCTGAGCCCCCCGGAATTGCGCGCAGCCACTCGATCGCGATCGAGCCGCATCCGGCTCCGATATCCCACAATATCTCGCCCGCGAGCGGGGCCAGGCGAGCAAGCGTCATCGCCCTGATCTCGCGCTTGGTCAGCTGGCCGTCATGCTCGAACGCATCATCCGGTAACCCGGCCGATCGCGACAACGGGCGCGCATCCGGCGCCGGGATACATTCGACGGCAATCGTGTTGAGGTCGGCGGCGTGGCGCTCGCCCCAGCTATCGGCGGTGCCATCCTGAATTGCCTCGCGCTCGCCGCCGAGATGCTCGAAGACTGTCATGGGGCTCGGCCCCCAGCCGGAGGCGGACAGCAGGCCGGCGATGTCGCGGGGCGTATCGCCGTCATGCGAAAGCAGCAGCAGCCGGGTGCGCGGCGCCAGATGCAGACGCAGGCTGTCGAGCGGCCGCCCGTGCAGGCTCAGGGTGACGCAGTCCTCGAGCGCCCAGCCGAGCCGGGAGGCGGCGAGGCTGAAGGCGCCGGGATGCGGCACAATCGTTATCTCGTTCATCGGAAAATGCCGCGCCAGCAGGTTGGCCACGCCGTACCACGACGGGTCGCCGCTCGCCAGCACGGTGACCCGGCTGCCGCGCCGCGCCGCGATATCGCCGAGCGTGTCGGCGAGCGGTCGGCGCCAGATCAGCCGTTCGGCCCGGCCCAGCGGCACCATAGACGAAGGCACCATCGCGAGATGCCGGGCGCCACCGACCAGCAGTTCCGCGGTTTCGATCAGGGTGCGAGCCGCCGGCGCAAGGCCGGATAGTCCGTCCTCGCCGATGCCGACGATGGCGAGCCATCGTTTCATGCCGGCGTCCGGACACACAGCGCGTTGACCGCCGCCGCCGCCAGCGCGCTGCCGCCGCGCCGTCCGCGCAGCGCGACAAAGGGCAATCCGCGGCCGAACCCGATCAGCGCCTCCTTTGCCTCGGCGGCGCCGACAAATCCCACTGGGAAACCGAGCACCAGGGCAGGCGGGTCGGCGCCGGCGGCGACGATCTCGAGCAGGTGGAACAATGCGGTCGGCGCGTTGCCGATCGCGACGATCGAACCGGCCAGATTCGGGCGCCACAGTTCGACGGCAGCGGCGCTGCGGGTCGTGCGCAATTCGGAGGCCAGCGCCGCGACGGCGGGATCGCGCAACGTGCAAATCACCGGATTGCCGGCCGGCAGCAGAGCTTCAGTGATACCGGCCGCGACCATCGAGCTGTCTGTGAGGATCGGGGCGCCGTTCGCCAGAGCGCGACGTCCGGCGGCGACGGCACCGCGCGACCAGGCGAGGTCATCGAGGATCGAGACATCGCCGGCGGCATGTGCCAGGCGCTCGGCCAGCGGGCGCAGCGCGACCGGAAAGCGGCCGAGATCCGCCGCCTCGCGGACCAGCGCAAACGAGCGCCGATAGATCGCCGCGGGGTCGCGGAAATAGTCGACACGGCTCTCTCCCGATCCGGGGACGGACGGCACCGTGGCGGCGGCCGTGTCAGGGTTGACGGCAACATTCTCTGAGCGCGTCCCCCTCACCCCGGCCCCCTCCCCCTTTGGGGGAGAGTGAGATTTGGCAATGGCTCTAGGGACAGGGATAGGCTGGCCGCGCTTTCTAGGCGCCATCACCCCGAGCGTCCACGCCTCCTCGATTGTGATCGTCTGGATCTGCTCGGCGTTCAAGTCAGAGGGTCCGGCCAGCCACCGCGCCAACTCTCCCTTTCCATCTTGCTCGGCGAAAATCCGGGCCACGGTTCGAACCTGCGCCTTGTCCTTCGGCTCCCCGGGTTCGGCCTGGACCGGCCACCATGAGGGCCACACCTCGGCGAATACGATCTTTGCTTCTTCGGGCAGGCCGAACCCGGTCTCGAACGGCCAGATTCGGGCCCGATCGGCCCATTCGGAATCGTCGCGCAACGCCCGGACGACCGGAATCCCGGTCAAGGACTGGCTGCCGACCGAGCCGGTATAGGCGAGCTTCCAGCACGGCTGCGCCCCGAGTCATCCAGGTATCGATCAGCCGCTTCTCGGCGAGGCCGTTGCCGTCATGACCGTGGTGATGGGTCGCGCCGAGAAAGGGGCCCGCGGCGCTCGCCGGACAACCCCAGAACGGGAACCGGCCGCCGGAAACCCGCTGATTGAGCCTCGCGCCGACCTCGAACCGGTTGTTGCGGTTATGCTCGTCGTCCGCGACCAGAGAGGCGATCTCGTCCCACACGGCACGCCAGAGCGGCTGGCCGGCAAGCCCCAAACCGGCCGCGAAACCAGCCGGATAACCGAACGGAAAATCGAACCCGGCCAGCACGCGGTCGCCGCGCTGCATGGAGTCGGCGAGCACCTGGCGGAGCATCGCCTTTGCGGCGTACCGGGTGGGCGGGTTTTCCAGCAGTAGCTCGGCTCCGTCGCGGCCGACCGCGCAGATCCAGATGCTGTCGCGGCCGGTCTTTGGCGTGCCGGCCGCGCTCCAGTCGACGATCACGAACCTGTCGAACAGCGCCCCAACTCCGATTCAGCCATCATGATGATGAGAATGGGGATGCGTATGCGGGTGCCCGGGACCGACCCCGGTGCCGCGCACATGGTGATGATGCCCCTGCTGCGGCGCGCCGACGGAATCGTCGTACCCGATGATGCGCGTGCGGTATTTGCAGAGCTGGCAGTTCATCGCCGGATCGCCGGTATCGCATTCGTCAATGCGGTCGAGGAAGGCGTCGATGACCCTCGGGTGATCGCGGAGATAGCCGGACTTGATGAAGGTGATCTCGGGGAAACGGGCGGCAGCCTCGTCGGTCTCGCCGTAGATGCGTTTGACCAGAACCCCGGTGAACAGGAAATACGGAAAGACGACGATGCGGCGGAAACCGAGAAGCGCCGCACGGTCGAGCGCCGCGTCCAACTCGGGGGTGCGCGACGCCGCTGAATGCCGTTTCCGCCCAGCCGAAGCCGAGCCCTTCCCACAGCATGCGCGCGACTTTCGCGATGTTGGCGTTGGCATCCGGGTCGTTGGTGCCGCGACCGACGACAACGAGCAGCGATTCCGAGCGTTCGCTCTGCGGCGCAACGGCGGCGATGCGGTCGGCCGCGGCTTCCAGCAGTTTCGGGTCGATACCGAGGTCGCGCGCGAGCCGTACCTCGGCCCCCCGATGCGCGGCCATGAAGCTGTTCATCTCCCACGGCAGGTCGTTCTTGACGTGACTCGCGGCGAACAGCATCCCCGGCACGGCCAGTATTCGGGACGCGCCGCGTGCATGCAATTCAACGAGCGCTTCGCCGATCGTCGGGCGGGCGAATTCGAGATAGCCGTTTGCGAAATCGCGGCCCCGGAGCCGGGCGCGCAGCGCCGCCGCGGCCTGCTCGAACTCGTCGATGGCCTCGGGGTCGCGGCTGCCGTGGCCGCACAGCAGCACAGCCGGTTCGCTCATCGCCGCTTTCCCCCCGAATGATCGCGCCTGATTGATCGCGCCCGATTGATTGCCGGGGCGTCGCAGCCGAGATTGCCGCCGCAATGAGACCACCATCCCTGAGCGATCCGCTGCTGCTGCTGCTTGTCGGCTTGGCGATAGACGCGCTGTTCGGCGATATGCGGACGTTGTTCCGGTTCGTGCCGCATCCGGTGGTGCTCGCCGGCCGGGCAATCGCGTTTTTCGACCACAAGCTCAACCGGCCGCAACGTACCGACCGGGCCCGCCGCGAGCGCGGCATCCTGGCGGTGGTCGCATTGGTCGGCGGCGCCGCCGCGATCGGCTGGCTGATTGAGGCGCTGTGCCGCGGCCGACCGTTCGGCGCGCTGATCGAAGCGCTGCTGATCGGCATTCTGGTAGCGCAGCGCAGCCTGTTTCTGCATGTCGCCGCCGTCTCTGCTGGCGCTGCGCGACGGCGGCGTCGAGGCCGGGCGATTGGCGGTCAGTCACATCGTCGGCCGCGACCCGGCGCGGCTCGACCGGCACGGCGTCGCGCGCGCGGCGATCGAGAGCCTCGCCGAAAATTTTAGCGATGGCGTCGTGGCGCCGGTCTTCTGGTATCTGATCGGCGGTTTGCCGGGCCTGTTCGCGTACAAGATGGCGAACACGCTCGACAGCATGATCGGCTATCGTTCGGAGCGTTATCGCGCGTTCGGCTGGGCTGCCGCCCGTTTCGACGATCTGCTGAACCTTGTGCCGGCGAGGCTCAGCGGCGTGCTGCTCGCCGCGGCGACGCTGTTCGTCGGCGATGCCCGGCCCGGCCGGAGCCTCGTCACGATGCTGCGCGACGCGAAGAAGCACCGGTCGCCGAATGCCGGCTGGCCGGAGGCGGCGATGGCCGGCGCGCTCGGCCTCGCGCTGGCTGGCCCGCGCCGCTATGCCGAGGGTACCGTGGAGGACCCGTGGCTCGGCAGCGGCACGGCGCGGGCGACACAAGCCGACATCGTGCGGGCGTTGCGGCTGTACTACGCGGCGTGTCTGCTGCTGAGCGGCGGTCTGGTCGCCGCTTGGATCTCGCTGCATGTCAGGCTGCCCGGGTGAATCGCGGCGCGCGCGAGGCAGCGAGCAGCCCGGCGACGTCAAGGTGCCGTTCGAGGTGGTCGGCGAGCCGATCGAGGATGTGGTCGATCAGCGCGTCGTAGGCGATGCCGGCGCTGGCCTCGGCGCCCAGGCCGGCCAGGAACGCGCGGCGGAAGGCGTCAGCGGCGAACACCCCGTGCAGATAGCAGCCGGCGACACGGCCATCGGGGCTGACCGCGCCGTCAGGCCGTCCGCCGAGGTCGAGCATCGGCCGGGCGAGACCAGGGCCGCTCGTCGCGCCGAGGTGCATCTCATACCCGCGCACCTGCATGCCGGTCGCGAGATCGATGCCGGTGATGTCGCAAAGATGCTTTTCCGGGCCGAGGAGCGTTTCGATGTCGAGCAATCCGAGCCCCGCCGCCTCGCCGGGCGGACCCTCGTGCCCCTCGGGATCGGCAATGCGTCGACCGAGCATCTGGTAGCCGCCGCACAGCCCCAGAATGTGTCCACCGTGGCGGCGATGCGCGAGAATGTCGATGTCCCACCCCTCGCGCCGCAGAAAAGCGAGATCGGACAGCGTCGCCTTCGATCCGGGCAGGATGATCAGCACGGCGTCGCGCGGCAGCGGATTGCCGGAGGGCACGATCACGAGTTCGACGCAGGGCTCGGCGCGCAGCGGATCGAGATCGTCGAAATTCGCGATGCGCGGCAGGAGCGGAACGGCGATCTTGAGCCTTTCGGACCGCTTCCGTCCCGGCCGCATCGGCGGGCGAGACGCCCGCGGTCCCAGTGGATCGGATCGCCGCAGCGCCATCGAATCCTCGGCCGGCAGCAGCGACGCCTCGGCGAAGAACGGGACGACCCCGAAGCACGGCCACCCGGTGCGCTCCCCGATCGCGGCGACGCCGCCGTCGAACAGCCTGATATCGCCGCGGAATTTGTTGACGATGTAGCCGGCGAGCCGGCCCCGCTCGGACCGCGACAGTAGCGCGTGCGTGCCGACGAGTTGCCCGATGACACCGCCGCGCTCGATGTCGCCGATCAGCGCAACCGGCAGGTCGGCGGCCTCGGCGAACCCCATATTGGCGATGTCGCCGGGGCGCAGGTTGATTTCGGCCGGGCTGCCGGCGCCCTCGACCAGCACGAGATCGGCCCCGGCGGCGAGCCGGTCGAAGGCACTCGATACCGCCGGCAGCAGACTCGGCGCCAGTTTCCGGTAATCGCGCGCCGCCGCGCTGCCTTGCACGCGGCCGCACAGCACGATCTGCGCCGCGCCGTCCGATTGCGGTTTCAGCAGAACCGGGTTCATGTCGCTGATCGGGGCGACGCCGCAGGCCCGCGCCTGCAATGCCTGCGCCCGCCCGATCTCGCCGCCGTCAGCCGTCACCGCGGCGTTGTTCGACATGTTCTGCGGCTTGAACGGCCGCACCCGCAGACCCCGCCGGGTAAAGGCGCGCCCCAGACCGGCGACGAGCAGCGACTTGCCGACATCGGAGCCGGTGCCTTGCAGCATCAGCGCTCGGGTCATGCGGTGCCGCTCATCAGAACTCGATCCCGGCCTGCGCCTTGACCCCGGCGCGGAACGGGTGCTTGACGAGAGTCATCTCGGTGACAAGGTCGGCGATCTCGATCAGCGGCGGCGGCGCGTTGCGGCCGGTCACGACGACATGCAGATCGCGCGGCTTGCCGCGCAATGCTGCGATCACGTCGTCGAGTGGCAGGTAGTCGTAACGCAGCACGATGTTCAGTTCGTCAAGCAGCACCATCCGGTAGGACGGGTCGGCGATCATCGCCTTGGCTGCTTCCCAGGCGGCGCGGGCGGCGGCGATGTCACGGGCGCGGTCCTGCGTGTCCCAGGTGAACCCCTCCCCCATCGCGCGGCAGGTGACGAGATCGGGAAATTGCGCCAGCACGGTGCGCTCGCCGGTGCCCCAGGCGCCCTTGACGAACTGCACGATTCCGACCCTGAAGCCGTGCCCGACGCAGCGCAGCACCATGCCGAACGCGGCGGTCGATTTCCCCTTGCCGGCGCCGGTATGCACGATGACGAGGCCGCGCTCCTCGGTCTTGGTCGCGAGCACCTTGCGGCGCGCCGCCTGCCGCCGTTCCATCTTCTCGCGGTGCAGCCGGTTGATCTCGTCTTCGCCGAGGATGGCGGGGCTCATGTTTGCGGCCGGAATGCGATAAACGGGAATTGTGCGACGAGCTTGCGGCGATCGCTATCCGAGCTGCGATAGCGCCAGCCGGCGAGCCGCGACAGCGCGAAGCGAACAATCGGAGAGATGAACCGATTGCGATGCTCATAGCGGGTGACAACGCCAACAGCTTCTTCGGTATCGAGAATGCGGTGCGTTGCGCCGAAATGGTCGCGACCGATTACCACCTCCTCGCCGGTCCCGGCGTTGATGTTTCTCAGCCAATCGGAGTCGCGGCCGAAGCCGCTCATGACGACGATTTCGGGTCCGGTCGGGCGGTACTCCATGACTTCCAGCACCGTCTCGCGCCGCAACCCGCTGCGCCGGCCGATATGGATCAGCAGCATGAAACGGCGACCCAGCAGGCCGCCGCCGCCCCAATGGTAAAGATGGATCGGCAGGCGAAAGGCCCGTCGCCAGAAGGGAGACAGCGCCACCGTCATGCCTCCTTCGAGACCAGCGCGGCGCGGATGCTGTTGCGGCGCGGGCGCCACAGGCCACGCTCGACGGCCTCACGAAACCGGCTCTCGGTTTCGGCGAGCGCGGACGGATTATGCGCCGCCATGAATTCGCGTACCGCGGCGTCGCCGAGATAGGCCTCGTACAGCGCATCGAAGTGGGAATCATCGACCGAGCGCGCCGTCGCGGCGAAGGCGAACAGGTAGTCGACCGTCGCGGCGATCTCGGCGGCGCCCTTGTAGCCGTGGCGCATGACCCCGGCGATCCAGCGCGGGTTCGCGGCGCGGCCCCGCACGATCCGACTTAGTTCCTCGCGCAAGGTGCGGATGCGCGGCCGGTCCGGTTGCGAATGGTCGTTGTGGTAGACGGCGACCGCGCGACCGGACAGGTGTCGGATCGCGACCGCCAGCCCACCCTCGAACTGGTAATAGTCGTCGCTGTCGAGCAGATCGTGCTCGCGGTTGTCCTGGTTGTGCAGCACGGCGTCGTTCTCTGTGAGTCGCGCTTCGAACAGGTCTCGTTCCGCCCTGCCCTCCCCGCCGGCGCTATAGGCCCAGCCGCTCCAGCCGAGATACGCGTCGGCCAGATCGGCGTCGTCGCGCCAGATGCGCTCGTCGATCAGCACCTGCAGCCCGGCGCCGTAGGCTCCGGGTTTCGAGCCGAACACCCGATAGCCGGCACGCCGGGCGGCTTCGTCGGGCGATGCGCCGGCGGCTTCGAGCGCGGCACGGTCAGCAGCGACACGGGCCGCCAGCGGGTTTATTGCCGGCGGCTCGTCAAGCGCCGCGACGGCGCGCACCGCGCTGTCGAACAGGTCGATCAGGCCGGGGAAAGCGTCGCGGAAGAACCCGGAAATCCGCAGCGTGACATCGATCCTGGGCCGGTCGAGCACCGAGGCCGGCAGGACTTCAAACCCGGTGACCCGGCCGCTAGCGCCTTCCCAGACCGGCCGGACACCGATCAGCGCCAGCGCCTGCGCGATGTCGTCGCCGCCGGTGCGCATGTTCGCGGTGCCCCAGGCCGACAGCGCGAGCCGCGCCGGATAGTTGCCGTGCTCCTGCGCGTAGCGTTCGACGAGCAGCCCGGCCGAATGCCAGCCGAGCTGCCAGGCGGCGGGGGTCGGCACGGCGCGCGTATCGACGGAGAAGAAATTGCGCCCGGTCGGCAATACCTCGGGCCGTCCCCGGCTCGGCGCGCCGCTCGGGCCGGGCTCGATTCGCCTGCCGTCGAGGCCAGCCAGCGCCGCGGCGATCTCGGCCGGTCCACAGGCGGTAACCGCCGGACGCAGGGTAGCTTCGATCCAGGCCAGCACGGCACGGGTACGGCACCACTCCGACGGCGGTGCCTGTTCCCGCGAGACGAGGCGCAGCGCGAGAGATTCCAGGCGCTCGACCGTATCGCCGGCGGTGCGCCAGGTGGTGTCCTCTGACTGGACCGGCGACCCGCCAGCATGCCGGCCAGCGGCCGGCGGTCCCGCCTCGGCAAGCACCGCCGGCCTCGGGCCGGTCCACGGCTCGCCCAAGTCCAGCATCAGCGGGTCAGCGCCGAGGCCGACATCAGCGGCAAGTGCCCGCAACAGCGACTCATCGGCATCGCCGCCGCCGCGCCGCGCCCGCGCGACCGCGACGAGCAGCGCGTCGAGCCGTTCGCCGGCCGGGCTTTCGCCAAAAACATGCAGCCCATCGCGGATCTGCAATTCCTTCAGCTCGCACAAAAACCCGTCGAGCTTTTGCAATGCTGCGGCGGTGTCCTCGCCGGGCGCGATGCCGCAATCGCGATCGATTCCGGCAGCCGCCGCGCGTTCCAGAATGTCGGCGGCGAGCGGCGCGATCCGCCGGACATCGCCGCGCGCCGCCTCGTAGTACTCATCGATCAGCCGCTCGATCTCGGCCTGCGGACCGTAGCTGCCGGCGCGCGTCAAGGGCGGGGTCAGATGATCGACGATGACCGCCTGCGCCCGCCGCTTCGCCTGGCTGCCCTCGCCGGGATCGTTGACGATGAACGGATAGAGATGCGGCAGCGGTCCCAGCGCCGCCTCCGGGAAACATTCGGCGGACAACGCCAACGCCTTCCCCGGCAACCACTCCAAAGTGCCGTGCTTGCCGAGATCGATCACCGCGTCGGCGCGAAAGCTGTCGGCCAGCCACGCATAGGCAGCAAAATACGAATGCGGCGGCACCAGCGCCGGATCGTGATAGGTCGATTTCGGGTCGAGGTTGTAGCCGCGCGCCGGCTGGATCAGCACCGCGATGTTGCCGACACGAAAGCCGGGTACCGCGAACCGGCCGCAATCGAGCCGCCCCGGACGGAAGAACGGGTCGCGTTCGGCGCTACCCCAGCGCTCCGATACCTGCCGCTGCACCGGTTGCGGCAGGCTGGCGAAAAACGCCGAATACTCGGCGAAGGACAGTGTTTCCTCGGCCGGCGCGGATGGCCTTGCATTGCTCGGACCGGCGAGTAGCCGTCGCATCAGCGCGGCGCCGTCTTCGGGCATGTCGCCGGTGCGGTACCCGGCGTCGCGCAGCGCCGTCAGGATCGCGATTGCCGAAGCCGGCGTGTCGAGCCCGACGCCGTTGCCGATGCGGCCGTCGCGGTTCGGGTAATTCGCGAGCATGATCGCGACCCGCCGCTCTCCGGCCGGCTTGGCGCGCAGCCGCGCCCAGTTGCGCGCCAGATCGGCGACGAAGGCAACCCGGTCGGCAACCGGCCTATAGCCGACCAGATCGGCCTCGGTCTCGGGATCGCGGCCGAGCGCCGCCTTGAACGACACCGCGCGCGACAGAATGCGGCCATCGATCTCGGGCAGCACCACGTTCATCGCGAGATCGCGAGATCCAAGGCCGCGCGTGCTCTCGCGCCACGACTCTTCGTCGGCGCCGGAAAAGACGACTTGCAGCACCGGGCAGTCGGCGCGCAGCGGATCGCAGCCGCCCGCCGCCGCCAGCGAGAAACCGGTCGCGTTGAGGATTACCGATGGGGGATACGCCTTCAGGATGTCGGTCAGCAACGCGGCGGCCTCTGCCTGCTTGAGGCTGCTGACGAAGACCGGCAAGGGACGCATCCCGCGGACGGCCAGGGCCTGCACCAGCGCATCGACAGGGGCGGTGTTGCCGGACTGCATCAGCGCGCGATAGAACACAAGGGGGACGACGCCGCCCTCGCCACGCCACTGGCCCGCGATCTCGGTGAGGCTCGGGGTCGTGCGTCCCGGCCAGTATAGACCGGCACGCAGCAGCGGCGCCGGCTCGGCCCAGGCGGTCTCGCAGCCGATCAAACTCGCCGCGTAGCGCAGGAAGCTGTCGGCGTTGCCCGGTCCGCCTTCCGCGAGATAGCGCCAGAGCCGGTGATGCGCATCGGCTGAGATGGTGGAGAGCCGGGCCAGTTCGGGGTCGGGTTTGTCGTCTCCGGGCAACAATGCCAGCGGGATGCCGTTGTCGCGGCAGGTCTCGCCCAGCCTTTCTACGCCGTAAGGCCAATAGGCGCTGCCGCCGAGGAGGCGGGCGATCACGAGTCGCGCTTGCGCGACGATCTCCATGTACTGATCGACCGAGAAATTGTGCCCGAGCCGCATCGCCGGCGCGAGCCGCACCGAGGGCGCGTCAGGATCGTCGGCGCGCCGCTGCGCCTGCGCCGCCGCGAGCAGCGCGATCTCGGTGTCGGCGCTCGCCAGCACGACGATGTCGCCCGGCGTCTGAGCCAGATCGATCGCGGCCGATCCGTCGGCGATGATGCCGGGCTCGGTGGCGAGCAGATGCATTCAGCCGATCCCGGAAATCTCGGCTACGGCGGCCTGGACGGCGGCGCGGTCGAGACCCTTTTTACCGATCACGACAAGCCGCGTCGCGCGCGCTTCGCCGGCCATCCAGGGCCGGTCGAAATGCTGCTCGATGCGGCCTCCGACGGCCTGGACCACGAGGCGGCGGTCGCGTCCCGGCACATGGAGAAAACCTTTGATGCGCAACACGTCCTGCTCGCGGATCGCAGCGGCGAGCCGGGCGCGGAACGCCGTCGCATCGGCGACCGGGCCCGCTTCGAGGACAAAACTGTCGAAATCGTCGTGGTCGTGCTCGCCTTCGGTGTCGTGCAGCGACGGCCGGGCGGCGAGATCGTCCTCGGCACCGGCGGCAAGGCCGAGCGCCACCGCTGGCGATACCCTCCCCTGCTCGGCCGCGACCAGCTTCACCCCCGGCCGCAGCTTCGCCTCTATATCGGCGCGCAGCCCGGCAAGAGCGGCGGAATCGAGAAGATCCGCTTTGTTCAGGATCACGAGATCGGCGCAGGCGAGCTGGTCGGAAAAAACCTCGTCGAGTGGGTTATCATGATCGATCGCCGGGTCGGCGCCGCGTTGCATGGCGACCGCCTGTGGGTCATCGGCGAAGCGGCCGTCAGCGACCGCCGCGGCGTCGATAACCGTCACGACGCCATCGACGGTCATGCGGGTGCGGATCTCGGGCCAGGCAAAGGCCCGCACCAGCGGTTTCGGCAAGGCCAGACCCGATGTCTCGACGACGATGTGGCTGGGTGGATCGGCGCGCTCGATCAGCCGGGTCAGGGTCGGCAGGAAATCGTCGGCCACCGTGCAGCACAGGCACCCGTTGGCCAGCTCGACTATGTCACCGTCCGGGCATGTCGGGTCGCCGCAGCCGAGCAGCAGCTCGCGGTCGATGCCGAGTTCACCGAATTCGTTAACGATCACGGCCAGCCGGTACCCCGAGGCGGCGGCCAGCAGATGCCGCACGAGGCTCGTCTTGCCGGCGCCGAGAAACCCGGTGACGATCGTTGCGGGGATGCGGCGCATAGCTAGGAAGGCCTCCACCCCGACCCTCCCCTCCCCGGGCTTGACCTGGGGATTGCGCGGGAGGGCGTATGACGACGCGGTTCAATTCTCCTCCCCCGGGAGCCGGGGAGGTCGGCCGCCGGGTCAGCGGTGGACGGGTGGGGCTCTCGTCCTTCAGAACCAGCGGCAAGCCGGCAGCGACAAATACGACCCGGTCGGCCAGCGCCGCCATTTCCTGGTTCAGCCAGCCGGCCGCGTCGCGAAAGCGGCGGGCGAGCGGGTTTTCCGGGACCAGCCCGAGCCCGACTTCGTTGGCGACCAGCACGACCGGCCCGGCAGCGTCGCGCAACACCACGCGCAATGTCGCGGATTCCTCGTCGAGCCGAGCACCGGCGAGCATCAGGTTCGACAGCCACAGCGTCAAACAATCGACCAGCATCGGGCGGTCCGGCCCTGCCTCCGCCGCGACTGCCTCCGCCAATCGGCACGGCGCCTCGACCGTGCGCCAGAACGGACCGCGGCGAGCGCGATGTTCGGCGATGCGCGCCGCCATCTCGTCATCGCCCGGCTCGGCAGTGGCACAGTACGTGCCGCGGCACGCCGCCGTTTCGACCAAGCGCTCGGCGTAGCGGCTCTTGCCCGAGCGCGCGCCACCCAGCACCAGCGTCAACCGGGGCAGCGCTCCCGCGGGACATGCGACGCCCGCGTTCAATGGCGACAAAGGCTCCTCCTCCACCCGAGGAATGGTCCCGTATGGTCCCCATCAAGGGGCGCGACGCGGAGGTCTCCTGGCTCGGGGTCATCGCCAGCGGCGCCTTCCCGCCCCCAAAATAAGGTGGGAGCAGTGGCCAATGCCGCGGGCTCGCCGCTGACAGTTGCGGGGGCAGCGCCGGTCTTGCACCGGACTTCCCTGTCGCATCGCGCAGCCACCGTAACACGCTCGCCGCACGGCCGCCACCCACTACGCCGGGCTGGCGCGATCCGCGGCAAACGCTACATTCAACCGCTCAGACCCGCCCTCCGCAGGTCATGACATTTGCAATCGAGGAACCATGCCGCTCGATGCTCCCGGCCAGGGCAGTCCCGGCCTGTCGCGTCTCGAAGCCCGTCTGCGCCGCGAATTACGCGGCGAGGTGCTATTCGATCGGTTCAGCCGCGGGCGCTACAGCACCGACGCGTCGATCTATCAGATCGAGCCGCTCGGCGTGGCCGTGCCGAAGGACAAGCAGGACGTCGCGGCGGCGCTGTCGATCGCGCGCGAAGAGGGCGTTCCGGTGTTGCCGCGCGGCGGCGGCACGTCGCAATGCGGCCAGACCGTGGCGCGCGCGCTGGTGCTCGATTGCAGCAAGTACATGGACAATGTCGTCGCGCTCGACCCGGAGGCGCGACGCGTCAAGGTCCAGCCCGGGGTCGTCATGGAGCGGCTCAACGCGCGCCTCAAGCAGCACAAGCTCTGGTTCCCGGTCGATGTCTCGACCGGCGACCGCGCGACGATCGGCGGCATGACGGCCAATAACAGCTGCGGCGCGCGCTCGATCCGCTACGGCAATATGGTCCACAACGTCCGCGCGATCGACGCAATCCTTGCCGATGGCTCCGAGGCGCGCTTCGCCGAGGTCCCGGGCAACTTCGGGGAGGATGTCCAGCCCGAGCGCTACCGCGACTTGGTGCGCGACGTGCGCGAGCTGCATCGCCGCGAGGCCGACGAGATCGACCGGCGCTTCCCGAAGCTGCTGCGCCGGGTCGGCGGCTACAACATCGACATGATTTCCGACAGTGGCCACAACATGGCGCATCTGCTGGTCGGGTCGGAAGGAACATTGGCTTTTTTCAGTGAGATAGAGCTTGATCTTCAACCGATACCCGCAAATCGGGTGCTCGGCATCTGCCATTTCCCGAGCTTCTATCAGGCGATGGACGCGACGCAGCACATCGTCAAGCTCGGTCCGGCCGCGGTCGAACTGGTCGATCGCACAATGATCGAGCTGGCGCGTAACAATCCGGTGTTCCGCCCGGTCGTCGATCGGTTTGTCAGAGGCGAGCCCGACGCAATCCTGCTGACCGAATTCGCCGGCGACGATCCGGAAGACAATCTGCGCCGCCTGAAGCAGCTCGTCGAATTAATGGGCGACCTGGGCTTCGGCAATTCGGAGCCCAACGCGGGAATAATCGAGGCGACCGATCCGGCCTTCCAGAGCGCGGTGTGGAACGTGCGCAAGGAAGGCCTCAACATCATGATGTCGATGAAGGGCGACGGCAAGCCGATCTCGTTTATCGAGGACTGCGCCGTGCGGCTTGAGGACCTTGCCGAATACACCGACCGGCTGACGCAGGTCTTTCACAAGCACGGTACGGTCGGAACCTGGTACGCGCACGCCTCGGTCGGCACGCTGCACGTGCGCCCCGTGATCAACCTGAAGCAGGAGCTGGGCGCGAAACAGATGCGCGCGATCGCCGAGGAGGCGTTTGCGATGGTGCGCGAATACAAAGGGTCGCATTCCGGCGAACACGGCGACGGTCTCGTACGCTCCGAGTTTCACGAACCGATGTTCGGGTCACGCCTCGTGCGGGCATTCGAGGAGGTCAAGGACACATTCGACCCGAGCGGGCTGTTCAACCCCGGGAAGATCGTCCGACCGCCGAAGATGGATGACCGCTCGCTGTTCCGCTTCAAGCCGGGCTACCGGCAAGAGCCGCTCGACACCGTGCTGGACTGGTCGGAATGGGGCTCATTCGCGAGCGCCGCCGAGATGTGCAACAACAACGGCGCGTGCCGTAAATCCGACCCCGGCGTGATGTGCCCGTCATACCGCGCGACCGGCGACGAGCAACACCTGACCCGCGGGCGCGCCAACACGTTGCGTCTGGCGCTATCGGGCCAGCTCGGCCCCGATGCTCTGGTGTCGGACGAGATGCGCGATACGCTGGCGCTGTGCGTGTCGTGCAAAGGCTGCAAGCGAGAATGCCCGACCGGCGTCGACATCGCGCGCATGAAGATTGAGTTCATGTATCACTTTAAGAAACGGCACGGTCTGACCGCGCGCGACCGCGCGATCGCCTATCTGCCGCGCTACGCCCCACAGGCCGCACGGCTCGCGCGGTTCACAAATCTGCGCAACCGGGTGCCGGCGCTGGCCGCGCTTGACGAGCGGCTGCTGGGGTTCAGCGCGCGCCGACAGATGCCGGAATGGTCGCCGCACCCGTACCGGGGCGCCGCGCCGGCGCTAGGCGAAGCCGGCCGCGAGGTTATGCTGCTCGTGGATACGTTCAACCGCTATTTCGAGCCGGAAAACGCGCGCGCGGCCGAGCGGGTCCTGACCCGCGCCGGGTACCGGGTGACGACGCCCGAACCGGGGGTCGGCCGCCCGCTATGCTGCGGCCGCACATTTCTCGGCGCCGGGCTTGTCGATGAAGCGCGCAAGGAAGCCCGCCGCATGCTCGACGCGCTGGCCCCCGCAATCGCCGCCGGGACCCTGATCGTCGGTCTCGAACCGGCCTGTCTGCTGACATTGCGCGACGAATTCCCGGCGATGCTTCCCGGACCGGAGACGCAGGCGCTTGCCGCCCGAGCGCTCTTGTTCGAGGAGTTTGTCGCCGCCGAGCGCAAGGAAGGCCGCTTCGACCTGAAGCTCGCGCCGATGCCGGGCCGCAGCGCGCTGTTGCACGGCCATTGCCATCAGAAGGCGTTCGGCACGATCAACGCCGCGGCCGAGACGCTGCGGCTGATCCCGGAGCTGACCGTCGAGACCTTCGACTCGACCTGCTGCGGCATGGCCGGCTCGTTCGGCCTCGAAGCCGAGCACTACGACATCTCGATGCGGATCGGCGAGCTGGGGGTCCTACCGAAGGTGCGGGCCGCCTCGCCCGAGACGATGCTAGCCGCCTGCGGGACCAGCTGCCGCCACCAGATCGCCGAGGGCGCCGGCCGCGAGGCGCGTCACATCGTCCGCATGCTGGACGAGGCGTCCGAATGATCAGGCGTCGGTCGGCGGCACCCACGGAATGCGGCCGAATTTTATCCCCTCGTCCGCCAGTTCGCGCAACTCGTCTTCGGTGGCCTCGCCATAGATGCCGTGCGGATCGGCCTCGCCGTAATGAATCTTGCGCGCCTCCTCGGCGAAGCGCTCTCCGACATAGTCGCAATTGCTCTCGACCTGGCGGCGCAATTCGACCAGCGCCGCCCGCATCTGGGCCGGCGACAGCGCCGGCAAATTCTTGTGTGAGCGGCCGATATTTGGCGCCATCAGCGCCTTTTCGACGCGCGTGTCGCCGCAATCGGGACACGCAATATCTCCGGCTTTCTGCTGCGCCTCGAACGCCTCGCCGCTGCGGAACCAGCCCTCGAACTCGTGCTCGGCGGCGCAGCGCAGTGTGAAGCGGATCATCGAGAAGAACCTCCGGGAACGCTATCTCTGTCTATACGCCAACACGGGCATTTAGCAATCAGCCGTCGAGAGTGCCAACAATGCACGCCGAGAAACCCTCCGACTGGGTGCGACGCTTCGCGCCGCTGATTCGCGAAGGCGGCCGTGTCCTCGATTTGGCAGCGGGGGCCGGGCGCCATACGCGGTTGCTGCTCGATATGGGATTGATTGTGCTCGCGGTCGACCGCGATGTCGAAGGATTACGCAGCCTTGCCGGCCCAACCTGCGACATCCGTGCGATCGATCTCGAAACCGGCGACCCGGAAAGCGTGGTCGCACATCTCGGCGGCCTCTATGACGGGATCGTGGTGACGAATTACCTGCACCGGCCCTTGTTGCGCCCGCTCGCCGCCGCGTTAGCACCCGGAGGCGTGCTGATCCATGAGACATTCATGATCGGCAACGCGCGTTTCGGGCGACCCCGCAACCCGGATTTCCTGCTGCGCCCGGGCGAATTGCTGGACGCATTCGCGGCCCTGACTATCGTCGCGTTCGAACAAGGCGAAATCACTCGGCCGCGGCCCGCCATGATCCAGCAAATCGCCGCCATTGCCGGCCCGGTTGGGCTACTGCCCGGCTCTGCTTCCGGAGCATGACCGGGCATCACGTCACGCCGTTGCGTCGCCCGAACCGCCGGTGAGCTCGGCCTGCGCCGCCGCCAGGCGCGCGATCGGCACCCGGTACGGCGAGCAAGAGACGTAATCGAGCCCGACCTCGCGGCAGTAATGGATCGAGGCCGGGTCGCCGCCGTGCTCGCCGCAGATGCCGAGCTTGATGCCGGGCCGCGCTGCGCGGCCGCGTTCGGCGGCGATGCGCACCATCTCGCCGACCCCCTCACGGTCGATGCTGACGAACGGGTCGCGCTCGAAAATCCCGGCCTTCTGATAGCTGCCGAGAAAACTCGCCGAATCGTCGCGTGAGATGCCGTACACGGTCTGCGTCAGATCGTTGGTGCCGAAGCTGAAGAATTCGGCGCTCTCGGCAATCTGGCCGGCAAGCAGCGCGGCGCGCGGCAATTCGATCATCGTGCCGACCAGATACGGGATCCTGACCCCGGTCTTCTCCGCCACCTTGCCGGCAACCCGATCGACGATCGCCTTCAGGATGTCGAGTTCGCGCTTCGTCGCGATCAGCGGCACCATGATCTCCGGCTCGACCGCCTCGCCGGTCTCGCGCGTCACCGCCGCCGCCGCCTCGAAGATCGCGACGGCCTGCATCTCGTAGATCTCGGGGTACGTGATGCCGAGGCGGCAGCCGCGATGCCCGAGCATCGGGTTCGTTTCGTGCAGCGCGGCGGCGCGCTGCCGCACCTCGGCAACGTTCGTACCGGTCAGCCGCGCCATCTCGTCGTATTCGGCGTCGGTCTTCGGCAGGAATTCGTGCAGCGGCGGATCGAGCAGCCGGATCGTCACCGGGAAGCCGCGCATGATGCGGAACAGCTCGGAGAAGTCGGCGCGCTGCATTGGCAAGAGCTTCGCGAGCGCGGCACGGCGCCCGGCCTCCTCGTCGGCCATGATCATCTCGCGCATCGCGCCGATGCGGTCGGCCTCGAAGAACATGTGCTCGGTGCGCGACAACCCGATCCCCTCGGCGCCAAAGCCGCGCGCGGCGCGGGCATCGAGCGCGGTCTCTGCGTTGGCGCGGACCCCGAGCCTGCGGATTTCGTCGGCCCAGCCCATCAAGGTCGCGAAATCGCCCGACAATTCCGGCTCGATCGTCGGCACCTCGCCTGACCATGACCTCGCCGGTCGTGCCGTTGATCGTGATCATGTCGCCGGCGCGCACGATGTGATTGCGCACCGCGAGCGTCCCCGCCGCATAGTCGATGCGCAGATCGCCGGCGCCGGCGACGCAGGGCCGCCCCATGCCGCGCGCGACCACGGCGGCGTGACTGGTCATGCCGCCCCGCTGCGTCAGAATGCCTTGCGCGGCGTGCATGCCGTGGATGTCCTCGGGGCTGGTTTCGGCGCGCACCAGGATGATGCGCTCGCCGCGGCTCGCCGCCGCTTCCGCCTCGTCGGCGGAAAACACGACCTTGCCCGACGCGGCGCCGGGGGAGGCCGGCAGGCCGCGCGTCAGCACGGTCGTTTTTGCGCTGGGGTCCAGCATCGGGTGCAGCAGCTGCTCGAGCGTCTCGGGTTCGATGCGCCGGATCGCCTCCTCGCGGCCGATCCGGTTTTCCTCGACGAAGGATACGGCGATCTTGAGCGCGGCCTGCGCGGTGCGCTTGCCAGTGCGGGTCTGCAGCATCCACAGCTTGCCGCGCTCGACGGTGAACTCGATGTCCTGCATGTCGCGGTAGTGGTCTTCGAGTATTTGGCGCACCCGGAGCAGCTCGCCGAAGACCGCAGGCATCACCTCTTCCATCGCGGGCAGCTCCGAACCGCTTGCCTTCTTGCCGGCAATCGTCAGGTGCTGCGGTGTACGGATGCCGGCGACAACGTCCTCGCCCTGCGCGTTGACGAGGTATTCGCCATAAAATTCGTTGGCGCCGGTCGAGGGATTGCGGGTGAACGCGACCCCGGTCGCGCAATCCTCGCCCATATTGCCGAACACCATCGCCTGCACGTTGACCGCGGTGCCCCACTCGGCGGGGATGTTGTGCAGTCGCCGGTAGGTCACGGCGCGCGGGTTCATCCATGAGCCGAATACCGCGCCGATCGCGCCCCACAGCTGCTGCTGCGGGTCCTGCGGGAACGGCTTGCCGGTCTCGGTTTCGACGACATCCTTGAACCCGGCAACGATCTGCCGCCAGTCCTCGGCGCCGAGGTCGGTATCGAGCGCCGCGCCGGTCTCGTTCTTGTGTTCCTCGATCAGCGCCTCAAAATGATGGTGCTCGATGCCGAGCACGACCTGACCGTACATCTGCAGGAAGCGACGGTAGCTGTCATAGGCGAAGCGCTCGTCGCCGCTGTGGCGCGCGAGACCCTGCACGGTCTCGTCGTTGAGGCCGAGGTTGAGCACCGTATCCATCATGCCGGGCATCGAGGCGCGCGCCCCGGAGCGCACCGAGACGAGCAGTGGCCGCTCGGTATCGCCCAATTTGGCGCCGATCGCCGCCTCGATGCCGGCCAGCGCGGCGGCGACTCTGGCTTGCAGATCGGGCGGGTAGTTCTTGGCATTCGCGTAGAAGAAGGTGCAGACCTCGGTGGTGATCGTGAATCCGGGCGGGACCGGCAGGCCGAGATTGCTCATCTCGGCGAGGTTGGCGCCCTTGCCGCCGAGCAGATTGCGCATCTCGGCGCGCCCCTCGGCGGCAGTCGCGGCCAAAGCGATAGACCCATTTCGCCACGGGCTTGTCACCTCTCAATCAGCAGGCGCGCGCGATTCGGCGGGTTTCACCCGCCCCACGGCGCGTCCCGGTTTCGTAGGGCGGGTGAAACCCGCCATCGAGCCAGTGATCACCCTTCGATCCGGGAGAAATCGGCGACCTGGTTCATCACAGCGCGGATCCGCGACAACAGGCGCAGCCGGTTTTCCCGGAGCGCCGGATCATCCGCATTAACGGTCACTTTGTCGAAAAATTCATCAACCGGCCGGCGCAGCGACGCGAGCGCCGCCATTGCCTGTCCGAAATCTATCCTCGATCACAGCGGCGCCAACCTGTCTGCCAACTGCTTCCAGTGTCGATGAGAGAGCCGCTTCCTCGGGTTGACGCAAAAGGCCCGGCCTGACCGCATCGAGTGTCCAACCGCCCCTGCGTTCCTCGATCGCAACGATATTCGCGGCACGCCGATATGCGACCAAGAGATTTGCTCCATCCTCGGCGACGTGACGAACGCGGTCAGTGCTTCCACACGGGCAAGAAGGCGGACTAAATCATCTTCGCCGACAGTGCGAAACACGGCTGCGATCAGGTCATGGCGAACGCCTTGCTCCCTCAGATGCACTTTCAGGCGGTCGGCATGACGAATTCTATCAATTCCACTGCAGGATCGCGGAGTTCGGTCGTGCGCCAGCTCGAACGTTTGGTGGGCGCGATAAAAAAGACTGCCCAATTCAATTCGAATGCCGTTTTCCAGGATCAGCCGAATGATCCCCAGCGCGGCGCGACGAAGGCCAAACGGATCGCGCGAACCCGTCGGTTTCTCATCAATCGCGAAAAAGCGCAACAACGGCATCGACCTTGTCGGCAAGTGCGACGACGATGCTGTCGGGCGCCGTCGGGCAGATGTCGTTCGGTCCCTGCGGTTTGTAGTGATCGGCGATCGCGTCGGCGACCCGCGGGTCCTCCCCGTCATGCAGCGCGTAATAGCGGCCGATGACGCCCTGCAATTCCGGAAACTCGCCGACCATGCCGGTCGAGAGATCGGCCTTGGCGAGAAAAGCGGCGCGGCGGGCACATCCGGCATCGGCGCCCGGGGACGTGCGCAACGAGAAAATCCGAGATCAGCTCCATGCGGCGCACCTTGTCGCGCATGCTGCCGAGGCGGGCGTGATAAACACGTCCGGCCAGCGCCTCGACGCGTGACGCGAGTGACGCCTTGCGGTCCTGCTCCCAGAAGAAGCGCGCGTCAGCGAGGCGGGCGCGCAGCACACGCTCGTTGCCGGCGACGATGGTTTTTCCCTGATCCGGCGTCAGGTTGTTCGCGACGAACAGGAAGCGCGGCGCCGGGCTTCCGTCGGGATTGAGGCAGGAAAAATACTTCTGGTGCGTCCGCATCGCGGTCGCGAGCACCTCCGGCGGCAACTCCATGCTCGCGGCGTCGATGCCGCCGATCAGCACGACGGGATATTCTACGAGCCCGGTCACCTCGTCGAGCAATCCGGGGTCGGGCTTGACGCTCAGCCCCTCCTCCGCCGCGAGCCGGTCGAGATCGTGAGCGATCGCATCGCGCCGGCGATCCGGGTCGAGAACGACGTAGGCCGCTTCGAGTTTGTCCCGATATTCGGCGGCGTTTTCGACCGTGATTTCACCGTTGGACAGAAAGCGGTGCCCGCGCGTCGCACGGCCGATCGGCACAACGCCGAGCGGCAGCCGCAGAACCTCGCCCTGAAACAAGCAGATCGCCGAGACGAGCGGCCGCACCCAACGCAACGAGGCGGCCGGAAACCGCATCGACTTCGGCCAGGGAAGCTCGGCGATGGCGGAATGGAGCAGCTCGGGCAGGACCTCCATCGCGGGGCGGCCGGGGCGCTTGACGACCGCGAAATAGAATTCGCCGCGCCCGGTGTCGCGAACCTCGCATTGGTCGATCGACGCCAGCGCGGCGGCTCGCAGGAATCCGTCGATCGCCTGTGGCGGTGCGCCGACACGCGGCCCGCGGCGCTCCTCTGTGCGTTCCGGCTGGCGCTCGGGGATCCCCAGGGCGATCACCGTCAGACGACGCGGCGTCACAAAGCCGCGCAGCTCCGTGGCGGCGATTTCGGCCGCCGCCAGCTTGTCGCGGACAAGCGCCGCCAAATCGGCGATCGCCCGGCGCTGCATGCGCGCCGGGATTTCCTCCGACAGCAATTCGAAGAGCAATTCGCCGGATGGCACCGCCGCCCTCAATTGCAATTTCGGGGGCGCGCACAGCGCGGAGCCCGGAATTCAAGAACACAGGCGTCTGGAATATGGATTCCGGATGCGCCGCAGAGCCTGTCCTCGGGCCGCGCAAAGCGCGGATCCGGGGGCGGCGCCCCGGAATGACAAGGTGAGATCATCCCCCTATCCCGCCAGCCAGGTCTCGCAGCAGGCCCGCGCCATCGCCCTGACACGGCCGATATAGGCGGCACGCTCGGTGACGCTGATCACGCCGCGCGCATCGAGCAGGTTGAACAGATGGCTCGCCTTCAGGCACTGGTCATAGGCCGGCAGCGCGATGCCGCGGCCGATCAGTGCCTGGCATTCCGCCTCGGCGTCGCTGAAATGTTCGAACAGGCGACCGGTGTCGGCGGCTTCGAAGTTGAATTCGGAAAACTCGCGCTCGGCCCGCTTGAACACCTGGCCGTAGGTGATGCGCCTGTCGCCCGGAGCGCCGTTAAAATCGAGATCGTAGACGCTGTCGACTCCCTGCACATACATCGCCAGCCGTTCGAGACCGTAGGTCAATTCGGTCGAGACCGGCTCGCATTCGATGCCGCCGACCTGCTGGAAATAGGTGAACTGGCTGACCTCCATCCCGTCGAGCCAGACCTCCCAGCCGAGGCCCCAGGCACCCAGAGTCGGACTTTCCCAATCGTCCTCGACAAACCGGATATCATGACGCGCCGCGTCGATGCCGAGCGCACCAAGGCTGTCGAGATACAAGTCCTGGCTGTCGGCCGGGGCCGGCTTCAGAATCACCTGGAACTGGTAATAATGCTGCAGCCGGTTCGGGTTCTCGCCGTAGCGCCCGTCGGTTGGGCGGCGGGATGGCTGAACATAGGCGGCGCGCCACGGCTCCGGCCCGAGCGCGCGCAATGCCGTGGCCGGGTGAAACGTGCCGGCGCCGACCTCGACGTCGTAAGGCTGCAGGATGACGCAGCCCTGGTCCGCCCAGTAACGCTGCAGTTTGAGAATGAGGGCCTGAAAACTCGACCCTCCCGCCTCGAAGCTCATCTCGCCACCCGCACGACGTCCTAACGCGGCTGCGGGCAGGCGGGCCTACCGCAATTGCGCGCGCCGGGCGAAACATAGGCCCCGCACGTGCGGCAGGGAATTAGGTCTTCGATCGCCCCCTGCCCGCGCGCACTCTGCCCCGGCGCGCGCGCCGCCGCGTTTCGCCGCCGCCGGTCCAGCGCGGAGCCGCCGCGATTGAGGACACGCGAGACGTACCACACCGCCAGGATCACAATGATGATCAGGATGATCTTGGGGAGAGAGATCGTCATCGTGGTGTATGGGAGGCTAAAAAAAGGAACCAGGCAAGCCCGGGCGCAAACAAGCTACAGACCGAAGCGGGCCCACAACGCTCGCGCTTCCACCCAATCCAGCAATTCGGCGACCGGCGCGGCGAACGTCCCCTCCTGAGCAATCGAGGGACGCAGCCGCGGCAGCCACCAGCGGCGGCGGCGCTGATGCGCTATCGGCACGAGCCGGACCTTCTCGCCGTAGCGCGACCGCATCACCGAGCGCAGATCGCCGATGCCGTCGATCAGCCCACGAGCCAGCGCCATGCGCCCGGTCAGTACGTCGCCGCTGAACAGGCTCTCGTCGGACGAATCGATTTTTCCCGAGCGCCGCAGCTTCACGTGCTCCTTGAAGCTGTGATGGATATCCTGTTGCAGAGCCGACAATCGCTCGACATCGGACGGGTTTTCCTCGGAAAACGGGTCGAGCAGCGATTTGCGTTCTCCGGCGGTATAAAGCCGGCGCTCGATGCCGAAGCGTTCGATCAGGCGATGCACCCCGAAACTCGCCGTGACGACCCCGATCGAGCCGAGCAGCGAGCTTTCCTCGGCCCAGACCTCGTCGCCGGCCAGCGCCAGCCAGTAACCGCCCGAAGCCGCGACATCCTCGGCGAACGCAAATACCGGGACCCCCTTCTCGGCGGCGAGCTGCCGAATGCGGCGGAACAACAGCGCCGATTGCACCGGCGAGCCGCCCGGCGAGTTTATCGACAGAGCGACGGCGCACAGGCCGAACGCCGAAAACGCCCGCTCGAGAGCCGCGGCATGACTGGCCAGCGACACGGAATTGCGCGACGCGCGCGGCGCGATCACGCCTTCGAAGCGCACCACCGTCACGACGGGTGCCGGGTTGCGGAACCGCTCGATCGGCAGCTGTCTCAGGAAATCTTGGAAACCCATGGCAATGCCGCAGATGGGGACGATCGCGGCGGGGGGCTAGACGCTCCGGTGTAGGGCGGATGCGCATAGCGTAATCCGCCGCCAACCCGGCGCGACCAACCGGCGGAATGCGCTACGCTCATCCGCCTTACAGCGGCAGCGTCGCGCCGCCGCGCAGCACCGCCTCGGCGGCCGCGGTGAACCGCCCATCGGCTTCATGCAGGACAATCCCGGCCGCGAGACGAAGTGGGGCCGCCAGCTGCTTGCGGGCGCGTACAAGGACGCGGCCGGCATCGCGGCCCGCCGCCGGCCACAACGGGAAGACGACGATACCACCCGCGCGGCCTGCCAAATGACCGAGCAGCGCGTCGAGACGGTCGGCGCGGTGCACGAAGGTTATGCTTCCCCTGGGCCGAACCATTGTCACTGCGAACCCAACCCAATCGCCGAGACCGGCCTCGCCCTCGATCGTGGCGGCGGCCTTCGCCGGGTTCGGCGGCGGGCTGGCCCGGCCGCGTTCCAGGTATGGCGGGTTCGCCATGACATGATCGAAGCTGCCGGGAACCAGCCCGGCAGGCGGCCGCAGCAGGTCGCCGGCAAGCACCGCGACGCGCCCCTGCATGCCGTTTGCCACGACATTGTCGCTGGCCCGCCGCACCAGATCGGGCTGCAATTCGAGCCCCACGACGCGGCACTCGGGCACGCGGGCCGCCAGGCACAAGCTAGCCGCGCCACTGCCGCAACCGATCTCGAGCACCGATTGGCCCGGTTCCACCGGGACCGCGGCGGCAAGAAAGATCGGGTCGATCGCGACGCGCGCGCCATCGCGCGCCTGGCCGATGCGGACGCGGCCCCCGAGCAGCAAATCATCGCTCGTCGGCGCTGGCGCTTCGGGGTCGTTCAGCACAGCTCCTTCTCGGCACTGGCGATGACGTCGCTGGCGCGCCGATGATCGCGGTCGGCGACCATCAGCCGCCGCGGGATGGCGCCGATGCTGCCCTCCACCAGGCTCGTATGCTGGTCGAGTACAAGGCTGTCGATGCCGGCCTCGCGCAATCGGGCCTGAGCCCAGGACAGGCGGACAACATCGTTCGTCCGAAAGAGCTCTCTCAAGCCGGCAGACCCGCGTTTGTCCGGTGATGTTCGGCCGATCGCCGGCCCTTCATTGGCTCCGTTGTGGTATGCTCGCTGATTGTCGGACGCGTCAAGCCGCGCGTCCGCAGGGAGCTGTGCTGAGCGGCGTCGGGAAAGCAGCGAAGGAGACCTTGGTGGGGCAGCTACAAAGTGCCGATCGCGGCCCCGAGGCCGCAAAGCCGTCGCTCGACCCGCTGTTCCGTCTGCTCGCCGCCGATCTTGGTCAGGTCAATCAGCTGATCGTGTCGCGCATGCACAGTCCGGTGGCGCTGATCCCGCAGCTTGCCGGCCATATCATCTCGGCCGGGGGCAAGCGGCTGCGACCGATGTTGACCCTCGGCTGCGCCCGGTTGTGCGGTTATCAGGGCGAGCGACACGTCGCGCTCGCCGCCGCCGTCGAGTTCATCCACACCGCGACGCTGCTGCACGACGATGTTGTTGACTCAAGTGATCTGCGGCGCGGCCGCGACACGGCGAACGCCGTATGGGGCAATAAGCCGGCCGTTCTGGTCGGGGATTTTCTGTTTGCCCGCTCGTTCGAGCTGATGGTCGAGGATGGTTCGCTCCGCATCCTGGAGATTCTGTCGCGCGCCGCCGCCGTGATCGCCGAGGGTGAGGTCGGGCAGCTGGTCACCGCAAACGATACGACAACCACTGAGGCCGCGTATCTCGAAATCATCGAGGCCAAAACGGCGGCACTGTTTGCGGCGGCCAGCCGTATCGGCGCGGTCGTCGCAGAGCGTCCGCCGGCGGAAGAGGAAGCGCTCGAGCTTTTCGGTCGCAATCTTGGCGTCGCCTTTCAGCTGATCGACGACATGCTCGACTTTTCGGCGAGCCAGAGCGAGCTTGGCAAATCGGTCGGCGACGATTTTCGGGACGGCAAGATCACGCTCCCGATCCTGATCGCGTTCACCCGAGGCGACACCGAGGAGCGCAGTTTCTGGCGCCGCACGCTCGAGGATTGCGACCAGCATCCGGGCGATCTGGAACACGCGATGCAACTCGTCGAACGGCGCGGCGCTGTGGCGGAGACGCTGCGCCGCGCAAGAGCCTACGCCGAAGACGCCGCCGCCGCGCTCACCTGCTTTCCGGACGGGCCGATGCGCCGCGCTCTGATCGAGGCAACCGAGTTCGCCACGGAACGCGGGTTCTGACGCTGCGCCGCTGCGCGAAAGCGTGATCCGGCGGGGTTATCCGGGGGCTTAGGATCTGCGGTTGCGCCCCCGCGGCCGGTCGCCTATATACAGCCCCCGGTCGGCGGAGTGTAGCTCAGCCTGGTAGAGCACTGCTTTCGGGAGGCAGGGGCCGGAGGTTCAAATCCTCTCACTCCGACCATGATTCCGATAGCTTGCATCGTGGACACGAAGCCTGCCGCCGAAGGCAGCAACCAGATAGCAACGTCGTCTGAGGGAATAGGAACCCGATTACCGCGTTCAGAATGGTTGTCAGGCCGGCTCACATTCCCGGACGTGCGAAGGCGGACTTCGAAAAGCCGTGACGAGCACGATCCGATGCCAGGCTGGTGCGATGCGTGCGTTGAAGGTTGAAGGTTGGGCAATCGCGGACGCGCTCCATACAGAGTGCGACCGGCGCGCACCGCTCAATCCGGGGCTGGCGAGCGCGGTTCCATCGTCGGCGAAGCTGACGAGGCCAGTGTCGAAAGCTGCGTCCCACGGCGCGCACAGAAGCAGGCCGTTGTGCACGACACCATCGCGATAGAAAAGCGTTTCCCGAGGGGGACGACCGATCCACAAAGCCGTTATGGTGGTTGAACACCAGGTCCGGGACAGCTTTGCACGAGAGCAAGAATGCGCCCTCTTCCTTAGCTAGCCTTGTCAACCGGCGCGGTAGTACGGCGGAAACGGGCACCGCTGCGTTCGCGCAGGGTCTGGAATGTGACATAGAGCATCGGGATCACGAAGATGCCGATCGCGCTGGCGGCGATCATGCCGGCGAAAACCGGCGTGCCGACGCCATGCCGGCTGAGCTGAGCCGCTCCCTCGGCGACAACCAGCGGGTAGACGCCGAGAATAAACGCGAACGAGGTCATCATCACGGCGCGAAACCGCATCCGCGCGCCGAGTACCGCCGCCTCCCTTATATCCATTCCCTCCTCGCGCCGATCCTTCGCGAACTCGACGATCAGGATCGCGTTCTTCGCCGCCATCGCGATCAGCACGACGAGCCCGATCTGGGCGTAGAGGTCGAGCGTCACCCCAAAAATCAACACCCCGACAAAGGCGCCGAGCACCGCGACCGGCACCGACATCAGCACCGGCACCGGGATCATCCAGCTTTCATAGAGCCCGACCAGGAACAGAAACGCGAACAGTATCGACAGCCCCAGGATCACGCCGGTCTGACCCGAGGCGGCGACCTCCTGGTAGGCGGTGCCGGTCCATTCGTAGCCATAGCCGGTTGGCAACACTTTGGCCGAAACATCGGCCATCGCGGCCAGAGCCGTGCCGCTCGCCGTGCCGGGCGACGGGCTGCCCTGTATCGGGATCGCGCGGTAGTTGTTGTAGCGAGTGATGACCTGCGGCCCGAGATCGATGCGAGCGCCGGAGATCGCGCGCATCGGCACGTCACTGCCGAATTTATTGCGGACATAGATCTGCCAGATCGACGAGACCTCGGTACGGTCGGCCGCCTCGCCCTGGATATTGACCTGCCAGACCCGTCCGAACAGGTTGAAATTATTGACGTAGAACCCGCCGAGAGTGGATTGCAGCGCGTTGAAGACATCGCTCATCAGGAGGCCGAGCGACTGTGCTTTTTCGCGGTCGATGTCGAGATAGATCGACGGGTTGGTCGCGGTGTAGGTCGAGAATACGCGCGACAAAAGCGGGTTTTGATTGGCGGCCGCGACCAGCCCCTGCATGACGCTGCCCATCGCCGCGGGATCCTGCCCCTCGAGACCTTCGAGTTCGTATTCGAACCCGCCCGACGTTGACAGGCCGATAATCGGCGGCAGGTTGAACGGGATCACGGTTGCGCTGCGGACCTGCTGCCCTTCGGCAAACATGCGGCCGATCAGCGCCTGGGCCGAGTTGGCCGCGCCGCGACGGTCCTCGAACGGCTTCAGCGTGGCAACGAGAAAGGCGTTGTTAGGCTCGCTGACACCGTCGAGGATCGAGTACCCGATGACCGCAAACACGTTCTGAACCTGCGGCATCCGCCGCAGCAGTTCCTCGACGTGGCTGGACGCCTCGCTGGTGCGGCTGACCGATGCGCCGTCGGGCAGCTGCACCGACACGAAGAACGCTCCCTGATCCTCCTCGGGCAAAAAGCCGGTCGGGGTACGCGTGCCGGCGACATAGATCGCCGCGCCTGCCGCCAGGATCGCCACGACCCCAAGCACCGCCACGCGCACAAGACGCCGCACGATGGCGGCATAGCCGTCGCGGACATTGTCGATCCGCCGCAGTATCCAGCCCATCGGCCCGCGCCGCGGACCGCGATGGCGCAGAAACACGGCGCACAGTGCCGGCGACAGGGTCAGCGCGTTTATCGCCGAGATCAGCATCGCGATGCTGATCGTCACCGCGAACTGGCGGAACAGCTCGCCGGAAATGCCGGGAATGAACGCGATCGGCACGAAAACCGACAGCAGCACCAGCGTGATTGCGATGATCGGCGCCGTGATCTCGGCCATCGCCTTCTTCGTCGCTTCGGCGGGCGAAAGCTGTGGTTCCTCCTCCATGACGCGCTCGACGTTCTCGACAACGACGATCGCGTCGTCGACCAGGATGCCGATAGCCAGCACCAGCGCGAGCAGCGAGACGGTATTGGCCGAATAGCCCACTGCCAACAGCACCGCGAAGGTGCCGATAACACTGACCGGCACGGCGATGGCTGGGATCAGCGTCGCGCGCAGGCTGCCGAGAAAGAGGAAGACGACGATCACGACGAGCCCGAACGCCTCGGCGAGCGTGATCATCACGTCGTGGATCGTGGCTCGGACAAAGGTCGTCGTGTCGTAATTTACGCTGTACTTGAGCCCTGGCGGGAAGCGCTGGCTAAGCCGGTCGAGCGCAGCATCGACCGCCGACGCGGTATTGACCGCGTTTGCCCCTGGCGACAGATAGACGCCGATCGCCACGGCCGGGCGACCATTGAGTTGGCTTTCGGAATCGAGGTTCTGGGCGCCGAGATCGACGCGCGCGACATCGCGAATGCGCAGCAAGGACCCGTCCGGGTTGGCGCGCAGCACGATGTCGCCGAACTGCGCGGCGGTCGAAAGACGACCCTGCGTCTGCACGTTCATCTGGAACTGCTGGTCTTTGGCGATCGGGCGTGCCCCGATCCGCCCAACCGCGGCCTGTACGTTCTGCGCCTTGATCGCGTTGACGATGTCGGCCGCCGTCAGCTGCAGATTGTCAAGGCGATGCGTGTCGAACCAGACGCGCATCGAATAATTCTGCTTGCCAAACAGGAAGGCCTGACCCACCCCGGGCGTGCGCGACAGCACATCGAGGATATTGATGATCGCGTAGTTCGTGATGAAGAGGGGGTCGTGGCTGCCGTCCTCGCTGTAGAGCGTGATGAACTGCAGAATCGCCGACGATTTCTTCTGTACCGTCAGTCCCTGCAGCTGCACCTCCTGGGGAAGCTGCGCCAGAGCGGTTTGCACCCGGTTGTTGACATTGACGGTGTTGATGTCGGGATCGGTGCCGAGCTGGAAGCTGACGGTCAGGCTGTAGCTGCCGTCGTTGCCGCTCGCGGATTTCATATAAATCATGTTGTTGACGCCGACGACCTGCGCTTCGATCGGCGCCGCGACGCTCGCCTCGACCACGGCGGCCGAAGCGCCGGGGTACATCGCGGTGACCTGCACCTGTGGCGGCACGATGTCCGGCAGCTGCGCCACCGGGATGCGCAGCATCGCCAGCGCGCCGGCGATCGTGATCACCACCGCGATCACCACCGCGAGGCGCGGCCGGTCGACAAAGACGGCGGAGATCATGGCTTGCCGCCCTGGCCACCTTGGTCAGAAGGGCCTGTGGGGTCGCCATTGCCGGCTGCCGGCCGGTTCGCTGGCGGGCTGGGGGGTGGCGGCGTCGCCGGCGCGGGCGCAACCGGCTGGCCCGGGCGGACCCGCTGCACCCCCTCGCTGATGACCGTCTCGCCTTCCTTGAGGCCGCTGAGCACGACGGCGGTCGCGGGGGTCGATTGACCGAGCTGGATGCGGCGCACCTCAGCCTTGTTCTGCGCATCGACGACATAGACGTAATCGCCCTGCTGGTCGGCCAGCACCGCGGCGCGCGGGATCGCAAGCACCGTGACCGGCTGCACGCCTTCGAGCATCACGGTCACGAATTCACCGTCGGTGAGCTCGCGCAACGCTCCTCCGGGGATCGGCGCGGTCGGGAGCCGCGGGTTCGGAAAAACGCCGCGCAGCGTCAGCGTGTCGGTGTTCTCGGCAACGGTCGGCGACACGTAGTCGAGATGGCCCTCCTGGTTATAGATCCGGCCGTCGGGCAGCCGCAGCCGGAGCACGACCGCTTTGAACCCGCCCTTCGGCCCGTAGCGGGCGCGAAGGTCGAGCGCGGTGCGCTGCGCAATCGGGAACAATACATATATCGGGTGCTGGCTGACGAGCATCGCCAGCGTGCCGCTGGTCGGCGAGACGACGTTGCCCTCGGTAACCGCCGTGGTGGTGATCCTGCCGTCGATAGGGGCGCGGATCTCGGTATATCCGAGATTGATTTGAGCTGTTTCCAGCTGCGCCTGCGCGCCGGCGATCTGTGCGGCGAGGGCGCGTTCGGAGGCGAAGGCGGCGTCGTAAGTCGATTGCTGCCCGGCGGGCGTCGACAGTAGCGCTCGGGCCCGGTCCAGGGTCAGCTGCGCATTGCGGTGCTGCGCGACGAACTGGTCAACGCTCGCGCTGGCGCTGTTGACCTCCGCCTTGAACGGCGCCTGTTCGAGCACATAGAGCAGGTCGCCCTTCTTGACTTCGGAACCCTCGACGAAATTCCGCTTGTCGAGGAAGGCGGTGACGCGCGCAACCAGCGACACGCGCCCGACCGCCTGAGTGCGGCCGATGAATTCCTCGCTCTCGGTGATCTGCTGCCGCTGGACGCGCACGACGCCGACCGCCGGCGGTCCGCCCGCCGCGGGCTGGGCCGCTGCTTGAGCGGACAGCAACGCGAGCAACACAGCCGCCAGGGAACAAGAAGCGCCCGATGTTCGCCTCATTCATGCCTCCGAGTCGTCGCCCCGATCACCTCTGCCTTGCCGCGACATGCCGTCTCGGTCAATGGCTTGGTTGGCGGTGACTACAAACCACCGCGAGCCTAGATGAAGCTCGATAGCGGGTGGGTGATGGCTGATGCCATGACTCCATTTGCGGCTTACCGTCGGCGACATGGCTTCCGACGCATTGCCAAGCGCCTCAAGCGGTTCCGGCATATCACCAGACGCTACTAGGAAATGCACCTTCACTCCGGTCTAGCTCGGCGAACCGGCGACGGCGGTGAGGAAAGGGCATCGCGGCCGCCGCGGCGCAGTCCCGTTCGCCGGAGACGCCGCAGTGGGCGGCTATGGACTTGCCCCCATGGACTTTAACCCTGGGCCGTGGCTATCTGGGGGCGTGCGGTATCGCATCGACATGTCGCGGAGCCGGAAGGGGTTTGCCCGGGTCAATGTGCCGGGCCGGATCTTCGCGCTCAAGGCGAACCGGCATGTCGGTTCGGTCTGGCTGGTCTGGATTTCCGACCTCGCGGGCGACGTGGCGGGGTCGGCGGCAAAGGAGATGGTCGTCGGGCAGACAGTGACGGTGCGCGCCGCCAGCGCCGGTGAGGCCGTGTGGCGCGTCGCACGCGCCGCGGTGCGCGCCGTGGCGGAGATCACCGGCAGCCCGGTCGAGACTCCGGCCGAGAACGGTTTCGAGAATTAGCTGAAGCAACTCGCGAAAGAGGGGAGAGAGACATGCAGAGCGCAACCGATAACGGCGACACGCTGATCTGGAATTTTCGCCAGCTTGCGCACCATTCGCTCGACGGGTTCGGCGGCATGGGCGAGGGTATGTCGATGCAGCTGACCAAGGACGGTCGGCGAATTCTCTGGATGGCGCATGAAAGCGCGCCGAAGAACTACACCGCGGTCGATGTCACCGACCCGAAGACGCTGAAGATCGTCGCGCGCGCCGACCTGCCGCACAACCGCATGCGCTCCAATTCGCTGGAAACGGTCGGCGATATCCTGGCGATCGCCTATCAGACGCAGCAGACCGGCGACCCCGAGGCGGGCGTCGAACTGCTCGACATCTCGACCCCGGAAAACCCGAAGCGCATCGCGTTCTTCGACCGCTCCGGGCCGAACTCGCGCGGCGTCCACCAGCTGTGGTTCGCGGACGGCGACTACATCCACATGAGTTCCGGCGCCGCCGACTCGCATCCGACCCACCCGAAGGACGACCAGTTCTATCAATGCATCGACGTGCAGAACCCGTCGAAGCCGGTCGAAGTCGGCCGCTGGTGGCTGCCCGGCACGCAGGAGGGCGACAACGAGGCGCCGCCGGTGCGGCACACCGGAGACAGCATCGACACCGGCTTCCGCCCGCACAACACCAACGTCTACCCGCAGCGGCCGGACCGGGTCTATATGGGCTATATCGACGGCGGCATGATCATCCTCGACATCGCCGACAAGGCGCACCCGCAGATGGTGTCGCGCTGGGACTACCATCCGCCGAACCCCGGCTTCACGCATACCGTCGTGCCGTTCTTCGAGCGCAACCTCCTGGTCGTCAGCGACGAGGCGACCCGCAACGACGGCGCCGACTGGCCGAAGCTGGTGTGGATCGTCGACAACCGCGCCGAGGAGAACCCGGTGCCGATCGCGACCTGCCCGCTGCCGCCGGTCGAGGTGTTCTCGCGGCGCGGCGGGCGCTTCGGCGCGCATAATCTGTGGGAGAACCTGCCGAAGGAAGGCTGCTGGAAGTCGGAGACGATCGTCCTCGGCACGTTCTTCAACGGCGGCCTCAGGGCGTTCGACCTGTCGAACCCGTACCAGCCGAAGGAAGTCGCGTATTTCGCGCCGCAGGTCGCGAACGCGCCGACCGGCGCCTGCCAGATCAACGACGTGTTCGTCGACGATCGCGGCATCGTGTTCTGCGTCGACCGCCATGTCGGCGGCCTCTACGCGCTCGAAATGGATTTCTGACGAGCCCGGCGACCCGCCCGGTCGGTTACCGGGCGGGTCGCCGGAAACCTGGAGGCCGTAGCGCCCGGCTATAGCAAATGGCCGCTGCGGGTCGCCTTGGTGCGCAGATAGCGTTCGTTGTGGCCGTTCGCCGGAAAGACGTGCGGCACGCGCTCGGCGACGCGGATGCCGTAGCGTTCGAGCGCGGCGACCTTGTCCGGGTTGTTGGTCAACAGCCGCACGGTCGCGAAGCCGAGCTGGCGCAGCATCTCGGCCGCCGGCAGATAGACCCGCTCGTCGGCGTCGAAGCCGAGCTGCTCGTTGGCGTCGACCGTATCGAACCCGGCATCCTGCAGCTGATAGGCGCGCAGCTTGTTGACGAGCCCGATGCCGCGACCCTCCTGCGCGAGATAGAGCAGCACGCCGCCGCCTGCCGCCGCGATCGCGGCGATCGCGCCGCGCAGCTGGTCGCCGCAGTCGCAGCGCAGGCTGGCCAGGAGGTCGCCGGTAAAGCATTCGGAATGCAGCCGCGCCAGCACCGGCGCGGCGGGATCGGGGGTGCCGATCAGGATCGCCAAATGCTCGCTGCCGCCGTCGCCGGGGCGGAAAGCGATCAGCCTCGCATCCTCGGCATCGGCGAGCGGAACGCGGGCGTCGGCGACCCGCGTCAGGCCGGCCATCGCGGCGCCGCGGCGCAGGACGACCTCGCTGGCGACGACGACGAAATCGGCGCGGCGCCGGGCGAACGCGGCTTCCGCCGGGGCCAGCGGCAGCACCAGCGCGGCCGGCAGCAGGGCGGCGAGCTTCGCCAGCGCGACGGCGGCCAATTCGCCGCCCTCGGCCGTTTCGGGTTCGGGCCCGAGGCCCGGCGGCTCGGCCCCGAGCGAGGCCGCCGGATCGGCGAGGTTGCGGATGACCGCCGCCGACAGCAACGGCGCAAGGCCGATCGATACCGCCCCGGAGAGCGCGTCGCGCCCGGCCAACCCCAGCGCCACCGCGCGGCGCCGGGTCACGACAACACGCAGCGGTCGGTCGGCCACGGCGCGCAGCCGCGCCAGATTATCGTCGTCGACAAACTCGGCGGCAAGCGCCAGCACGGGCCGCTCGCGCCCGTCGAGAAATACCGGCTCGCCACGGCGCAGCGCGACGATAGCGGCGTCGAGCACCCGCCCGCCGGCCAGACCGTCTGCAGACAGCTTCAGGGGTGACCCCTGGGACGGTTCCCGCGATGGCCTGCGGGACGGCGATGAGATCAACCGATCGGCCAAAACTCCGACCCCATGTCGTGACGGGTCCCATAATAGGTCGTTGCCGCGGGCGCGCCACCCTCTGCCGCGCATGTCAGCAATCAGACACTCACTCGGCGACCGACCTGGGCGATCGGCGAGCCGGGGGTGTTGAAAATGCGAGCCCAAATGGCCGATCGCCGGTTGATCGCCGGCCAGCATTGCCTTGCTCCGGACCGCCGTTTCGGCTACACCGTGCGCTCGCCGCAGGCAGCAAGGGCGCGTAGCTCAGCGGGAGAGCACTACGTTGACATCGTAGGGGTCACAGGTTCAATCCCTGTCGCGCCCACCAATTTTTTCGAGCACTTACATGCATATCAAGTAACGAAGGGTCAGGCCTAGGTATCCCCAAGGTATCCCGCGGCCCGAACTCGCACGCTTTTGCGCGGTCCAACGTGGCGGAGCGACGCCCGAAGGCTCGGCGCGCGCCCTTCGCGGCGGGGAATCCAAGGCGATCGGCAAGGGCGAGTCGCCGGTGAGTGATTCCATTACCGTTTCCGATCGGAGCGACAGCAACGGGTCTCGAGCGGCGGCGGAGAATTCGTAGGCGGTTCAACCATATGCGGTGCGCCCGGCGTCGGTCCTTTTCCCTTACCATCCCGAAACCCAGTGCCGCTCGGCCAGTTCAAGCGCGCCTACTCGGGGGAAAACTGGGGCGCGCCGGGTGGTGCGTGAAAATATGCTGCCCCTCTCCGAACCGCGGCCCGATTTTGAAACCAGGACGCCGGATCGCTGTGCCGCCGATTGCCAACTGCAGGCAGCCGAGCCAGTAACCGAGCTGCACAAGCTGCCGCAAGCAAGCGATGCAACGCGACTTTCCGACAACGCCGCTTTCGTTCTCGCGACCGACCGCCCGCGGCGCCGAGCAGAATCTTCTGTGGTGAGGCTGTCAGGGGCGGAATAGGCCGGTGTGCCGTGTGTCAACCGGCACCGTGCGCATCGCGGGTTGAAATAACGCGGGCAGCCCCCGGTCCATGGGGAGCGCTGGGTTATGGGGGCGCTGTTCGCCATTCTGCCGCAATGGCCTGGCTGCCGAACCCGCACTCGCTGCCGGCTCGCTTCCGACCACGATCCTTGCGGGATTGGCGGCCAACCCGATTGATACCAACTGAAGTGGCTGCTTTCCGACCTAGAGGGGTCAGCTGATTACACCGGGCGCCGCGGCAGCACCTGCCCCATTCCGGCCATCGCCGGGCGCATCTCGGCGAAAAATTAAATTTGACCGTCCGCTACCATTTTCGGTCATACCATCCTGCGAATGCGCTCTTGCAGTGCGAGGCCAGACGGATGGTTTCGTGACACCACATAGGCGGCCAGATTCTCCAAAAGCGATTGTCGTTTTAGTCCTTGTCTTTAGAAATTTCCTGAGCGTGTTCGGACAGAAGCAAATCCACGAACCTAATCAGCGCATACAGCGACGTATCGCGATGCCAGCGGCCGGCGTGCGTATAATTCACGGCCCCCGAAATCCATAAGAGCCCATCAGTTGTAAGGGAAGCCCTACGCGGGAGGCGAGGAAATTACATAGTCCCGCGAGATTATCTCTCTATCACCCGGCAGCCGCGTATCGGCCCACGTTTTGTAAAGGTCTCGCAATTCGCTGATTACAGTTCCCGATGCCGGCATTCTCGCTATAAAGCCCTCCGCGCCAAAGCCCAGCACCTGACGTTCAAGTTGCTTAGCGTGGTACCACTGACGGCCTCTTCTCCAATCAGCGGCCCCGAGCACGAACTCCATGACGGGTCGCCAGCGCCGCCTGAAATCCCCGGCTCTGCCTGACCCGTTAACTTGCTGAACCACTGCGTAAGAAAGTGACTGATCGCGTAGTGCCCTCTTGGTCCGAGCTGCAACACCGGTTTCCAAAATTCGGAACTCGTATCGATGGGCCCGTCGAGGGCCATTTGCGCCAGAGCGCCGACAAGATCGTAGCCAAGCTGCCGGCTCAAAAAGTCGTAGTCCCCGTCGTCCTTGAAGTGACCAACGACCCGCCAAGCTTCGTAGCCCCAAAGGCCCAATATCAGTTTCTGTGCTTCGCGAAATTCAGCAGAATTCGACGCAAACGATGACGAATTCCGAAGTAACCAGGCGAAGGCTGCCATGACGTCCCAGGGTTCCAGTCCCGCGGAAACGCGTCGCCCTGGCTCAATCTTCGAGTGTCGGTGTCGCGACCATCGATCCCGCACAATCCGCTCAACCCGCTCAGCAATTGAGAGGGGTTGGATCGTGTCGGTTGTCGCGGCAACCGCAAGGCGGCGTGTCCGTAGCCAATGTAGCCAGCGACTCCAGCGCGGTCCGACCACATCGCCATCATCAAAGCGAGGGCCCAGCAGCGAGAGACGAGACCATAGAAGAGCGAGGAGAGGAGCCGCCACCAACGCGGTCCGAGTTGATCGCGAGCCAGGTACGCGATGTTCACGAATGATTGTGGGGCGTGCAAGTCACCGCTCGTAATGAGGCGAAGCACTGCTGCGTCGGTCACGGGGGTAGACGCACGTATCCAATCACGGGCGACGGCATGAGCGACAAACTTAAGTTCGTCGCGTCCCTTCATGCGGAAGCAACTAATATCCTCGGGCGTGTCTCACATTGCCGAGATAACCTCATCCACTATTCGGCGCGCCTCCGCTTGCGGCGAAGGATTACTTCAAGCCACTCCGGAGAAGCTTTCGCAAGTAGCGTCGAGGCCGCGGCTGCGAGTCCACGCGCCTTCATATCCGCCGGCAGGTCAGACGTGGTATCAGTAGCCACGTTCATCATTGCATTCGCGACCTCAGTCGCGCTGCTGTCCGCGAGGATGCCAGATTTTGAAAGGATTTGCTCGCAGGCGTCCGATAATCCCAACGTCAGCAGCGCTGGCCTTGTTTGCTGTTGATGAAGCTGGGCCTCACGAATTATGTCCGCTGGGGGCACAAACTCGATTGCCTCCCTTCTCGCCATTCTCGGACTGTGCTCGGCGGTAATTGTGGTAGTCGAGTTGGGCGATTAAAATTCTGAATTCGAGCGCTTCTTTGCTCGTGGAGGGCGATGTCCATCCGGCTGTGGCTTTTAGAACATCGGCCCCGAACTCGGGGTCACGGCTGACAAGATTTGAGATTACCTCTTTGAGGCCTATTTTCCGGTATGGCGCCTGTGCCCATTCGCGAGCGGCATTGAACATTGTTTCGCCTTCACGCGACCAGGAAAATGCGTCAAACCATAGGGCCGGTGACTGTTCGACCCGCGCGTCATCCCAAAGATATAAAAGATGAGCACCAATAAGGGGCTTCAAAGGCCCTTTAAAAAGTTCAGTCTTGTACTTTCCAAGGTCAATAAGAATTCCCAGCGTCATGACCGAATTCGAATTTACCAGAATATTTTCTATGTAAGGAGTAGTGTCCGATTGAGTATCCAAAAGACTGCGAAGCCACTGCTCCAAGGCTGCCAACGCGCTGCTCAGTTGCCCGGTATCGTCCGAGTTGGTTTGAGACATCTTGAAGAGCTCAAAATTGCCCTTTAACTCGTGAACTGCACCACTGCCCAAGGTGATAGCCATAGGCGGTGGAACTTGTCCTCGTTCGCGCTGACCTGCCTCCCATTGCTCTGTGCAAAAATTCACAAGCTGAAGAAGGGTCCCTAACGCTACATCTGGATTCGCTCGGAAAAAGCCAAAAAAGGGGCTTTTCCAATACGCTGCCGGGTAACCGTCGCCATCGTCTTCGAGCCCGAAGTCGCGATCGATTGACGGGTAGTGGCCGTATCGCTCTTCCGGAGAACTCTTCAATTATACAGGCGAGCAGCACTTCGGCCGCAATCGCTGGGCGCACCGGCATCAGGCCGTTCAACGCAGGTGAGTGAAGGCATTTCTGGTGAAAATCGCGCTCGATCGAACGCTGCGGCCCCAGCGGCCACGGCGGCAAACGCCTTCGCAATCGGATCGATAGAGACGGATGTCTCCGCTGTTCATGCCGCTCCCGATACTCCGCGTCCGTAGCCAACCGTTGACGATGCTCCTCGGCCTCTTTGGCCCGGTGAGCTTTTAGCTTCTCCGCGATATCCTCTCTCAACTTCCGCCTTTGTGCAACTTCGAGCGCCCATTCGCAGACTTCGTCAGGCAGGTCACGGGCGGCGGAGAACGCGGCGCTGTAAATTGGCTCTTCGAAGTCGCCCAGGAAGATGATCCGTTTGGCTTGACCGAGTTGCAGGGCGCGCGCGCCATCAAGCGCAAGCCATGCAAATTCTTTTCGAAACGGAAATCGCTGACCGGTTCCCATTGTGAGCGGAAACCGGTCAAGCCATCGTTCCGCCAGTCTGGAAACCACCGGTAGCATCAGGTCCGCGATCCGCTCGCGGTGTTTGGCGAGAAACCGGGCTATTGCAGGCCACCGCCCAATGATGGGCGTTCGGAATTGCCTCGAGATAAAGCTTTGTCAGTGAACTCGCATCGAGGGCTGAGGGGTTGATCCCCGGCACCGTGGCAACTCGAAGCGGACAGGCGCGGAGAAGCGTAGCGTTGTTCGCGAACAGCAGCTCCGTTCGTTCATCGAGAAACGCTTCGGCATTTGGATCGAGAAAGAGTGCATCGAGGAGTATGTCGCTAGCCAGCGGCGCTTTATCTTTGATCTTCGGCTTCCGCGAATGCTGCATTCCAAGCATTCACGCCGCCCTTCTGGTCGCGGAGGAGGAGTTGACCCAGCATTCGCAAGGCGCCGTTCCAGAGCGGGTTCGTTGCGAGTGCCGCCCATCGCGCCGTGTCGTCCGCGATCTCCTTGAGACGTTGAAAGCGTGCCCACTCGGATGCCAAATCGTGTTGAAACTGAATTCGGTTACGCGAGTTGAGACGCAACGGACACTGGTTCGTCCGTGCTTCGAATGCCTGAACCTCGTCTCCTTCAAGTTCGCTCAACGCAAAACTATGCTCGAACAAGGCTTCGCGCTCACCGAGCCGCATCATGAGTCGTCGAATTGACGCTCTATCCTCCGTCCAAAAGGTCCAGAGGCGATCGGCGATCATCGGAAACGAAAAAGCCGTGGACCCTTGCTCTTGAAACCGTCCTTCAGCTTCCATAACCCAGGCCAGGGTCCTCAGATTGCCGAGTATGGACACGGCTTCATCGTGCTGTGCTAACCATCTAAGGCGTCCCGTAGATCGCAAGGCCGCCCTAGTCTCTTCATCGTCAAGATCAGTCAGTTCCACATTCGACGGCTGCTCATTACCGACCAACGATTGCAGTCGTCCGTCGGCCCATGCTTCCGTTTGCCCAACGACGATCACTCGCCATCCAGCTTCCCTTTCATTCATGTTGCTTTGGAGCAGCGTCATGATGAGCGACTGCGCCTTAAGCGGGACATCCTTCGGCAGGCGTTCGGCCGCGTCGACAACGAGAAAATTGTGAAGAGGTAGCAGCGCCATCGAGAATTTCCAGCAGCGGTTGATCGAGATCCAACCGCCCGCGATCAGTCTCTCTGAGTGCTGCTGACAAAACCTCCGGCCCGAACCAGACTTGTGTGGCCTCGGCAAAATCAGCATCAAGGACATCTTTTAAAAGTGCCGATTTACCGGTCCCTGATTTTCCGTAGAGAGCACACGCAGATCGTGTTCGCAGCACTTCCTTTAATGCGTCCTTCTGCCGCTGTCGCTCCGCTCTGTACCCGGAGGGCAGGGCGATCTCGATCCTGGACTTATAATCCGTCGTCAGTGCTTTCAACCGGTCCCAGGAGGGCCGAAAATCTGGATGATCCCGCAATGCGAACCGCCCGCGTAGCTCGCGCCACAAGACGGCGAGACCAATTGTCCCATCACCGATCCGGGCATCACGCGCCCTATTGATGAGAAGTCGTCCATAGGGCGCGCGCCTCGACAAGAGTGGCGTTGCGCAGAAGGTTTCTGCATTGGCCTATTGCTTGCTGCTCATCTTGAGAAGTCGCTAGCCGAAGGTCGAGTGGAAGAATTTCAATCCGCCGCACTAGCTCCAATGTTTCAACGTCTGAGACCGCACGACCGAGGCTCGACGCGGGATCCTTAACGCTATTGAAAATCTGACGGTGCTTTCCCGGAGCCAGAATCCGTGCAAGCGCCAGCGCCGGGTCGCCTCCGGACCAATCTTTTATGTCACTCCACGTTGCGAGGAACCCGGGATGCCGGCTTCTCGTAACGAGCATCAAACAATCGTCGGCGCCCATCGGTCCTGCACCAACACGCCAACACTGCTTCCAAGCGTCTTCTACAAAGCTGGTGGGAAGCCCCGTCGCGCTAACCTGAACGTTGCTCTTACACGAGATCGCGAGCTGCCGTTGCTCGCCCTGAGCAAGCACGCTCGTTA
Organism: uncultured Alphaproteobacteria bacterium; assembly: GCA_963847345.1. Classification (GTDB taxonomy): domain Bacteria; phylum Pseudomonadota; class Alphaproteobacteria; order ATCC43930; family CGMCC-115725; genus DATARH01. The sequence goes on along the minus strand of CAWJZU010000011.1, from coordinate 4,008 downwards.
CCAGCAAGTCATCGATGAGCCATCCAAGCGCGCTTGTTTGCATTCGTAGCGAGAGCCCGGCTCTGGTCGATGCCCGGCAAAGGCTCTCCGAGTAGCATCTTCAGCAGGAACCACGCCGCAACTCGGTCCTCGAAGTCGAAACCTGGCCCGCCTGTTGAACGGGTTGTGACTGAAGTACGGCGTTGAAGCGCGCTTTCGCCGTCCATGTTCCGAGCGAGCATATCGACATCGAGCTCGGCCTCCTCTGCTAGGCCCAGGATCGCATCCCGCGCTGCTCGTTGCGGCTCGTTCGCCGCGCTCTCCCACCCGTTCGACGGTTGCAAACGATACGCCCAGCCGTTCGGCGAGCTGCTCCTGAGTAAGCTTGCGCTTCGCCCGGATGGCGCGGAGAATGGCGGGTATGTCTGTCATATTTGCGATATATGTTATATAGCAATTGACTGTCAACCGCGCCGATGGTTCGCTGAGGAATACATCGACGCAGCGATCTAACTAAAATGCGTTGCCTGCGCTGTAGCCTTCCGACGAAATCATTTGCTAGCTGGCCGGCGCCTGCGTAGGCGGGAGCGAAAACCTTTTAATGAGCACTGCCAGTAAGTTAACGAGATCGAGGAGACCTGTCGTCTCGTCTGGTATCTGTGCCGACGAAGCGATTTGAACGAAACTCATCGGGGATCGTGGCGAACAGGCTGGAGCAAACAAACGGTGCGTCGCCGCTTCAGCGCCGCTTGGGATTAGAGAGCGGCTAAGGCCGGTATCGGCGCGTCTCGGTCGGCGCCGCCACTCCGGTATGGGTCGGCTAACTGATCCGACTGCGGTCGACCAGCTCTGGCTGCAGCCGGGCTCTTCATGCCCCAAAGCCGCCGGGCACCCGGGATCGCCAAATTCCCGACGCTCTCTCAGAAATGCACCCCTACCTCGCCTTACCGAGACTGTCGTTCACGCACGAGGACTTTGTCCTGACGATATGCACCGGGGAGCAACACCGCCGGCAAAGGTGGTCTATCATTACGATATGCACCTCGAAGCACCACCACCGGCAGAGGAGATCTATCATTGCGAACATAACTGAAACAATTGCTTCGGGAGCCGTTGCGGCAATACGATTTTTCTATCGACACACCAGCTTTGGTAAACTTTTCTGTCATGATAAGAATACGTCCGTTCTGGTAGTACTCTCGCTCTTTACCCTGGGGTAAGCCACTTTCCAATCTAATTTGATCTCGCGCGATCCTGTTGGCGCCTTGGTAGAATTCTCTAAACGCTAACATGCCGTCTTGATATTCGTCCAGGACTCGAATATTCTTTGATGGTAGTGTATATTCATATATCCATTGCCCGTTTGCCCCCTGCGAAGTTTTCGCGGGCGGTTCGGCCGCTATCTCCTCCTCGACTTTCTGTATGATCGCCTCCATTTCAAACGCTTCTTGCTCGTGATACCAGATAACGGTCCAATCCCATAAAAATTTTATCGCTACGCCGCCCGTGCTTATCACCAAAAACACAGCAAATACAAAAGCAAGAGGGCGAGGGGTTCGCGGGCGCTGACCAGTAAGCTCCTCCAATAATCCTCGGACGATCGTGCCAAACCATCCGCGTGGTTTTTGATCGGAAATGTCTTGCCTGACGTTCCTCCGATCCCCAGAGCGACGCCGCCGAGATCGATCGTTGTTATTTCTCATTTTGCGACTAGGCACCTACGCGCCAAATTCCCGTCAGGTATTTTGTGATTGAGAACCAAAAGCAAAAGCGGCGAGAATAGGCCAATGGTGATCCAAACACCATAAAATCTATCGACACCATCATCTCCAACGAGCCATACCACCGATATGAATATACTGCCAGAAATCGCGCATCCAAACGTTTTGGCGGCATCCCAAACCCTTCCATCACACCATTTTCGACAATCGCGATTTTTGTTCGTGGGGATCCACTTCGCGTCTTTCTTAAACGCGGAGAGGCATAATCCGATAACCAGCGGGACAAACATGAACGTATATAATGCTGGACTAATTGCGATCACAAATAAGTAAGCGGCCAATGGTGCCCCAAATTTTACCGCTATGACAGCCCTTATCGTGGCAGCGATAATGCAGACGGTCAACGGAGCCCAGGCTATCGCGGTGTCAGCGATCGTAGATAATGGCGCCGAAGAAGCCTCGTCCACTAGGCGGTCAGCCCCGGTTGCCTGCACAGCTAGTAATACTACGAAAAGAGGATATAAGACAGGCATGACGTGTCCAAGGAAATGGCGAAAGAGTAGTACCTTGATGGAGCTGGGCATTCTCGCCAGTCACCGCGCAGGATTTCAAGTGCTTGCCTAGTCCATCTTACGGTACGTCGCAGCCAAGCTATCGTAGTCGGAGGATCGCGGTCGTAGGTCGCTATCGGAATTATCTCCGTCCGGAACCCCAGCTTTGATAATTCTAGGGATAACGCCGTATCCTCGCTCCCAATTTGCTCTGAGAAACCTCCCGCCAACGCCAAGAGGCGCAATCGAATTAACTGATTATGGCCAACTGACAGGATCACTCCCAATCGTGCGTGTACATGTTCCAGGACCCGCGCTCGGGGCGCGCAGCAATTCCCGTCAAGAGGGCGAATAAACTCGTACCTGCATCGATCCTCGGATATATCCGCGCCTGAAAGATACCAATTCGTTTATTGGCCGGATGCAGAGAAGCGCTCATCAAGGTATCAGCTGCGTCTACGCTCATAACGCTATCAGAATCCAGTAAAATTAGATTGTCGAATTGATGCCCAAACCTGTGCAGCCAACAATTCAAGCTCTTACTCTTGCTTTGGACGTTCGATCTGTGCCCATCCACTATGCAAAGAAAAGCTGATGACAGCGCAGCCAAATGGGGCTGATGGCGAATTGAATTATTCAATAAAAATACAGGAAAGCCAGCGTACGATAAAGTTTTTAGTGCTTCCAATGCGGGGCCATCCGCATCGTCGCATACAGTCATCACAACGGCGGTCCGGGCTCTGTTGATCACATGGGTGGAAAGTGGAATTTCCTTGGTGTTCCAACAAACAGCGAGTATGACCTCTGTAAATTCGAAAGACAGACCCATCGCCATTAACGAATAAACACACCAAAGCAAACAGCAGGAAAAATTGAAAAATGGATCAGCGCAGAAAATCGGGAGGTTGAGGGCGGTATGGCCTATCATGAGTAGCGAAAATGCTTGGAACCAGCCTCTGGTACAAAGCATGGTCAGTCTTCCCTGCGTAGTAGAAGAACCTCTGATTGGCACCATTGAGGGACGGTGTCAATGGTCATTCCTTGCGTCAAATAAATCCCAAGAAGAAGACGCTCAAGAACGGGTTTATTGCTTGCCAATGCGATCACTTCAAATTGGTTCCCTTTTCCGTTTTCCTCGTCACCAAAATACGCACGCACCGTCCAGTCGCCTCTCCTCTTGCCACTAGCCGAAGTTGGGCTTGTTATCTCCTGGACCCACCATTGATTATCGCTCTCCGAGCGCACTATTGCTGTAATCTGCACAAAAAGTGGGGCTATAGTGCCGCGGAGAGAGCTAAGAAAGCCGGTTACCACAGAATTATTTGGCGGGCTGGTGATTTTAGCGAGCATTCGAGCGGTTGATACCGTAAGACATATATCCCTAGAGATAAGACAACGAGAATTCCCACAGTTGCCGACACGAAGATACGCAGCTGTTGTCGTGCACCCCCTAAACCTGTCGCAAATGCGGAAGCGAGAACATATAAACAGAAACAGAACTGACCACGATATAGCCGAATATAGGGTGGGGGTCATGTTTGACGAAACTCATCCCTTGATTTAATGCTGAGCCAAATAACGGGACCCCAAGGCTTGCTCGGTCCTTGAGATGGCGCATGCTGCATTTCGCCGACCCCGAAGGCTGGGCAGAATGGAATGAAACTAGAGGTAGGATAACTTTGGTGCAAGATTTTCGATCCATAAATCCCGCTGGGCTTCTGACCAATGTTGACCTGCCTTCGGAGGACTTAACCTCG
>CAWJZU010000010.1:0-97946 GCA_963847345.1 uncultured Alphaproteobacteria bacterium | reverse complement strand
TTAATACCTTCCTCAACGCGGCGTTTAAGGGGCGGAAGAAGAAAGGCAAGCCGCCGACACTGTTCATCTTGGATGAAGCCGCGCGATCGGGGCGTTGTCGATCTTGCGCAAGCCGTCGCGGTGCTGCGCGGGTTTGGCGGGCGCGCCTGGATTTTTACCAGACCAAAAGTCAGATGTCGACCTTGTTCGGCAAAGAGGCGGAGACGTTTTTTGCCAATGCGGCCAGGTCCAGGTCTTCGCGCTCAACGATGCTGAAGGACAGCAGTATGTCGAAGCCGCCTCGGCGGGCGGGTGATGTGGCGCCGCAAGGTCACAAAGACGCAGTGGGGCGACGTCTACGAATACGAGCCCAGTGCCGCTTTCTCTCTGCGCAATAGCGAGGAGGTTGGCCGGTCGACGGGCCGTTCGAGCGGGCTGCAAATAGTGCTCAACGAAGGCGGCGATCCGTTCCTGCTGCGCCGCACCTCGTACCGGAAAATGTTCGCGCCGGACCAGTACGACCCTGATCCCTTCGAGCCGGGAGACTGATGATGGACAAGAAAGCAGCGTGGCGCCCGAAGCGGTTTGACGTCGCCGGCGCGCATCCCGATGAGGCGTGGCGGGCGGTCGCGGATATCCGGCAGGCGGTCGAGGATATCCGGAAACAGTTTATCGGCGGGCCGGAGATCGGCGCGGTCAACACGAAGGATTTTCCCGTTCCTCGAGATCGAGAACAGGCCGATGCGCTACGGAAACACGCCGGATGCGGAGGTGCAGCGCTATCTGGCGCGCGGCGTGAAGCTGGTCGATGAGCTCAAAACCCGCATGCCGCTGGGCTTGAGCCGCGGCCAGCAACAGGTGCGCGACCGCTGCGCCGAGCTTTCGAAGTCGATGCGGAGGGTTCTGGACAAACGGCCGGATGAGGGGCCGCGCCCCGGTTTCCGCACCAAACCCAAGATGAGGATGTGATCATGGCGCAGAGCGCGCGGCGGTCGTTCAACCGCAAGGACATTCCCGGGACCGAGGAAGAGCTGCGCCGGCAGGCGGTCGATACCGTCCGCGAGCGCAACGACCGGGCGTACAAAAGCCTGGTCGAGGTGCAGGGCCGGGAACTGAAGCTGCTGGAATCCGAGCGCACCTGGATCGAGCAGCAGAAGGCGCGTGACGTCTCGCCGATGAATAATAAGGAAATCGCCGGGATCAATCAGCGCTACGACCGGCTCCAGCATGAGATGCAGCGAAAGCACAACAGCTTTTTCGGCAAAATGCACCGGGTGGTCGGCGGCCATAAACAGCAGCAGAAGCAGCTGAACGCCCTGAACGGCGAACGCAACCGCGTGGTGGCGGAGCGCGAGAAACAGCATGTCGAGCGCGAGGGGCAGCGGCAGCGCTCCCTGACCGAACGGTTCGTATAATTGCCATACCGATCTCGATTTACCATCGTGGTGGCAAGTCGATCTAGATGAGGTTTGGCAGATCAACGAGGTTAGAATATACAATCGTGTTTCGCCCAATCCGCGTATTCTTGCCCGCGCCAGCCGATCTGTCATACAAGTTTCTAATGATGCCCAAACATGGAGGACGGTGTTTCGTAAAGATACAAACACGTTACTGAGAGGACCAACCCGGAAAAGCCCATTCGTGTGGCGTTCAGAACAACCGATATCGGCTCGTTACGTTCGCATTCGATTACTCGACACGAAGTACCTGCATTTGGAGCAAGTTGAAATCTTCGGCCCTTATATAAACACCTCGGACTGACCACCTCAGCAGATCGGCTATTGCATCCATAACCGGGTCCCGCTTACCATCGAGCCTCAGCCAGTTTGAGAAGACGGTAGGGCAATGGCGGGGTGATCTCCTGATGTCGCAAGCAATCCTCGTTACCGGCGGCGCCGGGTATGTCGGCAGCCATGGCTGCAAGGCGCTAGCGGCAGCCGGCTATCGACCGGTCGTTTACGACAGCCTGTCGCGCGGCCATCGGAGCGCGGTGAAATGGGGTCCGCTGATCGAGGGCGATCTGCGCGAGCGAGACCGGCTGGCCGACGGCAATGCGTGCGCACCGCGTGACGGCGGTCATGCATTTCGCCGCGTTGCCTATGTCGGGGAATCGGTTACCGGCCCCGAGCTTTATTACCGCAATAACGTCGCCGGTACGCTGCGTTGCTCGACGCGATGCGCGAGGCCGGGGTCGCGACGATCGTCTTCTCGTCGACCTGCGCGGTTTATGGCGTCCCCGCAGACGGTGCCGATCCGCGAGACGACGCCAAGGCGCCGCTCAACCCGTATGGCGAGACCAAGCTGGCGATCGAGCGGGCATTGCATTGGTACGGCGAGCGCCTACGGCCTACGCTATGCGGCACTGCGCTATTTCAACGCGGCCGGCGCCGATCCCGACGGCGAGATCGGCGAGGATCACGATCCCGAAACCCACCTGATCCCGCTCGTGCTGCGCGCCGCTTTCGGAAACGGTGAGCCATTGCGGATTTTCGGTACCGATTATCCGACGCGCGACGGTACGGCGATTCGCGACTATATCCATGTGACCGATCTCGCCGACGCGCATGCCCGGGCGTTGCGATATCTGGTGGAGGGCGGCGAGAGCATCGAGCTTAATCTCGGAACCGGCAGCGGTCATTCGGTGCGCGAGGTCGTCGCGGCTGTCGAGCGCGTAACCGGGCGCAGCGTCCCGCGCTCCGAAGCGCCGCGCCGGCCTGGCGACCCGCCGGAGCTGGTCGCCGACGCGACGCTCGCTCGCCAGCGTCTCGGCTGGTGCCCGCGATATTCCGATCTGGACATGATCGTCCGAACCGCGCTGGCCTGGGAAACCCGGTCGGCTTCCACCGGCTGTTCCTGACGGCGGCGGCCGACCCCGGCGCTCGTCGTCCAGCCCCCAGTGCCGCAGGTAGCGGTTCACCGTGGTTCGGGTCAGTAGGCCAGGCGGCGCCCGCACCAATCCTCCCGGCGTCTCGATCCCGTGCTCGACCAAGAGCTCGATGGCGCGGCCGGTAGAGAGGTGCCGGTTCTTCAGGTTGGTGGTACGCAGCTTCATCGCCGCGATCAATTCGCAGAAGCGCTCCATCTCCCGCTGCGGCAGCTTGCGCGGACGCCCGCGATCGCTCCGGTGCAGTGAGCGGGGACGGAACTGGTCGCGCAGCGCTCGATAGATCGTGGCGATCGACACGCCTGGAGGTCGGCGCAGCCAAGTATCAGGCGCTGCCGCTCGGGCGAGCGTGCCGGCAAGCTCTCCAGCCTCCTCCGCAGCGTCATCAGGATCTCGTCGGGGGGACGCCGCCGCCGCATGTTACGCGTTGGCTTCGGCGATGTAGTTGTAGAGCGTCGGTTTGGAGATCCCCATCATCCGGCAGATCTCGCCTGTGGATCGGCGTGGAATAAGGACCCCGTTTTCGGGGTGATCGGCATCCAATCGGGACCCCGGCAACAGCGGGTCCACAGTGGCTTCCATGGGGGACATGGGAGCCGGTTCGGGGATGCTGGTAGTGGAGACGATCGCGAAGATCCGGCGGGCCTATTTCGCGCAGAAGAAGCCGATCAAGGCGATCTGCCGCGAGTTTCGGCTGTCGCGGAAGGTCGTGCGCAAGGTGATCCGGTCGGAGGCGACCGAGTTTCGCTATGAGCGCGGCCGGCAGCCGCTGCCGCGGATCGACCCGTGGCGCGACCAGCTGGACGCGCTATTGCTGGCGAACGAGGGCAAGTCGGCGCGCGAGCGGCTGACGCTGATCCGGATCTTCGAGGAGCTGCGCGGGCTGGGCTACGAGGGCAGCTACGACGCGGTCCGCCGGTATGCCAAGAAGTGGCGTGTCGAGCGCGGCGCGGCGACGGCGGAAGCCTATGTGCCGCTGAGCTTTGCGCCGGGCGAGGCGTACCAGTTCGACTGGAGCCACGAGGTCGTGCTGATCAACGGCACGACGGTGACCATCAAAGTGGCGCACGTCCGGCTGTGCCACAGCCGCATGCTGTTCGTCCGGGCCTATCCGCGCGAGAGCCAGGAGATGGTGTTCGACGCGCACACCCGCGCTTTTGCTTTCTTCAAGGGCACCTGCACGCGCGGCATCTACGACAACATGAAGACCGCGGTCGACGCCGTGTTCATCGGCAAGGACCGCCAGTACAACCGCCGCTTTTTGCGGATGTGCGGCCATTACCTGGTCGAGCCGACCGCCTGCACGCCGGCCTCGGGCTGGGAGAAGGGACAGGTCGAGAACCAGGTCGGGGTGGTGCGCGAGCGTTTCTTTACGCCGCGGCTGCGGGTGTCGAGCTACGACGAGCTGAATGCTTGGCTGCTCGACCGCTGCGTCGCCTACGCCAAGGCGCACAAGCATCCCGAGCTGACCGACCGGACGATCTGGCAGGCCTTCGAGGCGGAGCGCCCGCAGCTGGTGCCGATCAGCAGCCCGTTCGACGGGTTTCATGCGACCCAGGCGTCGGTCTCAAAGACCTGCCTGGTGCGGTTCGACAACAACAAGTATTCGGTCAGCTCGCGCGCCGTCGGCCGGCCAGTCGAGATCCAGGCTTATGCCGATCGCGTCGTGATCCGCCAGGACGGTGCCATCGTCGGCGAACATCAACGCCGCTTCGGCCGCGGCGGAGACGATCTACGACCCTGGCATTACGTGCCGGTGCTCGCCCGGAAACCGGGCGCGCTGCGGAACGGCGCACCCTTTAAGGATTGGCCCTTGCCGGCCAGCCTAGAGCGGGTGCGGCGCAAGCTGCGGGGCTTCGACGACGGCGACCGTCAGATGGTGAAGATCCTCTCGGCGGTGCTGAGCGACGGGCTCGCCGCGGGCGACGGATGAAAGTGGACCCCTGGCGACAGTAGGAAGTGGACCCTCTCGCTGAGGAGGAGGGTCGGAGGATGGCAGAATTGGTGCAGCCTCATTCGCGGGGGGAGTTGCCGCGGAGGGAGGTGATGCAGACGCCGGAGGAGGTTGCGGCGATGCTGCGGCTGAAGGCGCTCGGGTGGGGCATCAGACGGATCGCGAAGGAGCTGGGCTGCAGCCACATGACGGTTCGGCATTACGTCGCGCAGGGCGGTTGGGCGCCGTATCGCGGCAGCGGCCGGCCGCGCAAGCTGGCCGGGCTTGAGGGGTGGCTAGGCGAGCGCTTCCGGCAGCACGCCGGGAACGCCGATGTGGTGCGTCAGGAGCTTGCCGCGGAGAAGAGCATCACGGTCAGCCTGCGGACGGTCGAGCGCGAGGTGATGCCGCTGCGACGCGAGTTGGCGGCCGAGGCGCGGGCAACGCTGCGCTTCGAGACGCCACCGGGCAAACAGATGCAGATCGATTTCGGCGAGCGCGCGGTGCTGATCGGCGGCGCGACGGTGAAGGCCTACCTGTTCGTCGCCACGCTGGGCTACTCGCGGCGGCTCTATGTCCGGGCCTTCCGCAACGAGCGGCAGGAGAGCTGGTTTGCCGGGCTGGAAGGCGCCTTTCGCCACTTCGGCGGCATTCCCGAAGAGGTGCTGCTCGACAACGATCGCGGGCTGGTCAGCCGGCACGACCGCCTGACCCGCGAGGTCGAGTTCAATCCGCGGCTGCACGCCTTCGCCAAGCATTGGGGGTTTCGGCCACGCGCCTGCGCGCCTTACCGGGCGCGCACCAAGGGCAAGGATGAGCGCGGCGTCGGCTATGTGAAGAAGAATGCGATTGCCGGTCGCCGCTTTGAGAGTTGGCCGGCGTTCGAGGCGCATCTTGATGAGTGGACGCGCGAGATCGCCGATCGGCGCGTGCACGGCACGACCGGCGAGGTGCCGATCGAGCGCTTCCAGCGGGGTGAAGCCGGCGCCTTGCGGTCGATCGATGGCCGGCCGTCTTTCGCGACGACGCGCGAGGTGGTGCGCAAGGTCCAAGCCGACTGCGCGATCGAGGTCGACGGTAACGCGTATTCGGTGCCGTGGCGGCTGATCGGCGAGACGGTGCGCGTCACCCTCGCCGGCGAGCAATTGCGCGTCAGCCATGCCGGCCAGGAGGTCGCGGTGCATCAGCGCTGTGCTGGCCGGTTCGAGCGACGCGTCGACCCGCTCCACTTCGAAGGCGTCCTCGGGTTCCGGTCGAAAGCCACGCTCTCGCCCGGTCCTGTCATCGGTCCTGCGCCCGATATCGCCGACCCCGAGCTGTTGCGCCCGCTTCTTGAATACGAGCGGCTGGTCGGAGGGCGCTGGTGATGGAGCACGATCGCCTCATCGAGATGCTGAACCGCCTCAAGCTGACCGCGATCCGCGATCAGATCGACAGCCTGGTTGATGAAGCGGCACGGCGCGAGCTGACCATCCGCGAAGCGCTGTCGCTGTTCTGCGAGCGCGAGATTGCCCGCAAGGATGAGCGCCGCATCGAGATGAGCATCGGCTTGTCGCGCTTTCCCTTCGTGCGCGATCTCGACGGCTTCGACTTTGCCGCCCAGCCCTCGATCGACAAGAAGCAGATCCGCGAGATCGCCACTGGGCGGTTCATCGCCAATGGCGAAGTGGTGATGCTGTTAGGCCCGCCCGGCGTCGGCAAGACGCATCTGGCGGTGGCGATCGGCCGCCAGGCGATCCTGGCCGGCTATACGGTGCTGTTTGTTCAAGCGCCGATGCTGGTGGCTCAGCTCGCCAAGGCGCATAGCGAGGGCCGTCTCGAGGATCGCCTAACCTACTTCGGCAAGCCGAAGCTCCTGATCATCGACGAGATCGGCTATCTGCCGTTCGAGCCCAACGCCGCGCATCTGTTCTTCCAGCTGGTGTCGCGCCGTTATGAGCGCGGCAGCATGCTGATCACCAGCAATCGCGCGGTCAGCGAATGGGGCACGGTGTTCGGTGATGCCGTGGTGGCGACCGCGATCCTCGATCGCCTGCTGCACCACAGCCACGTGATCACGATCCGCGGTGACAGCTACCGGCTGCGCGAGAAGCGGCGAGCCGGCTTGCTGCGGACGCCGGTCGTCGAGCAGAGCGTGCCACAACCGGCATGAGCAGGGCTTGCCCAGGTGGGTGCACAGGAACCTCCCGCGCGCCGCTCCGCCAGACCCGTGGCGGTCGCGTCGCCGGCGCGCGGGTCCCTCCTATGCACTACCTGGACAAGCCTTCCACCGTCGAGACTCGGGGCAACGAAATCAAACCGGGGGTCCAGCTCTCAATGTCGAAAAGGGTCCAGTTCCGGACGTCGGTTGACAGGGGTGGTGCACACGGTCGTCGGCACCGCCGCCAACGAAGCCGACATCAACCAGATGGCGGCGGTGCTGCACGGCCAGGAAGAGGCGGTGTTTGCCGACGCCGGCTATACCGGGGCGGACAAGCGGCCGGAGCATGCCGACCGCGATGTCTCCTGGAACATCGCCATCAGGCGCAGCATCATCAAAGCTTTGCCCAAAGCGCTGCGGGATGTGGCGGAGCCGGTCGAGCGCGCGCTGGCGCAGGTGCGGGCCTGGGTCGAGCACCCGTTCCACGTCGTCAAGAACCTGTTCTGCCATAAGAAGCTGCGCTATCGCGGCCTCAAGAAGAACACCGCGCAATTGCACACTCTGTTCGCGCTGGCCAATCTGGTGATCGTCAAGAAGGCTCTGCTCGCTCAACCCGGCTGACGATACCCGGATTCTGTCCCGATCCCGTAAACAACACAGGAAACCCGGCCCAACCCCCGATTTATACCAACGAGACCGCCACCCACGCGGCGCGCCGCCCCAAAATCAGGCCGTAGCCGCCGAACCGTCAGCTATCCTCGCTATGTTCAGTGTTTCCCTAGGGAAACACCGAAAAAATCGGGCTGCTGGGGCTGACATCGGGTAGAATTCCTCCGGTCCGGAGTAGCCGAGGGACGGGCCGATGCAGTGGCAGGGAAGCTTTTCGCAGGCGGAGTACGCGGGGAAGAAGAAGCAGACGCGGCGCGACAAGTTTTTGGCCGAGATGGAAGAAGGTGGTGCCGTGGTCGCGGCTGGTGGATCGTCTGCGTCCGTTCTATCCGAAGGGCGAACGTGGTCGGCCTCCGGTCGGTCTGGAGCGAATGCTACGGATCCACTTCCTGCAGCAATGGTATGGGCTGGCCGACGGAGCGATGGAAGATGCGCTGTATGATAGCCAGGCCTTACGCGGCTTTGCCGGCATCGATCTGACGGTGGCGGCGGTTCCGGATGAGACAACAATCTTGAACTTCCGCCATTGGCTAGAGCAGCACGAGTTGAGCCAAGCGATGTTCGCCGAAGTGTCGACGATGCTGGAGGAGCGCGGCTTGTTGATGCGGCAAGGCACGATCGTCGATGCCACGATCATCGCCGCCGCACCGTCAACAAAGAACAAGAGCAAGACGCGCGACCCGGAGATGCACCAGACCCGGAAAGGCAATCAATGGCATTTCGGCATGAAGGCGCATATCGGGGTGGATGTCGCCTCAGGCGTGGTGCACACGATAGTCGGCACCGCCGCCAACGAAGCCGATATCAATCAGACGGCGGCGCTGCTGCACGGCCAGGAGACGGATGTCTTCGCCGATGCCGGCTATACCGGAGCCGACAAGCGGCCCGAATTCGAGGACTGCGATGTCACCTGGAACATCGCGATTAAGCGCAGCATCATCAAAGCATTACCGAAAGCGCCTGCGGGATTTGGCGGAGCCCGTCGAGCGAGCCCTGTCGCAGGTGCGGGCCTGGGTCGAGCACCCGTTCCACATCGTCAAGAACCGGTTCCGCCATAAGAAGCTGCGCTATCGCGGTCTGGTCAAGAATACCGCACAGCTCCATACCCTGTTCGCGTTGGCCAACTTGGTGATCGTCAAGAAGGCTCTGCTCGTTCAGCGCCGTGTCTGATCATACCCGGACTCCGTCTTGGTCCCGGAAAACGACACAGGAAAGCCCAGTACAAACCCGATTTCTACCTGCACGAGAACGTTATCCACGCCGCGCCGCAGTCACAAATTATGCCGCGAGCCACCGTACCGTAACCTAAAGTCGGCATTGTTCGGCGTTTCCCTAGGGAAACACCGAACAATGGCGGCGTAGGCGACGGTTTGGGGGCGGCCGCCTAATATGCGACATCGGCGCTGCGAATAGCAGCCTACGTAAGCAAAAAGCCGGTTTGTACTGGGGTTTTTATTGTCGTTTTTGGGAGTAAGACAGAGTCCGGGCGTGATCAGACGTGGCCTTGCGCCAGCAGGGCTTTCTTGACGATCACCAGGTTGGCTAGGGCGAACAGGGTGCGCAGTTGCGCGGTGTTCTTGACCAGACCGCGATAGCGCAGCCTCTTATGCCGGAACAGGTTCTTGACGATGTGGAACGGGTGCTCGACCCAGGCCCGCACCTGCGCCAGCGCCCGCTCGACCGGCTCGGCCCAATCCCGCAGGGTTTTGGGCAACGCTTTGATGATGCTGCGCTTGATCGCGATGTTCCAGGAGACATCGCGATCCTCAAGTTCTGGCCGTTTGTCCGCTCCGGTGTAGCCGGCATCGGCGAAGACCGCCTCCTCGTGGCCGTGCAATAGGGAAGCTGTCTGATTGATGTCGGCTTCGTTGGCAGCGGTACCGACGAGGGTGTGCACCACCCCCGAGGCGACATCCACCCCGATATGCGCCTTCATCCCGAAGTGCCACTGGTTGCCCTTCTTGGTCTGGTGCATCTCCGGATCGCGGGCCTTCTTCTTGTTCTTTGTCGAAGGCGGTGCGGCTATGATTGACGCATCAACGATTGTGCCCTGGCGCATCAACAGACCGCGCTCCTGCAGCATCGCGCCGACTTCGTCGAACAGTGCCCGGGTCAGGTCGTGCTCCTCCAGCCAATGGCGGAAGTTCAGCACCGTCGTCGCGTCCGGAACCGCCGTCACCGCCAGGTCGATCCCGGCAAAGCCGCGCAGCGCTTGGCTATCGTAGAGCGCGTCCTCCAAGGCCTCATCGGCCAGCCCGTACCACTGCTGCAAAAAGTACAGCCGCAGCATCCGCTCCAGCCCGATCGGCGGCCGACCGCGTTCGCCCTTCGGGTAGAACGGACGCAGCCGTTCAACCAGCCGCGCCCATGGCACCACTTGCTCCATCTCGGCCAAAAACTTGTCGCGCCGTGTCTGCTTCTTCTTGCCGGCGTATTCCGCCTGCGAAAAGCTCCCCTGCCGCTGCATCGCGTCCCCCGCTCCTCCGGACCGAACGATCCTATCCGATGCTAGCGCCAGCAGCCGGATTTTTCAGTGTTTCCCTAGCCACATATTTCGCCCAACCCCTCGGGCCCGAGCGACGTGAAGCGGTGATCCGCGCCGTACTCGCCACAGTCCCCGCTGTCATTTCGCGGTCCAGGACCGGTCGGCGCGATGCGTTGAGCGTTCGGGCGGGCGAAGCAGGTCAGAGGGCGGTGTCGCTCGCGTTCATTCGCCGCAGCGCGGGAAGATCGGCTTGCGCGGGAACTCGTTCGCTGCCGAGCGATTGGCCTCGCGGCGCCGAACATGCTAACCTAGCCTTCTCCAGGACCAGTCGGCGCGAATGACCACCGGTTCGCGACCGCCGCGCCTGCGATACCGTATCCGCCGCCTTCTATCCGAGTGCTTTCCGCTGCGCGTCCACAACGCTTCGACGATGATCTTGGAAGCAGAAAAGCGCCCCGAGGGGCACTCTTCACATATTGTCTTATCTTCGGAAAACTGGAGCGGGCGAGGGGATTCGAACCCCGACCCCAACCTTGGCAAGCGAGGTCGCAAGGGATAACTCATTGATTTTACGGTAGCCAGGCGTCACCGTTACGCGCCAGAAGGAGCCATTTGGAGCCGGAAATCACCGCTCTTCGCGCCAGTTTCGCGCCAGCGATTTGACTGGCTCACGACCCCAACCGGGTTCGGTTTGGCGCCCGCGCCTCAAATTTGCAAAACGATAAACGCCGATCGCCGGCCCCGCGGCTGGCGCGGAACCGGCGAAGCGCCCAATGCCGTCAGGGCGACGGATGGGTCAGCGATTGACGGGTCGCGCATTCGGCGATAGCGCGGCTGACGTTTTTCGGGCTCGCAAGCTGATCGATACGGATTTCTGGGTTCCTGCCGAGAAACTGAACCGCGCCGCGCAGCCCTGGCAGCAACCCGCCGGGCCTGTGATAACGCCGCGCTTCGACATGGCCGTGAGACCGCGCTTCGAATTAATCGAGATGCGCCAGATTGACAGACGGTTGACGACGATTTTCTGTTCCATTGAGGCGCACTGCAACGGAAATCGCCGAGCCGGCCTTGCGATCAGCGGCGCTTTGTCGGGGAAGGGGCCACACCCGCATGATCAACGGTCGCACAGAGTTAAGCGCCCACCTCGGCTACCCTACCGAGACGTTCACCGCGCCAATGATTTGCAACCCATGGTTTGCATCGCGAGGCATCAACGCCGCCGTAGTCCCGATGGGTGTCCGAGGCGAGGATTACACGGCGTTTCTGCGCCCCCTATTCCGTCTCAGCAACATCCGCGGCGCGCTCGTGACAATGCCGCACAAGGTCTCCACGGTGGGCATGCTCGATCAGGCGGCTGTTGCGGTTCAGGTAGCGGGTTCGTGCAATGCCGTCCGTCGCCATCCCGACGGCTCCCTCTACGGCGACCTGTTCGATGGGATCGGGTTCGTGCGCGGGGCGAAGCGCAAGAGCTTCGATTTTGCCGGCACAGACTGTCTGATCGTCGGGGCCGGCGGGGTTGGTTCGGCAATCGCCGCTGCGGTCGCCGCAGAGGGGCCAGGATCGATCGCGCTTTTCGATATTGATGCCGCGGCAGCCGGACGTCTCGCGGCTCGCCGGCGTCATCATTTCCCGGGCCTCGTCATCACTCTGCCAGACAACGACCCGGCCGGATTCCGCTTGGTGGTTAATGCGACGCCGCTCGGGATGTCGGTCGATGATCCGTTGCCGTTCGACCCGACACGGCTCGACGACGGGGCCTTTGTCGGCGACGTAGTGCTGACCGCCGAGCTGTCGCCACTGCTCAAAGCTGCAGCACGGCACGGCTACTCTTACCTGGTCGGAACGGACATGCTGTTCGAGCAGATACCAGCATATCTCGAATTCTTCGGCTTCGGGACGGCAAGTCCTGAAGAACTGCGCGCGGTCGCGCGAATCTCATACTGATAGGGGCGTCGCCATAAACGCGCTGCCGACTGTTGCTGTTTTCGGAGGCACGGGGTTTCTCGGCCGCAATATCGTGGCGCGTCTGCGGGCGAAGGGGCTGGCGGTGCGTGTCATCGCCCGCCATCCCGGGCGCGCCGAACGCCTGTTCGGCGAACCCCGGCCGGAATTGAGTTACCAAGCCGGAGACCTGCTCGACGAGAGAAGCACCGCCGCGGCGATGGTGGGTGCCTATATGGTCGTCAAGGCGGCCAGTGTTTACGCCGAACGAGACGGAATAACGTTCGAGGCGGTCCATGTGAGAGGCGCGAGCCGGGTTGCACGACTATCCGCACGTCATGGCGCCGAGCGTTTTGTTCATATTTCGGGGATCGGCGCGGACACGCGCTCGCGATCGCGCTACATCCGAACGCGCGGCGAAGGCGAACTTGCCGTACGCAATGAATTCAGTGGAGCTGTTGTCGTCCGGCCCGCGGTCATGTGTGGGCCAGGGGATGCCTTTCTCACCAAAATCATCCAGCTGCTCCGCATTCTGCCGGTTTTTCCGCTTTTCGGTGATGGCCGCACACGTCTGGAGCCGGTCTTTGTCGGCGACGTCGCGGAGGCGGTAGCGTTGCTTGCCGAGCGATCGGCGCCATTGCCGAGCAACGAATTCGGCGGTGCGCACGTCTATACCTGCCGGGAACTGGTCGAGGCCATTGCCCGCACGCTGTCGCTTCGACGCTATCTCGTGTCCGAAGCCGCACGGTCGCCGCTGATAAACGGGAAAGCTGATCTTTGAACGCGCGGATTTCCCGCCCGTGCTGAAAACCGCGAATCCGCTTTACGAAAGCCGACAGGCTGCTTTCAACCTCGATGACTGGCGACTGTCGCCTTATGGCTTCGGCGTTGAGATGGGCAAGGATCAGGCGCGGCTTGGTTCCCCACGGCAAGCCGACTTCGACTGTGTTCCGTGTGGCAGGGTCAGCAACGCGACCGGCTTGGATTTCGAGCAGCACCGCGCCCTGTGTGCGCTGCCATAGCCGCACGTCATCGCCGGGATTCCGGTACGGCAAACCCGTCTCACAAAAAACCGTGTGCTAAAATGCAAGGCGTGGGTCGTTGTTGTCCTGATCGGTTTCAAGCGGCTCGATGAGACGGCAGTGAACGCGGCTCAGGGTGTTCGCCTTCTTCGCCGCTCTCGCCAGGTCGATCCCGGCAAAGCCGCGCAGCGCTTGGCTATCGTAGAGCGCGTCCTCCAAAGCCTCATCGGCCAGCCCGTACCACTGCTGCAAAAAGTACAGCCGCAGCATCCGCTCCAGCCCGATCGGCGGCCGACCGCGTTCGCCCTTCGGGTAGAACGGACGCAGCCGTTCAACCAGCCGCGCCCATGGCCACCACTTGCTCCATCTCGGCCAAAACTTGTCGCGCCGTGTCTGCTTCTTCTTGCCGGCGTATTCCGCCTGCGAAAAGCTCCCCTGCCGCTGCATCGCGTCCCCGCTCCTCCGGACCGAACGATCCTATCCGATGCTAGCGCCAGCAGCCGGATTTTTCAGTGTTTCCCTAGCTCATGCTCGTTGATCTTATGTTCATCCTGGGTGATGTACGGCTTATCTGTTCCATAGATAAATCGGATCATTCGAGGATAGAAAAAACTTGTTACTAGGCGGCTTTCACGCACTTTTTGTAGAATAGAGTGCGTATATAATTCATTGGCTATCATCTTTCCGCCCGGTTTTAGCACGCGCTGGGTTTCGGCGACGGCCGCTGGTATGTTTACGTGATGCAAAATGTCGTTGAAGTATACTAAATCAAAAAAATTATCAGGATAGGTCAGGCTTTCCGCTGGCATAACTTTAAGATTTATACCTGTCACAGCCATCCTCGCCGCGCGCTGGCGGGTGATCTCTAATAAAATCTGGAGACAGATCAAATGCATGAACTTCAGCATGAAGCTTTGCTAAACGGATTGCGTCATCGCCAAATCCACAACCGGGAACCATAACCCGTTTACCTGCAATAAACTCGGCCATCAGAAAGTCATAAGCCGCCCAATGGCCATTCCACGGTCGCCGAGGCCCCGGCTCAATCACACCTAGAGGTACCAGTTGGTTAATCTTGTCGTGGTTGCGCTTAGCAAATTCCTCATGATAATCGCGTTCATGACGCTGACGTTCATCGAGTACGGGATCATGTTTGGCGCTCGGCACATGCCTGTCTGGTATGCTGTTCATAGCAAACTCGCGGTTTAGACTGTGCGTCATCCTATATCTTGTATGCTGCTCGCGCGGAAGGAATCTATTCTCAATCGATCGCGGTAGGGACGCCCATCACTGAGCGCCCCCCGCACAGAACCGTACGTGCGGCTTTCCCGCATACGGCTCCCACCTTGGATGTTTGACGGCAAACCGCTCTGATGGCCACGGGTGCAGGATTTTGGGTTTGGGCAGCCAGGCATTGGCGATTTCCCGTATCCGCTGCCATGTGGTCTTGTCTCTCTGGCCACGTCGTTTGAGCGTGCGCCGCCAGATTTCAATCACACGGCGTCGGAACGCCACGAGCGCCGAGAAGTTTGTCGGCACGGCGTGGTAGGCGAAGAAACCCCTGACCACTTGCTGAAGCCATTGCCCCTGGTGGGGTATGGGATAGTGTCGTCGCCGGCGCAGCTCTTCCTTGATCTCTCTGAGTTTTACCTGACTGCGGTCGCTCCGGGTCTTCCGTTTGAGCTGGAAAACCCCTTGGCGGGTTCGGCTACAGATCAGCGTAAAACCCAGGAAGTTGAAGGTCTCCGGCTTACCGAGACCGCGTTGCTTGCGGTTGTGCACCGCATAGCGGCCGAACTCGATCAGCCGGGTCTTCTCAGGGTGGAGCGACAGCGCGAACTCCTCAAACCTCTTCCGCATCATTTCGAGGAACCGATGCGCATCGGCTTGGCGCTCGAATCCGATCACCAGATCATCCGCATAACGCGTGATAATCATGGTGCCGGTGGCCTCCCGCCGTCGCCAGCGGGCGGCCCAGAGATCGAAGACATAGTGGAGATAGACGTTCGCAAGTAACGGTGAAATCACCGACCCCTGCCCCGTTCCTGTCTCACTGATAGTGACCGATCCATCTTCGAGCACTCCCGCCCTGAGCCATTTCCGGATCAGGCGGATGATGCGTCGATCGCCGACCCGGTGCTCAAGGAAACGGATTAGCCATTCGTGGCTAACCGTGTCAAAGAAGCTTTTTAGGTCGGCATCGATGATCCAGCTCACCCCCTTTGTTTCGCGTATCCCGACCATCAGGGCATCCAGCGCATCGTGCTGGCTGCGCCCGGGCCGGAAACCGTACGAGAACCCGAGGAAGTCTTCCTCATAGATCTGGTTCAGTACAGCGGCGGTTGCTCTTTGGACAATCTTGTCCTCAAGCGCCGCCACAGCGAGCGGTCGCTGCCGTCCGTCGGCTTTCGGTATATACCGACGCCGGGATGGCTGCGGCCGGTACACTCCCCGATGGACCCTGGCATGCAGATCCCCGAGTTTGCGCTCAAGGTCTGCTTCGTAGTCCTGCCATGTCACGCCGTCCGCGCCGGGTGCCGCGTCTCGCTTGAGGGCGAAAAACGACAGCCGCAGCAGGTCAACCGTGATGTGGTGGAAGAGCGCGGTGAACCGTTCCTTCTTCCGTAGTCTTGCGGCTTCCCGTACGCGCTCCAGCACCTGTGACACGCTTTCCCGGTTCTGCGCCCGGCGCGTGCAGTGCTGGCTCGCGTTCTCCTCGGCCCCCGCCCTTTGCTCCCTCGCCTCCGCTGCCGGTCCCCCGGTTTTGTTCGGCGACTTCATCGCTACTATGGCGAGGTCTGACTTCTCACGCCCGTACATCATCGGCTTCGGCTCCTCACCTTCCCGACGCGGGCCAGAGGCTTTGCAGCCCATGGTCAAACGTGAGATCTCTCAGGTTCCGACGCATTCCTTTCCGACGTGATGTGGCCTTCGACCCCGGCGGAGCGACGGCACCTCGCATAACGGTGCCGCACATGTTACCTTCGACGATTATGACCGGCTCGGCCTCCGCGACTTTATGGATTTCGAGGCTCAATCCCACACCCCAGCGGATCGCTGTGTACGCTTCGCAATTGCCGTCGCCGACAACCACGCAACACTCGCTACCGGGCGGCCCGCTACGACCTTACCCGTACCGGTCTTTCACCGGCTGGAACGCGCCAGCTTCGCCTGACGCACCATAAATCCGTATTATGACAAATTTTTTGAAGTATTCGGAGAAGTCCCGACGTTAACGATAATGGAAATCGCGCCGCGCGCGCCCGGTTTATACTTCCTTTTGAGGCCGCCAAAAGCCGCGCGAATACTTGCCGCCCCGTGTTTCTACTTCACGCGCCCGCACACAAGATGTTGATCGGCATCAGCACGGCTCGGGCGCGGAATATCGCTTCACTCTGATCTCGCCTGACCGTCTCCGCATGGCGTGTGTGTCGTACCACGCCTGCATGCGCAGCAGCATCTCCATATCGACGTCAAACGCCTTCTCGATCCGCAGCGCCATTTCCGGCGACAATGCCGCCTTGCCGTTCAGCAGATCGGAGAGCGTCGCACGCCGTACACCCAACACTTCGGCGGCCTTGCTAACCGACAAACCCAACTCATTGAGAATTTCCTCGCGGATAAATTCGCCGGGGTGGCACGGCGTCATTCCGATTTTTACAGGCGCATCGCTCATCAGTGATAATCCTCCAAATCGAGATCGCAGATTTCGCCTTGCGAATTTCAAAAGTCAGACGCCAATTGCCGCTGACTGAAATGCTCCACGTTCCGGCACGGTCGCCGGTGAGCTGGTGAATGCGCCAACCCGGCGGACCGCGCACCGCCTTCATGTCCGGCGCGGCAATCAGCGCCGTGAGCACCCGGCGCACGCGCGGCAGAAAATCGCCCCGCAGCTCGCGGCTGTCGTCGTCTCGAATGAGGCGCAACAGCCCCCGGTGCCGGACACTTCGAATTCATTCAACCATACTGTACGCGTTTACCGTACAGTTATCAAGTTCCTCGCCTGGCAGCCGGGGAGGGCCGTGGTCGTTTCCGGGGGGATTCACGGGGGGCCGCCGCCCTTGCCAAGCGTGTTGTGGAAACAACATACCGCTTGCGAGGCCGGTTACTTAGTTGTCCGACGACACGGTCGTGCCGCGCGCTCCCCGGTCACGGCTCCGCCATTGACGTGAAAATCGCCGCAATCGTCTGTCATCCTGCACGCAGGGCGATGGAGAGGCGGCATGACGATCAGCGATCATAATTTCGCGAAACTTCCCTTCAACGTGGGCCGCGTTCCCTGTTCGCTGGTCCTGGCTTCCCTGTTCCGGGTGCAGGGAATTGCCGTGCAACTCCTTGCACTCGAATGCGGAATTCGGGCCGGCCGATGCCGGATCGGAAAAAATCCCGGTATTATGTAGCAAGCGCCACCATTAGTCATCGTCTAACGGGATGGAGTTGTAAACCGCCGTTATGATATAACTCTTCGGCTCGCCATTGATCCTAAACACATAAGCATCTACGATAAATGCCACATTGCTTAATGGATTTTCGTCGCCTTTTATCATCTGCTCCTTTAATCCCTGCACGCTTTTACGAAAGTACACCGGCAACGACTTTGGGCTTATCTCAGAAATAATTCCTTTATCTCCAGTTCGACCGCTTTCTCGGCCTGGTTTCCGGCTCGCTTGCTCAAAGACAAGAACGACCTCGCTAGCCATATTGCCATCCCCAGAAAGTGATGGCGCGACGCTCGGCGGCTGATCTGGTTCAGAAAGAGTTCCCTCAATGTTTATTGTCGCTCGATTAAGCTCCGTTTCGTCAAAAACATACTCGGCGATCGTGCGTGTCTCGCGGTCATCGCGTATGTATCTTGCGTGCTTAATGCCAAGGCTTGCTCCGCGTTTACCCGCCAGAGGCCTTACAAACTCCCGGATTTCTGCCGCGTCCTCCTTTGAGGGAAGCGGGCCTGGTATTTTCGCCTCGGCGGGGTTTGAGAATACCTTGATTGCTTTTACAATACGTCGCGTAAAATCAGTGACAATTAAAGAATTATCCATTGCCACGATTGCCGCGCCGAGCAACACGATCAATGGTGTTATTTCAGCGATAATGCTCCCGGTCTCTAGTTTCGTGATGTAAAGCTTGGGGGCTGGCTCCCCATGCGGCCTATAATGGCGTTCATATAGCCGTGCTAGCGCCGCGAAACTGCTGGTAAGGTCCCCAACCTCTATGGGGCCACCGGCATCTAGTCTCAAAACAATCCTATCTGGCGCTTCCTCTGCCGGTGGATCAGTCATCGGACAGCCTCAAATCCCGTACCCCGATGGCAACTAGGCATTGTACAAAAAAGACCGCCGTAAATCCACCACGACTTATCTTGTTCTTGATATTCGCCTCTGTTTCGTGAACGCCGATCGCCTCCAGTCGCTCAGCTAAGCCCCGATAGCTGACATTCCGGCGCTTCAGCTCGGCCTTCAAAATCCCCTTAACCCGGTCCTGCCATTCTTTCTCTGGCATTATGTGGCCTCAGAAATCGGTACGGAGGCCATCATATCCGATACTTTGGGCATTAACAACGGGACTGATGGTAGCCATAATCAATGCGTAGGCACCGAATACGGATACCTCAGTGGCCCAACACTTCCTTCTCTCAGCAGCCGCCCGGACGCTCACGTTGGCGTCTGTCGTGCGGATGAGCGATGCAGAGGTCGAGCGGGTTTTCATCCGGCTCCGCTGGGCGGACAACGGCGGCAACGCCTATTGCCCGCATTGCGGCGGCACGACCGTCTACATGGCCCGCCGGACCAGCGGAGCGGCGCGCTGGCGCTGCAAAGCTTGTCGCGAGGATTTCTCGATTACGAGCGGCACGTTGTTCGCATCGCACAAGATGCCGCTGCGCTCGTACCTGATGGCGATCGCGATCTTCGCGAACGAGGTCAAGGGCAAGTCGATGCTGGCCCTTAGCCGCGACCTCGGGACGCAGTACAAAACGGCTTTCGTCCTGGCGCACAAAATGCGTGAGGCGATGGGGTCCGAAGTCAGCAAGTTCGAAATCGGCGGCGACGGCAAGAGCGCCGAAATCGACGGCGGCTATTTCGGCGGCTACGTGAAGCCCGCTAACAAGCGCGAGAACCGGCGCGACCGTCGCCTCCGCGAGAACCGTTCAGGCAAGCGCAAGGTCGTCGTCATCATCCGCGAGCGCGGCGGCGAGGCGCTGCCCGGCGTGTTCCGCAGCGAAGCGGAAGCTCTTACCTTCATCCGCGCCAACGTGCTGCCGAAAACCACGCTGTACGCCGACGAAGCGTCTGCATGGGATGATCTGCACGCCCGGTACGAACTGCACCGCATCAACCATCAAGAGTTGTACAGCCTCGGCGGCGAAAAAGCAGTTCATACAAACTCGGCGGAAGCGTTCTTTAGCCGGATGCGCCGGGGCGAAATCGGCCATCACCATCACGTCGCCGGCCCGTATCTGATCCGGTTCGCCGAAGAAGCAGCATGGCGCGAAACCTACAAGCGCGCTCCGAACGGCATGCAGGTTGACCGGATCGTGGGGCTGGCGATGCACCACAAGCCCAGCGCCGATTTCTGCGGCTACTGGCAGAGGAACCGCGCGGCATGAACGACCACGCGATTTCCCGGCTGATCTCCAAGCGCGTGGAACTGGCTCGCCTCGCCGCCGATCTGGAACAGGAACTCGACCAATGCCGGGCCGATCTGGTTCACATAGATGGCGCGCTGCGCGTGCTCCGCGCTGATCTTGATCCCGAGACGATCCCGCCGCGCCGCCGCCACACCCGGGCGCAATACTTCGGACGCAATGAACTGTCGCGGCTCTGCATGGATACGCTCCGGCTCGCGGCCACTGAGCCGCTTACGGCAGAAGAGATTACGATCCGTGTCATGACTGCGAAGGGTCTCGACGTGCGGGATGCCCGCCTTCGTGCGGCAATCCGTGTTCAGGTGGGACCGGTGCTGAAGCGGCTGCATCGGCAAAAAATCGCTGCGCCATCCGGCAAGGGCGTGGGCGCGACGTGGCGGCTTGCGGCGGAGCATTGAACGCTCCGCCTTAGCCGATTTTGGGGTAGGATGATCATTGGTCGCTAGGGGTGCCCTCCCCTGCGTCCGGAGAGCCCTGACCGTGCCCGATCGTGTGGCTGAAACCCACGCTACACGAAACGGGAGCGGCTGTCACTATGAAGATACGAGAATGGCGACACTCGAGCCCGAACTGCCCGGTATTCCAGCCCAGCCCCCTCCGCCAAAGCCGCAATGGGCTGATAGGCTTTCCGCGCTATTTACACGGAAGAAAGTTCCTGGATGGGTTTTCGTTATTTGGACGATTTTTCTTGCCGTTCCGGACTGGAAAAGCCGTCTCGATTTCTGGCTCGATGCCGCCGAAGCCGCCGGTGGGTATACTGGCGAGGCGGCGGCCGTGATTGGCTCGCCATATTTTAGTATAGCGTTAGCTGTAACGGGTGTTTTGTGGTTATGGTTTGTTGGTGAACCAAAACGTGGCGTCTTACGCGATCCCCGATGGGCATATTTGGGGTGGGCGGCTGTTTCGATAGTCGCAATGGGTCTGGTGGTAACCATTACCAATGGTTATGTAGAGGTGCGCGCGAGGGAAATTTCAGAGGGTCGAGATAACACTATAATCAATGACCTTCGCGATCAGTTGTATGATGCTAACTTGCGTACCGCGCAAATAGAAAAAGACATTGAAAAACAGAAAATCGCGCTACGCACGTGGCGGCTTACGCCAGAGGAAAAGAAAGCCCTCGCCCGCGAGTTGCTGGCTGTACCAATGCCTGAGCGGTTCACTGTACCGATGATTTGCTTGCCAGATTCCGCTTCACGAATATTTACTACTGATGTTGCCAAGATATTCTTAGATCAGGAGTGGAAAGTCGATATCAATTGTCTATTTAATAATTTACGACCAGATTTGCTCGGAATGCACATAACTATCCAGAAGGGGATAGACCGAAAAGAGTTAGCGCCAGCACAGGCACAGAAAATATCTGACATCTTAACATCTGCGGGAATTGATTTTGGTTGGGCTTATAATGATGATTTCAAGGAAGGCCAATTTGCGATAAGCATCAGGAATACTCCCGCGCCGAAATCTCAGTAGGTGGCGCTTGCTACATAATACCGAGAAATTCCCTGCCAGCAGGGAATTTCCGTCGGCCACCCCGCCGGATACCGGCCGGCGGGGAGACGGCGTCGTGTCGTTCAAACTCGGGGTCGGTTGGTGGAACAGCGCCCATAATTGCCCCGATTGACACTAGAACGAAAAGGGTACATCATTCTGTCCGCCCGCGCGTTGCGCGAGTATGCCCGGTTGTGGAATAAGTATAGGGGCGAGGCCATGCAGACCGCGTTGCGCCTTTTGGACAAGGACATGATGGACAGACAGCGGGCTTTGGACGCGGCGCTCGGCCAGATCGAGCGCGCCTTCGGCAAGGGCTCGATTATGAAGCTCGGCTCGCGCGAGGCCGCCTCGGACATCGACGTGATCTCGACTGGCTCGCTCGGGCTCGACATCGCGCTTGGTATCGGCGGCTTGCCGCGCGGCCGGGTGATCGAAATTTACGGCCCAGAAAGCTCGGGCAAGACGACTCTGGCACTGCATGTGATCGCCGAAGCCCAGAAGAGCGGCGGTACCTGCGCCTTTATCGACGCCGAGCACGCGCTCGACCCGGTCTATGCCCGAAAACTCGGGGTCGATATCGACAATCTGCTGATCTCGCAGCCCGACGCCGGCGAACAGGCGCTTGAGATCGCCGATACGCTGGTGCGCTCGGGAGCAATCGACGTGCTCGTCATCGATTCGGTCGCGGCGCTCGTGCCGCGAGCCGAGCTCGAGGGTGAGATGGGCGACAGCCATATGGGGCTGCATGCGCGTCTGATGAGCCAAGCCTTGCGCAAGCTGACCGGCTCGATCTCGCGGTCGCGCGCGATGGTCATCTTCATCAACCAGATCCGGATGAAAATCGGCGTCATGTTCGGCAGCCCGGAGACGACGACCGGCGGCAACGCGCTCAAATTCTACGCGTCGGTACGACTTGACATCCGCCGGATCGGCTCGATCAAGGATCGTGACCAGATCACCGGCAACCAGACCCGCGTCAAGGTCGTCAAGAACAAGATGGCGCCACCGTTCAAGGCTGTCGATTTCGACATCATGTACGGCGAGGGTGTCTCGAAACGCGGCGAATTGATCGATCTCGGGGTGCAGGCCGGCGTCGTCGAGAAATCCGGCTCGTGGTATTCGTATGACGGGCAGCGCATCGGCCAGGGGCGTGAAAACGCGAAAACCTTCTTGAAGGACCACACGGACATCGGCGAGGCGATCGAGCGCGCGATCCGCGAAAACGCGGGGCTCGTCGCCGATGCGATGATGACCTCGCCCTCGGACGTGGCAGCCGAGGAATAGCGCCCGACGCATTGATCGGCGCAGCCCAGAACTGCGCCCTCGCGTCCGAAGCGCGGTTGAAAGCGAGGGCCGCGTCGCGGTAGGTTACGTATTCGTGGCCGTGTATCCGGCGCGTCGTGTCATCACCGTCGCACGAGCCGCCGACAGTCAAGCAAGGAGCGCGAGGTATGCAGCACAAGATCATTTCGGGTGACAACCATATAGACCTGACCTATTGCCCGACCGATTTGTGGTCGTCGCAGGCGCCGGCCAAATGGAAGTCCCTCGTGCCGCGCGTCGAGGAGCGCAATGACGGGCAGCACTGGCTCTGCGACAATGTCGACCGCGGCATGTGGAATGGGGTCGGTCCCGGTTTTCTGCCCTACACGAAGGGCATGTTCGACCACATCGACGAGATGGCCGCGCTCGGCTTCGAATGGAATTGCTATCCCGGGGCGAAGCCGCGCCCGACCACCCCGGAATTGCGTCTCGCCGATCTCGACCGCGACGGCCTCGACAAGGAAATCATCTACGGCTGTCTGATGGTCAACGACCTGATCGATGACGCCGAGATCAGAAACTGGGTCAACGCCCGCTACAATGACTGGGCCGCCGATTTCGCGAAGCGCTCCGACCCGAATAGGGTGTTCCCGCTGGCCATCATTCCGAACACCGATCCGAAGGCCGCCGCCGCCGAGGTCCGCCGTTGCGCCAAGATGGGCCTGAAGGGCGGCGACCTCCATTTTAAGCGCGTCTCGCCGCCGCTCTATCACCCGGACTGGTTCGCGGTGTGGGAGGCGTCGGCCGAGTGCAAGTTCCCGATTTCGTTCCATTCGACCGGATTCAAGGGGGTGCGCGCGCCAGATAATCCGGAGATGGAAAAGGAGGTCTTTACGCAGTGGCGGCTGGTGCGCTCGACGCTGTTCCAGCTCGACACGATGGAGGTGCTTGCCTCGCTGCTCGCCTCCGGCGCTTGCGAGAAATACCCCGATTTCAACTTCGTGCTCGCCGAATTAGGCGTGACCTGGCTCCCGTATGTGTTCGACCGCTGCGACACCGAATACGAGGACCGGGCGCGCAGCCTCGGCTTCAAGATGAAGCCGAGCGACTATTTCCGCCGTCAGGGGTTTGTGACCTATCAGCAGGACCAGTACCTGGAGCCGATCGTGCCGCTGGTTGGCGAGGACAACATCATCTGGGGCGCCGACTACCCGCACCCGGACTGCATCTGGCCGAATTCGCACGAGACGCTGGCGCGCAACCTCGCCGGCTTCTCGGAGACCGTGCAACGCAAGATCACACACGACAACGTCGCGCGGCTGTACGGCCTGAACTGACGTCTGGCGGTCGGTGAATTGGCGCCCGGCCGTCCGGGCGCATCGCCGCGATCTAGCGGCTTGGCCCAACCCGCGGGACCAGGGCCCGACGGTCGGGATGCGCGTGAACTAGTCCTTCAGATACCGGTCGAAGAAGGCCGGCACGCGGAGCAGGGCATCGGCGCGCGCCGCCGGGTCGGTTCCGATGATGGGCACGACGCCGGCCCGGGTTCGATAATCCGGCAGCTCGCGCTGTGAATTATTCGGCGCGTCGAAGCCGTGATAAGCCCCGGGATAGACGACGAGATCCACCGGACTGCCACGCGCGATGGCGCTGTCAAGAAAGATCTTGCAGGGCGCCAGCGGCGTCCAGACATCCGCCGCCCCCATCAAGACCAGCAGCGGTATTTTCGTGCTCCAATCAGGCGGCTGGCGGCGTTCGTTGCAGGCGCCGGGGTAGAACGCCACGGCGGCGCGGAACGCGTCCGCGAGGGGCGCGGAGCGACCGAGATGCTGTGAGCCGATTGTGAACAATGTGACGCCGCCACCCTGCGACCATCCGGCGATGCCGATCCGGTCCCCGCGCACAAATGGCTGCTGCCGCAGATAAAAAAGTGCGCCATAAGCGTCATGCGGGCGCTTGCGGAAGATGGTTGGATCAAATCCTCCGATCGAGCACATCTCGCCGTGCCCGCGGGGTCCCAGGCTGTCGACCAGCAGCAATACATAACCGCGCCGGCTCAGCTCACTCCCCCAGGCCCGATAAAGCGGGGTCAGTTCGCGCGTGTTTCGGCGCATCATGCCGCTGCAACCATGCAGCCCCACCACCGCCGGGTATGGTCCGTCGCCGCTTGGGCGAAACAGGCGGCCTTCAAGCTCGGTCGCCGTCTGTCCCGACCCATTATCGTCGGCCGAGCGGAAATGCACGATCTCCTGCGCCTCCGCCGGACAGACGCCGAGGATCAGCAGCATCGCGGCCGCCAATCTAACGAGAGGTGTCATGCTTGCTGCCGTCTCTACCGAGCTATCGAGATGACTTCTCTCTTGCACAAGGCGCGACAAAGCGCCACATTCTTGATTGTCGTCAACTTGGCAGGAGGGTGCGTAAGAAGCATGATTCCACCCGAAAGTTCCCAGTTGCCGACCGCCTTGGCATCGGCGACCAAGGGAAAAGCCCAAGGAATTGCCCGGCCGTAGGGCCGAGCGCGAAGGCGTTGCTTCGCACAAAGAACCCCCGCCTGATGCCCCGGCCTCGGCCAACGGCACGCGGGGGTTTTAGTAGCTGGTCCGCCAATCGGATATGCAAGCCGTCCTGACGCTTTTCGTCTACCTGCTTCCGTTTTTGATTATCGGGATCGGGGCGAAACGTCGATCTCGCGGGCTCGTGCAGAAGGCGACCCACAGCGGATACGATCCCGGTTCCTGTTGGGCATCTGGCGCCGCGAGCCCGAGTAGCTCGACCGTGATGACGCAGTTCCATCGTGCATCATACGCTTTGCCGCGACAGCGTCGTGCTAGACTGGCGGAAAGCACCAGCACGACGACCTTCGGATGCCCTAACACCTATGACGATCGATCTGGACAGCTCAGGACCGACCTCGCGGATCTATTTCTCGCAGCGGCTGCGATTGCACTATGTCGATTGGGGGAACCCGACCGCGCCGCCGCTGCTGCTCGTGCACGGTGGGCGTGACCATTGCCGCAATTGGGATTGGGTGTCGGCGGCGCTGCGCCATGACTGGCATGTCCTGGCGCCCGATCTGCGCGGCCATGGCGACAGCCAGTGGTCACCCGACGGCAACTACTCCACTTCCGCCTACATCTACGATCTCGACCAGCTGGTCCATCAGCAGGAGCTGGCGCCGGTGACGATTGTCGCGCATTCGCTCGGCGGCAACATCGCGATCCGCTACACCGGCGTGTTTCCGGAGAAGGTGCGCAAGCTCGTGGCGATCGAGGGACTCGGGCCGACCCCAAGACAGATGGCGGCGCGCTCGGCCGTGCCGATCGCCGAACGGATGCGGAAATGGATCACCGAGCAGCGCGCCCTGTCTGGCCGCCTGCCGCGGCGCTACGCCTCGATCGAGGACTCGCTGCAGCGGATGCAGGAGGCCAACCGGCACCTGTCGCCCGAGCAGGCGCGCCACTTGACGCAGTACGGCGTCAACCAGAACGAGGATGGCACCTACAGCTGGAAGTTCGACAATTACGTGCGCGCGGATTTGCCCTACGGCATGAGCCAAAGCGAAATTCAGGAGCTGTGGACCCGGATCAGCTGCCCGACGCTGCTTGTCTATGGCAAGGAAAGCTGGGCGCGGAACCCCGAAGAAGACGGCCGGATGCAGTATTTCCAGGATGCAAGGGTCGTCTCGGTCGAAGGCGCCGGGCATTGGGTCCACCACGATAAGCTTGATGTGTTCCTCCGCCTGATGCGCGATTTTCTATAATTATTCCTGCCTTATGCGGGAAAAGTCACGAGCGCCGGCGCCGGCCAACGCGCTATCCTCCTATATGGATGGCCATCCCGGCGCGGCTCGGATTAGCTTGTGGCAATGAGCGCGGTTTTTGCCCTTGTCGTTGCCGCCGGCCGTGGCACCAGGTTCGGTGGCGCTATCCCCAAGCAATACCTTCCGCTCGGCGCCGGCACCGTGTTGCGCCATGCGGTAGCAGCGTTCGTTCACCACGAGCGGGTCGATGGCGTGCAGGTCGTGATCCGCGACGAGGACCGCGCCATCTTCGACACGGCGGCAGCCGGTCTGCCGCTGCTACCCCCCGTCCCGGGTGGCGCGGAACGACAGGATTCGGTGCGGCTCGGGCTGGAGGCGCTGGTGCCGCGCGACCCGTCCCGGGTGCTGATTCACGACGGCGCGCGGCCATTTTCCGATCCCGGCCTGATCGACCGGGTGCTGGATGCGCTCGACCGGTCGCTGGCCGCAATCCCAGCGCTGCCGCTCGGCGACACGATCAAGCGCGTCGAGGATGGCGTCATCCGCGAGACGATTGACCGCGCGCGTCTGTGGCGAGCGCAGACGCCGCAAGGGTTTCATTTTCGGTCGATTCTCGAGGCGCATCGCGCCGCCGCCGGTCGGGTGCTGACCGACGACGCCGCCGTTGCCGAAGCTGCTGGGCTTGCTCCGCTCGTGGTCGCCGGCAGCGAGGACAATTTGAAGGTGACAACGGCGCAAGACCTTGCAGCGGCGGAGCGACTACTCGCATCGCGGCTCGGCGATCTGCGCGTCGGACAAGGCTTCGACGTGCACGGTTTCGCGCCGGGCGACCATCTCATGATCTGCGGCATTGAGATCCCGTACGAGCTCAGCCTTGCCGGCCATTCGGATGCCGATGTCGGATTACACGCGCTGACCGACGCGCTGCTCGGGGCGATTGGGGCCGGCGATATCGGAATGCACTTTCCGCCGAGCGACCCACGCTGGCGCGGCGCTGCATCGCATCAATTCTTGCGGCACGCGGCCGACCTCGTCCGCGCCAGGGGGGGCAGCATCGCCGCCGTGGACGTGACCGTAATTTGCGAACGCCCGAAAATCAGCCCATATCGCATGCTAATGATCAAGCGAGTTTCGGAAATACTCGAGATGCCGGTTGATCGGGTGAGCGTGAAAGCGACGACCACCGAACGGCTCGGCTTCACTGGTCGCGGCGAAGGCATCGCGGCGCAGGCGATCGCGACCGTGCGGCTGCCGCTGTAGCGCACGCTAGACGTGACGCCGTCCGGAGGACGCCACGATTAGCGACGATCCGCCGCCGGTCATCATCCGCG
The DNA here is from genome assembly GCA_963847345.1 of uncultured Alphaproteobacteria bacterium. GTDB lineage: Bacteria > Pseudomonadota > Alphaproteobacteria > ATCC43930 > CGMCC-115725 > DATARH01. Next base: position 70,396 of record CAWJZU010000010.1, on the reverse strand, counting down.
TCCCGGCGCCGGCGTTGCTGCTGCGCCAGCCGAAGGTGTTGCTCGCGAGCTGGTTCGGCGCCGGGCTGCTGCCCTACGCGCCGGGAACGTGGGGGACGCTGACCGCCCTGCCCTGCGGCTGGGTTGTCGCATATTTCGGCGGGCCCGCGGCGCTGACATCAGGCGCGGTGATCGTCTTTGCCGTCGGGTGTTTTGTGTCCGGACCGGCGGCGCAGGCGCTCGGGCAGAAGGACCCGGGCTGGGTCGTCATCGACGAGGTGGCGGCGGTCTGGGCGGTGCTGGGACCACTGGATTTCTGGGTCGGGCCGCTCGATTGGCGCGCCTATATGGCGGCCTTCGTGTTCTTCCGCATCTTCGATATCCTGAAGCCGTGGCCGGCGCGGCTGATTGAGCGGCGTATCCCCGGCGGTCCCGGGATCATGCTCGATGATCTCGTCGCCTCGGTCTACGCCTTGCCGCCTCTGGCGCTGCTGATCAGCGAGGGGATCATCGTTGTTCGACCCTGACACCCTGCACCTCGCCGAAACCGTGCTGGCCGCCTGCCGGTCGCACGGCTGGCGTGTTGCAACCGCCGAATCTTGTACCGGCGGTCTCGTCGCCGCGGCGCTGACCGCGATCGCCGGCTCGTCCGACGTCGTCGAGCGCGGCTTCGTAACTTATTCGAACGCGGCGAAAATGGAGCTTCTCGGCGTGCCTTCCGAGACAATCGCCGAACATGGCTCGGTCAGCGCGCAGACTGCGGCGGCGATGGCGCGCGGCGCGGTCGCGCGCGGCGGGGTCGATCTCGCCGTATCGATCACCGGGATCGCCGGCCCGGGCGGCGGTACCCCGCAAAAACCGGTCGGCCTCGTTTATGTCGCCCTCGCCCGAAAAGGCGGCGCTGTCGGTGTCGAGCGCCGCGTCTTCCCCGGCAACCGCGCCGAAATCCGCCAGGCGGCGTTGGTACAGGCGCTGGAAATGCTCGCTGAGGAGGCGCGCGATACCTGACCAAAGGCCCACATAATCAGGGCGGCTCGGCCGGACAGCGGCACTGCAGAATTACACCGCCGGCTTGCCTTGCGGGTGCGGTTCCGGGACGCCGTAGAGCTGCTGGGCGCGGGCTTCGAAGGCGGCTACCATGCGGCGCACTGCCTCGTGAAACAGCATCTCGATGACCCGCTGCAATATGCGCGACCGGAATTCGAAATCGACAAAGAAATCGATGCGGCAGCCGCCCGGGACCCGTTCGAAATTCCAGTGGTTGTTCAGGTATTTGAACGGACCCTCGGTATAGGCGACGTCAATCCCGTGCGGCGGGCTCAGCGTGACGCGCGACGTGAACCGTTCGCGGAACATGCGAAAGCCGATGATCAGGTCGGCGATGATCACGTTGTCGCGACGTTCGCGTACCCGAGCGCCGACGCACCAGGGCAGGAACTCGGGGTAGCGCTCGATGTCCGAGACCAGCATGAAAAGCTGTTCCGGCGTGTAGGGCAGTACCTTCTGCTCGGCATGCGTCGGCATTGTCTACGCCCGGACGACCGCAGCCGCCGCGGCGCGGGCCGCGCGCAGACGGGCGAAATCGTCGCCGGCATGGTACGACGATCGGGTCAGCGGCGATGCGGACACTATCAGAAACCCTTTTCCCAATGCCTGCCGGCGATAGCCGTCGAATTCCTCCGGCGTCACGAAGCGCGCGATTGGATGATGCTTTGGGGATGGCTGCAGATACTGTCCGATCGTCAGGAAATCGACCTGAGCCGCCCGCAAATCGTCCATCACCTGCAATACTTCGCCGCGTTCCTCGCCGAGCCCGACCATGATCCCCGACTTTGTGAACATCGCCGGGTCGATGCGCTTCACCTGATCGAGCAGACGCAGCGAGTGGAAATAGCGCGCTCCCGGCCGCACCTCGGCATAGAGCCGCGGCACGGTTTCGAGATTGTGGTTGAGCACGTCCGGGCGGGCCGCGACGACGGTCTCGATCGCACCGTCCTTGCGCAGGAAATCCGGGACCAGCACCTCGATCGTCGTCTCTGGCGAGGTGGCGCGGATCGCCGTGATCGTCCGCGCGAAATGCCCGGCGCCGCCATCGTCCAGATCGTCGCGATCGACCGAGGTCACGACAATGTGGTTGAGGCCAAGTTGGGCGACCGCGTCGCCCACCCGTTCGGGCTCATGCGGGTCGAGCAGATCGGGCCGCCCGGTCGCGACGTTGCAGAACGTACAGGCGCGCGTGCACACCGCGCCGAGGATCATCATCGTCGCGTGTCGGTCCTTCCAGCACTCGCCGATATTCGGGCAAGCCGCCTCCTCGCACACCGTGTGCAGGTCGAGTTCGCGCATCAGCCGCCGCGTTGCGTGGTACTCGGGCGACCCCGGCGCCTTGACGCGGATCCAGGCCGGCTTTTTCGGGCTCGGTCTATCCGGCCGCGCCGCCTTCTCGGGATGGCGCACGGCGCCCGCTGTCATGGGCGGGCTTGACCCGGCCATCTCGGAAGCCGACGCAGATCCCCGGGTGAAGCCCGGGGATGAGGAAGGAAGAGAAGCCATCCGGTCAGAAGTGGATGGCGCGCCCGTAGGCGTCAAGCACGGCCTCGTGCATCGTCTCGGAGATCGTCGGGTGCGGGAAGATTGTGCGGATCAGTTCGGCTTCGGTCGTCTCAAGCGTCTTGGCGATCGTGTAGCCCTGAATCAGTTCCGTCACTTCGGCGCCAATCATATGCGCACCCAGCAGTTCGCCGTTCTTGGCGTCGAACACGGTCTTGATCATACCCTCCGGCTCGCCGAGCGCGATCGCCTTGCCGTTGCCGATGAACGGGAAGTGCCCGATTTTGACATCGTAACCGGCCGCGCGCGCCGCCGCTTCGGTCAACCCGACGCTGGCAACTTGCGGCCGGCAATAGGTGCACGCCGGGATGTTGCGCAGGTCTAGCGGATGGACGTCGTTGACCCCGGCGATCTTCTCGACGCAGATCACACCTTCGTGGCTCGCCTTGTGCGCCAGCCACGGCGGGCCGACGACATCGCCGATAGCGTAGATACCGGCCTCCCCGGTGCGCAGCCATTCATCGACGACGATGTGGCTGCGCTCGATTTTGACCCCGCTGCCTTCGAGGCCGATCCCCTCGACATTGCCGACGATGCCGACCGCCAGGATGACGCGCTCGACGGTCAGATCGAACGATTTTCCCCCTCCCTCGATATGCGCGGTCACACCATTCTCGCCGCGATCGAGGTCCTTCACCGTTGCGCCGGTATGGATTTTGATCCCCTGCTTCTCGAAGCTCCTGCGGGCGAAGGCGGAAATCTCCTCGTCCTCGACCGGCAGCACGCGCTCCAGCACCTCGATGACCGTAACCTCGGCGCCCATATCGCGGTAGAAGCTGGCGAATTCGATCCCGATCGCGCCCGAGCCGACGACCAGCAGCGACTTCGGGATCGCTTCCGGGACCATCGCTTCCTTGTAGGTCCACACCAGCTTGCCGTCGGGTTCGAGCCCGGGCAGCGAGCGCGCCCGCGCGCCGGTCGCGAGTACGATATGCGGTGCGGCGATATCGGCGACGGCGTTGCCGTTCTTCGAGACAGATAATTTCCCCTTGTCGGCGAGCTTGGCTTCGCCGTCGAACACGGTGACCTTGTTCTTGCGTAGCAGATGCGCGACGCCGTTCGAAAGCTGCTTTGCCACGGCCCGCGAGCGTGCCACCACCTTTTTCGGGTCATAGGACAGGCCGCTCGCCTTCAGGCCGAATTCCTCGGCCCGCTGCATGTCATGGTAGAGTTGCGAGGTGCGCAGTAGCGCCTTGGTCGGGATGCAGCCCCAGTTCAGGCAAATGCCGCCCAGATGCTCGCGCTCGACCAGCGCCGTTTTCATTCCGAGCTGCGCCGCGCGGATCGCCGCGACATACCCGCCGGGACCGCCGCCGACCACAACAAGATCAAAATTCTCCGTCATCCGGCGCCTTCTTCTTGATCTGCTGCAAAACCACAGCCAAGCGACCAGTCAGCTCGCCCCAATGGCCCCACGCAGACAACGGAAACAGTGTATGTGGTTTGCTGCTTTCTGCAGGAAAAGAACAGCGAGCGCCGGCACGACCCCTTGCTCCGCGCGGGTTTCGCGGCGGCGGAGAGCAATTTTGCAGCAAAAGAACAGCAAGCACCCGCCCGACATCGCTCCGACCCAGCACGGTTATTCGATACTCCCGTAATGTGGCAAATTTCGCGTCGTTGTGGGGCAGACGACAGCGGTGTCGTGCCGGCCGGAACGGCGAGACACTCGCTCAAGATGACGTTCTTCCGCATTACCCAGTGCAATCATGGATTTTCTTGATGCCGAGGAGCGCCCCGACAGGAACGCGTTTTGAAGCAGGCTTGATGGCGACGCAAATTCAAAACTGATGCAGTATCCACCTTTAGTTCAGGAAGCGATTAATCGCATTCTGCCCTGCAGCGCAGATTACTCCATTATGCTCCTGGAACGCCGCAGCGCCGTAATCGCCGCCCGCGCCAGCGCGTCGGCGCGTTCGTTTTCCGGGTGACCGGCGTGGCCGCGCACCCAGTGCCAATCGATGTCGTGCCGGGAGGCGGCCGCTTCGAGCCGCTGCCACAGGTCGATGTTCTTGACCGGCTCCTTGGCGGCGGTCTTCCAGCCGCGCGCTTTCCAGTTCGGCAGCCACTTGGTGATGCCGTCGCGCAGGTAGATGCTGTCGGTGTAGAGCTTGACGCGACACGGCCGCTTCAGCGCTTCGAGACCGGCGATCGCGGCCATTAGCTCCATGCGGTTGTTGGTCGTCGCTTGCTCGCCGCCGGATAGTTCCCGCTCGATCTCGCCATAGCGCAGCACCACACCCCAGCCGCCGGGTCCCGGATTGCCGCTGCACGCTCCGTCGGTATAGATCTCGACCGCGGGGCGGGGCCGCGCCCCATTGTCACTCATCATCGTCAGACATCGATGCCATACGCAGACGGTCCCGAAATCCCACGGTGGAAGCGCAGTTTCTTTAAGTATTCGATCGGGTCCTTCGGCCGCACCAGCGCGCCCACGGGCTGATTCAGCCAGTCGTAGAGCCGGGTCAGAAGAAACCGCAGCGCGCTGCCGCGCGCCAGTAGCGGCAATACCGCCAGCTCGACCGGAAGCATGCTGCGCACCGGCAGATAGTTGCCGACCAGCAGCCGCGCCTTGGTCACGTTGAAGCTGCCATCCGGCTCGAAACACCAGGCGTTGAGGCAGATCGCGACGTCGTAGGCGAGAAAATCGGTACAAGCGAAATAGAAATCGATCAGCCCTGTCAGCTCATGCTCGCGAAAGAACACGTTGTCGGGAAACAGGTCCGCATGGATGACCCCGGTCGGCAGGTGGTGCGGCCAAGCCTCTTCCAGGAACGCCAGCTCGTCGCCGATCTCCTCGGCAAGACCGGGCCGGACCTCGTCGGCCCTCTGACGGCACGCTTCATACAAGCGGCGCCAGCCGGCCGGTCCGAGATCGTTCGGCCGGGTCATCGTAAACCCTTCGCCGGCCTGATGCAGTCGGGCCAGCGCGGCGCCGACCCCGGCGCAATGGAGCGGGTCGATGCGGCGAGGCCACATGCCGGTCAGAAAGGTGACGATTGCCGCCGGCCGGCCGCACAGCTCGCGCAACGCTTCGCCGTCACGTGCCCGCACCGGCGTTGGGCAGGCGACGCCGCGATGTGCCAAATGATCCATCAGCCCGATGAAAAACGGCAGGTCTTGGCGCGCGACCCGCTTCTCGTACAGGGTCAGGATGAAATTGCCTCGCTCGGTCGTCAGCAGAAAATTCGAGTTCTCGACCCCCTCGGCGATGCCCTTGCACGACAGCACCTCGCCGACATCGTACAGCGCGACAAAGGCGCGCAATTCATCGTCACCGACTTCGGTATAGACAGCCATTGCCTTGATCCGGGCGCTTCCTCGCCGGGCGCCTACCGGCGAGGCGGTTTTCTGCCGGCACTCGGGCTATTATCACAGAACTGCCGGCCGTGGCGCGAAGGACCGGGTCACGCCGGCAGCCTGAGCAGGCGATTGGGCCGCACGATGATGTCGCGCGGAATCGCGAGAGGCCGTGCTAGGTGATTGAGACGGGCGGTATCGGTGTTGCTGTCGCGGGCCAGAAGCTGGCGGCATCCCCGAGCCGAGAGCGGCATGAGTGACCACGGCAGAAACGGAGAACCGCTGTGGGTCCCGATCGAAGCCCTCATCGCTTTCAACGCGGACGAGGTTGCGGAGACTGGCGAACTCCATGAAGTGCGCGACCACGCCGCCTTGCAGCGCGCGTTGGCGCATCCGTGGAATGTCTGGGTCTATTTCATGGATCGCGACATCGCCGTGCTGGCGGCGCGGCTTTATACGAGCCTCGCCGACGCGCATGCCTTTACCGAAGGCAACAAACGGACCGCATTTCGTGCCGCCGTGACTTTCGTCGAGGCAAACGGGTACAGTTTCGATATGCCCCCTCGGCAGCGGCATGCGATCGAGCGACTGCTTGGATATTTCGACGGCAAGCTCGGACAGTCCGGCGTCGTCGAATGGTTCCGCTTTTGGATGACGCCGCACTGATTGTTATGCAAACAGATTGACGCCGGCCAGCGCGCCGGCGGCGGTGAGCAGCAGCGCGCCGAGAGGGCGGCTGAGCCGGCCACCCCAGGATGTGTTCTTCTCCAGCGCCATCACTGCCCCGAGCAGCAGCATCCAGCCGAGGCTCGCGGTGCCGACGACGAACATCAGTAGCATGATCGCCCAGCAGCACCCGACACAAAAGGCGCCGTGGTCCAGCCCGAGCAACAGTGCGTTGCGCAGCGGCGTGCGACCGCGCCAATGTTTCGTGATAAAGCTCAGCGGCGTGCGGCAGCGAACCAGACAGTGGTACTTGAGCCGGCTGAACTGAAACAACCCGGCTCCGGACAAAACCAGCGAGGCGGCGATCCAGCCGTTGAACAACAACCAATCCGATTGCGAGGCCGCCTGTTGCACCACGGCATCGAGTAGATGCGCTGCCATGCCGAAAGCAAACCAGGCGAGCATATATCCGCCAATCACCAGAGCCAGCAGCCAGCCGCGATCGGGCCGCTGCGAGACGAGCCGGTCGAAGCGGTCCAGCAGCGGAACGACTGTCGGCAGCATCATCGCCGAGATCATCAGCAGCCAGCCGCCGACATAGAGCGCGACCGGCAGCGCCCATCCAGCCGCCGGGAGCGCGGCGCAGAGTCCGGCTCCAAACCCGGTTTCGGTCCAGTTGCCGTGGTCGAGATAGCGGGCATACGGGCTTTGCTGCCACAAAAGCAGCGCCACCCACGCCGCAACGGTCAGCACCCCCGCAATCGGCAAGAACCAGCGTCGGGTCCGCATGGTGAGCCTTCGGTTCAGTGCGTCTCCGCCGCCGTCTGCCGCGATCTCAAGCGTCGAACACGAACGTGCTCTGCAGCGCGTTGTGGTCTTTCAGGTCGATATCGTGCCCCAGCGCCGGATGCTTCGAGGTGTATCGGGTCGCCTTGCCGACGAATACCGGCGCCCCCGGCACGGTCGAAAAGATCGTGTTGCTCAACACCGTCGTCGAGCCGTCCGGACCCTTGTAGGGTTCGAGCTCGGCGTGGCTAATGTCGCCGATCGTCAGTGTTCCGCGCCCTTCGTTGACGTCGAAACGGATCGGGGCGCGCTCGACCGAGATCACCTCGCCGACGAGTTTCGCGAGTTCCGCGACGGGGCCACCGAGCTTGCCGCTATACAGATCGACGAGCGCTTGGTGCTGCGCATCTGATGCGCCCTCATCAAGATACAGCGCGACGCGGAAATTGCCCGCGAGCACGTTCCCTGGGATGTGCGAGACGATCGCGACGGTGCGTCCGCCGACATCGAGCCCGTCGATCGTGCCCTTGTCGAAGCGGTAGGCGAGCACCGAGTCGCAGGTCCCGTTATCGGGGTCCTCGCCGATCCAGCACGGACACAAGACGCGGCAATCGCATACTTCGAGCAATCGTCCTTCGAGGTGATACGCCATGAATGCCTCCTCCAGAGTTCGGTGACCCTTCTTTTGCGAAACCTCCGAGCAGCCAGAGACGCTGTCAACCCGTAGGCTCCGTCTGGGCCAAACGCAACCAAATGGTTGCTTTCCAGGATTGCCCTTGCTGATTTCTGCAAGGAATCTTACCGCAAATTTCCAAAATCGTGTCATCGGATTGTGCTGCCAGCCTGTCGGACTTGCCCGACCAATCCAAGTGAGATGCCGTGTATCACATAAAGGCGGCGGAATTTGGCGCCGGCGGCGTCGGGGGACAGGTCGTGACACGGTGTAGCCGCGCGGCGTTCCGGCGCGTCACAAGAGGTCAGGGTCGAAATCAACGACCGTCGCGCCGTGCTCGATCGCCGGCAGGTATGCGGGGGCGCGCGCCAGGAAGTGCTCGGCGTAGAATTGGGCGGTCGCTCGCTTCGCGGTGGCAAATCGCAGATCGCCGGAACGGTCTTCCGCGGCGAGCGCGAGGCGCGCCATCAGCCAGCCGCCCACCACCGTGCCGAACAGCGCCAGATATGGCGAGGAACCCGCCGCCGCGAGCGCCGGGTCGGCCTCGACCAGATAGGCCGTCGCGTGCTCCAGCACGTCGAGCCCCTCGGCGAGACCGCGATGCATCAACTCCCACCCGGCTCTTGCGCCGATCTCGGACAGGATCGGTCGCATTTCGGCGAACAGCTCGCGCGCCGCCTCGCCGCCGTCGCGGCAGAGCTTACGGCCGACCAGATCATTTGCCTGGATGCCGTTGGCGCCTTCGTAGATCGGCGCGATCCGCGCGTCGCGCAGATATTGCGCGGCGCCGGTTTCCTCGATGTAGCCCATCCCGCCATGCACCTGGATGCCGGTCGAGGCGATCTCGACGCCGAGATCGGTGGACCACGCCTTGACGATAGGGATCAGCAGGTCTGCCCGCCGCGTTGCCCGGAACCGCGCTTTGTCGTCGCCGGACTGGCGGCTGGCGTCGATCGAAGCGGCAGCGAGATAGCTCAGCGCCCGCATTGCCTCGGTGCCGGCGCGCATCGACAGCAGCATGCGGCGGACATCGGGGTGATGCACGATTGGCGCCGCCGGGCTATCGCCGCGCTTCATCCCGGCCGGTACGCCCTGGACACGCGTGCGGGCATAATCGCGGGCCTGCTGATAGGCGCGTTCGGCGATCGCGACGCCCTGCACCCCGACCAGCAGCCGTTCGCTGTTCATCATCGTGAACATGCATTCGAGGCCGCGATTTTCCTCACCGATGCGCCAGCCGATCGCGCCCTCATCCTCGCCGAACGACATGACGCAGGTCGGCGAGGCATGGATGCCGAGCTTTTCCTCGACCCGCAGCGGCCTGAGATCGTTGCGCTCGGCGGGCTTGCCGTCGCTGTCGGGCAGGAATTTCGGCACGAGGAACAATGAGATGCCGCGGCTGCCGGGCGGCGCGTCCGGGGTGCGGGCCAACACCATGTGGACGATGTTGTCTGTCAGATCGTGGTCGCCATAGGTGATGAAGATCTTCTGGCCGCTGATCCGGTAGTGGTCGCCCCAGCGACCGTCGCGCGCCGGCACGGCGCGGGTGCGCAGCGCGCCAAGATCCGAGCCGGCGTGCGGCTCGGTCAGGTTCATCGTGCCGGTCCATTCGCCGGCGATCAGCTTGCCCAGATAAAGCCGCTTCTGTTCCTCCGAGCCGTGTGCCTGCAGCAGCTCGATGGCACCGAAATTCAATAGCGGGCACAACGCCCAGCCCATGCAGGCCGAGTTCCACATCTCGACCACCGCAGTCGCCAGCGACATCGGCAGCCCCTGACCGCCATGGGCCGGATCGCATTGCAGCCCCATCCAACCGGCCTCGGCATAGCGGCGATAGGCCTCGCGGAACCCGGGCGGGGTGCGCACGACGCCGTTTTCGAGCACGCTGCCGATCCGGTCGGCCTTCTGGTTCAGCGGGTCAAGCTCGGCGGCGGCAAAGTGGGCGGCCTCGCCGAGGATCGCAGCGGCCACATCGGGTTCGACGAGGCCCTCCAATGGCGCCAGCGTGTCGAGCACGAACTGCATTTCTTCCACGGGTGCGGCATAGGGCATGGCGGAATCTCGCAGTGTTCCAAGTCAGGAATCGCTCCGGGGCCTGCTAGCGCCAGAGCCGGTCAGGCCCTCATCAGGCTTGACATAACGGCGGCGCAAGCTGGCGAACCCGAGCAGCCCAGCATGTTGGACATAATCATGTGGTCCTCTTCCACTGTCGCAGCCCGGCTGTCTACACGGAACCAGTCCCTTTTAGGGCACGAAACGGGGATCGTAACACGCTCGTTCACGATACCCACGCGAAGTCAACGATCGGTCGCTGCGCCTCTGCACCGCGCGGCTCAAGTGCGAACAGACCCCAGAGGCGGTCTGGGTTCATCGCCGCAGACTCGCCAGCGTGGCATCACCGGCCTTAAGGCCGGTTTCGGAGCGCGGTGGGATCGAGACGAAATTCGGCACGCATCGCCGCCGGCGGAGGGCAGCCGATCATCGCTCGCCGGCGATGGCGGTGGTCGGTAAGGTGCGGTCGGTAAGGTCACGAGTACGCGGAATTTATCCCCGGATCAGGTCCGGGGCAGACGCTCGGGCGGCGCGCAGCGCCGCGCAATGACGCCGTTGGAGAGGAGATTGCGAATGCCTATGATTCCAATGGCCGACGGGGCGGCGCTGCACTGCGCCGTCGACAATTATCTGTGGCCGTGGGACGCGACGCTGCCAGTCGTGATGATGCACGGCTTCGCGCGCAACGCACGGTTCTGGAACCGGTGGGTTCCGGCCATCGCCGAGACCCGCCGCGTCTATCGCCCGGACCTGCTCGGCTGCGGCGACTCCGATCCGCCGCCGGCCGGTTACGGCTATACGCCTGAAGCCATCGCGGCGCAGGTGATCGCGGCGCTTGATGCGCTGGGTCTCGAACGGGTGCATTGGGTTGGCGAGTTGTCGGGCGGCATTATCGGGGTGCTGCTCGCCGCCGCGTATCCCCGGCGCATCGCCAGCCTCGTGCTGTGCAATACGCCGGGCCGCATTCCGGACGAAATCAAGCGCATCTACGCGCTCGACCGGGAGAGCGCCTCGGCGGCGATGCGTGCTTACGGGGTCGGCGAGTGGTGCCGGCAGACCCTCGGCTATCGCCTCGACCTGACACGAGCCGATCCGCGCCTGTGCGACTGGGTGGTCGCCGAGATGGACCGCACCCGGCCCGAGACAGCCGCCGCGATGCACGACTGCTTCGAGGCGGTGGACACGCAGCCGCTGCTCGCCGGCATCTCCGTGCCGGTGCTGCTGCTGTGCGGCGACAAGAGCCGCATCGCCGCTGCGCAGCAGCGCGCGCTGGCCGGGCGGCTGCCACAGGCCCGCCTTGACCTGATCGAGGGTTACGGGCATGGCGTGAATCTGCTCGTGCCGGAGCGCTGCGCCCGCGCTTCCCTTGATTTCTGGCGAGCGATAGAGTTGGGCTGATCGCAGCGTCGTCGGCCCAACGAGGCATAATCCAGCGTGGCATCGGCAAGCGGCGCTAAAGAGTGCATCGAGAGAACGAACGTGGATTCGACCGAAACCGCCCCCGGCCCTCCCGCCACAGAGCGCGAGCTGAACGGTAGCGATACGGCAGCGAGAGCTGAAACCGCGCCGGGCTTGAGCGAAGCAGGCAACCCGGCCGAAGGGGCCGATGCGCCGCCCGCAGCCGAAGCAGGCGGCGAGAGCGCTTCCGATGCCGGCGAGGGTTCGCCGCGTCCCCGCCGGCGCCGCCGTCGTCGGCGTCCCGCGCAGGCCTTGGCCGCGAACGAAGCTGGCGCCCGGAGCGAGCCGTTTTCGGGCGAAACGGTTCCGAGTGACGCGGGCTTCCGCGACGCGGATGTCGCGACAGAGATCGGAGAAACCCCGGCCGGCCTCAGTCGTCGCCGAAATCGCCGTCGCGCATGGCGGCGGCGAAGCCTTGCCCGAGGTCGGTACTGAGGGAGTTCCGGAAGGCGCTGCGGCCGACCGCCCGCTGCTGCGGCTGCGCACCCGCAACCGCCGGCGCCGCCGCCGGCCGCCGGTGCTCGGACTGCTGCCGGGTCACAGCGACCCGATCCCGGACGGCGATAGCGCGCCGCCGGCGATTGCTGCGATCCGCGCCGCGCTCGCGCCCGGACAGCGCAGCTTCAGCGTGCCGCGCCGACAACGCCGCCACGCGCCGCTGGGAGGCGAGCCGGCCGCGCCAACGTCCGGAGAGGCTGCCGCGAAGACCGCGGAAGCCGGGGGCGGACCGGCGCGCCCACGCGGGCGGCGGCGCCGCCGACCGACCGATGCCGCGGCGCCGGGCGTCCGGCAAGAGCGAGCGGCCGAAGCGGGGCGGGCGGCAGGACCGTCCGGCGAGTACGCGGGCCAACGCCGCGGCACGCCGCGACAGGGCGGGGCCGAACGCGGCGCCGCAGATCGGGGTGCCGACGGGCGCGAGCGCCGCGCCGAGGGTCGCGGCGGGCCGCGGGATCGCGGCGATCGTCGCGACCGCGACGGCCGGGGAGGACCGCCAAGACGGGTCGAGCAGAAGCTGTACTCGGTCGATGCGATTGTCGATCGCGGTTTTGAGGATGTCGAGGAGGACGGCGGCGAGACGCGGCGCGTGCACTGGACGATCGTCAAGCGCACCACCGCCGACCAGCTCAGCCGCAAGCCGGTCGCGACCGTCTATGTGCTGCAGCGCGAGGGCGCCGACACCGAGTTTCCGACGCTCGGCACGGCCCGCAGCGCCGTCAACAAGACGATCGTCCACCCCGAGAAGCTCACCCCGTCAAAAGCCGAGCGCGCGATCGCCAAGAAATAATCGGTGGGGCAATTGCTCTGAGTCGCGATCGAGTAGCGCCATCCGTTCGCGACCGGAATGCAGGATGGACACCCCTGCCCACTGGTCGGTCTCGACCGCCGCGAGGCAGCGGAAATTCCCTGCGGCAGGGAATTTCCCCATTCCGAGCCGGGCTTTTGTCGGCTTTCTTCATTTCGGACAGAGGGTTAGGGGTTATCCGGCCAGGTTACCGACGCCCTGAGCAGGGAATTCGGCTCACCCGAACTGGGACTTCGGCAGACCCGAACAGCGAAATGTCCGACGCCGAACAGGGAATTAACACCGCGCATCGCCGCGCCTCGTCGCCGGTTAACGAAGGGCAGTTTGCCATGCGATTACGGCAATTTTCGCGGCGTTCGAGGCGGCGGCAAGGGCATGAAGATGCATCGCGTAAGGCGGAAGGCGCGCAGCGCGCTTTTCCACCCTACACCCTGCGGTTTTTGGCCCCGACGCTAAGCGGCCTTCTGCCGGTTGGCGGCCAGCCTCTCGTCGACCAGTGCGACGGTACGGTCGACGACCGGGTGCCGCATCCCGAGCTGCGCGCCGATCAGCTGCACGAGGCGGTCGGTGCGCTCGATGTTCGGCACGCCGTTGTTCAGCGCCCGCGCCGCCGATGACGGACGCACCAGATCGTTGGCAGCGGCCGCGTATTTCTCGAACGGCACCAGATCGCTGGCTGACGCGCCGAGCTTTTCGCAGACCCCGACGACCCAGTTGTACACCGACCGTGACTCTTCGACGTCCCGATGCACCGCGTCCTTGATGTCGATCGCGCCGTCCTTTGTCACGCAGCGGTAATTGCCGGACAGCAGCATCGCCCACTTCGCGAGCGGCACAAAAATCGAGTCGTGCACCCTGAGCTTGACCGGAAGCTGGATCTCGCCGTCGCCGGGGTTGTAGCGCGCCGCCTCGATATCGCGCTCCATCTGGCGCAGGATGTTCGTCGACGCGTCGGAGTTCGAAGCGCGCCACCTTGAAATTGGTGGGCAACGTAACCTGCAGCACGTTGATCTTCTCGCCCGGCGGGCGGATCGCCTGCGGGTCGGGGCTGCACAGCGTCAGGCGCCCGGGCTCGAAATTGTCCCACACCGAGGCGTCGGTGAACGCCGCCTTGAGCTTATCGGTATCGAGACCGGGGATGCGCTTCAGATAGGGCAGCGGCGGCATGTTCATGATCGACATGCACGGGACCCGGCTCGTCGCCACGGCGTCGAGCAGTTCGCGCACGCCCGGCGAGCGGTATTGCGGCTCCTGCATCGCCAGCGCGACGAGGTCGAAATCGGCCGGCTTGACGTCACCGGGACCGGCGGCGCGCAGGCTGCCGGGCAGCATTTTCGACTTCAGCTCGACCGGGTCTTTGCGGCCGCGCACCGGCAGCCGGACGACCGCGCCCTCGCCGTTGAACGCTTCGATTTCGGCCGGCAGGCAGATCATCGTGATCTTGTGGCCGCCGAACAGCAGCTTGGTGGCGAGCAGCGACCCGTAGGACGCCCCCATGATCAGCACGTTGTAAGCGGGCATGGCGTTTCTCCCCGAAAGCGGCTGGACGCGAACGTGTCGGCGAACTTGCCGGATGCCGCCGGTCAGGGCAAGCCTCTCGCCTCCTCGCGCAGGATCGCGGCCAGGCCCTCGCGGTAGGTCGGATAGCGCAGCGCCACTGCGAGTTCGCTCTTGATCCTTGTGTTCGACACCCGCTTGTTGTCGTCATAGAAGCTGCGCGCCATCGCCGATAATCCGGCTTCCTCAAACGGCACCGGCGGCGGCGGCTCCATCCCGAGCAACCCTGCCGCATAGACGATGACCGCCTCAGGCGGGGCCGCCTCGTCGTCGCAGACAGCATATACCGCGCCGGGTCGCGGCCGGGCGATCGATGCGGCGAGCACGCTCGCCAGATCATCGACATGGATGCGCGAGAAGACCTGCCCTCGCTTAACGATGCGCTTCGCGGTGCCGGCCCGAAGCGCCTGGAATGGGCCGCGGCCGGGACCGTAAATCGCGGCGAGCCGAAACACCTGCACCGGCACGAAGCGGCGACGCCACAGATCGAGCCAGCCGGTCTCCGCAGCGACGCGCCGCCGGCCGCGCTCGCCGCTCGGGCGCAGCTCGGATTTTTCGTCGACCCAACCGCCGTCGCGATCGCCGTACACCCCGGTGGTCGACAGATAGCCGAGCCAGGCGAGGCCGGCACGCGCGGCGATGTCCTCCCCGTGCGTATCGAGAACCGGATCGCTCGTCGCGCCGGGGGCCGCGTCCGGCGGGACCGAGACGAGGATATGCGTGACGCCGTCGAAAGCGGAAGCCGGCAGCCGGTGCTCACGGTCGAAACGGTACATCGCGCAACCGCGCGGCGCGACGGCGGTGTCCGGATCGCGTGCGGTGCCGCGCACTTCCCAGCCCTCGGCGATGAGCCTGCCGGCGAGGACCCGCGCGCTGTAACCGAGTCCGAAACACAACAGGCGCCGCGCCACGCCATCCCGCGACAAATAAGGTGAACGCATAAGCGAACGCCAACTTAACAGGGTCGACAACGGCACGCAGGCCGGGTTTGAGCGGCGCTTAACGCCAGCTACGCGCGGCTAACATGGCGCGCCGACGCTCGCGCTTCTCAGTGCAGCCTCGGCGCCTTCAGGAAGCGGGTGCGATCGGCTGAGGGGATGCGCACCCGCATCGTCTCCTTGTCCCGCGCGATCTGCAACACCACCTCGCTGCCGGCCGGGCCGCTCGCCCAGACGCGGCGCCAGAACGAGGCCAGGGTCGAGATCGGCTCGTCGCGCACCGCGACGATGCGGTCGCCCGGTTTCAGCCCGGTTTTACTCGCCGGCCCGCGTTCGGACAGCCCGGCCACGACGATGGCGTCCTCGACCTCGGCGGCGTAGAGGCCGAGCCACGGCCGCGGCGGCCGGTTCGGACGGCCATAGGTCAGCATGTCGTCGAGGACCGGCGCCAACAGGTCGATCGGCACGATCATGTTGACGTCGCGTCGCAGCTCGCGGCCGTTCGAGTGCTGGACATGCAGAGATCCGATGCCAAGCAGCTTGCCATCGCCGCCGATCAGCGCCGCACCGCCCCAGAATGGATGCGCCGGCGCCGTGAAAATAGCGCGGTCGAGCAGATATTCCCAATAGCCGGCGAATTCCTGGCGCGCGACGACCGTCGCCGCGACGGCGTGTCGGCGGCCGCCCTCGGCCGCGACCACGCCGCGGTCGCCAGCGCCGACCCGCTGGCTGGCGCCGATTTCAAGCGGCGGCACGTTGAGGCGCCCTAAGGCCTGCACCAGTCCGAACCCGGTTTCCTGATCATAGCCGAGCACCGTCGCCGGCACCGCGCCGCCGACCGTCGAAGTCAACCAGATCGATTCGGCCTCGGTAATCAGATAGCCTATCGTCAGAACCAGCCCGTCCTTGCGGATCAGCACACCCGACCCGGCGCGCTCGGTGCCGAGCGTCGTGGCGGTAAAGGCGTCCTCGGGGACAGTGGCTTGCAATCCCAGCACGGCGCCGAGCGCGCCTTCGAGGTCGAAGTCGAAATCCTCCGGCTTCGGCTGGAACTCGCTCGGAATTTCCCAATCAACGGTTCGCGCCATCGCAATGCTCAATCCGGTTGCCGGTAGCGGCCTATATATGGAGAGACTGCGCCCCGGCGCGGGCCATGTCAAAACCCTTGCCGGCCAAAAAACCTGATATCCCCAGCACCATCCCCCGACGCGCGACGCCCAGCCGGTTCTGGGCGCACCCTCATCTCGCGCCATGAGCTGCCGTATCGATCTGCCGGTACCCCCGTTGAAACGGTTGACAACCGAAAACGATCCGACTAAATGAGCAGCACTCTCGGCTAGAGAGTGCTAGCCCGAATGTCAGAGCGTGCAAGGAGGTTTATATGGGGTTCCGCCCACTGCATGACCGCGTCCTGATCCGGCGCGTGGAAGCGGAAGAGAAGACCGCAGGAGGCATCATCATCCCCGACACGGCCAAGGAAAAGCCGATGGAGGGCGAGGTGGTCGCGGTTGGCCCGGGGGCTCGGGGCGAGGACGGCAAGATCCAGGCGCTCGACGTCAAGGCGGGCGACCGGGTGCTGTTCGGCAAATGGTCCGGCACCGAAATCAAGCTCGAGGGCGAGGATCTGATCATCATGAAGGAATCCGACATCATGGGCGTCCTCGATCAGACCGCCATCCGCAAAGCCGCTTAAGGGAGCACACGAACAATGGCTGCGAAGGAAGTAAAGTTCCATAGCGACGCGCGCGAGCGGATGCTGCGCGGCGTCGACATTCTCGCCAACGCCGTCAAGGTGACGCTGGGGCCGAAGGGCCGCAACGTCGTCCTCGATAAATCGTTCGGCGCGCCGCGCATCACCAAGGACGGCGTGACCGTCGCGAAGGAAATCGAGCTCGCCGACAAGTTCGAGAACATGGGCGCGCAGATGGTTCGCGAGGTCGCCTCGAAGACCAGCGACCAGGCCGGCGACGGCACCACGACCGCGACCGTTCTGGCGCAGGCGATCGTGCGCGAGGGGTCGAAGGCTGTGGCCGCCGGCCTCAACCCGATGGATTTGAAGCGCGGCATCGATCTTGCGGTCGAGGCGGTCGTGCAGGATGTCAAGAGCCGCTCGAAGAAGATCGCCACCAACGAGGAAATCGCGCAGGTCGGCACGATTTCGGCCAATGGCGAGCGCGAGATCGGCGAGATGATCGCCCGCGCGATGCAGAAGGTCGGTAACGAGGGCGTCATTACGGTCGAGGAGGCGAAGAGCCTCGAGACCGAGCTCGACGTCGTCGAGGGCATGCAGTTCGACCGCGGTTATCTCTCGCCTTATTTCGTGACCAATGCCGAGAAGATGATCGCCGAACTTGAGAACCCGTATCTGCTGATCCACGAGAAAAAGCTGTCGGGCCTGCAGGCGATGCTGCCGGTGCTCGAATCCGTCGTGCAGAGCGGCCGGCCGCTGCTGATCGTCGCCGAGGATGTCGAGGGCGAGGCGCTCGCGACGCTTGTCGTCAACAAACTGCGCGGCGGCCTCAAGGTCGCGGCCGTGAAGGCGCCGGGCTTCGGCGACCGCCGCAAGGCGATGCTCGAGGATATCGCGATCCTGACCGGCGGCCAGGTGATCAGCGAGGATCTCGGCATCAAGCTCGAGAACGTCACGCTCGACATGCTCGGCCAGGCGAAGCGCGTGCGTGTCGAGAAGGAAAACACCACGATCATTGACGGCGGCGGCAAGAAGGAGGACATCGAAGGCCGCATCACGCAGATCCGGCAGCAGATCGAGGAGACGACCTCCGACTACGACCGCGAAAAGCTGCAGGAGCGGCTGGCTAAGCTGGCCGGCGGCGTCGCGGTGATCCGGGTCGGCGGCTCGACCGAGGTCGAGGTCAAGGAGCGCAAGGACCGCGTCGACGACGCGATGCACGCGACCCGCGCCGCGGTCGAGGAAGGCATTGTCCCGGGCGGCGGCTCGGCCCTGCTCTATGCGATCCGTGCTCTCGACAAGATCACCCCAGCCAATCCGGATCAGAAGGTCGGCATCGACATCGTCCGCAAGGCGCTGCAGTGGCCGGCGCGGCAGATCGCTGAGAACTCGGGCACCGACGGCTCGATCGTTGTCGGCAAGCTGCTCGACAGCACGGACCCGAACTACGGCTATGACGCGCAAAAGGGCGAGTTCACCGATCTCGTCCAGTCCGGCATCATCGATCCAACCAAGGTCGTCCGGCACGCGCTGCAGGATGCCGCGTCGGTCGCGGGTCTGCTGATCACGACCGAGGCGATGGTCGCCGAGAAGCCCGAACCCAAGTCGGCGATGCCGGCGATGCCGCCCGGCGGCGGCATGGGCGGGATGGACTTCTAAGCTAGCCGCGGAAAGTCCTCGCCACCCGCGGGCTCGACCCGCGGGTTTCGGAGTGCCCCGTCATGGCTCGGTCGAGCCCGGCCATGACGGGCCAAATCGCCAAGCCGCCCGTCCGGGGAGACCGCGGACGGGCGGTTTTCTTTGTGGCGGGTACCGGCGTCCGCGCCGGCCAGCGCCGCGCCGTTGACCGCCGACAGACCGATCCCGCCGCAGCCGATCACGGCGACCGTCGCGCCCCGCTTGACTTTGGCGGCGTTGAACACGGCGCCGACCCCGGTCATCACGCCGCATCCGATCGCCGCGCGGGTCGAGCGGGATGTCGTTATCGATCTTCACGGCGGCGTTCTCGTGCACCAGTACCTGTTCGCCGAACGAGGACAGATTGAAGGCCTGGTTCTCATGTGCTCGCCAGCCTTCCAGGTCATGCGGCGGGCCTGGCTGGGCATCTTTTTGACGTCGGTGTTCTCGCACAGATTGGGTGGCCGGTGACGCATTGCGGGCAGGTGCCGCAGAATACCGACAGGCGGGTGATGACATGGTCGCCGGGCTGGCACGACCGGGGTCGGGGTCGGATAGAGGCCTTCGATGAAATGCAGATCGGAATGGCACAGCCCGGCAAAGGCGGTGCGCAAGACCACTTCGCGGCTTCTGCAGCGCGACGTTCTCGATCGTCAACGGCTGATTCGGCGCGTGCAGGACGGCGGCTTTCATTCTGATCTCCCTGTGTTCGAGACGCGAATGCTAGCCTCGCTCGGCGGGCGGATTACCTGCCTTTGGGAAGCCTCGGATATGAGCCCGCCGCGTCGCCATCCTGCCGTCGAATCCGGGCCATCGAGACGCCCGCCGCTCGACCGATAGGGCCAAGTTTTCGACCTCATCGCCGGGCCATTGAGGCGAGGGCGGTATTCAGTTCAGCGGCCCGCCGGGGGCTCGATGTATTGTTTGGCGACCGGGTCCACGCGGGTGGGCTCCGGTGATGCCGGCTGGGCCGGTACCCGGACGGGATCGGACCGCTCGGACACCGTGGGGCGGTTCCGCTCGGGAGCCGCGGCAGCGGTGTCGCGCGGTTGGGAGATCGGGGCGGTGGGCGGCTGGGGTTCCGGCTCTGCGGCCTCGGGCTGCTGCGGCTCGCGTTCCGGCGGGGCGGCCCCTGGCGGCTTAAGTTCGGTCGCCGGGAGTAGTTTGGAGGCGGTGGGCGGCGGCTTCGCTGCGGTCGCGGGCAGCCGACGGGGCCGGGATCGCGAACGCTGGGCTTAGACTCTCAAGCGCATCGATCCGCGCCAGGGCCGCTTCCGGCAGAACGATCCCGCCGCATACCCCGCTTTCATGCTGACAGGACAACGAGCTCCCGGAGATGTATGTGCTCTGGCGATAGTAGCTGGCCGCAGCCGCCGGATAGCCCAGCCCCTCGGCGGCGCGCGCAAGATAATAAAGCGTCAGATCGTCCTGATAATTGATGCTGACGACCAGCGCGGCGAGCTCCGACCAGCGCGCCGCCGCATCGAGTTGCGCCGCATACGGCTGGGCACCTCGCCACTCGGCCACACAATCAGCGCGGCAGCGCAACAGTGGCGCGCCGGTGCTCAGCTGGGCCGCAACGACGGTCGGATCCACAACAGGTTTCTGCTTTGCGCAGCCGGTCACGATCAGACCAACGATGATAGCGATGCTCGCGCAATACAATTTCCACATCGCGGCCCTTTCGTGCCGTACGAAACGCTCGATTCTCGCCCAGCCGGCCCTGGTCCCGGACGGTTTTGGTGAGACTAATCCCGATACGCGCCGTTGTTGGTTTGATCCGAGCCGCTCTGCTGAACTACAGCTGCGACATAGCGAGCCTTCGCAGCTATGCTGCGACACTGTTGATCGTCGCCATAGAGATTTTACAAGACCGGACGGACATGGCAGCCTCGAATAGCGGCATCGATGCTCCTCGGTCATCCCCCGGTCTCCCGATGGCCGGAGGCAGGGCGGTTTTCGGAGCGGTACGGACCCTCCGACTGCTGCTGATCGGCTCGGTCGTTCTGCCGCTGCTGGTGGGGAGTATCGCCTGCTACTACTCCTACCATGCCAGTTACGGGCGCGCTGCGGCCGCGCTCGCCGAAGCCGCCGCGGTGGCGGAGGAGAATACGACCAAAATCCTCGATACGCATCTGCTGGCGGCCGGGCGGATCGACGACTTACTCCGGGGCTTGTCCGACCAAGAGATCCTCGCGCGGGAAAAATCGCTGCACGAGCAAATGGCGAAGCAGATAGAGAATGTGCCGCAGATCGCGGCGGCTTGGGTAGTCGGCGCGAATGGGCGCGCGCTGGTCAGTGCGCGGGTCTTCCCGGTCGACCGCGAACTCGACCATTCCGGACGCGAGGACTTCCGCGTGCTGCGTGAACCGGGAGCGCAGACGTTCATCTGGGCTCTGCGTGCGCGCAGCCTGGAAACCGGAAAATTTCAACCATACTTTACCGTGAGCCGGCGTCGCGAAGGGCCGGACGGAAGCTTCGCCGGTATCACGGTCATTGCCGTTTCCGGCGACTATTTCGCTTCATTCTATCAAGGGCTCCTGGACGGTTCCTCCGAATACGTGGCGAGCGTCCTGCGCAACGACGGGACCCTGTTGGCTCGCTATCCGGAAACCGCCGCGATGTCGGCTCCGGGGCGGGAAGACGAATTGATCGGTGCGATAGCGGAGCGCATCCGGCACGGCACGGGCGCGAGCGGCTCGCGCTTCGACGCGCCTGGCACCGTCGTGGCGTACAAGCGGCTGGCCTCCTACCCGGTTTACGTTGCAATCGGGCGAACCAAGTCGTCCATTCTGCGGGAATGGCTGGAATCGACCATCGGTTACGCCTTGATCGCCATCCCGGCGGTGCTCGGCTTTGTCTTGTTGAATATTATTGCGCTGCGCCGCACGCGGCGCGAGCAGATGGCGTTAGCGAAGGCGCGCGACGCAATCGCCCAGCGTGCCGCGCTGGAGACACAGCTGCACCAGGCGCAGAAGGTCGAGGCCGTGGCTCTGCTTACCGCCGGAATCGCGCATGATTTCAACAATCTGCTCACGATCGCCGCAGCCAATATCGGCTTATTGGAGCAGCAGCTCGATAGTTTGAGCCCACGCCAGCAGAAATTCATCGCTTCGGCCAACAACGCGTGCGAGCGGGCCACTGAGTTGACCCGCCGCCTGCTGAACTTTGCTCGCCGCGAACCGGTTGATCCGCAGCCGATCGACGCCAATCAGCTCATCTCCGGTCTGGCAGACCTGCCATGGCGGACGCTCGGCGATCGGATCGAGCTGACGCTTCGGCTCGCCCCACAATTATGGCCGGTGTTCGTCGATCCCTTCGAGCTCGAGAACGCGCTCGTCAATCTGGCGATAAATGCCCGGGACGCAATGGCGGGCGCGGGCCGGCTGACGATCGAGACACTCAATTGTCAGCTCGCCGACGACCATTCGGATGCACCCCCGGGGACGGCCGGAGGTGATTGTGTTTTGATCGCCGTGAGCGATACAGGGTGCGGCATGACCGCCGACGTGCGCGACAGGGTGTTCGACCCATTCTTTACGACCAAGGAGCCGGGAAAGGGAACCGGGCTGGGATTGTCGCAGGTCCGGAGTTTCGTAACCCGGTTTGGCGGCTATTGTACGATCGACAGCGAACCCGGAGCCGGAACGGTCATTCGGCTGTTCTTGCCCCGCCACACGAACCCGGCCGCCGCCGATCCCGGTTCGCCGACCGTAAGCACCGGCGATGCGCCGCCGGGGGCGGCACCCGGGAGCGTTTCCACTCTGCTGTGATCGATTGGGCCAGGAGCCACGGCGCGAGCGCACGAGGAAAACATGAAATGGAAAATCGGCGACGTGACGGTCACCAAAATCGTCGAGCTTGAGGTGACGGGCGGCAGCCGTTTCATCCTGCCGCAGGCCACCTATGAGGCGGTGCTGCCGATCGGCTGGCTGCAGCCGCATTTCGCCGACGAGCACGGGCGGCTCAAGATGAGCATTCATGCTCTGGTCGTCGAGACGCCGGACCGGCGCATCGTCGTCGATACCTGCCTCGGCAACGACAAACAGGGACGCCGCATCCCGAACTGGAACAATCTGCACGGACCGTTTCTTGCGGATCTCACCGCTGCGGGTTTCCCGCGCGAGTCGATCGACACGGTGCTGTGCACCCACCTGCATGTCGACCATGTCGGGTGGAACACGATGCTGGTGGACGGCCCCAATGGGACCAAGGTTTGGGTCCCGACCTTTCCGAATGCGCGTTACCTGATGGGCCGCATCGAGTTCGCGCATTGGCGCGGTCAGCGCGAGCGCGAGGACATGATGGCCGTGTTCGCCGATTCAGTTGCGCCGATCCAAGATGCCGGCCTCGCCGATCTGGTCGAAAGCGACCACCGGCTGTGCAACGAGGTCAGCCTCGTGCCGACGGTCGGGCACACGCCGGGGCATGTCAGCGTGCGGATCAGCTCACGCGGAGAGGAGGCGCTGATCACCGGCGACTTCATGCACCATCCCTGCCAGATCGCGCGGCCGGACTGGTCGTCGGCGGCCGACAGCGACGCCGACGAGGCGCGCCGCACCCGGGAGCGCATGCTCGGCGAATTGTCCGACCAGCCGGTTCTGGTGATCGGCACGCATTTTGCCGGGGTAACCGCCGGGCATATCATCCGCGACGGGGACTCTTACCGGCTGGCGGTGTAAAGCCGTCCTCCTCCGGATACCGCAAACAAGCTGTCGCGCACACCTTGAAGTCAGAAGCCACGGCGATAGTCCCAAACCGCGGTTTGATTACCGCGACCGTCATCTGCGCCTGCATCATGCAGGGGCTCGATACGACAATCGTCAATGTCTGCCTGCCGCATATACAAGGCAGCATGGCGGCGGCGCAGGATCAGATCTCATGGGTCCTGACGTCCTACATCGTGTCCTCGGCGATCATGATGCCGTTGACTGGATGGCTCGCCGGGCGCTTCGGCGTGAGGCCGATCTTTCTCGCCTCGGTTATCGGTTTCACGATCGCCTCGGCGCTGTGCGGCGCCGCCACCAGCCTGAACCAGCTCGTGCTCTTTCGAATGTTGCAGGGAATTTGCAGCGCCGGTCTGGTGCCGCTTGGCCAAGCCACGCTGTTCACGATCTACCCGCGCGAAAAGCACGGGCAAGCGATGGCGATCTTCAGCACCGGCGCGATGATGGGGCCGATCATCGGCCCGACCCTGGGCGGCTGGCTGACCGACAATTTCGATTGGCGCTGGTGCTTTTACATCAATCTGCCGGTCGGCGCGCTGTGCGCGCTCGGAATTTTCGCCTTTGTCCGCCAGTCGCCGGGTTTGCGCCGGGACGCCTTTGATGGGTTCGGCTTCGCGATGCTGAGCCTCGGGGTCGGATCGCTGCAACTGATGCTCGACCGCGGGCAGCTGAAGGATTGGTTTTCCTCGACCGAGATTTGGATCGAGGCGACGGTTGCGATCCTGTGTTTCTATCTGCTGACGATTCACACGATTACCGCCGGCGAACGCTCCTTTTTGAACAAGGAGCTGCTGAAGAGCCCCAATTTCGTCGCCGGCAGCATATTGATGTTCGGGGTCGGCATGATCCTCAGCGGCAGCCTCGCGCTGATGCCGTCTATGATGCAGGTGCTGCTGAATTACCCGGTGTTCGACGCCGGGTGGATGATGGCGCCGCGCGGATTTGGCACGATGCTGGCAATGTTTCTTGTCGCGCGCTTGATCAACCGCGTCGACAACCGCATCTTTATCGCTGTTGGGTTCCTGCTGACCGCGGCCTCGCTGTGGCAGATGACCGGATTCTCGCTCCGAATGGGGTCGGGGCCGATCCTGTTTGCCGGATTTGCGCAGGGTTTCGGGCTGGGTTGCACATTCGTGCCGCTCAATCTGCTCGCCTTGTCCGGATTGCCGCATCACATCCTGACGCAAGGAACTGCGCTCCGCGCCCTGATGCGCATGCTCGGCGGCAGCATCGGTATCGCCATTCTCGAAGCGCAGCTGACGCAAAACACACAAATCGTCCATTCGCGGCTGATGGAATCGCTGCGTCCGGACAATCCGTTGGCGCAACCGCCGCTCTTGCCGCTGCCTTTCAGTCTTACGGATCCTTCGGGGATCGCGGCACTCAATCACGAGGTAACCCGGCAGGCGGCGATGATCGGCTACATCGACGATTTCGCGCTGATGCTGCTCGTAATTCTAGGCTCTCTGCCGTTGTTGCTGCTGGTCCGTGTGCCTCGTCGGGCGACGGCGCAGCAATAAGCTGCGATCACACCACCATCGTGCCGCCATCGATCACGATTGTGTGGCCGGTGATATAGGAGCCGGCGCGGGAGGCCAGCAGCAGCGCGGCCCCGGCGATCTCCTCGGGCTGGCCGAGGCGACCGAGAACCGTTTGCGCCTCGCGCCGCGCACGGCGTTCCGGGTCCTCGTACAGCGCTCGCGCGAACTCGGTGACAATCAGCCCCGGCGCGATGCAGTTGACCCGGATGTTATGCGGCCCCCATTCCGCCGCGAGACTGCGGCACAACGCGATGTCGGCCGCCTTTGTCACCCCGTACATTGCGATCACCCGCGACGATTTGAGACCGCCGGTCGAGCTGATGAAGACGATCGACCCCTCGCGCTTCGCCTTCATGTCCGGCGCGACGAGCTTCGACAGCCACAAATTGCTCAGTACGTTGTTGGTCATCATCCGCTCGAACACCTGATCGGTCAGGTCTTCGAGCGGGCCGTAATGCGGGTTGATCGCCGCGTTGCAAACAAGAATGTCGATCCCGCCCCACTGCTCGCGGGTTTTCGCCACAAGGTTTTCAAGCTGGGCCTTGTCGGAAATCCGCGCCGCGATCGCGATTGCCTCGCCGCCCTTGGCGCGGATCGCCGCCGCGACTTCGTCGCACGGCTCCTGATTGCGCGACGAGATCACGACACTGGCGCCCGCTTCGGCGAAAGCCTCGGCGATCGCCCGGCCGATGCCGCGCGACGACCCGGTGACGATCGCGACTTTGCCGGTCAGATCGAACAGGTTCATCATTGCTTTCTTTGCAGAAGTAAATGCTCGCTCAGCCGAATGGCCCCTGGAACACTTGGTCCACATAGCTGTCGCTGAGTGGCTCCAGCGCCTCGGGCCAATCGCGCGCTACCGGGCGGCGCTCGGAGGCCGGGCGTACCCGACCGTCCCAGCCGATCTGCTCTATGTAGTAATAGAGCTGGATGCAATGCCCGTCCGGGTCGAGCGCGAAAGCCGCGTAATCGATCCCCGGATATAGTTCAGGCGGCAGATCCATAAGCGTGCAGCCCTGTGCTTTCAGAAAAGCCACTGCTTCGCGCAGTTGCGCGTAATTGGCCAGTTCGACGCCGAACGACAGGCAGGTCGTATGCGGGCTGAGGCCGAGGGTGCCGCGCAGTTCCTTCGGATACAGCGCGACGCTGTGGTGCTCGGCGCCGGTGCGCAGGAACACGCAGCGGGCGCCGCGATAGAAACTCTCCTCGCTTTTCGTCAATCCGAGATGCCGCGTGTAAAACGCCTCGGCGCGATCGACATCCTCGACGAAAAGCCGCACCGGCCCGATTTTCGTGATCTTGAACGGCCGCGGCAGCAACACGCCGTCGACGTCGTAGGTCTTGCCGCCGTTCGGTAGCGACGGCCGGTGGCCGGAGAAAATGTCGATACCCTTTTCCTGCGCGTCCTTTACCTCGGTGGCCTCCGATATCTGCGGCAATTCCGGCTTTTCGCGGAACCCGCGATAGTACATCGCGCGGGGTTTGCTCTCCTGGTTCCAGCCAACCTGCTCGATACCATAATAGAGTTCGTTGGTGTGCCCGTCCGGGTCGTAGACATAGGTGTGCCAGTTGCTGCCGGGCATGTCGCGTCCGACCCGCTGGATGCGGACCTGCTGCTCTTCGAAATAGCCGTAGGCCTCGACGATCTCCTTCAGGCTGCCGCACTGCCAGGTGATCTGGTTGATCGTGACCTCGGGCGCGAACTGGCGGTCGGCGCGGCGGTCCATGACCGGCTTCGAGAACAGCACCATCGCGTGATGGTCGGTGCCGTAGCGCATGAAATAGCCATGGCGGTCGCCGAGCCCGGCATCTTTCGGAAACCACGGCGCGCCCGAGAAATCGGCGATGTCGGACACCGTGAAACCCAGCAGGTCGCCGTAGAAATGACGCGCCGTCTCGATATCCGAGACATTGAATCCGAAATGCCCGAGGCGGCGGATTTTAAATGGCCGTTGCAGCAGAATGCCGCCGACATTGTAGCGATGGCCGTTGGCCGACATCAGCGTCCTCCCTCGCGCGGCTGGTGCGCATTGCCCCATTATAGAGCTTTCCAGCGCCGGTAACAGCCGCGCCCAAGCAGTGTGCGGAACCCGATGGCGATAGCGAGAGGCTAAATTTACCCCAGCCAGGGCCGTTCGTTGATCGAGACGACGCGGATACCGCCGTCGTCGATGCGGATCGTGCTCAACGACCCCTGCACGACCTCGATGCGGCTGTAGAAGTCGAGCGGCATGCCAAGCGCGAAGACGAGCGCCGAGCGGATCACGTCGCCATGGCTGACGATGACGGAAGCCGCGTCGCGGTGTCGGTCGCCGATGTCCAGGATCGCCTCGACGGCGCGAAACTGCACCGCGCGCATCGTTTCACCCCCGGGAATCCGCGCCAGGCTGCGGTGCTGGCTCCACGGCCGCCAGCGCGAGGTCGGCGCGGATCGAGTCGAACGTCGTGCCGGTCCACTCGCCGAAATCGAGCTCGATCAGGTCGTCGCGGAACTCGATCGGCAGGCCGAGCCGTTCGGCGACGATTTCGGCGCTCTCGCGGGTGCGCTGCAGCGGGCTGGCGAAGAGCGCCGCGACCTTTTCGCCCGCAAGGCGCTCGGCAGCCGCGGTAATTTCGGCCCGGCCGCGCTCGGTCAGCCCGACCCCGGGCATGCGGCCGGCCAAGACGCCGCTGCCCAAATCGTGCTGGCCGTGGCGCAGCAGGTGCAGTAGCGCCATGCGTCAGCGCGCCTCGGCCAGGGCGTACACGCCGCGCTCGAACTCGCCGTAGAGCCGCAGCATCGCCGGGTCGGCGAACGGCAGCATCTGCGTCAGGATCACGCCGGCGACACGGCGCGCCGGGTCGAGCCAGTAGTAGCTGTTGAAAATACCGGCCCAGCTGACCGTGCCGGCGCTGCGTCCGTTCGGCCCGGGCGTTATGTTGAGCATATAGGCAAGGCCCCAGCGCACCGGGGCGCCCGGGAACAGGTCGAGATCGTGGGCCCGCTCCGGCGCGATACTGCGCAGTACGCCGGCCGGCAGGTCGCCGACATGGTTCTTGTTCATCAGCGCCACGGTTTCCGGCTTCAGGATGCGCGCCCCGCTCGGCGTACCGTTGTGCAGCGTCCCGCCGTGCATCAGCATTTCGAGAAAGGTCAGATAATCGCGCGCGGTCGAAAGCAGCCCGCCGCCGCCGGACCAGAATTCCGGTACGAACGGCTCCGGCGACGGCTGCGGTTCGAGCTTGCCGTCGGGGTGCTTCTGATGCACCGGCGCCTGTCGCGCCCGCTGTTCCGGGCTCGGCAGAAAGACGGTATCGCGCATGCCGAGCGGCGCGAAGATGCGGTCGCGCAGCACGACGTCGAGCGCGTCGCCGGAGACGGCCTCGACGATGCGGCCGACCCAGTCGATGTTGACGCCGTATTCCCAGCGCTCGCCGGGATCGAACGCCAGCGGCTGACGCAACGCGGCGAGCTTGCCGCTCGTGGCGGTCGGCATGCCGGTCATCTCGGCATATCGCCGCGTGTTCGGGTTCGACCAATCATAGGTGAACCCGGCGGTATGGGTCAGCAGATGCATCAGCGTGATCGGGCGCTTGGCCGAACGCAACAGCGGCTTGCCGGCCCCGTCGAAGCCGTCGAGCACCTGTGGCGCGTTCAAGGCCGACTCGCCGATATCGGGCACCGGCGCATCGAGAGCGAGCCGGCCTTCCTCGACGAGCTGCATCGCCGCGACTGCATGTGATCGCCTTGGTCATCGAGGCGATGCGGAAGACAGTGTCGAGCGTCATCGCCGGGCCGTTTTCGACATCGCGCCGCCCGAACGCGCCTTCATAGAGGGGCCCGGCATCGTTCGCGGCCATCGCCACGACACCAGGCGCCTCGCCCGTTTCGACCGCGCGGCGCAGCGCTTCGTCGATTTGCCTCTGCATTTCCGCCCGGTCAGACATTCATTCCTCCACTGCCGCTCGCTCGACCGCCGTCCCGTCTGCCTTCAACCCACAGGAAAGCAAAGCCGGGACCGGTCCTCCAGACAACTCGGATTCGGATAGTGGGGCCGGCCTTCCGCGATGCGGTGATCGTATCGGGCTACGGGCGCGATGCGTGCCGTACGTTGGCGCTCTGCTCGGGAATGCCGAACTGCTCGTAGCAGACACGCGCGAACCCGGCGACGCCCTCGCGGATCTCGTCCTTTGTCGTCAGCCCGAAGCACAAGCGCAGCCGCGATTTCGAGGCCTCGCCGTCGACCGCCCATTCGGGTCCCGGATTGAACGCGATTCCGGCATTGAGCGCCGGCTGCACGAGCTTGCGGACATCGACCTGGTCGGGGAGCTTCATCCACAGGAAGATGCCGCCTTTCGGCAGCCACGGCTCGACCGCAGTGCCGAACTCCCGTTCGACCGCCTCGACCATCGTGTCGAGCTTGTCCTTGAGCTGGGCGCTCAGCTCATCGACATGGTCCTGGAAATGCTTCGAGAAGTACTCGGCGACGACCATTTGTTCGAGCGCGCCGGTGCCGCTGTCGCCGGCGGTCTTGATCGCGACGATGCGGCTCATGAACTCCCAATCGGCGACGACATAGCCGAGCCGCAGCGCCGGCGCCAAGGTCTTCGAGAACGAGCCGATATGGATGACCCGTGACGGGTCGAGCGAATAGAGCGCCGGCGGGGCGTGCATCCCGCCCCAGGTCAGATCGGCGTAGCACTCGTCCTCGAAGATAGGGACGCCGTATTCGGCCGCGACGCCAAGGAACGCGCGCCGCCGCTCCAGCGGCATGATGCTGCCGGTCGGGTTCTGGATTGTCGGCACCGTGCAAATGTATTTCGGCGTCGTTCCCTTCGCCTTCAGATCGGCAAGGATTCGCGCCAGCGCATCGATCCGGATGCCGTCCTCGTCGAGCGGTGCACCGACGATGTTGACACCGATCCGGCGCAGCTTTGTCAGATACCCGCCATAGGTGAACTCTTCGAGGATCACCGTGTCGCCCGGTTCGAGCAGGACCTGGTTGATCAGGTCGATCGCCTGCCCCGAGCCTGACGTGATCAGCACGTCGTCGGCGCCGGCCTTGATGCCGCGCCAGCCGCCGAGCTTGTCGGCGACGAACTGGCGCAGCCCGTGATAGCCCTGCGGCCCCTGGCCGAGGCTGTACAGCGCCAGATCCTGCCCCTCGCGGCGCAATACGGAAGCGGTCGCCTCGATCAGCGCCTCGATCGGGATCAGGCTGCGGTCGTTGTGGCCGCCGATGAAATTGTATCGGGCGTTGCCGGCCCAGCGCGGCGCCGGCGGCGGCACCTTCTTGCCGAACAGGTTCGGGTAGGCGAAACCGGTGCTGCTTCATCTCATGTCCCTCTTGTTGGCCGTGATAGCCGGCCGTCGTCCTGCGCTCCGGACCGGTGGACGAGTGGGCCGTGCGTCAGGATGCGCTAGTTACACAGAGACGGCCTTCGAGGCAACTCTCCGCGCAACCCGGCTGCCTCGTTACCGCGCAATGCTATGACTCCAGAAGTGGCGGCAGCGCGCTGGCGCGCTTCATGGCCAATACGAAACTCGTTGCATCGGATCATGTCGGCAATCACATTCTGCAGCCCAATTTCCAGCCCCTGCTCGCGCAGCTGCGCAGGGATCGCATTCAACGCATGCCAGTCCGGCTCGCGTTCGAATAAGCTTCGATACAATGCGCCGGCCAACCATTTTCGCTCCTTCATAGCTGAGCTCTGTCTGCACGCCGGCGCAAAACGAGTCTTGAATTGTTCTGTTTCGATTATTGCCTCGACGACCCGGGACAGCCCATACTGTACACCGTTTTCGTGGAGCATCGAGAAGTGGTCAGCCAAAATGTCCCCTTCGGGCATCAGTCCCAGTAAGGTCTTGTATAATGTGGAAACGATTACCCGAGCGTCCCGCTCCCCAACTTCATCGATCTCGCTCGCGCTCCCGGCGGATCCCATCACCTCCTCTACGTAGCCCTTAATAATCCGCTTGCGCTCGGCCAAGCTTTCAGCCTCGCCGCGCGTAAACTGGCGCACGAAGCCTGGAGGCCAGCCCAAGAGGTAGGGCGACTCCAAAAAAATTGACGGTCTGAGATACTGATTATCGTAGAAAACGACGTGCAATAAATCCTGATCATGTCGCAGATAACCCCAATCAGTGGCCAAACTGAGCTCGTGATCCGATATCTTCATGAACTCTTCGAACCATTTTTGAATGAGATCGTGAGCTGCTTTGGCGGCCATGTTGATAAGAAAGATGCCGTTATTCATGTGGTACCATTCATCTTTCTCGCCTGGGTCTACAAAGATCCCGGCGTAGCCGTCCTTGTCTCGTAGGTATCCCCGGAGGTCGAAATCCAAATTCGTGATGAATGCGTCGGCGTCGAGATAGAAAAGCCAACCGGAAAACCCCGAATCAAGCAGCTCTCGCAAGATAACGATTCTGTTGTAGGCCGCATGCCAACTGTAAAATCCCCTCTTTATGCCAATGTAAGACTCATACCGAAACTCATGTTTTTGACAGTAGGCCCGAACGGTTCGTGAGGTCTCGGCCAGCATGTCGTAGTAATGATATGGATCAGCCGTCTGCAGGAAAACAACGTTGGGATCGTCCGGCTCCCGCGTCCTCACGACAAGATCGGACGGCGGCTTCTTCACGCACGTTTTATCGGGGGATGCGAGACTGCCCAGAGCACCTTCCGCCTGACACGCTGCTGCACGGATGCGAGTTTGATATTCATTTGTGGATACGAAGAATTTGACGACATCGTCAAGAGCCATCCCGGCTTCCATGTGTTTCACACAGATCGCTAGTCCTTCGCGGTCGGGTTGACGCTGAAGAAGAGCACGACAGAGCGCAGTAATAAACTGCTCTGGTGAAATGGTCATACGACGGTGGAACCGCCCCGAAAGCCGCCGTGATAAAAGATTGAACAATCTGTCCCCCAGTTCTAAGATGCTAACAGCCGAGGCAGATGGCCGCAGAATCGCGATAATAGACTCTACTGATTCGGACGGGAAGACCTCGTCTGGACGGAGCTCCGATCGGCCGCTACTTCCCGAACGTACAGCGGCTGGTCACGCTCGACAGCGTCGGCGCGTGATAGTAAAGAGACGCGCTCGACCCACGGAGCGTTTTACGCAGATGGTTTTTTTTGCGATTGGTCTACCGAGCCGCTTTGCAGAATTTTGTGATGAGCTGCTGCTCCGGATCGTCCAACATCGCTTTGAGTCCGTCGAGCGGGTTGCGCTCAACAGCCTCGAGGAACTGGCTGCTGGCGTCATCCGAACGAGCGCGTCAAAGCTGGTAGTCTGTTCGCGCCAACCGGCCGTACGACTGCAGACGGAAATCCTGCGGGCGGGCCGCCCGTTTCTGATCGCGCTCGGGGATCCGCGGACGGCGCTGCGTAATATGCTTGAGAATTCCAGCGAGGGGTTTGCCGCCGCCACGCGCACTGTCGCCGGCAGCTGCGCTGCTATGCTTGGCATAGCGAATGACCCAAATGCACTGGTGTTGAGGCCCGCTCCGGCAAGCGAAATTCCAGCAATCGCCGCAGCGATTGCCGAACGCTTCGATTTCTCGATCGAGCCCGACGAGCTTGCCGCAATCGCGGACCAAGTCGCTGGCCATTCGATATCGGACGAGGAGGACAATCGCCGCTGGCAGGAGCAACTCGGCGAGCGCGAGCGGTCGATCGTTAATGGGGCGCTCGAACCGTATGTGGCGTATTTTGCTGGCGGCGGCATTGAGCGGCTGGTCTGGGAACCCGAGCTCTTCTTCGCCGCCACAGACCCGGCCGGTCCGGTTCCGCTGCCGGCCGTGGGGCCGATCGATGTCACCGGTCGGCCCCGTGCGTTCATTTATGGCCCGTACATAACCCTGCCGCCGGGATCGTGGTCGGCCGACATTGTCCTCGGCTTCTCGGCCGAGACGGCCGGCACAAGCTTTTTTATCGAGGTCTGCGCCGGTGCCCAGCTCGCCAGCACCCACGTGCAACCGAATGGCGAGCAGGTCATCGAGACCAGCCTTCAGTTCACCATCGATGAGGCCGCTAGCATGCCCGTCGAGATCCGCGTTTTCAACGAGCGCGCAGCTTTTGACGGCCGCGTCATCTTGGGAAGCATTGGGGTGACGCCGCACGGCGCAGTTGACAGCAACGTGCAACGGCGGCTTCTCGAGATGCTACTGCCACCAGAAGTGATGAACGTATGATGGGTTCGCACTCAAATTGGAATGCGATTTCAAACTCACACTTGGTCGGTCAGATTATGCAGCGATGCAAGCTGACGCCGCAAATGGTCAGCCGCCTCGCCGCCGAGTTTGAGATAATCGACTGCCGTGGGACATCGAGCGTAAGCCAAATCGGCGATCGATTGCGTCCCTCGCGTTATCTTGGCTACAGCGTCAGCCCGCCGTCGACGATGATCGTCTGTCCGGTGATCATCGCTGCCCCGGCGCACAGGAAGAAAATCGTCTCGGCGATGTCCTCGGGCTTGCAGGCGCGTTTCAGCGGCGTCCGCTCGACGGATTGCGCCTTGCGGTCGGCCGGCCATTCCCGGTTCCAGGGACTGTCCACGAAACCCGGCGCCACGGCGTTGACGCGGATCTCGGGCGCCAATGTGCGGGCCAGGCTGCGCGTCAGGTTGATGACTCCCGCCTTGCTCGTCGCATAGGGGATGCTGCTGCCGCTGCCCTGCACGCCGGCGATTGAGGCCGTGCTGCAGATCGCGCCCGATGTGGCGCGCAGTGCGCCGACCGCGGCATGCGTGCAGCGGAAGGGGCCAATCAGGTTCGTGTTCAGGATGGTCTGCCAGAACTCCTCGGTCAGCCTGTCAAGTTCGGCAAACGGGATCGGCGCCGGTGTCGCCGGTGTGCCGGCGTTGTTGACGAGAAAATCGAGCCGGCCCAGCGCATCGATTGCTGTGGTTACCATATCCTCGGCTTCGCCCGGTTGCGCGACGTTTCCGGGTGCGGCGATGACTCGGTGCCCGTTCGCCTTGAGCCGCTCGACCTGCTCGGCGCCGCGCCGGTCGTCCGGCAGATGGTTCAGCGCCACCGTCGCGCCGCAGCGCGCAAAAATCTCAACGGTCGCCAGCCCGATCCCCGAGGCGGCGCCAGTCACGAGCGCGGTCTTTCCGGTGAGATCGGCGGTAATCATGGCGGGAACCTCTGCTGACGGGACATCGGGGCCAGAGTGCGTCGTCAGCCCGTTCGCCGCAATCTGATTTCGGGATCGCCGCCGTCTCGTCGGCATGCCGGCCAAAGGCCGGCGCTCCACAGAACGCGCCCTACTGCCCGAGCCGTTCGAGGATCGCCGGCACGTGCACCTGGTCGCTCTTATAGTTGCCGGTCAGCACGTACATTACGAGATTTACCCCGAAGCGCGTCGCCATCTCGCGCTGCGGTTCGCCGCCGGGAACACAGGGAAAGGCCGGGCGTCCCTGCTCATCGACGGCCCAGGCGCCGGCCCAGTCGTTGCCGCCGACAATGACGCTGGCGACGCCGTCATTGACCCGGTCCTCGACCTGCTCGACCCATACCGGGCCGTTGCGCCAGCGGCCGGGAAAATCGTGCAGCAGATAAAACGATTTGGTCAGGACGTGATCGGGCGGCACCGGCACCAGCCGCGGGATCTTGATCGCGCCGGTGAGCCGGCGCAGTTCGGCCTGCGACGAGGCGGCGCTGCCGAACGGTCCCGGGGTCGCGGCGCCGGCGTCGCGTGTGTCGAACAGGATCGTGCCGCCGGTTTCGAGATAACGGTTGATGCGCTCGACGGCGCGCGGCGATGGCGGCGCCTGCTCGGCCGTGACCGGCCAGTAGAGCAGCGGAAAGAAAATCAATTCGTCGCTCTCGACATCGACGGCGAGCGGCTCGGCGGTCGTGACCGCGGTCCGGCGGTTTAGGGTTCCGGTCAATCCGATCAGCCCGGCGCGGCTGACCGCGTCGACCGCGCGATCGCCGGTTCGCACATAAGCCAGGCGCAGCTCGGAGGTGGCGCGGATGACAAAGGCATCGTCGGCGCGGGAAGGAGCGGCCGCCGATAAAACAACGAGGGCGAAGAGGCCGGCGACTGTCGCCGCCGCCGCGGCGCGGCGGCGTCGCAGCAGGCCGCGCAGCGCATAAGTGATCAGCAGATCAATCAGTACCAGCAGGAAGGCCGCCGTCAGCAGCGGCGGGCGCAAGTCGACCTCGGCGCTCTTCTGGTCGAAGCCGGCTCTGACGACCCCGCCGGGAAGAGTTCCGATCGGCGTTATCTCGGTGATGGCGCCCGACAGGTTCAGCGCCCGCCGCGAATCGGCAACACCGTAGAAACCGGGCGGGTGCCGCGGCGACGGCATCGCGGTCGCGATCTCCGTGCCCGAAATCGGCCGCACCGATGGCGGCGGCTGCTGCAATCGGCCAAATCCGTCGAGCGTCTCGATTGGCGGCAGCGCGTCGCCGCTCACCGCGGTCACCCCCTGGCTCATCCCGACGATGCGGCGCAGCATTTCGACGAACAGCCCGGAAATCGCGAGGTTCGACCATTCGGTATTCGCGGTCGTATGCACCAGCACGGTCCAGCCTTTGCCGATCTTCTCGGCGGTGACCAGCGGCGTCCCGTCGACCAGCCGCGCCCAGGTTTTGTTCGCCAGTTCGATATCGGGCTCGGCAAGTACCTGCCGCGTCACCGTCACATCGGTTGGTATCGCCATTCCGGCGAACGGGCTTTCCGGCGCGAACGGGGAGAGCTGCGCCGGCTGGTCCCACGACAACGCGCCGCCCATCGTGCGGCCGCCTCGGCGCAGTCGCACCGGCAGCAGCTTGTCGCCATGCTCGGCCAGATAAGGTCCGGCGAACCGCAGCAGAACGCCGCCCTTACCGATCCAGTCACGGATCTCGGCCTCCTCTCCCGGCGAATTCGGGCCGGAATCGGAATAGACCAGCACCGCCAGTTCGCGCTTCAGCAGATCGCTCGCAAGACCGCGGCGGAGTTCGGTGAACGGCGCGAGTGCGCGCTCGATGTAATAGTCTTCGCTGAGCAGCGGCTGTCCGGCCGTGTTCGGCGCGGCGGCGATGCCGACGGGACGCCGCCGCCACAATTCGTCGACCAGCAGCACGCCCCCGGCCGATTCCTCGCCCTCGATCTCAACGCGGACGACCCGGTTGCGCAGTTCGGCCGGCATCGGCAGGCGCAGCACAGCCCGGTTCTCGCCAGGTTCGATTGTCGCGGTTTCGCGCCCGAGCAGCGCCCCGTCCGCGGCGCTGGCTCGCACCGTCACGGGGCGCGGAACCGCCGCCGGCAGCGACTGCACGACGACGCCGAAGTCTTTCGTGTTCGGCGGGCCACCGGCGGCCGACTCGTGCAGCAGCAGGCGCGGCGCGTCGGCTTCCTCGGCCGCAACAAAGCGCAGCGTGCCGCGTCCATCGAGAAAACGGGCGAGGTCCGCGGCGGCCCCTGCCTCGGTCTGTGCGTCGCCGGCCGGATCGTGCTCGATGCCGTCGCTGATCCACACGCTCGCGGTGCCCTGCGGCAGCTTCATCGCTTGCAGCCGCTCGAGCGCGAGCTTGCGGTCGGCCGGCCACGGCTTGGGTTGCAGCGCCTGGACCGCAGCTCGTGCATCGCTGGCGCGAATGAGGGAAAGCGGCGGTGCCGGCTCGCCCGACCCGAGCGGCGCCGTCGGCACCAGGATGACACGGCGGCTATCGCGTTCGGCTTGGGCGAGAACGTCGCTAGCGGCGGTCTGCCGGCGGGCCCAGTCGCGCGCCGCCGCCCAACCGTCGTCGATGACCAAGACCAGCGGCCCGTCTCCGGAAAGCGCCCCATGCGGATTGAGGAGCGGGTGCGCCAGCGCAACGATGATCAGCGCCGCCAGCACCGTACGCAGCAGGAGCAGCCACCACGGCGTGCGCGCGGGCGTTTCCTCACGCGGGGTCAGCCCGAGCAACAGCCGAATGGCCGGAAACGCAACGCGGCGCGGTGCCGGCGGCGTGACTCGCAGTAGCCACCAGATCACCGGCAGCGCCGCCAGCGCTGTCAGCAGCCACGGCGCGGCGAAGGCGAGCGAACCGAGGGCGAACATTACGGGTTTCCGAGCGGCTTGCGATTCACCGCCGGCGATCCGCCGACAGCGCCGCGTGCAGCGCCAGAAGCGCCAGATGCGGCGCACGATCGGTGCGATGGTAGCCCAGCGTCCAGCCGACGGATCGGACGATATCGGCGAGTCCCTCGCGGTGCTGGCGGAAGCGCCTGCTATAATCCTCGCGCACGCCCTCGACCCGGCTGATCACGACCTCCTCGCTTTCCTCGACCCCTTCGAACCGGACACGTCCGTCAAACGGCAGATCCTCCTCGGCCGGATCGGCGATTTGCAGCAAATGTCCGCTCAGACCCGCGCCGGCGAATTGCGCGACCGTGGCCTGAATGCGTTCGAGCGGCGCCAGAAAGTCCGATATCAGCACGAGCTGACCGGCCCTCGGCAGCGGCTCGAATACCGGCAATCCGGGGTCGGCCTCGGCCTCGCGGGGCCGATGCTCGATCATCTCGACGAGTCGGCTCAGCGCAGCCCGGCCGGTCATCGGTCCGACCCCGCTGCCGAGCAGCGTCAGACGCTCGCCGCCGCGCACCAGAAGGCTCGCCAGCGCGACCAGGATCAGCTCGGCGCGGTAGCGCTTGGTCGGCCAGTCTGCGCCGGCGAAATACCGGGACGAACTGTATTCCATCGAGGCCGACGGATCGCGCCACAGCCACACGCTCTGCGCCGCCTCCCATTCGGTCTCGCGAACATAGAGGCGCTGTGACTTGGCGCTCTCGCGCCAATCGATGCGGGTGGCGGCGTCGCCGGGCTGATATTGGCGGAACTGCCAGAACGCCTCTCCTTGTCCAACCCGGCGCCTGCCGTGCACCCCTTGCGCCACAGTCGCGGCGACCCGCTCGGCGGCGACCAGCAGCGGGGGCAGCGTAGCCGCCGCCTGCTCGGCGCGGATGCGCAGCGGCAGCGCGGTCGCACGCGCGCCGGGGCGAAGTGCCGACAGACCCCATCCCCTTCCGCCGGCAGCGGCGGGAGCGTCGGATCCGGCGGTGGAGCGCTCGGACATCACCGCAGCGGCGTCGCCATTTCGTCGATCAGCCGCGCGACGGTAACGCCCTCGGCGCGCGCGGCGAAGCTGACCGCCATGCGGTGCCGCAATACCGGCGGGGCGAGTGCGACAACATCGTCGACCGACGGCGCATAGCGGCCGTCCAGCAGCGCTCGGGCGCGGCACGCGAGCATCAGCGCCTGGCTGGCGCGCGGTCCCGGTCCCCAGGCGACGAACCGGCGCGCGCCCTGCGCCGCCGGGTCGGGACGCCCGGCCGCGACCATTGTCAGGATCGCCTCGACGACGCTTTCTCCGACCGGGATGCGGCGCACGAGGCGCTGCGCGGCGAGCAGGTCGTCGGCCGTCATTGCCTGCCGCGGTATCTGCTCGGTGAGGCCGGTCGTCGCGATCAGCATCCGGCGCTCGGCGTCGCGATCGGGATAATCGACGTCGATCTGCAGCAAAAAGCGGTCGAGCTGCGCTTCCGGCAGCGGATAGGTGCCTTCCTGCTCCAGCGGGTTCTGCGTCGCAAGAACATGAAACGGCCGCGGCAGCGGGTGGTATTGCCCGGCGATCGACACGCGCCCTTCCTGCATCGCTTGCAAAAGCGCGGACTGCGTGCGCGGGCTGGCGCGGTTGATCTCGTCGGCCATCAGCAGCTGGCAGAACACCGGTCCCGGAATAAAGCGAAACGAACGCCGTCCGCTATCGCTTTCCTCGAGCACCTCGGAGCCGAGAATGTCGGCCGGCATCAGGTCCGGTGTGCATTGGATGCGCTTGTCGTCGAGGCCGAGGATCGCGCCCAGAGTCTCGACCAGCCGCGTTTTTGCGAGGCCGGGTACGCCGATCAGCAGCGCGTGTCCGCCGGACAGGATCGTGATCAAGGCTTGCTCGATCACGTCGGTCTGACCGAAGATCACCTCGCCGATGCGCTCGCGCACGAGGGCGAGCCGTTCGCCGAGCGCCTCGACTTCGGCAACGAGGTCCCGCGGCGCGGCGTTGATGGAAGTGGTCGAGTTCAAGCTGTCCGTTCCCTTTCTACGCGCGCCCGCTTCGGGCGGAACCGTGGTGCCGGCCCCAATGGACAACCCGCCGCAAGCAAAACCGTTGCCAACCCCGCCATCCTCTCCAGCTCCGACCGCCCGAACCGGCCGCGTCCCGGTCGAGTTGCGCGATCTCGACATGCGGATCGCGCATGACGGTGTCTGGTACTATCGCGGGTCACCGATAAACCGCCCGGCCCTAGTCAAACTCTTCGCCTCCGTGCTGCGCCGCGAGGACGACGGCAGCTACTGGCTGGTGACGCCGGCGGAACGCGGCCGGGTTGTCGTCGAGGACGCGCCGTTTGTCGCGGTGGCTCTCGACGTCGACGGCGAGGGCCGTAACCAGCGCCTGATATTCCGCACTAATATGGACGACATTGTGGCCGCCGGACCGGAGCATCCGCTGCGTATCGAGACCGCCGCCGACGGCACGCCGTCCCCCTATATTCTGGCACGTCCGGGGCTTGAGGCGCGGCTCGCCCGTCCCGTGTTCTACGAGCTGGTCGATCTTGCGGCTGAGGCGTCGGTCGACGGCAAGACGACGTTCGGGGTGTGGAGCAACGGCATGTTCTTCGAGCTCGGCGACCCCGGCGAGGACATCTGACAGCCGCCATGCTTGCATCTATTGTCATCCCGGCGAAGGCTGGGCGAATGCCGGGACCCATGCTTCCCCCGACGAAGCTGCGGACCGATACCGATGCCGGCTTTGGCCGCCAGGACGGGAGGTATGCGCAGGCCGATGAAAGCAGCGACGATTATCCACCGCCTTTCCGGTCTGAAACCGGGCCGGCGCGGCTTCGGCGGCACCTCCGACCCGCTTGAGGCTGCGGCGTTCCGGCGCGAGCTGCAGGACGATCGCGCGCTGAACCCCGGCCTGATATCAACGCCAAGTACGGCGCTGCGGCCGGCGGCGGTGTTGGTGCCGCTGGTCGATCACCCACGCGGCATGACGGTGCTGCTGACGCAGCGCACGGCGCATCTGACAGCGCATGCCGGGCAGATCTCGTTTCCGGGGGGCCGCATCGAGGCGCACGACCCCGATCCGGAAAGCGCCGCGCTGCGCGAGACCGAGGAGGAAGTCGGGCTGCCGCGCGACCAGGTCAGGCTGATCGGCCGGCTCGACACCTATCTGACAGGCACCGGGTTCGAGATCACGCCGGTCGTCGGCATCATTAACCCGCCCTTCCCGCTCGCGATCGACCCGTTCGAGGTGGCCGAGGCCTTCGAGGTGCCGCTGTCGTACATCCTCGACCGGCGCAACCATCAGCGCGTAGAACGGCAGTCCGGGGCGCATCGGCGCGTTTTCTATGTGCTGCCGTACGAGGGGCGCAACATCTGGGGCGCCACCGCCGGCATCCTCGTGAACCTCGCCGAGGTCGTGGCCGAGTAGGCGGCATGCTCCGCGTCTTGTTGACGATCGTGCTACCGCTATTGCTGCCGACGGCGATCTACATGGCCTGGATCGCCTTCGCCTCCCGGTCGGCGAGCGGCGAGAAGCTCCGGCTTGGCGCTATGCCGCTGGTCTGGCTGGCGTTCGCCGGAGTGGTATTGCTGGCTGCGGTGCTGGTGACGGTCACCGTTCATTTCGGCGAACCTGTCCGCGGGCGATACGTGCCGCCGCGATATGAGGACGGACGGGTCGTCCCGCCGCATCTCGATCCGCTACGAAAACCATAAACCGGAATGAGCCCTTATTGGCCGGGATGGCAGAATGTCCGGACACTGCTCATGCCAACATCTGCTCGGCGACTTCGACGATTTCCCGCCAGGTCTCAGCCAGCAGGTAGTCGCCCGCGGTTTCGGCTATCGCGGCGTGCTCGCGGAGCACTACGAGACTGCTGAGGCCGTAGCGGCCGACGAACTCGAGGGCAATGTCGTCGATGAAGTCGTCGTCCACGAAGCCTTCGTCTTCCATTTCCGCGCCTTCGAAATCCCTTTGCCGCAGTCCGGTTTCTCCGCGGGCCGGATTGCGCTAATCTGACGCACCCGGTCCGCTCGACGAAGCAGGAGAACTCCGATGGCCATTCATCTCGATCACACGATCGTCCCGGCGCACGACAAGGTCGACTCCGCCAAATTTTTCGCGCGGATTTTCGGCCTCGAATACAATGGGCCGCACTCGCATTTCGCGCCGGTGCGGGTCAACGATCAGCTGACGCTCGATTTCGACGAGCGTGGCGAATTCAAGCCGCATCACTACGCGTTCAAGGTCGGCGACGCCGAGTTCGACGCGATCTTCGACCGCGTCAAGGCGGAGGGTATTGCATACGGCAGCGGGCCGCGCTCGCGCACCGACAGGCAAATCAACCATCGGCGCGGCGGTCGCGGCTTTTATTTCGACGACCCGAACGGGCATGTTCTCGAAGTGCTGACCGCCTGACCCGCGTTACGGTGCGGGCAGACGGGCAGGATGCTTGGCGGCCGCTGTCGCCGCCAGGTTGCGCTTGAGCTCGGTATCGTGATCCGGGTGGAGCGTGCCCATCATCCGGTCCCACCAGGTGAAATGGGTTGCGTAATTGCACCGGAAATATCGGTGGTGCTGGTCGTGATGCGTGACGCCGACCAACGGGGAGGGGGGCCGGCACCAGACGCCGCCGTGCTCCCAGCCGGAATGCCCGACGACGCCGGTGATCTGGTCATAGATTTTGTGCGCGAGCAGCGCCGCCGGCGCTGCCGGCACCAGGAAATGCGCGACCAGCCAATAGGATTGCAGGAACAGGTTGTCGATGAGACGGTCGCTGTTGTTCGACCAGACTACCGGGGTCACGGTCAGGTGGTGCCAGCGGTGCACGCGGGGATAAAGGCGCCTTGCGTGGATCAGCCGGTGAAACCAGTAGAACCACGCATCGAACACGACGAGCGACAGCACGAACGACAGCCCGGCCCCGGCGATCCCGTCGAGCGGCCGAATTCCCCAGCCGAACTCGGCATAAAGCCAATGCCCGGTGCCGAACATCGCGGCGATTGCCGCCAACGAGACTAGGCTCTGGTTACGGTCGCGACGGATCTGCGCCGCCGGGGTCGCACGAGGCTGAATCTTGGCCGAGGCGATGCGGCGGTTCAGCCGCTCCGCGGCAATGCAACTCAGCAGGTAAGTCGCCGCGAGCAGCGCGTAAGTCGCGGCGACGATCAGCGCCAACGAGATAAGCTGCTCTGCCATCGGTGCGCGGCTTCGCCCATATTCTTAAGGTGTTCCGGGCGCACCGACCCGCGCCGAAATCGTGCAGATCGCCCGCGGTTCGTCGATGCGCAGGACTATGCTCTCGCTGACGTAAAGGTGATAGTGCACGCCGTCCTGGCTGCTGTACCCGGCGCTGAAATCCTGCCCGAGCACCAGCACCCCGACCCGCGTATCGACCAGCACGCCGCCCTCGATCGCCGCCTTGTGGATGCCGGCCGTGCAAAGGCGGCGGAGATGTTCCAGCCCGATCACGTCGGTGCCGGGGTAGAGCCGGAACAGGTTGTTGTAGAGCGCCGGCGCCAGCACGAGCGCATAGGGGCCGCGGAAGCCCTGCTCGTCGAGCTTGGTCGCCGCCGCGAGCACATCGCGCAAGGCGCCGTCCGGCGCGGACCAGTCGCCGCCCTCGACCTGCTGTCTGCCCTCGATGTTCAGCAGCCCATACAACCCGAACGCCGGCTGGCCGGTGTAGATCAGCTCCTCCTCGCGGTCGGCGACAGCCTCGGCGGCGTCCTGCGCCGGGCTGAGGTCGAGCGGCTGCCCGTTGTCGAGATGCGCCGCGACCCGCCGGATGCTGAGCCGGAAGCTCTTGCGGATCATCGGCACCTGGATCGCGTTGCCGAGGATCTGGCCGGCCTCGTCGGGTCCAGGCTGACGGCAGTAATCGTCGTTGCCGACCTCGATGACCGTAAGCCCGAGACCGAACGGGCCTTCGAGGTCGAGAAAGCGACGCCCGGTCAGGCGGTCGCGCGCTGCGTTCGCGGCGGCGTTGTCGATCATTTCCCAGATATGCGCCGGGAACGGCGCATGCCCGCGATTGAGCGTGTCCATCAGCGGCGTCCTTTCAACGAACCGACCGTCACCCCGCCGCCCGGCGGCGCAGCATCTCCGCCGTTTCCGCCGCCCTGCTCGACGGCCTTTTCGATGCCGGTGATCGGCCCGTCGGTGAACAGATAGGTTTTGAGGTGTCCGGCGAAGTCCGAATTACGGCGGCGGATCCATTCGAGCACCATCGAGGCGTGCTCCATCTCCTCGCGCATGTTGTGCAGCAGGATTTCGCGCAGCTGGTTGTCCTCGGTGTCGTCGGCGCGCTGCCGATACCAATCCACCGCCTCTAGTTCCTCCACCAGCGAGGTGATCGCGTTGTGCAGAAGCCGCGCCTCCTGCGACAACACCTCGCGCGGGACATGCAGGTTCTCGCTCGACATCACTTCCTCTTTGCCGGTTGACCTTAGGATGCGCAACCCCCGCGCCTCTCAACGAACACGATATCGGAACAAGCGATCCCGTTGCGAGCGTTTCAGCCGGCTGGAATTCAAGTCGCATCTCGGGATCGCCCGCGCGGCGCAACCGGGCCGGTATCGATCAGTGTCCCGTGAAGCGCGGCTTGCGCTTCTCGTTGAACGATGCAATGCCCTCACGGCGGTCCTCGGTCGGCACCATGCGGTTGTAGGCTTCGATCTCGAACATCATGCCGCTGCCTAAGTCCATCTGCAGCCCATAATGGATCGCCTGCTTCGCCTGGCGCACCGAGATCGGCGCGTTGTCGGCGATGCGGCGCGCCGTTTCGAGCGTCTCGTCAAGCAATTGCTCGGGGGCGCATAGCCGATTGACCATCCCCCAGTCGTGGGCCTCCCGCGCCGTGAACGGGCGCCCGGTCAGGATAATTTCCTTGGCGCGCCGTTCGCCGACCGCGCGCGGCAGATTCTGCGTGCCGCCGGCGCCGGGCATGATGCCGAGCGTCACCTCGGTCAGCGCGAAGCGGGCGGTCTCGGCAGCGTAAAGAAAATCGCAGCACAGCGCCAGCTCGCACCCGCCGGCATAGGCGGCGCCGTTGATCGCTCCGATCACCGGCACTGGGCAGCCGATAAAGGCACGGATCATCCGCTCGAACAGCACGTGCTGCGCCTGCCATTGCTCGTCGCTCATGCCCTGGCGTTCCTTGAGGTCGCCGCCGGCGCAGAACGCCTTGTCGCCGGCCCCGGTCACGACGATGCAGCGACAGGCGAGCGGGTCGGCGTTGACCTCGTCAAAAAACG
The DNA here is from genome assembly GCA_963847345.1 of uncultured Alphaproteobacteria bacterium. Taxonomy (GTDB): domain Bacteria; phylum Pseudomonadota; class Alphaproteobacteria; order ATCC43930; family CGMCC-115725; genus DATARH01. Next base: position 26,158 of record CAWJZU010000010.1, on the reverse strand, counting down.
CCAAAAGGTCGCGGCCCATCTGCGTATTCATCGCGTTGGCGGCCTGCGGCCGGTTCAGGGTCAGCAGCAATAGCCGCCCGCCCTTGTCCTCGACCCGTGCCGTCTCGTAGCTGCGGTCCATCGAACGCCTCCCGGTGGATTCGGCCTGATGTCAATACGGCCGGGGCAACATGCGGCGCGAATCCCGACCGCGTCAATGCGGCGGCGCACCCTTGACAGCACCCGCCGCGAGATGCCGACTCCATGGCTTCAGCCGACATCTCGTCGCCGAGGTGCGTCTTTGGCACAACTTCTCGCTTTCGCAAGACCCGCGACGCCGCCATTCGGCGAGGCCGACATTCGCCGCTGGCTGCCCGGGGAGATCGAGAAGGGGCGGGGATATTTTCTGCGCGGCGCGGTGCGCGGTCTGCGCGCCGCGAACGAGGGCTCGCGGCTCGCGGCGGATGTACAGGGGACGCGCGCGACGCCGTACCACGTCGAGATCACGATCGAGAGTTCCCGGAACGGGGTGAGGCTCCTTGGGCAATGCAGCTGCCCGGTCGGCTGGAACTGCAAGCACTGCGCCGCTGTGCTGCTACAGGCAATCGAACAGCCGCCGCCCGGCCTGGAGACACAACCCCACGACCCGTTAGACGGGCCGCTCGCCGCCTGGCTGGAGCAATTGCCTTCGGCCGCGCTGGAAGAAGCGGAAACGGTCGAGACCCTGGTCTACCGGCTGGACCGGCCGCGCAACACCACGCGGTCGTTCATGCTTGAGGCGCGAATCGTGCGTCCGCTCAAATCGGGCCGGCTCGGGGCCGGCCGCAGTTGCAGCCTCGCCGATCTGCACATGATTAGGGCGCGCTATGTCGGCCCGGAGGACCGGCTGATCGCCCGTCTGATGCGCAGCGGCTATTGGAGCACGGCGACGTTGCCGGACGACCCGGAGACCATCGCGCTGCTGATGCAGCACCTTGTCGGGACAGGGCGCTGCTACTGGCGCGAGGTCAACGGCACGCCCTTGATGCTCGGACCGAAGCGGGGCGGCGCGTTCGTCTGGCGTCTCGAAACCAGCGGCAATCAGGCGGTTGAGGCGCGGCTGGTCGAGGGGGAGGGGGAAATCCTGTCCAGCGTCGCGCCGTGGTACGTCGATCCCGGGCAGAACCTCGCCGGACCGGTCGATTTCGGCGTGAAGCCGGAGATCGCCGCCGCGTTTCTCGCCGCCCCGCCGGTCGCGCCGAACCAGGCGGCGGCGCTGGCCGAGGCGCTGGCGCGGCGGTTTCCGGGCCTCGGACTGCCGGCGCCGCGGACCGAGCTGGTCGAGGAAATCCGCCGGGAGCCGCCGGTTCCGGTGCTGCGCCTCGCGACCCGCAAGCGCGCCTACCGCTACGCGTTCGGCGCCGGCCGCGGCGATGATCGCATCGACATCGCTTTCCTTGGTTACGAGTACGACGGCCGGATCATCGACGCCGCCTCGGCGCCCGCCGAACTGCGCCATGTCGAGGACGGGCGCGTCATCGTGCGGCGGCGCCACTATGCGGCGGAAGCCGCCTTTCACCGGCGGCTCACGGCAACAGGGCTGTTGCCGACCTCCGACTTCGCCAAGGTGAAGGGTGAAGGCAAGCTGCTCGCGTTCGGCTTCGATCACGACCCGGCGGCGTGGGCCGGCTTTGTTTACAGCACCGTGCCGACGCTGGAGCAGGACGGCTGGCGCGTCGAGATCGACCCGGAGTTCCGGCCGCGCGTCGTTGCCGGCGACGGCGACTGGAACGCGTCGGTGTCCGAGGGAAGCGGCTGGTGGTTTTCCCTCGATCTCGGCATCGAGATCGAGGGCGAGCGCGTGCCGCTGCTGCCGGTGCTGACCTCGCTGCTGCGCCGCGTGCGCGACCTGGAGGATGGCATCGACGCGATCGCGGCCGGTGGCATCGTATTCGGCCAGCTCGAGGACGGCCGGCATATCGCGCTGCCGCTGGAGCGCACCAAGGCGATCCTCGCGACGCTCGTCGAGCTGTTCCATCCCGGGAACCTGTCCGCGGACGGAACCCTGGGCATCTCGATGGGGGAGGCGGTCGCGCTCGCCGAGATCGAGACGGCGACGAGGCTGCGCTGGCTCGGCGGCGAACGGCTGCGTGCCCTCGCCGAAAAGCTGCGGGGCTTCTCGGGGGTGCGGCCGGTCGCACCGCCGTCGGGCCTGCGCGCGACCTTGCGCGAGTACCAGCAGCGGGGGCTCGACTGGCTGCAGTTCCTCCGCGAATTCGATCTCGGCGGCATCCTCGCCGACGACATGGGCCTGGGGAAAACGGTGCAAACACTCGCGCACATGCTGGTCGAGAAGCGCGAGGGTCGTCTCGACCGCCCGAGCCTGGTCGTTTGTCCGACCAGCGTCGTCCCGAACTGGCAGGCGGAGGCGGCGCGCTTCGCGCCGGAACTGCGCGTCCTGTCGTTGCACGGCTCCGACCGCGGCAAGCGCTTCGCCGAGATCGCCGACAGCGACCTGGTGCTGACGACCTATGCGCTGCTGCCGCGCGACGCGGAGCGGCTGCTGTCCGTGCCATGGCATCTCGCCGTGCTCGACGAGGCGCAGGCGATCAAGAACGCCGCGACGAAGGCGACAACGCTTGTCTGCAAGCTCGACGCACGCCATCGGCTGTGTCTGACGGGGACGCCGGTCGAGAACCATCTCGGCGAGTTGTGGTCGCAATTCGCCTTTCTGATGCCGGGGCTGCTCGGCGACGCGAAGCGCTTTGGCCGCGTTTTTCGCACGCCGATCGAGAAGCGGGACGACGGCGAGCGGCGGGCCGTGCTGGCGTCGCGTCTCCGGCCGTTCATGCTGCGCCGCACGAAGGACCTCGTCGCCCGCGAGCTGCCGCCGAAGACCGAGATCGTCAGCCCGCTCGAACTCGCGGGACCGCAACGCGATCTGTACGAAACCGTGCGGCTAGCGATGCACGACAAGGTGCGCCAGGAAATCGCCGCGAAGGGGTTTGCCCGCAGCCGCATCGTGATCCTCGACGCGCTCCTGAAGTTGCGGCAGGTATGCTGCGACCCACGGCTTGTAAAGCTCGCGGCGGCGCGCAAGGTCGCCGCCAGCGCCAAGCTCGAGCATCTGATGCAGATCGTGCCGTCGCTGATCGAGGAGGGGCGGCGCATCCTGCTGTTCTCGCAGTTCACCAGCATGCTCGACCTAATCGAGCCGGAGCTGGAACGCGCCGGCATCGATTTCGTCGAGATCCGCGGCGACACGCGCGACCGCGCCACGCCGGTCAAGCGGTTCCAGAGCGGCAAGGCGCCATTGTTCCTGATCAGTCTGCGGGCCGGCGGCACCGGGCTCAACCTGACCGCCGCCGACACTGTCATCCACTATGACCCATGGTGGAACCCGGCAGTTGAAGACCAGGCGACCGACCGCGCCCACCGCATCGGCCAGGACAAGGCCGTGTTCGTCTACAAGCTGGTCGTGCGCGGCACGGTCGAGGAGCGCATGCTCGAATTGCAGGCCCGCAAAAGGGCGCTGGCATCGGGCATTTACGGCGATCGCGACGAGGAGGGGCCGATATTCGACCCCGCCGATCTTGAACGCCTGTTCGAGCCACTCGGCTGATTGGGAAGCGCACAGTGAAGACAATACATGGAACGTGGAACGCGTCGCCCGATGCGGTCATGTTGATCGACGCGCACCATCATCTGTGGGATCTGTCGCGGAAAAAGCATCCGAACCTGATCGGCGAAAAGCGGCACGATTTCTTCATGGGTGACGACAGTGCGCTGCGCCGCGACTACCTCCCCGAGGACTACAAGCGCGACGCGGCCGGGCACAATGTCCTGACGACCGTGCATTGCGAGGCCGAGTGGGACCGCGGCGACCAGGTCGGCGAAACGCGCTGGGTCTCGCAAATCCATGAGGAATACGGGTTTCCCGGTGCGATCATCGCGCATGCGTGGTTCGATACCGACAACGCCGAGGAGGTGATCGCGGCGCAGGCCGCGTTTCCGCTGGTGCGCGGCATCCGCTCGAAGCCGGTCACCGCGTCCTCCCCAGACCGCATGATGCCAGGCGCGCCCGGCACGATGCAGGACGAGCGCTGGCTGCGCGGCTTTGCGCTGCTCGAAAAATACGGCTTGTCGTGGGACCTTCGAGTGCCGTTCTGGCATCTGGGCGAGGCCGCCGCGGTGGCGCGCGCCTTTCCGAAGACCGCGATCGTGCTGAACCACACCGGGTTTCCGTGGGACCGCAGTCGAGCAGGGCTTGGCCGCGTGGCGGCGCGGCATGGAGACGCTGGCGCGCGAGCCGAACGTCCACGTGAAGGTCTCGGAATTCGGACTCCGGGACCAGCCCTGGGATTATGAATTGAACCGCCGCGTCGTGCTGGACGCGCTCGCGATCTTCGGCATCGAGCGGGCGATCTTCGCGACCAATTTCCCGGTAGCCGGGCTGCGCATCGGCTACGGCGCGCTGGTCGAGGCCATGAACCGCATGCTCGCGCAGCTGCCGCCGGAGCAGCGCGACCTGTTCTTCTGGAAGAACGCGAGCGCATTCTATCGTTTGTAGCTAATCGCGGCCGAGCAGAAACTCGCGCAGCGCTTCCCATTTCGCGAGCTTCGCGGCGAAGCCGATGCTGGCGTAGGCGGGGCTGGTCGAGGGCAGCGCCAGATAGGTCAGGCCCGGGCGGCGCGCGAAATGCCGGTCATAGAGGCGGCGGGCGCCGCCGCCGTTGAACGCGACGGCGCGGATGTTGGGGTACGCGTCGAGCAGCTCGGGGATCGCGTTCGGCATTTCGGCGCGGATCGTGGCGTCGGCGCTGGCGGTGCGGTGTCCTCTTGCGACCACGTCCCACAGCGCGATGCCGCGGTCGCGAAGGAGCCGGATCCGCTCGTCGTAGCTCGCCGGTACGGCAGCGCCGAACAGCGCGAAGACGATTGGCCAGAACACATTGCGCGGATGGGCATAATATTCTTGCCGGCGCAGCGACTCCTCGCCGGGTAATGTGCCGAGCACGATCACGAGCGAGCGCGCATCGGCGAATGGCGGAAAACTCCGTTTCGCTTCCGGCATAACCGGAGCCGGCGTTTTCGCGGCCTCGCTCAATCGACGTAGCGACCGAGACGCACCGCGGTCTGGCCCCGGACGAGCCGGCGCGACGGCATGATCAGCACGCAATTGTCATAGGGCGTCCGCACCTCGCGATCGCCGTCGCGGCCGATCAGCATGCCCTTCTTTTCGAGCACTTCGAGCCCGCAATAATCGCCGGCGAATTCGAACCCGCTGCCGGTGATCGTGACCGCCTCGGTGACTTCGATAACGCGCTGGCGCGGGTGCGCGTCGAAATCCTCCTCGCCGAGCGCCACCAGATCGTCGCGCGTCGCCGCCCCGGTCGCGATCAGAAAGCGCAGCATCACGTCGGTCGCGACCTGCGCGGCCCGGCGCTGCCAATGCTGGCCGCATTCGATCAGCAGCGCGGTCTTGGGCGACGCCGGGTCGCCGAACCCGCCATAGTCGCGCATCCGCGGCCCGGCGGCGTGCCCGGCGTCGCACATGATCAGCTCGGGGATGCCGACCTGCCGCGCCAATTCGCGCGAGCGCGGCAAGAGGCCCGCCAGCATCAGCGGCGCCGTCGCGTACTGCATCGAATGCAGGTCGAGCAGGAAGTCGGCGCTGTCCACTACCGGCCGCAGCGCGCGGGCGCGCTCAAGTTCGAGCGAGTTGCGTGGGCCGTCGAGCGTGTCGGGCCGCCAGAGGCGGTTGAAGTCCTCGTCGATGTAGCGCGACGCCACCGGGTAGCGCGGATTGAACTCGCGATAGGCCGCAACATTGTTGAAGGCGAGGGTCAACCGGCCGCGCCGCGGCCGGATGCCGGCGCGAAACAGCTTGTCGAGCGCAATCGCGCCGCAGATCTCGTTGCCGTGGGTCAGCGCGCAGACCAGGACATGCGGCCCCGGCGCGGCGGCCGTGAACGTCGTGACGTAATCGATCCCGGTGTTGCCTTGCCGGTACGGGTCGATGTCGGGCGGTGTCAGCTCCACCCGGTAGGTGAGGTCGGACACGGACGATCCTGCGTGAAGTGCCGCGGTGGCGGCATTGTGCCTGGATTCGCCCGCCGCGTCACCCGCCGCTCGGCATCGGCAGCGCGGCGGGGCAAATTCCCTGCACCAGGGAATTTTCGTCGTTCCGGTTCCGGCCTTTGCCGGATTTGTCTATTTCGCGGACAGAGACTTGTCGAAGTTTCCGCGGCGCGGGGAACAGGGAACTCGGCGGACCCGAACAGCGAATTGCCAAGGCCGAACAGTGAATTCGCGGAGCCGATCAGGGAACTCCCGCATGCGCCCGCATCTCCGCGTCTCCTCGCGTGTCGACGGCGGAATGCAGTATGCGACTGGATTGCGCGCTGCATTCTTCAAGCGTCGTGCCGTGCACGCCCAGCGACGTTCTCAGTCCGGGGCTGCCGCCGGATGTGTCAGGCCCGGCGCCGGTTGGTGTAAGTTGCGGCCCTCGCGTCCAAGGCAGGCGGGGCGATCGATGGCGAAAGATGACGACGCCGCGCGCTATCGCGCAAACCTGCAAGGCGAATACGACAGCGCCGGGTTGTACCGTGCCCTTGCCGACGCCGAGGCGGACCCGCGACTCAAGGAAGTTTACAGCCGGCTCGCCGCGCTCGAAGAGGGTCACGCCGAATTCTGGCGGCGCCAGCTCGATCGCATCGGCGCCCGCGCCGAGCGGCTCGGCCTCGGCTGGCGAACGCGGGCGTTGGCCTGGCTGGCGCACCGCTTCGGGCCGCAGCTGGTGTTACCGACCGTCAACACGCTCGAACAGCACGATGTCGGCCAATACGACGATCAGGCCGAAGCCGTTGCGCACGGGCTGCCGGCGGCCGAGCGATCGCATGCCCGAATCGTGCGCGCGATCGACGCGGCAGCCCCGCGTGGTTTGTCGGGAAGTGCTCTCGCGAGACTGGAAGGCCGGCATCGCGCGTTGGGCGGCAACGCGTTGCGCGCCGCCGTGCTCGGCGCGAATGACGGCCTGGTGTCGAATCTCAGCCTCGTGATGGGCGTCGCCGGGGCGAACGCCGCCGAGCAAACGATCCTCTTGACCGGCCTCGCCGGTCTGGTCGCGGGCGCCTGCTCGATGGCGATGGGCGAGTGGCTGTCGGTCAACTCGTCGCGCGAGCTGGCGCAACGGCAGATCGCCATCGAAGCAGCCGAGCTGGAACAGTCGCCCGAGGAGGAGATCGAGGAGATAACCCTGATCTATGAAGCCAAGGGCCTGGCGCGCCCGCAGGCCGAGGCGCTGGCCCGTCAGATGATGGGCAACAAGCAGACAGCGCTGGACACCCTGGTCCGCGAGGAGCTCGGGCTCGACCCGGAAGAACTTGGCGGCTCGGCCTGGACCGCTGCGATTTCCTCGTTCCTGCTGTTTTCGATCGGCGCGATATTTCCGGTCCTGCCGTTTCTGTTCCTAAACGGTACGACCGCGATCTTGGCGAGCCTTGCCGCCGGCGGCGTCGCGCTCGCCGCGATCGGCGCCGGAACCTCGCTGTTTACCGGCCGCGGGCTTGCGTTTTCCGCTGTCCGGCAGCTGCTGATCGGCTACGCCGCCGCCGGGACTCACCTACGCGATCGGATTGATCGCGGGGGTCAGCCTCGGGGGATAAGGCGGGCGCCGGTTCGCCGGTCCCCGTCGGCTCGCAGGACGGGCCGAGCAACACGAGCCCATACTGTGTCATACGGCGGCGAGATGATGGGGTCTCCCGGCCTCCGGCTGGAGTTGCATAAGCGCGATTACGGAAACACGCGAGGCACAGCGTCAGTTTCGTGTTGACAGTATTTGAACAACACCGCCTGTCGAGACTACCAATATTCTACTGAATGAATGTTCCACATCAAATATTCCAAGAGCTTGTCGATAAGTTTCCACATCTGCTAGCCAGTACTCATTCAGAAGCCCTAGCCATATTTCGCCGCTAATGCCACGACATTTTTCAGCTTTTGTTTTGATACGATCTTCTAGAGTGCACCATGCATTTTCCATGATACTACGATTACCGTTATCGCTACTTACAACCGCACCGACTTTACGAGTTTCACCGCCCTCGTATTTTGTTACCGTAATGCAAATTCTATTGCCTTCGATGATTTCGTCTTTCCTGATCCCATCAGGATGCGATCCCACATGTTGGACAATCAACTTTTTAAGCACGGCTCGTGTTCGCCGCGCGCTATTAATGGGAGAGTTAAATAACAAAGTTACAAATATTCCGTCAGGTAATTGCTGACTGAGTGCTTTATTAAGTTCATTTGTAAGGATCACCGCGGTCGTTTCACCGGAACGCTTATAGCCCCCCATCTTTCATCAATGATGAGTTGTTCTAACCTAGTTACCTCAAGGGCGACGTCGTGCGTTCGCAGTTGCAGGTATGCATCAGGTGGATTCTCTCCGGTTCTCCACGGGACGTGGAAGTGGCGTGCTATAGCAGCGGCGACAAATTTCTCATCGTGTCGAAGGGGATCGTTCATAATGTTAAGACCTACGCGGCATGGTCAGTTGGTTGGGTTCCTTTAGGGAAACACTGAAAAAGTAGCGATTTGGGCGGTTGCGTCTGGTAGAATTTCGTCCGGCCGGGGGGACCGAGGGGCGGGACGATGCAGCGTCAAGGGAGCTTTTCGCAGGCGGAATACGCCGGCAAGAAAAAGCAGACGCGGCGCGACAAGTTCTTGGCCGAGATGGAGCAGGTGGTGCCGTGGGCGCGGCTGGTTGACCGTCTGCGCCCGCTCTACCCGAAGGGCGAGCGCGGCCGCAAGCCGATCGCGCTGGAGCTGATGCTGCGCATCTACTTTTTGCAGCAATGGTACGGGCTGGCGGATGAAGCGCTGGAGGATGCGCTGTACGACAGCCAAGCCTTGCGCGGCTTTGCCGGCATCGATCTGACGCTGGACGCGGTGCCCGACGCGACGACGGTGCTGCACTTCCGCCACTGGCTGGAGCGCCACGAGCTGACCCGGGCGCTGTTCGACGAGATCGCCGCGATGCTGGCCGAGCGCGGTTTGTTGATGCGCCAAGGTACCATTGTGGATGCCACCATCATCGCCGCCCCGCCCTCGACCAAGAACAAAGAGAAGGCGCGCGACCGGCAGATGCACCAGACCAAGAAGGGCAATCAGTGGCATTTCGGGATGAAGGGGCATATCGGCGTGGACGTCGCCTCGGGGGTGGTGCACACGGTCGTCGGCACCGCCGCCAACGAAGCCGACATCAACCAGATGGCGGCGGTGCTGCACGGCCAGGAAGAGGCGGTGTTTGCCGACGCCGGCTATACCGGGGCGGACAAGCGGCCGGAGCATGCCGACCGCGATGTCTCCTGGAACATCGCCATCAGGCGCAGCATCATCAAAGCTTTGCCCAAAGCGCTGCGGGATGTGGCGGAGCCGGTCGAGCGCGCGCTGGCGCAGGTGCGGGCCTGGGTCGAGCACCCGTTCCACGTCGTCAAGAACCTGTTCTGCCATAAGAAGCTGCGCTATCGCGGCCTCAAGAAGAACACCGCGCAATTGCACACTCTGTTCGCGCTGGCCAATCTGGTGATCGTCAAGAAGGCTCTGCTCGCTCAACCCGGCTGACGATACCCGGATTCTGTCCCGATCCCGCAAACAACACAGGAAACCCGGCCCAACCCCCGATTTATACCAACGAGACCGCCACCCACGCGGCGCGCCGCCCGAAAATCAGGCCGTAGCCGCCGAACCGTCAGCTATCCTCGCTATGTTCAGTGTTTCCTTAGCTCGATTTAGTGGGGCAGCGTGCGGATAGCTCTCGCACAAATCAGGGATGGGGCGGCATTAGAAGTCATACAGCGCGAAAACACACCCATGTTTTACAATGAGGAGCTTGAGCGCCGCCTAAGGAAACACTGAAAAATCCGGCTGCTGGCGCTAGCATCGGATAGGATCGTTCGGTCCGGAGGAGCGGGGGACGCGATGCAGCGGCAGGGGAGCTTTTCGCAGGCGGAATACGCCGGCAAGAAGAAGCAGACACGGCGCGACAAGTTTTTGGCCGAGATGGAGCAAGTGGTGGCCATGGGCGCGGCTGGTTGAACGGCTGCGTCCGTTCTACCCGAAGGGCGAACGCGGTCGGCCGCCGATCGGGCTGGAGCGGATGCTGCGGCTGTACTTTTTGCAGCAGTGGTACGGGCTGGCCGATGAGGCCTTGGAGGACGCGCTCTACGATAGCCAAGCGCTGCGCGGCTTTGCCGGGATCGACCTGGCGGTGACGGCGGTTCCGGACGCGACGACGGTGCTGAACTTCCGCCATTGGCTGGAGGAGCACGACCTGACCCGGGCACTGTTCGACGAAGTCGGCGCGATGCTGCAGGAGCGCGGTCTGTTGATGCGCCAGGGCACAATCGTTGATGCGTCAATCATAGCCGCACCGCCTTCGACAAAGAACAAGAAGAAGGCCCGCGATCCGGAGATGCACCAGACCAAGAAGGGCAACCAGTGGCACTTCGGGATGAAGGCGCATATCGGGGTGGATGTCGCCTCGGGGGTGGTGCACACCCTCGTCGGTACCGCTGCCAACGAAGCCGACATCAATCAGACAGCTTCCCTATTGCACGGCCACGAGGAGGCGGTCTTCGCCGATGCCGGCTACACCGGAGCGGACAAACGGCCAGAACTTGAGGATCGCGATGTCTCCTGGAACATCGCGATCAAGCGCAGCATCATCAAAGCGTTGCCCAAAACCCTGCGGGATTGGGCCGAGCCGGTCGAGCGCGCGCTGTCGCAGGTGCGGGCCTGGGTCGAGCACCCGTTCCACATCGTCAAGAACCTGTTCCGGCATAAGAAGCTGCGCTATCGCGGTCTGGTCAAGAACACCGCGCAACTGCGCACCCTGTTCGCCCTAGCCAACCTGGTGATCGTCAAGAAATCCCTGCTTGCCCAATCCCGGGCCTGATCACGCCCGGACTCTGTCTTACTCCCAAAAACGACAATAAAAACCCCAGTACAAACCGGCTTTTTGCTTACGTAGGCTGCTATTCGCAGCGCCGATGTCGCATATTAGGCGGCCGCCCCCAAACCGTCGCCTACGCCGCCATTGTTCGGTGTTTCCTTAGCTCCGGGAAGACAATTCGGTCTTCTTTCGATGAGAGGTATTTTGTTGCGGGTCTCAAAAATCATCTCTGCAAGGTCACAATTCATTCCTAAACTCGGAAAGGCATCGCACGCGGTGCCTGTTACCTCCGAAGAATGCGCACGCGTGTGTATAGAGTTGGGGTCTATGTCGCCCAAATTGAATGCAGCCTTGCTGTCGCCAGGAGTGTCCACCATCAGACCACCCAATGTCGAGACAGTCATTCTGCATCCGTCATAGGTGAAGCTGGTGTCCTTACGCTGAAAGAGCTTTCCTACGCTGTAGGTCTCCCAATGCCCGTGACCAAGGGAATCGCCGTGCCGGTTATAGGTGTTGTCCATCCATAGAAGCGTCTTGGCCAAGGATGGCCCCTCGGCTCGAATCGGTAACAGTGAGGCTGCGAGAAGGACTATTGCTACGTTGACTGACATGAGCCGCCGAGTTATCAAAAGTCCGTTGATTTGCGTCGGATCGCAAAAATCGAGTGCAGTGTCTAACCGACCACCAAGTGACGGTAACGAAGAGCGCCATGTTCAAAATGGACGACACTTCCCGATCTGTATCGAGGGAGCGGCGGGAAAATTTACATAATGATCGCCACACAGGTCCGCGCAATTCGGATTTGGACACTCGTCACCCCAAATGCTTTATCCTGATGCAAGTAACCGGACCCGCTATAGGATTGCATGCGCAAAAGATGAGCGTTAATAGAAAATATAATTTCCGGATCGTCCCTCCCACAATCCATCAATCCTGTCTTTTTATCGGGTGGTAAGAACACGTTGTTACATATAAATTTGGAATTGTCGTTTGCACTACCAAATACGCGGTATTAAGCGCATCGGCGAAGACCTTTTTATCAGAATTCTCGCGGTTTTCGAATCATATACTCTTCGCCCCGTGTAAATGTTGTAGTCTCCCATGATTTAGTGGTTTTGTTGTAAAGAAAGCCGGTCGAATGATCTACAGTGCACAACCATCCCTCTCCGGCATCGTTGGCAGTGGCCGCGCAGGTGACGATTGTCACGAGTGCGACCGTCAGATAGAGGGTTGGCTTCCAAGACATCATTCGCTGGGCTTCGTCGATTTTGACCGCCACGGGGTGACAAAGATAGTCCGATAGCAAATCGTAGCCGAAGGGCGTTCTAGATTGATACCGAATTGCTGCATAAGCTGTTCGCGGCTCAGCTTGTCTCCCACGGGGACACCCTTGAAGTCCCAAGGGACTTGTGAACGGACCGGGGCAGCAGCGAGCGATTGGGCCGCCCCGAGAACGAAGCCCAACAGCAGAGTCCAGCGTTTCAGCGCGCTGCGCATATCCCCGTCGGCACGCAGGTGGTGCCGTCCTTCCCTCAATTTTGCTCGGTCCCAGAATACCATGCCCCCGCTGGCCCGCGTCGATTTTGGTTACGCATGCCCTGGGCTAGGCGTTCGCGTGTCGTTCAGGACAGCGCTAAAGTTGCGACAAGATCATCCAACTGTGAGCGCAGCCGGTGGCCTCGGTTCACGCGCTCGTATCCAATTACCGTTAAGTAGGCTGCGAGCCTGATCGCTGCTCGGTTTCGATTCCTGGTACCAGCGGGGAGCAGAAGTTCTTCAACAAGCAAGGTGGAGTCCGTCCCGCTCAAGATCGGCCAATTGTTGTGCTTGCTCGCCGCAATCATCGACCGGACTGGCGCGCTGCACGCTCCCTGCGTCAAGTTTCGGCAGCTCCGCATCCACCGTTGCGACGATCGCGGCCCTCAGCCGAGCCGAAATTCGCCCCGGTCGCCCGCCGGGAAGCTTCAGGCCCCGCACACGCAGTCCCGCGGCTTTCCGTTCGCGACCACGCGCCATCGCGGCGAGGGTCCGCGCCATCCCCTCCGCAGTCCGCGGCCCGGTCGCGCGCCCGCCGTGGAATTTGCAGCGCCGCTTGCCCTGAAGCGCCCATGCGCGGCAGTAGCCCCGGCCACCTGACAGGCGAGCAACGCATGGCAGGCCAAAGCCCCGATGCATGAGAAATCTCCTAAATCATAGGATTGGGCTCACGAACTCTTAGGCCACTACCGTTGCAGATCCCATGCGAGCACACGGCCCGGCTCGCTTGGCTTGCGCCGATAGGTTTGCCGCGCGCCAGCCCGGGTTTCAATCACTGCGGCGTCGACCGTAAGCGCAACCAGCCGATCGCCGTTGAGCTGCCAGAGCAGCCCCGCCCCGTCTATCCAAGCGAAGGACGGTCACGATCGCAGCCGAACAGGTCGACCGGTCCCCAGCCGAGCGCAGCGGTTTGCTCGGCGAACCCGTTGTCGAGAAAACGTCCGATATCGTCGACGAATTGCAGCCAGCGCTGCGGCGGTACATCACCGGGCGGCCGATCGGGATCGAGCCGGGCGAAGCCCTCGGCCCACTCGCGCGGGATGCCGCCCGCGAACTCGACGATGGCGGCGCGCCCCGCCTCGGCGTCGCCCCAAGGGGAGGCGGCCCGCTCTGCCGTCTTGTTTAGCGCCTCGGCATCACCCGCTCCCGCCGATGCCGCGGCATCGGCAAACAGGCCGCGGCCGGGCGGACGCTGTCATGACACAATGGACATTGTGCGACACTATGGGCGACAGCCCCGCACAGCGTCGCATTTCGTCCATTGTGTCGGCGCCGCCCGACAGCCGCACGAAGGTGTCGGACCACCGACTCACGGGGCCGCCTCCCAGAGCCTGGGATTGAGCGGATAGGTGACACGCGGCCCGCCGGCACCGAACTCGCCGGCGGACGGCGGCGGGCGCAGCCAATCGGCCTCGACCAGCGCATCGGCGGCGGCCCGTATCTGGTCCGCGGTGCGCAGCCCCGGCAGCCGCACCTCCCGCTGCAGGTGCCGGACATGCAGCTCGGCCGGGCGCTGCGCCATGATCCAGCGCGCCAGCGTCGCGGCGCCGCGCTCGCGCTCGGTCGCCGCGGCATCGCCGTAGACGCGCTCGGCCATCGGCAACAAGTAGTCGCTGACCAGCGCCGCGGCGGCGGCAAATGCGCGGGCGCCGATCTCGACGGGCGGCGGCGCCATGCCGTCCATCCCGCACCACCACAGGTACTCCAGGATCAGCGCCAGCCGGAGCGCCTGGCCGCGCGCCTTGCCTGCCGCCGAGCGCAGCAGCCCGCCCATTTTCGCCTGCCGCTGCTGCATCTCGCGGCCGTACTCCTCGATCATGTCGCGCGCCTCGGCCGACAGCGGCACCGTGACCGGCGCCGGCGGGTCGCCCGGCATCAGCTCCAGCTCGCGCAGCCGGTCTAGCGCGCTGATCGCCCAGGCGGCGCCGGGCGCGCGCCGGCCGAGGCGGAACGGGATCGGCTCAGGCCACGTCCACGTGATGCGCGCCAGCAGCCCGTCGTCGGCCCCGCGCATCAGCAGCGCCAGCCGCTCGGGCTGCGTCGTGCCGTACACCGCGACGGCTACGCGCGGGATCACGATCGGTTCGGGCGATTTCTGCCGCTCGACCCGGTACGGCCGGCCGCCGTATGCCTCCACCCAGAAGCCGCGGGCGGTCGGATGGTACGCGTCCATGCCATCGATCCAGCCGGCCAGCTCGTCGCGCACTATCAGCAGCCCCTTCGGCGCCGCCGTCGCCAGCAGTGTCGCGACGCGCTCGATCGTCACGTCATGCTGCCGCAGTCGCGGCGCCTGCGGCTCGGAACCAGCGATTGCGGCCGGCGGCAGCGGCGGCGGCGCGCCCCGGCGCTGCGCCTCGCGCACCTCGCCCTGCCACGCGGCTTCCGCCACTTTTGCCAGCTCGGCAGCCGCCCGCCGCTCCCGGAGCCGGTTGGGATAGTCGGCGAGCATGCGCCGCTCGATCTCTGGCAGCACATCGCGCATCAGGCAGTCAGCGCCGGGCGATTTGCCGGCGCCGCTGTCGCCAACGGCGCCGATCCAAAGATGTGGTGGTTCCGCCCAACCCGGCACCGCCTCCGCCCACCGGGCATGCCCGATCAGCGCCGAAACGGCGGCGAGCAGTGGCGCCGCCACGTAGTCGGGCGCGCACGCCGCGGCCTCGGCGGCGGTGCCGATCCACTCGGCCCACCGCAGCCCGAATACGGCCAGCGGTAGCGGCGGCGGCGGACGGCGATGAAGCCGCAAGACGCCCATGTCGGGCGCCGCCCAAAGATCGGCGGGGACCAGCTCGGGTGCCGCGCCGATGATCGCGCGCACGGCGGCTGCGCCGTCACGCGGCGGCATCGGTCGCCTCCGTGATGCTGCTGCGGCCGGCAAGCACGTCCGCCATATCGGTGCCGGGTTGGGGCGGCAGCGCGATCCGCACCCGCCGCCCCTCGCTCAACCAGCGGGCCGCAGCGGCACGGGCGGCGCGCTCGCCGGCGCCGTTGGCGTCGTGATCGGCGAGGACGGTGACGCTGCGGACCGATGCCGGCAGCGCGAGCGCGATGAGGCCGGAAGTGCCGAGCGCCGCCCAAGCAGGCGTGCAGTCGCCTGCATCGCCGCGAGGGAGGTTTCGACACCTTCGCCGACCATCAACGTTGTCTCAGCTTCGGCGAGCCGCACCGCGCCGCCGGCCGAGCGGCCCAGCATGGCGCGGTCGCGGCGCCGCCATACCCCGTCCGGGCCGCGATCGAGCCATGTCCGAAGTATCCCAACAGCTCGTCATCGGCACTGTCGATGCGCGCGACCATCGCCGACCCCATGGTGCCGTCAGGACGGCGCAGCGCGGGCGCGTAGCGCAGCGCGAAGGGTGGCGGAATGGTGATGCCCCGGGCCGCGAGATAGCGCGCCACCGGCGTCCCCAAGACGTCTCTCGCGGCGCTCCAAATGCGGCGCGCCGCCGCGATCCGGCGGGCCGTGTCGTCGCGATCGTCACCGGGGACCGGCATCGGCGCCGATCGGTCGCCGCAACTGGCAGCGCCGCCGAGCAGCCCGAGCCGCCGCAATTCGGCCAGCACGTCGCGCGGATCGCAGCCGGCCCAGCATCGGACGATTACGCCACGATCGTCGTCGCGCAGCGACAGTGACGGCGATTGATCGTCGTGCGCCGGGCAGCGGCACGACCACCACCGGCCGGTGCGACGAGTGGCGCCGAGCGCCGCGGCAATCCCGGGCGCCATCATGCGCTGATCCCGAGGTGCCGGAGCACGTCGCGCTTCCGCTACAAGCAACGCGTGCCATCCCGGACTATTTGAATTCCGGTGCCGGCCCAGGCCTCGCGCTCCAACAACGCGATCGAACAGTGACGCACCTTGGCGATGGTCTTGCGCGGGAACAGGCGTCCGGGTGCGCCTCCCAGAACTCTGTTACATCGTCTCTGCTAGCGGCATCAGACACGCTTAAAGCCTTTCCTGTCACCGCCGCCACGATCAGGCGGTAGCGCAATCATTCAGGAATGGGCGCGGGCGGGTCCAAGCATCGAAAAGAACAAAACCGTCGGATTTTTTTCGGAGTTACTCCGATAGCAGTGATTCCGCCGTCGCGCTTGCGCGCTTGCGCGCCGCCGATAGGGCTAATTGGCGCATCGCGGCCTTTGCAGCGGCTTCGACCGGCTGGAACCATTCGTCGAAGGCGGTCGAATGGAGATCGGGATCAGGGCAATCGATTCCAAGCAGCTTGAGGCACTCTCGCACAAAGCCTCGCTGCTGGCCTTGCTCTGTATTGGGCGCGTGTCGGTAAACGAAGATCATCAGCCATTGCCCATCCATTGCGCGACGTCACGGCGTCCGGGCGGCCGACCGCGGCCCTTCGGCGAGTACATCTCGAGAGCCGGTCAAAGGTGTGCGCTACGTGTTCAATCGCCGCGCGCAAGGGTGGATCGCCGGGGATCAGGACGGCAACGTCCCGGAACAATGCTGCCGGCAAGGATCGCGACCACTCGCGGAGCCCACGCGCGTGTCTGGCGCCGTCCGCAATAGTTACCCGCATTTGATCTGCGGTTGGTTGAACGCCCCCGAGATTGGGAAGCGACGGATCGGCCTGATGATCCCGTCGGAGATGCCATTCATGTTCGATGTTCTTCAGCAACCAGCCCAGCTCGCTTGCGAGATCATGACTGGCACGAATCCCGAGGTGCGCACGTAAGCGATGGGCGTGGTCTCCACGCTCATCCTCGAACGGTAAGAGCGGCGTCTTCCCCGGCAGCGCTTCGAGATTCTCATCATCCCCCGCCTTCGGCCGCCGCCTTAACTTCCGACGCCTTACCTCCTCGGTGAATTTGTCAGGACGCGGCATGGGCCGGACCCTGCATCGACACCACGTTGCTGCCGGCGCCGTCCATCGCGCGGAACAGGAAATCGGAAATCGCCTGCATCGGCCGGCGCAACCGCTCGATATCGGTCACGATGTAGCCGGCGGTCACGTCGTTGCCGGTCATGTGGTTGAGCAGCCGCTTGACCGCATAGCTCGATATGTCGAGCCGCTCAGCCGTCGTCGCGAAGGTGCGCCGCAGATCGTGAACCGACGTGCGCACACCGCTCGCCTTGGCGACCGCTTGCGTCAGTGTCTTAACCTCGGCGATGCAGGTTCCCGCGTTGCGGCCGGGGAACACGAACAGGCCGTCCGTTGCCGCCCGGCGCCGTATCAGCAGATCGAGCAACTGCGTCGAGAGCGGCAGAACATGGTCGCGGCCGTTTTTCGTGTCGCGCACGGTCAGGGTGCGCGCCTTGTCGACCTCGATATCGGCCCATCGCAGACCGGCAGCCTCGCGCCTCCGCAACCCGGTCAGCAGTACCAGCAACAGGTAATCGCGCCCGATGTCGCTGACCCCGGCCAGCCCTTCACGCCATGCCGGCATATCCTCGACGCGCAGCACGGTTTCGCGCCGCTCGATGTCGTTCCATAGCCGCGCCTGACCGAGCCGCTTGACCGGGTTTACGGCGATCAGCGGCTTGCCGCTGCCATCATCGAATCGCATCGCGGCGTAATTGATCAGCAGCCGCAGCACACGCATCGCGACGTTGGCCCAGGCCGGACCGTGTCCGCCCGACAATTCGCGATGCCGCCGTTGTACAAGCTCGGCCGTGATATCGGCGATGCTGTTTATTGCGCCAGTCGGCGAAGGCAAGGGGCGAGCCGTCCTTGCGCAGCGCAGTGGTCACGTCGCGGTATTGATCGCGGGTCCGCGGTTTCAGCTTGTCGCCGCGGGCGGCGAGATAATCATCAAGTACCTCGCCGAGAGTGATTGTCCGAACCTTGGCCGCCGCCTTCTCGGCGATCGGATCGCGACCGCCTGCCACGGTCCCGAGAAACTCTCTGCGCCAGCCGGCGCGCCTTTTCCGCCTTGAGCGCGTCGGCGCCGCCGATCTTAACGCGGCGAACCCGGCCGGCGATCCGCTTCTCGACGATGTAGGTTCGGGCGCCGCCGCTGGTCACGCGCAGCCCGAACCCCTTCAGCTCTTTGTCGCGATAGATCGCTTGCCCGGTCGCCGGGACCGGCAGCCTTTCGACAACGGATTGGGTGAGCTTAACCGGCCCTTTTGGGGATGGCGCTTTCCATCGGACTGCCCTCGTGTAGACGCTATGTAGACAGGGAGACTTCAAATTCCTTCAGATTTCGTCTACACGTTTCAGGGCCATATCGTCAAGCTTTCCCTTGGGTTTTCAGGAACCACGAGGTCGCTTCAAAACCCGTCAGATGGCGCTTTCTCCTAACTACAGGTCTGGGGTTAGGGGTTCGACTCCTCTCGGGCGCGCCAATCTTTCCAATGAATTAGAAGCCGGATTAGGGTGCCAGATCGGGATGATGAAATCTCGCGGACCCATGCGGACCCCGCAGACGGGATTTCGGGCCGGTCGCCGCTGCGCCCCGTCAGAATGGATCGGCCTCGCTCTCGCCGCCGGCCGGGCAGCAAAAAAGCCCCGCCCGTTGCTGGGGGAGGGGCACAACCCCCGCTCCTTCGATGCGGGCCATCATCTCGGCCGGGGCATACCGTCACGAATAGCGCCAGTAGTACGCGACCGCGTAGCCTCTGCGCTCGACACCGTTCGGGTCGGTATTGCCACGAGCCGCCGGCGATGTGTCCGCCGTATCGATCGCGGTCGATGTCCTACACAGTGGCTGCGCGCCTCCCATCCCCTATGCTGCGCGCCGCGGCAATGGGCCGCTGAGTTCGAGGTCGGCTGCGGTTCCTTGCAGACTTAACGTTATGGCCTAGGCTGTTCATAGGTCATGGAAAATACCGTGTCGGCCAACCATCGATTGAAGCCGGGATTGTCCTGATACTGCTTGAACAGCTCCGTGTCGTCCTTCATCAACCCGACGATCACCCTGGCGAGCGCCTTGTCGTGCTCGATTTTGGCGTTCTGCTTGTCTGAGTTCTGTTTGGCGTTCCGGTAGGCCGAGTTCAGCGGCAACTCGTTCAGGTATTTCTTGGGTGATGAGTTCGCGGACCCTGTCGCCGTCTTGCCATTCGATGTTCCCGAATTGCTCGTTGAACACCTGGAGGATGTTGGATAGCCGTTCCAGTTGAGGCTCCGGCCGCTCCCCGCCGCCGCCGACCGGAACCGGATCAATCTGGGCGTCGGTGTCGGCGAGCTGAATTTCCTGGGCCGCGCGTTTCTCGACCCGGTAGCTGTCCATGTCGATGGCTTCGAGGATGCCGCCTGCGAAAGATCGTCTTCTTTCGGCGCCGGCAATTTCGGGACCAGGAACGTCAGGAAGGTGGAAAGCTTCTCCCACGATGCGTCGGTGTACGGCAGGACTGACGCGAGAAAGCTATAAGTCCGCACAAACGCCTTGGCCTTGCCCTTAAAATCGACCTGCGCGTCCTCGTCCAGCTCCTCCTTGGTAGGTGGCGACGCACGCATCGAGAATCGGATCGAGCCGATTGCGGTCGGCACCCCTTGAGATACAGCCCGACCAGTTCATCGATCTGAGCCTGGTCATAGACCTGGTGGCCATCGAGATCGCTCTTCAGGTCGTGCAGCTTGTTGGGGTCCGTCTCGTCGCTGAGAATTGTGGTGCGATAGTAATCCTGGAAGGCTTCGCGGATCGTGTCGGTGTCGTTCAGGAAGTCGAGGACGAAACGTCGTGCTTCTGTGGATGCGCCGATTGAGTCGGGCACGTCTGCACTGCCTTGATCCAGGAAGCGCTTGTCGACGTACATCGTGTGGAGTAGCGGTTGGTCGTAGCCTGTCTGGAACTTGTCGGCACAAACCGAGAATCGGTACGGGTCTTCCTCGAATCCGCTCCGCAATCTCATTGCTCGGAAATTCGTTGAGGGTCGCCTCTTTGACCTTGGCGCCGCCGTACTCGTGCTCACCGGAGAACGCCACGATCGCGCGATACGGGCTTTTCCGCTCGCTCCAGGTACGCGCGGATTCGCATGGAAATACTGCGATTGCGCGCTCGATCCTTGATGTGACGATCATTGCCCGAGCTTTACCGCCGACCTTCCTCAGTGCGATCACCTGCTCGTGGAAATGGTCGACCATGATTTCGGACTTGAGACGGACTGCGTGGTCGTGGCCTTCGACATACCGCCTCAATTTCTTTTCGCCCGCTTACGTCGAACTCGGGGTCGTCGGCTCCAGGGTCTCGACCAATTGTAATAACTGTCGACCGGCGTGAAGCTGGCGAGTACATCCAGGATGAAACCCTCCTGGATCGCTTGCTTCATCGTGTAGCCGTGGAATGGCCGTGCTCGATCTTGTCTTCGGCTGTACCGGCTTGCCGAATGTTTCCAGCGTCTTGGTTCTTCGGTGTCGCTGTGAACGCGTAGTAGCTGGCATTTGGCAACATTTTGCGGGCGCATGATGCGGTTGATGTGGTCTTCTGCGGAGTCCTCCGCGTCATCCGCTCCCACTGTCGAGAGGGCGCTGTTCATCGCTGCGGACGCCGTGCCGCCCTGGCTCGAATGGGCCTCGTCGATCACGATGGCGAATCGACGGTCCCGGTGTTCGGTGCCGATGTCGTCGAGGATGAAAGGAAATTTCTGAACGGTCGTGATGATGATCTTCTTTCCACCCTCGATGTAGGCGCAAATGACCTGAACGGTCGGCATGTCCGACGGTGGCTCCGACCTGGACGAACTGCTTGATCGTGTCCCTGATTTGTTGATCCAGGATGATCCGATCCGTCACCACGATGCTCGAGTTCAAGACCTCTGCGCCGTTATGCATGACGCCGACGAGCTGATGGGCGAGCCATGCGATCGAATTCGACTTTCCCGATCCAGCTGAGTGCTGGATCAGGTAGCGCTGGCCCCACCATGCTCCTCGGCGTCTGTCAGTAGCCACCGGACAACGTCGAGCTGATGGTATCTGGGGAATATCTGGTCGCGCTGACTTTGCCGGTCTTGAGGTCCTTGCTGCACGATCTGCGCATATTTCTCCATGATTTCCGTCGAGCTCCGGGCCGCAAGGATGTGTTTCCATAGGTAGTCCGTCTTGAACCCGTTCGGGTTCGGCGGATTGCCTGCGCCGAAGTTCCAACCTTTGTTAAACGGCAGGAACCAGGACGCTTTGCCCTCGAAGGTGTGTACAGAATCGCACTTCCTTTCGTCGACCGCAAAATGCGCGATGCATCGGCCGAACTCGAACAGCTCTCGCGCGGGTCGCGGTCGCGCTTGTACTGTTCGATAGCGTCTTCGACGGTTTGCTTTGTGAGACTTTCTTGAGTTCAAACGTGGCAATCGGCAGCCCGTTGATAAACAGCGCGAGGTCCAACGCCCTTGCGCTTCGTCACGGCTGTACCGCAACTGCCGTGTCACCGAGAACCGGTTGAGCGCGAACCGCCGCGCCGCTTGGCGTTGCCGGGCGTCGGCGATCCGTAGAACAGTATGATGTCGGTGGGACCGTGCTTGACGCCTTTGCGAAGCACATCGACGACGCCGCGCTTCCCGATCTCGCCCTGAAGCCGAGCCAGAAACTTCTGCCGGGTAGGGCCGTCCGCGCCGAGGTCGAGCCGCTCGGCCACCTTCGGCTGGCGTTTCGAGGAATGCGGCCAATTGGGCCAGATCGACGGTCCAGGCGCGATCGTAATCTACGGGATTGCCTAGCAGCCAATTACGAGACCGACGAAGGGCTCCGATTTTTCCGCCGAACCCGGAGTCGGTCGGCTCGGCGACCGGCCGGCCGTCATCTGTTCGACGATAAGCGTCTCCAGCCCCTTCTCGGTCGTGTCTGTGGTCATGCCACCGCGAGCCAGCCTTTGGATACGAGCACGTCCAGCGCCAGATGAATTTGACGCGGCGAGAACCGCCGTTTGCGATCGTTCCAGGCGTAGGTCTTCACAACAACATCGTCGGGACTCTTGACACCGAAGGCCGCCGGACGACCCAGTGGACGGTCGCCAGCAGCTCCAGGCCGAACGGGGTTTCGAACCCGGCCACGAGATCAGCCACCCGATCGAACCGAGCGCGGGTATCCGCGCTTAGCTTCTTTAGAAAATGCTCCGCTTCCTCGACAGCGCCCGGCACGAGTTCAAGCTGCTTCTCGGGGTTGTCGCCCCCATCCGCGTAACCCGACACCAGATGACCTTCGATGCGTGTCAGCACATGGCTCAGGTTCTCGGCATACGGCCCGTACAGACCCCTGAACGTATCGCAGCCAGAAGCGGCTGCCCGGCCTCCTGTATGAAGTACAGTAGCTTATGGACCTCCAGCAGTGTGACGAACGGGTCCATCAGCCCGCCGAGATAGCGGTACATCAATCCAACGAGTGCGGCGCGGCCCGGCGTCATCTCAGGGGCCGTTTGGGTCCGCGCCATGACCTTCGGATCGGGTGCTCCGTTGGGCTCGTAGACGACAATCTCCACGTCGTTGAAGCCTCGCAGCGCGGCCTCGATGCGTTCGCGTACGTCGGGCCAGTTCAGGCCACCCAGCCCGCTGCCGAGCGGCGGAACGGCGATTGAGCGGATGTCGCGCACGCGAATTTCTTGCGCCAGGGCGCGACGAGGCCGGCGTCGATATCCTCCATTCGGCTCTTGCCGCGCCAATGCCGCTTCGTCGGGAAATTGATGATGCAATTGCGGGTTTCCGAGCGTGCCGGTCTCGAACACGAACATCCGCCCCGGCTGCACCTCGCCACGCTTGCAAGCGGCGGCGTAGGCTTTGAAGTTCGCCGGGTATGCGTTCTTGAACTGGAGCGCGATCCCGCGCCCCATAATGCCGACGCAGTTGACCGTGTTGACCAGCGCCTCAGCGTTGGTCATCAGGATGTCGCCTGTTCGATATTCGATCATGTCGGCGCTCCCCGGCTAATAGTACGAGTCCCGCCGAATTTCGACCACGGGTCGATGCGCGGCTCCCCGCATCGCGTTCTGCGCCTGTTCTACCGATGGGCCGGCGGTGGATGCTGACCCGCTCGACCAGATGCCAGGGGAAGGTGTCGTACACCAGGAACTCGGCCTGCTTACCCTCCGCAATGTCTGCCGCTCGGAAATCCGTTGCCGCCACCGCATCCCAGTTGATCTCGCTCCAACTTGTCGAGGCTCGCCCGGAATTTCGCGTACGCAGCCCCGGCATTTGACAGCGAGAACGCCCAGCGCCGTCCCTCGTCTTCGACCCACGCGATGACCCGGTGGAGGTCGGCCTCCAGATGCACGATGGGTTGCTGGCCGCCGCGATAATCCAGCTCGGGGTGGTTTGCGCGATAGATCACGAACAACATAACCGATCTGGGACAAAAGTAGAACGGGCAATACTCCCGCGCACGAGTGCCCGGATGCGGGTGGACCGGCAGCGTCAACCGGCGATGCTTAATGCTGCCCATCCCGATCACCGTCCCAGCCCCGGCTCGTGCGAGTATCCTCCGGTCGCACCACAGCTCCCCATCGGCAAGGATCGACGGCAGCCGGTCCACGTGCGCGATGTGGTAGATTTTTGGCTGGGCCTGGTGGCGGCATGCTCAGGCAGCCGCCTCCTCCAGCTCGAAATCATCACCCTCGATGTCAGCAGATGCTTCGGTCTCGTCCACCTCTTCGAACGCTTCAGGGGATTTTGTCTCCTCAGGCAGCAGGGCCGCCGCCTCGCGAACGTCCAGCTTGCCAGTCACCGCATCTGCGATTAGTCGGGCGCGGAACTCCAGCAGAAGAGCGATCTCGCGATCGATGTATGATATTGCCCCGTTTAGTTCGCGCGCACGATTTTCAATGAAATCTAAAATGCGTAGCTGCTCCTCGCGTGGTGGAACCGGCACAAGTGAATCCGCTAAGAACTGATGTTTAATGCTCTCCACCGTCGCGCCTTGCTTGGTCCACTCTGCAAGCAACATCGGCTCGCAGCCGCGTACATATTGAACGAAAGTACCCAGGAATAATTCTCCCCTTCGAAATCAAAGCCTTCATGTCCTGATTAATCGCTACATCGCGGCAACCGGCAAAGCGCTATCGGAATGGCGCGTTGAAGGATTCTCATAATGCACCACCATCAGCACGGAGCCAGATGGAATGAGTTTTGTGCTGCTCTGCTGGATCGCTTTGATCGTTATCTTATCCTCGGCATCGTCGACGACATCGCTTTTCATGTCCTTTGGCGAAACCCAGGGAATGTCGCCATTCCAGCAGGTATGACTTAGATTTGGACGGCGTGCCACCACCCGTAAAGCGCATCTCAATTTTCAGCCGCCTCACCTCCCAATGGGGAGATACTCCGGTGAGCCACGAGACACCAGAAGGTGTAAGCTTCAGAGCTGGATTAAAGCCCCTGAGTTACAGCGTGGTGGATTACGGCCTGCTTCTGCTCGTTCAGGAGCGTAATAATCCGCCGCTTGGCGCGGATCAGCTTCGCCGTCCGGGTTCCGTGCCAATCCAAGAACCGGACAATCAGTTTTTGCTCTTCGAGAGGCGGGTACGGCGATGGCATCTGCTTGAAAGATCTCCCAGTACAGCCGATTTCGGTCCGGCACGATGCCACGGGAACAGACATCGACTTCGCGCATATAGCCGGTGGTGCGGAACAGATAGGCGTAATAGGCGCTGTTCGTTTCCGGGTACCGTCGCACCACGACGTATGCGGGGCTGACGAGGCCATCGGCCGGAACGACGCCGACCGCCCCCTGCCACATACGCATCATGTTGTAGGCAAGATCATCCCGCACCGCCCGTTGGTATTTCGTCCGGCCGCCATCTGCTGTTTCCGGCCGCCGTCGCCAAGGTCGCGGACGCGGACGCCGCGCCCGATCGACACTTCCAGAATGGGCAACTCCGGGAAGCCGGTCTCGCGGCGAGGAGCGAACAAGCGCCCGTTTCGCCTTACCTCCCAATGTGAAGGAATATCACCAAGCCAGGGCAGTTCTGTCGGTCTTACGTCCGGGTAGGGACGTAGCCGTTCGATCATCGTCCGGCTCCGATGATCTCGGCCAATAGCCCGCCGGTCTCGCGTTCCAGCGCCACGATGTCGGCCCGGATCGCATCGAGCGGGCGCAAGAGCTGCGGCTTATAGAAGTACCGGGTGAAACTGATCTCATAGCCGATCTCGGTTTTTTCCGGGTCGATCCAGACGTCCGGCACGTGCGGCAGCACCTCACGGCGGATGAACGCTTCGACCCCGCCGGGTTCCTTCAGCGGCACCCACTCGGTGTCGCGCAACTCGCTGTCGGGGGCTCATATTCGACGACACAGGGCTTGCCCGGATCGTCGCCGGGAACCGGCCGTGCAGCGGGTCGGCGGCTGCCTTACCGGGCTGATGAATGCGGCGGATCACCGGGACCCCGTGCTCGCCGATCCGGCCCGCATCCTTGAGTGCCTTGATTTCCTTCGTCGTATACGCCCGCTCGGGTTCGATCCCGATGGCGCGCAGCGGGCTCTCGACCGTCACCTTCCAATAGCCGAACGCGTCATTATCGAAGAACCGCGACTGTTCGGTTTCCTCGAACGCCAGGAATATCTGGACGATGCGGTCGATATGTCTCTCGGCCAGCTCGCAATTCTTCTTGCCGAGGTTCTTGCGCAACGGCCTGAACCACGCGGTTGCGTCGATAAGCTGGACCTTGCCGCGCCGATGGCCCGGCTTGCGGTTGCTGACCACCCAGACATAGGTGGCGATGCCGGTGTTGTAGAACATGTTCATCGGCAAGGCGACGATCGCCTCCAGCCAATCGTTCTCGATAATCCAGCGCCGAACGTTGCTCTCACCCTGGCCGGCGTCGCCGGTGAACAGCGAGGA
>CAWJZU010000009.1:0-30227 GCA_963847345.1 uncultured Alphaproteobacteria bacterium | reverse complement strand
GGCGCTGATCCAGCCGAATTAGGACAGCGCCGCCGCCTTCCGAACGACGACACGAAATCCGCCACATTGCTGGAGTATCAATGATCGGCGCCGCGGGTCGGAGCGATAGCGGGCGGTTGTTTGCTGTTCTTTTGCTGCAGAATTCACCCTCCGCCGCCGCGAAACCCGCGCAAAGCAAAGGGTTGTGCCACCGTTTGCTGTTCTTTTCCTGCAGAAACAGCAAACCGTGCCCGGAACAGGGAAAAAGCGGCCACTCGCACCCGGATATCAATCGAAGCGCCGGCTCATCTTGCTGCTAGGACTACAAGAAGCGCGACCAGGATGGCGACGGCATCTTCGATCAACGCCGCCGGCATGTCCTTGCGGAAGGTGTCGGCCAGTTTCGTGCGTATCGCGAGCCCGCCGAAGGTGCCGATGACCGCGCCGGCAATTCCGGCCACGCCACCTGCCAGCGGCAGCCCGAATGCGACGCCGAGCGCGGCGCCGGAGGCTGCCCCGGTGACGATGCGTGCGCCAAACTGCATCGGCACCGTCCGGCTTGGGGTCGAGGGCAGCTGGTCGGCGACGAATTCGACGAGGGCGAGACCGGTCAGGATCCACGGCGTCCAGCGATACCCGAGAAACGCAAGCATGCTGTCGTCGAGTTTCAACCAGCCGAGATGCGCCGCCCAACTCACCGCCGTCGGTGCCGTAAAGGTCCGTAAACCGGCGACGATGCCGATAACGAGCGCGAGCAGCACAATCATCTCCGCATTCCGCCCGCTGCCCGCGCCGGCCGACCTCAGCGCACCCGCACGAATTTGTCGACGCTGCGGTCCTGCGTCAGGCCGGCGTAGATGTCGCCGCGGAAATCGACGCCGACGCCGTGGATGTGGCGGCTCGCCATGCGCCAGCACGTTGCCTTTTCCGTCGCGCACCGTGACATGGGCCGGGTTGCCGGAATCCTCCTGCTCGGCGATGTAGAAATTGCCGTCCTTGCCGCGGCTGATGTCGTTCGGGCCGCCCATCCCGGTCCACTCGCCGAGATACTCGCCGTCCGGCGTAAACAGCTGGATGCGCTTGTTGGCCCGGTCGGCGACGTAGAGCGTGCCGCTGTCGTCATAGGCGATACTGTGCGGCAGGTGGAACTGCCCCGGACCGCTGCCCGGCGCGCCCCACGACTTGACGAGCCGCCGTCGGAATAAACCGGTGGACGCGGGCATTGCGGTAGCCGTCGGTCACGTAGATGTCGCCGTTCGGGTGCTTGATCATCTCGGTCGGATGGTTGAACGGCCCGGCGGCGCGCTCGGCGAGCCAGTTCTTGATCTCGCCGGTGTCGGAATAAGCGCCGCGCTGGCCCAGCTCCATCAACGGCTTGCCGTCTAAGGTGAACGATTTCGCGACCGAGTTGGTGCGGTCGGTTGTATAGGCGACATCGCCGATGATCTTGAGGCCGTGCGGGTCGGTGACCTCGCCGCTGCCCCAGGCGCCGAGATACTTGCCGTCGCGGTCGAACACGACGATCGGCGGGTCCTTGCGCTGAAACACATAGACCCGGTCCTGCGCGTCGGTCGCGACCCGGCTCACCATGCCGAACGTTTCGCCCGGCGGCAGCTTCAGAAAATCCTGGATCAGCTCGTACCGGTAATCTCCGGCGCCAACTTGCGTCATGGCGTGTCTCCTCCTCGCGGATCGCGCTTACGGGTGTCCGCCGGACGACATTATCGCGGGTCGCGGTGCGGCGGCGCGCGGAAAAATAGCATGGCGGACCCTCGCGGCCCGGAACGACGCCGGGGCTTGACGCGCGACTGCGGGAACTTAAATCGGCGATCGGCCTCAGCCCATTGTCGGGATTGGGCCATGATAAATTTCGGACAGGAGATCAGATCATGCCGATGCTGTTTGATCCGTTCGAACAACTGAGAGAATTCCAGCGCGCGCTCGACAGCTTCCGGTCGAGCGGCTGGCTCGGGGCGGGGCTGAGCGCCGGCGGCGCCTATCCGCCGATCAACATCTTTCGCAAGGGCGACGACATTGTCGCGATCGTCGAGGTGCCGGGTGTGCGCAAATCGGACCTCGATATCCGGGTCGAGCGCAACACGCTGCGCATCTCCGGCAGCAAAAGCGTCGAATACGGCGACAAGCCCGCGATGCACCGCCGCGAACGCGCTGCCGGGCGCTTCGACCGCGCCGTGACGCTGCCGATCGACATTGACGCGGACAAGATCAGGGCCGAATGCCGCGACGGCATTCTGGCGCTCTATCTGCCGCGCGCCGAACGCGACAAGCCGCGTTCGATCGCCGTGTCCTGACCGCGAATTCCGCTCCAGAGAACCAACCGACGGAGGGAAAGATGGCTCAATCGCAAGCCTTGCAGCCGCAAGAAAAGCAGGAAGTGGTTTCGCGGGACGAAAAAACGGTGCCGGTGCGGTATTTCGTGCCGACCACCGACATTTTCGAGACCGAGGACGCACTGACCGTGGTGATGGAAGTGCCGGGCGTCGATCGGGAGGCGATCGACATTGGCGTCGAAAACGATGTGCTGAAGGTCGAGGCGAAGATCGATCCCGCGAAATACGAAGGCATGGAGCCGCTCTATACCGAATACAATGTCGGGCATTTCGCCCGCTCGTTCGCCCTCTCGAACAAAATCGACCAGCAGCAGATCAGCGCCAAGCTGGAAGACGGCGTTCTGACGCTGACGCTCAAAAAGGCGAAAGAGGCGGTGCCGCGCAAGATTTCGATCGGGTAAGGCAGACTCCGAAGGAGACAATCCCCGCGGGATTGCTTCGTCGCCGACGCTCCTCGCAATGACGACCTCTTGCCGTTATTGCGAGGGAACGCGGCGATCTCGTGCATTTGTCAGGCGGCCCGGTTTGAAGCGAGCAGCACTCGTGCGACGGGCCGGGATCATCTGAAGTCCGGCTGCAAGACGAGTATAAGGAACAAAAAGAGACAGTAAATAATCCCCGGCGCTGCGAGAATGGCCAGGAGCAGATTCGCAAGGACGCGCTGGCCGTAGGCGCGCAGCGCTATGCCGCCACCCAGCATCCCGGCGACAGCGCCGAGCACCCCCAACCAGAGACCGATGTTGAACGCAGAGACAGTGCCGTCGGCAAGTCCCCAGAAGAAAAAAACCAGGACCGCGACGGCGATCAACGCGTCGATGCCGCAGAGAATACCGAACAGGATCATACGATCCTGCCCAGCCCCCAACACTCCGGAGCGCAGCCCTTCACAGAACGGCCTCGGCGATGACCCGCATCGCCGCGGCATCGGCCCCAGTCAACACAAGCGAGCCGACCCAATTCCTCGCGGCGATGTCGCGCCACGCCTGCAGCCGGTCACGGATGCGCTCGGGCGGCCCGACCAGCGAGGTCTCTTCGATCAGCGCGTCCGGGACGGCGGCGGCGGCCTGCTGGCGCTTGCCGGCAAGGAACAGGTCCTGGATCGCCGCCGCTTCGGCCTCGTAGCCCATGCGCCGCGCCAGGTCGTTGTAGAAGTTCGCCGTGCGCGCTCCCATCCCGCCGATGTAGAGCGCGAGGCCGGGGCGCAGCGCGTCGCGGCATTTCGCGACGTCCTCGCCCATGCTGACCCGGACATAGGGGGCGTTGTCGAAATCCGCGAGATCGCTCGGCTTGCCGACGCGCACCCTTCCCTCGACGATCGGATCGACGATCGCCGCCGCCTTCTCCGGCGACATGAAGAACGGCAACACGCCGTCCGCGACCTCGCCGGCGGTGCGCAGACCGCGAGGCGACACCGAGGCCGTGTAGATCTTCAAGCTGGGGTCGCCATGAATGATGCTGCGCAGCGGCTTCGCGAGACCGGTAGAACCCGCCCCGGTATAGGGGATGTCGTAATGTTCGCCGGCGTGTTCGAGCGGTCCATTGCGTTCCAGCGCCCGTCGAATGATCGTGACGTATTCGCGAGTGCGGGCGAGCGGCTTGCCGAACGGCACCCCGTGCCAGCCCTCGACGACCTGTGGCCCGGACGGCCCGATGCCGCACAGAAACCGGTTGCCGGACAGGGCCTGCAATGTCATCGCGGTCATCGCGGCGCAAGCCGGGGTGCGCGCCGGCATCTGCATGATGCTGGTGCCAGCCTTGATGCGGCTGGTGCGCGCCAGCACCCAGGCGACCGGGCTGACCGCATCGGTGCCGTAAGCCTCGCCGGCCCACACCGAGTCAAAGCCGAGCCGCTCCGCTTCCAGCACCAGGTCCATGTCGATCCCGGCATGGGCCGGCAGGAATTTGATGATCGTCGCGAGCTTCACGACAGCATCCCCTCGGTCGCGCGCGCCGCGCGTTCGACCGTGGCGAGCCAGTCGGCGATCTCGCGGTCGAACGGCTCGATCAAGACGTGACCGACCCCGGCCGCTTCATATGCTTCGATCCGCGCCCGCAACGCACCCGAGTCGCGGCCATCCCAGCCATAGCGCAGAGAGATCGCGAAATCCGGATCGGGCCGCTCGCCACGCAGCCGCGCGACCAATGGAGCGGCCTGCTCGGGCGAACAGCGCGAGCCGTGCCAGCCGTCGAGCCGCAACGCGCGCTTCAGCGCCGGATCCGAGGTGCCGCCGATCCAGATCGGAATCGGCTTTTCCGGTTTCGGCAGCATGCGCATGTCGTCGATGACGGCCGGGATCGTCTTCGCCGGGAACGACACGGGATCGTCGTCCCACACCGCACGCATCATCGCGATGCCTTCGTCCATGCGCCGGCCGCGCTCGCGAAACGGCGCACCGAGCGCCTCGAATTCGGCTTCGAGCCAGCCGACGCCGGCGCCGAGAATCAGCCGCCCGCCTGAAAGATTTTGTAATGTCGCGAGTTCTTTCGCGAGCGGCAGCGGGTGCCGCATCGGCAATACAAGAACGCTGGTGCCGAGCCCGACCCTGTCGGTGCAGGCGGCGGCCCAGGTCAGCGTCAGAACCGGATCCCAGAAGATCGCCGAGGGCGGGTAGGCCGCATCCTTCGGCACGATGATATGTTCGCTGACCCAGACATCGGCGAAGCCGAGCTGCTCGGCCTGGATCGCGGCGCGGCGGATCGAGCCCGGTCCCGCCTTGCGTCCGATATGGGGCAGATGAATGCCGAGCCGCATGATCCGGTCTCCGATGCTGTGCCGGATCGCAGCGTGAAGCCGCGCGCCGCCGCGCGCAAGGGCGGCGGTCGCACGATCAATAACGAATTAGATACGACGCAACCAATTCTGCGCGGACGACAAACCGGCATCGATCCGCCGAGCCAGCGGCCGGACGGAAGAAGGCGCCGCATCGAGTTCGATGCTCTCAAACAATCTTTCGATGGTTCCATCGAGCTGCGAGCGGTGCAGACCGATATCGGCCAGCGAGTGATCGTCGAGCGCGGCCAATTCCTCATAGGCCCGGCGGCGGTCGCGCCGATCGACCAGCGCGGTTCGCGCCGCGACAAACATATTGACAATCGACATCTTAGTACTCCCAGCACCAATATGATGCACTGCACAACGTAAGCCCCTGCCGCAGTACAACCAGTCGGAAGATCGCAATTCTGGCATGCACGCGTCCCGCGAATGGGAGCAATGCTATTGCAGCGCAGCAAATTCATCGACACGCCGGAACCGTCTGCCATGCCGGTTGGGAAGTTTGGTCCGATGGCCTAAATAGTCCTTCCGGCGGAGGCCGGGACCCATGTCGCGGCTTCCGTGTGGCGAGAAGCGTGGAACCCGGCTTACGCCGGGATGACGACGCGGGTCGCCGGGAAGGCAAATTGAAGAGGCACGGAATGCACGTCACGGCCACGGCGCCCGATCGCAATCGCTTGGCGGAATTGTTGCGTGATGCGGGTTCGCCGCTCGATCCCGACCGCGTCGCCGAGCTGATCGCCGGGGTGCTCGCCGCCCCGCCGGAAATCGGCGCATCCTGGCACGTGCTGGTGGCCGACCCGACCCCGCCGGCGCTTGCCGAAGCGCTGGAGCAATATCGCGCCTGGCTTGCCGAGGACTGGCGCGACGGTCTCGCTCCGGAGGATTTCGCCCGGCTGCCGCGCCCCGCCCGCTTGGCGATGCTGCGCGAGGAGTTGGCGGCCCGCCGTCTCGATGGGTTCATCGTGCCGCGGTCCGACGAACATCAGGGCGAATACGTGCCGACCTGCGCCCAGCGCCTCGCCTGGCTGACCGGGTTTACCGGATCGGCAGGAATGGCGATCGTTCTCCGGGACCGCGCCGCGCTGTTCGTCGATGGCCGCTACACATTGCAGGCCGCCGCGCAAATCGATGCCGCGCTGTTCGAGATACGGCATGTGATTGAGGACCCGCCGGCGCAGTGGCTCGGCTCGACTCTCGGCAATGGAACCGTTGTCGGCTACGACCCCTGGCTGCACACGCCGCACGAGGTCGAGCGGCTGCGGGCCGGCGCCGAGCGCGCCGGAGCGGTCCTGCGGGTGGTAGACGTCAACCCGGTGGACCGTGTCTGGCCGGGGAGGCCGGCCGCGCCGCTTGCCCCGGTGATACCGTATCCGGACCGCTTCGCCGGTGAGAGCGCCGCCGACAAGCGCGCCCGCCTGGCCCGCCGTCTCGCCGAGGACGGCGTGGCCGCCGCGGCGCTGACGATGCCGGAGTTGATCGCCTGGCTGCTCAACATCCGCGGCGGCGACGTGCCGCACACGCCCCTCCCGCTGTCCTTTGCAATCCTGCGCGACGATGGTGGTGTCCGGCTGTTTATCGACCGCCGCAAGCTCGCGCCCGGTCTCGACCGGCACCTCGGCGATGCTGTCATCGTTGATCCGGTCGGTCATTTCGGCCCGGCACTTGATGCGCTCGCCGCATCCGGAGCGCGGGTCCAGGCCGACCCGGCGACCGCCGCATCGTGGGTTTTCGACCGGCTGACGGCCGCCGGCGGCATCGTCCACCGCGCCGCCGACCCGTGCCTCTTGCCGAAAGCCTGCAAGAACGCGGTCGAACTCGACGGAACCCGTGCCGCGCATCGCCGCGATGGCGCCGCCGTGACACGCTTTTTGGCATGGTTGGCGCGCGAGGCCCCGAACGGGGGCTTGCGCGAAATCGCCGCCAGCGACCGGCTCGAGGCGTTGCGCCGCGAGGGCGAACACTTCCGCGACCTGAGCTTTCCGACGATCTCGGGGGCCGGATCGAACGGTGCGATCGTGCATTACCGCGCCACCCCGGAGACCGAAAAGACGCTCGAATCGGGGACGCTGTACCTGCTCGATTCCGGCGCGCAGTACCTTGACGGGACCACCGACATCACGCGCACGGTCGCGATCGGCACGCCGAGCGACGAAATGCGCGACCGCTTCACGCGCGTGCTGAAGGGTCACATCGCGCTGGCGACGGCGTGTTTTCCTAAAGGCACCACCGGCGCGCAGCTCGATCCGTTCGCGCGGCGCGCCCTATGGGAAAAGGGTCTCGACTACGACCACGGCACCGGGCATGGGGTCGGCCTCTATCTGTCGGTGCATGAGGGGCCGCAGCGCATCTCGAAGGCGCCGAACGCGCAAGCCTTGCTGCCGGGCATGATCGTTTCGGACGAACCCGGTTACTACAAGACCGGCGCCTACGGCATCCGCATCGAGAACCTCGTCGTCGTTCAACCTGCCGATGCCGGCCCCAGGGGCGATGATCAGCGCGAGACGCTGAGCTTCGAGACCCTGACGCTGGCGCCGATCGACCGGGCGCTGGTCGATCGAGACCTGCTCGATGGCAACGAGATCGCCTGGCTCAACGCCTACCACGGGCGGGTGCGCGAGACGATTTCCCCCCTCGTCGATCCCGAGACGGCGCAGTGGCTGGCCGAGGCGACGGCGCCGATCTGAGCTACCCGACCGGCACGACGAGCGGCAGCGCTCGCGCCCGAATCTCGTCCGGCCATTTCGCCGGGCGGCGCGCGTCGAGATCGAGGTTGACCGCGTATTGGCTCATGCGCGCCACCTCGCGGCCGTCGCGCGGGTCGGTCATGACGTGCACCATGCGCAGCGACGAGTTGCCGAAATGCGCGATGCCGGTTTCGACGATATACGGCGCGTCGAGCGACAGCGCGCCCGCGAGCTGCAGCACCAGTTCGAATGTCGACATGCCGCGACGATGCGCGGCGAGAAAATCGGCATCCATGCCGATCGCGGCGCCGGTCTGCACCGTCCCGTCCGTGAACCGTTGCACAATCGCGCACGGGCTGAGCCTGCCGTCGGCGTCGAGATCGGCGGGCTTTACCCGGCCACGCGCCGTCACGAGAAACCCGGCGCGGCTCGCTGGATCGGTGCGTTCCTCGACCGCCGGCCCACCCCAGGCGGCGAGACGGGAGGCGATCGCATCCTGGCGCGCCTGCGACAGCTTCACGCCC
The DNA here is from genome assembly GCA_963847345.1 of uncultured Alphaproteobacteria bacterium. Taxonomy (GTDB): domain Bacteria; phylum Pseudomonadota; class Alphaproteobacteria; order ATCC43930; family CGMCC-115725; genus DATARH01. The sequence goes on along the minus strand of CAWJZU010000009.1, from coordinate 21,913 downwards.
GAGAGGTCCCAGCGCTCCTCGACCCAGGTCACCGTTTCGCCGTTCGCCGAATCGATAAAACGATGCCCGAGTTGCAACCCGCCCTCGACTGAAAGCGCCGCCCCCTCGATATGGAAACTGCTGCCGGCGCGCAACTCGCGCGCAAATCGCAAATAAAAGCGTCGGGGAAATCCCGCGCCGCGCAGCAGATCCCCGAGATCGAGAAGGTCGGCCAGGTTGCGCTCGGAATCGGTCAGCCGGTCGAGGTAGTAGGCGATCGTGAAGTGCTCGGTGATGTCGCATTCCCAGGGCGGCACCGTGCCGCGATAGGTTTCGCTCCAGCTGTTCATATCGTACGGCGCTTTCGGCGGGGTCTCGGGGGCGGAAACGGCGTTGCGTGGATAGGCCGGCGCGGCGGCGATGTCGAGCGGTTTGGCGCACTCCGGTCGCCCCTACAGCGGCGGCCCGATTGGTCCTATCCTGGCACAACAGATTATGAGGGAGAGCAGCGATGACCGACGCCGACGCCGTGCTCGTGGCCAATCTCGAATTCTACCGGGCCTTCGCGACCCGCGATGTCGCCGCGATGGATGCGATCTGGGCGCGCCGCGCGCCGGTCGGCTGCATCCATCCGGGCTGGCCGGCGCTGGCCGAGCGCGACGCGATCATCGAAAGCTGGCGCGGCATCCTCGCCAACCCGGAGGCGCCCCGGATCGCCTGCTATGACGAGCGTGTGCTGCCGTACGGCGACACGGCGCTTGTGCTGTGCGAGGAAGAACTCGACGGCGGCACGCTGGTCGCCAGCAATTTGTTCGTCCGCGAAGACGGTGCCTGGCGCATCGCACATCACCAGGCCGGCCAGCTCGTTGCCCGGCGACAAGCCAGCCAGGGGAGCTTTTCGCAGGCGGAATACGGGGCCAAGAAGAAGCAGACGCGGCGCGACAGGTTTCTGGCCGAGATGGAGCAGGTGGTGCCGTGGGCGCGGCTCGTGGAACGCCTGCGACCGCTCTACCCGCAGGCGAGCGCGGCCGGCCGCCGATCGGTCTCGAGCGGCTGCTGCGGATCCACTCCTCGCAGCAGCGGTATGGGCTGGCCGACGGAGCGATGGAGGTTGCGCTGTATGACAGCCAGGCCTTGCGCGGCTTTGCGCGTATCGATCTGACGGTGGCGGGCGTTCCCGCGGAGACGACATTCCTGCATTTCCGCCATTCGCTGGAGAGCCACGCGTTGGCCAGGCGCTGTTCGCCGCAGTGTCGGCATCGCTGGCGGAGCGCGGCTCGTTGTTGCGCCAGGGCACGATCGTTGTTGCCACCATCATCGCTGCTCCGCCCTCGACCTATAACTAGAGCTAGAGCCGCGACCCGGAGATGCATCTGACCAAAAAAGGCGCCCGAGCCGCCCGTCTTCCTCGCGGCTCAATTGAACCGGTTGCGCAGCCGTACCGCTTCGGCGGCCTGCGCCGCCTCGACCGCGAGCCGCACGTCGCGCAGCCTGAGGCTGGTCTCGGCGTCGAGCAGCCCGTCCCAGCGCTCCTGGCGATAGCGCCGCTGGAACGCGGCGAGGGCGATCCGCTCGGTGCCGCGCGACACGCAATACCCGATGCGGGCGAGGTCGGCCAGCGCGGCGGTGCGGTGAATGACCCCGACGCCGCGCCCGCGCCGTCTCGCGATGTCCGGGGATGATCGTGGCCATAACCCGATCCCGGCGCGCGCCAGGCGCTGCCAATCGAACAGCTCGCCGGGGTCGGATTTGCGGTCGGGCGCGATGTCGGAATGGCCGACGATCCGAAAGGACGGGATGCGCCGGCGCGCGATGATATCGCGGCACAGCGCCTCGACCGCTTGCATCTGAGGTTCGGGAAATTCGCGGTAGCCCCATTCGTGGCCGGGATTGACGATCTCGATCCCGATCGAGACGTCGTTCAGGCCATGTTCGCCGAGCCAGCAGGATACCCCGGCGTGAAAGGCGCGACGTTCCTCGGCCACCAGCCGCCAAATCCTTCCATCCTCCTCGACCAGGTAATGCGAGCTGACCTGGGCCTCCGGGTCGCACAGCCGGTCGAGCGCGGCGTCGGCGCTCTGCATGCCGGTATAATGCAGCACCAGCATGTTGATCGGGCGCATGTTGGGCGGCTCGCCGCGGCTGCCGTGATTGGGCGACAGCCGCTCGCGTATCTCGATATCGCTCATTCTCCCGCAACATAGCGCGTCCGGCGTTTCCGCGGAACCGCACCCGCCGCGATAGGCAATGCGATATCAATCGGACTCGCCCTCTCATTCACCGTAATTCCCGCGAAAGCGGGGGCCCAGGGCGGCAGACGAGCTGTGGCCCTGGGCCGCTTTCGCGGGGGTAACGAAAGAGGTGCGGGGTGGCAAAGGGAGGCAGGGTGGCCCAGCATCTGCCGCGAGCGTAAACCGGCCCGGCTTGACGCCGATTCTCTTTCGGCAAATCCTCGCGCTTGCCCGAGGAGGTCCCGATGCAGATAGAAGCCGCCGTTTTCCGCAAGCCGCATGCCCCGCTGACGATCGAGACGGTCGATATCGACAGGCCGACGCGCCGCGAGGTGCTCGTCCGCACCGTCGCGACCGGCGTCTGCCACAGCGACCTGCATGTCGTGGACGGCGTCGGCCGCTTTCCACTCGACCGGCCTATCGTGCTCGGCCATGAGGGCGCCGGGGTCGTGGAAGCGGTCGGCGAGGACGTTACGACGGTGCGCGTCGGCGACCATGTCGTCGCCTGCCTGTCGGGGTTCTGCGGCACCTGCCCGCAATGCCTGTCGGGACATCCGAATCTGTGCACCGGCGGCGTCGTTGCGCGTCCCGACAGCGGCGAAGCCGCGCCTGTCGCAGAACGGCGAGCCGTTCCGCCAGTTCATCAACATTTCGAGCTATGCCGAAAAGATGCTGCTGCACGAGAACTCGATCGTGCGCATCGACCCGGATATCCCGCTTGACCGCGCCTGCCTGATCGGCTGCGGTGTCCTGACCGGGATCGGGGCCGCGATGCGCAGCGCCGGGATCGAACCGGGCCAGACCGTCGCGGTGTTCGGCTGCGGCGGCGTCGGGCTGTCGATCGTCCAGGGAGCGCGGATCGCCGGCGCGCGCCGGATCATCGCGATCGACATGTTTCCTAAAGAGGAAATGGCGAAGCGCGCCGGCGCCACCGATTTCGTCAATTCGAGCGGGGAGGACCCGGTCAAGGCGGTGCGGGCGCTGACCGGCGGGCTCGGCGTCGATCACGCCTTCGAGGCGGTCGGTAACGCCAAACTGTGCCGGCAGGCGATCGAAAGCCTGGCGATCCGCGGCACCGCAACGATCGTCGGCGTATTGCCGCCCGACGCGGAGATCTCGTTCCCGTGGATGGCAATCCGCCCGGAGTGCAAGGTGCAGACCTCGCGCATGGGATCGAACCGCTTCCGCTACGACATCCCGAACTATCTCGAATTCTACAAGCAGGGCCGGCTCGATCTCGACGGCATGGTCACGAAAACCGGCCAGCTCGGCGACATCAACGAAGCCTTCCGCGCGATGAAAGCCGGCGAGGTGGCGAGGACGGTGCTCACGTTCGATTGAGGTCGGGCGATCAGAACGCGTTCCAACGAAATTGCTTCCTCGTTGCGCTCCTCGCAATGACAATCCCAAGCTGTCATTGCGAGCGAAGCGAAGCAATCTGGTCGGAATTGGGCTAGGCTACGGAAATATTCCCCGAGGAGGGCCGCGGCCGCTGCAGCGCCCTGCGAGGCAGGCGGCAGGCCGACAGAGATAAGGAGTTCCAGATGATCAACAAATTCGTCACGGTCTATGCCGGGCACATCGATTTTCCCGACCATGGGCAGAACGCGACGCCGGCCAATGAGCGGCGCTTCGACAACGCGGCGCTCGCCGGGGTCTACGACAAGCTCGAGGCGATCGCGAAACAGATGGACCGGTTCGGCTACGACACGCTGTGGCTGGCCGAGCACCATTTCCAGCATGAGGGCTATGAGGTCCTGCCGAACATCCTGATGTGCGCGGTGCACATCGCCCATGTGACGAAGAACCTCAAGACCGGCTGCGGCTTCAACATCGCGCCGATGTGGCACCCGCTGCGCCTCGCTGAGGATTTCGCGACCGCCGACATCCTGACCAAGGGGCGCACCGTGTTCGGCGTCGGGCGCGGCTATCACACCCGCGAGGTCGAGACCTTCGGCTCGCCGATGCTCGACCAGGACGCCAACCGTGAACTGTTCGAGGAGCAGGTCGAGATCGTCTTCAAGGCGTTCAACAACGAGCGCTTTTCGCACCGAGGCAAGCACTACACGCTGCCGCCGGAAGTCCCCTATCGCGGCTATCAGCTGAAGGACCTGACGCTGGTGCCGCGCCCGGTGAACATGCCGGTCGAGTGCTGGCAGCCGATCGTCAGCGCCAACCCGCGCGGTCTCGATTTCATGGTCCGGCACAACATCAAGGGCGCTGTCGGTGGCGGCGCCGCGACGATGCAGGCCGGGCCGATTCAGGGCTATCAGCAGGCCGCCGAGCGCGCCGGAAAGCACCTGAAGCTCGGCGAAAACCTGATGCTCGGGATTCACGGCATCGTCGCGAAGACCCGCGAGGAGGCGCTGCGCCGCCTGACGCCACTCTACGAGGAGCACGCCAAGATGTTCGCCCCGCTCGGCTTCGTGCCGGGGCTGACGCCGGATCAGGTCGCGGCCGTCGCGCGGCGCGGCGGCTGGGCCGAGGCCGGGGTGCCACCGGTCGAGCATTTCATCAAGCTCGGCTCGTGGTTCGCCGGCACGCCGGACGACCTCGTCGCCTTCATGAAGGGCATCGAGGAAAAATATCCGGGGATGGAGCACATCAACTTCTCGTCGCCGCTGACGACGCCGAAGGACATGATGCTAGAACAGTTCCAGATCGTCGCGGAGGAGGTCATGCCGCATTTCCGCGGCGCCGCCCGCGCTCACGCCGAGGCCGCGAAGTAAGCCCGTCGACCTTGCCGGGATGGCGATGGCTGCACCGGGACGGCCGGATTGCCGTGCAAGGCCATTCGGGACCAAAATTGCGGTACGCGCGTCGGGTCGATTCGGCCGGCGCGCCATTCAAGGGAGGATGTATTATGGCTGCAACACCGGAACTGCGCCCGCTCGGTGACGCGCTTGGCACTGAAGCGCTCGGGGTCGATCTGTCCCGTCTGGACGACGACACGTTCGACTGGATCAGCCGCGCCTTTGCCGAGCACCCGGTCCTGGTATTCCGCAACCAAAAGCTCGCGGCAGGCGACATCGCCGCTTTCGGGCAGCGTTTCGGCGTGCCGCGCAAGCACGCGCTCGTCAAATACCGGCATGCCGAATACCCGGAAGTCTCGTGGCTGACCAATGTCGAGGAGAACGGCGAGATCGACTGGTACGGGGTCAAGCGCGCCACCGACTGGCACACCGATTCGACCTATGAGCCGGAATTGCCGCTGCTCGCGATGCTGCACGCGCTCGAAGTGCCGTCGCGCAAGGGCGGCACGATGTTCGCCAACATGCAGGCCGCGTACGCGGCGCTGCCGGAGCAAACCAAGGAGCGGCTGGCCGGCCTCACCGGGCTGCACGGTCGCAGCTCCGGTCCGGCCGGCGAGCGCCTCTACGGCGACGACAAGGGAGCCACGGAAAAAGAGTACACCGAGCTGCCCCGCCCCGCCGTCGTCGCGCACCCGGTTACCGGACGCCCGATCCTGTTCGTCAACCCGATGCACACTCACGGCTTTGTCGGAATGGACCGCGAGACCGCCTGGGAGCTGATCGAGGAGCTGGCGGCGCACGCCACCCAGGAGCGGTTCACCTATTATCACTCCTGGCAACCTGGCGATTTGCTAATCTGGGATGAGCGCGCGACGATGCACCGCGGCGCCGGCGACTATCACCCGGGCGAGCGCCGGATCATGCTGCGCACGATCGTCTACCCGCAATAGCGGCCGCCAAGGGCTGCGGCTAGCGGCGCTTAGACTCGCGGTCATTGCGCCGACGAGGAGGGTCAGCCTAGCTTTCTCGCAATGAGACCGGTAAACGCCGCGACATTCGCGCTGCTGAGATCGCTCGCCCTCGTGCTCCTGCTCGCCTGCGTGGCCAGCCCCGCCGCCGCGCAATCGACACCGCCATGGGTCGAGGTGGCGCCGGGCGAGGCGCTCTCGGTGCGGGTTATCGTCACGCCGGATACGGAATGCCCGACCGTCGCGGCAGATGGCGCGGCCGTTGCGATGCTGCCGCGTGCCCTGCCGGATCCCGCGTTTCCGTTACGCGTCTGCGAGGCGCGGGTGCCGGAAGCGACCGCCCGCCTGAGCGTCGCGGATATTCCGCTGCCGACGCTCCCGGCGACGGTGAACCGCATTGTCGTGATCGGCGACACCGGCTGTCGGCTTGCCCGCTTCGCGGTGCAGGATTGCGACGACCAGAAAGCGTGGCCGTTCGCGGCGATCGCCAGGGCCGCCGCCGCCAGGCGCCCCGACTTGGTGATCCATGTCGGCGATTATTACTACCGCGAGGCCGCGTGCCCGCCGGGGCGCCCCGGTTGCGCCGGCAGCCCTCACGGCGACAACTGGCCGGCTTGGCGCGCCGATTTCCTCGATCCGGCCGCGCCGCTGCTGGCCGCCGCGCCGTGGGTCATGGTGCGCGGCAACCACGAATTGTGCGCCCGCGGCGGACAGGGCTGGTTCCGCCTGCTCGACCCTTATCCGGGCCGGGCCGACTGCGTCGATAACACCCTTCCGTACCGGGTATCGGTCGGCGGCCTTGACCTTCTCGTGTTCGACAACGCCGACGCCGACGACATTCTGGCTCCGCCGGCGAAGGTTGCGCTCTATGCCGGCCAGCTCGCGCCGCTGCTGGCTCACGCGGCAGACGGGTCTTGGCTGCTGCTGCATCATCCGGTCTGGGCGCTGGCCCCCCCGGGGCCGATAGCCGGCCTGTCGACAAACCAGACGATGCAGGCCGCGATACGCGGGCTCGTCCCGCCTTCCCTCGACCTCGTGCTGTCCGGCCATGTCCATGATTTCATCAGCTACGATTTCGGGCCGGAACGACCGGCGCAGCTGATCGTCGGCACTGGCGGCGACAAGCTGGAAAACCGTGTGCAAACCGAGATCGCCGGCGCCGAGCTCGACGGCATGACCGTGCGCGGCGGCATTGCTCTCGAGCGGTTCGGGTACCTGGTGCTGGACCGCGACGCAGCGGGTGGCTGGGGCGGCGTTCTCTACGCGCCCGATGACACGGTGCTGGCGCGTTGCAAGATCGCCGGGCGCAGCCTGGAGTGCCGACGACAAACCGGTTAGGCCGCCTCGTCGAGCGTCGAGCCGACATCGAGCGTCGTCGCGCGGCGCAGGTCACGCGGCTGCGACTCGTCGTGCGGGCGGCCGCGATGCATCGTGTCGCGGTTGTCCCAGATCACGAGATCGCCCCTCCGCCATCTGTGGCTGTAGACGAACTGCCGCTGTGTTGCGTGCTCGGCCAGATCGTTGAGCAGGAGCCGGCCCTCGGGCACGGGCCAGCCAAAAATGTGCGAGGCGTGCGCCGACAGGTACAGCGTCTTGCGGCCCGAGCCCGGATGGCGGCGCACCAGGCGCTGGCGCGACGGCGGGAATTGCTCGCGCTCGCCGGGCGGGAACTCGGTAAAGCCGATCTGGCCACGCGACCAGAACACGTCGTGCTCGACGATCAGATCGTCGATCGCTTCCTTCTGCGCGTCGGTCAGAGCGTCGTAGGCGGCGCGCATGTCGGCGAATTCGGTCTCGCCGGCGCCCCAAGGCGAGGCCGGCGGCACCGCGACCGCGAACAGCATGCCGAGCACCACCGGGACAGGCATATAAGACGCATCGGTATGCCACAGGCGGTTGCCGAGGCTGTCGAGACGCTTCCTGTCGTCGCGGGCGCGGACGCGGCTGTCCTCGTCGAGGTTCGAGATGTCGCCGATCTGCGGGATCGCCAGCCGTCGCCGACCCGGCCGCAGCGCTGACCGCCCGATCTCCAGCTCGCCGAACCGCGCCGCGAAATCGTGCAGCTGCCGGTCGGTCAGGTGCTGATCGTGCAGGACCAGTACGGCATACTGGTCGATGGCCCGCCACATCGCGCCCACCGCCTCGTCATCGAGCGGCCGGCCGGCGTCGAGCCCGCCGATCTCGGCGCCGATATGCGGATGCAGCGGGGTGATGCCGAGGCCCATTTGCGCCTCCCGGAAGTAGCGATGTTCGGCGCAGTATTGTCATCGCGCCGCATGCGACGCAATCTCGGCCACCCGAAGCAGGAGGTTCTGATGGCATTGGAAGCCGCCGCCCCGTTTGCAGCGCCAACCGTTGACCGGCTTTCCGTCCGTCTGGTCGTCGACTCGTATCACGACATCTTCATGCCGAAGACCGAGCACCCGCACGTCAAAGTGGAGCACGTCGCGCGCATGCCGGGCCGCGCGACCGAGACCTTCGCCTGCGAGTGGGGCTTGTCGCTGCATCTCGAATCCGAGGCGGCGGGACGGCGCAATCAATATCTGCTCGATTTCGGTTTCACGCCCGAGGTGCTGAACCGCAATTTCGACCTGCTCGGCATTGCCCCCGAGCAGCTCGACGGGCTGATCCTGAGCCATTCGCACCGCGATCATTATGGCGGGCTGGCCGGTTTTGTCGGCCGCTACCGGCCGCGGCTGAACGAGGCGCTGAAGCTGTACACCGGCGCGGGCAACCTGACGTTCCGCGAGAAATGGAACCGCGGCCGCGACGGCGAGGAACCGGTGTCGATGGGCGCGCCCGACGGCGCCGCCCTTGCCGCCGCGCATGTCGAGACCGTCGGCTGCGACCACGCACACGCCCTCGCCGGCCCGTTCACCAGCGGCCCGATCGCCTGGCAATCATTCGAAAAAGTGACGCCGACCACGCTTGTCGAACCGACGCCGCTCGACCATTACACCGACGACGAACGGCGCGGCCGGCTTGTCCTCGACAAGCACCCGGACGAACATGGGACCTGCTACGTCGTGCAGGGCCGCGGTCTCGTCGTCATCTCTTCTTGCGGGCACTGCGGCATCATCAACACGATCAAGACGGCGCAGGCGGTCTCCGGCGTGACTAAGCTGCACGCCGTGATCGGCGGCTTCCACCTCGGCGCGGCGCCGGCCGACTACATCGAGCACACGGTCGCGGAGCTGAAGGCGCTGACGCCGGACGTGGTGGTGCCGATGCATTGCACCGGCCGCCCCTTCATCGAAGCCGCGCTCCGCGAGATGCCGGGCCAAACCGTGCTGTCGAGCACCGGCAGCCGTTTCACGTTCGGGGTCTGACACCGTGCGGCTGTTTTATCAGAGCCTCGGCGTGACCCGCCGCTCGACGGCTGGCGACTACGCGACGCGGCTTGCGGCTATCCTGACGCGCGCCGCCTCGCCCGGCACCAGCGTCGAACTGCGCGGGCTCAGCGAAGGTCGCGCGATCGCCGATCAATACCGCTATCTCGAATATCTCGACACCGCCGAAATCCTCGACAACGGGCTGGCCGCCGAGCGCGACGGCTACGACGCGTTCCTGATCGGCAACATCTTCGAGCCGGGGCTGCACGCGCTACGCGAGCTGCTGAACATCCCGGTTTTAGGCTTGTGCAAATCGTCGGTTTTCGTCGCGTGCCTGATGGGAACGAGTTTTTCGGTCATCAACGTCAACCCGAAATTCGAGCGTCGCGTCACCGAGAACATTTCTTCCTATGGTCTGTCGGGCCGGCTCGTGTCAATCGACCGGATGCAGGTCGAGCGGCCCGCTGTGTTCGACCGCGCCTTCGAAGACAGCGCAGTCCGCGACGACGTGCTCGACCAGTTCCGCGCCGCCGCACGCCGAGGTCTGGCGAAAGGCGCTGAGACGATCATCCCCGCCGGCGGCATCGTGATGACCCTGCTCGCCGAATCCGGGGTGCACGAGGTCGACGGCGCGCCGGTCGTCAACGGGCTCTATGCGCTGGTCAAGATTGGCGAGCTGGCCGCCAGCCTCAAAGCGCTGACCGGGCATTTCACCAGCAAGCGGATGACCTACGCGCCCCCGAGCGGGTCGCTGCTCGACGATATCAGGCGGGTTTACGGCAACCGCGTCTATCCTGGCGCGCGGTGAGAGACCTTGGGGCGACGCGAAATCCGCCACATTGCGGGAGTATCAAACAATCGGTGCCGTGCGTCGGAGCGATGGCGGGCGGTATTTGCTGTTCTTTTGCTGCAAAATCCACCCTCCGCCGCCGCGAAACCAGCGCGGAGCAAGGGGTCGTGCCGGCGTTTGCTGTTCATTTCCTGCAGAAAACAGCAAACCGGCGCTCGCGACGGAGAGGAGCCGGCGCTCGCGCCCCGGAAATTCAAACCGAGCCCGCACCGCGGCCCGCGTTGCCTCGCCCGCTTCGTTTGCTTCGTGTACGATGCCGGAGACGGGAGAGGAGACGAGCACATGGGCCTAATGGCCGGCAAGCAGGGCCTCATCATGGGGGTCGCCAACGACCGCTCGCTCGCCTGGGGGATCGCCAAGGCGCTGCACGCTCATGGCGCGCGGCTCGCTTTCACCTATCAGGGCGAAGCCCTTGGGCGTCGTGTGCGGCCGCTTGCCGACAGTCTCGGCAGCGATTTCGTTGCCGAGGCGGACGTGACTTTGGATTCCAGCCTCGACGCGCTGTTTGCCGGGATCGCTGACCGCTGGGGCCGGCTCGACTTCGTCGTGCACGCGATCGCGTTCTCGGACAAGAACGAGCTGACCGGCAAATACCTCGACACGACGCGGGCGAATTTCCTGCGCACGCTCGATATCTCCTGCTTCTCGTTCACCGATCTGTGCCGGCGCGCCGTGCCGCTGATGACCTCAGGCGGCAGCCTATTGACCCTGACCTACGCCGGCGCCGAGCGGGTGATGCCGCATTACAACGTCATGGGAGTCGCGAAAGCAGCGCTCGAAGCAAGCGTTCGCTATCTCGCGGCCGATCTCGGCGGCGAAAATATCAGGGTCAACGCGATCTCGGCCGGCCCGATCAAGACGCTCGCAGCGTCGGGAATCGGCGATTTCCGCTATATCCTGAAATGGAACCAGCTGAACGCGCCGCTGAAACGCAACACGACGATCGAGGATGTCGGCGGCGCCGCGGTCTATCTGCTGAGCGATCTGTCGGCCGGGGTCACCGGCGAGGTGCATCACGTGGACAGCGGCTATCACGTCGTCGGGATGAAGGCGGTGGACGCCCCGGATATCTCGGTAGTGTAATCGTTGTATTCGCACTTCGCATTTGCGTACGAATGAGCGTCGCCCATGTGGGATCGAGTTTACATGCAGGAGGTTTGTAGCGACCCGACAGGAGACAGGTCGCGAATTGCTTGGCCGGCAAAATGGCGAGCAACAGTCGTGGAATTGACCCGGTGACGCGGATCATTATGTATGTGACGCGCTTGTAACGCTTCCACGCGACGTATGAGGTGACAGGGCGGCAGTTCACGATCCCAACTACCGTTTGGCAGGGCGACAGTATCCCGAATGCGTACCCGTAAGAGAACTGACGGTGCAATGACCCGAAGACAGCGTCGCTGTATCGGCAGTTCGTGGCGGCTTGGAACTTTTCGAACAGCTGCACAGTGCATCAAGGTGGAGCGGAGAAGTAACGCAATCCTGTTTTATGCAACTCGATGTGCTAGCAGATAGCTTTGATCAGCGCGTATCAAGGCTGCCGCACAGGATGGTGAGATGGCCGGCAACACATTCGGTACACTGTTCCGCTTCACGACGTGGGGCGAGAGCCATGGGCCGGCGATCGGAGTTGTCGTTGATGGCGTGCCCCCGCGCATTCCGCTCGCCGAATCCGAAATCCAACATTGGCTCGACAAGCGCCGGCCCGGCCAGTCGCGCTTCACGACGCAGCGCCGCGAGCCGGACGAGGTAAAAATCCTGTCCGGCGTATTCGAGGGCCAGACGACCGGCACGCCGATCCAGCTGACGATCGAGAATGTCGATCAGCGTTCGAAGGACTACCGCAACATCGCCGACCGCTTCCGTCCCGGTCACGCCGACTACACCTACTGGAAGAAATACGGCATCCGCGACTATCGCGGCGGCGGACGCGCCTCGGCGCGCGAGACCGCGTCGCGGGTCGCCGCCGGCGCGGTCGCGCGCAAGGTGCTGGGGCCCGGCGTCACGCTGCGCGGCGCGCTGGTGCAGATCGGACCGCATGCGATCGACCGCGCCGCGTGGGATTGGGCGGCGGTCGAGGACAACCCGTTCTGGTGCCCGGACCGCGACGCGGCCGCGCGCTGGGCCGATTATCTCGACGGCGTGCGCAAAGCCGGGTCGTCGGCCGGCGCGGTCATCGAGATCGTCGCATCAGGCGTCCCGGCCGGCCTCGGCGAGCCGGTCTATGACAAGCTCGACGGCGATTTGGCGCGCGCGCTGATGACGATCAACGCCGTCAAGGGCGTCGAGATCGGCGCCGGCTTCGGGGCCGTAACGCTATCGGGCGAGGAAAACGGCGACGAGATGCGAATGCACGACGGCGAAGTCGCGTTCCTGTCGAACCACGCCGGCGGCATTCTCGGCGGCATCTCAACCGGGCAGGACATCGTCGTGCGCTTCGCGGTCAAGCCGACCAGTTCGATCCTGAAGCCGATGCGCACCGTCGATAGCGACGGCAACGAGGTCGAGATCGAAACCCACGGTCGGCACGATCCGTGCGTCGGCATCCGCGCCGTGCCGGTCGGCGAGGCGATGATGGCCTGCGTGCTGGCCGACCACCTGCTGCGCCATCGCGCGATCGGCGGGCTCGTTTAATCTCAACTGCTTGTGACGCGGGACGATCAGGTCCGGGTCGGGCTCTTGGCGGCGCCGATCGCTCGGTCATCTCCGCATCGAGCGCCACCTGCACCAGCGCCTCCACCGCCGTTCGCACGAAATCCTCGTCCGGCGCCAGCAGCGCTTTCGGGCCGATAACTTCCGCCTCACTCTGGCTCTTGGTCACAGTGTGCACCCCGTACGGATCGGTGAGACATCAGCACCACGCCATGACCGCCCACGGCGGGGCGCCTTATTGCTAAACCTTCAGCACACTATCGGGCCGAGGGTTTTGGTGGGCTACCAGACGGGCGACCGTGCCGGGGCAGTTACTCGCTGCGTTCAAGGCGGCGGCCCGCTTCTCGGTATTATCCTAGCGCGCAGAAGCACTGCCTGAAGCCGTGGCTGGCGCGTCGGGCGTCGGCAAGGTATGTGATCGTGGAACGGCAAACGGACGGGACCCGCATGCAATCACGGTTCGAAGGCACCGCTTCCTATGTGGCGACACACGACCTCCAGGTCGCCGTCAACGCCGCGATCGCGCTCGAGCGGCCATTGCTCGTCAAGGGCGAACCCGGCACCGGGAAGACGATCCTGGCGCATGAGGTCGCCAAGGCGCTCGGCAAAGAGCTGATCACCTGGCACATCAAATCGACGACCAAGGCGCTGCAGGGTCTCTATGAATACGACGCGGTGTCGCGCCTGCGCGACGGCCAGCTCGGCGACGGCCGGGTGCACGATATCGCCAACTACATCAAGCCCGGCAAATTGTGGGAGGCGTTCGAAGCCGACAAGGCGCCGGTGCTGCTGATCGACGAAATCGACAAGGCCGACATCGAATTCCCGAACGATCTGTTGCTCGAACTCGACCGGATGGAGTTCTACGTCTACGAGCTGCGCAAAACGATTGTTGCGAGACAGCGCCCGATCGTGATGATCACGTCGAACAACGAAAAGGAACTACCCGACGCCTTTTTGCGCCGCTGTTTCTTTCATTATATCCGCTTCCCTGATCGCGAGACGATGCAGCGCATCATCGATGTGCATTTTCCGGGGCTGAAGCAGGATCTCGTGCACGAGGCGCTGACGATCTTTTTCGACATCCGCGACGTGCCGGGCCTCAAGAAAAAGCCATCGACCTCGGAATTGCTCGACTGGATCAAATTGCTGCTCGTTGAGGACATTTCTCCCGAATTGCTGCGCACCCGCGACCCGAAAAAACTAATCCCGCCCTTGCACGGTGCCCTCTTAAAGAACGAGCAGGACGTCCACCTTTTCGAGCGCCTCGCGTTCCTGAACCGGCGGGAGCGGGGCTGACTGTAATGGCGCGAAGGATTAACGGTCAGGCGGCGATATTCAAAACTGAATAGGATATTAGCAGTTATGGCTTTTAGACGATTAGTGCCACGTGGGGCAGCGAGCTACGTACAAGTAATTTAAGCGGATTCAACATAGTAGTGGGCATGCTGAACACTAGTTATGGAAGATATACAGCGATAAGTTGAGCGGTGACGCAGCTGAACTTCAGTTCCATGATCGCCAGCAGACGGTTCAGCATATTCGGCCTAAAACATTACGATATAGACGGATGCGATGTTTCAGTGGAATTTAAGATTTGGCCCAAGCGGCTTCACAATCGTTTCACTTGATCTCTTGAATTCGATGGAACATCCGAATGCGAACGCTTGCAGCCGATTTGCGATTGGCAAGCATCACGCTCGAGTTCCAATGAGCGGATGAGCGTTGTACGAACGCGGGTCGTCGATAGCGGATGAGGAAGTGCCGAGGGCGCCCAGGATCGTTCAACTGGCGAAACTCGAGGAAGTAAGGCGACGATCGGCGATGGTAGAGTGCTTCTTACAACGCTCAAAGACAGCGATCTGATCTATAGAAGCCGATATGACATTGAGAATCTCAGATCGGACTCGCAGTGAACGTCAGAGTTGACAATTTGTTACGTTCCGACCACGCTAGAAACTCGGTGGTGTGCGCGGTAAGCTCGCCAAGAGTCGGATCAAACTGAGAATACGACTAACTGAAGCCGTGTATGGAAATCGCTCGATATTACTTCGCCGGTGGCGGCTTCTATTCCCGGCCGGCCTCGGTGAAGTGATCGTTTGAGACCGAGAATGCCGTCACGCCTCTGAACGAGTTACCCAGCGTCGCTGTACGACACTACGACGCAGTTGAGACGCCATGTTCATCTCGTTCTTCCTCGAATTGCGCGCCGCGAAGGTGCCGGCCAGCTTGCGCGAGTTTCTGACCTTGATGGAGGCGATGCGGGAGGGGGTGGCGCGGTTCGACATCGACGAATTCTATTTCCTGGCGCGCACCGCGCTGGTCAAGGACGAGCGGCATCTCGACCGCTTCGATCGTGTGTTCGGCCACTGCTTCAAGGGAATTGAGACCCCGACCGACCCGCGAACCGAATTGCCGGAGGAGTGGCTGCGCAAACTCGCGGAGCGGCATCTGACCGAGGAGGAGAAAAAACTCGTCGAGGCGCTCGGCGGCTGGGAAAAGCTAATGGAGACGCTGCGCCAGAGGCTCGCCGAACAGAAGGGGCGGCACCAGGGCGGCAATAAATGGATCGGCACCGCCGGCACCTCGCCGTTTGGCGCCTTCGGCTACAACCCCGAGGGCGTGCGAATCGGGCGCAAGGAGGGCGAGGAGGGTGGCAACCGCACAGCGGTGAAGGTCTGGGACCGGCGCGAGTTCCGCAATCTCGACGACACGGTCGAACTCGGCACCCGCAACATCAAGCTGGCCTTGCGCCGTCTCAGGCAGTTCGCCCGCGCAGGCGCAGAACTCGAACTCGACCTGCCCGGCACGATCCGCTCGACCGCACACAATGCCGGCTGGCTCGACCTGAAGATGCTGCCGGAACGGCACAACGCGGTGAAGCTGCTGTTGTTTCTCGATGTCGGCGGGTCGATGGACGACCATATCCGCATTTGCGAGGAGCTGTTCTCGGCGGCGCGCGGCGAGTTCAAGCACCTCGTGCATTTCTATTTCCACAACTGCCTGTACGACACGGTGTGGAAGGATTCGCGCCGCCGCCGTGTCGAGCAGACGCCTGTCATGGAGATCCTGCGCACCTACGACCCCGGCCACAAGATCGTGCTGGTCGGCGACGCCAGCATGAGCCCCTACGAGATCGACAGGGAAGGCGGCAGCGTCGAGCACTGGAA
Source organism: uncultured Alphaproteobacteria bacterium (assembly GCA_963847345.1). Classification (GTDB taxonomy): domain Bacteria; phylum Pseudomonadota; class Alphaproteobacteria; order ATCC43930; family CGMCC-115725; genus DATARH01. Next base: position 5,978 of record CAWJZU010000009.1, on the reverse strand, counting down.
CGACGAGCCCGGCCGGGTCTGGCTGACGCGGCTGCTTGGACCACTACCCGAAGGCTGTATGGCTCAACCCGGTGCCCGAGAAATACTGGGACGGCACGATCAGCATCGGCATGATGCGCGCGCTGATGGAAGGCCGCATGTTCCCGTTGACGCTCGACGGCATCGACCGCGCGATGCGCGAGCTGACGCACTGAAGCCAAACCCTGCCGGTCCGCCGGTCCACATGCGAGGGGAGCGGCGGGCGGAGCTACGCCCCGCACACCTCGGATACTTCTGTCCGGCTCCTCACACCGCCTCTGCCCGCCCGGAGAAAGAGGAGTGGCCGGGCCTACGCCGCCTCGGCCTTTTGCTCCTTCACGCGGATATAGGCCTTTGCCGCGTGGTGTTCGCAGTAAGGCTTGCCGGCAGCCGGCCGTCCGCCGCAGAAATGGAAATCGTCATCGGTCGGATGGCCGATCGGCCACATACAAGCTGGACCGGTGAAATCGAAGACATTGCGGCGCGGCGGCGGCATTTCCTTGACGATTCGCGGCACGAGCCCGATTCGGTGCACCTTGCCGACGACCGCATTCTTGGTGACGCCGATGCGGCGGCCGATCTCGGCCGTCGTCACCCCTTCATCCCAGAGCAGTTTCAGACGCTCGATACGCTCCGCCGTCCAGGTCGGTTCGGCGCGCTCGAGCGTGCCGATCTCCTCGAAGGACTCCAGCGTCCACGATCCATCCATTTTGACCCCCCTATTGAGTAGCCTCGGTCGTCCCACCCACAAGATGTATACCATGCTTGTGGGTCGGAGCCAACCCTCACCTAGATGTTGTGGCTGGCCGGGGGGTGGCCGCCGCAACGGTAACTTAGGATCTTCGAAAAGTAAGCAAGCGAGCGTTCTTCGGGGGTAAAGCCCGGGCTGAACAGCCCGTCAAGGTTCTCGACAAGATAACTGCCGTAATATGGCTCATGAAAAGCGATTGGGAAATAGTCGAGTACCGCGTCGTAGGCCGATTCGTCGCCGGTTTGCAGCGAATCAACAAAAATCAGCGTGCCGCCGGGCTTCAACACTCGGCGTATCTCGTCTACGACCGCGCCACGCACGACCGGCGGTAGCTCATGAAACAGGTATATGCAACTGACGATTTCGAATTCGTTATCGGGGAACGGCATCGCCTCCGCCGCGGCGGGAATCAGCGCGACGCGCGACCAATCGGTGAGGCGGCGTCCGGCAATCGCGAGATACGGTTCCGAGAGGTCGAGCCCGGTGACCGCTAGGCGCGGGAAGTTGCGCTTCACCTCGCGCAGGAAGCTGCCGGTCCCGCAGCCGATATCGAGCAGCCGTGCCGTTCCCGCCCCGCCCGGATGGTGGCGCAATGCGGCGCGCAACGGCACCAGCGCCTGCCGGCGCATCAGCGAGGCGCCGCCGCCGAACAGCACCTCGACCTGGTAGTCGTAACGTTCGGCCGAAGCCTCGCTCAGATAGCCGTCGCTCTGGAAGTGAAACATGCGCCGATAGTAGCGCGGATACCGATCCGTATCCTCCTCGCGCAATAGCACATCGGCGGCCGAGCCGTGGCGGCGGGCCTCAACGGCGCCCAAATCGGCGAAGAAATCGGCAGCGCGGCGCAGCCCTTCGAGCGGATTGCCGCGCCAATCCTCGGGCGGGGCATAGATGCCAGCCTCGACATTGTGCCAATCCCGCTCGACCAGGCGCCACAGATCGGCAATCAGCCTTTGCCGGTTTGGCATCGGCCGGCCGCGCAGATGCGGCGCCGGCGCCGGCTTTGTCAGCCGCGCGACAAGCGCCTTGTGCCCGAAAAACCACCCGATCCGGGCCGCCTGCGTCGCCTCGAAGGCGAGTTTTTCCAGCGTGTTGGCCATGATGGGCTTGAGTTATGGCGACATCAGGCGTTTGCAATGCGACAAGGCGCGGCGATAAAACGCCCCATCGATTCGCAGGGATCGATCCGAAGAGGAGCCTCGACGATGCCGCGCTTCCGCACCCTTGATGACCTCGATGTCGCCGGCAAACGCGTTCTGGTGCGCGCCGATCTGAATGTCCCGGTCCGGGACGGCAAGGTTACCGACGCGACCCGGATCGAGCGGTTCGCGCCGACCCTCGCCGCCATTATCGAGCGCGGCGGCAAACCGGTGGTGATGTCGCATTTCGGCCGGCCGAAGGGCCCGGACCCGTCACAGTCGCTGCGCCCGCTGGTCGAGCCGTTGTCGCGCGCCGCCGGCGGTCGGACCGTGCATTTCGCGTCCGATTGCGTCGGACCCGAGGCCGAGCGGGTTGTCAACGCGCTGCGGCCCGGCGAGATCGCGCTGCTGGAAAATCTGCGCTTTCATCCGGGCGAGGAGAAGAACGACCCGGATTTTGCCCGCCAGCTGGCGGCGCTCGGCGACGTCTATGTCGATGATGCGTTCTCGGCGTCGCACCGGGCGCATGCATCGATCGCGGCCCTAGCGCATCTGCTGCCGGCGGCGGCCGGCAAGAACATGCAGGCCGAACTCGATGCGCTCGGCGCCGCACTCGAACACCCACAGCATCCGGTGATGGCGCTGGTCGGCGGTGCCAAGGTCTCGACCAAGCTCGACCTCCTCCAATTCATCACCGGCAAGGTGGACCGGCTGGCGATTGGCGGCGCGATGGCAAACACGTTTCTGTTCGCCCAGGGCCGGCCGGTCGGGCGCTCGCTATGCGAGCAGGACCTCGCCGACACGGCGCGCACGATCTTGAAGGAGGCCGAGGAGCGCGGCTGCGAAATTATCCTGCCCGAGGACGTGGTGACGGCGGAGAAGCTCGAACCGGGGGTCGTGACCCGAACGGTCGGAATCAACGCCGTGCCGGCGGCCTCGATGATCCTCGATATCGGGCCGCACACCGCGGAGCGGATCGGACAGGCGCTCGAAGCATCGAAGACGCTGGTGTGGAACGGCCCGGTCGGTGCTTTCGAGACGCCCCCCTTCGACCGCGCCACAATCGCGATCGCGAAAAAGGTCTCCGAGCTGACCCGCGCCGGCAGTTTGATGAGCGTTGCCGGCGGCGGCGACACGGTCGCGGCGCTGGCCGCGGCCGGGGTCACCGACGATCTGACCTATGTCTCGACCGCCGGCGGCGCCTTCCTCGAATGGCTCGAAGGCCGCGAGTTGCCGGGGGTCGCGGCGCTGGCGGTGCCGTAATTCAAACCGCGTTCAGTGCAATTCCCTGATTACCTCAAAGTGAAACCTCGTTGGTGTACTCTCCAATTGCGGCGATTCCAGTGATGCTGTCGGCTCGGATCCGGCAGCTCGATTGCTCCCGGCCGCTTCGCGACTGACCGATACCGAACCCCGCTGACGTTGCATGGCGTTTTGCGGACAACCCATAGCACGGTAGAGTGCCGTCATGAACACAGCCGCACCCCCCCTCCCCCCGCCCGCCAACCCGAGGCTCCGCCGCATGGCGAACGCATTGCGCGCGCTCGCGATGGACGCCGTCGAAAAGGCCAATTCCGGTCATCCCGGCATGCCGATGGGCATGGCCGACGCGGCGACCGTGCTGTTTACGCAGTTCCTCAAATTCGATCCGCTGGCGCCGGACTGGCCCGATCGCGACCGCTTCGTGCTGTCGGCCGGGCACGGCTCGATGCTGCTCTACGGCCTGCTGCATCTGCTCGGCTACCCCGACATGACCATCGACGAGCTGAAGCGCTTCCGCCAACTCGGCAGCCGCACCGCCGGCCATCCCGAGCGGGGGCTCGCCCCCGGCATCGAAACGACCACCGGGCCGCTCGGCCAGGGTATCGCCAATTCGGTCGGCATGGCGCTCGCCGAACGGCATCTCGCGGCCGAATTCGGCGACGACCTCGTCGATCATTATACTTACGCGATCTGCGGCGACGGCTGCCTGATGGAGGGGATCAGCCACGAGGCGATCTCGCTGGCCGGGCATCTGCGGCTCAACAAGCTCATCCTGCTGTGGGATGACAACTCGATCACGATCGATGGCAGCACGAGTCTTTCAGTTTCGGACGACCAGATCGAGCGGTTTCGCGCGCATGGCTGGGCGGCCGAACGCGTTGATGGCCTCAACCACGACGAGGTCGCCGCCGCGATCCGCCGGGCCCACACGCATGACCGGCCGAGCCTGATCGCGTGCCGGACCACGATCGCGTTCGGCGCGCCGACCAAGGCTGGCACCGCCGCGGCGCATGGCAGCCCACTCGGCGCTGAGGAGATCAAGGGCGCCAAGGAGCGGCTGGGCTGGGAATATGGCCCGTTCGTCATCCCCGACGACCTTTACGCCGAATGGCGGCAGGCCGGCGCGCGCGGGTCCTCGGTGCGGCAGGAATGGGAACACCATCTCGCGGCAGCGCCTGCCGAAAGGCGCGCCGAGTTCGAGCGCCGCTTCAAGAGCGAATTGCCACGGGGATTCGACGCGGTGATCGCCAAGGTGTGCGATGAATTCCGCGCCAAGAACGCGAAGATCGCGACGCGGCAGGCCTCGGGCGACGTGCTCAACGCGCTGGTGCCGGCGGTGCCGGAGATCATCGGCGGCTCGGCCGATCTGACGCCGTCCAACAACACGAAGGTCAAGGACGAGACCGAGATCAAACCCGGCGATTTCGCGGGCCGATACATCCATTTCGGCATCCGCGAACTGGGCATGTCGGCGGCGATGAACGGCATCGCCGCGCATGGCGGGCTGATCCCGTATGGCGGCACGTTTCTGACCTTTACCGATTACGCCCGACCGGCGATCCGTCTGTCGGCTCTGATGGAAATCCGCGTCGTCTATGTGATGACGCATGATTCGATCGGTCTCGGCGAGGACGGCCCGACGCATCAGCCGGTCGAGCATCTCGCGGCGTTGCGCGCGATCCCGCATCTCCATGTGTTCCGCCCGGCCGACCCGGTCGAAACCGCCGAATGCTGGGCGCTGGCGCTGAAAAACCCGCACCGCCCGTCGGTCCTAGCGCTGACAAGGCAGAGCGTGCCGCTGTTGCGCACCGAAGCGGGCGCCGAGAACCGCAGCGCGCGCGGCGCCTATGTGCTGGCCGAAGCGGACGGCGAGCGGCAGGTGACATTGCTCGCGACCGGCTCCGAGGTCGGATTGGCGATGACGGCACGCGACATGCTTGCGAAGGACGGGGTTCGCGCCGCGGTCGTCTCGATGCCGTGCTGGAAATTGTTCGAGGCCGAATCCGAGGATTACCGGCGGGCCGTGCTCGGGACCGCGCCGCGCGTTGCGGTCGAGGCCGCGGTGCGGTTCGGCTGGGATCGCTGGATCGGCGAGCGCGGCGCCTTTGTCGGGATGCACGGTTTCGGCGCCTCGGCACCCGGCACCGCGGCCTACGAGCATTTCGGCATCACGGCCGAGAAAGTCGCCGAGGCGGCGCGCGCGCTGCTCTGAACTCGGACCACGCCGATCTCGGACGACGACACCGTCGAAAAGACAACAGCAAATCTGTCGAGTTGCCGGCGAGAAGGTTTGGCTTCACGCGTTGTAAAGTTCGGCCGGAGTCAGCGTAGGATTGGCGGGGATGGTGCGGCCGGCACAGGGACACATCTGCCGTCCGGGTCGCGTTGCTGCCCTTGAGGGCACGCGCTCCCTGGCGGCGTTGGCATCGGCGGGGTGCTGGCACCCATAGGCACGCACCTTCCGCTTCGCCGATCATATCGTAATCCCGGACTGCACCCGACGGGATCAGGTGACGGCCGCGGCTCGGGCGCCAATCGGGACACAACTCCGCCGCGACGGATTGTAGATTGAACCTGGCGGACAGGCAGTCGGACGCGGTGGTTCTCGCCTCCCCCGTTCCTTCACAAAGATCAGCGAATCGTCCTTCTCTATCGGGATCCAGCGGGTGCGCTGTTGCGAACAATCCCAAAAGACATAACCCTTCTCGGTTTCAGTCAGCAGGTACAACTTCCTCAGCGGCTTCTCCTCCGACATCGACGCTTCCCGGAATTTGACCGGCAGCGCGAGCGTGCCGTATTCCCGAGCT
>CAWJZU010000008.1:0-68171 GCA_963847345.1 uncultured Alphaproteobacteria bacterium | reverse complement strand
CTGAAGTGCACCAAATGCCGCCTTCTCGCTTGGTCCCGTCTCGAATTCTCGATCGATATGCGCTGGTACGAGCTTGGCTATCGGTTATCGAATCGAATGAAAAGAACCGCGCGACAGCAGAACCCAACGTTGATGCGCCGATATATTGAACCGGTTCGACCGACCAGAATCCTTTATATCGCTAGACGACTGGATCGAGCGGAACTGCGATCCGGATGAAGATTTCATGTCAAAGCTATGTTCACTTGGGGGGTGCCTATTGGGGGGATCTGGAACTCGACCGGCTGGTGCTGTACCTTGGGATCAGTATGGTCGGCTGCTTCAGTCGGGTAAATTGCGCGAGCTGATACCAGCTCTGGTGATGCTGGATTTCAAATTTGACCGTCGTCCTCGTCATCAGGATGTCGTGTTGATACCACATGATAGGTCGTTTGTAGAGCGCGAAGATGATGGAATCGGTATCGTTCAGTTCGATGATGTCTATGATATAATCGATGGGTCGTTCGACGGATGGGGCAAATTATATTTGAGTCTGGAGAACCCAAGCACGAGAACTCGTCAGGCTGCCCGATCCCTACAAGCAGCAACTTCCGAACACGCGGAGTTGGAAAAGGATTCGCGCAATGCGCTGTATCTCCGTGGCGAGCGAGAACAAAATCGCTCAGTATCAACGGCTGTCGGTGAAGCAACTATTTATCGCACGGGATTGGTCGGTAAGCCGTCAAGCTGGCATCTCATTGAGGCGGAGTGCGGTCGCCGCTGGCGGGCGGGCGAACGCCATCCCGGCAGGAGCGGTGAAAGCCGTTCTGAGTGGGCGCGCGTACTGGTCGAATGGCTCAAAACTGAGCATAACGGCGCTCCTAAGGCGACTGAAAAAACAGTAACAAACAAGATTGGAGGCCTCTTGCGGGATTTAGCGGCGAACGACGCCTAAACTCCTGAATATCGGACGCCGAATATTATCGGCGCGCCGGCAATATTGGGTGCCTATATCGGGCATCGGTCATCGGCCATGTCTTGCAGTGCGCTGCGTTGGCGTATACCGGAAGAGGCACAAATGCTCGATCCTCTACTTACGGATTTTGAGGTATCCCGTATCACCGGGCGCGCACGCTCCACCCTGCAAAAAGATCGGGTCGCCGGGACCGGAATTCCGTGGGTTCGTATTGGCCGCCAAGTCCGCTATCGCCCTGAGGATGTCGCGACCTATCTTGCGGCGCTGCCGAGCTTGCGCTCGACGAGTGAGGCGGACGCAGCATGATCGCGGCCGAAATTGCCGCCGCGCTCGGGGGTGCGCGCCGATCGGGCGGCTGGTGGCGTTGCCGCTGTCCGGTACACGGCAGCCGCCGCGCGAGTTTCGCGCTGTGCGATGGCGAGCGAGCGCTTATCGTCAAATGCTGGGGCGGCTGCGATCCTCGCGAGGTGCTTGCGGAGCTGCGCCGGCGCGGATTGGTCGGTGGTCGGGCGCTCGGTCTTCGCACTTCATCGCACTTTGCCACTCGCATCGACGGTGCTGAACTTCCGCCATTGGCTGGAGGAGCACGACCTGACCCGGGCACTGTTCGACGAAGTCGGCGCGATGCTGCAGGAGCGCGGTCTGTTGATGCGCCAGGGCACAATCGTTGATGCGTCAATCATAGCCGCACCGCCTTCGACAAAGAACAAGAAGAAGGCCCGCGATCCGGAGATGCACCAGACCAAGAAGGGCAACCAGTGGCACTTCGGGATGAAGGCGCATATCGGGGTGGATGTCGCCTCGGGGGTGGTGCACACCCTCGTCGGTACCGCTGCCAACGAAGCCGACATCAATCAGACAGCTTCCCTATTGCACGGCCACGAGGAGGCGGTCTTCGCCGATGCCGGCTACACCGGAGCGGACAAACGGCCAGAACTTGAGGATCGCGATGTCTCCTGGAACATCGCGATCAAGCGCAGCATCATCAAAGCGTTGCCCAAAGCCCTGCGGGATTGGGCCGAGCCGGTCGAGCGCGCGCTGGCGCAGGTGCGGGCCTGGGTCGAGCACCCGTTCCACATCGTCAAGAACCTGTTCCGGCATAAGAGGCTGCGCTATCGCGGTCTGGTCAAGAACACCGCGCAACTGCGCACCCTGTTCGCCCTGGCCAACCTGGTGATCGTCAAGAAAGCCCTGCTGGCGCAAGGCCACGTCTGATCACGCCCGGACTCTGTCTTACTCCCAAAAACGACAATAAAAACCCCAGTACAAACCGGCTTTTTGCTTACGTAGGCTGCTATTCGCAGCGCCGATGTCGCATATTAGGCGGCCGCCCCCAAACCGTCACCTACGCCGCCATTGTTCGGTGTTTCCTTAGGTATAACTTGGCAGGGTGGGTTTGACCTAAAAGTTCCTTTGGGGGACCGTTGCCCGGCACCGCGAGACGGCCAAGCGGACCCGTGAAATGATTTGATCGCGGCCCGAACCACAATTGCTGTTGGAAATAAGGGCGGCACGGCGCAGAGGTGCCCGCGCATCGCCCGCACCGGACCTCGGGCATAACATCCCGCATCCGGTCTAAGGCGATCTAGCCCTGGGGATGGGCGTGCTCATCTGTGAATCGGCGTGGCTCGCGGTTTGACATTGTGCCGCAGCATTCGATTATTCATCGAGCCAGACGTCCTCCATGCGCCAGCCGTTGTAGATGCTGTTGACCATCACGGTCAGGTTCTTCACCTTCGGGTCCCAGCAGATGCCGCCGCGGTTGAAATAGACGAGCGGCTTGGCATCGTCCTCGACCAGCCGCTTTTCGATCTCCCACACGAGCTGCCGGCGCTTGTCCTGGTCCGGCTCGATCGATTGACGGTCGATTAGCCGGTCGATCTCGGGATTGCAGTAGGCGTTGTAGTTGCCGACGCCGCCGCATTTGTAGTTTTCGTAGAGCATCGCATCGGGATCGTCGACCAGCGTGCCGGTCAGGTTCAGCCCGACCGTATAATCGCGGCGCTGCACCTTCGGGTACCACTGCACCGTGTCGACTGGCTCCAGTTCGGCGACGATATCGATTTCCTTCAGCTGGTCGATCAGGATCACCGCCGGATCGCGGTAAGGCGGGACATCGCGGGTCGAGACCTTGATCCGCAGCGGCTTCTCCGGCCCATAGCCGAGCTTTTTCATGATCTCGCGTGCCGCGGCCCGATTTGCCGCCACGTCCGGGCCGTAGCCTGGCAGCTCGTCGAGCATGCCGCGCGGCATGCCCCACTGGCCGCCGGGCGGTGGCTGCATCGCCGCAGCCCGGAAACCCTGGCCCGCGGTCAGGATATCGATGAAGGCCTGGCGGTCGAGCGCGAGGCTCATCGCCCGCCGCAGCTCGGGATTGTCGAACGGCGGCTTGTCGCGATTGACGATCAGATTGGTGCTGACGCTGCCAGGCGGCAGCTCGCAGATCGCATCCGGCCGCTGCTTCTGCAGGTCGCGGGTCAGCGGGATCGTCAGTGTGCCGGCAAAGGTCAGCTCATATTTGCCGGCGACAAAGGCGAGGATCGCGGTCGAACGGCTCTTGACGATCGTATATTCGATGCCGTCGAGATAGGGCAGCCCCGGCTTCCAATAATCCGGGTTTTTTGCCACTTTGATGTGTTCGTTCGGCTTGAACTCGACGAATTTGAACGGACCGGTGCCGATCGGATGCAGGCGCATGTCCTTTGGCGACACGTGGCAGGGATAGACCGGCGACATGCCGGACGCCAGCAAGGCGAGAAAGGCGGGCTGCGGCCGCTTCAGGACGAAAGTAACCTCGTAATCGCCGTTGGTCAGGACCTCGGCAAGATTGTCGTACCAGCCCTTGCGCGGGTTGACCCGCAGCTTCTCCGCCGTCTTGCCTTGCACCAGCTCCCAGGTGCATTTGACGTCGGCGGCGGAAAACGGCTTGCCGTCGTGCCACTTCACCCCTTGCCGCAGTTTAAACGTCAGCCGAGTGCCGTCCTCGTCCCACGTCCAGCCAGTCGCCAACTCCGGCCTGACCGCGGCAAGACTGTTCTGCGCCACATGCTGGTCGAAGATGACGAGGTTGTTCATCACCCCCATCATCGGGCGCTCGGCGACTACCGTCGTTTCCTCGTGGATCGACATCGAGGCCGGACTGTCAATGATATATTGCCGAAGAACACCGCCCGATTTCTGGGCCGCCGCGTGGCTGCCGACCAGCCCGAAAATAGCGAACGCAACTGCCGCGCCAAAGACGCCGCGATTCGCCGTCATCGCTCGTTTCCTCCCGGCCGGACTTCGCGGGATCGGTCCCGTCTCGCCGGCCGGCGAGACGATAGCACGCCGGTGGCGCCACGTCCCTAATGCTGGCGCGACGCGGAGTGTCTCGCGATCATCTGTCCTTTTGCCGGCATCGTCGGCCACTGGGCGGCAGCACAGGGTCGTTGCTCGTGGCGGTGTAAAAGCTGGCCACTTGAGCTCTGGTCTACAGCGTCGATGCGTCGTGCAGTTCGTGGCGGGCGCGCAGGTCGGAGATGTCGAGCGGCCCGCCGGCGCCGTGATGATCGTCCTCGCCGCGCTCCTGGTTCTCGGCGCGGCGGAAATACGGCAGGACGTCGTCATAGCCCCAGCCGATGCAGCCGAGCTGGCGCCAATAGTCGAAATCCTGCCGCTGGCCGCGGATGTAGATCAGGCCGTTGATCGAACTGGAGCCGCCCAGGACTTTGCCGCGCGGCCACGACACGCGCCGTCCGTCGAGCCCCGGCACCGGCTCGGTCTCGAACTGCCAAGTGATCCCGGGGTGGTAGATGTTGCGGTAGAACCCCGCCGGGACATGAAGCCACGGGTTCGCATCCTTGCCGCCGGCCTCAATCACGAGGACCTTGAGTGCCCGGATCGGCTCGACAGCCGGTTCGCCAAGCACGCACCCGGCCGACCCGGCCCCGACAATGACGAAATCGTATTCGGCGTCGAAATGCATGATGTGTGCCCTATGCCCGGTGCAGCGGTGCGTTGCTGCAATCCCGATCGTCAACGCGTCGGGCGGAGGAGCAAAGCGCATTCCGCCACGCCCAGCCGCACCAATGGCCGATTGCGCTGCGCTTACCGCGCGTGCTCCCCGTCCGTCGCGGATGGCAGTTTACTGCTTCTGCTGCTTTCTGCAGGGAATCAACAGCAAACGCCGGCACGGCCCCTTGCGCCGCGCGGGTTTCGCGACGGGAGACGGTGAATTCTGCAGCAAAAGAACAGCAAACGTCGCGCCCGCATCGCTCCGACCAAATGGCACCGATGATTTGATACTCCCGCAATGTGGCGGATTTCGCGTCGTCGCCCAGGCAGATGGCGGGGGCGGCTCACTTTCGTCGGATCCGGTGCCATGCGGGCGTTCGAGACAGCGCGCCGCGCACGCAGCTCAGGGCGATCTTCTTTCTCTAAACATCGCTCCCAAGAAGCGTCCGTCACGATTCGACCCTCAGCAACGGCGCCCCCGTCCGTTCCTGCAATTCCTCGATCGTCAGGCCCGGCACCATGTCGGTCACGACAAAGCCGCGCTCGGTTACGTCGATCACGGCGAGTTCGGTGTAGACGCGCTTGACGCAGCCGGCGGCGGTCAGCGGGTAGGTGCAGCGGTGCAAGAGGCGCGCCTCGCCCCCACGGGTGTTGTGCTCCATGACGATCCAGATGCGCTTGGCGCCGGCCGCGAGGTCCATCGCGCCGCCGATCGCCGGGGCGTTGTCGTCGTCGGAGCGCGCCCAGTTCGCCAGATCGCCGTTCTCCGCCACCTGAAACGCGCCGAGCACGCACAGATCGAGATGCCCGCCGCGCACCAGCGCGAAACTGTCGGAATGGCTCACAAAGCTGGCGCCCGGCCGCAACGTTACATACTGGCTGCTGGCGTTGATCAGCCAGCGGTTGATCTTGTCGGGCTCGGGCGCCGGCCCCATGCCGATAATGCCGTTCTCGGAATGGAACACGACCTCGCGCTCGGGCGGCACGTAATTGCCGACCAGCGTCGGGATGCCGATGCCGAGATTGACCGACCACCCCTCTGGGATGTCCCGCGCGACCCGCGCCGCGAGCGCGTCGCGGCCGAGCGGTTTCCAGTTCTGATCGTCTGCCATTGTGCTCCTCTCTCCTGTCGGGCCGGCGCGATCACGTCTTCAGCGGCGGGTCGCCGGCATCGACGTAGACGAGGCGGTCGACGTAGACGCCGGGGGTGGCGATCTCCTCCGGCGACAATTCGCCGAGTTCGGCGATGTGCTGCGTCTGCGCGATCGTCAGCTCGGCCGCCGCCGCCATCACCGGGTTGAAATTGCGTCCGGCGTCGCGATAGACGAGGTTGCCCCAGCGGTCGGCGCGCCACGCCTCGACCAGCGCCACGTCGCCGCGGATCGCGTGTTCGAGGATGTATTCGCGCCCCTCGAAGGCGCCTTCGAACATCCGCGATTCCTTGCCCGCGGCGAGTTTCGTGCCGGCCCCGGTAGCAGTGAAGAATGCCGGAATTCCGGCCGCGCCGGCGCGGATGCGCTCGGCCATCGTCCCCTGGGGCACGATCTCGAGCTCGATCTGCCCGGCCGCAAACACCTCCTCGAACAGCACCGAGCCACGGCTGCGCGCGAAGCTGCACACGATCTTGCGCACGCGGCGCTCGCCGATCAGCCGCGCCACGCCTTCGTGAAACCGCCCGGCCGTGTTGTGCACGACGACGAGATCCTTGGCGCCCTGTTCGATCAGACCATCGACCAGCGCACGCGGCTCCCCGACCTGCGCGAAGCCGGCGATCAGCACGGTCGAGCCGTCCTTGATCCCGTCGAGCGCCTCGGCCACCGAGTGGACGAATTTGTCGATCATTGCGCGCCCTGCCACTCCGTTCCGTCCCTCCGATTTAACCGGAAGCCGCGGCGGAGGGGAACCCCAACGCAGGGCACACCGGCTCAGCGGTGATGGCTGCGGTTGAACTCGCGTTCCAGCATGACGCTGTAGCGCGACATGAAAAAGCAGAATGCGAAATAGATAGCGCCGGAAAAAATATAGGCTTCGGCGCTGAAGCCCTGCCATTCCGGGTCGGCCAGCGCGGCGTTGACCGTGCCGAGCAGGTCGAACAGGCCGATGATGATGACGAGCGAGGTGTCCTTGAACGTTCCGATGAAGGTATTGACCAGCGGCGGGATCACCAGCGACAGCGCCTGCGGCAGCACGATCAGCCTGGTGCGCTGCCAATAGCCGAGCCCGAGCGAATCGGCCGCCTCGATCTGGCCCTTCGGGATCGCCTGCAAGCCGCCGCGCACGATTTCGGCGAGATAGGCTGCGCTGAACAGGATGAACGCGACCTGCGCGCGCAACAGCTTGTCGATCGTCATGCCGGTCGGCAGGAATAGCGGCAGCATGACCGACGCCATGAACAGGACCGTGATCAGCGGCACGCCGCGCACCAGTTCAATATAGGCGACGCAGATCGCGCGCACCGCAGGCAGCTCCGAGCGCCGCCCGAGCGCCAGCGCGACGCCGAGCGGAAAGCCCGCCGCCATCCCGACCACGGCAAGGATCAGCGTCAGCGGCAGCCCGCTCCACAGCAGCGTCTCGACAAAAGGCAGGCCGAACACGCCGCCCCACATCAGCACGCCGACAGCGCCGAGCCCAACGAGCCAGATCAGCAGCAGTTTGCGTCCCCAGACACGCCGATCGCAGCTCGCCGCGATCATCGCAACGAAGATCACGACGACAGCCAAGGGCCGCCATTGCTCCTGGTACGGGTAGCGGCCGAACAGGATGAAGCGCAGCTTCTCGCCGATAAACGCCCAGCAGGCGCCGACTTCCTCGCCGCCGGGGCCGCGGCAGGCCTGTCCGTTGGGCGCGCTCCACACCGCGTCGATGAACGCCCATCGGACGAAAGGCGGGATCGTCACGGCCAGCAGGTAAAGCGCGAGCAGCGTCAGCAGCGTATTGAAGACGCCGCCGAACAGGTTGATCCGCAGCCATTCGATCGCGCCGCGGCTTGGCGGGCGCCGTCGTTCGGCGACGATCGGGGTGGGCTCTGCGATGTCGGTCATTCGAGAACCGCGCCCAACCGCCTCACCGCTCCACCAGCGCGACGGAGCGGTTGTACCAATTCATCAGCAGCGAGATCAGGAGGCTGATCGCGAGATAGACGGCCATGATCATCGCGATTCCCTCGACCGCCTGCCCGGTCTGGTTGATCGTCGTGTTCGCGATCGACACCAGATCGGGATAGCCGATGATGACGGCGAGAGAACTGTTCTTTGTCAGGTTCAGGTACTGGTTCGTCATCGGCGGCACGATAACGCGCAGCGCTTGTGGCAGCACGATCAGCCGCATGCGTTGCGACGGCCGCAGCCCCAGCGCCATCGCCGCCTCGCTCTGTCCCCAGCTGACCGCGAGAATACCGGCGCGCACGATCTCGGCGATGAACGCGCCCGTGTAGACCACCAATCCGAGCAGCAGCGCGGCGAATTCGGGCGACGCCGCGCCGCCGCCGGCGAAATTGAAGCCGCGTAGCTCCGGCACGGCGAGCCGCAGCGGCGATCCCGCCGCTATGAACACGATTGCCGGCAGGCCGAGGACCAGGCCGAGCCCAACCCAGCCGGCCGGAAACGACTGCCCGGTGCGCGCCTGCCGCAGCCGCGCCCAGCGCGCGAGGCCCGATGCGCCCGCGATCCCAAGGACAAACGCGGCGAGCATCCACCAATACGCCGGGTCGCCATAGGGCAGCGGGAATACCAGGCCGCGATTACTGACGAACACATCCGGCAGCGGCTGCCAGGCCTGCCGCGGCAGCGGCGCGTAGCCGCGCAGCAGCCCCCACCAGAAGAACAGCTGCAGCGCCAGCGGGATATTGCGGAAGGTCTCGACATAGATCTGCGCCAGCTTGGCGACGAGCCAGTTCGTCGAGAGCCGCGCCAGACCGATCAGCGTGCCAAGTACGGTTGCCAGCACGATGCCGAGCGCGGCGACATAAAGCGTGTTGGTCAGCCCGACAAGAAACGCCCGCGCGTAGGTATCGGCCGGCGAATACGGGATCAGGTGCTCGCCGATGCTGAACCCGGCTTCGCGATCGAGAAAGCCGAACCCGGTCGCGATGTTCTGCCGGCTCAAATTCTCCAGCGTGTTGCGGACGAGAAACGCGCCGAGCGCGAGCACGGCGGCGACGAACAACACCTGGATGACGACGCCGCGTACGACCGGATCGTGCCAGGGCGGCGGCCGCTTCGGCCGCGATTGCTCGTTTGCCGCGTAATCGGCCACGATCGCAGCGTCAGCGGATCGGCATCGCGTACATCAGGCCGCCGCGCGTCCACAGATCGTTGAGGCCGCGATCCAGCTTCAGCGGCGAATCCTTCCCGACATTGCGCTCGAAGATCTGGCCGTAATTGCCGACCGACTTGACCGCGTTGTAGGCCCATTTCTCGTCGAGACCGAGCGCCTTGCCCATGCCGGGCGTGGCGCCCAGCATCCGCTTCACATCGGGATCCTCGCTCTTCAGCTTCTCGTCCACATTTTGCGACGCAATGCCCTTCTCCTCGGCCTGGATCAGCGCATAGACGACCCAGCGCACAATGTCGCCCCATTGGTCGTCGCCCTGACGCACCGCCGGCGCCAGCGGCTCCTTCGAGATGACCTCGGGCAGAATGATATGCTCGTCGGGGTTGGGCGTCCGCCCGGTGCGAATCGCGGCAAGACCCGAACGGTCGGTGGTGAAGACGTCGCAGCGCCCGGATAGATAAGCGGCCACGACCTCGTCGAGTTTTTCGATGACGAGCGGCTTGAACTGCATGTTGTTTGCGCGGAAGTAGTCGGCCAGGTTAAGTTCGGTGGTCGTGCCGGGCTGGACGCAGATGGTCGCGCCGTTCAGCTCCTTGGCGCTTTTGACGCCGAGTTTTTTCGGCACCATGAAGCCCTGGCCGTCGTAGAACACGACCGGCGCGAAATTCAGGCCAAGCTCCGCGTCGCGCTGCAACGTGTCGGTCGTGTTGCGTGACAGGACATCGACCTCGCCCGATTGCAGCGCCGTGAAGCGCTGCTGCGCCGTCAACGGCACGTATTTGACCTTGTCCGGATCGCCGAGCACCGCGGCCGCGATCGCCTTGCAGATATCGACATCGAACCCGGAATAGCGTCCCTGGCTGTCCGGCTGTCCGAAACCGGCAAGCCCCGTATTGACGCCGCAGACGACCGTCCCCGCCTGCTTGATCTTGTCGAGGGTCGGCCCGGCCCATGCCGGCGCCAATCCCAAACTCAATGTGAGCGCCAACACCCATGCAATGCGCGTCGCGATCCCGATCATCTGGCAGAATCCTGTAAGAAGGCCGTTGACGATAACACGGGGCATGTTGCGGGTAAATTCGAGGTTGCCTGGGTTCGCGCGGCATACGCTCCGCTCGAGACGTGCTTGCCGGGAGGTGCGACGGACGGTTCAATACCACCGGGATTGCGCGCGGCTGGTGATGGCAGGGGCAGAGTAACGGTGGCGGTTATGGACACAACGCGCCGCACGCTCCGCTCGGGAGAGGTTCTGGCGTCACGCGCCGGGTCCGCGTTGCCGATATATTTCCTGCTTCACATGCCGCGAACCGGCGGCAACACGATCGCGGCGCATCTGAAAGCGCATCTCGGCGACCAGGTCCGCGCGGCGTTGCGTCCTGCGCCGCTGCAAATGCTCGGCCAATGCCGGTTTCGCCTCGACGAGGGTTCCGACTTCCGTCGGGTGCGCGCGGTCACTGGGCATTATCTCGGGCGCTCGCTCGAACGCCGTTTCCCGGGTCGCGAGATCCGCCGAACGTTGCTGTTGCGCGACCCGGTCGGGTTTCACGTCTCTTACTACAATCACCGCATGATGTTTTCGCTGTCGCGTGGTGGCCCAACCTGCGATTTCGAGCGGCATCTTAGCGTTCAGCCGCGCGACCTCGTGCCGCTTCTGCTGCTATGGTACTGGCTGGAAATGCCGCTCCGCACCTTTCTGACGACCGGCAACGCGCGGAAATATGAGCTGCTGAACGAGGCCCTATCCGGCTTCTGGTTTGTCGGAAGCTATGAGGACGGCGACCGCCTACTTGCCGCGGTCGCCTGCGATCTCGGCATTCCGACGACCGCGCCGCAAAAAAACACGACGGCGGAATGGCGGCAGCGGGTCCCGTGGCGGCCGCTCCGCGTCGAAGACCTCTCCGACACGACCCTCCGGGCAATTCTGGCGAAGAACCCCATCCACGACGCGCTCTGGCAGGGCTGGCGAGAGGCGGGGTTCGACACCGCCGGCACAGTGCCTCCACCGTGGCGAGCTGGTGCCGCCGACGGGCTCGGGATGCGCGATCTCGTCCGCGCGGTAATGGCGGATCAATTCATCGCGCCGATATGGCAGCGCATCGGCCGGGCGAGCCGTGCGGGTGACTGGCCGCGCGCGGCCCGGCTTTACCGCAAAGCGCTGCGGCGGGTTCCGGACGCGCCGGCGGTGTGGGTCCAGTACGGCCATGCGCTGAAAGAAACAGGTGACATCGCTGGTTCCGAAATCGCCTACCGGCGAGCCGTCGCGCTCGCTCCGGACGTCGCCGAATGGCATCTCTTCCTCGGCGAGGCGCTGCTGCGACAGGGCCGGACCGAGGAGGCGCGCCTCGCGCTGCTGCGCTGTGAGCAACTCGATCCGGCGGCACTGCGGCAGCAAAAGCTAGAGCTAGCGGCGCGCGGCGATCCGGCGGAAGCTGTTGCGGCTTATTGGCGGGCGCTGACCGGCGGAGCCGCACCCTCATGATCCCGAGTAATCCGGGCGCGTCGACGCCGCACGGCGGCGGACTGATCCTGGCCGCACCGTCCTCGGGCAGCGGCAAGACGCTGCTGACGCTCGGCCTGTTGCGGCTGCTGCGCGAGCGCGGAGTGCGCGTGGCGGCGGCCAAAGCCGGCCCCGACTACATCGACCCGACCTTCCACGAAGCGGCGAGCGGTCGCGCCTGCCTCAATCTCGATGCCTGGGCGATGCGAGAGGCTACGTTATGCGCGCTCGTAGATACCCTCGAAACACAGGCCGACATCGTATTGTGCGAGGGCGTCATGGGCCTGTTCGACGGTACGGGCCCCGACGGCGAGGCCGGCTCGACCGCGGCGCTGGCGCGTATGACCGGCTGGCCGGTCGTGCTGGTCGTCGATACTCGCCGGCAGGGCGCCTCGGCCGCGGCGCTGGTCGCCGGTTTCGCGCAGCACGATCCGGCGCTGCCGCTCGCCGGCGTGGTGTTCAACCGGGTCGCCGGGGAACGCCATCGCGCCACGCTGGAGGCCGCGCTGGCCCGGCACCTGCCCGGATTGCCGTGCCTCGGCGTGGTATTGCAGGATCCCCTGCTGACACTCCCCGAGCGCCACCTCGGCCTGGTTCCGGCCGGCGAGCAGCAATGCGAGGCGGCGATTGTCCGCGCCGCCGAAGCCGTCGCCACCGGCCTTGACGTAGAGCCACTGCTCGCTTTGGCGCGCCCCACGGCGAACAACCAGCCGCCTCCAGCACCGGGGCCGCAATTGCCGCCGCTCGGCCGCCATATCGCGGTCGCGCGCGACGATGCGTTCGTCTTCGCTTATTCGAGCGTGCTGCGCGGATGGCGCGAGGCGGGGGCGGAACTGTCCTTCTTCTCGCCGCTTGCCGATGAAGCGCCGGACCAGACGGCCGACGCCATCTATCTGCCCGGCGGCTATCCCGAGCTGCATGCCGGGCGGCTCGCCACGGCCGAGCGATTTCTAGACGGGTTGGGGCGAGCCGCCCGGGACGGCAAGGCGATCTATGGCGAGTGCGGCGGCTACATGGTGTTGGGCGAGACGCTGACCGCGGCCGATGGACGGGCGTACCGGATGACCGGGCTGCTGCCGCTCGCGACCAGCTTCGCCGAGCGACGGCTGCATCTCGGTTACCGCGACGCAAAGCTGCTTACCGCCGGCGCACTCGGGACGGCGGGCACAAGGTACCGTGGCCACGAATTCCATTACGCGACGACCGTGTCGGCCGGCGACGCTGCGCCGCTCTTTGCGGCAACGGATTCCTGCGGCGTCGATGTGGACCCGTCCGGGCTCTGCCGGGGCATGGTCGGCGGCTCGTTCATCCACCTGATCGATCGCGCCGCGGACTGATTTCTGCCGGATCACCCCGGCGGGGTGGCAACCATTCGCCGCCAATCGACCTTCTCGCCGAGCTTCAGCCGCGTGCCGGCTTCGGGCATCTCGTATTTGAGCCCGGTCGCGCAGTTGAACAGCACGGCGCGTTCGCCGGGCCTGACCTGCCCGTCAGCCATCGCCCGCTTGTACGCCGCATAGGTCGCTGCACCCTCCGGGCAAAGGAGAAAACCCTCTTCGGCGGCGACCTCGCGCCAGGCGTCGGCGATTTCCGCATCGTCAACCGCCGTCGCGAACCCGCCGCTTTCGCGCACCGCGCGCAGGATCAGAAAATCGCCAACCGCCTGCGGCACCCTGATGCCGGCCGCGAAGGTGTGCGCGTCCTGCCAGCGCGGCGCGTGCTCGACGCCCTCCTGCCACGCCTTGACCATCGGCGCGCAGCCCGCCGCCTGCACGACCACCATGCGGGGCCGCTTCTTGCCGATCCAGCCGATCGCCTCCAATTCGGCGAAGGCCTTCCACATGCCGATAATGCCGGTGCCGCCGCCGGTCGGGTAGAAGATGACATCGGGCACCTCCCAGCCGAGCTGCTCGGCCAGTTCGATGCCCATCGTCTTTTTGCCCTCGATGCGGTAAGGCTCGCGCAGCGTCGAGCAGTTGAACCAGCCAACCTCCTTCTCACCCTCGGCGACGAGCCGGCCGCAATCGTCGATCAGCCCGTCCACGAGAAACACCTGCGCGCCCTGCATCGCAATCTCGCGCACGTTGACCGCCGGCGTGTCGTCGGGACAGAACACGGTCGCCTTCATGCCGGCGCGGGCGCAATAGGCCGCCATCGCCGAGCCGGCATTGCCGTTGGTCGGCATCGCCATGTGCTTGACGCCGAGTTCCTTTGCCATCGACACCGCGAGCGCCAGCCCGCGCGCCTTGAACGATCCGGTGGGCAGCCGTCCCTCGTCCTTGACGATCAGCTCGCCGCCCTGGGCCAGCCGCCCGGCGATGCGCGGCAACGGCACCAGCGGCGTCACGACCTCGCCGAGCGAGAGCACGTTTTCCGGCCGCCGCACCGGCAGCAATTCGCGATACCGCCACAGAACCTGCGGCCGCTCGGCCAGCGCCTCGCGCGGCAGCGCCTGCCGCACCGCGTCGAGATCATAGCGCACGAGCAACGGCCGCCCGGCGCGCGACAGCCCGTGCAGCCGGTCTGCCTCGATAGCGCTCGCCGGTCATGCTGCATTCGAGATGCGTGACAAAATTCGGCAGATCGCCGCCGGTCCACTCGTAAGGCACCATCGCATTACCTATCCGACATTGAGCGAGCGAATGATCTCATTTCCTGGACCGAGCGTCAGTCAGATCGTTACTTCGGCTCCTCGTTACTCGGCTATTTGGATCTCAGAGAAGGTTCGCGATACCCATGCGTTTACTTATCGCCGCATCTGGGTTGGCAGGCCGTTCGACGTGGCGTACAAATGCGTCCATCGCGGCATCCAGCGATGATGCAGAGCAAAACGCTTTGGATCGGCGCGCCGCCTGAAGGATGATAGAGATATTCGTTTCAGGGTCTTTCAGCTCCTCGACGCTAAAACCGGTGCCAAGGCCTCCCCGTCGATTACACTGAAAAAGCCCATAGCTTTCCTCGGTACCGGCTGCCTTTATCGAAGGATCGAGACCTGATTCGGCGATGGCATTCGCTAGTGCCGTTCGGAGATGGTGATCTTTCGTAAATCCTGCTCGCTGAAAGCGATCAACGATTAGGTCTCCCCATTTATGCCGCTCTTTCGGCACCTTTGCGGCAGTGAGGTCGAAATGATTGGCGGCGCCTGCTGTGGCCACTGCCGTCTCCAGAACGCGAATGGCGGCAACGCGAGTAATTGGAAATTTACTCAACTTGACTTCATTCGACTGATTGCCTCCAAGCAGTTCGACTTGTTTGCCATCTTCCGAAAAAGCAGAAAAGAAACCAACATGCCCGCTCGAGTTTGTGCCTGGCGACGGGGTGAGGACTACGACAGCGCCGACCGGTATCTCATCCGACCCAACCGGGAGGCTGCGTGAGCCCCAGGACTTCCAGTTGACGGCCAGAGCCGCGCCTTTAGGCACGGGGCTGGCGCTCGACTTCATGCAGAAGGCGGCGAACGCTCCGCACCAGGCAGGGATCCCCCCGCCTATTGGCCCATGGTCAGTCGCACTGAAATAAGTTCTGATCCGGTCCGGTGCTCTAGTCTCGGTGATATTAGCCGCGAGTTCCGCGCGTGCCACGTCGAACCACGGCGTCGAACCGGCCGTGGCGGTAGCGGCCTTGGGTAATTCGTCGGGTGCTAAGGTCTTGATTTTGTCGAATGCCGCATCGAGAGCCGACGTAAGCAGCGCTTCAGTGTTCGTGACGAACTCTCGAACCGTTGTATCTCCTTTGATTTGGCTCAGCGATGCACGGCTGGCGATTGCCGTCAGGACACCGGGTTTGACCAACGCCGAAAGCGGCTTTTCCGGCTCTGATGGCTCACTCGCACGAATCGCCACCGCAGTGGAAGAATCCGACAGATAGGTATGGAACAGATCAAGATAGCTTGGAACGAACTCTCGGTCTTGTGGATTTGCCACTACCCACAGCGCTGTGAACTCTTTGCCGGCCGCGTGCATCGCGTGTCCAGCAGCATAAACTTGTACCATCGGGTATATTACGTCCGTAGGTTTAAACAGCTTGCGAATCTCCAGGTCACTATTCAAGAATGCGTTCCACTCGTCCTGGTGTAATCGAAAAGGACCTGTGCAATATGGAGCGCTGAAGACGGTCTGCGTCACTCCGGTTTCGAAGATGGCGCGGGCAATAAGAAAATCAGCGCTCACGAAGTTGGGTGTTACTGCAGGGTCGTTGTTCATACTCCTATCAGTAAGCGCGCATTGTCGGACGAACATTTCCGGATCCAGGGGAGCAGGGTCCGGATCGGGCACCTCTTTCCCCTCTGTGCTTTTTACCCAGCCATCTATAATACCTGGTGGGATATAAACATTGATCCATTCCACTGCCGGATCGATGGTGTCGGTCATGCGTTTGCCAGTGCCAAAAAGGGTGCCTCCCTGTATAGCCAGAGTCGCGGCATCCGAGGCTGGCGACGCCTTCACTTCTGCTAGATCTCTGATCTGGAAAGCCATTGTTAGGGCCTCGCTTCTCTTGAATACCTGCAGGGTTCATTGTCGCTCTCGAGCACTAGTTGGGACTCCCCGCAGCCGGAATGTCGTTAGGGACTCCAAATAATACATTGACGAGATCGTTGGTAAGCTGATTAGAGAGAGAGGAATCGTTGAGCACTAACTTACCGGCCAAGGCAGCACGAACTGCCGGAATTCGCTCCCTCAACTCGCTCGTGGAGGTCGGCGACTTTTTGCCTGCTTCAAGTGGAACGACTTTCAGCATCTTGTCTATCAAGATAGGCGAATTGATATCTTTTCCGGGGCGAAAGTTGACTTCGTAAATATTTTCGTACCGCTTCTTATTGCATGATGGCATGCCAGCCAACTTGACAATTTCGTCGGGCGTCAATCGGCCGGTGGCAGAGGGAATAGGGTCACGAGCAACTCGGCGGTTCCAGTCCTGAAATGCACGAATACGCGCGGTCGTCGGTGCAGGGTCCACGTCATTGATCTCTTCCTGAGAAACGCAAAGTGCCGCGAAGACGCCATTCAAATCCTTCTCATTGAGGAACATGACCGGACCTTCGATGAACCTGGCGTAATTTTGTCCTACCGGCGTCTGGGTAAATCGACTTGGCTCCACCCTTTCCCTTGTTTGACGCGGGCGTGGCTCCGCCTTAGGTATCTCACGTTGAAGGCTTATATTAGGAGGAGGTGGAGCAAGGACCGGGGGTAACGGTGGGACTAGTGCGGTTGGCGGCAATGGCAAAATCGGATCGTTGGGGCGCTCCTTTGCCGGGCCGGTAATGAGCGACGCGCGAAGCTCATTCAAACCGACATTTAGGTTGCAGGTTTCCTGATCGTATCGTTGGACGTCAACGAGACCCTGTTCCAAGGTGTAGCTAACGTAAGGTGCCTGCATTTTTGCCTGCAGCGCATCGCGTGCGCGGCTCCGAACGCTATGAATCGCAGCCGTTACGACCTCACCCGCCTGCTGCGCGAACAGGTCGGATTGGAAGTCGCTCCCAATACCCAGCGTCATCGTCGCAGCGCCCGCCAGGGCGGTTTTGGTCTGCACCGGCGCGAGTATCGTCGCTAGCCCGCTCAGCACCGTGGCCACGGCGTCCGTCCCCAGCCGCGCATCGCGAATTGACCGCGATATCCTCAATTGATAATTATTGCACAGATAGTCGCTGCGAGCGATCCATTTGCTGAGCACCTGGTTCCGCTGAACCTCCGCGGACGGCGCTTGCACGTCGAGGCTGACCGGCAGGGTTGCGGGGTTTAAGTGTTGAATAAGCCCGAGATCGTCCGGACCGGACACCCCGTATTGTCCGCAACCAACGGTTGTAGCAGCCAAGAGGCCTGCCGCCGCGATGCGAAAAAACATCAGCGTCCCCCGCTATCTTTAGTTGTATAGTATAAACCAATAAGGGCGGGCTGCGCAACAGGTAAGGAAACCACAAGTGGCGTAATGTTGCAGGGCGCGGGACTTTTCCTCGGGCAGAAATGCGCCCTGCCGGGCACCGGCCGAACCCCGGGTTGCCACATCCTCCGGGCGAATTGCCGGTCTGCGTGCGCGCCGCCAAATCTCCGCCATTTTTTGGCGCTA
Source organism: uncultured Alphaproteobacteria bacterium (assembly GCA_963847345.1). GTDB lineage: Bacteria > Pseudomonadota > Alphaproteobacteria > ATCC43930 > CGMCC-115725 > DATARH01. The sequence continues at coordinate 50,388 of CAWJZU010000008.1, read as the reverse complement.
TCAATCAGCAGGTTGACCTCGCCAGGGGTCGCGTGCGACTCCAGGAACAATGCTCCGGACGACCCAGGGAGCCACCGTCAGCGTGTCAGACGATCTGTTGCCCGCCGTGGCGCTCGATGCCTATCTCGGGGACCCGGCGCGCTGCCCGGCTTTGGCCGAGCGATTTTTACCGCCGCGCGAATTTGTCTGGGGCAGCTTTACGGCGAGCGACGGCGCCGTGCTGCGTTGGGGGCATTTACCCGTCCCGGGGACGGTCCCAGAGGTGCGAGCCGCCTGCGTCATCGCGGTCGGCTTCGGCGAGTTCATCGAGAAGCATTTCGAAACGATGCGCGATCTGGCGGCGCGCGGCATCGCCGTATGGTGTCTGGATTGGCGCGGCCAGGGCCGGTCGATACGGCCGTCGCGGTTCCCGACCCGGCCGCGCGCCCGCAATTTCAGCCGCGACGCCGAGGACCTCGCCGAGTTCGCCCAGGCGCAGCTGCCGCCGGATTTGCCGCGTTTCGTGGTGGCGCATTCGATGGGCGGGGCGATCGCGCTGGTCTGCCTGCGCCGCTATCCCGAACTGTTCGCCGGGGCAGCCTTGTCCTCACCGATGGTGGGGCTGCGCATCGGACGTCTGCCGCCGAGCCTGGTGCGCGTTTTGACGGTGCCGGCGCGCGCCGCCGGGCTCGGTCATCGCTTCATCCCAGGCGCGCGGGAATGGCGCCCCGACAACGTCCCGACCCCGCAAACCAGCCGGGTCACAACCGACGCCGAGCGCTGCCGGCTGCGTCACGCATGGTTCTCCGCCGATCCGGAGCTGCGGCTGGACCAGGCGACCTATGGCTGGGTGGACAGCGCGCTGGCGCTCGTCGCGCGCATCTCGAAGCCGGAATTTCTCGCCGTGATCCGCATCCCGATCCTGATCGGCCAGCCGGAGCACGAGCTGGTCGTGTCCAGCGCGGCGCAGCGTCGGGCCGCCATGCTGCTGCCGAACTGCCGCCTCGTCGAGTTGGCTGGGTCGAAGCACGACCCGTTTCTAGAACGCGATGCGGTCCGCGATTATTGGTTCGACTGTCTCGACCGGTTCATCGCCGAGTGCCTCGGCGAACCCCGTTCGACATCAACCACCCACCCGATTCACGATATCGGAAGCGCGGCCCCCGCTCCGAAAGTGCAGCGATGGTCCATACCACGCGTGCTGGCAAGGCGGCGCACCTCAACATCGCAGCGGCGGCGGCGGCAACTCACCGGGATCGCGATCCCGCGCAAATAGTGCTCCGTCGGCATGCGCCCCGGGTCTAGGATCGGCGCCGTGACAAACGACACCGGGAGCATCGTGTTATGGCGCAGATCGGCAAGGACCTCCGCGGCAAGGTGGCGGTCGTCACCGGCGCGAGCAGCGGCATCGGCGCCGCCAGCGCCCGCCTCTTCGCCGCATCGGGCGCGAGGGTGGTCGTCGGGTACAACAAGGGGGTCGAGCGCGCCGAGGCGGTCGTGCGCGAGCTTGCCGGCTCCGGCCACAAGGCGATGCACCTGCCGCTCGAGGACACCGCGCGCGTCCGCCAGGTCGCGGCCGCGGTGCGCGAGGAATACGGCCGCGCCGACATCCTGGTCAATTCCGCCGGGTTCACCCGTATGGTGCCGCACCACGATCTCGAAGCGCTCGACGACGATCTGATCGATCAGGTGCTGACGGCCAACGTCCGGGGACCGTTCGCGACAATCCGCGCCTTCGCGCCGCTGCTCAAGGAATCCGGCGACGGCGTTATCGTCAACATCTCGTCGGGGGCGGCGGAGCACGGCACCGGCAGCTCGATCATCTATGGCGCCTCGAAGGCGGCGCTCAACACGATGAGCATGGCCCTGGCGCGGGTGCTCGGCCCCGAGATCCGTGTTGTCGTGGTCGCGCCCGGTATGGTGCATACCGGGTTCGTGCCCGGCCGCACCGAGGAGATGATGGCCAAGGCAGCGCTGGCGACGCCACTGAAGCGCGCGATCGAGGCCGAGGACGTGGCGCTGGCGGTTCTCTCCTGCGTTACCCATCTGACGCATACCACCGGTTCGATCATCGCCGTCGATGCCGGCCGGCATTTATAAGTCCGAACATGTTTTAAGGATGTCTAGTTGTCATAGCGTGCGTTTTGAATTGCTCGTGTTTCTCGTTGTTGTCGGAGAAACCCAGAGAAGATAGAAGAGAGTCGAAGCATGATTTAACAGCGAAATACGGTGAACACTCGGGCTCGTCTTGCAGTTAAACCGTCAGCCCTGCGAGCGAATATTGGATATTGGTGACGCGTTTGGAACGTGGATCGTGAAATGTGCCCGAGCTGAACAATATAGAGTGTGGCAGGAGTTTTATTTTCCTACGGATAGCGCGGTCGAGCGATTTCGATGACGCATCCAACGTCGCGATTGACGTTGAGCCTCATCGACAGGCCACGCGCTCTCGGATCACAGCAACGTGTAGGGCGGGTGGAGCGTAGCGAAACCCGCCAAATATCCGCATAAAAGGCTCGGCGGGTTGCGCTTCGCTCCACCCGCCCTACGACGGTGACAGTGCCATGGCATCTATCCTGCGGCAGCGCGAGATCATCGACCGGCGGGCGCTCGCTGACGAGCTGGCGGGTGTTGTTGCCGAGGCGCGCGCGCCGGCGACCGACCGCGCCGTGCTGCTGCCGCCCCTCAGGACGGCGCTCGACCGCGGACGCGACGAGATCCGCCGCCGCTTCGAGGCAGGCGGCCCGGCCGCGCGAGCCGTCGCCGAGCAGAGTTTTCTGATCGATCAGCTGATCCGCGTGATCTACGACCTTGCAATCGAGTCCGTGTACCCGCTCGCCAATCCGACCGAGGGCGAGAAGATGGCGATTGCCGCGGTTGGCGGCTATGGTCGCGGCGAGCTGGCGCCGTATTCGGACATCGATCTGTTGTTCCTGCTGCCGTACAAGCGCACGCCGCATAACGAACAGGTCATCGAGTTTCTGCTCTATATTCTTTGGGATCTCGGTCTGAAGGTCGGGCAGGCGACGCGCTCCGTGGCGGAATGCCTGCGCTATGCCAGGGACGATCTGACAGTCCGCACGGCGCTGTTGGAAGCGCGCTATCTCTGGGGCGAGCAGGCGCTTTTCGGCGAGCTGAAGCAGGCCTTCGAGAACCAGATTCAGCGCGGCACCGCAGCGCAGTTTGTCGAAGCCAAGCTCGCCGAACGCGACGCGCGCCATGTCAGGGTCGGCGACAGCCGTTACCAGCTTGAGCCCAACATAAAGGAAGGCAAAGGCGGCCTGCGCGATCTGCACACGCTATTCTGGATCGCGAAATACATCTACCGCATTGACGATGTCGGCAAGCTGGTCGAACTCGGCGTGCTCTCGCCCCGGGAATCGGCGCGCTTCCAGCGGGCTCAGAGCTTTCTGTGGACCGTGCGCTGTCACCTGCACTACCTCGCCGGTCACGCCGAGGAGCGGCTGACTTTCGATATGCAGCGCGAGATCGGCGCCCGCATGGGCTACGCCGACCGGCCCGCGGTGCGCGGCGTCGAACGTTTCATGAAACACTATTTTCTGGTCGCAAAGGATGTCGGCGATCTGACGCGAATCTTTTGCGCGGTGCTTGAAACCGAGCAGACGCGCAAGCGCCGCGTCCCGTGGCTGCGCTGGGGCCCGCAGGATTTGTGGCGCCGGCGCTCGCTCGGCGGCGGCTTTACGCTCGAAGGCGAGCGGCTGACGATCCCGTCCGAGGATTTCTTCAAGACCGATCCGGTCGCCCTGATCCGGCTGTTCCATGTCGCGCAGCAGCACGATCTCGACATCCATCCGCGCGCGCTGCGCGCCATGACGCAATCGCTGCGCCTCATTGACGCGAAACTGCGCCATGACCCGGAAGCCAACCGCCTGTTCCTCGAAATCCTGACCGCGACGAACAACCCGGAAATCGCGCTGCGTCGGATGAACGAGGCCGGCGTTTTCGGCAAGTTCGTACCCGATTTCGGCCGGGTCGTCGCGCAGATGCAATATGACATGTACCACGTGTACACGGTCGACGAGCACACGCTGTTCGCGATCGGCATTCTGCACCAGATCGAGACCGGCAAGCTGAAGGACGAGCTGCCGGTCGCCAGCGCGATCATGCCGACCGTCGTCTCGCGTCGCGCGCTCTATGTCGCGACCTTGCTGCACGACATCGCCAAGGGGCGCGGCGGCGATCATTCCGTGATCGGCGAGAAGATCGCGCTGAAGCTCGGGCCGCGTCTGGGCTTGAGCGACGAGGAGACCGAGACCGTCGCGTGGCTCGTGCGCTGGCACCTGCTGATGAGCAACACCGCGTTCAAGCGCGACATCGGCGACCCGCGGACGATCCAGAACTTCGTCGAGCGCGTGCAGTCGCCAGAACGTCTCAAGCTGCTTCTTGTGCTGACCGTCGCCGACATCCGCGCGGTCGGGCCGAAGGTCTGGAACGGCTGGAAGGCTGCGCTATTGCGCGAGCTGTACTACAGCGCCCTGGATGTCATGACCGGCGGTCTTGCTGCGGAGCCGCGCGACACCCGGATCGCCGAAGCGCAGGCGGCGGCGCGCGCCCTGCTGCCCGAGTTCGGCGACGAAGACTTTACCATCTTTGCCGGCCGCGGTTACCCGTTTTATTGGCTCTCGCTCGACGCCGAAACGCACGCAAGGCACGCCCGGCTGATGCGCGAGGCCGACGCGAGCGGCGCGCCATTGACGGTCCAGAAGCGGGTCGATACGGCGCGCGCGGTCACTGAGATCACGCTTTATACCGCCGACCACCCGGGGCTGTTCTCGCGGATCGCCGGAGCGCTGGCCGTCGCCGGAGCCAATATTGTCGATGCCCGAATCATGACGATGTCCAACGGGATGGCGCTCGACACGCTCTGGGTGCAGGACCAGGACAACACGCCCTTTGACCGCCCGGACAAGCTCGCGAAGCTGGCTTTTGTTTTCGAGAATGTGCTGACCGGCGAACTGAAGCCGCACATCGCGCTTGAAAAACCGCCCGCGTTTCCGAGCCGCACGCACGTCTTCACGGTGCCGCCGCGCGTTCTTGTCGATAATTGCGCCAGCGCCTCGCACACCGTGATCGAGGTCAACGGACGCGACCGGCCCGGTCTGTTGTGGGAGCTGACCCGCGAATTGACCCGGCTGTCGCTGCAGGTGTCGAGCGCGAAGATCTCGACATACGGCGAAAAAGTCGTCGATGTCTTCTATGTCAAGAACCTGTTCGGTCATAAGGTCGAGCACCCGCAGAAACTGGCCGAGATCCGCACGACCTTGGAGGCCGTCCTGGCCAAGGGAAACGTTGCCGCGCCCGCCCCTGCGGTCCCGAACCGGCGCAAGCGCGACGCCGTAGCCGCCGAATAGCCGGATGCGTGAGGACCGCCCCCGTCCGCCTTCGGGTGGGAATCGCGTGGCCTCGGGCGTGTTCTTCTCGTACTGCGTGCCTGACGAGATAAGTGACGTAACCGGATGAAACAGCCCGCCCCGATCGACGGCCGCCGCGAGCCGCTGCCGCAGGAGCGGCCGAAGCCTGACTTGGATGACCCGCAGGCGCCGGCCCGGCTCCGCGCCATCCTCGACAGCCCGAGCTATCGCCGGGCCGACCTGGATCTCGACTTTCTGCAGCGCGAGGATATGCGCGGACTGCGGCTGATGCTCGATTACCTGAAACCGCAGACGCTGCTTCGCGAAGGGAATGTCGCGCACACGATCGTCGTGTTCGGCGGCACCCGCATTCCCGAACCGGGAGCGGCCCGTCGCGGGGTCGAAGCAGCCGCTGGGGCGCTCGAAGACCGACCCGACGACGACGGGCTGCGCCAGCGGCTCCAGATCGCGCACCGCGTCCTGGCCAAGAGCAAGTATTACGAGGTCGCGCGGGAATTCGGCCGACTCATCGGCCATTGCGGCGACATGGCGATCGGCGGCCGCATCATGGCGATGACCGGCGGCGGTCCCGGGATCATGGAAGCAGTCAGTCGCGGTGCCCGCGATGTCGGCGCGAAGTCGATCGGGCTCACCATCGCCCTGCCGGGTGAAGAATATCCGAACCCGTACGTCACGCCGGAGCTGTGCTTCCGCTTCCATTATTTCGCGATGCGCAAGCTGCATCTCGCGCTGCGGGCGCGGGCGCTGGTCGCGTTTCCCGGCGGCTATGGCACATTGGACGAGCTGTTCGAGATCCTGACCCTTGCGCAGACCCGAAAATTGCCGCCGGTGCCGGTGATCCTGGTTGGCGAGGAGTTCTGGCGCGGCGTTTTCGATATCGACTTCCTCGTCGAGGAGGGCACGATCGACCCGGAGGACCGCGACCTGTTTTGGTACGCCGAAACCGCCGAGCAGGTCTGGCGCGACATCCTGACGTGGTACGAGATGAAGGGCGAACCGCTGCTGCCGCCCGGCGTCGATGCTTATTGCACGCCGGATTGATATTGTTCTTGGATCGTTCCTAATATACCGCGTGACACCGACCTCATCATTTCACCCCGCTGTCGCCGATTGGTTCTCACGCAGCTTCGGCGCGCCGACGCCGGCCCAGCAGGACGCTTGGCCGGCAATCAAACAGGGCCGCAACGTGCTGATCGCCGCGCCGACCGGCTCTGGCAAGACGCTGGCCGCGTTTCTCGCCGCGATCGACGGGCTGGTCCGACAGGCTATCGACAGCGGGCTGCCGGACGAAACGCAGGTCGTTTATGTTTCGCCGCTGAAGGCGCTGTCGAACGACATCCGCAAGAACCTCGAGGCGCCGCTCTCGGGCATCGGTGAGGTATTGCGGGCGCGGGGCCTGCCCGAAATCGAGATCCGCAGCTGGGTGCGCACCGGCGACACGCCTTCGGCCGAGCGCAACCGCATGCGGAAGGCGCCGCCGCACATCCTCGTGACGACGCCGGAATCGCTCTACATCCTGCTCGGCTCCGAGTCGGGCCGCCGCATGCTGTCGCCAGCGAAAACCGTCATTGTCGACGAGATCCACGCCGTCGCGCCGAACAAGCGCGGCGCGCATCTCGCGCTGTCGCTGGAGCGGCTCGATGCGCTGTGCGGCCGTTCCTTGCAGCGCATCGGTCTGTCGGCGACGCAGCGGCCGATCGAGCTGATCGCCCGGTTTCTGGTCGGCGCCGGCCCGCCAGGCGGGCCGCAACCGCAATGCGCCATCATCGACACCGGGCATATTCGGGCGCGCGATCTCGCGCTCGAACTGCCGTCCTCACCGCTCGAAGCGGTGATGTCGGGCGAGGTCTGGGAAGAGGTCTACGACCGCATTGCCGAATTGACGCTGGCGCATCGGACGAACCTGATCTTCGTCAACACCCGCCGCATGGCCGAGCGTGCGACGCGCGCGCTGTCGCAGCGCCTCGGCGCCGACCAGATCGCGGCGCATCACGGCAGCCTGTCCAAAGAGCGCCGGCTCGACGCCGAGCAGCGGCTCAAGGGCGGTGCGCTGAAGGCGCTGGTCGCGACCGCCTCGCTCGAACTCGGCATCGATATCGGCGATGTCGACCTCGTCTGCCAGCTCGGCTCGCCGCGCTCGATCGCGGCGTTCCTGCAGCGCGTTGGGCGCTCGGGACACGCGGTCGGTGGTACGCCGAAGGGCCGGCTGTTCCCGCTGTCGCGCGACGAACTGGTCGAGTGCGCCGCGTTGCTCGACAGCGTCGCGCGCGGCGAACTCGACCGCCTCTCCGTACCGGAGCGCTCGCTTGACGTAATGGCGCAGCAGATTGTGGCCGAGGTGGCGGCACAGGAATGGGGCGAGGACGCGCTGTTCGCGCTGTTCCGCCGCGCGTGGCCCTATCGCGACCTGCCGCGCGAGGATTTTGCGGCTATCGTCGAGATGCTCGCGGAAGGGTTCAGCACGCGGCGTGGCCGGCGCGGCGCGCTGCTTCATCACGACGCGGTCAACGGGATGCTGCGCGGCCGGCGCGGCGCCCGGATCACGGCACTGACCTCGGGCGGCACGATACCGGACACGGCGGACTATCAGGTCATCCTTGAACCGGAAAACCAGGTCATCGGCACCGTCAACGAGGATTTCGCGGTCGAGAGCCTGGCCGGCGACGTCTTCCAGCTCGGCAACGCCGCCTATCGCATCCGCCGCGTTGAGCGCGGCACGCTCCGGGTTGAGGACGCGCAGGGCCAGCCACCGAACATCCCGTTCTGGCTCGGCGAGGCCCCCGGCCGCTCCGGCGAACTGTCGCAAGCCGTGTCGCGGCTGCGGAGCAAAGTCGAAGACCGGCTTAATCACGCGCCCGAACAGCCCCCACCCCGACCCTTCCCCGCTTGCGCGGGAGGGGGAAATCCGAGCGCGCCCGAAGCTTGGACGGAACTCCCTCCCCCGCAGGCGGGGAAGGGTTGGGGTGGGGGTGATGCGATGGCCTGGCTCGCAAGCCGCCCTGGCATCGGCGACGCCGCGGCGCGGCAGCTTGCGGAATACCTCGCCGCCGGCCACGCCGCGCTCGGCGTATTGCCGACCCGCGAGACGATTGTCTTCGAACGGTTTTTCGACGAAGCCGGCGGCATGCAGCTGGTCGTGCATTCGCCTTATGGCAGCCGGCTGAACCGCGCCTGGGGCTTGGCGCTGCGCAAGCGCTTTTGCACCAAGTTCAATTTCGAGCTGCAGGCGGCCGCGACCGAGGACAACATCGTCCTGTCGCTGACCACGGCTCACAGTTTCGACATGGCCGAGGTTGGCAACTATCTGCATCCGGCAACGGTGCGCGAGGTACTGGTTCAGGCGTTGCTCGATGCGCCGATGTTCATGACGCGCTGGCGCTGGGTGGCCGGCGTCGCGCTGGCCTTGCCGCGCTTTCGGGGCGGCCGCAAGGTCCCGCCGCCGCTCGCGCGCATGGACGCCGAGGATCTGATCACAGCGATTTTCCCGGACCAGCTGGCCTGCGCCGAAAACCTCGCCGGGCCGCGCGAGATCCCGGATCATCCGCTGATCCGCCAGACGATCGCCGACTGCCTGAACGATGTCATGGATATTGCCGGACTGGAGCGGCTGCTGACCCACATCCGAGATGGCGACGTCGCGATCGTCGCGCGCGATCTGACCGAGCCGTCGCCGCTCGCCCACGAGGTGTTGTCGGCGCGACCCTACGCCTATCTCGACGACGCGCCGCTCGAGGAGCGCCGCACGCAGGCGGTGATGGCGCGCCGCTGGATCGCCCCGGAAGACGCCGCCGATCTCGGCCGGCTCGATGCGGACGCGATCGCACGGGTGCGCGAGGAGGCATGGCCCGAGGCCGCCAACCGCGACGAACTGCACGATGGCCTGGCGTGGCTCGGGTTCCTCACCGAAGCCGAAGCCACTGCCGGCGAGGGCTGGCGCGCGTGGCTGGAGGAATTGGCGCGGGAAAAGCGCGTCACATTGCTTACCACTCCCGCCCTCCCGGCGAAGGCCGGGATTAACAGTGAGGCTTATTCGAGCGGGGAGGTGGGTCGCGGCCTTCGCCGGGATGACACTAGAGTGTGGGTCACCGCCGAGCGGCTGCCGCAATTCCTGGCGCTGTGGCCCGAGGCGAACCTGAACCCGACGATCACGGCGCCGCCGCCGCATTCCGGCCGGCACTGGTCCGCCGAGGAAGCGCTGATTGAGATTCTGCGCGGCCGGCTGGAAGGTCTCGGCCCTGTCTCGGAAACCGAACTGGCCGCGCCGCTCTATCTCCCCCCTGACGCCATCAGCACGGCGCTCGCCGCTTTGCAGGCCGAGGGTTTCGCGCTGCGCGGCCGTTTCACGCCCGGCGCCGTCGCGGAAGAATGGTGCGAGCGCCGGCTGCTCGCCCGCGTTCACCGCTATACGCTGAAGCGGCTGCGGGCCGAGATCGAGCCGGTCGCGGCGCGCGATTTCCTACGCTTTCTGTTTGCCTGGCAGCGGGTAACCGACGACACCCGCATGGAGGGGCCGGACGCGCTCGCCGCGGTGCTGGGTCAGCTCGAAGGGTTCGAGGCGCCGGCCGGCGCGTGGGAGACTGAAATCCTGCCAGCCCGTGTCGCTGGATATGACCCGGCGTGGCTCGACGACCAGTGTCTCGCCGGCCGCATCGCCTGGGCCCGGCTGCGTCCCCGCAACAATGTGCCCGCTTCGTTTACCCTCTCCCCCACTGGGGAAGAGGGCAGGGTGAGGCGGACGACGGGTGCCGCCGGTCCTGCCGCCGGTCCCGTGCGGACGACGCCGATCACGCTGTTGGCGCGGCGCAACGCGCCTCTGTGGGCGGCCCTGTCGCCGGTCCCCGACCCGGCGCACGCGAGCGGTCGGGCGCGCGCCGTCGCCGATTTCATCCGCGACAACGGCGCCTCGTTCTTCGACGAGCTGGTCGACGGCACAAGGCTGCTGCGCCCGCAGGTCGAGGAGGCATTGGCCGAACTTGTCGCCCTCGGGCTGGTCAGCGCCGACAGCTTTGCCGGGCTGCGCGCGCTGCTGATGCCTTCCGAAAAGCGGCGCTCAAGGCGCGGCCGGGCCCTGTTCGGCATGGAGGATGCGGGCCGCTGGGCCCTGGCGCGGCGCGCGCGGCCCGCCGCTCCCAGCCAGCGTTCCGGGCACGCCGACGAAGCCGTCGAGCATCTCGCGCGCACGCTGCTGCGCCGCTACGGTGTCGTGTTCTGGCGCCTGCTCGAGCGCGAGGCCGCGTGGCTGCCGCCGTGGCGCGACCTGCTGCGGGTCTATCGCCGGCTCGAAGCGTGCGGCGAAATCCGCGGCGGACGCTTTGTCGCCGGTTTTTCCGGCGAGCAGTTCGCGTCCCCCGACGCCGTCGGCATGCTGCGCCAGATCCGCCGCAAGGAGGGGTCCGGCGAATTTGTGTCGCTGTCCGGCGCCGACCCGCTGAACCTCGTCGGGATCCTGACCCCCGGCCCGAAGCTTGGTGCGCTGACCGGCAACCGCGTCCTGTACCGCGACGGCATTCCGGTCGCGCTCTTCACCGGCGGCGAGATCAGGTTCCTCGAAGATCTCGACGAGGCGGTGCAATGGCAGGCCCGCAAGACGCTGCTGCGTGGCGCCGTCCCGGCCAGCTTGGCCGCCCTATCGTAGCCCGGCGACTGCACGGCCCGACCGCCGGCATTCCTGCCGGCCGCCAGCCGAGGTCCGGCGGCCTGATCTGGGGTCTACCCCGACGCCTGCCGCTCGGTTCTCTCCAGCGTCGCCGTTACGGTCAGCGCGTCGCGCAACGCCGCCGCGTCGTGCGTCCGGATGTAGTCGGCGCCGTGCGCGGCGGCGAACAGCTCGGCGCCCAACGTAGCCGCGCCGCGCTCGGCCGGTGACTGGCGCCCGGTGAGCGCGCCGAGAAACGACTTCCGGGACACCGAGACCATCACGGGCAGCCCGAACATCTGCTTCAGGCGTCCGATCCGGGCCAGCACATAAACCGACGCATCCGGCCGCCGGCTCAGGAACAGCCCCATGCCGGGGTCAAGGATCAGCCGCTCGCGCGCGATGCCGGCATGGCCGAGGGTTGCGATCCGCTCCGCGAAAAATGCCGCAATGCGCCGCCACACCTCTCTGGCCTCCAGATCGAGCGGCTCGGCGCGCCCGACACCGCCAGCCGCGTGCATGACGACGAGCCGGCACGCCGCCGCGGCCAGTGCCGGATGGATCACCGGGTCGGCAAATCCGCGAATGTCGTTCAGATATGCGACGCCGCGCGACAGCGCGAAACGCTGCGCCTCCGCGCTATAACTATCGACCGCAAGCTGCGTTCCGCCTTCAGCTAGCGCTTGCAGCACCGGATCGAGCCGGCCGATTTCCTCGTCCGGTGACACCGACCCCGCCGCTACGTTGCTGGAAGCGGCGCCGAGTTCGACGATGTCGGCGCCGTCGGCGGCCAGCCGGCGGGCGTGGGCAATGGCCGCGGCAGGATCAAGGAACCGTCCGCCGTCGGAAAACGAGTCGGCGGTGATGTTGACGATGCCGACCAAGAGCGGGTGGTCCATTACTCACCCGGGCCGGCTGCGTTCGAGAATCGCGCCGACCGCTTCCGCTTCGGGGAACACGTCGAGCTTCTCGACCGTAGCTCGGACGTGCCCGACACGCGGATCAGCGAAACACGCGTCGGTGACCCGCGCGGCAAAGCCTTCGCACAGGTCGATATGGCCGGAGGCGGCGATCTCGCGGATCGCGGCGACGATTTTCTCGTAATTGATAACGCGGCGGCGGTCGTCGCCAGAAAACCCGGCCTCCGTGGTCGCGGTCAGCTCAACCGAGACCCGCACCCGCTGCTTCCGGCCATGCTCGGCGCGGCGGATGCCGATACTGGCCATCAGCACAACATTGCGCACGACAACCGTATAGCGCTCGTCCCTCGGCCCACCCGGCAGGTTCATCGGCGCTTTCGCGGAGTTGCGAGATCAGAAAAAAACTGGTGCGGTCGAGAAGACTCGAACTTCCACGGAGTTTCCCCCACAGCGACCTCAACGCTGCGCGTCTACCAATTCCGCCACGACCGCATTAACCGCGCCGCCGCCTCGGACGGGAGGGCGCAGTGGGCCCGGTGCTTAGCAAATGCGGGGCCCCATATCAAGCGCGATGGCCCAAGGGACAAAGCGAGAAATAGGCATGCAAACCGGCGGCGTCGAATGGCGGATCAGCGACTGTTTGGTGCCATACGAGGAAGCCGTGGCGGAAATGGAAAGGCGGATCGCGGCGATCCGCGCCGGCACGGCCCCCGAGCTGGTGTGGCTGCTGGAGCATCCACCCCTTTACACCGCCGGGACCAGCGCGCGAGCCGAAGACCTCCTCGACCCGGCGCGTCTGCCGGTGCACCGCACCGGCCGCGGCGGGCAGTACACCTATCACGGGCCGGGGCAGCGCATCGCCTATGTGCTGCTCGACCTCGAACGCTGGGGCCGCGACGTGCGCTGTCATGTCTGGCGGCTCGAGGAATGGGTCATCGCGACCTTGGCGCGCTTCAATGTGAAGGGCGAACGGCGCGACGGCCGGGTCGGCGTGTGGATCGGCCGCCGTGCCGGAGACCAAGGGGGGCGCGAGGACAAGATCGCGGCGATCGGGGTGCGGGTGCGCCGCTGGGTGACCTATCACGGCCTGGCGCTGAACGTCGATCCCGACCTCAACCATTACCGCGGCATCGTCCCTTGCGGCATCGACCCGGCCGCCTCCGGGCACGGCGTAACCTCGCTCGCCCGCCTTGGCATCACCGCCTCAATGCCCGAGGTTGACATCGCTTTGCGCGCATGTTTCGATGAAGTTTTCGGCGAGGTACTCGGGTGTCCAGCGCGAGCAGGTACCGACCAGTAAGCTACCGTTATCCGGCATTGTACCGGAAGATCTCATATTTTCCGACGATTGAACGATCCGCCTTGCGACGGCGCGTGCGGAAGGACCACTCTCTGACCCCGACCTGTTCGGCCAGCCCCAATCCTATTCTTGCGCCGGACCGGCTGCCCGGTCCGCGCTAACCGTTGGGCTCGCGTGCCACGACGGGGCTCTTTCGAGCAGAACCCCGTCGGCCAGGACAGCACTGTATTTTGCGACCGACGTTACGCCGCTTTGCGCGTCGCGACGGCGAAAGAGGCCGAACCCGAGCAGGCCCGTGCCGAGCAGGGCCAGTGATGCCGGCTCCGGGACGGTCTGCAGGTTGACCGAGACCTTGTCGGAGCAGTCGACCACCTCCGACCTGTCGTTGCAGCCCTGCGCAAGAATAGCAGTTGCCCCCGTATCGAGACCGGTACGTCACTATCCGTCAAGCTGCCGAAATACGGGCATAGCGATAAGAGACGGGGTCCGAGTCGTTGGAATCCTGGTTCGTTGTTTCGCCGGTCGTGACGGTAAACACAAGGTGCCAGGTCCGCAGTCTGCAGCCGTGAAATCTGCAGGTGTCTGACACCGAACCGCTACCCTCACCGCGGCGTCGCTACTCAGGTGGAAGTCGATAATTAGTGCTGCGCCGCCGATAACCGACACATGGTATGTTAAAAGGACGTCGGCGCTGAGATTACTCGGGTTCGTGCTCGCGTTCAGGGTTAACCGCCGGATTCCATCTAATCCCAAACGCGCCGCCAGGGACTGCGTCGTACGTCTACGCTGTCGCACAGAGTACCAGCACCTAGGCAGGCAGAATAAGTCGAATAACTTGATCGCCGATCGTGATGCTCGCTGGTCCGGTCTGGGCGTGCGCCGTGCCCGGGCAAAACACCGCGGCAGATGCAACCATCGCCGCGGCTGCGACACCTGCCAAGTGTGTGAAAAACTTCATCTTCAGCCTCCACTGCACCGAGCCTTGCGGCTGAACACCGCTTGACCCGCATAGCGCAATGCAGAAAACGTGCCATGGTTAAAAGTACGCTTTGATCTCAAATTCGTACAGAATTTGTTGGGGCTCTGGACTCTCCAAGTGTAAACTCGACCGACACAAAGGTTGACCTCAAGCTGGCCCGGCCTTCAAGACAATCCATCTGCAAATATGCCGCACACGACAGGCAGCCGGCCAGGATCCGCCGGTTTTCAGTGCTTTTTGGATTGACCCCGCGAACCTATAAGCTTCAGAGCGGGGGCGCGTGAGCGCGTCGGAATCCTTTACACCGCTCCCGAGATTTTGGGTGAGCCCTGGAAGCGCTTCGCAAAAGATTGCCGAAGTCTTTTACGGCATGATCGAGAAAGGCACGGTTCGCGCCGTGGCACATCGCAAGATCATCTGTGGAGGCGTCGGGCGGTGTCCGGAGACAAGAGGCGGCCCAAGGTAACCGGACCCTGCGACCTGCGCGGTTCGCCGAGAGCATTTGAGACGCCATTTTCGCGACCCGCTCCGACGCCCATATAGCGCGACTGATGAGCACGCTGTTCGAGGCGCAGGTGCCGCGGCCGCTGGCCGATTTGCTGCGTCCGCAAACCCTTTCCGGCATTGTTGGACAGGACCACCTGCTCGGGCCGGAGGGGCCGATCGGGCGCATGGTCGCGAGCGGGCGGCTGGCGTCGATGATTTTGTGGGGGCCGCCGGGCGTTGGCAAAACGACGATCGCGCGGCTTCTCGCGGACGGCACCGACCTCGCCTTCGAGAAGCTGTCGGCGGTGTTTTCCGGGGTCGCCGATCTGCGCAAGGTGTTCGAGGCGGCGAAAAAGCAGCGCGAGGCCGGCCGCGGCACGCTGCTGTTCGTTGACGAGATCCACCGCTTCAACCGCGCGCAGCAGGATGCGTTTCTGCCCTATGTCGAAGACGGCACGGTTATCCTGGTCGGCGCGACCACCGAAAACCCGTCCTTCGAGCTGAACGGGGCGCTGTTGTCGCGGGCGCAGGTGCTGGTGTTGCGCCGGCTCGACGACGCTGCGCTCGAAACCCTGCTCGCCCGCGCCGAGGCGCATCTCGGGCGCACTCTGCCGCTGACCACGGATGGCCGCGCCGCGCTGCGCGCGATGGCGGACGGCGACGGGCGCTTTCTGCTCAATCTGGTCGAGGAAATCGAACGCCTGCCGGCCGCTGTGGCGCTCGGGCCGCAAGAGCTTGCCGAACTGGTGCAGCGCCGCGCGCCGCTTTACGACAAGAGCCAGGAAGGCCATTACAACCTGATCAGCGCGCTGCATAAATCGCTGCGCGGCTCGGACACTGACGCGGCGCTGTACTGGCTGGCGCGCATGCTGGAGGGCGGCGAGGACCCGATCTACATCCTGCGCCGGCTGACCCGCGCCGCGGCCGAGGATATCGGCCTCGCCGATCCGCAGGCCCAGGTGCAGGCGCTCGCCGCCTGGGACGCCTACGATCGGCTCGGGTCGCCCGAGGGCGACCTGGCAGTCGCGCAGCTCGTGATCTACCTGGCAAGCGCTCCCAAATCGAACGCCGCCTATACGGCCTTCGGAGAGGCGCGGGCGATGGCGCGTGACACCGGCTCCTTGATGCCGCCGATGCACATCCTGAACGCGCCGACCGGGCTGATGAAAAAGCTCGGCTATGGACGCGGCTACGTCTACGACCACGCGACCGAAGCTGGGTTTTCCGGCCAGAATTATTTCCCGGACGGGATCGCTCGCCGCGACTTCTATCGCCCGACCGAGCGCGGCTTCGAACGCGAGATCAAGAAGCGCCTCGATTACTGGGACAAGCTGCGCCAGCGCGTCGCCGCCGCGGAGAGCGGGAAATGAGCGGTGTCATCACCGTCACCGTGCGGCCCGAGGACGGAGCCGGGCGGCTCGACCGCTGGTTCAAGCGGCATTACCCCGGCGTCGGCCACGGCAGGCTCGAAAAGCTGCTGCGCACCGGGCAGATCCGGGTGGACGGCAAGCGCGTCCGCGCCGGCGACCCGGTCGCGCCGGGCCAGTCGATCCGGGTGCCGCCGCTGCTCGAAGCCTCACCGCCGGCCACCGCCGAGGCCGCCGGCAGGACGCCGCGTGCCCGGCCGCAGGATGTCGCATTGTTGCGCGACGCCGTGCTGTACCGCGACGACTGGGCGCTCGCCGTCAACAAGCCCGCCGGTCTCGCGGTGCAGGGCGGCACCAACACCGACCGCCATGTCGATGCATTGCTCGACGGGGTGCGCTTCGAACTCGGCCGAGCGGCCGCGCCTCGTGCACCGGCTCGACAAGGACACATCGGGCGTGCTGCTGATCGCGCGCCACGCCGCCGCGGCAGCGTTTTTCACGCGCGCCTTCCGCGACAAGACAACGCGAAAAATCTACTGGGCGATCGTCGCTGGCCTGCCGCGCCCGGAGCGGGGACGCATCGATCTCGGGCTCTCGAAATCCGGCGGCCCCAAGGGCGGTGGCGGGCGCGAGCGCGTTCATGTTGACAACGAAGGCGGCAAGAGCGCTGTCACCTACTACCGGGTGCTCGACCATGCCGGCGGGCGGGCGAGCTGGGTGGCGCTCTTGCCGGTCACCGGGCGCACGCATCAGCTGCGCGCCCATTGCGCAGCGCTCGGCACGCCGATCCTTGGCGATGGCAAGTACGGCGGCAGCGCGGCGCAGCTGCCGGGCGGCGCGGCGGCGCATCGTCTGCACCTGCATGCGCGCAGCCTCGAAATCCCGCACCCGGAGGGCGGAATATTGCGCGTAACTGCCCCATTGCCGCCACATATGCGCGGCCTCTGGGAGTTTTTTGGGTTCGCCGCCGAGGAGGCCGGCGATCCGTTCGCCGAGCTGGAAGAAATCGCATGAGGCGTGTCTACAAACAGGCCACGACCCACCCTGCGGAGGGCGGCTGGGCCGTTGCGCTTGACGGGCGGGCGATGCGTACCCCGGGGCGCAACGAGCTGGTCGTGCCGAGCGAAGCCCTGGCCGCCGCGATCGCCGCCGAATGGGATTCGCAGCAGGACGAGGTCCGCCCGATGACGATGCCGCTGACCCGGCTCGCCGCGACCGCGATCGACCGCACTGCCACACAGCGCGACCAGATCGTCGCCGAGACGGCGAATTACGCCGGCACCGACCTCGTATGCTACCGTGCCGATCACCCGCCCGAACTGGGTGTGCGCCAGCAATCGGCTTGGCAGCCGCTGCTCGACTGGGCGACGCTGCGCTACGACGCCGCGCTCGCGGTGACCTCGGGCGTCATCCCGACTGGGCAGTCGGCAGCGTCTCTAAAGGCCCTTGCCGCCGCGGTGGCGGCGCTCGACGATTTCCGGCTGACCGCGCTGCACACGCTGACGGCGGCGTGCGGCTCGCTGGTCATTGCGTTGGCGCTGCTCGAAGGCCAGGTCGATGCCGAAGCCGCCTTCACCGCGTCGCAGCTCGACGAGACCTTTCAGATCGAGGCCTGGGGCGAAGACGCCGAAGCCGCCGAGCGCCGTCGCGCGCTGGCCGCCGACATCGAGTCGGCGGCGCGGTTCGTGTCGCTGCTCGGTGCTTGAGGTCCCGCCAATGGAAACTCTCGGTCTCGGATTGTACTTCGAGGATCTGCCGGTCGGGCGCCGCTTCAAAACGATCGGCCGCACCATAACCGCGGCCGATATAACGAATTTCGTCAACTGCACCGGCATGGTCGAGGTGCTGTTCACGAACACCGAGTTTCTTGCGAACGAGAGCGACATCAAGGGGCGGCTCGCGCCGGGGGCGCTGGTCTACTGCTTCGCCGAGGGGCTCCTGGTGCAGGCGACGATGCAGCACACCGGTTTCGCGTTTCTGCATATGGAGCTGACCGTCGATAACCCGGTCCTCGCCGGCGACACGATCCACGCCGAGTGCGAGATTATCGAGGCGCGCCGCTCGAAAAGCCGCCCCGGTCGCGGCCTCGTGCGCACCCGGGTGCGCGTCGTCAAGCAGGACGGCGCGACAGCGCTGACCTACACGCCGCTGCGCCTGGTCAAGTGCCGGGAGGTGGGGTCCGGGCCGCCGACATAAACGAGCGCGCTATTCCTGCGTTATGCCGGGGCAGTCCGAGCACGGCTACCCAAACGCGTTGAGCACCTTGCCGCCGACCTCGACCGGCTTCGCGGCGATCAGCACGAAGGCGATGACACAGGGCTCGGTGCCACGGTTGATCCAGTTGTGGACCGTGCCGCGCTGCACGACAACATCGCCCGCTTTCAGGTGCGTGATCTCGCCGGTTTCGAGCTCCATGTCGATTTCGCCCTTCATGATGACGGCGTAATCGAGCGAGTTGGTGCGATGCACGCGCGGCGTATTGCCGGGCTGCAATTCAAGGATGCGGAACACTGTGCCGTTCTCGTGCGTCGTGCCGGTCTCGCGCCGCCCCTCATCTTCCGTGCCGGTGTTGTCGATCGGGAAACCCTCGCTGGTCCAGATCACACAGGCCGTTGCACCGGGCCGCGCCGAACGCAGGTTTTGCGAAACCTCATCGATCTGGACCATCGCGCGACCGCTCGAATCGTGCCCGGTAACAACCCGCCGCACTTGCAAAGCCATGACATTCCTCCCCCGTTTCGATGTTGATGAAGACCCTCTTCCGCGTCGCGGGGTTTGAGAACGCTGTCCGGGTCAACCACCCTCTTCCGCGGCGAAACTACAGACCCAGCACGCCCTTCGAGACGATGTTCTTCATGATCTCGTTGGTGCCGCCGTAGATCGAGGCGGCGCGCAGGAACAGATAGCCGCGGGTCGCCTCGGCGGCCCAGACCGGGCCCAATTCCGGCTCGTTGCTGAGCGCCTCCAACTCGTCTTCCCAGTCCGGCATCGAGAGCGGTCCGCCGACATCCATCGCCAATTCGGTGGTTGCTTGCAACAGTTCGGTGCCCTTGAGCTTCAGCACCGCGGTCAGCGGGTCCTGCCGCCGCTCGCCGGCCTTTTGCGCCGACAGCACCCGCAGCTGCGTGATCTCTAATGATTTCAGCTCAGTTTCGAGCAGCGCGATGCGTCGGCGGAATTCCGGGTCCTCGATCAGCGGCCTTCCATTGGCGCGCATCTCCTTCGCCTGCTCCTTGGCGAATTTGACCCGCTCCTTCGACTTGCCGAGCCGCGCGATGCCGGTGCGCTCGTTGCCCAGCAGAAACTTCGCGACGTCCCAGCCCTTGTTCTCCTCGCCGACCAGCATCGCGGCCGGCACGCGGACGTCGTCGAAGAACACCTCGTTCAAATGGTGGCTGCCGTCGATCGAGATGATCGGCCGCACCGTGATGCCGGGCGTCTTCATGTCGATCAGCAGGAACGAAATCCCTTCCTGTTTTTTTGCCGCCTGTGGGTTGGTGCGCACGAGGACAAAGCACCAATCGGCCTGGTGCGCCGTCGAGGTCCAGATCTTCTGGCCGTTGACGAGGTACTCGTCGCCATCGCGCCGCGCCGCGGTCTTCAGAGCGGCAAGGTCCGAGCCGGCGCCGGGCTCCGAGAACCCCTGGCACCACCAATCGTCGACATTGGCGGCGCGCGGCAGGAACCGCGTTTTCTGCTCCGGCGTGCCGAACTGGATCAGCACCGGCCCCAGCATTGTGATGTTGAACGGCTGCACCTCGGGTGCCGGATAGGTCTGGATCTCCTCGAGGAAGATCATGCGCTCGACGGCCGACCAGCCCGGCCCACCCCATTCCGGGGGCCAGCTATAGGCAGCCCAGCCGCGCTTGTTGAGAATGCGCTGCCAGGCGACGATGTCCTGCTTGCGCGCCGCCCGGCTGTCGCGCATCCGCGCGGCGATGTCGGCCGGCAGGTTGTCGCGAATGAAGCCGCGCACCTCGGCGCGAAACGCCTGTTCCTCGGGGCTGAGGCGAAGATCCATTTGCGGCCTCCTTTTGCTCGCGGTCCATTTACCACGACGGCGAACCGCGGCCCACAGCAAACCGGGGAATCGGCACAGAGGCGGCCCGCCTAGGCGCAGTCTTCGATTGCGCGATCCGGCCGAAGCTCTTGGAGCCAAGCCATCTCTATGACACCATCGCGCGGAAATGCACCGGCTCCGGCGAGCGTCTCGTTACCGGCCGGGCAGCCGGCGTGCGGGTGCAATACGCCGCTGTCAAGCAGGACCGGAAACATGGCCTTCGCCCCCTTTCGAGCCGGTTTTTTTGCGCGCCGGCGAGGCTTTGTTGTGTCGTCGCTTGTGCTGCTGCTCGCGGCCTCGACAATTGCCGCGCGCCGGGCGGACTCCCAGGCATCGCTCGCCGGTACCTACGATGGCAATCAGATGGAAATGGCCGTCGGTCTCGAGCTGACCGCCGACGGCCGCTTCCGCTACGCGCTGGCGTATGGCGCGCTCGACGAGCAGGCAGCCGGGCGATGGACCACCCGCGGCAACCAGGTATTGCTCACAAGCGATCCCGTCACCCCGCCCCGCTTTGTGCTGGTTTCGCAGGGCAGGGGGGCCGACGGCGTGCTCCAGGTGCAGCTCGATGTGCCGCGCGGCGCATCGCGACAATATTTCAACGCGCTAATCACTAAGGCCAACGGGCAGACCGAGCGGCGACAGTTCGCCGAGGATGGCCTGTTGTTACCCTTCGCCAGGGAGGACGCCCCGATCGGCCTTCGCCTGATGCTGCAGATGTTCGATATTATGAGCCAGCAGGTGCCGCTCGACCCAGGTACCGGCTATTCGCTGCGCTTTCGGTTCGAGCCGAACGACATCGGCAAGGTCGCTTTCCAAGCGACGCCGCTGGCGATTGTTAATGGCGACCTCGTGTTCGACCGGCATGGCCGAACGATCAGGTTCAAGCGCACGAACCAGTAAGAATCGGCGATGCACCCGGCGCGGCGCAGAGTATTCCATCGATGCAGTGTCGCCCTCGTGAAACGCTTGCTAAGGTATCGCGGCGAAGCAGGGAGGCGTTGGAATGCAGTGCCAATACAAGCCGATGTCGGCGGACGGGCATCTCGAAGTGCCGCCGAAGTGCTGGTGCATTGCGTGCCCGAGAAGTACCGGGAACGGGCACCGCATACGGTCAAATTGCTTGATGGCGGTGACACGCTCGGTGCGAATACAAACCGGTGCGAATATATAGCGGTGTCGCCAATGCCTCGTGAAGAAAACCCGTCCGTCGTGTTCACGGTGCGCTTTGGCAAGGAGCAGTTCACCTGTCGCGGTCATCTCGTCTGGGAGGGCGGGATCGTCTACGCGGTTACCGAGGAGATGCCGGAGGATTGCCCGTTCGTGCCGGATCGGGTCAGGATCGAGGAGGGCGATCTCGAGCTGAAGCACGACGGGTCGGGCCGTGATTGGTATCAATATCACGGCTTCATCTTCATCTATTGAACCGCCGCCGTCGCGTGGGCTGAAGGCTCGCGGGACGGCGGCGAGGATCGAGCCGCGAGGGGTGTCGCGGGGCCGCGGCGCTTGCTAGGATGGCGGCAACGGTTCGAGGGAGATCGGAATGCCGAGGCAATACAGGCTGATGTCGGCGGACGGACATCTTGAGGTGCCGCCCGAGCGCTGGGTGCATCGGGTGCCCGAGAAGTACCGGGAACGGGCGCCGCATACGGTGAAGCTGCCCGATGGCGGCGACGCGCTGATGATCGAGGGCCAGCCGCTCCTGGAGGCCAATTTTCTCGATCTGCGCGCCGGGCGGGCGGCCGGGACATGGCAGCCCTTCGGCCTCAAGGTCGCCGACGCGGCCGGCACCGGCGGCCCGGAGCAGCGCGTCAAGGAACAGGACGAGGACGGGCTCGACGCCGAGGTCCTGTTCGCGGCGATGGTCGCGGGGCCGGTGTTCTGGCGCAACATCGCGCATGACGAGGTCTACAAGGCCGTGATCCGCGGCTACAACGACTGGCTCGGCGAGGAATATTGCGCCGTCGCGCCCGATCGGCTGATCGGCATGGGGGTCATACCGATCACCAATGTCGATGACGCGATCGCCGAGATGGAGCATTGCAAGAAACTCGGCCTCAAGGGCGTCCTGCTCGGCGCCTTGCCAAACGCGAAAGGCTATCCGACCCCGGAGGACGACCGGTTCTGGGCCGCCGCGCTCGATCTCGACATGCCGGTGACGGTGCACGTGCAGCTCTACCGCACCGGCGCGCGCGCCAACCAGCCGACCTTCAAATACCCGAAGGAAGACCCGGAGGTGATGGCGCGGCTGCGCCGGCCGTTTCTCGAATGGATCGTCAATTTCGGATTGCCGCCGTCGGTCAGCATCGCGCAGCTCGTGCTGGCCGGCGTGTTCGAGCGCTATCCGCGGCTCCAGGTATTCTTCGCCGAGACGCGGCTCGGGTGGGTCCCGTTCTGGCTCGAACACATGGACCTCTGGTACAAGCGGCATTTGAACTGGGCCGAGGAAATGCTCGGCTTCAAGCCGCTAAAGGAACTGCCGAGCCACTACGTCCGCGAAAACGTCCATTTCACGGTGCAGTACGAGCGCGTCGCTGTCGAAATGCGCCACCATGTCGGCGTCGATCACATCATGTTCGCGACCGACTTCCCGCATATCGAGAATGAATGGCCGAACTCGCGCCCGCTGATCGACGAGATCTACGAAAATGTCCCCGCCGACGAGAAGGCGAAGATGTGGGCCGGGAATGCGGTGAAGTATTTCAAGCTGGATGCGGCTTAAGGCGGGCGCATGGACGGGGGCGCAACGGGGACGGGTATCGGCCAGCCGGTAAGGCGGCGCGAGGATCTGCGCCTGCTTGACCGGGCAGGGCCGCTACAGCGACGACCTCAACCTGCCGGGTCAGGCCTATGCGGTGATGGTGCGCTCGCCGCACGCGCACGCGCTGATCCGCAAGATCGACAGCGACGGCGGCGCGTGCTGCGCCGGGCGTGCTGGCGGTGCTGACCGCCGAGGATGTGCGCGCCGACGGGCTGAACCCGCTGCCGAATATCGCCAACATCGCACCCGGCCGATATCAGCATCAAGAACAAGGACGGTTCTCCGACTGTTCGCCCGGATCAGACCGCGATCATCGGTCCCGAAGTGTGCCATGTCGGCGAGATCGTCGCCGCGGTGATCGCGACCTCGCTCGCCGCGGCGAAGGACGCCGCCGAACTTGTGGCGGTCGATTACGAGCCGCTGCCGGCGGTCGCGCACAGTCTCGTCGCCGCCGAACCGCGACGCGCCACGCGCGCGGCAGGCCAGCACAAACATCATCCTCGACGGCGAGGTCGGCGATCCGGCCGCGACCGAAGCCGCCTTCGCCACGGCCGCTCATGTCGTCCGCTTCGAGACCTGGGTGCAGCGCATCGCCGGCGTGCCGATGGAGCCGCGCGCCGCGATCGGCGAGTACGACAACGAGACCGGCCGCTACACGCTTGCATGCCGGGGCTGGCGGCGCGGTCAGCCCGCAGGCGCGATCTGGCGCTGGTGCTCGGGGTCCCGCCGGAGCAGGCGCGCGTCGTCATGCACGATGTCGGCGGCAATTTCGGCACGCGCGGCGGCTTCAACCCGGAATTCGCGATCGTCTGCTGGGCGGCGCGCCGGGTCGGCCGTCCGGTCAAATGGACCGGCGACCGCAGCGAGTATTTTTCCAGCGACCACCAGGCGCGCGACCTCGCTGTCACCGCCGAACTGGCGCTCGATCGCGACGGGCATTTTCTCGCGATGCGCGGCTCGAACCTCGTCAACCAGGGCGCCTACGCGCTCGCCTTCGGCTCCCTCAACAAGGGGGTCGAGATCATGTCGAGCATCTATCATGTGCCGGCCGTGTTCTTCCGCGCCCGCGCCGCGCTGACCAACACCGCGCCGACCCGCCCCTATCGCAGCTCCGGCCGGCCCGAGGTCATGTTCGTCATGGAGCGGCTGATCGACCTTGCCGCGCGGCAGACCGGCCTCGATCGCATCGAACTTGCGCCGGCGCAACCTCGTGCCGGAATCGATGATGCCGTACACCAACCCGTTCGGCATGGTCTATGACAGCGGCGCCTATCACCGGGTTATGGAACGCGTGCTGGCAATCGCCGATTGGAGCGGCTTTCCGGCGCGACAACAGGCGGCGCGTCAACGGGGAAAATGCCGCGGCATCGGCGTCGCGAACTACGTCGACACCGCGACCGGCGCGCCGCGCGAGCGGGCCGAGATCACCGTCAAGCCTGATCGGAAACGATAGCGGCGAAATCGAGGTGCGTCGTCGGCACCGTGTCGCAGGGCCAGGGGCACGAGACGAGTTTCGCGCAGCTCGTCACCGAATGGCTTGGCGTGCCGCTCGACAGCGTGCGGCTCGTGACCGGCGACACCGACCGCGTCTCGGTCGGCGGCGGCGCGCATTCCGGCCGGGCGCTGCGGCTCGCCAGCATCGTCATGCTGAACGCGTCGAACATCATCATCGAGAAGGGGCTGCGCATCGCCGGCCACCTGCTCGAAGCCGCCACGCCCGACCTCGAATTCTCGGGCGGGCAGTTCCGGGTCAAGGGCACCGACCGCGCCGTCGGCCTGTTCGAGGTCGCGCGCGCCGCGGAGACCCGCGCCGATCTGCCGGAGAATTTGCGCGGGCCGCTTGCGCGGCGAGGGCGACGAAACCGTCAACATCGCCAGCTTCCCGTACGGCTGCCATGTCTGCGAGATCGAGGTCGATCCCGAGACCGGCGAAGCCGAGATCGTCCGCTACAACGCGGTCGACGATTGCGGGCGCGCGATCAACCCGATGATCGTGCACGGCCAGATCCATGGCGGCATCGTGCAGGGGGTCGGCCAGGCGCTGTGGGAGCAGGTCGTCTATGACCGCGACACGGCGCAGCTCCTGACCGGCTCGTTCATGGATTACGCGATGCCGCGCGCCGATCTGCTTGCCGTTCTTCAACACCGAACTGTCCGAGGTGCCGTGCCCGACGCACCCGCTGGGCATGCGCCCGGCCGGCGAAGGCGGCACGACCCCGGCGCTCGGCGTCGTCATCAACGCGATCGTCGATGCGCTAGCCGAGTTCGGCGTGACGCACGTCGAGATGCCGGCGACGCCGGAACGGGTGTGGCGGGCCATTCACGGCAAAGCCGGCTAACAACAGACTATCGATAAAGATGCGGCGATTTGGTATATGCAAGACATGAAATAATCGCAACAACACGACCGGGAGGCATCGGCATGACGGATCTGCGGATCGCCACGTCGGAAGGCGCTGACGCGATTTTGGAAGAAGCCGCGGTCGAGGCATTCGCCGAGGCGTTGCGAGGTCCGTTGCTGCGTCCGGAGCAGGACGGTTTCGACCCGGCGCGCGTTGTTTGGAATGGCATGATCGACCGGCGGCCGGCGCTGATCGCGCGCTGTGCCGGCGTCTCCGATGTCATTGCCGCGGTGCGCTTTGCCCGCACACACCGGCTTTTGGTGTCGGTCAAGGGGGGCGGCCACAACATCACCGGCAATGCCGTTTGCGAGGGCGGTCTGATGATCGATCTGTCGCCGATGAAGGGGATGTGGGTCGATCCGGTCAAACGGATTGCGCGTGCCCAGGCCGGGCTGACCTGGGGTGAATTCAATCGCGAGACGCAAGCTTTCGGTCTCGCCACCACCGGGGGCGTGGTCTCGACGACCGGTATCGCCGGGCTGACGCTCGGCGGCGGGCTGGGCTGGCTGATGGGCAGCCACGGCCTCAGCTGCGACAACCTGCTTTCGGCCGATCTGATCACCGCCGACGGCGAGTTTTTGACCGCCAGTGCCGAACAAAATTCCGATCTCTTTTGGGGCCTACGTGGTGGTGGCGGCAATTTCGGGGTCGTCACCGCCTTCGAATACCGCCTCCATCCGGTCACTTCAGTATTGGCCGGTATGGTCATCCATCCTATGGAGAAGGCGCGCGAGGTGTTGCGCTTCTACCGGGAGTTCTGCCGCAGCTGTCCGGATGAGGCGCTCGCCGCGGCAGCGCTGATGACATCGCCCGAAGGTATGCCTGTGGCCGTGATTGTCGCCAGTTATATTGGGGACATCGAAGAAGGCGAAAAGGTGATGCTGCCGCTGCGCAAATTCGGTTCGCCGTTGGCCGATACGATCGCGCCGACTTCGTACGTCGCGCTGAATTCGTTGTTCGACGCGGCGTTTCCGTACGGCGGTATGCAGCGCTATTGGAAATCGAGCTTCTTAAAAGAACTCGGCGACGATATGATCGAAGTCGTCTTGGCGCGCTCGGCGAAGTTTCTTTCGCCGATGTCGAATGTTCTTTTCTACCACCTCCACGGGGCTGCGGCCCGCGTCGATCCGGACGCTACAGCATTCGGGCTGCGTGACGACCAGTGGGATTACGACGTCATCTCGCAATGGACTAATCCGGCGGAGAGCTCCGATCACATCAAATGGACCCGCGACTTCTGGACTGCCGTCGAGCCGTTCTCGACCGGCGAGGTTTACGTCAACCACTTGGACGCAGAGGAAGCGATACGCATCCGTGGCGCGTATAGCCGCAACTATGATCGGTTGGTCGACTTGAAGAACAAGTACGATCCGACCAATCTGTTTCGGCTGAACCAAAACATCAGACCAACGGCGTAACGCAATGGAGAAAACGACGATGGCACGCATCCGGCATATCGCGCTGACCACCAAGGAGCCGGCCAAGGTCGCCGAATTCTACAAGGCGGCGTTCGGTCTCAAGGAGTTGCGCCGCAGTCCGAACGGCGCCGTGTTCTTGAGCGATGGCCACATCAATTTGGCGATCCTCAACCACAAGGACGAGCGCTCGCTCGACATGGGCGCGCATGGGCCGAACTTCAGTGGCATCCATCATTTCGGCTTCGAGGTCGAGGATCTCGACCAGGCCTGCGACACGCTCGAACACGCACGCGCGCAACGACTGTCGGCGAAGGACGGCGTGGACGCGGCGATGGCCGGCGGCGGCCACGCCAATTTCGAAATGAAATGGTCCGGCCCCGACGGCGTCGTGATCGACATTTCGCACACCGGCTGGGAAGGCACGCACGAAGCCGATTGAGCCGTCCGCCGGACCGCGCGTACGAAACGCCAACAGGGAGGACCGATATGGCCCGCATCAAGCATATCGCGCTGACCACCAAGGAGCCGGCCAACGTCGCCGAATTCTACAAAGCGGCGTTCGGCCTCAAGGAATTGCGGCGCAACAACGGGAACGTGTTCCTGACTGACGGCTACATCCATGTCGCGGTCCTCAAAACCAAAGGCGAGGCGGCGCCGGACATGGGCGCGCACGGCCCGCACTTCACCGGCATCCATCATCTCGGCTTCGAGGTCGATGATCTGGGCGAGGCCGGCCGCCGGCTCGAGGCGGCGCACGGCCAGCGGTTGACCAGGAAGGACGTTAGCGACGCCGAGTTGCGCGACGGGGTTCACGCCAATTTCGAGCAGAAATGGTCCGGCCCCGACGGCGTCGTGATCGACGTCTCGCACACCGGCTGGGAAGGCACGCACGAGGCGTGAACGAGGTCCGGCCCGGACCCCGCCGATCAGCAACTCGTACGGTGACGGGTGGATGCCGGCCTGCGCCGGGATGACGTATTGAATAGTGACGGGAAGGAAAGCGTCATGGCAGACAATTACACGATCTGCGTCGGCACGATCGGCAGCGGTCTCTGGCGCAGCCCGGATGGTGGCGACAGCTGGCAACGGGTGCGCGACGGTCTCACCGGCGAAAGCCGCGTTTATGGGCTGACGGTGCACCCGGCCGAGCCGCGTACCGTGTTCGCCGGCGCCGAGGACGGGATCTACAAGAGCCGCGACGGCGGGCAGAGCTTCACCCGGCTCAACTCGTCGATAAATTGCGAGGTCTGGAAGATCGCGATCGACCCGACCGATCCCGATATCGTCTTCGCCGGGACCCGGCCGGCGGCGCTGTACCGCTCGACCGACGGCGGCCAAAGCTGGCGGAAACTGCCGGCCGACATCGTCGAGGAATGCCCGAATGTCGGTATCCCGCGTGTCACCGCGCTGACCGTCGATCCGTCCGACCCCCGCGTCGTGTGGGCCGGTATCGAGGTCGACGGCGTGCGCCGCAGCACCGATGGCGGCGACAGCTGGAGCCGGATCACGAACGGCGTTTACGACCCCGATATCCATGACATTGCCGTGACCGTGAACGGCGGCACGACCGTCTTGACCAGCACGCCGGGCGAGATCTTCGCGAGCGGCGATCGCGGCGAGAGCTGGCGCGGTCTGAGCGTACGCGACCAGTTCGAACTGCGCTACTGCCGCGGCCTCGCGCAAAAGGCCGACGATCCGGAGACGCTGTTCGTCGCGACCGGCGACGCCGCGGTCGGCAGCACCGGCGCGATCGAGTGCTCGCGCGACGGCGGACGGTCCTGGGAGAGACGGATGTTGCCGGTCGAGCCAAACTCGCCGATCTGGGCCTTCGCGACGCATGCGGCCGATCCCCGGCTGATTCTCGCCTGCAGCCATTATGGCGAGGTGTATGCGAGCGAGAACGC
Source organism: uncultured Alphaproteobacteria bacterium (assembly GCA_963847345.1). Classification (GTDB taxonomy): domain Bacteria; phylum Pseudomonadota; class Alphaproteobacteria; order ATCC43930; family CGMCC-115725; genus DATARH01. The sequence continues at coordinate 21,784 of CAWJZU010000008.1, read as the reverse complement.
CGGCGATTCCTGGCGCAAACTGCGCCGCGAATTCACCGAGATCCGCGCCCTCTGCTGGGTCCCCGAGTGACGGCTGCGGCGACAGGGCTGGACCGGGAGCGCGCCGGCATTGCCGGGCGGAGAGTGCTCCGCTACGCTGAAACGATCCGGAGGTCCCGACCATGCGCGTAGCCGTCGTCCTGGGTCTTGTCGCCCTGCTGTTGCCGGCTGCCGCCGGGGCGCAAAGCGCGGGGCCCAAAGGGGCGGCGTCGAGTGGCGGGATCACAAAAGAGGATTATGTCGAGCAGGCGAAGCAGCGCGCCGCCAAGCGGTTCGACAAGCTCGACAAAAACCATGACGGCGTGCTGAGCGCCGACGAGCGCAAGGCCGCGGGTCGGAAGAAATCGTCTGAGGAATAAGCCGGCCGAACGGAGCCGGTTCCAGCGAAGGAGCAAGCCATGCCCGACGATGCCGCTCTCGCCAACAGGACCGCATCGGACGGGAAAGCGCCGTTGCGCGTCAAAGGGCTCGACCATGTCGTGCTGCGCGTCTCGGACATGGAACGCGCCATCGCGTTTTACGAACGGGTGCTATGCCTGCATGTCGAGCGCCGCCTACCAGAAATCGGCCTCGTTCAGCTGCGCGCCGGCAGCGCGATGATCGACCTCGTGCCGCAAAAGGAAGGCGACGTAGCCGGCCGCAACATGGACCATTACGCGGTCCAAATCGAGAGCATGGACGTCGAGGCGCTCAGCGCGCATCTGCGCCGCCACGGCGTCGATCCGGGCGAGGTTAGGCGCCGCTACGGCGCGGAGGGGTATGGCTCGTCGATCTACATCACCGATCCGGACGGAAACACCGTCGAGCTGAAGGGACCGCCGGAGCCGGGACAGACGATCGGTTCGTAGCGCCACTGTAGCAGGGCCGTAGCTGGCTTCCTGCGCTGAGTACCGGGAATGATGCGCCGGCCCAATTCATCGGCTGCGGGATCCTTGGACAATCGGAGCATCGCGTCCGGCATGCGCGGCGCACCGGTGCCCACCTTGCGGCCGCCATCGATGGAGCTGATCAACTTCTCCGCGAAGGTAGTCAATCGTGGCGCGCTCCGGATTACCGTGGGCGCCGACGTGATCTCCAGAAATAGTGTGTTCCTCCCGCCAGATACACGGTGAGCTCAACCAGCGGTGCAGATCAAGTTAATCGTCCGGCGCGAACCACAGCGGGCAATTATAGTCGATTGTGATCTCGCGTCCCGCCGCGATCGGCGTCATTGCCATGAGATCGAGCGTCTCGTGCGCGAGGTTCGACCGCACGCGAGCGTTGGGCTGGCGCGAGTGGTTGCACAGCGAAACCAGACCGAGCGCGACCGCGATGCGTGCCTGTCCGACAGCACCGTCATCCCATACGAAATAGTAATCATGCAGTACCGAACTATCGATCAGCCCGCGTTGATCGGCCGGCACGACGATGACCGGCGCCGCCTCGATCAGGAGCCCGGCGCCGATTGCAGCGCTCGCGTAAACGCCACGGCCCTTCCGGGGATCATGGCGGATCTCGGCGAACGTTTGGGAGCGGCCGCAACGCGTCATACGCGATCTGCCGCCGCTCGGACGCGCTCCGCGAGATCCCTTTGGTTTCTTGGCGTCAGACGCGCTGGTCGCGGCCGTTGCCGAAAGCGCTCGCCGACCCTGCGGCGGCCGCGGCCGAGGTCGCCGTACCGGCCGGCGGCGTAACCTGCTGGTGTGCCGGTTGCTCGGTCGGCTCCTCTTCTTCCTTCATGCCGGCTTTAAAGGCCTTAATACCTTTCGCGAAATCCCCCATCATCCGGGGCAGCTTGCCGGCACCGAATAGGACCAGGACGATCGCCAGAACGATCACCCAATGCATCAAACTCATCGAACCCATGTGGAACCCCGGAAGCTCAAAAGGTTAAGCGGCCGCGATTTTAACCGAAGCCACGCCGGATTGCGCGGACTATCGTATTCTGCTCCGCGCTCTCTCTTCGGAAATCGTGACCGATTCGCCGAAAATCAACCTTGCTTCCTTAAATGGCCGGAACCGAAACATGACCTATTTCCCGCCGCCGCACCCCGAATGGCAGCGCCGCAGCCCCGAGGAGGCCGGTCTCGGTGCTTCCGGGATTGACGCCGCGGCGCGCCATGCGGCCGCGCACGAGACGCCGTGGAGCCGCGATTTGGCGCGGATGGTCGCAAGCGATTTCGGGGAGGCGCCGCCGTGGAACGAGACGCTGGGCCCGGTGCGTCCGCGCGGCGCCCCGAACGGCCTGCTGCTGCGCGGCGGGCGGATTGTCGCCGAGTGGGGCGACACGGCGCAGGTCGATCTCACCTTCAGCGTCGCCAAGAGCTATCTGTCGATCCTGGCCGGGCTGGCCTTCGACCGCGGCCTAATCCGCGACGTGCACGAGCCGGTGTGCCGCACCCCTGATGTGGATTGGGGCGATGACGCCGGATTCGCGCCGCCGCACAATCACCGGATCACTTGGCATCATCTGCTGCAGCAGACCTCGGAATGGGAGGGCGATCTGTGGAGCAAGCCGGACCTGATCGACCGCCACCGCAGCGTCGGCGGACGCCCCGCCGCGGGCCGGAAGGGCACGCATCGTGAGCTGCAGGCGCCGGGTGCGTTCTGGGAATACAACGACGTGCGCGTCAACCGCCTGGCGCTGGCGCTGCTGCGCCTCTGGCGCCGGCCGCTGCCGGAGGTGTTTCGCGAACTGGTGATGGACCCGATCGGCGCCTCCGGGACCTGGGAATGGCACGGCTACCGCAACTCTTATATCGAGGTCGACGGCAGGCGCATGCAGTCAGTGTCGGGAGGCTCGCATTGGGGCGGCGGCGTGTTTATCCACGCGCGGGACCAGGCGCGGATCGGCCTCATGCTGCTGCGCGGCGGCGTCTGGAACGGGCGGCGAATTCTGTCCGAGGAATGGATTTCCAAGATGCGCGCCCCATGCCCGCTCTACCCGCAATACGGCTATCTGTGGTGGCTCAACACCAGCCGGGCGCTGTATCCGAGCGCGTCGGAAGCGAGCTATTTCGCGTCCGGCGCCGGCGGCAACCTGACCTGGATCGATCCCGACAACGACCTCGTCGCGGTCTTGCGCTGGATCGACCCGGCGGCGCGCGACGGCTTCATGCGGCTGGTCATGGACGCCGCGCGCTGACGCCCGAGTTGCAAGCGGTCGCAAGAGTGTTGCGGCGGCAGCGATTTGCGGCTACCCGGTTTCCGTCGGGCACTTTTTGAGGGGCCGGATTGCGGATGGCAGCGGGCACTCTCGTTCAAGGCGCTCTCTTCACGGTGATGGTCGTACGCGCCGGCGTGTTGCGCGATCCCGAGTTTGGCCGGGAACTCGCCGTTCAGGTCGAGCGCAGCCCGCGGTTCTTCCTGAACGCGCCGGTCGTCCTCGATCTGAAGGGCGCTGGCGGGTTTATCGAGACCGCCGATTTCGCCGAGGCCCGTGATCTGTTGGGCGAGCACACGCTGGCACTGGTCGGCGTGCAGAATGCCGAGCCGGTGCAACTTGCGGCCGCCGCCGCCGCCGGGCTCGCGAGCTTCGCGCCGAGCGCGACGACCCCAATTCGCCGCCCGACCCGCGTCTCGCCCGATTCGCTCGCGCCGACTGGCGACGCAACGCCCGCCTCGTCGCCGGCGCGCGCCCCGCCACCGGTGCGAGCAGCCACCAGGATCGTCACCGAGCCGGTCCGCTCCGGCACCCAGATCTACGCCCGTGGCGGCGATCTGATCGTCACGGCCCCGGTCAGCGCCGGCGCCGAGTTGATGGCGGACGGGAACATACATGTGTATGGCCGGCTGCGTGGCCGGGCTCTGGCCGGCGCCGCGGGCGATACAACGGCGCGGATCTTCTGCGCCCGGCTAGAAGCCGAGCTGGTCAGTATCGCCGGGCGCTATCTGGTCAGCGAACAACTGCCACCGGAACATCAGGGCGGCGCGGCCCAGATCGCGCTGGTTGACGACATGCTGACAATCACCCGAAGCTAGCGGGCGGACTGTGACTTCAAGTGTACATAATACGTAATAGCATTTGCACGCTGCTCCGATTGCACCGGAAAATATAGGGCCAGCGCCGGCCGGCCTCCGGGCGAGAGCTTGGGCAGGAGAGGGACCTTGGCGAAAGTCGTGGTAATTACATCGGGCAAGGGTGGGGTCGGCAAAACTACGAGCGCCGCCGCCTTCGCGGCGGGCTTGGCGTTGCGCGGACACCGCACCGTCGTGATCGATTTCGACGTCGGCCTGCGAAACCTTGACCTGATCATGGGTTGCGAGCGGCGCGTCGTTTTCGATTTCATCAACGTCATAAACGGCGATGCCAACCTCAACCAGGCGCTGATCAAGGACAAGCGCAACGACAACCTCTACATCTTTCCGACCTCACAGACTCGCGACAAGGATGCGCTGAAGCGCCAGGGCGTCGAACGCGTGCTTGAAGAGCTGAAGCAGCAGTTCGATTACATCGTCTGCGACAGCCCGGCGGGCATCGAACACGGCGCGATCACCGCGCTCTATTTCGCCGACACGGCGATCATCGTTACCAACCCGGAAGTCTCCTCGGTGCGCGATAGCGACCGCATCATCGGCATTCTGGCGTCGCGCTCGCGCCGCGCCGAGCGCAACGAAGCGCCGGTCGAGGTCAATCTGCTGCTGACCCGCTACGATTCGGGGCGCGTCTCGCGCGGCGAGATGATGACGGTCGAGGACGTGCAGGAAATCCTGTCGATCCCGCTGCTCGGCGTCATCCCCGAATCGGAATCGGTGCTGCGCGCCTCGAATACCGGGACCCCGGTGACGTTCGATCCGGAGAGCCCCGCGGGCCGGGCCTATCTCGACGCGGTTGCGCGGTTCCTTGGCGAAACGCGGGAGATGCGCTTCGTCAAGCCCGAACGTCGCAATTTCTTCCGGCTGTTGTTCGGCAGAGCCTGATGAACCTGTTCAAGAACCTGTTCTCGCCGCACCGGAATTCTGCATCGGTTGCCAAGGAGCGGCTCAAGATCGTGCTGGCGCATGAGCGCGCCGGCCGCGACGCGCCGGACTTTCTGCCGAAACTGCAGAAAGAGCTGATCGACGTTGTCGCGCGCTATGTCGAGATTCGCGACGACATGATTCGCGTCAATTTGGGCAAGAACCTCGGCAAGGCCAGCGACACGTCGCTGCTCGAGATCAACATCGAGATCGACGGCGCCAAGCGGCGCTCCGTACCGGGGATCGCCGGGAGGCCCCCGATCGGCGGCGCGGCGAACGCCTGAATACGGCCCCACCTCGACGCGAGGGTTGGCCGCCCCTAGAGGGCATGGTCGGATGTTGAATCACGCAGCTTGCCCCGTTCACCGGCCTAACCGATCCGGAGGACGGCGGACGCTCCGACCACGAGGGGTGGCGGATGTCGAGGATGCAGACGGTCTGTGCCATGCCCCACCATCGCATGCCGCCGACCCGTCGGACGGCACGCGTTCCGCCCGCATCGCTGTATCGTGCGGGCGGCGAACCCGCAGTCCTGGATCCCTACACCTTCAGCACTTCGGCGCCGGGAGCGGCTTCGAGTTCGCAGGTGTTCACGGTCATGCACAGGAGGCTGTAATAGCCGATCGCGGTTGTCAGCTGGATCAGCTCGTCATTCCCGAACCGCTCCTGCATCGCCTTGAATGTCGCGTCGTCGACCCGATGCTTGCGCAGCAGGGTCCGGGTGAACTCAACGATCTGCGCGTCTTCCGGCGGGATGCCTCGCGAATGGTTTTCGCGGATCGCGGTGATCGTCGTCTCCGGCACGCCGAGCCGCCGGGCGCCGCCGCTCTGCGCCCCCCAGACGTACATCGCCTCGAATTCGCGCGCGACCGTCATCGCCGCCAGCACCCGCACGCGCATGTCGAGCGAGCCCTCAAACCTGACGTAAGCGCCGAGATGGGCGGCCCGCCCGGCGACCTCGGGGCTGTGCAAAAACATCGTGAACGGTCCCTGCACCGCGCCGCGGCTCGCGACGATGCTGTCGAAAGTCGCGTGGTCCTTCGCCGGCACCTGCTCCTTGCTGGTAATCGACGGTAGCCTGGCCATGTCGGTTTCCTTTCCCTGCCGCGGGTCAATTTCGAAATAGCAATCCGACGCGCAGGATACGACCGGCCGCCGACGGTGCGCCAGCCATTCAGTGCCCAGGCTCTTTGTCATAAATTTGCAATATATTGGTCATTCTCCGGTCGTCCGCCGTCTCTATAAATTGCGCCAACCGCCGGGAGCGGCCACGCGCCGTTGCCGGAGCGCACGTTTTCCTCAAATCGACAATGGAGTGTGCTGTGGCATTTTTTCGCTCAACGCTGCTGGCGGCGGCAGTGGCCGTTGCCGCCGCATCGGGAGCCGCCTCCGCCGCCGAGATTTCCGGCGCAGGCGCGACGTTCCCCTATCCGATCTACGCAAAATGGGCCGACGCCTACAAGCAGAAGACCGGTAATGCAATGAATTACCAGTCGATCGGCTCGGGCGGCGGCATCAAGCAGATCACCTCGAAAACCGTCGATTTCGGCGCCAGCGACATGCCGCTGAAAGGCGATCAGCTGGAGAAGGACGGGCTCGCGCAATGGCCGATGGTGATGGGCGGCGTCGTCCCGGTGGTTAATCTGCAGGGCATCCAGCCCGGCCAACTCAAGCTCGACGGCGAGACGCTCGGTGAGATCTACGTCGGCAATATCACGAAGTGGAACGACCCGAAGATCGCGCAGCTCAATCCGGGCGTAAACCTGCCCGACAAGGCGATCGCGCCGGTGTACCGCTCGGATGGCTCGGGCACGACGTTCCTGTTCACCGACTACCTGTCGAAGGTCGATCCTCAGTTCAAGCAGAAGGTCGGCTCCGGCACCTCTGTTCAGTTCCCGAGCGGGATTGGCGCCAAGGGCAATGAGGGCGTCGCCGCGATGACGGGCCGCACCGACGGCGCGATCGGCTATGTCGAATATGCCTATGCGCTGCAGAACAAGCTGAATTACACCCAGATGAAGAATCGGGACGGCAAGTTCGTGGCCCCGGAAATCAAGTCCTTCCAAGCCGCCGCCGCTGGCGCCGACTGGAAGAGCGCGCCGGGTTTTGGTGTGGTCCTGACTAATCAGCCCGGTGCCGATACCTGGCCGATCACCGGCGCCACCTTCATCCTGATGCATAAGCAGCAACAGGATCCGCAGAAAGCGAAGCAGGCGCTCGACTTCTTCGACTGGGCCTATCGCAACGGCGACAAGATGGCGCAGGAGCTGCACTACGTCCCCATGCCCGGACCGGTATCCGGTGCGGTGGAGCAGATGTGGAGGAAGGAGATCGTCGGTCCCGACGACAAGCCGGTTTGGACCGGTCCCTCTTCGTAATCGGCCCCGCGATTCCTAACTGAGAAGAGGTGCCTTCCCCGGGTGGCGGGGAGGGCGCCTCTTCGGATTCGCTGCGCCAAGTAGCACGTCGGACGGAGCAGTCATGACGGCGGAAACACTGGGTAGGACGCGAATCGCGGCCGGAGCCGGCCAGCGCGGAGCGTTCGCCGACAGGGCATTCCACGGCGTGACGCTGGTTTTCGCGCTGCTTGTGCTGCTGGTGCTGTGCGGCGTCATCGCGGCGCTGATTTACGGTTCATTGCCGGCGCTACGGAAATTCGGTTTCAATTTCATCGCGACCGAGACCTGGAACCCGGTCACGGAGCAGTTCGGCGCGCTTGCGCCAATTTATGGCACCCTCGTGACGTCGGCGATCGCGATGGCGATCGGCATACCGGTCGCGTTCGGCGTTGCGCTGTTCATCACCGAATTGTGCCCGGTCTGGCTGAAGCGGCCGCTCGGCACGATGATCGAGCTGCTCGCCGCGATCCCAAGCATCATCTACGGCATCTGGGGTCTGTTCGTGCTCGCGCCGTTTCTGCAAGCCTATGTCCAGCCGGCGCTGATCAACACGCTCGGCAACATCCCGGGCATCGGCCTGCTGTTCGCCGGGCCGCCGCTGGGCATCGGCGTCCTGACCGCTGGGTTTATTCTGTCGGTCATGGTGCTGCCGTTTATCGCCTCGGTGATGCGCGACGTGTTCGAGACTGTGCCGCCGGTGCTGAAGGAAAGCGCCTATGCACTCGGTTCGACGACGGCTGAAGTGGTCTGGCAGGTCGTGCTGCCCTATGCGCGGATCGGCGTCGTCGGGGGCATCCTGCTGGGACTTGGACGCGCACTCGGCGAGACGATGGCCGTGACGTTCGTGATCGGCAACGCGCACCGCATCAGCGCCTCGCTGCTGCAGCCCGGGACGACGATTTCGGCGGCGTTGGCGAACGAATTCACCGAGGCGGTCGGCGACCTCTATCTGTCCTCACTGATTGCGCTCGGACTGATCCTGTTCGTGATCACGTTCTTCGTCCTCGCCGCCGCCAAGATTTTGCTGATCCACCTCGAGCGGCAGGCGGGGGGGTAGAGATGGACCTTTATCACAGACGGGTCCTGGCCAATCGCACCATCATCGGGCTGTCGTTTGTCGCGACCGCGGTTGGGCTTGCGCTATTGTTGCTGGTGCTGGGCTCGCTGCTGATCGGCGGCATCGGCGCGATCGGACCGGCGATCTTCACGCAGATGACGCCGCCGCCCGGCAGCGACGGCGGTCTCCTGAACGCGATTGTCGGCAGCCTGATCATGGTCGGCATCGCGACGGCGATCGGCACCCCGACCGGCATTCTCGCGGGGACGTTTCTTGCCGAATACGCGCGCGGACACTGGACTGGGGAGGTCGTGCGCTTTGTCAACGACATCCTCTTGAGTGCGCCATCGATCATCATCGGCCTGTTCGTCTACGAGGTTCTCGTGCTGCGCATGGGTCATTTCTCGGCCTGGGCCGGCGTGGTGGCGCTCGCGATCATCACGGTCCCGGTTGTCGTGCGCACGACCGAGGACATGCTGCGGCTGGTGCCGAGCGCACTGCGCGAGGCGGCCACCGCGCTCGGCGCGCCGAAATGGAAGGTCATCGTGATGATCGCCTACCGCGCCGCGGTGCAGGGCATGTTGACCGGCGTGCTGCTGGCGGTCGCCCGGATCTCCGGCGAGACCGCGCCGCTGCTGTTCACCGCGCTCAACAACCAGTTCTGGAGCACCGACCTCAACGCGCCGATGGCCAATCTGCCGGTGGTCATCTTCCAGTTCGCGATGAGCCCCTACGCCGATTGGCAGGCGCTCGCCTGGGGCGGCGCGCTGCTGATCACCGCGGCGGTGCTCGTCCTCAACATCACGGCCCGAATTCTGGCCTCGTGGAGCAGCTTCAAGCCATGAACTCCCGCTTCGCACGCTCGATCGACGCCGAGCGAGAACCCGCCGCCGCCGGCGCGCACCGATCGCCATCGCGAGAGCCGCGCCGCGGCGCCGCCGCTTACGCCGCGCCCGGTTACGGTGGGTCAGCGGGCGCCCGCCACCGACCCGGCGCCGAAGGTCAAGGTCGATCTCCGCAACATCGACTTTTATTACGGCAAGTTCAAAGCGCTGCATGGGATCACGCTGCCGCTCTACGACCGGCGCGTCACCGCGTTCATCGGCCCATCGGGCTGCGGCAAGTCCACGCTGCTGCGCATCCTGAACCGCATCTATCAGCTTTACCCGGGACAGGTCGCGACCGGCGAGGTGTTGATCGACGGGGTCGATATACTGGCTCCCGGCGTCGATCTGAACCTGCTGCGCGCCAGGGTCGGGATGGTGTTCCAAAAGCCGACCCCGTTTCCGATGTCGATCTACGACAACATCGCGTTCGGCATCCGGCTTTACGAAAGGCTGCCGAAAAGTGAACTCGACGACCGGGTCGAAGCGGCCCTGCGCGGCGCCGCACTGTGGGACGAGGTCAGCGACAAGCTGCGGCAAAGTGGGCTCAGCCTGTCCGGCGGACAGCAGCAGCGCCTGTGCATCGCGCGCGGGATCGCGATCCGCCCGGAGATCCTGCTGCTCGACGAGCCGGCTTCGGCGCTCGACCCGCTCTCGACGCAGCGCATCGAGGAACTGATCGCCGAGCTGAAGGACGATTATTGCATCGCGATCGTCACCCACAACATGCAACAGGCGGCGCGCACCTCGGACTACACGGCATTTCTTTACCTCGGCGAACTGATCGAGTTTGACGAGACGGAGACGATCTTTACGCATCCGGCGAAGCGACAGACCGAGGACTACATCACTGGGCGATTCGGCTGAGAGCGGGGAACGCGCAGATGCCTTCCGAACACATCGTCAAGAGCTATGACGAGGAACTCGATCGCCTGAAACAGATCATTGTCGAGATGGGCGGGATGGCGGAAAGCCAGCTCGCCGCCGCGATCGAGGCCGTGGTCAAGCGCGACAGCGATCTCGCAGCGCAAGTCATCCAGGGCGACGACAAGGTGGATCAGCTCGAGCGTGATCTCGACAATCTGGCGGTTAGGCTGCTGGCGCTGCGCCAGCCGATGGCGCGCGATCTGCGCGAGGTCGTTGCCGCGCTGAAGATCGCCAGCGATCTCGAGCGAATCTGCGATTATGCCGCCAATGTCGCCAAACGTTCTATCGCGCTCGCGCAATCGCCGCCGATGCAGCCGGCGCACGCGCTGCCGCGGATGGCGCACCTCGCGCTGCTGCTGATCAAGGACGTGATCGACGCCTACGTGGATCGCGATGCCGACAAGGCGCTCGACGTGTGGAATCGCGACGAAGAGCTCGACGAGATGTATTCGAGCCTGTTCCGCGAGTTCCTGACCTACATGATGGAGGATCCGCGCAATATCGGCGTCTACACGCACCTCTTGTTCATGGCGAAGAACATCGAGCGCATCGGCGACCACGCGACCAACATCGCGGAAGACCTCTATTACCTCGTTTACGGCAAACCGCTCGATCAGGTGCGGCCAAAAGGCGACAAATCGAGCCTCGAACTGGTTGCATCCGATCGGGACACGACCTCCAGTCGCCCTGCCGGCACGCCGGAGCCGCCGTAAACCCGCGGCCCCTTCCATGCACTCTACGCTGGTGGCGCGAGCGGCCGTTAACCGTTCTTGCAACCGGCAGCGCAGTGCCCCACCCGCCAAGGAGCGCACGGGACCACACACGCGCCGGCTTCTTCTGCTCGGCATTCGTGGTCCTTACGGCGAGAAAAAGGAGAGAGGGGATGTCGAAGCGATATTATTTCACTTCGCTACGGCGAACCATTAGGTGTCTTTTTGACCGTCGCGACATTCAGGAGAGTTCATACCCGGGCAACGTTTCACTTTTCCTCATGTTCCTGCTAAATTTTCCTTCGCCGGATCAGGGCTTCCCCCTGCAACGGATGGATGTCACGTATTACTGAAGATGGCTGATGTTTCCTCTCTTTGTCAGCTGCAGGCCATCAGCGATAATGCCAGCACGGCCATGGCGAACCTACGCGGCATCGTTTAATGCCCGATGGCGTGCAACTCGAACACGTTGAAATGCCAGGGGCTGTGATCGATATAGAGGCCGTTATCGACGAGGTCCGTGCCGTCGTGATCGTATATTTCGGTCCCCATGGCATCGGCAAGGCGTATTTGCCGACCACGAAGTTCCGGGAATGGCAGCGGCAGCCGGCACTGCCCCTGGTTGCCGGCATAGTTGACGACGACGACGTACCGACTGCCTTCGCCTGTCCAGGCATAGGCGATGAAGCCATCGGCGGTCCAGTTGCCCGACCATGCGGGTTGCGGTTCGATCTCTGACCAGGAGCCGTCGCGAAAGGCTTTGGTCGTCCGCAGCACCTGCAGCAGCCGCGTGTAGAATACTTGGACGTCCGAGTTCGTCGGTTCCACCGGCCCGCGGCAAAGATGGGTCGGCACCCGGATCCGCGCTCCCTCGAACTGTCCCTGATGGAAGAAGCGTAGGCCGGGCGACAGAAAGGTGATGATCGCCGCCGCCTGATGCTGCGGCCAGGGAAATTCGATCGCGGCCCGCGGCTCGTCGTGGTTTTCGAGAAAGCGGGCCAGCCTGTCCTGATAGTCGAGGCCGGCGCGAAAATGGTCGCGGATCGGTCTCGCGGCCCCGTCTTTGAGCCGGTCATAGAGCCGCTTGTCGTAGCAATAGGCGAAGCCCTGCTGCTGCAATGGCCATTCGAGGTCCCAGTAGACCTCCGCCATGAAGGTGAACGCGGGATATCTCGCGTGCACGGCAGCCGTTGCATTCGGCCAGAACGGCTCCGGCGTCACGCCCCAGGTGCGCTGGAAAATTTCCGGCAATAGCAGCATCGCCATGTCGCAGCGCACGCCGTCGCACTTGCCGGCGATCGCGGTCAACTCCTCGATCCGCGCCGCCCGTAGCGCGGCATTGGAATAATCGAGCTGTAATGTATCCGGCCAACCCGGGAAATTAGGATCGCGGCCATAGGCCAGAATTCTGGGTCCCGCATTGGTCTTGACGCGTATGTAATTATGCGGCGAACCGGACAGCATGACCTCGTTGCCCTGCACATAGTAATCGGGGCGATCCCGGACCCAGGGATGGTCGATGGCGGTATGGTTGGGCACGAAGTCAAGCATCAGCTGGATGCCGCGCCTGGCCAGCTTCTCGCGGAATGCCGCCAGCGCCGGCTCGCCGCCCAGCGCGTCGCTGACCGTGTAAGCCGTGATCGCAAAACCGGAGCCGCAGATATCGTCCTCGGCAAGGTCCGGCAGAACCGTCTCGAACTCGGTGCGCCATTGCGGATTGCCGCGCGAGACGGCCTGGCCGGCGGCACCGGTCTGCCAGACGCTCAGCAGCCAGATCCAGTCGAACCCCTGTTTCGCGAAGCCGTCCAGCGTGGCTTCGTCAATGTCGGCCAGAGTGATGCCCTTGCCTGCCGCGGCGGACAGCCGCCGAAGCCATACACGCGCATTGATCTCGAAAAGCGTCGGATAACGTGCTGCCGCCATGGATTTTCTCCCCTCGTTGTTGGAGGATTATTCCTTATTCTCGGCTGAAGGCGGCTTCGGTCCCACCGCGCAGCAAAGCTTGCGCGTCGAGCTTACCGAAAAGTTCGATCAGCGTGGCGACCCCGCCGGTCCACCCGGTCTGATGGCTGGCACCGATACCGGCGCCATTGTCGCCGTGAAAATACTCGTAGAACAGCAGATGGTCGCGCCAGTGGGGGTCGTTCTGGAATTTTTCGCTGCCGCCGTACACAGGCCGCCGGCCGGTTTCATCGCGCAGAAAGATCCGCGTCAGCCGATTGGCGATCTCGTGCGCCACCTCGAACAGGTTCATCAGCTTGCCGGACCCGGTCGGGCACTCGATCTTGAAATTGTCGCCGTGATACGCGTAGTAGTGCAGCAGCGAGCGGATTATCAGCGCGTTGACCGGCAGCCACACCGGACCGCGCCAGTTCGAGTTGCCGCCGAACATGCCGCTGTCCGACTCCGCCGGCAGATAGCCGACCCGAAATTCCTGACCGCCGACCGAAAAGACATAGGGATGCTCGGCATGGTAGCGGGACAGCGAGCGGATGCCGTAGGGGCTGAGAAACTCGTTCTCGTCGAGCATACGGGTCAGGATCCGGCGTAACCGCTGCTCATTGACCAGACTGTAGATGCCGCGTTCGGCGACGCCAAAGTGGCCTGGACCGGTCGCGTGGATCAATTCGCGAAGCTCCGGCATGCGATCGAGGCGCTCGCGAATATGCTGCACGAGAGTCGGGGCCCGTTCCCGCTGCCACTTCTCGATCATCGTCGTGGCGCAGAGCGGCAGGAGGCCAACCATCGAGCGCACCTTGAGGCGCTGCGAGCTGCCGTCGGGCAGCCGCAGCACGTCGTAATAGAAGCCGTCCTCCTCGTCCCACATGCCGCCCGCACCGATGCCGTTCATCGCGCGGGCGATCAGCAGGAACTCGATCGCGTAATTTACTGCCAGCTCCTCGTAGGTCCGATCGTGCGCCGCAAGCTCGGCGGCGATTTCCAGCATGTTCTGACAGAACAAGGCCACCCAGGCCGTGCCATCCGCCTGCTCGAGATGGCCGCCGGTCGGCAATGGCGCGCTGCGATCGAACACCCCGATATTGTCGAGCCCGAGAAACCCGCCCTCGAACAGGCTGCGGCCGAATCGGTCCTTGCGATTCACCCACCAGCCGAAATTCGCCGAAAGCTTGCCGAACACCCCCTTCAGGAAGTCGATATCCGTCTTGCCCCGCAACGCCTGTTCCATGCGATAGACATAAATCGCCGCCCATGCCTGCACCGGCGGGTTCACGTCGCTGAAATTCCACTCATAGGCCGGGATTTGACCGGTCGGGTGCAGGTAGAGCTGGTTGAGCAGCAGGTTGAGCTGCTGCTTGGCAAAATCGATGTCGACGCTGGCCAGGGCGATTGTGTGGAACGCCAGATCCCAGGCGGCAAACCACGGGTATTCCCATTTGTCGGGCATCGAGATGACATTATCGCCGATCAGGTGGAACCACTCGCGGTTGCGGACTCCCTGGCGTGTGTAGGGGTGCAGCGGGTCGGCGCCGTGTTCCTCCAGCCATTTGTCGGTGTCGTAAAAGAAATACTGCTTGCTCCACAGCATGCCGGCCAGGGCCTGCCGCATCACATTGGCCGCGTCGTCACTTACACCGGCCGGGGTGATCGCCCGGTAAAACTCGTCGGCCTCGCGCCGGCGCATATCGACGATTCGAGCAAATTGACCATCGAATGGCGCATCGAGGGGACTGTCGCCGAGCCGCAGGCGGATGACCGAGGTCTGCCCCGCCTCTACGGTTACCTGATAGTACGCGGCGGCCTTGGTGCCGGTCCGGTTCGGGTTGACGGCATCCTGTCTGCCGGCCACGACATAGTCGTGGAACGCATCCTTGACATAGGGGCGCGCGTTCGGCGTGCCGAAGATCCGCTCGTTGTTGGTCTCGTTTTCGGTGAACAACAGCGCCGGACTGCCCTCGCATGACAGCGAATAGTCACCCAACTCCGGATGCGTCGCCTCGATCGTGACGGCGCCGTTTTTCCCCTTTGTCTCGCGCAGCGAGGGCTTCTCGTGATCCGGCCACCACGTCCAGCTGTTACGGAAGTACAAGCTCGGCAGCAGGTGCAACGTCGCAGCCTCCGGACCCCGATTGCACAGGCCGATCTGAATCAGGATATCGCCGGGCGCTGCCTTGGCGTACTCGACAAACACATCAAAATATCGATCTTCGTTGAATATCCCAGTATCGAGTAGTTCGTACTCCGTGTCATTGCGGCCGCGCCGCCGGCTTGTCTCGATGAGATCGCTATAAGGGTATGCATTCTGCGGATATTTATAAAGATATTTCATATACGAGTGGGTCGGCGTGCTGTCGAGATAGAAGTAATATTCCTTGACGTCTTCGCCGTGGTTCCCCTCGCTGTTGGTCAGACCGAACAGCCGTTCCTTGAGGATCGGGTCCTTCCCGTTCCACAGAGCGATCGAGAAGCATAGCCGTTGTTTCTCGTCGCTGAAGCCCGCGAGCCCGTCCTCACCCCAGTGATAAGCGCGTGAGCGCGCCTGATCATGGGTAAAGTAGTCCCAGGCGTTGCCGCCCTCGCTATAGTCTTCGCGGACGGTCCCCCATTGCCGTTCGCTGAGATATGGTCCCCATAGCCGCCACGGAGTTCCGTCGCGCGCATCGAGCAGCCGTTTTGCTTCCATTGTTTCCAGGCTTTGTCTGTTCGTTTCTGGCATCTACCCCCTCCATGAATTGCAAATCCGACACGCTTTGCGGTGTCAGTGTTCCGCGTGATTGGTCGATGATGACTCCCTGCGGGCCTGCCAAGCACCAATTCTCCTGCTTTTCAGCACTTACGAAAGACCGCTCGTATAAATACGACGAACACCGATAGGAAAATATCCTGACGAGCGGCTCCAAACGAGTTTGCATCGGCAAGTTCAGCGAACCATGCATATATGGGTCGCTCTTGAATGCCACCGGCGAAAATCGGCAGGTCGCCGTCGCCGCTGATGATCAGATCGGCGCCGCCATTGAGGACGCCGCCGCGTTCGCGGACATCATGGTTCGCCGCCGCGCGTCCGGTGCAATAATCCGGCCCCGCGCGTTACCCCAGGCCGGGGCGGGCTCGGAACGCGGCCTCGGTCTGCCGAATGACGTCGGCCAGCGACACGTCGGGAGCGAGCTCGATCAGCTCCATGCCGCCGCCCTTCCTGTCGATCGCGAAGACCGCTAGATCGGTGATCACCATATCGACGACCCCCGCTCCGGTCAGCGGCAGGTTGCAGCGGTGCAGCAGCTTCGGCTCGCCCCTGGCGGTGTGCTCCATCAGCACGATAACGCGCTTGACCCCGGCCACAAGGTCCATCGCGCCGCCCATTCCCTTGACCATGCGTCCGGGGATCATCCAGTTCGCCAGATCGCCGTGTTCGGAGACCTGCATCGCGCCGAGGATCGACAGGTCGATATGTCCGCCGCGGATCATGCCGAACGATTGCGCGCTGTCGAAATAGCTGGTGCTCGGCAATTCGGTGACGGTCTGCTTCCCGGCATTGATCAGGTCGGGGTCCTCCTCACCCTCATAGGGGAACGGCCCCATCCCCATCATGCCGTTCTCGCTTTGCAGCTGCACGGTAATGCCGGGCGGGATGAAGTTCGACACCAGCGTCGGAATGCCGATCCCGAGATTGACGTAAAACCCGTCCCGAAGCTCGGCGGCGGCCCGCCGCGCCATATCGTCGCGTGACCAGGGCATATCGCTCGCTCCTTCTGTCTCAGGCCTCGCGCTTCCTGACCGTGCGCTGCTCGATGCGCTTCTCATAGTTCGGGTAATGCACGAGGCGCTGCACAAATATCCCCGGCGTATGGATGTGGTCCGGGTCGATCTCGCCGGGTTCGACCAGATGCTCGACCTCGGCCACCGTCACCCTGCTGGCGGTCGCCATCACCGGATTGAAATTCCGCGCGGTCTTGCGATAAACGAGATTGCCCTCGCGGTCGCCCTTCCAGGCATGCACGATCGACAGGTCGGCGACAATGCCGCGCTCCATGACATAAGTCTCGCCGTCGAACTCGCGCAATTCCTTTCCCTCGGCGACGAGCGTGCCGACGCCGGTTTTCGTGAAGAACGCCGGGATGCCGGCGCCGCCGGCCCGGATGCGCTCGGCGAGGGTGCCCTGCGGGTTGAATTCGAGGTCGAGTTCGCCTTTCAGATAGAGATCGGCGAACAGCCGGTTCTCGCCGACATAGGACGAGATCATCTTGCGGATCTGCCGGGTCTCGAGCAGCAGGCCGAGACCGGCGCCGTCGATACCGGCATTGTTCGAGACGAATGTGAGGTCCCTCACCCCCGCGTCGCGGATCGCCAGGATCAATTTTTCGGGGATGCCGCACAGGCCGAACCCGCCGGCCATCATCGTCATGCCGTCGCGCAGCAGCCCCTGGAGCGCCGCCGCGGCATCGGGATAGACCTTGTTCGCCATCGCAACATCCCTTGGCCGTAATGGGCCCGGTAGCGTCCGGGTCTCAGTGGCGTCCGGTCATAGAGCCGGGGCGCCCCGGCTGTCAATTTGGCGGGTCAATCCAGCCAGTTTGGCGGATCATCCGGGGTCCAATTCGGCCCACCTCCGTTTGCCTCGACGCGGGGCCGGGAACAAACCGGCCCTGTTCTGGTTCTTGCGGGTATGACAGAAGACCGCCGAACAACCCCCGACCGCCTATCGCCGCTCCCGGGCTCGCCCGAGGCGCATGCCCAGGGCTGCACCTGCCCCGATCCTGGTCACGCGCCGGAAACTGCCGGGCGTGAGCTGGAAATCGACGAGAACTGCCCGGTCCACGGCGGTGCCGCGATCGCTTGGGACCGCGACAGCGAACGCGGCCCGATCGACACCGAGGGCGACATCGTCGACGCCGCCTCGGGACCCGAGCTGCGACGCAACCGCTGACGGCTGTCCGCGCTGGCAAACCGCGCTTTTGCCGCCTGCCGGGTGTTGCCCGCACGCCTGGGGATGCTAGGTTGCGCGCCGCCGCAACCCAACGCGACCGGAGGGCGCAATGGCCGTCGTCGAGACCGAGGAACACGGGCAGATCCTGATCGTGCGAATGAACCGCCCGGAGCGGCTCAACGCGCTGAACGCCGAGCTGCGCACCGCGCTCGCCGAGACCTGGACGCAATTCCGTCATGACGACCGGTTCGAGGTCGCGATCTTCACCGGCTCCGGGCGCGGCTTCTGCGCCGGCGAGGACATGAAGGAGAGTCTGCAGCGCGGCGCACCCGGCGGCGCGCGGCCGGCGATCGAGGACCCGTTCATGACCGGCGCGCTCGAAAAGCCGGTGATTGCCGCGGTCAACGGCTTCGCGATGGGCGGCGGGTTCATGCTCGTCGAGCGCACCGACCTGCGGGTCGCGGCGAAAGGCGCCGTGTTCGAGGTTTCCGAGGCCAAGCGCTGGCTGGTCGGCGGCTACAATCATGGTCACATCGCCAACCTGCCCTACCCGATCGCGATGGAGATGGCGCTTGGCTACCGCTTTACCGCCGAACGCTTCTACGAGATCGGCTTTCTGAACCGCCTCGCCGAGCAGGCCGAGCTGATCCCGACCGCCATCGCGATGGCCGAGCATCTCCTGACCCTGCCGCCGGCCTCGCGCGTCAACACCGTCCATATGATGCGCCAGATGCGCCCGGCGCCGACCGCGGAGCAGCAGCGTCTCGCCGAGGCCCTGCACCAGCACGGCGCGCTCAGCGACCGCATGGAATTGCGCGCCGCCTTCGCCGAAAAGCGCCGCCCGAACTGGAAAGGCTGGGACGACCCGCAAGACCGCTACCGCCTGCCCACGCTCGATTCGGTGAAGGGCTAACCGCCACCACCATCGTAGGATGGGCTGAGCAATGCGAAGCCCATGCTGTGCGGCCGTGATATGATGCCGGGCGTAGAATGTACCGATTAGCGCGAAGCCCATGCTGTCGTGCGGCCGCGACACGATGGGCAATCCGCGGCTTCCGACCGAAGTCGCATAAATCCTTATTATGGCAAATTTTCTGAAGTATCCAGGAAGTCGTCGGCTTAACGCTCAGGAAAGTTCCACGCGCCGGCCCGCCTAACCTTCCGCCGCCGCTTCCTGGGGGACGCCGCCGAGGGTGCGGATCAGGGTGATCAACTCGGCGACGGCGGCGGCGAGGCGGGCGGGGTCGGTGCCGCGGAGGACGAGCGTGGTGCCGAAATCGCTGCGGCGGAAATACGGGTAAGAGCCGATCTCGAGGTCGGGGTAGCGCTCCTGCAAGGCTGCCAAATCGGCCGCGATCGTCCCCTCGCCGAGACCGCAACTGACCGCGCGACTGAGCATTTTCGCGCCGCCGCGCAGGCGGTATTTCAGCTCGGTGAAGGTCGCCTGCATGACCTGCGGCACGCCGGCCATCACATAGACGTTGCCGATGCGGAACCCGGGCGCGCGCGAGATCGGGTTGAGCAGCAGCTCGGCGCCTTCCGGCATGCGCGCCATGCGCAGCCGCGCCTCGTTGATCGCACCGGGCGGATAATGGGTTTCGAGCAGCCGGCGCGCCTCGGGATGCACGACCCAGGGCACGCCGAACGCCGCCGAAATGCACTCGGCGGTGATGTCGTCGTGCGTCGGACCGATGCCGCCGGTCGTGAAGACGTAATCGAATTTTCCCCTCACCTCGTTGATGGTCGCGACGATCGTCGTGGGATCGTCGGGGATAACCCGCGCCTCGCGCAGCCGCACGCCGACATCAGTCAGGCCGCGGGCGATAAAGGAGAGGTTCGCGTCGTCGATGCGGCCGGAGAGGATTTCGTTGCCGATGATCAGGACGCAGGCGGTGACGGTTTTTTGCGGCTCGGTGTTGGGCGGCTGGGGGGCTTCGCTCATCGGCTCCTCACGCTGGCGGATCGGTCGGCTGGCGCTGCGTCCGGCCCGACTTGTAAAACGGAATTGATAGGCAAAGCCGGGACAACGCACAACCTGACCCGGCGAGGATTGCCCCGACGCCGACCGCAGCTTACTTTCGCTTTGAATATTGCCATGGCCGATCCGGATGCTGGCGGCCGAGTTAGGGCCAGAATCAGAGCCAGACTAGAGAACGACAGACGTGAAGCAGGAATCCCAGGTCATACAGCGCGACGCGGCGATCCACCCGGCGACGAACCCGGGACCGGGACGCGGCGCGGTGCGCAGCGGCCAGATCAAGATCCATGGCCCCGACGCGTTCGAGGGCATGCGCCGGGCCGGCGCGCTGGCCGCGGAGACGCTCGATTTCATCGCGCCCTATGTGCGTCCCGGCGTCACGACCGGCGAACTCGACCGGCTGTGCCACGACTTTATCGTCGATCGCGGCGCGATCCCGGCGCCGCTCAACTACCGCGGCTTCCCGAAATCGATCTGCACCTCGGTCAACCATGTGGTCTGCCACGGCATTCCGGGCGACCGCCGGCTGCTCGACGGCGACATCGTCAATATCGACGTGACACCGATCCTCGACGGCTGGCATGGCGACACCAGCCGGATGTACTTCGTCGGCGAGATCGGCGTGAAGGCGAAGAAGCTGGTCGACGTCACCTACGAGGCGATGATGCGCGGCATCGCGGTGGTGCGGCCGGGCGCGCGGCTCGGTGCGATCGGCGACGCGATCCAGGGCTATGCCGAGAGCCACCGCTTCTCGGTGGTGCGCGATTTCTGCGGCCACGGCATCGGCCGGGTCTTCCACGACGCGCCGTCGATGCTGCATTTCGGCAGCCCCGGCGACGGCCCGGTGCTGCGCGAGGGCATGTTCTTCACCATCGAGCCGATGATCAATGCCGGCCGCTACGAGGTGAAGGTGCTGAGCGACGGCTGGACCGCCGTCACCAAGGACCGCTCGCTGTCGGCCCAGTTCGAGCACACGGTCGGCGTCACCGCGACCGGCTACGAGATCTTCACGCTCTCGCCGGCCGGGCTGCACCGGCCGCCGTATGATCTCGGCGGCGGGGCGGACCGTTAGGCGAGGCCGAGCCGGGCCAGCGCCGCCACGGCCGCCTCCGCGCAGGCGGCCGGTTCCTCGAGCTGCAGCAGGTGGCTCGTGCCGGGATCGCGCGGTAGTCGAAGCCGCCTTCCCGCGCCAGGGCATGGTTCGATAGGGCGGTTGCGGCGGGATAGGGTGCGTCCGGGTCGGCGCCGATCAGGGCGACCGGGATCGGCAGATCGGCGCGGCTCGGCCACAGCCCGAGATCGATTCCCTGCAGGTACATCGAGGTCTCGCGTTCGCGCGGGCACGCGAGTTCCCAGCCGCCACTGTTAGGCCGAAGCACGGCACGCGCCATCGCCATGGAAGCGCCGTGCGCCCAGCGCCGTCCAGAGCGGGTCGCCGCGAAATCGGCCGCGAGGTCGGCTGGATCGGCGAAGCACGTCGAACGCTGGCTTGCCCAATTCGCCAGCTTGTTCTCATACCCGACCATCGCGTCGCGCGCCGGATGACCCGGAGCTGGCACGTTCGGCGGATCGAACGCGATCAGCGCGTCGAAATGCACCGGGCCGGCGATGGTCTGAAGCAGCGCCGATTGCGCCGACATTGAATGAAACAGCCCGGCCGATGGCTTCCCGCCGAATTCGGCGCGCACCGCACGGCCGACCGCGTCGATGTCCCGCGCCATGTGGGCGTATCGTGGTTGGCCGGCTCGGCGACTTGGTTGCGCCGTGGCTGCGCATGTCGAACGCGACGATGTCGAAGTCGCGAGAAAGCGGCTCCAGAAATCGACATAGCCGTCGATCGCGAACCCGTTGCCGTGGCTGAGGAAGAGCCGGATAGGGGCCAGCGGATTGCCGTGCCGGCGCACAATCAGCACCGCGCCGCCGCGTTCTCGATCGCGATTTCCGCCACCGTCGGCGGGAGTGCTTCCGG
>CAWJZU010000007.1:0-58421 GCA_963847345.1 uncultured Alphaproteobacteria bacterium | reverse complement strand
CGCCCGGTCGTCTCTTGCAATCGGACCGCGCGGTACCTTGTTGACCCGAACATCGGGCTGCGCGTTGAACCCTGCGAACGATGGAGACATTCATGGCCGGAAACGATCCAGTGCCGAGGCGGCTGCGAAGCTGGGCGGCGGCCTGGGTGGTCGCGTTGTCGCTCTCCGGCGCCTTTCCGGCCGTCGCCACTTCGGCCGCGGCAGAGGTCGTGGCCCCTATGCCGCCGGGCGCGGCGCGGATCTGGTTCTACCGGGACTATGCGCCCTACAGCGCGCGCAGCATGGCCTCGGTGATGTTGAACGGCGCGGTCGTCGGATATTCTCAGCCGGATGGTGGAGCCTTTTACCGCGATGTCGCGCCGGGGCGTTACCAGATCGCGGCCGGCACTCTGCAGAACCAGGACGTGAACCAGGACGCCCTGATCGACATCGGTCCCGGTCAGCAGGCGTTCGTCAAAATAATCGGGACGAACACCTGGGACGCCGGTGGCGACAACCAGATTTACAGCCGGGACGTGTTTTACGCCCGGCTGATACCGCCGCAGATCGCGCAGGCCGAGATCGCCCACGAGTAACTGGCCCGGTGGCGGATTTTCCGCCACCGGTGACCGTTCCTGGCGCAACCGGCCGGAAGCGGCCGGCGCGAATCGGTCAGTTGTAGATCCACTCCTTCTCGAAACGCGCGTAGCAGTCGCGTTCGCCCGGCATCTTGACCCACCCGGCCAGCACGCGCGCCGACGCGAGCAGCAGCCGGTCGCGCAGATGCGTCTCGTTATTCGCGTATTCCTCGAACGAGGAGATCGTGATCTTCTGGTTGTGCGGGTCGTCCTGAAAGCGGCAGGCGGCGAGGGACACCGTCTCCATATACGGTCGGCGATCCGCCCCGGAGCGCAGATAGGCGTCGGCCACGGCGGTCGCCCGCGGCCCGTCCAGCGCCATGATCGCCTCGTCGAGCTCACCGAGCAGCGCAATCGGGGACTTTCCCGAGAAATCGAACTTGGCGATCTCGTCGGCGGTGATCGGCGTGTGGAATTTGTTCTCGTGTGCGACGTCGTTGATGAAGTTCGCCATCAGATACAGGACGCGCGCCTGATACGGGTTATCGGTGGTGCGCAGCCAGTTGTTCGCGACGTTGCAATAGTCGAACGGGTGCTGCCCGGTGGTGAACAGCCGTGGCGTCGTGTTGCGCAGGATAAGCTCGGCGGCGCCGAGCTGGATCACATCGCCGAGGCTCTTGATCGACTTGCCCGCCTTCAGATGGGTCGTGATCAGGTTGAACACGGTATCCTGATCGGCCGTCATCAGCACGTCGAGCATCGCCTCGACCTCGCGGGGCGACAGCTTTGCCTGGTTGGTCTTTTTCAGGTTCTTGCCGAAATCTTCCGGGAACTCAGCGTTGATGTGGACGCAGGCGTGGTCGTACAGCGCATAATAGAGCGGGCCGACCGCCATGTCGGGTACGCCCATGTGATAAACGCCGTGGGACTTCTCCCAGCCGATATAGTTGGCCAGGTCGGTGACGGCCCGGGCGCGGATCGCCTTGTGCCCGGTGTTGCGCGCCTTGCGCCCGATGACCGTGTCCTGCAGATCGATAATGCCGAGAAACTCGATCGTCTCCCGCAATGCCGCACGGTTTTCCTCGTCCTCGGCGATGCCGAGGAACAGCCCGTGCGCGCGCTTCGAATCGCCGGTCATTGTCGCGATCATGTAAGAATGCAGCCGCTCGTCGAGCGTCCCTTCCTCGCGGATCGGCTCGGCGGCTTCGAGCCAGACCACCGGCCCGTAATCGGGCGGCGGTACATGGATGCCCTTCATCGTCGCGTAGCGGCCCGGATATTTGGCCAGCAGCTGGTTCCAGATGTCGAGACCGGCGCCGATGTACCAGACGCTCTGTAAGAGCGGCAGCAGCCGGTACTTCTCGGGCAGATACGGCATCAGGCAAGTCGATGCCCGCAGCCCCAAAAGCGTGTGGTCGTTGTTGGTCAGGACGATGTTGCCGTCCTTGAAATTGATGTGGCACGGCACATTGACGAACGGCGCCTCGGCCGCGGCGACGACGCTCAGCGCCTCGCCGATCGATCGGCCGTCGCGCACGATCATTTTATGGAACAGGTCGGCGGTGCGCGGCTGGTCGCGCTGCAGGATCGCCTCGGTCAACAGATCGAAGGACTTGTCTTCGCGAATATCGTTCAGGTTCCGTAGCATCGGCGCTCTTCCCTCAGCCGGCGGTGCGGGGCCGCTATGCGGCAAAATTAACCCCTTGGCCCGCTTTCGGTAAAGCGCGGTCGGCTGTCGATTGTGCATGCCGGACCCGCAGCACCGAGTGGCAGAGACGGGCTATCCGGCTCGGGTCAGGAGTCGAAATGACTGATCCAAATCAATGCCTAGCCGAGCAAAGTAGTCGATATCAGCTTCGAAAAGGAGCGGCGCGGCATCATGGCGGAAGCGCAACGAAAGTGCTCGCCTCACTGTTTTAAGTTACGAGCAGACCGATGGAGTCATCTCATGTCAGTCGCCGCGATTACGATCGCAGCCCTGCTAGTCGCCAGCCCGAGCATCACCGACGCCGACCGTATCGCGGCTAATGGCGGGTTCCTGGTCGGCAATGCGCATCGTTGCGGTGTCGATGAGGCGCGCGTGACGCGTGCCGGTAAGCTGATCCGAACCTTGATTGCCGCCGCATCGGCCGACGACAAGACCGAGGAGGAGGCAACGGCGCGGTTTTCCGCCTTCTTCCTCGTCAGCGCCTCCGCCGACCCAAAAACCGATAAGCTCGTTGCGTCTTGCAAGCGCATAGCCGCCGAGCTTCGCCGGCTGGAAAGCCACCAGCCGGATCAGGCCTTGGTCGGCTCAAATGACAGCCCGTTGGTAGAGCGCTCGTGGGGGCCGGGCGACGGCGAGTAAGTGCTCTCGTTCCCGCGGTCAAACCACCGTCTCCGGGGTAAGAACACACATTTCGGCGCTGTCGCCGAGTTCGATCTGCATCGTCGCGTGGTGGATGCCGAAGCGCTGCTCCAGGTCGCGCGCGACCTGGGTCAGCATCGTGTCGCCAGGATGCCCCTGCGGCATCACCAAGTGACAGGTCAGCGCGGTCTCGGTCGTGCTCATGCCCCAAATATGCAAATCGTGTATCGCCACCACCCCCGGCAGCGACGCGAGATGCGTCCGCACCGCGGCGGGGTCGATCCCCTCCGGCACGGCGTCGAGCGCGAGCCCGATCGCCTCCCTCATCAAATCCCAGGTGCCGTAAACGATTACGGCGCAAACCAGCAACGTCACGATTGGGTCGATCCGCGACAACCCGGTCAGCACGATCGCGATTCCAGCCACGACGACGCCGGCGCTGACCAGCGCGTCGGCCGCCATATGCAGGAAGGCGCCCCTGATATTCAGGTCGCGCGAGCCCCCGCGCAAAAAGAGCAGCGCCGTCGCGCCATTGACGAGAATGCCGACTGCCGCGACCCACGCCATGACGCCGCCCTCGACCGGGGTCGGGTGCGCGAAACGGAACACCGCCTCCCAGGCCAACCCTCCGGTCACGACCAGCAGGAGGATTGCGTTCGCAAGCGCCGCAAGGATCGAGCTTGACCTGAGACCGTAGGTGAAACGATGGCTGGGCGTCCTCCGGGCCAGCACGGCGGCCCCCCAGGCCAGCCCCAGCCCGAGTACGTCGCTGAGATTGTGCCCGGCATCGGCCAGCAGCGCCAGCGAACCGACCAGCAGACCGGCCGCCGCTTCCGCCACGATATATGCCAGGTTGAGCCCGATCCCGATCGCGAAAGCGCGGTCGAAGTCGCCGCTTCGATGGCTATCGTGACTGTTGTGGCGATGCGCGGGCCCGCGCCGATGACCGTGAGGGCGGGTCTGTCCCGGCTCATGCGCGTCTTGATGATCGGGGTGCGGAGCGGGTGACGTCACGCGGCTGCCTCTGCAACTACGGGCGGCTGGCTTCTTTCGATTCATCGGATATGGTGCGCCACGGCGCCGCGTCACGGTGAAATACCGCATGAAAGCTCTGGTCACCGGCTTCGATCCGTTCGGCGACGACCCGGTCAACCCTGCGCTCGAAGCTTTGCACTGCTTGCCGGCGCGGGTCGGACCCGTCGAGATCGCGACACGGACATTGCCGACCGCCTTCGGCCAATCGCTCGAGGCGCTCGACGCCGCGCTGGCGGCAACGGATCCCGATCTCGTCCTTTGTGTCGGTCTGGCCGGCGGGCGCCCCTCCCTTTCGCTCGAAAGGGTGGCGATCAATCTCGACGACGCGCCCATCCCGGACAACGCCGGTTGGCAGCCGATCGACCGCGCAATCGTCCCGGGCGGTCCATCGGCGTATTTCGCGACCCTGCCGATCAAGGAAGCGGTCGCGGCGCTGCGCCAGGCCGGGCTTCCCGCTGTGGTGTCGAACACGGCGGGTACGTTCGTCTGCAACCACGTGTTTTACGGGCTGATGCACCGTGCGGCGACGGCTTTCCCGGGGCTTCGCGGCGGCTTCCTGCACGTACCGTATCTGCCGATGCAGGCGGCGCGCTGCACCAATTCGAGTGAAGGTGAACCATCGATGGCGCTCGCCGATATCGTGCGCGGGATCGAAATCGTGCTCGCCGTCGCCGCGACGCGTACCGAGGATATCAACGCGCTCGACGGCGGCCTCAGCTAACATGGCGCGCGGATAATGCGACGCGGGGCCGGGCGTGCTATCACCGGCCCGCTTTGCCGCAACTTGGCTTTCAGCGGACGGAGGATTGGCCATGGTCGCGTATAGCGGCGCGCATGTCGTCGTCACCGGCGGCACCGGCGCATTGGGAACCGCGGTGGTCGGCGCGCTGCGCGCTGCCGGGGCGGTGTGCCACGTCACCAATATCGTCCCGGCCGAGCTTGAAAGGTTTGTCCACCGCGACGACCCCGACGTGCACGTCACGACCGGAGTAGATCTTGCCGACGAGGCGGCGGTCCGCCGTTTCTATGCACGCCTGCCGCCGTTATGGGCATCGATCCATTTGGCCGGCGGGTTCGCGATGTCTCCGGTCGCCGAGACCTCGGCCGTGGACTTCGCCGATCAGTTCCAGATGAACGCGCTGTCGGCGTTCCTGTGTTCGGCGGCCGCAATCCGTGCGATCCGCGGCCGCAACGAACCTGGCCCCGGCGGCGCCAAGGGTGGCCGCATCGTCAACGTCGCGGCGCGTCCCGGCATCGAGCCGCGGCTTGGTTCCGGCATGGTCGCGTATGCGACGGCGAAGGCGGCGGTCGCCGCGATGACCGAGGCCCTGGCTCAGGAGACAGCCTGCGAGGAGATCTGGGTCAACGCCGTAGCGCCGTCGATCCTCGACACGCCGGCAAACCGCGCCGCAATGGCGGACGCCGACCACAGCCAATGGGTCAAGCCGGCCGCGGCCGCGGACGTGATCGCGTTCCTGGCCTCGCCGGACAATCGCGTGACCCGCGGCGCCGTCATCCCGGTCTACGGCGGAGCGTGAGAACGCCGCGCATTTTGCAGTCTCGCCCGTCATCCGCGTCCCCGGACTTTGATCCGGGGATTGACCCGCGGATCTCAGGATAGCGCCGGGTCAAGCCCGGCCATGACGACTAGGGGAACCCACCAGGAGGAAACGGCAATGGCAAAGGGCATCCTGATCGCGGCGATGAACATCGGCAACGCGGCGGAAGACGAGTTTCACGACTGGTACGACACCGAGCACCTGCCCGAGCGGCAGCGCGTTCCCGGCTTTCTCGCGTGTCAGCGGTGGATCGGCGCCGGCGACCGGAAGATTTCGGTCGCGACCTACGACCTCGAAGCGGTCGGCGTGCTGCAAGGCGCGGAATACCGGGCGATCGGCGGCGAGAACCTGTCGCCGTGGTCGAAGCGCGTGACCGGCCGGGTCGAGCGGCTGATGCGGTTCGAGGGTGACCAGACCCTGCCGGGCGACGCGTTGCCGCCCGATGATGCCGGCGGGCTGCTGCTCAACGCCATGAATGTCGAGCCGGCCGCGGAAGCCGAATTCAACGACTGGTACGACAACGAGCACATCCCGGCGCTCGCCGCGGTGCCCGGCGTGCTGTGCGCGCGTCGCTTCCGGGCGACCAGTGCCAATCGCCGCTACGTCGCGCTGTATCACCTCGCCTCGCCCGACGTGCAGGCGAGCCCGGCCTGGAAAAACGCGGCCGACACTGAGTGGACGCGCAAACTGCGGCCGCATTTCCGCGATCACCTGCGCCTCGTCTGCCGCGCCTACGTCCGCGGCGGCTGAACAGGGGCTCATCGACGCACAGCCGCGGCGCCCCGACTGAATGGAACGCATCGTCTCGTTCGGCTTTCTCGCGCCGCCGACGATTCTGATCACGCTGTGCGTCGTCGGCGCGCTGATCGCGTTGCGATGGCGCCTCGCTGGTCTTGCGGTCGTGCTGGTAGCGAGCCTCGCTCTGTTTGCCTGCGCGACACCCGCGGTCTCGTCATGGCTGCTGCGGCGTGCCGAAGCCGGCGTGCCGCGGCAGATCGATTTCCAGGGCGCGGAGGCGATCGTCGTGCTCGGAGCCGGAGTTCGCAGGGGAGACGGGGTCAACATCCCCGACCGGCTCAATGCACGGTCCATCGAGCGCTTGGCGTTTGCCGCCGATGCGTACCGCCAGCTGCATCTGCCTGTCGCCGTTACGGGCGGCCGCCCGGCCGAACAGCAGAGCACCGAAGGCGCCTTGATGAAGGCGGCGCTCGAGTCGGAATTCAACATCCCCGTCAAGTGGATCGAGGAAGAATCCCTGACGACCTGGGAGAACGCGGTGTTCACCGCGGCCATGCTGCGCAAGGACGGCATCGACAAGGTTGTGGTGGTAACCAATCGCTGGCATCTGCCCCGCTCGGTGCGAGCCTTCAAGCGCACCGGCATGCAGGCCCTGCCGTGGCCGGCTCCGGAAACCACGCCGGCGTCCGGCCGTCTGGCCGACTGTCTGCCGAGCATGGGCGCGCTGCAGGACAGTTTTTTCGCGCTGCACGAAATCATCGGCAGATTTTATTACGAGCTGCGCTATTGACCGGCGGCCGCGCCGGGCCATTCTGTGACGACACGATGGGCCAAGCAGAAGCCTGAGGAGGCCGAGATGCGTCGCCAGGTCCAGATCGCGGAAGCGAGGAAACTTCTTTCACACATCGACAATCGCACGACGGCGCTGGCCGACGGCGTCTACCGCAACCCGGTAACCGACTACACCTGCCCGCGTCAGGCCGCGCGCGAGCGCAAGCTGTTCTTCGAAGACGGCCCGATCAACATCGGGCTGAGCGCGTTGCTGCCGCGCCCTGGGGATTGGATGACGCACGACCATGCCGGCGTGCCGATCCTGCTCCTGCGCCGCGAAGACGGGTCGCTCGCGGCGTTTCTCAACGTCTGCCGGCATCGCGGCGCGCGGATCGCCGAGGGTTGCGGCGGGCAGGCGCGGAGCTTCTCGTGCCCCTATCACGGCTGGACCTACGGCCCCGATGGCGCGCTGATCGCACGGCCCGAGGAGGCCTCCTTTCCGGCGGTCGATCGCTCAACGCACGGCTTGCGGGCGCTGCCGGTCGTTGAGAAACACGGCATGATCTGGGTCGGGACCCGGCCCGGCATGGCGCTCGACATCGACCGGCTTCTCGCCGGTCTCGACGACGATCTGGCATCGTACAATCTCGGCTCGTATCACCACTACGAAACGCGGACATTAACCCGCGAGATGAACTGGAAGCTCGCCGTCGATACGTTTTGCGAGACGTATCACCTGCGCTATCTGCACCACGACACGATCAGCGACCTCTTCTACAACAACCGCGCGACATTCGACGCGTTCGGCCGCAATCACCGCATGGTCGCGGCGCGCCGCACGATCGACGAATTGCGCGCCCAGCCGGAAGCGGACTGGGATGTCTACCACCACACCGCGATCGTCTACGTGCTGTTCCCGAATATCGTGTTCATCTTCCAGCGCGACCATGTCGAGAGCTGGCACATGTTTCCGGGCGACCGGCCCGACCGCTGCTCGATGTACGTCTCGCTCTACATCCCGGAGCCGGTGACCAGCGACAGCGCGAAGCGGCACTGGGACAACAACTTCAATCTGCTGATGGCGACCGTCGAATTGCAGGATTTCCCAACCTGCGAGGGAATGCAGCGCGGCTTCCTGTCGGGCGCGCAGGATGCGATCGTCTTCGGTCGCAACGAGCCCGCCCTGCAGCATTTCCACCGCGGCGTCACGGCAGAACTCGCCGACGCGGAACCGAGACTCGCGGCGCAGTAGCAGTACCGCCCCGGAGCGGCCGGCGCTGGCCGGTGTCAGTCCCGGCTCTCGATCTCCTCCATGTCCTCGTCGCTGAACCCGAAATGGTGGCCGATTTCGTGGATCAGAACGTGCCGGACGATGTCGAACAGATCCTCGCCACTCTCGCACCAATATTCGAGGATCGGCCGGCTATAGAGAAAAATCATGTCGATCCCGGGAAGCGGGTCGCTGACCGATTTGTGCGGCAGCGCGACGCCGCGATACAGACCCAAGAGGTCGAACGGGCTCTCGAGGCCCATAGGCGCGCTCGGTCTCGGCGTCCGGGAAATCCTCGACCCGGATGACCACCGGCCCCAGCGCATCGGTGAAATCGCGCGACAAACCAGCCAGCGCCTGCGTTGCCAGCGCTTCGATGTCGGAATTCGAGGGAGGCTGCCGCTTCATCGCCGACGACGGCACGGACGGCGCGGGTTGAACTCGAACTCCGGTCGGCTCACTTGCTGACCCGCGGGAAGCGCAACGGAGGACCCAAATGGCGGAGAGACTGACCGGGGCGGCGCGGCAAACGGCGCTGCGCGAGTTGCATGGCTGGAGCGAAGTCGAAGACCGCGACGCGATCCGCAAAAGCTATCACTTCAGCGATTTCTCCGAGGCCTGGGCGTTCCTGTCGCGCATCGCGCTTGCCGCCGAGAAAATGGATCACCACCCGGAGATCTTCAACGTCTACAACCGGGTCGAGATCGCGCTGTCGACGCACGACGCCGGCGGCCTCAGCGAGCGCGACATCAGGCTCGCCCACCTGATCGACGAACTGGCCCCACCGCGCGACCAGCGCGCCGATCTGCCCTGACGGTACGCTTGGGTGATCGTCGAAACGGCGATCACCCCTCCGCCCGGCTCAGCTCTTCG
This sequence comes from uncultured Alphaproteobacteria bacterium, assembly GCA_963847345.1. GTDB lineage: Bacteria > Pseudomonadota > Alphaproteobacteria > ATCC43930 > CGMCC-115725 > DATARH01. Next base: position 49,271 of record CAWJZU010000007.1, on the reverse strand, counting down.
GCCAGAAGGCCTTGGCCATCGCGCGGTCCTCCGGGAAGACCGTGATCGGCACTCCCGTTCTGCCACTGCGCGAAGACCATCGGCACGTTCTCGCGCCGGCCTTTCTCGTCGAACTTGATCGGTCCCGGGAACGAGCGCGCCGCCGGTCCCTCGGTCAGGTTCATCTTCCGGATCGCCTCGGCGACCTTGAGCTTGTCGGCGGACTTGGCGGCTTCCATCGCCTCCTTCAGAATCCAGACATGGCCGTAGCCGCATAGCGCGTCCTGCGTCGCGAACGGCTCGCCGGTGCGCTTCTTGAAGTCCGCGATGAATTCCTCCTGGCCCTTCAGCGGCCAGTTCGCGACGCTGAACAGAAACCCTTCGAGCAGTTCGGGGCCGATCGTCGTCAGCAATTCCGGCGAGCCGTATGGCGCGCCGTTGCCGATCAGCGGGATCTTGCCGCGGGCCAGCCTGAACTCGTCGAGTTTTTCGAGGATCAGCTTTACGTCGGGCATCGCCGAGCTCAGCATCAGCACGAAATCGGGCTTCGCCGAGCGGACTTTGCTGACCAGCGGCGTCGCGTCGGATAAGGGCGGCGTGAAGATTTCGTCGACGACCGGCTTCAGCCCGGCTTTCTCCAGACCGCCGCCCTCGCGCAGATATTTGCCGAAGCTGACCGGCGAGGCCGTGTTGTCCTGCAGAATCGCGATCGTCTTCGGCCGCTTGCCGGTCGCCTTCTCGGCGAGATTGAGGGTCGTCGGCAGAGTCTGCGCGGCCTGCCAGTCGGCGGTCGGCGAGGTCTGGAAAATGAATTTGAAGCCGCGATTGGTGATCGCGTCGGAATAGGACAGGGTCAGCCACGGCAGCTGAGCCCGCTCGGTCACTTCGGTCACCGCCAGCGTGAACGAACTGAGCCACGAACCGAACCCGCCAATCAGATCGGGCTGCTCGGCCAAGAGGCGCTGCGCCGCGTTCTTCGCCTTCTCGGTGCTGTCGCCGGCATCGGCGACAACCAGCTCGAATTTGGCGCCTCCGAGGCTCTTGATCCCGCCCGACTTGTTGATCTCGTCCATCGCCATGTCGGCGCCCTGACGCAGCAGCTGACCCTGCCGCGCCCACGGCCCCGACAGCGGCGCGATCATCGCCATCTTGACCGATTTTTCCTGCGCCCGCGCCGACAGGATGCCGAACCCCGGCGAAGCCAGCGCGCCGAGCGCCAGACCCGCCGTAACACTGCGCCTCGTTAGACGAAAACCCATCGCGATCTCCTGGTGCAAACGAATTCGGAAAACGGCTATTTAGCCGGGACCGCGACGCGATCGACCCATTTCTTGCCGAGATAGGCCTCGATCACATTCGGGTCGCGCACGACATCGTCGGGCCGCCCCGAGGCGATCAGTCTGCCGTGGTCGAGCACGTCGAAATGATCGACCAGCTGCACCATCGCCTGCATCGTGTGCTCGATGATCAGCACCGTCGTGCCGTCGGCGCGCAACTGCCGGATCGCATCGAGAATGCCGTCGAGATCCTCGTGGCCGAGGCCGGCGAGCGTCTCGTCGAGCAGCATCAGCTTCGGGCGCGGCACCAGTGCGCGCGCCAGCTCCATCAGCCGCAGCTCGCGGGTCGTCAGGCCTCCGGCCAGCGATTCCGCCGCGCGCGGCAAGCCCGACCCGGTCGAGCGCCGCCAGCGCCATGCGGCGCGCCGTCGTGTCGTCGCGCGCCCCGACAAACGCGCCGACAATGACGTTTTCGAGCACCGTCATGCGCGAAAAGGCGCGCACGACCTGAAACGTCCGGCCGATGCCGCGCCGGCACACTCGGTTCGGCCGCAGCCCGGTGATCGGCTCGCCGGCAAACCGTATCGTGCCGCTATCCGGGGTCAGAAAGCCGTTGATGACATTGAACAGCGTCGTCTTGCCGGCGCCGTTCGGGCCGATGATGCCGTAGAGGCCGCCCTCGGGCACGACCAGGTCGATCCCGTCAAGCGCGCGCAACCCGCCGAAGGAAATGCCGACATCGCGCAACACCAGCAGGTCGCGCCCCTGCGTCACCGGCTTATGCAATGCCGCAACCGGAGTTGCGCGGATTTCGGCCGGAGCCGGCACCGACACCGCGGCGCGCGGCACCGCGGTCCGGGAACGCCTTCGCGACAGTCGATCGCGCACCCGCCAATAGACGCCCTCCGGCGCCAGCAGAATGATCGCGATGATCGCGACGCCGTACACGACGCCTTGGATGCCCGGCAGTGTCGCGCCGAGTTCGGCGTTCAGCCCCTCGGCCAGCGGCACCAGCACCGCGGCGCCGATCACCGGACCCCACAGGCTGCCGACGCCGCCGAACAGCGCCAGGATCAGCGCCTGCGCCGAGACCAGCATGCCGAACACGCTTTCCGGCGTCACGACCAGCATCACGACCCCGTAGAATCCGCCGGCCACCGCCGCGAGCGCGCCCGACAGCATCAGCGCCAGCATCTTCCAGCGCCAGGTGTCGATGCCGGCGGCCTCGGCGGCCGGTTCGTTCTGCTTGATCGCGGTCAGCGCCATGCCGAACCGCGTGTTCTCGACCCACAGCGAGATCAGCAGCGCGATCACCAGCAGCGCCAGCGCCAGCACGACATAGACGCGCCGGTCCTCGAACTGCATGTACAGAGGCGGGCGCCTCGCGCTCCATTGGCAGCGCGATCTCCTGATAGCCGAGCCACTGGAAGACATAAAGAATCGCCAGCGGATAGGCGAGCATCGCCAGCGCGAAATAATGACCGCGCAGGCGGAAGGTCGGATACCCGATCAGCGCGCCGGCGGCGGCGCCGACCACCGCGGCGAGCGGGATCGACACCCACGGCGTCAGATGAAACCACAAGAGGCCGAGCGCGACGGTGTAGGCCCCGAGACCCCAGAACACCGCATGCCCGAACGAGAAATACCCGGCGTAACCGGACAATATGTTCCACGCCAGCGACAGCACCGCCCACAGCAGCACGTAGGTCAGCACGAGCTGATAGTAATCGCTGCGCAGGACGAACGAGCGACAGCACCAGGATCGCGGCGGCGACCCCAAGGATCGCCCACAGCTGACGCCTCGACTCGGCCCGGGTCCTCATCGCGGCGGCCTCACGTCCGTTCGGTGAGGCGGCCGAACATGCCCTGCGGCCGCAGGAAGATGATCAGCAGAAAAACGATGAAAATCGCCGTATTCTGCAGCTGATACGGCAGCACCAGCGTCGACATCTGCTGCACGATGCCGATCACCAGGCCGCCCCAGAACGCGCCGATATTGCTCCCCAAGCCGCCGAGCACGACCCCGGCATACATCACGATGACGAAATCGAACCCGATATAGGGCTGAAACGTCTGAAACGTCGCGACGAGACCGCCGGCGATCGCGGTGATCCCGACCCCGAGGCTCCAGGCGACCCGGTGCGCCCGATCGACGTCGATCCCCATATAGATCGCCGCCTGCGGATTGTCGGCGGCGGCGCGCAGCGCCTTGCCGATCCGCGTATGGCCGAGAAACAGATACACCCCGGCCGCCACCGCGATCGCGACGAGGCAGCTCACCGAGCGCGCCTGGTTCAACAGAACGTCGCCGATCTCCCACGATTGCCGCGACAGCGGCGTGCGCACGCCGACCGGGGTCGAGCCGAACAGGATCAGACCGCCATTGGTCAGGATCAGCGAAATGCCGAGCGTGACGAGGATCTGGCCGTAATGCCCGGCGCCCTCGATGTCGGCGACCCCGGCCCCGGTCACGCGCGACACGATGAACTTGTGCACCAGCCAGCCGATCGCGAACACGATCGGTCCAGCGAGAAAGGCCGCGACGATCGGCCCGGCATAGGGGCCAAGGAAATTCAGTACCCCGTATCCCGCAACCAGATAGAACGCGGCATACATGCCGAGCATCAGGAAATCGCCCTGCGCGAAATTGATGACCCGCATTGCGCCGAAAATGATGTTGAGCCCGACGCACATCAGCGCATAGGCGCTGCCGACCAGGATGCCGGCCGCCAGTGCCTGCCAGAAATCGATCATCAGGAACGGCATTGCCGTTTCCTCATCGGCATTTCCTCCAAAATTTTGCTCCGTTGCGCGACCATAGGCGCAGCGCCGCATGGCTGTCATCGAGTTTTGATAGCATTCGCGGCCCCGTTGGCGCGATTGGTTCCCCGTGCTATGCCGGAAGCAACGCGGCAGGCCCGAGGCGGAAATATGCTCGAAATCGAGGACCTCTCGGTCAGCTACGGCGGGCTGGCGGCGCTGCGCGGCGTGTCGCTCTCGGTTGGCGAGGGGCAGTTCGTCGCGATTGTCGGCCCGAACGGCGCCGGAAAGACGACGCTGTTCAAGGCTGTTTCCGGCACAGTCGCGCCGGCCGGGGGCAAGGTTCTGTTTGAAGGGCGTGACTTGCTGGCCATTCCACCGCCGCAGCGCGCCCATCTCGGCATCGCGCACGTCCCCGAGGGGCGGCAAGTCTTCGCCTCGCTGACCGTGCTCGAAAATCTCGAAATGGGCGCCTATGCCGAGCGCGGCCGGGTGGACTGGGGCCGCAACCTCGACCGCATTTTCACGCTGTTTCCGGTCCTAGCCGAGCGGCGCGGCCAGATGGCCGGCACGCTGTCCGGCGGCGAGCAGCAAATGCTGGCGATCGGCCGCGGCATGGCGTCCGCGCCGCGCCTGTTGCTGCTCGACGAGCCGTCAATGGGGCTGGCGCCGACGATCGCCGACATGATTTTCGACCGGGTCGCCGCGCTGCACCAGGAGGATGGGCTGACGATCCTGCTGGTCGAGCAGCGCGTCGCCGAGGCGCTCGAATCGTGCGATTACGGCTATGTTCTCGAAACCGGCCGCGTTGTTCTCGAAGGCACGCACCGCACGCTGATGGCCGACGACCGGGTGCGCCGCGCCTATCTCGGAATGTAGCGGTCCATCCCCGCCGCCATGGCCTGCGGCGAGCGTCGATCGAGGGTGGGCGCTTGAGCATGAACGACACATCCGGGCCGCAGCAGGCGAACAAAATCCTCCGTTTCTCTGATCAACTCTTGAATATTTCGGCATAAAACCATTGTGCATGGCAGATATGTCCCCATTTACTACCAGTAAAAATAGGGAGGAAACCACGTGAAACTACCAAAAATACTGCAGAAAGAGTATCGTGGGCCGGTTATTCTGTCCGCGGCTTTGACCTTTTTTGCATGGAACGCAATCGGCTTTGGCTGGTTCGGCTTGCCCGGTCTCGGCTTTGCAACCGCGGGCGGCGTCAACCAAGCCGCCACCGAACGCATGGAGGCGGTTGCCGTGCCGCTCGCCGCCGAACTCTGCGCGATCAAGTTCAACGCCCAGGATCCGGCGACGGTGGCCGCCAAGTCAGCAAAACTCAAGGCCGCGACCTACACCTATGCTCGCTCGGAAGAATTGGACAAGAGTTGGGTCACGCTGGGCAAGCCCCGCGAGAGCAACCAACGGGTTGTCGACGCCTGTGTCGATCTCATTCTCGCCACACCGGCAACGAAAGCGGCGGACGCGTCAAAGTAGGGAAGCCGCTCCCGATATTCTTGAAAGATCGCGTCCGGCGGGCCTGTGCCTGCCGGAGCTGCCGACAACAGGAAGCGGACGCGATCGCAACGGCAATGTTTTCGCCCGCTGCGTTGAGGCTTAAAGCCCGCTCGATGCGTCGATGACAGGAGCATTATGCGGCGCTTAGCCCATTCGGCTTCGCGCATCCCGCCCGGACCCCTATATCTCGTCGATGAGCGTCGCCGCGAAGATTTGCGGGTTGTCGAGCGAGGACGCGGTCGCCGCCGCGATCCAGGGCGGCGCGGCGTATCTCGGCTTTGTCTTCTATCCGCCGAGCCCGCGTGCCGTATCGCCGTCGCGCGCCGCCGAGTTGTGCGCCGAAGTGGGCGCGTCGGTAAGGCGGGTCGGGCTGTTCGTCGATGCTGACGACGGCTCGATCGGCGCCGCGCTCGACATAGCGCCACTCGACGTCCTGCAATTCCACGGCCGCGAGAGCCCGGAGCGGGTCGCACAGGTCAAGGCGCGGTTCGGCCGTCCGGTAATGAAGGCGATCCCGATCGCCGGGCCGGACGACGTCGCGAGCGCCTCGCTCTATGAAGAATGCGCCGATTACCTGCTGTTCGACGCGAAGCCGCCGCGCCGGAATGGCGCGCTCCCGGGCGGCAATGGTCTTGCATTCGATTGGCGGCTGATCGCCGGGCATCGCTGGCGCCGCCCGTGGATGCTGTCGGGCGGGCTGACCGCCGCGTTGCTGCCTGAGGCGGTGCGGATTTCCGGTGCGACCGCAGTCGATGTATCGTCCGGCGTCGAGCGCCGGCCCGGCGACAAGGACCCGGAGAAAATCCGAGAATTCCTTGCTGTGGCGCGCGCGCTATAGTTCACCACGGGAGCGCTGATGCAGACACCGAACACTTATCGCGGCGGGCCGGACGCGCGCGGCCATTTCGGCATTTACGGCGGGCGCTATGTCGCCGAGACGTTGATGCCGCTGATCCTGGCGGTCGAGCAAGCCTACAACGCCGCCCGAGACGACCCGAATTTCCACGCCGAACTGGCATATTACCTCGAGCATTACGTCGGGCGCCCGAGCCCGTTGTATTTCGCCGAACGGCTGACCCGCCACTTCGGCGGCGCCAAGCTGTATTTCAAACGCGACGAGCTGAACCATACCGGCGCGCACAAGATCAACAACGTGCTGGGCCAGATCCTGCTGGCGCGCCGCATGGGCAAGCGCCGCATCATCGCCGAGACCGGCGCCGGGCAGCACGGCGTCGCGACCGCGACGGCCTGCGCGCTGTTCGACCTGCCCTGCGTCGTCTACATGGGCGCGACCGACATCGAGCGGCAGAAACCGAACGTCTTTCGCATGCGGCTGCTCGGCGCCGAAGTCGTGCCGGTGCATTCCGGCACCGCGACGTTGAAGGACGCGATGAACGACGCGCTGCGCGACTGGGTCGCGCATGTCGACGACACGTTCTATGTGATCGGCACGGTCGCGGGGCCGCATCCCTACCCGGCGATGGTGCGCGACTTCCAGTCGGTGATCGGCCGCGAGACGCGCGAGCAGATGATGAAAGCCGAGGGGCGGCTGCCCGACACGCTGGTCGCCTGCATCGGCGGCGGCTCGAACGCGATGGGGCTGTTCCACCCGTTTCTCGACGATCCCTCGGTGCGGATGATCGGCGTCGAGGCCGGCGGGCACGGCATCGACACCGGGCTGCACGCCGCCTCGCTGAACGGCGGCCAGCCCGGCGTGCTGCACGGCAACCGCACCTATCTGCTGCAAAACGAGGACGGCCAGATCAACGACGCGCATTCGATCTCGGCAGGGCTCGATTATCCGGGGATCGGGCCGGAACACGCCTGGCTGCACGATCTCGGCCGCGTCGAGTACGTCTCGATCACCGACCGCGAGGCGCTCGACGCCTTCCAACTGTGCAGCCGCCAGGAGGGAATCATCCCGGCATTGGAGCCGGCGCACGCGCTGGCGCATGTCGCGAAGATCGCCCCGACCCTGCCGCGCAATCACCTGCTCGTGATGAACATGTGCGGTCGCGGCGACAAGGACATCTTCGCCGTCGCCGACCACCTCGGGGTGAAGCTGTGACCCGCATCGAACGGCGCTTCGCCAAATTGCGTGAAGAGCGCCGCGCCGGGCTCGTTATCTATCTGATGGCCGGCGATCCCGATGCCGAGACATCGCTCGCGCTGTTCGAGGGCCTCGCCGGCGCAGGCGCCGACCTGATCGAGATCGGCATGCCGTTTTCCGACCCGATGGCCGACGGCCCGTCGATCCAGGCGGCGGGCCAGCGCGCGCTTAAGGCAGGCATGACGTTGCGCAAGGTCCTGGCGATGGTGCGCCGCCTGCGCGAGCGCGACCCCGATACGCCGTATGTGCTGATGGGCTATTACAATCCGATCTACCGCTACGGTGCCGACGCGTTCGCGCGCGATGCCGTTGCTGCCGGCGTCGATGGCGCGATTGTCGTCGATCTGCCGCCCGAGGAGGATGCCGAGCTGTCCGGGCCGGCGCGCGCCGCCGGGCTCGATATCGTCCGGCTCGCCACGCCGACCAGCGACGAAGCGCGCCTGCCGGCGATCGTCGCGCACGCCAGCGGCTTTATCTACTACGTCGCGATCGCCGGCATCACCGGCACAAGATCGGCCGAGGCCGCGAGCGTGCATAGCGCCGTCGCGCGGCTGCGCCGGTTCACCGATCTGCCGGTCGCGGTCGGGTTCGGCGTCAAGACCCCGGCGCAGGCCGCCGAAGTCGCCAAGGCCGCCGACGCGGCGGTTGTCGGCACGGCGATCGTCGACCGCCTCGCGCTGAACCTCGACCCCGAGGGCAATGCCAAGCCGGGCCTCGTCGAGGCCGTGCTCGCCGACGTGCGCGCGCTGGCGGAAGGGGTGCGTAGCGGGCGTGCGGCATGAACTGGCTGACCAATTATGTCCTGCCGAAGATCCGGGTGTTCCGGCGCAAGGACGTGCCGGACAATCTCTGGCGCAAATGCCCGTCATGCGAGCAGATGCTGTTTCATCGCGAGCTGGCGGAAAACCTGGAGGTATGCCGCAGCTGCGGCCATCATTTCCGCATCGGCGCCCAGGCCCGGTTCAAGCTGCTGTTCGACGGCGGCGAATTCGCTCCGGTCGAGACGCCGAAGGCCGCACTTGATCCGCTGCGCTTTCGCGACCGCAAGCGCTACACCGAGCGGCTGCGCGAAAACCAGGCCGCGCTCGCCGCCATCCCCGGAGCTGGCCCCGGGATCGCCAATGACGCGCTCGCGGTCGCCGAGGGGCGGATCGGCGGCATATCGGCCGTCATTGCGGCGTTCGATTTCGCCTTCATGGGCGGGTCGATGGGCGTTGCGGTCGGCGAGGCGTTCATTGCGGCGGCGCGGCGCGCCGTCGAGCGCGAGGCGGCGCTGATCGTCGTTCCGGCCTCGGGCGGCGCGCGGATGCAGGAAGGCATCCTGTCGCTGATGCAGATGCCGCGCACGATCCTCGCCGCCGACATGGTCAAGGAAGCGGGGCTGCCCTATATCGTCGTGCTGACCGATCCGACGACCGGCGGCGTGTCGGCCTCGTTCGCGATGCTCGGCGACATCATCCTGGCCGAGCCCGGCGCGATCGTCGGCTTCGCCGGTGCGCGGGTCATCCAGGAAACGATCCGCGAGACGCTGCCCGAGCGTTTCCAGCGCGCCGAATATCTTTTCGAGCACGGCATGGTCGATCAGGTCGTGCCGCGGGCCGAACTGGCCGCGACCTTGGGCCGTCTGCTGCGGCTCCTGCGCGAACCGCGGCGGGTGGAGGCCGCCCCGGATACCGCACTCGCGGTAATCGCCTCGCCGATCGCGGCCGAAGGCGACGGCGCTTGACGACCCTGCTTCTCCCCGCGGCAAGCGACCGGGTCCTGACCCGGCTGATGCAGCTGCATCCAAAGAAGATCGACCTGACGCTCGGCCGGGTCGAACGGCTGCTGGCCGCGCTCGGCAACCCGCACAAGCAGCTGCCTCCGGTCGTCCATGTCGCCGGAACCAACGGCAAGGGCTCGACGGTCGCGACGATGCGCGCCTGCCTCGAAGCCGCCGGATATCGCGTGCATGTCTACACCTCGCCGCACCTCGTGCGCTTTCACGAGCGCATCCGCCTCGCCGGCGAGCTGATCGACGAGGACGCGCTACTCGCGGTGTTGGACGAATGCGAGCGCGCCAATGGCGGCGAGCCGATCACGTTTTTCGAGATCACGACGGCGGCGGCGTTCTTGGCCTTCATGCGCACTCCGGCCGATATTGTCCTGCTCGAAACCGGGCTTGGCGGCCGGCTCGACGCAACGAACGTCATCCCCCGACCGGCAGCCACCGCGATCACGCCGATTTCGCTCGATCATCAGGCGTTTCTCGGCGACACGGTCGCGGCGATCGCGGGCGAGAAGGCCGGCATTCTGAAGCCCGCGGCGCCGGCCGTGATCGGGCCGCAACCCGCCGAGGCCGCCGCCGTCATCGAAGCCCGCGCCGCCGCGATCGGCGCGCCGCTCCACCGCTGGCAGCGGGAGTGGCGCTGCGACCCCTTCTGCAACCCCCTTTCTAACCCTCCCCTCCCCGGGCTTGACCCAGGGATCACGGAGGAGGGAAGGGTGGCGGTGCCCGAGGCAGGCATGCGCTACGAGGGCGTCCGCTGGCGGCTCGACCTGCCGCCGCCGTCACTCCCCGGCGCGCACCAGATCGCCAATGCCGGGATCGCGCTGGCCTGCCTCGAACAGCTCCACGAGTTCTCACTGCCGGCCGACGCGATCGCGGCGGGACTGTGCCGAATTGATTGGCCGGCGCGGCTGCAGCGTCTGAGCCGAGGCCCGCTTGCCGAAACACTGCCGCCCGGCTGGGATTTGTGGCTCGATGGCGGCCACAACCCGGGGGCCGGACAAGTCCTTGCCGAAATAGCCGCGAAATGGCGCGACCAGCCGCTCTACCTTGTGGTCGGGATGCTCAATACCAAGGATGCCGGAGGCTTTCTCGCGCCGCTCGCATCGCACGCGCAAGCGCTGTACGCGCTGACGATCCCCGGCGAGGAGAACGCCCTGCCGGCTCCCCGAATCGCCGAAGCCGCGCGCGGAGTCGGGATTCCAGCCGAGGAAACCGAATCGATCGAGGCCGCGCTGCGCGCTGTTGTCAGCAGGAACAGCGCCATCGGCGGGAGCGGGCCGGCGCGGGTCCTGATCTGCGGATCGCTGCACCTTGCCGGAATTGTCCTCGCCGAAAACGGCTGATCGAGGAGAAGCCGATGTCCGCTTCCACCGACCCGTGGAACCGCGCCGCAAACTGGCTAGCCGCCTGGGACGCGCACGGCAATCACCGCACCGCGACGGCAGGCGACGCCGCCGGAGCCGAATGGCTGGCCGCCGAAGCCGCTTTGCTCGGCGCCGATGTAACGGTCGAGGAATTCGTGATCGAGCGGCTCGACCCGGTCGCCGCCTTTCTCGACCTCGGCGGCGAGCGCCTGCCCGCAATCCCGGCCTTCGATGCTCCGGCGACAACCGGCGACGGCGTAGAGGGCCGCCTCGGCCCGATCGAAAGCGACGCCGAGATCGCCGTCGCCGAGCTGCCGCCGCAAGCCGTCTATAGCGGCGAGTACGAGCGGCTGCGCCGCGAGGGCGATCACCGGGGCGGGCACCGCGCCTTTGTCGTCCTGTGCGCCGGGCAAAGTCCGGGCTTGGCGCTGCTCAACGCCGAAGGCTTCCGACGCCCGTTCGGCATGCCGACAATCCATGTATCGAGCGCGGCGCGGGAGCAGGTGCTTGCGGCGGCGGCGCGCGGCGACCCCGCCCGGCTCGTCTCCGACAGCCGTCGAACACAAGCGACCGCCCGCAATATTGTCATCTTGCTCGGTGCCCCAATGCATGATGGCGGGCACGGCGCCGCCGTGGCGCCGCTCGTCGTCATGACGCCGCGCAGCTCCTGGTGGCAATCGACCGCCGAGCGCGGCGGCGGGATCGTCTGCTGGCTCGAAACACTGCGGGTGCTGCTGACACAGCGGCCGTCCCGCCCGGTGGTGTTCACCGCGAATACCGGCCACGAGCTTGGTCATCTCGGCCTCGACGATTTCCTCGCGCGGCGTGACGGATGGGACCGGAAGCCGGCCGACGGCGGCGCAATCTGGGTGCATTACGGCGCTAATATCGGCGCTTCCGGCGGGGCGCTGTCGCTCGTGGCGCCCGACCCCGAATTGCGCGAACTGGCGATAACCGAGCTGACGCGCGCCGGCCAGAAGCACGTGCTGGCGCCGCTGGGTCCGGCGCCGAGTGGCGAGACCCGCGACATCCACCGCGCCGGCGGTCTTTATCTGACGCTGGTCGGCACGAATCGGCTGTTTCATTTGCCGCAGGATCGCTGGCCGGACGCCGTCGATGTCGCCGCGATCGCGCGAATTGCCGCCGCCGCCTCTCGCATTGTGCTGACGCTGGCGCAGGGCTGATCGGGCCGACACGAAAATTGCCGCAATCATGTCCGATAATAGTTCTATAAACAGCGTAGAAGCAGGGGGGAGGCGGGGAGCGGCCGACTGCAGGCGTTTTCGCGAATTCCCTGCTCGCGTCAGGAACTTCCCTGTTCGCGGCGCGAACTTCCCTGCTCGCGAACGGACAAATCCCTGTTGGTGCGCGGGAATTTCTCGCAGCCGCCGCGTAACCCCTTGTGAAACTCAGGAAAACCGGACGGCCGCGCCGCGCCAATCGGCCGGCGCGGAAAAATTCCTGGTATCAGGGAAATTCGCCACAGCGCGGTCGGCGGCGCGGCGTTCGGCCGCAGATGCGGGTAGCGATCATACCGGCGATTCGCCAATCGGTCATAATCGAGTGATAATGCGGGGCAGGTTGGATTGACGGAAGAAGGTGCTTTGGTGGCGGCGCCGCTCGAAAACTGTCCGGCCCTGGTGCTGAACGCCGATTTTCGGCCGCTCAGCTATTTCCCGTTGTCGCTGTGGTGCTGGCAGGACGCGGTCAAGGCGGTGTTCCTCGACCGCGTCAACATCATCGACCATTATGACTTCTATGTCCGCAGCCCGTCTTTCGAGATGCGCCTGCCGAGCGTCATCGCGCTCAAGGAATACGTGCAGGCAGCGCGCCATCCGGCCTTCACCCGGTTCAACGTGTTTTTGCGCGACCGCTTCAGTTGCCAATATTGCGGCCGGCCATTTCCGTCGCAGGATCTGACGTTTGATCACGTCGTGCCGCGCTCACGCGGCGGCAAGACCGTGTGGACCAACGTCGTGACAGCGTGCGGCGGCTGCAATTTGCTGAAAGGAAACCGGCTGCCGCAACAGAGTCGAATGTTCCCGAAGCAGAAGCCAGTCCAGCCGACGAGCTACATGCTGCAGGAAAACGGCCGCGCCTTTCCGCCGAACTATTTGCACGAAAGCTGGCGCGACTATCTCTACTGGGACACCGAACTCGACCCGGCATAGCGACCGGAGTATCCGCCCAGATCAGCCCTCGGCAAAGGCGGGCATGATCTCGCGGGCGAAGGTGCGCAGATGGTCGCGCCGGCCCGCGAAATCCATCACCATCACATATTCTAGACCGCCTTCCTGCAGCCGTTTCAGCCGCGCGATGATCTCCTCGGGACGGCCGATCAGCGCGTCGCGCTCGGTCAGCTCGTCCATCTCGGCGCGCGACAGCATCTTGCGCGGGCGTCCGAGAGTCGGCGATTCGCCGGTCGGCGACAGCGACAGCAGTTGGACGTTGCTCATGAACTTGGCGCGCAGTTCGCGGGCCTTCTCGCGCTCGTCGTCGGTCATCGCGATATGCAGCGCCCGCGTGCAGCCGACCGTCGCCGGATCGAACGCGCGACCCTGCGCCTCGATCGCTCGCCGATAGATCGAGATCCCCTCGGCCACGGTCTCGGGGCCGCCGCCTTGCCCGAGCAGCAAATTGAACCCGTTCTCGGCGGCGAAGCGGATCGAGCTCGGGCTCTGCGCGCCGATCCATAGAGGCGGGTGCGGCTTCTGCACCGGCGCCGGCTCGATGACAACGTCCTCGAAATCCCAGTATTTGCCGTGATGCGAAAAGCGCCCCTTTGTCGTCCATGCCTTCCGCAGAAACGCGACCGTTTCCTGGTAGCGTTCCTCGGCTTCCTGCATCGGGATGCAGAAGCCGTGGAACTCGCCCCAGCGATAGCCCTTGCCGATGCCGAAATCGAAGCGCCCGTTCGACAAGAGATCGAGCGTCGCGGCCTGCTCCGCAAGCAGCGCCGGATTATGCCAGGGCAGCACCAGCACCGCCGTACCGAGCCGCAGGGTCGTGGTCTTGGCGGCGAGATAGGTCAGGAAACTGAGCGTCGCCGAGACCTGGCCGAAGCCGGTGAAATGGTGCTCGACGAGAAACACGCTGTGAAAACCGAGCGCCTCGGCCTCGCAGATGTAATCGACATACTCGGTATAGTTGTGGCTGTCGCTGACTTGATCGCCGATTTCCGTCCGCGCGCCACCGAACAATCCGAACCGCATCGCCATTTCCCCTCGTTCGCCGCGCGGCCGGCCAGATTGCGTCGCCGCGCTCGCTATGACAAGCCGCATCACCGCGTAGCGCGTGCGACGAAACAATCCCGCCGTGATGAGGCCGCGACGTTTATTTCGAGGCGTTCTCTTTCGACGCGCTCTGTTTTTTCGCCTCGGTGTAGGGGTAATTGATCTTGCCGGTCGCGTATTTGTCCGGCCACAAGATCGTTTGCTTCGCGTCGGCCTTCCACTGATCGAGATCACTGCCCTTCACGTCGTGGAACTGTATCTGAAGCACGCGTGGTTCCTTCCACTCGCCGTTCGGGCCGTACTCGACGTCGCCGACGATCGTCTTGACTTTGTTTTTCCTGAGCCAGTCAGCCAGCTTGTCATCGTCGAGGCTCTTGGCGCCCTCGACTGCCTGTGCGATCACCTGCATGTTCGCGTAGGCGAATGGCGGCAGATAATAGCCGAGCGGGTCCACCCCTTCAGCTCCGGCGCGCGCCTGGTATTTTTTCAGGAACTCCTCGACGCCGGGGAATTGCAAAGTCTTGGCCGGCTCCCAGAAGTCGTAATTGACGATGCCGTTCAGCTGCTCGCCAAGCTGCTGCTTTATTGACGCATATTGCAGCCCGACCAGGCCGCCGCCGAACATTTTCGCCTTCAGCCCGACTTCATTCGCGGCGCGCACCATCCCGACCGCGTCGGGGGGATAGGACAGGCTCAGCACTATATCGGGATTGGCCGCCTGGATCGCGCGCACGATCGGGGTGTAGTCGGTCGTGGTCGGCGGGTAGGTCTTGTCGTATACGACCTTGAAACCGAATTCCTTCGCGTTTCTACGCGCCCCCTCGGCGGCGTTGCGCGGGAATTCGGCATCGCCGGCGATAATCGCGACGGTCTGCGGCTTCGGGCTCTGCGCCGCTGCGAGTTCGAAGAATCCCTTCGAGAAAGCAGCGCTGGGATCGGGCCCGCCGGTCAGCGCCATAGAGAAATATTTCGGGTAATTGAACTCCTTGTTCACGTCGAGGCCGAACAGCGAGAAGAAGGTTCTTCCCTTCTGGATAACGATTGGCATCGCCGGCGCGATCAGATTGGTGCCGTAATCGCTGGCGACGATATCGACCTTGTCGACGTCGAGAAGCTTGGTGTAGATGCCGGGGACCGTCGCCGGATTGCTCTGGTCGTCGTAATAGACGAGTTTGACCGGCCGGCCGAGCAGACCGCCTTTGGCGTTGATATCGTCCTCCCAGATCTTCATCGCCAGCAGCGCCGCCTTGCCGGCCGAGGCCAGCCCGCCGGTCAGCCCCATGCCGAACCCGATCTTGACCGGTTCGCCGCTCGGCGCCTGCTGCGCCGTCGCCACGATCGGCAGCGATGCCGCCGCAATCAACGCGAGCCCGGCCAGCAAACCTCGCAACCTGGACATCCGTTCCTCCCTGATTATTGGACGGCTCATCGTAGCGCATCAACAACGGGCCGACGCTACTGCTTTGCGATCTCGCGCGCGATCAGCAGCCGTTGAATGTCGCTGGTGCCTTCGTAGATCTGGCAGACTCGTACATCGCGGTAAATCCGTTCGACCGGGAAATCGGCGAGATAGCCGTAGCCGCCGTGGATCTGGATCGCGTCGGAGGCGACCCGCTCGGCCATCTCGGAGGCAAACAGTTTTGCCATCGCGGCGGCCTGTAGGCACGGCTCGTCGGCGTCGCGCAACGCGGCAGCCTCCAGGATCAGCCCGCGCGCGGCGGCGAGTTGCGTCGCCATGTCGGCGAGCCGAAACGCGACGGCCTGATGCTCGATGATCTTCTTGCCGAACGTCTCGCGCTCCTTGGCGTAGGCCAGCGCCGCCTCGTAGGCGGCACGCGCCATGCCGAGTGATTGCGCGGCGATGCCGATGCGCCCGCCTTCGAGGTTCGACAGCGCGATGCGATACCCCTCGCCCTCCCCGCCGAGCATCAGATCGGGGGTCAGTTCCATGTCCTCGAAGACGAGCTGCGCCGTGTCGGAGGCGCGCTGCCCGAGCTTGTGTTCGAGCCGCGCGACGCGGTAGCCGGGGGTATCGGTCGGCACGATGAAGGCGCTGATCCCGTTGCGCCCGGCATCCGGGTCGGTGACCGCGAAGACGATCGCGACATCGGCCGTCGAACCCGAGGTGATGAACTGCTTCGTGCCGTTGAGGACCCAGCGATTGCCGTGGCGCACGGCGCGGGTCTTGATGCGCGGCGGCGTCGGAGCCGGCCTCGGGCTCGGTCAGACAGAAGCAAGCCAGCATGTCACCCTGCGCCATCGGCACGAGGAAACGCTGCTTCTGCTCGTCGGAGCCGTAACGCAGCACCGGCATGACGCCGACCGAATTATGCACGCTAAGGATCGTCGAGACCGACCCGTCGCCGGCCGCGATTTCTTCGAGCGCCAGCGCGTAGCCGACATGGTCGGCGCCGGCGCCGCCATATTCCGGCGGCACCAGCATGCCCATGAAGCCGAGCTTTCCGAGTTCGGCGAGCGCCTCCCGCGGAAACCGCGCCGCGCGGTCCCATTCGGCCGCATGCGGCGCGAGCTCGTTGCAGGCGAATTCGCGGGCCGTGTCGCGCAGCAGGCGCTGCTCGTCGGTAAGCCTCATTCGGCCAGTGAAGGCGACGCGGGTTGCTCCTCCAGGCGCCGCAGGCGGATGTCGAAGCGATTATGCTGAGCTGTCTCAGCCATGTCGTAACATTTGGCTCATCCACTACGTCTTTCAATCGGTGCGGCGGCGGGCGGTAACCTCGATCTCGATCTTCATGCGCTCGTCCACGAGGCCGCAAAACACGACCGTCGCGGCCGGACGGATGGCGCCGAAGATTTCAGCCAGCACCGGCTTGATCCGCACCCAGTCGTCGCGGTCCGGCACGTAATAATTGACCCGCACAACATCGGCGAGACTGGCGCCGGCTTCGGCGAGGGCGCGTTCGATGTTGCGGAAGGTCTGCCGGGTCTGCTCGGCCGGGTTGTCGGCGATCGTCATTGTCGCGTAATCGAACCCGGTCGTGCCGGCGACGAACACCCACTCGCCATCGACGACGGCGCGGCTGTAGCCGCCCTCTGCTTCGAATGCAGAACCGAACGAAATCAGCCGCCTCATCTCACGCCGTCTCCTGAAATATCTCCCGGCCGATCAGCATGCGGCGGATTTCGCTGGTGCCGGCGCCAATTTCGTAAAGTTTCGCATCGCGCAACAGGCGGCCGGTAGGGAAGTCGTTGATGTAGCCGTTGCCGCCCAATATCTGCACCGCGTCCAATGCCATGCGGGTGGCGGCCTCGGCGGCGTAGAGGATTGCGCCGGCGGCGTCCTTGCGCGTCGTCTGTCCGCGGTCGCAGGCGCGCGCCACGGCGTAGACATAGGCGCGGCAGGCGCTTGAGGCGGCGTACATGTCGGCCAGCTTGCCCTGGATCAGCTGGAATTCGCCGATCGGCTGGCCGAACTGTTTTCTATCGTGGATGTACGGGACCACGACATCGAGACAGGCCTGCATGATGCCGAGCGGCCCCGCGGCGAGCACGGCGCGCTCGAAATCGAGACCGCTCATCAGGACGCGGACGCCTTCGTCAACCGCGCCGAGCACGTTTTCCGCGGGCACCTCACAATCCTCGAACACGAGTTCCGAGGTCGGCGAGCCCCGCATGCCCAGTTTGTCAAGCTTCTGCGCCGGACGGAACCCCTTGAAGCCCTTCTCGATCAGGAAGGCGGTGATGCCGCGCGGGCCTGCGTCGGGCCGGGTCTTGGCGTAGACGACCAGCGTGTCGGCGGCGTGCCCGTTGGTGATCCACAATTTCGTGCCGTTCAGGATGTAGCGTTCACCCTTTTTGTCGGCGCGCAGCCGCATCGAGACGACATCGGAGCCGGCCCCGGGCTCGCTCATCGCTAGCGCGCCGACATGGCGGCCCGAGATCAGGTCCGGCAGGTATTTTCTCTTTTGCGCCTCGCTGCCGTTGCGGCGGATCTGGTTGACGCACAAATTCGAGTGTGCACCGTAGGAGAGCCCGACCGAGGCCGACGCGCGGCTGACCTCCTCCATCGCCACGCAATGCGCCAGATAGCCCATGCCGGCGCCGCCGTACTCCTCCTCGACCGTGATGCCGTGCAGACCGAGCGCGCCCATCTCGGGCCACAGTTCGATCGGGAAGCGGTCGGTCCGGTCGATCTCGGCGGCGAGCGGCGCAATCCTGTCGTCGGCGAAATCGCGCACCGTGTTGCGCAGCATGTCGATCTCGGGGCCGAGATCGTGGTCGAGCATTGCGAGACGGGTGTTCTGCATGGTTTTTTATATGGCGGTTCGGCGCGTTTTCGCATCGTTTGGGCGCATCACCGGGTACGAAAGGGCTCGTCGTAGATCGCGGTGTGCAAGACACCGTCGGCCCGGACGAATCCGCGATACATTCCGGAGCAGTTGAACGGCCGCGCAAGGGCGCCGACGCGCCCAACGGCGACGAGGCCGCCGGGCCCGATTTGGCCCTGTTCTGCGATTGCGGCATGTGCCGCTTCCGCAAGGTTGTCCTTGCGATGACGGATTCGCGCCGCGATCTCAGACGGCGTGGCTTCCGTAATCGCGCATCCGGTCGAGCCAGCGACGGCGCCGCGCCTCGCTCGCGTCGGCGACCATGCCGATGAGCGTCTCGCGCACCGGCTTGATGCCGGCAAAGCGCAGGATGCTGCGCTCCAGTCCGCGCAGCCCGTGCCCGCCGAAATACCAGCGGTACATGAAACCCGGCATGCCCATCGTGACGACGATCCGCGCCGAGCGCCCGGCTAGCAGCCGCTTCGGGAACCCCCGCTTTTGGTAGGCGAAGGCGATCCCTGGCCGCATGATCTGTTCGAGAAACGCCTTGACGATCGCCGGCATCGTCCCGAGCCACAGCGGAAACACGATCACCAGATGCTCGGCCGCGATGATTGCGTCACGCGCCGGTGCCAGCATCGGCGGCAGCTCTCCGGCCTCGAATTCCTGCTGCGTGCGCAGCCACGGAAATTCGAGCCGCGCCACCTCGATTCGCGCGACCTGGTGGCCAGCTTCCTGTGCGCCCTCGGCGTAGGCATCGGCGAGAGCGTGGCACAAATGCGCCCCGGCCGGATCGGGATGGCCCTGGATGATCGCGATCTGCTTCGGCATGCCCGCTCCATGTTGCCCACCTGCAACACCTGGATCATTATTGCAGGAATGATGGCTATGCTTACTTGACGGAGATCGGCAAAACCGCGCTCAATCATCTGGCCAGCCGCGCCCCAGCGGGATGCGGCAGCGAAAAAAAGCGGCTCCGGAGGGGGAGTCCGGAGCCGCAAAAATCCGTGCCGTTAAAGGCCGGATCGGAGGTTTGGGGGACAAACCTGCAGGGACGAACCCTACGCAGCGTAAGATGGGCTGCGATTGGGTCGGCCGTTGGGCGAATTATGGCAATTTGTTGATGTAGTATAACAGGAAGTTTAGCCGATCGGGCGCTTATCTTCGATCACCTTGCCGTCATTCGGCAGACTTCCTTCGGGCACCCGCCTCACCGCGCCACGCAGCTTTGTAACAGCCTGCAACGTCGCCGCGATCGCCGCCTCCGACTCCTCCGGTTCGCCGATCTCGACCAGCAGCGTCATGTCGTCAGCGCTCTGTACGCGTTCTACGACCAGCCGCGCCCGGATGATCGATCTGTGCCGCCGCACGATTTCGGCGATCTGCACCGGATGCACGAACAGACCGCGCACCTTGACCGACTGGTCGGCGCGCCCGAGCCAGCCGCGGATGCGGTGGTTGGTCCGGCCGCACGGGCTCGCGCCGGGCAGATACGCCGAGAGGTCGCCGGTCGCAAAGCGGATCAGCGGGTATTCCGGGGTCAGCGTCGTCACGACGATTTCACCGACCTCGTCGGCGGCGGCCGGCTCGCCGGTGCCGGGATGGACGATCTCGACGATGATGCCCTCGTCGAGCAGCATGCCCTCGCACACCGCGCCGTCCGGCCCGCGGCTTTCGTAGGCGATCAGGCCGAGATCGGCGGTGCCGTAGCACTGCAACGCGGCAATGCCGCGCTCGCTGAACTCGGCCCGCAGCGCCGCCGGAAACGCCTCGGCGCCGACCAGCGCGTTTTTGATGCATCCGATATCGACGCCCTCGGCGGCGGCGCGGTCGAGCAGGATTTTCAGGAACGACGGCGTACCGACATAGGCCGACGGGCGCAGATCGGAAATCGTGCGGAGCTGTTGCTCGGTCTGTCCGGTGCCGGCCGGGATCACCGGGCAGCCCAGCGCCAGCGCCGCGCTTTCGACCATCGCGCCGGCCGGGGTCAGGTGGTAGGAAAAACTGTTGTGGACAAGGTCGCCGGGACGGATCCCGGCGGCATACAACGCGCGCGCCATCCGGAAGAAATCGGGACGGCGCGCTTCCGGCTCGTAGATCGGGCCGGGCGAGGCGAAAATCCGCGCGACCGCGCTCACCGGCACCGCCGCCAGACCGCCGAACGGCGGATCCCGGCGCTGCATCTCGATCAAATCGGACTTGCGGGTCAGCGGCAGATCGACGAGTGCGCGGCGGTCGGTGATGTCCTCGGGGCGGACTTTCGCGAGACGCTCGCGATAGGCGTGCGCGTTTTCCTTCGCCGCGGCGATCGCGTGCGGCAGCGCCGCCATCAATTCCGCCTCGCGTTCCGCCGGGTCGCGCGTTTCGAGCGCGTCGTAGAACACCCCGTCCATCCGATCGCCTCCCGTCCGATGCGGCTGCCCGGATTGGCCGCCAGGGCGACGCCGGCAAGCGGTCGCGCGCTAGGCAGCGCCGCGGCGCAGCGCCGGCATGTCGTTGCGGCCGGACAGAAACGCCTTGATGTTGCGCGCCGCCTGGCGCAGGCGCTGCGTGTTCTCGACCAGCGCGATGCGGACAAAACCCTCGCCGTATTCGCCGAACCCGACCCCCGGCGCGACCGCGACATTGGCGCGCTCCAGCAGCAGCTTCGAGAATTCCATCGTGCCGATGCCGCGGAATTCCTCGGGGATCGGCGCCCAGGCGAACATCGACGCTTCGGGGCTCGGTATATCCCAACCGGCGTTGTGCAGGGCGTCGACCAGCACGTCCCGCCGCCGCTTGTAGCGCTCGCGGATCTCGACGACGCAGTCCTGCGGGCCGTTCAGCGCCGCCGTCGCCGCCACCTGGATCGGCGTGAACGCGCCATAGTCGAGATAAGACTTGACCCGCGTCAGCGCCGCGATAAGCCGCGCATTGCCGACCGCGAAGCCGATCCGCCATCCGGCCATCGAATAGGTCTTGCTCATCGAGGTGAACTCGACCGCGATGTCGCGCGCCCCCGGCACTTCGAGGATCGAGGGCGGCGGTCTGCCGTCGAAATAGATTTCGGCATAGGCCAGATCCGACAGCACGATGATGTTCTGATGCCGGCAGAAATCGACGATCTCGGCATAAAAATCGAGATCGACGGTTTGCGCGGTCGGGTTTGCGGGGAAATTGAGCACCACCGCGAGCGGCGCCGGTACCGTGTGCTGCGCCGCCTTTTTCAGCTCGGCGAGAAAATCTTGCCCCGGGCCAATCGGCACGTGGCGCACCGCCGCGCCAGCCATGATGAAGCCGAACGCGTGGATCGGATAGCACGGGTTCGGCACCAGGATCGTGTCGCCAGGCGCGGTGATCGCCTGCGCCAGATTGGCCAGCCCCTCCTTCGACCCGAGCGTGACGACGACCTCGCGCTCGGGGTCGAGCTCGACATTGAAGCGCCGCGCATAATACGCGGCGCAGGCGCGGCGCAGCCCGGCGATGCCGCGGGAAGCCGAATAGCCGTGCGTCTTCGGGTTCTGCACGCACTCGACGAGCTTGGCGACGATGTGCGGCGGGGTTGGCCCGTCCGGGTTGCCCATGCCGAGATCGATCACGTCGCGCCCGGCCGCCCGCGCTCTGGCCTTCAGCGCGTTGACCTCGGCGAAGACATAGGGCGGCAGGCGCTTGATACGGTAGAATTCTTCGGTCATGTCGATAACGGGCTTCCAACACCGGCGGCGCGGCGCGCCGTCTCTCTATATGGGAATGAACGCTCGCGGGCGAGCAGCGGCTGTCGTCAACGAACGGGTCTTCGACGAGGAGACGGCGGCCGGCCCGAGAGCCGCCGCCGCTCAAGGTATGCGGGTAGGACGAACGCCCCGCCTGCCTGCCTGCTATTTCACCGCCGAGAAGCTGGTCGGCTGCAGGAACGAATTGACGACCTTGGCGACGATCGGGCCGTTCTTCTCGGTCTCCGCGCGCGCCTGATGCCATTCCGGATCGGCCTGGAACGCGTTCCACTTCTTTTCGCGATCGGCCAGCGAATCGAATTTGAGCAGGTAATAAAGCACCTGGTTCGATTCGCCGACCAGCACGGTCCAGAAACCGGCCTGCTGGATGCCGTGCCGCTCCCAGATCTTTAGCGTGATCGTATCGAACCGTTTCAACAGATCGGGCAGGCGTCCCGGCACGCAATGATAGACGCGAAGTTCATAGATCATGACGTTATCCCTTTGGATGATGCGGCATTCGGTGCGGCGCCGCCGCCGCATCATCGCCGCAGCGCCGGTAAATGGAAACTACCGTCGACCGCGAGCGCAGCATCGGCCGGCGACCTGGAAGGCCGCCGCAGAGGCGATACACCCGATGCATTCGGTTTCCCTCCCGGCCGACAACCACAGCATGCTTCCGCCTCCCGCCCACGGCAAGTACGGAACGACGCAATGGGAGTGCCGTGCCGCGCAACATTCGACAGCGGCCGCCGGCGGCGCGTTATGATGGAGTTGCGGGATGCGGCCCGAGAGCAGAGGCATGCGGCGGCCGCGACATCGGGGGCAGGATTGGAGAGGGACCGGAAGCATGGCAGTGGGGTGGATTCTGCTGGCGATAGGGGCGGCGTCGGTCGCCGGGGCTATCGCCGTCCTGCGCCGCAATAGACGCATCCGCCGGCACCGGGGCGGGGACGCGTATCGGCCGGGGTCGCGCGCCGAGCAGGTCGATCAGCCGCACCGCCACATTACGCATTACCGCGCCTCCGGCGCGCTGCCGCGCTGGGACCCGTAAGTCACCCCGAGAGCCATCGCACCATCCCCCGGTTCCGGGTTTGGCCGGCCATCCTGCGAGCGGTCCCGTCGGCGTCGTCAGGGTGCCGCTTTACTTAACACCGAATGGTGCTCCCGCCGCTCTGCGCACCACATCGGGATACCTAGCGATGATCGACTTTCCCGTTGCAGACCTCGATTAGCGGCGTCGTGGTGCTGTCAGAACCTGTTACAAGTTGAAGAGTGCGAGGTGATGCCATTCCGCGAACGGATCACCCTGCACATGGTACTGCACGGCTTCGTCCCGCCGGAAGAGATAAAGGAACAGGCGCAGCGCCTCACCGCGCGGGGATATAGGTGGGCGGAGCGTGTTAATGGTCAAATGCTTCCAGAACCCGCCGGTTCTCGCCGCACCGGGCAGGAATGCAAAGGGCGAGCTCAGCCCAAAGCTCCGCGGTTACACTCTTCGAGCAATTGTCGCTTCAAGTTGACGAATGGGTGATTCGGCCTAAAGCAATCACGCTCGAGTCGCGTTGCCGGTCTCAGAACCGGACCTTGCCGTCGCTCGGCGGCGCCGGACGCGCTGGGGCACGGCTGGGCGGCGGCTGTGGGGCCGCCTCCCGGCGCACCACTGGCGCGATCGGCGCAACTACCTGAGGCGGCGGAGGGGGGGCGGCTTTCGGGATCGGGGGCGGCATCAGCCACCCCCCGGCGACCATTTCGGCGCTCGCCGTTCCGCTATCGAGAATGAATAGGGCCAGCGCCAGCGCGATCGCCGGCATCAGGATCGGGGGTATCGTCGCGGGAGGCATTTTCGGGCGGCGCATATCGGGGCGGCACTCATTGCTGGTGAAGCTTCCCCGAGATTAGCCGAGCCAGCAGCCTGTGCCCAATACCCCAACGGGTGCATCCGATGCCGCCAGGTTCAGGTCGAGGCGATCGGCGGGCCGCGCTTGGTGCCGGGTTGTACATGCTTTACGCTCGGCCGGCCGATGCAGAGATTGGACACGCGATGAACCGCTCCGCCGCGTCGCGGCCGATGCCCGCCCTCAACCTGATCGCCGAACCCGGACGACGCCGCGCCGCGTTGGATCTGGCGCGCGAGATCGAGCGCCGCGGCTTCGCGATGATCCAGGTGTCGAGCTCATACGCCAACATGGCGCAGTGCACCGGCCTCGCGCTGGCGACCGAGCGCATCGAGTTCGCGACCGCGATCGCGCCGATCTACGCCCAGACGACCGAGGAATTCGCGCAGAGCGCGGCGTATATCCACGAAGTTTCCGGCGGGCGGTTCCAGTTCGGCATCGGCGTCGCGCACGGCCCAAGCTATGTTCGGATGGGCGTGACACCCGGCAAGCCGCTCGGCGACATCCGCGCCTTTGTCGCGAGATACCGTGCCTATGAGAATTTCGGGGAACTGCCGCCGATCGTGCTGGCGACGCTGCGCCGGCGCATGATCGCGCTGGCCGGCGAGATCGCCGACGGCATGGTGTTCGCGAACGGCAGCCGCTCGCATATGGCCGAATCGCTGGCAGCGCTGCCGGCTTTGAAGCGCGAGGACCCGGCGTTCTTTATCGGCAACCGCATCCGTACCTGCGTCAGCGCCGACATCGGCGAGGCCATGGCGGTGCTGCGCCAGGCGATGACGCATTACGCGCTGTTGCCGTATTACCGCAATTACTGGAAGGAGGCGGGGTATCGGGAGGAAATGGATGGCGTCGAGCGGGCCGTCGCCGAAGGCCGTGACGCGGACATTCCTCGCTATCTGACCGACAGGCTGCTCGCCGACGTGACGCTGTGCGGTACCGCGGCGCAGGTGCGGGACGGCGTCGAGGCCTGGCGCGAGGCCGGCATCCGCACGCCAGTCCTCGTGCCGCTCTCGGCCGATGGCGATCAGATCACGGCATTGCGCGAGATATTCGAGGCGTTCGCGTAACTACTTTTGCGGAACGCCGGCTCAGCCTCACTGGCCGAAATAGCCGGCTGAGCCCTCGACGATGAGGAAAGCGCCATCGGGCATAGCAACGATCGGTTTCAGAAGGTCGAACGCATACCGGCGTAAACGCTGACCCCGTTGCCGGGGTAGAACACGGTCGAATTGCCGATCTGGGCGTCGATGACCGTGGTCAGGTCGCTGATGTAGCGCTTGTTGGTCAGATTGCGGGCATCGACATAGAACGACAGTCCGTTGGGCATATCGAAGGCGCCGCCCAGCCCGAGCAGGATGTAACCCGGGGCGCGCAGCGTGTTGGCAAAATCGGCCCAGGGACCGCTCGGCACCCAATCGACGTTCGGGCCGGCATTGAAACCGCTCGGGTGGCGGTAGCGGATTTCGGAGCGCAGCACCTGCGGCGGGATGCCGGCCAGCGTGTTGTTGCCGAATTGCGGGTCGTTGCGGAAGAAGAAATCGTTCCAGGTCCAGACCTGCGACAGCCACAGCGAGTCGCCGGCGGCCGGGCCGATAATGTCGCGCAGCGCCTCGACCCTGGCGCCGAACTCGATGCCCTGATGCACGGTGGTGCCGGCGTTGAACGTGTTCGCCGGGATGTTTGGGTTGGTCGTGAACTGCAGCAGTTCGCCCTCGATGTGCGAATGGTAGAACGTCGCGTCCCACTGGAACCGGCCGCTTTTGCCGCGCGTGCCGATCTCACCGGTCCAGGCGCGCTGCGACTGCAGCGGCACAAAGCGCGTCGTCAGCGCGGTGGTCTGCGTCAGGTCTGTGAAATCCGGTACGTCCTGGCTGCGCGTCACGTCGGCGAAGACCTGGATGTCCTTTTGCGGCACCCATAGGAGGCCGATTTTCGGGTTGGCGCCGTAGTAGTTCGCGTTGTCTGTCTTGGCTATCGGATTGGTCGGCAGCCCGCCGTAATCCTTGTAGTCACGCTTGTCGAGCAGCAGCTTGAGGCCGCTCATCAGCGCGATATCGGGCAAAAAGAAAAAGCGGTCTTCGGCGTAGGCTTCGTAATTTGTCGCGATTTGCCGGGCATTCAGGGTTTGTGCGCCGCGACTGCCGGCAACGTTGACGTATTGCTGCGCGATGTTGTTGCCGGCGAAATAGCGGGCGCCGGCGATCACCTGGTTGCGATAGCCGAGAAGCAGGGCGTCGGCGGTATAGCGGGGCGCGGCACCCCAGGTCCAGCCGTCCTGGTCGATCACCTGGAAAATCGGGTGGAACAACGACTTGTGGACGGCCCAGCTGTCGAAGTCGAGCTGCCCGACGGGGAGCCGGAAGGTGGTGCGGTTGGCCACCCGCTCGGTCCAGGTGTTGCGCTGCTGATCACCCGCCAAGGCGGCCGGGTTGGCCATCCTCGGGTTGTTGAGCGCATCGCTGAGGCTCAGCGTACCCGGCAGGTCCTGCATGACGATGTAGGCGCCGACGTAGAACCGGGTCTCGATGTCGGGGGTCAGGCGGTAGCCCGTGTTTGCGTTGAACTGGTCGGCCTTGGTGCGGGAGTGCTCGCGGAACCCGAGGGAGTAGGTGGCGGTGTTGTTGGCGAGGAAATCGAAATCGTCCCAAATGCGTGAAATCTGCTGATTGAGGCGGACGGTGTTGAAACTGCCGCCTTCGAGCCGGAACACATTGGGAGCGATCGCGGTGTAGGCGGTCGGCGTGATGAAGTTGACGGCGCCGCCGAGATACGATGAGCCATAGGCGAGCCCGTTACCGCCTTTGAAGATTTCGACCGCGCGCAAGGCTAGAGGGTCGATCTGGTAAAGATCACCACTGCCGTCGGCAAGATTGAACGGGATGCCATCCTGCAAGACTTCAAGGCCGCGCAGGTGAAAACCGCGAGAAATCGCCGAGCCGCGGATCGAAAGCCGCATTTCCTGCCCGTAGCGCTCTCCGGTATAGACGCCCGGTGAGTTTTCGAGCACATCCTGAAGGTCTCGGGTGTAGCGGTCCTGGAATTGCTTGC
Organism: uncultured Alphaproteobacteria bacterium; assembly: GCA_963847345.1. Taxonomy (GTDB): domain Bacteria; phylum Pseudomonadota; class Alphaproteobacteria; order ATCC43930; family CGMCC-115725; genus DATARH01. The sequence goes on along the minus strand of CAWJZU010000007.1, from coordinate 22,338 downwards.
TGTCGATAAAACCGATCGACCCGACTGTGAGATCGATGGTCTCGCGCAGCTGCTCGACGCTCGGTACGGTCAGGGAGCCGGGTTGGCTGGCAACGACGCTCACGGGGGGCAGCTCTATTGCTGACCCCGGGGCCATTGCCGGCGTAGTGGCGGGTTCCTGACTGTGCGCCGCGAATGCGAACATGGAGGCGGACAGCGCGAACGCGCCGCCGATCGAAACTCGGGACATGAATCACCCTCTGATTTGAACCGGCCAGCGGCCGTGTTGCGGCCCATCGGCCGCGGCGGTGCTGTCAGAGGGTTGTTGGGGGTGCGCGCGCGTTAGGTTCGACGACCGGCGGAGCGCGGGGAGCAGCGATGTGAAACCGCTCTTGGCGGAGAAAAACGACCCCCGTCGGGACTGAGATTTGCAACCCGCTGCCTGGCGGCGCATAGAAGGCGTGGGACACGATCATGCAAAGCGGGCAAGCAATCAGGCGCCCATGCGCGGGTGCCCTTTTCTGGTCGCGCCCGTCGTTGTTCTCGTGCCCGGTGCAGATGACGATATCGCTTTGCGGTCCGGCGGCGAGCGATATCCATGCCACCCAGATCGGCGACATCGTCTGCAGCAGCAGTGCGAGAGCTGCAACGACGATACGTATCCGCTGCCGTGCTTGAGTCATCTGGCCGCAGGATGCTTGTCAACGGTAGGTACGCTATCATTGCGCGAAAAACGGCGGCAAGGCGCTATTTTAGCGCAACGCATCGCGCCTTTGTTACGGCGACCGCGCCGTGAGGCTGACGGCGGGGGCCGGTTCCCGCAGATCTTCGCCTCTTTGCCCGGGTTCCGGGATCCCGATCCAGCGGACGAGGCCGCGCTCGCATTCCTGGACGGCCGGGAAATAAAGCGTTTGACCCGGCAGGTTAGGCAGCTTCAGCACCAGCCCGAACGTGTCGTAAAGGTTGTCGGGCAGCTTTCCGCCGCGCCATTCGACTTCGTCGACCGTCTCGCTGATCGTTCGTCCGTGATCGGTAATTTGCGGATCAAGCTTGCGGGTTTTGACAACAACTTCCCAGCCCGGCTTCATCTGCGGCTTTACCGAGGTGACGCCTTCCGGGATTTTGATCCGCAGGACCACTGTCGCGGCGCCGCCGCAACCGTGCGGCACCGTGAACCGGGCCTCGAAATACGATCCGGCGATAGCGGTGGCAGGCTGTACCGTCACGTGCGCGACGGCGGGGAAGGCGAGGCTCGACAGAGCCGCGGCAGCGAATAAACGCAGCATGCGTGTCCTCGAATGGCGGCGGGTAGCGATATACAAAAATACAGCGGCCGGCGATTGTCACCGGGCCGGTATCGTTGTGGTCAGAACGATTTGTTCGAAATCGCTGATCAGGACGGCGATCTCGACATTCCATCTACCGGCGATCGGCAATACCGCGGTGACCGAATAATGGCCAGGCGCATCGCTACGAGCGGCATATTCGGCCGGCTCGATGCCGCGCGCCGGGTTGGCGATACGGAGTGTGACCCCGAGGGCATGCAGCGGCGAGCCGTTGCTGTTGCTCAATGTCAGGGAAAAGTGGTTCGCGCCGGCGCGGGCCGGTGAGACGCCGAGCACCGCGATCCGGTCCCCGTTCGTAATCGCGACGGTGAACACGCCGCTTGCGTCCGCGTCGGTGTGATGTTCATGCAGGGCGGCCAGCGCACGAGGCGGCGGTGTCTGCCCAAGCATGGCGGTGATGACGAGCACTCCCCCGGCAAGCGCCAGCTCCGCGACGATCGCCCGTCGCAGTGCTGCGCTCGCGCCCGGATCTCCACCGGCCAGCCGCGGCGTGAGCCGCCATTTGTTCAGCGACGCGAGCAGCAGCAAGCCGGTGACCAAGGCAAGCTTCGCGAGCAGACGCTGGCCATACGCGGTATCGACCAGGCCCGCCGGTGTTCGGACTTGAATGCAGGCGATGATCACACCCGCCCCGAGCAGGGCTCCGACCATCGCAACGGCAGCACGGGAAAATCGCCTTACGGCGAGGGCGGCAGCGGCGGGCTCATCGCCGAGACGGCGGTAAAGCGGCAGCAAGGCGCCGATCCAAAACGCGGCACAAAGGACGTGCAGCGCCAGCGCCGGCCCGGTCAGCCAACGCGGCGCGGCAGTTGCGACATGGCCGGTTACGGCAAATCCGGACATGGCGATGACCGTGCCGGTGACGATCCACCCCGAGGCCAACCGCCGGCTGCGCGTGTAAGGAGCGAACGCGACCAGGCCAAGACCGAGAACCATGATCAGGACGCTGACGCCCAGCGTCGAGCGGCTTCCGATCCGCCATATCGCGGGATCAAAAATTCGAGAAAGCGGTGCGCCCGCAGACATTCCCCCCTCGACACCAAGCAGAGCGATCAGGCTGGTCGCCGCAACCAGGCATGCCGTCAGGATCAGACGTCCATCGGCGCGGGCCGGCCGGCGCGGATCGATGAAGAGGCAGAAAACGGCAGCGCCGATGCCGATCAGCGACCCGGCGTAGAAAACAGCGCGGAGCGCCACGGCAAGTATTCGCCATGCGGTGGACGCGGCTGCTCGGTCGAAGCGTTTCCCCAGACTTGCATCGGCTGTCTCGCCGACGGCGAAGACAAAGCTGCCCCCGACAGGATGCGAATCGGCCGATCTCACTCGATACGAGACGACATAGCTGCCGACTTTAAGATTGCCCGGCAGTTCGACTCGCACCGTCGTGTCGCGAGACGAAACCGCGTCGGCGCCAACAACAGGCCGCCCCTCGCTGTCGAGAACACGGACCAGCACCGGCGTGACAGGTTCGTTGAAGCGCAGTCGCACCTCGCCGGGTGAAGCGGCTAAAGTTTCGTTCGCGGCGGGGAAATGCTCCAGCAATACGGCGTGCGCCGCGGCCTGGGGCAGTTCGGAAAACTGGATGAGCAGCGCAGCGGCAAGCACTCGCCCCGCCATCCTGCCGAGGGACCCGACCCCGGTATGGGGCTGGGCTGCGGTCGAGCCAGTAAACGTCCGCCGGCCGGCAAGGCCCGGCGGCACATTGCTCACCTTGTTGCGAATTCGGATCTATCGCGCAATCCGGCCGGTCGACCTGGATATGGTGGTTCGCGATAGTCGAGCGCTTGCCAAGACGCGCTCCGCGACGAGGCCGAAGCCAATCCCGACAACGGCGTACAACAACAATTGAGTACCCAAGGCGGCGAGCCTGAAGTCCCACAGGAGAGCGGCCGGAAAGTGCTCGGGAACCTCGTTAGTTGCAGGCAGCGCCAGGCAGACGACGGTCATCGCGACGATATACGCGGCGGCGGCGGCGAGGCAGGCGTTCCACCCGCCGATGCGAGATTGAAGCCGCACGCGCAGCATTCCCGCGCCGATCATTCCCGCGAGCGACAGCGCGATCATGCTGAAGTACAGCGCCGTCCGCACACCGATCGTCTCGGCCGCGCCGACCGCAGGCGGATTAGGCGGATATTTAAGCAGCGGCACAACGTAGACAGCGACAAACCCGAGGGCAGCCAGCACGGCGGCGGTGGCGCGCGGCGACAGCTCCGCCATCCGGCCGTAAGCGAGCGCAAAGGCCAAGGCGAACAGGCCGCCAAACGCAGCGCCGTAAACAGTGGCGGCAGCGAACAACCCGAGACCGGCCTGCATCTCGCGGCTGACCAGCTCGTGCGGCTCGCCTTGAGGCGCCGCCGGGCCTCCATGCGCGTGCCCCCCAGCGGGCGCCTCGGCTTTCCCATCGTTCGTCGTCGCCGGACCCGCATGCGTGTGCCCACCAGCAGGTACCTCAGCCTTCTCATGTTGCTCTTCAAAGGCGATTGCCCGATCGACCGCCGGCTCGCCGACGAACCTCAAGAAACCGAAGCAGAGAATGCCCGCGAGCACGCCAAGCAGCATGCCGCGCCAAAGCAAGGCGCCAACCATGTCGGTGGTTTCCTGTCAGTGGCAGGGAAAGCCGAGCAGATGACGACCGTCATGCACGAATTCGTGCACGTACATTCCGGGGAACAGCGACGTCGCGCCCTGCTCTATGCCAACGAAGTAGATTGCCAGCAGCAGCATTAGCCCGCCGAGCACGGCCCACGGCAACACGTCCGCCAACGGGATTGCGACGGGCCGCAATGCTGGAGCAAAGGCGATAGTCATCATTGGTCTCCTTGGGATGGCGCGTCCCAATCGACGGATAATGCCGGCGGGGTCTGACTCTCGGGCCATCATCGATACGGCTGCCCGATCACAGTGGCGCGACCGTGCCGGATTCGCACCGGCTTCCGCACTCGCTTGGGGTTAGCAATGTAGGGGTCGCGGTTTCGCAGTGTCAACGCCATTCCGGTCCGGGGGATGGTTCGCCGTCGGCGCTCGCGGCCCCGCTTCGGTTTGCGAAGAAATCGCTTTGGTCCACATGTCGTTCACAAGAGTTTTATCGCTGGGTGATGCGGCCGGACCTTCTTGCTTGGTGGGTGCGCCGATGGGATGTGGATGGGGAACTTGACAGGCTTGGCGGATTCGAAAAGCTCAAGCTTCCCTGGCAAGCGGCAACAGGGATGCCCGTATAAAACATTCAAATACAAAGAACAGAGCTCCGTGAATTGCTCGAAGAGGCAACTGGCTGGAGATTGGCATTCGTAAGAGCTTTATCGTTAATGAATTACGATTGGCTGATAATGCGCGCAGCGGCGAAATCTCGGTCGAAAATCTATCAAGAAAGTTTCTGCCCGGGGACGGTTGTTTAACTGGTTGCGGAGCCGTGTTTAACCAAGAACTGTAGAACTCAGCGACCCCACCGCTTCTACAGGGATTCTACAGCGACGTTCCCGCAAAAGTTGGATGCCACACCCAATTTCGCATCGGACAGCCGGACGAGGCTCGTTAGACGAATAAGCACTAGCACCGCAGAAACCGCGGCAGGCGCGCGCCGGCATCGAAATGCTCCGGCAACTGTCTCTATGCATCGGTTTCGCTTGGGATGCCCGGTGAACGCCAGCGTTTCCTGACAAGGATGCCTGAGCGAGGGCACGTGGACGCAATCTTCGGCAGCGGTTCGGACTTGATCTGGTATCAGGAATGCGCCCGGGCCGCGTTGATCTTTGTCTACGGTCTGGTGCTGATCCGGATCGCCGGACGGCGGATTTTCGGCAAGTGGTCGGCGCTCGACATCGTCGTGTCGATCATCATCGGGTCGAACCTCAGCCGAGCGCTGACCGGCACCGCACCTCTATGGAATACGCTCGCCGCTACGACGCTGCTTGTCGGGCTGCACTGGGTGCTGGCTTCCTTGGTGGCGGCTTCCCCCGGCTTTTCGCGAGTTATCGAGGGCGGTCCGGTCGAACTGGCGCGCCACGGCGCATCCAAGCCGTCTGTCCGAGCGCGCCACGCAATCAGTGAGGCGGATCTCAACGAGGCGCTGCGCCAGGCCGGAGTGGACGATATTGCCGCCGCAAGGATTGTCACGCTGGAGCCGAGCGGCAAGATTACGGTGGTGAAGCACGATACGCCGCGCGCATCGCAAAATTGACCGCTCTCATAGACGTGGCAACCGCCCATGACCGACGCGAAAAGCATTTATGATCGGGATTTCGTCGCCTGGACCGAGCAGCAGGCCACCGCGTTGCGGGAGGCGGCACGCACAGGCACCAATCTGGATCTCGATTGGGAGAATCTGGCGGAGGAGATCGAGAGCTTGGGGAGATCGGATCGACGCGAGCTGCACAGTCAGATTTACCGGATTATCCGGCATTTGCTCAAACTGCAGTTTTCTTCGGCAACTGATTCCCGGAGCGGCTGGCGCGAGTCGGTTGTTGACGGGCGGGCACAGGCGGAGCTTGTACTGGCTGACAGCCCGAGCTTGCAGCCACAGCTCGACCATATCGTATCGGCGCAGATTCCCAGGGCGGCCAAGCGTGCCATCTTTGATCTCGGCGAACATGGCGAAATCGATCCGGCAACGGAGCAGGCGCTGCGGTCCGCCCGGTACAGTGTGGACCAGGTTCTCGGCGACTGGTTTCCGCCTGCTGCGACGCACTCGCCCGGTCCGACGCGCCCACTTGCCGGGAGGCCGCGGCGGGCACTGAATTTAAATCGCACGAGATGACCGACACGATCACCCTGCGCCGGCCGGACGACTGGCACGTGCATTTCCGCGACGGCAGGATGCTGCGGCAGGTCGCGCCATGGACCGCCCGGCAGTTCGCGCGCGCGATCGTGATGCCGAACCTGGTGCCGCCGGTAACAACGGTCGCGGCGGCGCGGGAATATCGCGAGCGCATTCTCGCCGCGCTGCCGCCCGGGGCCGACTTCACGCCGCTGATGACCTGCTATCTGACCGACGGCGCCGACCCGGCGGAGATCGCGCGCGGCTTCGAGGAGGGCGTTTTCGCCGCGGTCAAACTCTATCCGGCGCACGCGACGACGCACTCGGCGCACGGCGTCACCGATTTCGGGCAGGTCATGCCGGTGTTGGAGCGGATGGCCACGATCGGCATGCCGCTGTTGGTCCATGGCGAGGTGACCGATCCGGAGGTCGACATCTTCGACCGTGAGGCCGTGTTCATCGATCGCGTCCTCGATCCGTTGCGCCGTCGCGTCCCCGAATTGCGCATTGTGCTCGAACACGTCACGACCGCGGAGGCGGTGGCCTATGTCGCCGCGGGCGGCCCCGGCATCGCGGCGACGATCACGGCGCATCATCTCGTCATCAATCGCAACGCGATCTTTGCCGGCGGCATCCGGCCGCATCTCTATTGCCTGCCGATCGCCAAGCGCGAGAAGCATCGACGCGCCTTGCGGCGCGCCGCGACCTCGGGCAGCCCGGCCTTTTTTCTCGGCACCGACAGCGCGCCGCACGCGATCCCGACCAAGGAGACCGCATGCGGCTGCGCCGGCATCTTCACGGCGCCGGCGGCGCTCGAAGTCTACACCGAGGTCTTTGAAGAAGAAGGCGCGCTCGACCGCATCGAGGCGTTTGCCTCGCTGAATGGCCCGGCGTTTTACCGGCTGGCGGTCAACGAGATCCGGATCATGCTGCGGCGCGAGAGCTGGACCGCGCCGCAGCGGGTCGGCGAGGGCGATCTTGCGGTCATGCCGTTCCGTGGCGGAGAGGCGCTGCGTTGGCGCTTGCAGCCGGCGGTGCCATAGGCCGAAAATCCGGCCCGAGGCGTTATCGGACTAAATCATTATCGGAACAAAAAGGCTTGCCATGTCTGCCGTGATGTCAGGCGCGCGCGAGCGTGCCGCCGCGTTCTGCCGAAAATACGGGCTGCGCGTGCCGATCCTGATGGGGCCGATGGCCGGGGCATCCCCGGTCGGGCTAGCCGCCGCGGTCGCCAATGCCGGTGGCATGGGCGGGCTCGGCGCCCTGCTGACGGCGCCCGATGCGATCGCCGACTGGGCCAACGGGTTTCGCGGCCAGAGCAACGGCGCATTCCAGATTAATTTGTGGGTGCCGGACCCGCCCCCGCTCCGCGATGCCGAGCATGAGGCGCGGGTGCGTGAATTCCTGGCGAACTGGGGACCGACGGTGCCGCCGGAGGCCGGCGACGCACGTCCGTTCGACTTCGACGCGCAGTGCGAGGCGATGGTCGCCGCCGCGCCCCAGGTCGTCTCGTCGATCATGGGCCTGTTTCCGGAAAAGATCGTGGCCGAGTTGAAAGCGCGCGGCATCGCCTGGTTCGCTTGCGCGACGACGGTTGCCGAGGCGCGCGATGCAGAAAGAGCCGGCGCCGACGCGGTCGTCGCGCAGGGTTCCGAGGCCGGCGGTCATCGCGGCGCGTTCAACGCCGAGGCGGCAGAACGGCAGAGCATCGGGCTGTTCGCGCTGGTGCCGCGTCTCGCCGATGTGCTCGCGGTGCCGGTCATCGCGGCGGGCGGTATCGGCGACGGGCGCACTGTCGCGGCGGCGCTGACGCTCGGCGCCAGCGCGGTGCAGATCGGCACGGCGCTCTTGCGCAGCCCCGAGGCCGGGATTGCGCCCGCCTGGGCCGACGCGCTCGCCGATCTCGACCCCGAGGCGACCCTGCCGACGCGCGCGTTTTCGGGGCGGCTCGGGCGCTCGATCGCGACCGATTACGTCCGCGCTGCCGCCGCGCCCGATTTCCCGGCGCCCGCCCCGTATCCGGTGCAGCGCGGGTTGACGGCGGCAATGCGCGAGGCGGCGGTGCGCGCCAACGATGTGCAACGGATGCAGGCCTGGGCCGGCCAGGGCGCCGCGCTGGCCCGCCCCGAACCTGCCGCCGATCTCGTGCGCCGGATCTGGGACGAGGCGCAGGTGCTGCTGCCAGGCTGAATGCTGCGATTTTCGTGAGCAGATCCGCCGTTTCGGCCACGCCCCTTTCGGTGTATAGCGCACCCTGATGACGCTCATTACCGACACCGAGGCGCTGGCCGGGTTTTGCAACAGGCAGAAGATCGCCGAGTTCGTCGCGGTCGATACCGAGTTCATGCGCGAGCGCACGTATTGGCCGATTCTGTGCCTCGCGCAGGTGGCGGGGCCCGACGAGGCGGTCGCGATCGACACGCTCGCTCCCGGTCTCGATCTGGCGCCGCTGCTCGACCTGATGGCCGATCCCGCCATCCTCAAGGTGTTTCACGCGGCGCGCCAGGACCTCGAAATCTTCTTTCAGCTATCCGGCAAGGTGCCGCACCCGGTCTTCGATACCCAGATCGCCGCGATGGTGTGCGGCTTCGGCGATTCGGTCAGCTACGAGACGCTGGTTCGGCGTCTGGCCGGCGCCGGGCTCGACAAGGCCTCACGCTTCACCGACTGGGCACAGCGGCCCTTGACCGAGCGGCAGGTCACATACGCCCTGGCCGATGTAATCCATCTGCGCACGGTCTATGAGCGGCTGCAGCAGATCCTCGGCAAGAACGGCCGCGCCGGCTGGTTCGCGGAGGAGATGGAGAACCTGGTCGATCCGGCGATCTACCGTACCGATCCGGCCGAGGCGTGGCGGCGCTTCCGGCTGCGCGGCCCGGCCGACAGGCGGTTTCTCGGCGTATTGAAGGCGGTTGCCGCGTGGCGCGAGGCGGCGGCGCAGCAGCGCGACCTGCCACGTGGCCGGATCATGAAGGACGAGGCGATTCTCGAAATCGCCGCGCACGCGCCGAAAACGATCGACCAGCTGGCGCGGACGCGCAGCCTGGGGCGTGGCGTCGCCGAGGGCAAGCTCGGCCAAGACATCCTCGACGCGGTAGCGCAGGGGCTGGCCGATCCGAACTCTCCGCCCGCGATTCCCGGCAAGGCCGAGCCGCCGCCCGGCATCGGGCCGCTGATCGAGCTGCTGCGGGTTCTTCTGAAGCAGCGCGTTGAGGATTTGCAGGTCGCGCAAAAGCTGATCGCCTCGTCCGACGATCTTGAAGCGATCGCCGCCGACGACAACGCCACGGTGCCGGCTTTATCGGGTTGGCGCCGCGAGCTGTTCGGCAACGACGCGCTGGCGCTGAAGCACGGCCGCCTGGCGCTCACCGCCGGCAGAAACAGGATCGAGTTGGTGAAGCTGCCGGAGCAATAATTTCCGGAGTTCTTTGGCGAAAAACCGGGAATTCGGTGGTTCACCTCGCCCAGACCAATTATTTTTCCTTCTTGCTTAATACTGTCATAGCATTGCGCCCGTTTTAGGGCGCCGAGTTCTTGACGCGGCGGCGCCTCGGCTCGCGCAGCGGTTCGGCGGTGGCGGTCTGCGCCCGCTCGGCGGCCAAACCGGCCGGGGGCGTCTTGTCGCCGTAACGGCACAGATCGGCGAGTACGCAGACCGGGCATTCGGGCTTCCGCGCCTTGCACACATAGCGGCCGTGCAGGATCAGCCAGTGATGCGCGCCGAGTTTGTATTGCGCCGGGGTCACGGCTTCGAGACCGCGCTCGACCTCAAAGGGCGTCTTGCCGGGCGCAATGCCAGTGCGGTTGCCGACCCGGAAGATATGCGTATCGACCGCGATCGTCGGCTCGCCGAACGCGACGTTGAGCACCACGTTGGCGGTCTTGCGCCCGACCCCCGGCAGTTTTTCGAGCGCCTCGCGCTGGCGCGGCACCGCGCCGCCGTATTCATCGACGAGGATGCGCGACAGCTTGATGATGTTGCGCGCCTTGGTGCGGAAGAGGCCGATCGTGCGGATGAATTCGACCAGCCGCTCCTCGCCGAGTGCGAGCATCTTTTGCGGCGTGTCGGCGGCCGCGAACAGCGCCGGGGTGGCGCGGTTGACGCCGACATCGGTCGCCTGCGCCGACAGCACGACGGCGACGAGCAGCGTGAAAGGGTTGATGAATTCGAGCTCGGTTCGCGGGATCGGGCGGCTTGCCGACAAAAGCCGGTAGAACTCGTCGACTTCAGCTTTCGAGAACGGCCTCACCCGTTTCGGCTTGCGCGCGGTGGCGGCGGGTGAGGTAGTGGGCGCGGACGGCTTGGCGGGCGGCATCGGCGCATCCTATCTTCTTGCAATGAGCACCGGTACCGACGTCTTTTTCGAGCGCGTGCTGCTGCCGCATCGCAGCCTGCCGCCGCGCGGATTTCACATCCTGATGGCGCTGCTCGGCCTTGTCAGCCTGGGCGTTGGCGTCGGTTTTGTGGCGATCGGGGCGTGGCCGATCTGCGGGTTTTTCGGCCTCGATGTCGCTCTTGTCTATTTAGCGTTCCGCCTCAGCTACCGCACCGCGCGGCAGCGCGAGATCCTGCGTCTCGCCGAGGACGAGTTCACCGTCGAGCGCGTCGACATTTACGGCGAGCGCCGGGTCTGGCGCTTTCAGCCGTTCTGGCTGCGGGTAATTTTGCTGGAGCGCCCGGACGAATCGAACCGGCTGTTGCTCGCCTCGCACGGCAGGAGCCTGCCGATCGCCGATTTTCTCGGCGCCCCGATGCGCCGCGAGCTGGCCGATACGCTGCGCTCGGTGCTGTCGCGCTGGCGCGCCGCTCTCAACCCGGCGAACGCCGCAGGATAATTCAGGCCGGACCCGACAATGCGGCCAGCTGCATCGCCGATCTTTGTTGCGATGACGCCCGGATGCAGCGATGCCGCGACGACACCGCTGTTCCCGAGACGCCGTGCCAATGCGCGCGTGAACAGGATGTCGCACAGTTTCAAGCGGCCATTGGCTTGCCGCCGTGGTTAAAGGATCGTTGTTCGGACCTTCGTGTTGACGATGCGGGCCGATCGCCGAGGGACGGTAGGGATGCGAGGTTCTGAGGACGTGCCGCACCGCATTATCGCGCCCGAAGCATTGCTTGAAGTAACCCGCTTGCGGACGCCGAAGTCGGGCGTGCTGGGATGGGGGCCGGCGCTGCTGGCGCGCTTCGGCTATCACACGCCGGACGAGTGGTACGAGGCCGCGCTCACAAGTCTTGTGCGCGAGGACACGGACTGGCTCGATGTCGGGTGCGGTTGGCGGCTGCTGCCGCAAAACCAACGCCTCGCGCAATTGCTGGCGGCGCGATGCCGATTTGTTGCCGGCGTCGATCCCGACCCATCGATCGAGCGCAACCCGCTGCTCGACGAGAAGCACCGATGCCGGCTTGAAGACCTCGACACCGAACGACGCTACAGCCTCATATCGCTTCGCATGGTTGCCGAGCACATCGCAAACCCGGATGCGGCGATCGCGGCGCTGGGCCGCTTGGCGACCGACGGAGGGCTCGTGGTTGTCTACACCGTGCATAAATGGGCGCCGGTATCGCTGGCCGCGGCGGCAACACCGATGTGGTTGCACCACCTCGCGAAGCGGCTTTTGTGGGGCGCAAATCCGTCCGATACTTTTCCAACCGTGTTCAAGCTGAACACAAGGAAGCGGCTTGCGCGGATCTTCGGGGCATACGGATTCCGCGAAGAGAGCTACAGTCTTCTGGACGATTGCCGCACGTTCCAACGTTGGAAGATATGCCTTCGCACAGAGTTGAGTTTGTGGCGCGTGCTACGAGCGGCTGGGCTGCGCTATCCCGAAGTCTGCATCCTCGGCGTGTATCGCCGGGTTGTCGCCGCGGAGGGATCGTCGCCGGTCGGCCGATCAACCGTCGTCGATCAAAACCTGTCAACCCCGGCGGACAAATACGAGCCGGGCGCAGCATTTGAGGCCAACTGACGGTTACAGGCCGACGAGGCGAGCGCTTTCCGCCCAGAGGCGCTCGGCCAGAGCATCGTCGCACGCGGCCGCGTCGGGATCGGCCAGCTTGCTGTCGATCAGGTAGGCGCCGTCAAACCGAGCCGGGTCGGGGGTCGTCGCGAGAAACAGCGTTGTGCGCGCGCCTTTTTCCGGCGAGGCCATAAAGGGTTTTGCCAGCCGCCAGCCGAATCCCACGACGCTGCCGGCCGAATTGCCGATCTTCGTCGCGATGACGCCGGGATGCAGCGAAGCCGCGACGACGTTGCCGTCGGCGAGGCGCCGCGCCAAGGCGCGCGTGAACAGGATGTTGCACAACTTCGAGCGGCCGTAAGCGCGCAGCGGGCTCCAGCCGCCCCAGTCCATCCATCTTCCGAGGTCGAGCCGCGCGCCGCGATGCGACTGCGAGGCGACGGTGACAACGCGCGTCGGCGCCGATGGCTGCGCCGACGCGCGCAGTCGGTCGAGCAGCAAATTGGTCAGCAGAAACGGCGCGAGGTGGTTGACCGCGACGGTGAGTTCGTACCCGTCCTCCGAGAGCTCGTATCGCGGCGCGATGATCCCGGCGTTGTTTACCAATACGTCGAGCCGGTCATGCCGGGTAAGTACCGCATCGGCAAGGGCGCGCACCGCCGCGAGGCTGGCGAAATCGGCGAGCGCGGTCTCGATGCGGTCGGATGCCGAACCCTCGGCGACCAGCCGCCGAGCCCGCTCGGTGCGCGCCGCGTCCCGCCCGGCCATGATGACGTGAAACCCGACGCGCGCGAGTCCGAGCGCGGTCTCTAGCCCGATCCCGGCGCTCGCCCCGGTGACCAGGGCGAGCCGCGCCGGTCCGACCATCTCAGCTTGTTTTCAGGCCTTTGGCTTCGTAGACCTTTTTGGCCTCCGGGCTTGCCAGAAAATCCATTAGCGCCTTGGCGGCTATGGGCTCTTCGGTGACGAGGGACGAGCCCGCGACATACACAACGTCCGGGCTCGACCCTGCCAGCTCCTTCGGGAAGGTGAGTATCCTGGCGGTTTTTACCAGCTTGTCGATGCTGTCCTTGGTCAGGATGGCGATATCGATCGAATCGTCCGAAGCAACCTGCTTCTCGCCGTCTGCGTCGGTCGCGTATGCGATCACGAGCTTGTGCTTAGAGGCGGCTTCGAACTTCGGGGCGAGTTCCTGCAAGGCCGGCTTCATCGCCTCGGCGCTCACTACCTTGAGTTCGGCAGCGCCGGCAGTGCCGGCCATTGTCGCGCCCATCAGGAACAGGGCGCCGCTCAGCAATCGAATTGTGCGCATCAGTCCTTCACTCCCCAAGCATTTTCCCGGCAGCGCTGCCGTCTCGGCTTCGCCGACCAATTGCCGGCCCTTTCCTCCGTGACATGCACGCCTGAGACAAGGGTCCCAGGCAGTACGCCACGATTATCCCAGATGGCACCGTCGCTCACACGGTACTAATGGCTGCGAGGGAATTGGTCAAATCGTGAGCAGGGTCGCGCCGGCCGGCCCATCTGCGAAGCGCCGCTTCCCGGCCCGCCTACGCCTTCTTGCCGACCTGCCGCGCCCAATCCGCGAGATTCGCCATCAGGTCGCGGATGAAGCCCTTCGCGGCCTCGTCGGTCAGGTTGCCGTCGGCGTCGAACTTGTTCTGCGCCTGCCCGATCAGCACCTCAGGCTTGTTGAGCGGATGCATGTCGAGGAAGACGCAGCTGCGGCGCAGATCGTATTGCGCCCGCGCGCTGCCCGCCATGCCGGCGGCGGCGCCGATGATCGCGCACGGCTTGCCGGCGAACGGCTGGTCGGGCGGACGCGAGGCCCAGTCGATCGCATTCTTCAGCACGCCGGTCATCGAGTAGTTGTATTCGGGGCAGGCGAAAAGCAGCGCGTCGGCTTCGGCGATCTGGCGGCGCAGCATCTCGACCGGCGGCGGAAACCCCTGTTGCCGCACGTCTTCGTCGTATAGCGGGAACTGCGAGATGTCGGCGACCGTGACGGTGATGTTGGCGGGCTTCAGCGCGATCGCGGCGCGCAGCGTCGCCATGTTGTACGAGCCGCGGCGCAAGCTGCCGCAAATACCGAGAACCGCTATGTTGCCGCTGTCGCTCATCGGGACGCTCCGATCGGTGTGTAGCTCTTGCCGCGAACGCTATCGTGGCCGCGAGGTGCCGTCGAGAGGCGGACAAATTCGGCGCTTGCAGGAAGCACGCCGGGACCTCGACGCGCAGCCGTGATCGAACGGGTCGAAGGCTGGGTTGCTGGTCGAGCCATCGCATTCCGGCAGATCAGCCTAGCGCCCGTCCCGCTGGCCCGCCGGTGAAATGGTTTGGTAACCTTATCATCAGCAAAGTGTCCTATTTCCTGGTTGTGAGGCCACGCTGTGGATCTGGATCGCAGTTTCGGTTTTCTCGTCAACGATGTGGCGCGGCTGTTCGGGCGACGGTTCTCGCATAACGGCCGGCGGCTCGGACTGACGCGGGCGCAATGCCGCACGCTTGCCCGGGTCGCGCGCAATGAAGGGATCAACCAGGCCGGGCTCGCCGACCTGCTCGAGGTCAGGCCGATGACGCTGGTGCGGCAGATCGACCGGATGGAGGATTCCGGCTGGATCGAGCGTCGCCCGGACCCTGCCGACCGACGCGCCCGGCGATTGTTTCTGACCGACAAGGCCCGCCCGATCCTCGGCCGCATCCGCGCCGTGGCGAACGAGACGCGGGACGAGGCGCTGGCCGGGCTTGCGGCGCCCGAGCAGGCGCAACTGATGGCGCTGCTGACGCGGGTGCATGCGACGCTGTCGGAGCGGGTTCCGGCGGCAGCAGCCGGCGCAACGGAAATCCGTCCTGCCGCGGGTGAGCGCCCAGCGGCCGCGACCGCGCCGCGGCGCATCGACCGCCGGCCCGCGATAACGCGGCTCTCCGACGAGACCGAAAGCGCCGTCCCCGCCGTGGAGAGCAGAAGGTGACGAGTTCGGCCGAACCCGAGGGCCGCACGAGCTTTTCGCGCGCGGGGACCGAGCGGGATTTGCCGGTAGCGACCCGCCCCGCGCGGCCACTGCGCCAGCGGGTCCGCCTCCCGCTGATGATCGCCGGGCCGGTCGTTGTGCTGCTGGTCGCCTCCTGGTGGTATCTGACGAGTGGCCGCTACGTCTCAACCGACGATGCCTATGTCCAGGCGGCGCGCACGATGGTCAGCGCCGATGTGTCCGGCCGGGTCGTCGCGGTCGGTGTGCACGACAACGAGCGCGTGTCGCGCGGTCAGGTCCTGTTCCGGATCGACGACAAGACCTTCCGGATCGCGGTCGAGGAGGCCAGAGCGGCGCTCGCGGCGGCGAAGCTGCAGGTCAAAGCGATGCAGGCGACCTACAACCAGAAGCTCGCCGACTTGAAGGCGGCGGAGGAAACGCTGGCCTATCAGCAGCGCGAATACGACCGTCAACGCCAGCTTCTGGCGAACGGTAATGCGCCGCGCTCGACCTTCGATCAGGTGCAGAACGCAATGCAGGTCGCGCGCCAGAAAGTCATGTCGGCGCAAAGCGACCTCGCCAATATGCTGGCCCAGCTGGGCGGCGATCCGAGCCTGCCGGTCGACGAACACCCGATGGTGCAAAAGGCGCAGGCGGCGCTCGACAGGGCCGATTACGACCTCGAACGCACCGTCGTACGGGCGCCGTCGAACGGCATCGTGACCAAGGTCGAACAGCTGCAGGTCGGATCGTATGTCAACGCGGCGGCCCCGGTATTCCCGATGATCTCGGACCGGGTCTGGATCGAGGCCAATTTCAAGGAGACGGAGCTGACCCATATGCGGCGGGGCCAAAAGGCGACGGTGGCGATCGACACCTATCCCGACGCCGTGATCGAGGCCACGGTCGAGAGCCTGAGCCCGGGGACCGGGCTGACGTTTTCGCTGCTGCCGGCGGAGAACGCAACGGGCAACTGGGTCAAGGTGGTGCAGCGCCTGCCGGTGCGGCTGTCGCTGACTGATCCTACCTCTGATCTGCCGCTGCACGCCGGGCTGAGCGCAACGGTCGAGGTTGATACGAAACACCGCCGGCCCTGGCTCGTCTGGCTCACCGACAAGGCCAGCAGCCTGTTCGGCACGGCACAGGCCCGCGCGCCGTAGCGGTAAAAGCGGGTTCCTTCGCGCTGCGATGCCGGGAATGCCCACGCGGTGCGCCGAAGCGATGGCGTGATTGCCGCGACGGCGACTACGCGCGAGACTGCCATCAATACGCCGCAGTGCGTTGGGATAAACTTCGTCAATCCGGCCTCGGATGTCGCAATGCGCTTTCTTGCCGTTATCGCCCTATGCCTCTCCGCAATTCCGTGTGCGCCGCGAGCCGCGACCCTGATCGACGCGCAGACTGGCTTCAGCGCCCAGCGGACGCTGGTGGTCGATGGGCACACCTACCGCGGCAAGGTCTGGGCGATGCCCGGAAAGGAGCGGCACGAGCAGGCGATCCTGGGTTTGGAGCCGGTGTTCCTGCTGCGCGGCGACAGTTCGCTGGGCGAGATCGTGCTGACCAGCATCAAGACGGTCGTGCAGTTCGAAATCCCGGCGGAGCTGCGTCTGCTGAATGTGGCGGCGCTGGCGCAACACCCGGTCGGTCGCGAGACGGTCAACGGGATCGCAACGACGAAATACGCGATCGACAAATCGATTCCCGAAGGCCATGCGGAGGGCGCGCTGTGGCTGAGCCGCGACGGAATACCGATGAGGCTTGCCGGCACGTTCACGACCGCGAAAGGCAAGGCATCGACGGTCCGCTGGGAGCTGAGCGACGTCAAGACCGGGCCGCTTCCGGCGGCGCTGTTCGATCCGCCCCCGGGATTGTCCAAGCTGCCCCCCGAGGCGATCGCCCCGCTGCTCGGCCTTAAGTGGAAAGGGACCACGCATCGATAATCAG
Organism: uncultured Alphaproteobacteria bacterium; assembly: GCA_963847345.1. Lineage (GTDB taxonomy): Bacteria > Pseudomonadota > Alphaproteobacteria > ATCC43930 > CGMCC-115725 > DATARH01. The sequence continues at coordinate 5,383 of CAWJZU010000007.1, read as the reverse complement.
CCGAGCGTCTGGCGCGCGACACGACGCAGCCCTTTCGAAGGGATAAGACGATGAGGATCGGCATCTCGCTCACCAGCAATTACCCGGGCGTGAATGATCCACGCCTGGGAGCGCGCTGGATGATCGAGCGGGCAGCGGCGGCACGCCGGGCGGCGCTCGATTCGTTGTTTGTCGGCGACCAGCATGTGTCGCCTACGCCGTACTATCAGAACACGCCGATCCTCGGCCGCCTTCTCGCGGAGTGGGGTGACGCCCCGGCCGGTTGCCTGTTCCTGCTCCCACTGTGGCACCCGGTGCTGGTGGCGGAGCAGATCGGAACGCTGGCGGCCATCGCGCAGGGTCCCTTCATCATGCAATGCGGCCTCGGCTGGGGCGAGACGAGGTTCGCCGCGATGGGCGCCAACTTCAGGACGCGTCCTTCGGCTTTCGAGGAAGCGCTTAATATCATTCGGCGCCTGTTGGCGGGCGAAACCGTGAGTTCGTCGCGGCGGTTCCGTATCGCCGAAGCGAGCCTCGCACTGCGTCCGGCCGAGCCCGTCGAGGTGTGGATCGGCGCCAGCGCACCACCGGCCATCGACCGCGCGGCGCGACTGGCCGAGGGCTGGATCGCCAGCCCCAGCCTTACCCGCGAGGAGGCACGCGAGCAGGCCGACTTCTATCGCGAGCGTTGCGCTGCGTGCGGCAGAGCGCCAGGTGCGGTCGTGTTGCGGCGTGACATCTATGTCGCCGAAACGTCATCCGAGGCTCAAGCGGTATTGCAGGATGCGCTAGGCGGAGGGTATCGCGCCGCACCGGCAGAAGCTCTGATCGCGGGATCGGTTGATGAGGTGGCAGACCAGTTCCGGACTTTCGCGAAAATCGGGTACACCGATATCCTGGTGCGCCACCTGACCGATGATCAGCCGAAGGTTCTGGGCTCGCTGGAAAGGCTGGCGGAGGTACGCGCGGCGCTGGCGCAAGCCTAGCAGCGAAGGCACGAGCGACCGGACCCAAAGAGGGGAACCGCGTCGATTTTTGGTAAACGGCGCCCCGGCTTCGCAATGCCAATTGAATTTGGCGACAAGTAGCTGTGCCGAAACTCGCAACACGGATTTCGCCCGCGCTCCATATATTTTTAAATCTTCGACCCGAAGCGTGTTCGATATAATGCAGATTGCCAACGAATTGATGCCTGACGCTGCCAAGTTCACATTTAAAGGTTTATGAGGAACATAGGAGATGAAGCGACGCACTCTTGGCCCGTGTCTCGCGTTAGTCGCAGCGATATTGCTGGCGCCTGGTTGCGTGTTGGCGGCGCCCAACACGATCACCATCACCAGCAGATATGACGCCGACGTGGCCAATTATCCGCTCCAGTTCGGAAGGCCGTTTATACGTGGAGAGATTCGTGATTATCCGCAAGTTCTTGTCGGCGGCGTTCCAGTTCCAACCCAGGCCGACATCAAGAACCGTTTTTCCGACGGCTCTGTGGCGTTCGCGGTCATCGCGATAGTCATTCGCCGGATTCCGGCACATGAGAAGATTTCGCTCAGCTTCCGCAATCAGTCTTCAGGCAACAATACGCCGCTGACACCGGCGCAAATGCTCGATCCGAAGTTAAACTTCGAGGCTACGATTCAGCTCGCGTTCACTTCGGGGGCGGTAGGCCTCGCCTCGGCACGTCAGATGCTGCAAGACGGCCATTATACGCTATGGACTTCGGGACCGATTGCTCAAACCATCGAGCTTGTCGACGACAGCGCAGCCGCTAAATACGATTTGGGGAACGGGGACGGCCATCATCCCTTCCGGCCTCGTTTCTACGCGACCTTCTGGCCGTCAACTCGCCAGGTGAGCGTGCGGTCTGTGGGAGAGAATGGCAAGACGACCGAACTCGAAGATCTCACATACACATTAACTCTCAAGCTTGGCAAGACTTCCCCTCAGAATGTCTACTCGATCGACCTCTCCGGGGGTGAAAGCAATAAGCGACATTGGTCGATGTCCAACTGGACGAAAGTCTTCTGGCTTGGCGGTGAGCCGCAGCAGAAAATCGACATTGATAACAATCTCTCTTATCTCGAGTCGACGCACTACATTCCGAATTTCGACCCAAACATCTCTATTTCGCCATCAGCGGTTGACCAAGAATACCGCCAATGGCTGGCCAGACCCAATGACTTATATGATGGAACCTGGAACAAGAAAGGAATCTGGCAAACGGGCATGGCGACCGCCGGTGGACGGCCAGAAATCGCACCATATCCACAATGGACCGTGTTGTGGCTGTACTCCGGCGATTGGCGAATGCGGCAGATGGCGCTCGGCACGGCCGATCTGGCGTCCGCGTGGTCTGTGAACTTGCGCGAGAGCGATCCTACAAGAAATTTTCTGCGCACGGACTTGCTTGGCGCGGGAACCGGTATCGGTCACACGATTTCGATCAGCAGTCGTAAAACAGTCGCGTTATTCCGGCCGGATATGTTGACATGGTCGGGCACAAAGCTTGAGGATCGAGTTACAGTAGTCGGTCCGGTTTCGCAAAAATGGAGCTTTGATGGAGCGCACCAGCCGGCACCGTTTTACCCTCAATATATTCTCACCGGGGATCCTTATTACCTAAATGAGATGTACATGTGGGCAGGATTTAGCGCGGCGCGCTACAGCGTGGGAAGTTCGTCGCTGAGCCGCGGCCCGACCGGTGCGGAGGGCGGGATCGGTGATGAGGTGCGGGGCGCGGGATGGGTGCTGCGCAACCGCGCCGAGACGGCCTTCGCCGCGCCGGATGGGTCGCCTGAGCAGACCTATTTTCGCTACCTCACCAACGATGCGATCGCCCGCTGGGAAGGCGGATTCCACATCGATGGCACGCCCTTCGATGAGGCCGCAGTCAAGGTGTGGGGGCAGCGGATCGGGAATGGCTATAGCTGTAATGCAGGCCCGGTATCTTGCCAGCCCCCGGCGCTTCATAACTGGGAATCGAATGGTAACCCCCTGCATCCCGAATCCAATTCGACGGTCATGTATAACGAAAAGCAGGGAATCTGGAGGGCAGGTGTAGCTGGTTCCTTTACTTCACCCTGGATGCAATACTACGTGTTGTACGCTCTCGGCCGCGTCAACGAGCTCGGTTTCGCGAGCAAGGTGCTTCTTTCATATTCCGGGAAATGGCTTACCGATATGATCCGGACTTCCGGGAATCCCTATGCCCCCGCTATCTATCAATTGCCGGTGGAAAAAAGCGGCGGAGGTTACTTTACGAGCTGGACGGAGACAATTGCTGTCTTCACCCCTGAGCATCTGAAGAATTATCTGCCGTCGTATTTCGCCAAAAATCTTTCTGCGGATGGTCGGCAGGTCTGGGCAACACCAGGCCTCGCTTATCTTGTGGACGGCAGCGATACCGGTGCATCCGAAGCCTGGAGATGGTGGGTGTCGAATGTCTACAGCAAGGTTCGCGATTTTGACGGTGATCCGAAATGGGCTATTGTCCCGCGATCGGATAAATATCATCTCCCAACCCAGCCGACCGATATCCCGCCGTCTCGCTGACGTGGCGGAAATGAACCCGCGCCGGAATAACTGGGATAGCCTTCAATACCTCAGCGCAGCCAGGCCGCCACCCAATATTGGGTTGTTCCGGCGCTGAGCACAGCCTACTTACTTGCGTTACAGAGGCTCTCGTAGGTGTGCTCTTGGACCGAGCCCCAGGACCGCAGGGCCGATGGCATTCGACTGGGGTCTGGAACGCATGGCGACAATCGACGATCTTGGCCACACCCTTACCGGCGCGACCGCATCGAGCAAAGCGCATTACGACAAAGCCCTTCATCAGCTTCAGTGCTTTATCGGCGATCCCGTCGGGTCGATAGACGAGGCGCTGGTCCTGAGTCCGAATTCTCGCCATTTCCTCGCGGAAAGTTTCTTCGCCGGGAGCTTGTTCATCGGGTGGTGATCCAGCCTTATCGGGCGCTGGAAGAAGGGCAGCAGCCTCGGTTTCGTCCGTTCTGAAAGTCTTTTGAACGTCCTGAAAAAAGCGGAGGGCATTTTCATAGTCAAGCTGAGAGAGCCGACCGGAGTCGGTCAACGTCCAAACGCCACGCTGAGAAGTATCGATGAGACTAGCTTTTGCCAAATAAAATCTCGCCCATGCAACCTGATTAGCAAAGCGAGACCCTCCATTCTTGTTGGTACGGTTCAAAACGTCATCGCACAACTTAAGACTATTAGCGATTTTTTCCGTCACTTTCTTGGGGCGGCCACTATCGCCAAGCTCGCGTAACGTGTCGAGCAGGGGGACGAAGAGCCGAATGAACTCGGGGCCACCCTTCACTGCCAATCCCGCCTTCATTCGTTTGCTCATCCTCAACGCCGGGGCTGTTATTGTCGCACGCGCGGAGGCCGCGCGCGCCGTTTTCTAAACACCGTCATGCGACCCGATGCGCGATTTTCGGTAAGGCCCCTTACGCGACATTCCCCCGCCCCTTCTCGTTGCGTGAAGTGGCCAGCGCGGCGGGGCCACCGGCCGAATTTTTCGCGCGCCTTTGTGACGAAGATCACAGAGGCGCAGTGTTCATCAGGCTATCCTTCGATTGACCAAACGGCGGCTTCCCCCCAATCCCCGCCGCCTTCGGTTCAGAAGCCCCGGCAATCCCCGTGCCGGGGCTTCTTTTTTAGGTCGAACAGAGACCGACCGGCCAGTGACGGGCGGTGATCACGGCCCGGCGGTTTGGGCCGGTTTAACCCCCGCCGGGCCGCGATACCCTTGACGGTCATCGCCGTCCCCGGCTGTACCGTGCGGGAATCCTAGCACTCCAATACCCTTGGTCCAATAACCCGGAGAGCGCGAGAGGCAGTGTCTCTCGCCCGGCGCGTAGCGCCGGTATAGTAAGGCAACATTGCTATCGCGCCGGCGCCGGCTCGAACGAAATTCGCAGCTTCATGCCGGTCGCGGCGGCGAGCCGTTCGAGCGTGCGCGTCGACGGCTTGACCCGGCCGCTTTCGAGCCGCGCGATCACCGCCTGCGTCGTGTTCATGCGCTGCGCCAGCTGCTCCTGCGTCAGCCCGGCGTTGGCGCGCGCGCGGATCATCTCGGCGGCGAGCGAAAACTCGTCTTCAAGCGCGTTGTAGGCCTTCACGTAGTCGGGATACTTGCGCCACTCGGCGAAGAATTCTTCGACCGGGATCATCTTGTTTCCACTCATGTCATCTCCCTGGCCCGCGTGCGAGCCAACTCGATTTCGCGGCGCGGCGTCTTCTGCGTCTTTTTGACAAAAGTCCGCAGGATCACCACCCGCCGGCCGCTCGCCGTCACATAGAGCGAGCGGGCAATACCGCCGCGGCCCCGCAGCCGCATTTCCCAGAGCCGGTCGTCGATATGTTTGAGGGGCTCGTGCACCCGCTC
>CAWJZU010000006.1:0-59626 GCA_963847345.1 uncultured Alphaproteobacteria bacterium | reverse complement strand
TCGCATCGCTCTGCGATATGATGGGAATCCTCGGCTTCCGACCCAAGTCGCATAAGGGGCGTTCTGTTGGTGTGGACGGCCCCCGACGGCATCGAGCGTACCAGAATGAGGTCGTTGCTGATCTCAGACAAAAGAGGCCGTCCGTGGAACAGATTAGCCGAATTGGTATCAATACGTCGAAACACATTTTCCAGCTTCACGGGGTGAATGCCGCCAGGAGCCGGTCTGCGAAAAAGCTGCGACGCAAGGAGATGTTTTGCATCTCAAGAAGCTTGCGCCGATGATGATCGCGATCGAAGCCTGTGGTGCAAGCCACCATTGTGCGCGGCTGCTGCAATCCTTCGGGCATTCGGTGAAGTTGATCGCGCCTCAGCTGGTCAAACCGTACGTCAAGCGCAGCAAGAATGATGCGGCCGATGCCGAAGCACTTTGCGAGGCGATGAGCCGGCCGACGATGCGCTTCGTGCCGGTGAAGACACTGAGCAGCAAGGGGCCTTGATGCTGGTCGGCGTCCGTGACCGGCTGATCCGCAATCGCACGCAGTTGACCAACGCCATCCGAGCTATGCGGCCGAATTCGGCCTTACAGCCGCCAGGGGAAAGGCGCACCTCCATCCTCTGCTCGAGCGCATCCAGGCCGATGGGAGCCTGCCTGCCTTGGCCGTGAGCTGTTCGCGGCCATGGCCAAGGAATGTGCCCAACTGCAGGCACAAATCGACGAGGTCGATGCCAAGCTTCTGGCCTGGCATCGCGCCGACGAATGTAGCCAACGGCTCACCAAGATCCCCGGCGTCGGCCCGATCGGTGCGGTGCTGCTGAAAATGAAGACCCCGGAACCTGAGTTATTCCGATCCGGACGACAGTTCGCGGCCTGGATCGGCTTGACGCCGAAGGATCATTCGACCGCGGGCAAGGTCAGGCTCGGCGGTATCACGAGAGCCGGCGACGACGGCTTGCGCAGCGTGCTGGTGGTCGGGGCTACCACCGTGATCCAGCATGCTCAGCGCGGTGGAAGGCCGTCGCCTTGGCTCACCGAACTCCTCAAACGCAAGTCGCCGAAGTTGGCCGCCGTGGCACTGGCCAACAAGATGGCGCGCATCGCCTGGAAACTGATGGTTACGGGCGACAACTACGCTGCAAAAGCTGCGCCCGCTACGTCGGCAGGCGCAGCCTAGAGATCAGCCAGACACGGGGAGCAACTCAACTGCAACCTTGCTGAGCTGATGCCAGAACTTGCAACATCATGAGCAGATGGTGTGATCAATCGATCCTCGACAAGAGAAATTCCGCATTTTCCAGTGGCCCTCTATGAGGTCGCCGTTCTGTTTGGAACTCTCGTCGCGGAAACCATCTTGGCCAGCGTTCATGTGCGAGCGCATAAACAGGCCGGACATATGGGCGCAAGCGATCTGATCAAAACACTGCGAAACACCTTGCGAGGAGGGGGTCGTCCACATATGGAAAATTGCCGCTATTTCACCTAAACATCGCGGCGGTGCATCGACCAGATCGAGACGCAGAATTCGTATAACATGAATTACTGACCCTTTCGCATAAGCCGAGAAATCGCTTCGTTCAATTCTCGACGTCCTTTAACGCCTGGGTGATCCGCTCCGAAAGTTCAGTCAAGACGAGTTCTCAATGTTTGGGCTCGCTCTAGGCATTCTTCGTCTGTCCTCTCATGAACTCCGTCACTTAGAGCCGCATGTAGCAGTGTGAGTGGATTATGGCCTTTGATCTTCAAGCTGTCGGGTATTGCGCTCCTGAGGTGTCAATTGCGGCGGCAAATCGCGTTTCCTTTTGAGCTGCGGCTAGCTGATTAAGCATCTCCCGGTGGTACGCCAGAGACGCTCGCGGCGTCTGCAATATTCTGCAAAAGTCTGTCCTTGTGTTCTCGTCCTCGACAACCCTTCGATATAATAAGCACGAACGCCCACGCTGACAAGCCGCTCTGCGTTTTCACAACGGCGGTTCCTTTAAGAAATAGCTCGCGTGCAGGGCCGATTAAAGTTATCAATCGGCTTGGTGTCGGAGGATCGAAGAACGGATATTCACCAAATTTGAAGCACGTGGCGATATGCCTTGCGACACAAAGCGAATACGTCTTTATCGAGTGTTGGCAGTTGGCACAGATGTATTCAATAAAGACGTTGTTCACTTCATTAATGTGAGAGTAGGACGACTTCGGGGCCTAAAATTTCGCATGCCACTACAACGCTCTGTCCCCCGCAATGGAGATGCAGTTCGGGTGCGAAGAGCCGTACTGCCTTTCTGTTTCCCGTGAATCCTAAAATGGACGAACGCATCGGAAATATAGCGCTCTTCATTCGGGGGAACAGTCTCCAAAAAATCGGCCATCGACAAGACTTGAGGATCGTTGCCACCTCCTGCGATGACTTCTGCGAGTACGGTGAGAGCATTCGTAGTAGGCTGCGCGTCGTCACTCATGGGTCTTCCGTCGGCGGCAAGTTGACAGATTAATTTATTCCGCGACCTTTTTTGACGTGGCTTTAGGCGGCTGTGGTGGCACGGCGAATGGTGGATATGCTGACGGTTGTAGCTCCGGCCAACTTCTTGAGCGTGGCGCCCTGCGGCGCCGCCGGTGGCCTCTTTCTGCTGCTGCGGTGTGAGGGCGGGGGTCGGCCCATATGCTGCCCTCGCGCCTTGGCGCGGCTGCGCCCTTCGGCGGTCCGGGTGCGGATAAGATCGCGCTCCACGTCGGCCAGCCCGCCGAGCACGGCAATCATCAAGCGCCCGGTGCTGGTGCCGGTGTCGGCCCACGGTTCCGCCAGTGACCGGAATTGCCCGCCCGGCATCCACGATCTGCTTGACGATGGCGAACAGGTCGAACGTCGAGCGCGCCAACCGGTCGATTCGAGTCACCGTCACCACGTCGCCGGGGTCAAGGCTCGTCGAGCATCCGCAGAAGCTCGCGCCGGTCGGCTCGTGCGCCCGTCACCTTCTCGCGGTAGATCTTCGACTGCTGCATCCGGCGGCGCGCAGCTGCTCAAGCTGGGTGTCGAGGGTCTGCCCATAGGTGCTGACGCGGGCATAGCCGATGAGGCGGTTTTCAGGGGTTTAGTTTCGGTCATATCTTACGGGCAAACTCTAACCCATTGATCGAGTTGGGTCAAGCGAATTTGCCCGAAAGTCTTGATTTACGCGAATTGGAAAATCGCGTCAAAGCCGAGAGGGGTTTTCGCATTGCGCCACGGCAATTTAGTTTGTCGATCGTGTGCTCGCGAATGTTGACGGCGTGCACCGACGCGCCTTAAAGTTGCCACCTCCGCCTACGAATTGGGCATCAAAATGCTGAGGCCGTCGTCAGACTTGGCTGAATATCTGCGCGGCGCCGGGCTTAGGCTGACACGGCCACGGCTAGCCCTGGCGCGGTTGCTGTTTGGCGGCGGTCATCGGCATGTCAGCGCGGAAAAGTTGCACGGGGAGGCGATTGCGGCGGCAATCCCCGTGTCCCTCGCGACGGTTTACAACGTTCTCCATCAATTCACCGCCGCCGGCTTACTGCGCGAGGTCGCCATTGCCGCCGGCCGTTCGTATTTCGATACCAATGTTGACGAGCACCATCACTTTTATTGCGAGTTGACGGGCATGCTGCAGGATATCGCCGGGCAGGGTATCGCCGTCTCCGGAATCCCGACGCCCCCGTCCGGAACCGAGATCAGCCACATCGAGGTCATCGTCCGTCTGCGAACGCCCGATTGATGGCGGCCCGGAGCGCTTGAAGTTTAGAATTTTTCTTAACTGTTGACACGCGTCGTTTTGCGGCTCTGTAATTGCCAACAGGTCGATCCGGTCGCGTTCTCGCGACCGTCTGGTCCCAGCAATCAGGGGGCAGGACATGCACAGGCTCGAAGCGACACTATCGAAAAGTGGCCGCCGCGTGGCCGGAACCCACCACCTCACTTTGCTTCGCGAGACGCCTCTGTGCAGCGGTAATGGGCCGGGGCGAGCCGTAATTGAACGCTAGACACTCGTCAAATGGGAGAGAGCGCGACGATGACATACCAAGACGATATCGCTTTGATGGGTCACCTGATGCGTCGAGCGGGTTTCGGCGCTACTCGCGACGAACTCGAAGCGAGAGTGGCCAAGGGTTATGAGGCTACTGTCGAGGAGCTGCTGCATCCCGGAAAGCGCAGCCGGAGGTCGACGCCTATTCGCTGCTCCGCTATCAGCCGGCGTCGCTTCTGCCGGGCGGACAGCCGCCGATGGGTAACGTCCATTGGCTCTATTATCTCGTGAACACCCAGCGGCCCCTTGAAGAAAAGATGGCGCTGTTCTGGCACCATGTATTCGCGACCGGCAACTCCAAGGTCGATAACTACGACCAACTATTGGAGCAGATTGCGCTTCTGCGCCAGAACGGCATGGGTAATTACCGCGAGCTGCTTTCCAAGATCTCAAAAAATCCGACGATGATGTTCTGGCTCGATAACAACCAGAACCACGGAACAGCGGTCAATGAGAACTGGGGCCGCGAGCTCCTGGAGTTGTTCAGCCTCGGGGCCGGCAACTACACCGAAACCGACGTCCGCGAGGCCTCGCGCGCTTTTACCGGCTGGACCTTCGAAACAAAGATCCCGCGCGCACCGTACGGTCGGTTCCCGTGGAAGTTCGAGTATCGGCCGGAAGATCACGATGACGGGGAGAAGGTATTCCTCGGCCACAAGGGACGGTTCAACGGGGAGGACATTCTCGACATCATCGTGCAACAGCCCGCCTGCGGCAAATTCATCTGCCGGCACCTCTATAATTTCTTCGTCGCTGACGAGCCGCAAGTGCCGGCTTGGCCGATCGAGCCGCCGCGGGACCAGAAGGCGATGGACGAGTTGGTCGGCGTGTTCCGCGACTCGAAGTTCGAGATGAAGGCGGTGCTGCGGCATATGTTCAACGCCGACTGGTTCAAGGAAGCCCGGTTCCAGCACGTCAAGTCACCCGCCGAGGTCGTCGTCGGGACGCTGCGCTTCGTTGGCGGCTACGGTATGCCGAAGCCCGGCTATGGCGAGCTGTCGATGAATACCGCCTACATGGGCCAGGACCTCCTCAACCCGCCGTCGGTCGAGGGATGGCACACCGGCAAGGAGTGGATCAACAGCGGCTCCTTGATGGCGCGCATCAACTTCATGGCCGAGAAGGTCGGCGATGTTTCGGCTCCGGGCGTCAGCGCTATTGTCAGCCGCCTGAAGGCCAAGGGGTCGTTGAGCCCCGAGCAATTGGTCGACAACTGCCTCGATCTGTTGGGGCCGATCGAGGTTAGCGCCGATACCAAGCAGCAGCTGCTCTCGCAGGCTAACGAGTGGGGGCAGATTTCTTGGAGCAACGGCAGCTCTCACGCAGCCGACCAGCACGTCGGCCAGATGCTGCAGCTGATCGTTGCGACGCGTGAATACCAGTTCGCCTGACACCAACACGGATCAGACTTCGGGAGGAGTATTATGGCAACCAATGACCCTTGCGTGGTCGTTCTGCAGCTGACCGGCGGTAACGATTACCTGAACACGATCATCCCGTACAACAACCCGCTTTACCGCGATAACCGGCCGGCGGTGGGGATCAGCGACAATAACATCATCCACCTCGATAAGGACTACGGCATCCCTGACTACATGGCGCCGATGAAGGCCTTCTGGGATGCGAACAAGCTCGCCGTTCTGCACGGCGTCGGGTTCAAGGACTCGCCGCGCTCGCATTTTCGGGCCATGGATATCTGGCACACCTGCGAGCCGGAAAAGGTGGGAACCGAGGGGTGGCTCGGCCGCGTCGCCCGCGAATTCGATCCGAATAAGGAAAACGTCGTTCAGATCGTCAGCATGGGCCCGAGCCTGCCACGCTCGCTGGTGTGCCCCGGCGTGCCGGTGGCGTGTGTTGCCGGCCCGCTGGAGCGGTATGGCTTCCTGCCGCAGGTGCAGGGTAACGAGAGGGCTCATGTGCTCGATCGCTTCGCCAAGATGTACAGCCCGGCGATCGGCAGCGGACCGGTGATGGATTATCTGAGCGAGACCGCGATCGACTCGCTGAAGGGCGAGGACATCATCAAAGTCGCGCCGCAGAAATACACCTCGACCGTGCAATATCCGAACACGCCGATAGCCCGCAAACTGAAGGGCATCGCCCAGACGCACATTGCCGACATCGGGACCCGGATCTTCTACTGCGACCACAGCACGTTCGACACGCATGCCGGCCAGAACCCCGGACACGCCAATCTGTGGACTGCGGTCAGCCAGGGCATCGAGGCGTTCATGGCCGACCTGCGCGAGCACAACAAAGCCGACAACGTCATCATGCTGCTGTTCTCGGAGTTCGGCCGTCGCGTCCACGACAACGGCTCGGGCACCGACCATGGCGCCGGCGGAGTCGCCTTCGTGCTCGGCGAGAAGGTCAAAGGCGGGCATTACGGCGAGATGCCGTCCCTGAAACCGGAACACTTGGTTCAGGGCGATCTCAACCCGAACATGGACTTCCGCAGCATCTACTCGACGATCCTCGACAAGTGGCTTGGCTTGAACCCGGCGCCGATCGTCAACGGCTCGTTCGAAAAGCCCACCTTCCTGAACTGACGGGAGGGATGCCGACCGCGTTTCCTGCGCCTGCCTTCGTTCCCTCCCGCCAAGCGGGTAAGGGGTCGGCGCAGGGATCGCGGCAAAGAAGGACACGGTGAGGCCTTTCCGGTCGGAAAGGCGGCAAACTGAATTGGAGGAAACCATGCCGTTGACAACGGTCGCGCGCGGACGGGTGTTCGATTGGAGCCACGCCGTCGGGCGCGGCGCGGCCCGGGGGACCGGGTTCAACTATATCCAGAGTATGTGCCTCGACAAGAATGGTGCGCTCTATGCCACAAATCGGGGGAACGAGAACAATTTTGGAATGCATGCCAATAAGGTGCAGCTCGGCGGGCCCGGCGAAGAGGAACTGCTCCACGACTTTTACGAATACGGCGAAGGGGACGGCAATTCGATCTGGCCGTTCGGCATTGCCGTCGACGAGGAACGGGACCGGGTCTACTGCTCGGACGAGTGGACCAACACGATCTCGGTATTCGACACCGGTGGCAAGTTCATCACAAAGTTCGGGACGACCGGCAGCGGCGATGGCGAGTTGCTGCGTCCGGCGGGTTTGGCGGTCGAAAAGAACGGCAATCTGATCGTCGTCGATAGCGGCAACAACCGCCTCCAGGTCTTCACTCCCGATGGCAAGTTCGCGGGCAAGTGCGGCAGTGCCGGCAAGGGGCCTGGCGAGTTCAACCAGCCCTGGGGTGTCACGCTCGACAAGGATGGCAACATCTATGTCGCCGACTGGAAGAACCACCGCGTCCAGAAGCTGTCCCCCGAGGGCAAGCCCTTGATGAGCATCGGGAGCTTCGGCAAGCTCGAACAGCCGGAGGGATCCTATGCGGTGACGACCTTCGGGCCCTACGTCTCCGGAGAGAGCGAGAAGGCCGGGCATCCCCGGACCGATCAGTTCAATCATCCCACCGATGTCGCGGTCGACAGCGACGGCGACATTTATGTCTGTGACTGGGGCAATCACCGGATCTGCGTGTTCGATCCCGAGGGCGGCCCGATCACGACCTTGATCGGCGATGCCCACACCCTGTCCAAATGGGGCCAGCAGAGCATCGATGCCAATCCGGACATGATGAAGGCGCGCCGCCGGGTGAAAAGCCTCGAGCCGCAATGGCGCCTCTGCTTTCCGACTGCGGTCGACTTCGATTCTACCAGCGACTCGCTGATCGTCGCCGACAGCCAACGCAATCGCCTGCAAATCTACAAGAAAGTCCGCAACTACTCCGATTTCCAAGCGAATTTGTAAGAAACCCTCAACTGCCGGGCAAAGATTCCCGGCGACAGGCGCGAAGACCTGATTTCTGGCTCGCTAGGACGGGGCGGAATCAGGTCTCGACTGTGCACTTTGTGCGTGGCGACCGCCCCTCGTGCTGGGCGGTCCGACGCAGTTCGCCAAAGAAGCGCAGTCGTCAGAACGAAGAGAAGTGGGAGGAACTATGACACGCCCTCGCTGTGCTGACGATTTTGCTACGATCCGTGCTCGGGTCGCGGAACTGAGCCGTCAACGCGCACTATCGACCAGCGACGAAGACGCTGGATCGGGGTCGGAGCCTACACTCTATCCAGATAGCGGCGGATCGCGATTGGTGCAAAAGCCAGGCATCCCGGGATGGCGTGTTGTCCGCAAGAAAGGTCGATCATCGCAGATGTGACTGCAATCCTATCATTGTAGTGGAAATCGGGTGATCAGACCTGCGACGCTAAAGGCGGAGTCACAAGGAATACCGACCATCCTGCCAATTTACGCTGAGTTTATCATTCTGGTGAGCCTTTCGGCCGAGATGAGCCGATGAACCGAGCACACGGCGCTCTGTGAATGACGGGCTGGGGCGTGAAGAGCGGTTCCTACCGCGAGGCCTGAGGGTCCGGTGAGGGTCAAGAGCCACCCCTGCCGGTGTTCCGAAAGTCTTGATTTATGCCCCCGCGGCGATTTCGTCCGCAAAGGTTCTAACAGGCCTTGAGGGTTCCTGCGTGCAGCGAGGGACTGACACCCTTCTTGCAGTCCTGCACATTCTCGGTTATCCTGTCCAGGCTTGAAAAAGAGATAAAAATGCTCCGATTGGCTCAGACCGAGTCTGGCACGGGTGTCGCCATCGAGCAAAAGCGCCGTTTCGTCCGCCTCCAATATTAAATCATTAAAAGCCGCGTTGGTTGCGCGTAGAAACCAACAGCGAATGCTACTCCACCCCAATAGATAAGAGATACCAATGCACACGACAGTATTGGTCATAGGTTTTCTTTGCTTTGCAGCCGCGCTTTTCGGATATTTCCGGCCGCTATTCCGATCGCACCATTTTAAAAGCGACCGCAAAGACGACGAGCCGATTTCCGGGATGCGTGCTCTCGTCCATCACGTATTCGGCGATGCCCACTTCGGAGCTGACGGGGGCGGCGGCGACGGAGGGGGAGACCACGGCGGCGGCGATGGTGGCGGCCATTGATGAAGCCGATATTGAGGTGACACGCGCACTTCTGCTCATCGGCAAGCTCTCGTTTGCCAGGGCGATTGAAACGGCGCGCAACCCGACGCGACGTTTTCAACCCCGCCGTTGCTTGCGGCGCGGCTATCGCCTCGTCGCGGTGTCGCCGCCGCTAAAATCGCCGCAATCGTATGCCATTCTTTTTGCCTCGGCGGACGGAGAGGCCGGATGCCCCAGCGAACCCGATAATTCCCTGCACTTCCCTGTTCAGGCCAGCGGATTTCCCTGCTCGCTGCCTCCGAACTCCCTGTTCCGACATCCGGGAGTTTCCGACAAGTGGTTGCCCGATAATGCAAAATCGGTGCAGCGATGCTCTGGCCGCAAAAAATTCCCTGCACATCAGGGAAAAACAGGGTGCCGGGGCGGCCGGTCACTTGAACCGCGGCATCACGTCGCGGCACCACAGGCGCAGCGATTTCATGACCTGTTCGTGCGACAGCATGCTGCCGGGGTTGATCTCGGCCGAGACGCCATCGAGACCGGCCGTCTCGCGCAGTTCGGTAAGGCGGTCGATCACCATGTTCGGCGTGCCGACGATGCCCTTCTCGCGCAGCACCTCGTCATAGCTTAGCGGCCCGCGCAACAGGTCGGCGCGGTATGACGAGAACCGCATCATCCCGTCCTTGGCTTCCGCCAGCGCGCGCTCGCGGCGCTCGGCGACATAGACCGGCACCTGCAGGTACATCCGCGCCCGCCCCGGATGACCGGCCTCCTCCCAGGCCTCGCGATAGGCCCGCGCGTGCTCGGCCAGTTCGCCCAATGGGCTGGCGCGCACCGCCGAGAACAGCGGATAGCCGAGCCGGCCGATCGCGGCATAGGTGTCGTGCTGGCTGGCGGCAATGCGGATCTCGGGATGCGGCTGTTGCACCGGGCGCGGCACGAGCGTGAAATTCTCGAAGCTGTGATACCGGCCGTTGTATGAAATGACCGGCTCTGTCCACGCCTTGCGAACGATGTCGAGACTCTCGGCGAAGCGGTCCTGGCTCTCCTCGTAGGAAATGCCATAGGCGTTGTAGGCGCGCGGGAAGGCGCTGCGCCCGACCCCGAAGATCAGCCTCCCGCCGCTGATCTGGTCGATCGTCGCGGTCTCCTCGGCGAGGCGCAGCGGGTGGCCCAGCGGCAGGATCTGCACGGCGGTGCCGATCTTTATCCGCGATGTGCGGGCCGCGATCGCGCTCGCCACGGTCAGCGGCGCCGACACCAGCGAGCGGGTCGGGTTCATATGAATTTCGGCGAGCCAGACCGCGTCGAGGCCCCATTCCTCGGCGGCGGCGATCTGCGCGAACGAATGCGCGAAAGCCTCCGCCTGCGACGCCGCGCCGGTCGACCAGAACTCGTGGAAGATGCCGAACTCCATGCCGCTTGTTCTCCCTCTCGCCCGCCGCCGGCTTACGATGCCCCGGCCGGCAGGCTCGCGACCTCCTGCACCAGCTTGCGCAGGATCGCCTCGGCGAAGCTTTCGTAATCCTTCGCAACTGCGACGAACGAGGCCGCCCCGCCGATCACGTTCTTTCGATAATACTCGTCCAGCCACGGCTCCTCGGACAGGATCGCCAGCCCGTTGATCGTGATGCCGCGCGCGACGAGCTTGTCGCGCGCGTCACCGGGCGGCAGCCCGAAATTGGCCATGCCGTCGCCGGAAATGTCGATGACCTTGTGCGAGGCCTCCTCCGGCATGTAGTCGAAGGCGGCGGCGGCGGCCAGCAGCGCCGGCCCAATCGCAGTCAACCCGCTCGAGCTGCGTTTACCCGCCCGCACCGCGGCGGCGAAAGCGGCGGCGCTGCCGCGATTGGCAATGCGCGTCCAGCCGACCGTGATCGCGATCTTTTCGGGATCAGACCATTCGACAACCAGCGCCTCGATCCCGCCCGGAACGGCCGAGATCGCCTCGATAAGCTGCGGCGACTCGAAAGCACGAGCAATGCCTTCGCGCTGCAGCATGTAGCGCCCTGAGGACACGCTCTCCGACACGTCGACCGCGAGCACCAGCGCAAGGCCCGCCGCGTTGGCGGGCAAAACCGCAGCCAGTATGAGGATAACAGCCGCGAAGGCATGCCGCATCGAGCACCACGAAGCACGGGGTCACGCGCCGCGACGTCGCGGTGCATTGCCAGCTTACCGCCGCGGCGTCCACCGGACCACAGCAACGGATCAGCTCCGCGGCTATCGGCGAGCCGCCGGTGCGCTGGTCGCTTCATCGCGCCGCGGTCCGGGGCGGCGGGAACGCGACATATTCCTCGATGCCGGCCGGGTCGGCGTGAATGATGATCTCGGCATGCGGAAAGGCGGCGCGCAGTTCTTGCTCGACCGTGTCCGAGATCTCGTGCGCTCGCAGCAGGCTCATCGCGCCGTCCATCTCGATATGCAGCTGAATGAAGGTGGTCGGACCGGCGCCGCGGGTGCGGATGTCGTGGACCGCCGTCACTTTGGGGTGACTCTCGGCGATGGCGCGGACGCGGACGCGCTCGTGGTCCGGTAGCTCGCGATCCATCAGCTGCGTCAGCGACAGCCGCGCGATCTTCGTCACGCCGTAGATAATGTATGCGCCGACCGCGCCGCCGAATAGCGGGTCGATGATCGGCACAGCGAGCGCCGATTGGATCAGCAGCGCCGCGATGACGCCCAAGTTCATCAGGATGTCGCCGCTGTAGTGCAGCGCGTCGGCATTGATCGCCAGCGACCCGGTGCGGCGCACGACATGCCGCTGATAGGCGACGAGCCCGATCGTCACGACCAGCGAGAACGCCATCACGACAATGCCGATTCCGGTATTCTCGACCGGCTCCGGGAAAACCAGCCGGCGCACCGCCTCGGCGATCAGGAACAGCGCGCTGCCGAGCAGAAACGCGGCTTGCCCGAGCGCGGCGAGCGGCTCGGCCTTGCCATGGCCGAAGCGGTGCTCGCGGTCCGGCGGCACCACCGCCTGACGCACGGCAATGAACGTGACCAGCGAGGCTGCGGCGTCGACCATCGAATCGACAAGGCTCGACAGCAGCGCAACCGAGCCGGTGCCGGTCCAGGCACCGAACTTTGCCGCGATCAGCACCGCGGCCGTCGCCAGCGAGGCGTGGGTCGCCCGCAGCCGCAGTCGATGCGCGGCGCTGCCTTCCTGGGAAAGGGGCGATGCTTGCGCCATGGTTTCGAAACGGTGGTTCAGGCCGCCGGATCGTAGCGCCGCACTGCTTCGATCAGCAGCAGTACGCAACCCGCCAGGAGGCCGGCGCCGCCAAGCAGCGGAGCGGTGCCGGCCAACTCCACCAGCGCGGCCGCGGCGGCGATCAGTAAAACAACTCCGATCGCCAGACGCCCATCCGCCAGGAACATGCCGATCAGTTCGGCGCCAATCTCCTTCAGCAGCGTCATGACGCGACCCTCCCGATTGCGGCGCCGCGAGCAAGAGACGACGCGGCCAGCCCGGCGCCAAGGAACACAACGGCAAAAACCAGCAACGCCAGATCCTGCCCCGGCCACGCGATCCCGAGACCTTCGCCAGTCCAGAATACGCCGAAGGCCGACAGCATCACGCCGACGCCGAATTTAAGCGCATTTTCCGGAACGCGCGACAACGGCCGATGCACGATCGCCCCGACGGCGAGAACCGCCGTGCAAGCCAGGGCCGCTCCGGCCGCCGCCGGCACCAACAGCCCGCCGGCCATACCCACGGCGATGACGATGAATACGACTTCGAGCCCTTCGAGCAGGACTGCCTTCAATGCGGTAATGCCGGCCAGCCAGTCGAGGCGGCTTTGCCGGCGCGACGCCGCCTCACCCAACTGGGCCGTCTCGGAGGCAAAAATCGCCTCCTCGTCGTGCCGCGGTATGACCCCGGCGCGGCGCAGCGCGGCTTTACGCAGCCAGCTCATTCCGAACAGCAGCAGCAAAGTGCCGATCGCAAGCTGCAGCGCGTGCATCGGTATATGCGCCAGCAGCGGACCCAGCACGGCCACAATTCCACCGAGCAGGACGAGCGCCGCGGCGGTCCCCAGCATCGCGGGACGCCAGCCCCGGATCATCGCAACCGCTAGTACAACCGTGAAAGCCTCGACGACCTCGACCAGCGAAGCGGCGAAGGCAGCCGTAACCGCCGGTGCGGCGCTGGACCATGGTATCATTCACATCCCTCCTTATCCGGCGAGGTTCGATCAAAGCCGGGCGTCGCCGGCACGCCGGCTCCGGTTCAGCGGTTCTCGTCATGTGCTTCGAAGACGCGCTGGGCATAGGCGTCGAGCAGCCGCTCACAGCGGGTCAGCCGTTCCTCCGCCTCGGCGGCCAGCTCGCCGCCGTAAAAGTCGAGCTTCCTGATCTTCTCGAACCAGTCCTTCAGCTTCTTCAGATCGACGTCATTTTCCTCAAGCTCGGCGTAGGTGAAATGCTGCGCGGCGGTTTCCTTCGCGATCTCGCCCTCGAAATCGTTGCATTTGTCGATCAGCTCGCGATAGGCCTCGTCGCGGTCGGCCTTGAAGCGGGCCACGACCTTTTCCTGTTGCGCCCGGTCGAGAGCGACCGTTTCGAGGATGACCGCCTCGCCGCCCATCTCGGCGATGTCGTTCTCCAGCATCTTGAGCCGGCGCGCGTGGTCGTCGGTGCGCGGCACTAGACAGACGCCGTTCTGCAAGTAGACGGCGCCCATCCCCTTCAGCCGGCGCCACAGCGCGATGCGCTTCGAGGCGGGTTCAGGGGGGACCTTATAGGTCAGCAGCAGCCAAGGACAGGTTACCATGCCCGGCAATCTAATGTTACGGCCGTATCGTTTCAAGCGTGCTAGAAGACATTTTAACCGGCTATGGGTAGAGGCGGCCTTTGCGCCATGTCTCGCCCTCACGCACGAAGAAGACGCGATCATGCAACCGGAACGGCCGTTCCTGCCAGAATTCGACCCGGTCCGGCCGCACGCGATAGCCCGCCCAATTCGCGGGGCGAGGCACGCGTGCCTCGCTGGCGTATCTGTCGCGGAATTTCGCGAAGCGCGCCTCCAGTTCGGCGCGGTTCTCGAGAGGACGCGACTGCGCCGAGGCCCAGGCGCCGATCTGGCTGTCGCGCGCCCGCGTCGCGAAATAGGCGTCGGCCTCCGCCGCGCCGGCCAGCGAGACCGTGCCCTCGACGCGGATCTGGCGGCCCAGCGACTTCCAGTGAAAGCACAGCGCAGCGCGCGGATTGGCCGCCAGCTCCTCGGCTTTGCGGCTTTCGAGATTGGTGTAGAAGACGAACCCGTTCGCGTCGGCGCCCTTCAGCAGGACCGCCCGTACCGACGGCGCGCCGTCGGGTGTGGCGGTCGCCAGCATCATCGTCTCCGCGAGCTGTTCGCTTTTCATGGCCAACTCGAACCATCTTGCGAACGGCGCGAACGGTTCGTCCTCGACGATTTCGTCGATCATCTCCGTTGTCATTTCAGCCGGCATTAGAACCGCTCCCCCGGAGACACGGCGCAACGCGGCCTCACTACTCCGCGCCGCCACGTTCGGCAACACGTCGCGATGGCATCGGGGTCGCTCCCGCCGGTCCGCGTATGTCGGCGAGCAGCGAGGCGAGGGTTACGCGCATCGCCGCGCTCTCCGCCCGGATGATCCGCTCCATAGCCGGCGCAACCTGCACCTGCCATGGCGCCATCGGCCGCGCGAGCCACAATCCTGCTAGCGGCAGGCCCAGCGCGACGTAAAGATCGTGCAAGGTCGCGGTCTCGGGGTTCCACGCCAGCACCCAGCGCCCGCCCTGCGTCGCCGCGGCAAATCCGGCGCGCGCCAGCACCTTTAGATGCTCGTCCAAAACCGATGTGGGGACGCCGAGTTCGGCGGCCAGATCGGGCGTGCTATAGGTCACGCCGCGGCGCTGGCCGCGATCCAGCGCGGCGATCAGCGACAGGCTGAAGCCAAGCCGAACGCCGCCGCTGCTCAGATGGCTGAGCCGTTCGTCCACCTTCCACGTCGGCAGGTTCGCGGCAACTACGGCGCCGAGCAGCACGGCCATCCACGACACGTACATCCACAGAAAAAAAATTGGGATCGTCGCGATCGCGCCATACACGAGCTGATACGACGACAGCGAGTTGATGTAGATGACGAAGCCGATTTTCAGGATTTCGATCGATACGGAAGCGACCGTGGCGCCGAGCATGGCGTCTCGCCACCGCACCGCGCAGTTCGGAATGATGATGTAGAGCAGCGCGCAGGCGAGAAATTCGAGCAGGAACGGCACAATGCGCGCGATCAGATGCGGCCAGCCGCTGGCATATTGGGCGATCGCGTCCGGGTCGAGACCGGCACGGCGGGCCGCGTGGTTGAGGTAGGTGGACAAGGTCAGGCTCGTCCCGACCAGCAGCGGTCCCATCGTGGTCAACGTCCAGTAGGCCAGGATGCGCTGCACCCAGGGGCGCGGTACAGTCACGCGCCATAGCGCGTTCAGCTGGTCCTCGACAGTGACCAGCAGCAGCACACCGATGGCCGCCGTGCCGACGATGCCAATCGCGGTGGCCTGCGCCGCCGAGCCGGCGAAGTACTGGAACCAATAAGCCGCCTGCTCGCTGATGCCGGGAACGAAGTTGCGGAACAGCAGCTCCAGCAGCGCCTCGCGCGAACCGGCAAGGTTCGGGAACGCCGACAGCACCCCAAGCCCGATGACGCCAAGCGGGACCAGCGAAACGAGCGTCGTGTAGCTGAGCGCGCCCGAGGCCGCGAAACAGCCGTCGTGGTTGAAGCGGTGCAGCGCGTATAGGATAAATGTTGCGGTCGAGACCAGGAAGCGACGCAGCCGGTGGGCTGTCCTGGCCGTCCAACGGGCCATCCAGCGATCGGGCCAGTCTCGATCTTCGGTTTCGCGCATGCGGCCCCCTAATCCGGTCGCCCGTGCCTCGATAACAATCGCCGCGCCCGGCTATCGCCCGGGCATACCGCGGCTTCGTGCGACGCGCCAAGCCAGTCGCGCCAGAACAGAGGCTTCGACATGATCGCCGAAGAAGGCCGCGACAGGCTCGATGTCCAACTCAAGAAGCGACCTATACTTTCGGTGTGGCCAGCTGAACACAATTGCCGCGGTTTATTGGCGACCCGACAATCGGTTTTTCTGTGGTAGACTCGGGGCGGCGTCCGGTGAGGTGGCGCTGGCGTTGACTCGGCCGGCCCCGTTCGCTACCTACCGCCCCCAAGCATAGTGAACGGGAGGATGCACCGCTTTGCCGCCGCTTCTCGAAATCAGGGATCTTCATACCGAGTTTCGCACCGGCGCCGGCATCGTGCGCGCGGTCGACGGCGTCTCGTACACGGTGGATCCCGGCGAGACCGTGGCGGTGGTCGGCGAAAGCGGCTCGGGCAAATCGGTCACCGCGATGTCGGTGCTGCGGCTGATCCCGAACCCGCCCGGACGGATCACCGGCGGCGAGGTCTGGTTCGACGGCCGCGACCTGTTGAAGCTGTCCGAGGAGGAAATGCGGCAGGTCCGCGGCGGCGATATCGGCATGATCTTCCAAGAACCGATGACCTCGCTGAACCCGGTGCTGTCGATCGAGCGGCAGATCACCGAGACACTTGAGGAACATCGCGGCAGCAGCCCCGAGGCGGCGCATGATCGCGCGCTCGAACTGCTGCGTTTGGTCGGCATTTCCGACCCGGACCGCCGGCTGCGGCAGTACCCGCATCAGCTCTCGGGCGGCATGCGGCAGCGCGTCATGATCGCGATCGCGCTGGCCTGCGAACCGAAGCTGATCATCGCCGACGAGCCGACGACCGCGCTCGACGTGACGATCCAGGCGCAAATCCTCGAATTGATGCAGAGCCTGACGAAGCGGCTCGGGGTAGCGCTGATCATCATCACCCATAATCTTGGCGTCGTCGCCCGTTACGCGCGGCGCGTCAATGTCATGTACGCCGGCCGCATTGTCGAGAGCGGCAGGGCCGGCGCGCTCTACCACCACCCGCGTCACCCGTATACGATCGCGCTGCTGCGCTCGGTGCCGCGGCTCGACCGGCCGCGCCAGGCCAAGCTCGACCCGATCGAGGGATCGCCGCCCGACCTGACGCGGCTCGATGCGGGATGCTCGTTCCGGCCGCGTTGCCGCTTTGCGGTTGCGCGCTGCGCCGAGGCGCCGCCGCCGCTGATCCCAGCCGGCGAGCCGGGGCAGATGTCGGCCTGCTATCGTGCCCAGGAGCTCGGCGCCGTATCGGGAGAGGCCGCATGACGGTTGTCGAAACCGCGACCCCAGTACGCCAAGCGAGAGCGCCGACCCCTGCCGCGAAGCCGCTGCTCGAGGTGCGCGGACTGCAAATGCATTTCCCGATAAGCGAAGGCATGATCATGCGCCGCCAGATCGGTGAAGTAAAAGCGGTGGACGGCGTCGATCTGACGATCGGGCGCGGCGAGACGTTGGGGCTTGTCGGCGAGAGCGGATGCGGCAAGACGACAATGGGGCGTTGCATTCTGCGCCTCGAGAAGCCGACCGCCGGTCAGATCGTTTACGACGGCGTCGACATTGCGAAGCTCGGCCGGCGCGATCTCGTCGCGCTGCGCCGGCGCATTCAGGTCATCTTTCAGGACCCGTACAGCTCGCTGAACCCGCGCATGAAGATCGGCTCGATCATCGGCGAACCGATGCGGGTGCACGGCATCGTACCGGACGCGCATCACCGCCGCGACCGGGTCGCCGAGCTGCTGTCAATCTGCGGGCTCAATCCGAACTTCGCCGATCGTTATCCACACGAGATGTCGGGCGGGCAGCGGCAGCGGGTCGGGATTGCCCGGGCGCTGTCGCTGAACCCGGAATTCATCGTGTGCGACGAGGCAGTATCGGCGCTCGACGTGTCGATCCAGGCGCAGATCATCAACTTGCTCGAGGATCTGCGCGACAGGCTCAACCTGACGTATCTGTTTATCGCGCATGATCTGTCGGTGGTCCGCCACCTCTGCCAGCGGGTCGCGGTCATGTATCTCGGGCGCGTCGTCGAACTGGCCGAATGCGACGAGCTGTTCGACAACCCGCTGCACCCCTACACGCAGGCCCTGCTGGCGGCGGTGCCGGTGCCTGATCCTGATGTCGAGGCGACCCGCGAGTTCCGGCCGGTGCAGGGCGAGGTGCCGAGCCCGATCAATCCGCCGCCGGGTTGCGTGTTCCACCCGCGCTGCCCGCTGGCGATCGACCGCTGCCGTCAGGTACGGCCGGGGCTGCGCGAGCTGCGTCCCAGCCACTGGGCCGCCTGCGACGTCGTGCAGTAACATTCCGTCTCTGCCATATCAAACGGTCTTTGGGCAGGCGAGAATGCGCTCAGCCCGGGAGACCGGGCCGGCAACGACCGGTCGCCCGGCGGGGAATTCCTTTCCGAGCGGCTTTGTCTGCCGTAAAAAAGGGGCGCGTTAAGAAGCCGGTTCGCGGCGCATGCCGCGGCATCGCAACGGAGAGAGACGCTTGCAATTCGCAACTCGACTGATACTCGCGGCCGCGTTCACCGCGTCCATTGCAATGGGCGGTGCGCTTGCGGCCGATGCGCCGAAGCAGGGCGGCACGTTGACGTATCTGATCGCGGCCGACGCGCCGCCAAGCTTTGACGGGCATCGCGAGCAGACCTACGCAACGGTACATTCGACGGCGCCATTCTACAGCGTGCTGATCCGGGTCAACCCGGAAAACCCGGCGTCGAACGAGTTCGTCTGCGATCTGTGCACCGAGATTCCCGAACCGGCCGATGGGGGCAAGACCTACACGTTCAAGATTCGCGACGGCGTCAAGTTCCATGACGGGACGCCACTGACTGCGGCCGATGTCGCGGCGAACTGGCAGCAGATGACGTTTCCGCCGGAGGGCGTCTTCAGCGCCCGCTCCAGCATTTATCAGGCGCTGATTGACAAGGTCGAGAACCCGGATCCCTCGACCGTCGTCTTTCGCCTGAAGTTCGCGACCTCGGCCTTTCTGCCGATGCTGGCCGACCCGTTCGCCTATATTTACAAGAAGGACATTATCGAAAAGGACCCGCACTGGTACGAGAAAAACATTCTCGGCTCCGGTCCTTTCAAGTTTGCCGGCTACGAGGCCGGGCAGTCGATCAAGGGCGAGCGCAACCCCGACTACTACCACAAGGGTCTGCCTTACCTTGACGGTATCGTCGGCATTTTCGCGCCCAAGCAGGCGACGCGCGTCGAGGCGATGCGTGGGGATCGCGCCGCCGTCGATTTCCGTGGGCTGCCGCCCTCGGCGCGCGACGAGCTGCAAAAGGAGCTGGGCGACAAGGTCGCGGTCCAGGAAAGCGACTGGAACTGCGGCAGCGATCTGTTCTTCAACCACAAACAGAAGCCGTTCGACGATCCGCGGGTGCGCCGGGCGCTGAGCCTGGCGATCGACCGCTGGGGCGGGGCGCCGGCATTGTCGAAGATCGCGATCGTCAAGACGGTCGGCGGTATCGTCTTCCCGGAAGCGCCGCTCGCTGCCAGCAAGGATGAGCTGCAGCAGATCGCCGGGTTCTGGCCGGATATCGAAAAGTCGCGCGCCGAGGCGAAGCGGCTGCTGAAGGAAGCCGGGGCGGAAAACCTTGCGTTCGAGCTGTTAAACCGCGACGTCGACCAGCCCTACAAGTATGTGGGCATCTGGCTGGTCGATCAGTGGAGCAAGATCGGGGTCAAGGTCACGCAGAAGGTCGTGCCGACCGGACCGTGGTTCCAGGCAATGCGCAGCGGCCAGTTCAGCGTTGTGCATTACCCGATCTGCCGCAGCGTCGTGAACCCGGTTCTCGATGTGCAGCCGTATCTGCCTGTCTCGGACGAGAATTATGCGGCTTACGAGGACGACAAGGAGATGGAACTTTACCACAAGGTCCTGCACGAGACCGACCCGCAGAAGCAGCTTGCGCTAATGACCGAGTTCCAGAAATACGTGATGGACAATCAGGCGCACGCGGTAAAAATCGTGTGGTGGAACCGCATCGTGCCGTACCGCTCCTACCTCAAGGGCTGGAAGATCAGCCCGAGCCATTTCCTGAACCAGGATCTCGCGACGATCTGGATCGATAAATAGCTGCCTCGTCCGGGCGCACCCAATTCCGCCGCCGCCTGCTTGGCCCGCAGCGTACGCTCGCCACCCCCGGCCGGCTCCGCTACACTGCGCCATCAAAGCGACAAGCAGACACGGTCGGGGGAAATCCTATGGGGATGGGTTGGCGGTTTGTCATTGCGTTGACCATGCTCGTGCTCTCTATGCCGGCATACGCCGACGAGACGCCGAAGCGCGGCGGCATTCTGACCTACATGATCCCGGCGGACTCGCCGCCGAGTTTTGACGGGCACCGCGAAGAGACCTACGCGACGATCCATTCGGCGGCGCCGTTCTATAGCGTCCTGATCCGCGTCGATCCGAACGATCCGTCGGTCACGGGACCTCTCGTCTGCGATTTGTGTACCGAAATGCTGACCCCGACCGACGACGGCAAGACGTACACCTTCAAGATCCGGGAAGGGGTCAAGTTTCATGACGGCTCGCCGCTGACCGCCGAGGATGTCGCGGCGAGCTGGAAAAAGATCATTTTCCCGGCGGCCGGTGTCGCGAGCGCACGTCAGGGCAATTTCGTGATGGTCGACTCGGTCGAGGCACCCGACCTGAAAACGGTCGTGTTTCGCCTGAAATTCGCGACCGATGCGTTCCTGCCGGCGCTCGCCGACCCCTACGCCTTTATCTATCGCAAGGAAGTGCTCGACAAGGACCCGCACTGGTACGAGAAGAATATATTGGGGTCGGGGCCGTTCAAGTTCGTCTCGTACGAGGCCGGGCAGTCGATCAAAGGCGAGCGCAACCCGAACTACTATCACGAGGGCCTGCCGTACCTCGATGGATTTCAGGGCATTTTTGCCGACAAGCAGGTATTGCGCGTTGAGGCCATCCGCGGCGACCGCGCCGCCATCGAGTTCCGCGGGTTTCCGCCGGCGGTGCGCGACGAACTGGTCGGCGCGCTCGGCGACAAGATCACTGTGCAGACCAGCGATTGGAATTGCGGCGGCATCATCACGATCAACCACAAGAAAAAGCCGTTCGACGATCCTCGCGTGCGGCGCGCGCTGACCTTGGCGATCGACCGCTGGGGAACCGCCCCGGAGCTGTCGAAGATCGCGATAGTCAAAACCGTGGGCGGCGTCGTGTTCCCGGGATCGCCGCTCGCCGCTACAAAGGAGGAGCTGCAGCAGCTCGCCGGCTACGGGCCCGACATCGAGAAGTCGCGCGCTGAGGCGCGCCGGCTGTTGAAGGAGGCGGGGGCCGAGGGTCTCAGCTTCGAACTGCTCAACCGCACCGTCGATCAGCCCTATAAGTATTACGGTCTTTGGGTAATCGATCAGTGGAGCAAGATCGGCCTCAATGTCACTCAGCGCGTGCTGCCGACGGGCCCCTGGTTTCAGGCGCTGCGCGACGGCACTTTCACGGTATCGACCGAGGGGAACTGCCAGAACGTCGTCAATCCGCTCGCCGATGTCACCAAATACCTGCCCGCTTCGGTAGCGAAATCCAATTACGGCTATTTCGAGGACCCGCAGGAGGTCGAGCTGTACGAGCGGATGTTACGCGAACTCGACAAGTCAAAGCAGCGCGAGCTGATGCGCGAGTTCGAGAAGCGTGTCCTCAGCGACCAGGTGCATTCGATCTATCTATTGTGGTGGCAGCGCATCGTACCGCACCGGTCCTATGTCAAAGGCTGGAAGATCAGTCCGAGCCACTACTTGAACCAGGATCTATCGACCGTCTGGCTGGACAAATAGCGATCGCCGGCAGGAACGGCACCGCGGAAGGTCAGGTCCATGTCGGCTTCTATTGCTTCGAACCTGTTGCCGGTTCTTTGTCCTTTTCGCTGCGGGCCGTCGCGATCAGCTGGCGCAGCGCATCGACGCTGACCGCGCCCGGCACGATCTCGTCGCCGACCACGAAGCCCGGCGTGCCGGTGATGTCGAGCGCCGCGGCGAGCTGATGGTTGGCTTTTAGCATGCGGTCGATTTCGGGCGCGGCCATGTCTCGTTTCAGCCGCTCGACATCGATGCCGGCAGATTTTGCGGCGTTGAAGATCGCGGTTTCGTTGATCTGCCCCTTCGTCTCCATCAGCGCGCGATGCAGCGCCTCGTATTTGCCCTGCTTGCGCGCGGCCAGCGCGGCCCGCGCCGCCGTTACCGATTCGGGGCCGAGCACCGGAAATTCCTTGTAGACGACGCGCAGCTGCTTGTCCTCGGCCAGCAGCGCATCGATCGCCGGCGTGACCTGCTTGCAGTAGGGGCAGCGATAGTCGAAGAACTCGACCAGCGTCACATCGCCTTTCAGATTGCCGGCGACCGGGGCGTTCGGGTCCTCGAAGATCTCCTGGTGCCGGTCGGCCAGCGCTTTCGTGCGCTGCGCCTGCGCGTCGCTGCTGAGCTTTTCCTTCGCGGCCTCGAGCACCTCGATCATCACCTCGGGGTTCCGAATCAGATAGTCGCGGACGATCGCCTCGATCGCCTGGCGCTGCTCCGTCGAGAAGGCGTCGGCGGCAAGGGCCGGCGGCCCGGCAAGCACCGGCCCGACGACGAGCGGGAGGACCAGCGCCGCTCTACGAAAACCAACCAAACGCATCACAAATCTCCGTTTCGCAAGTGCCGTTCTCCAACACGGATCTGACGGGCGTGAATAGGGTTTTATCTGGCAATCGGTAGTTGAGCCGCCGCAGTCAGATTTGCTGATAGAACAAGAAATCAGCAGAATTCCCGTATGGGTTGTATCACAACACCCCAATACCGGCTTCCCGGGGATTCGAAACGCTTCTCCAAGCAGGAACCGTTGTAGCCGACGAATTTGTCGGAATTGGCGGCGATGCTCGTTCGCGCGCTGCAACAGCCAGCAAGAATGCGTGATTGCAAGACGGGGCGGCGCTGGATTGTCTCGGAGACGACCGCCGGTCGGTGAGGATCAGTCAAAGAGTATATCGGCAGGCACTCTGGGGCGGCGTGGCATCAATCTTCCAGCCTGTCCGCGTCGCGGTGAATGTCCTCGGCCCGTAGATATGAAGGGGTGTTGCGCGGCAACAACTGCTGCGCCCGCATGGCCTGCTGGATCGCGGTTTTTTTGTTGCGCGCGGCCCATGCCTCTTCGGCGAGCGACAGCGCTGCCATGCCCATCTGGTTGTCGCGGCCGTAGGCGGTCGCGAGCAGGCGCCAGACCTGTCCGTCGCGGCCCTCCTCGCGGCTGGCGTCGTTGAGATAAGCGATCGCACGCTTGTTGAGCGCCGAGTTGCCGCTCTCGATATAGACCTGCGACAGCGCGATGCGCAGCAGCGGGGCCGACGGCGCCAGGCGCACGGCGTCCTCGTAGGGCGCGATCGCCTCGCGGCCGCGGCCGTTCTCGAACAGCATCTGGCCCTTCAGCTCGCGGTAATAGGGGTTGTCGGGGAAATCCCGGATCAGCCCGTCGATTGCCGGCAGCGCCCGGGCCAAGTCGGGCGTGCGGTAATACGCGGTCGCCCGCGCGTACCGCGCCAGCTCCGAACGGTCGCTCTCCGGGAAAGCGGCGAGCGTGTTCGCCGGCGGATCGAGAAAGGCCCGCAGCTTGACCTGGATGCGCCGCAGCCGTCCGTCCGCGTCGGCCGGCTCCGAGGCGCTCGAGCAGCGCGCGCGCTGGACGTGATCGCGGACATACTGGATCCGTTCCGCGGTCAACGGGTGCGTGCGCTCCCACGAATCCGGGCGGCTGCCGGTCAGCAATTCGTTGCTCTGCAGGATCTCGAAAAACCGCAACAGGCCGTGCGCCGACCGGCAGGCGCGATCGAGCATGTTGAGCGCGGCGTGGTCGGCGGTGGCTTCCTGGGCGACCGAGAACTGCAGCAGCGATCGCTGACCGACACCGGCGGCGCCGAGCAGTGGCGCTCCGCTCTTCCCAGCGACCGCGGCGGCGAGACCCGCCGCCATCGCGATCATCGATTCGATGCTGGCATTGCGCACCGCCTCGCGGGCGCGCACGAGGTGTCCGCCGACGATATGGCCGCTCTCGTGCGCAATGACCCCGAGCAGTTCGTTCGCGTTCTCGGCGCGCAGCAGCAGGCCGGTGTTGAAAAAGATGTTCTGCCCGCCACTGACGAACGAATTGATCTGGCTGTCCTGCACGAGATAGATGCCGATATCGGCCGGTTCGAGCCCGCCGACGCGCCAGATTGGGCTGGCTATCGCCCGGATGTCGTTCTCGATCTCGGTGTCGCGGATTACGTTCATGCCGGCCTGCGCCGGCAGCGCAAGGCTGCCGCTTGCGGCCAGAGCCGCTGCGAGCGCGACGGCACGCAGTGCGGCGTGCGGCCGCGGGAAGCGCCACCGACGACCTTGGCGGCGCACCGGGGCGCCCGCGACGCTCACGGGCGCATCATGCGCTGCCACCAGCCCCGGCGCGGGTTGGCCGGTTTCTCGGTGACGACCAGAACGTCTTCTGCCGGACGCGTCGCGGGCGCAGCGGTCGGTTCGGTCGGCATCGGTTCAGATTCGGCCAGAGTGGGTTCGGCCAGGGCAGGTCCGAGGCGCGGGAACTCAACCGGAGCGGGTACGCTGTCGGCCGGACTCGCCCATGCGGGCTCGGGTGTGGCATCCGGACCGGCTGATTCGCCGTTCCCGAGATTGCTGGCGGCTAGCTCCCCAGACGGCGCCTCGGCATGCTCCGGCTCGACGAGCGGCCGGGCCTCGGCGACCGCGGTGGTCTCGGGTCCGCCGGAGCCGGTCTCGATGGCAGGTTCTGGTTCGATCGCGACACCGGTCCGCGCCGGCCCGCCCCAGCGGGTGGCCGCGTATTCCGCTGCTTCTGCGGCCTCAAGTTCTCGCTCGGACAGGCTGACGAACGGGACGCCCTCTTCCGCCTCGGCAATCGGCATTGCTTCCGGTTCCGCGGAAGCGATGCCGGGCGTCTCGCGCTCGGTTTCGACGGCCGGCTGCGGCGCCGCCGACTCCCCGGCAGACGATTCTGCGGCAGACGGCTCCCCAGCCGGCGATTCTCCAGCAAACGGCGCTAGGCTGGCGGTCTCCACCCCGTATCGTTCGGACCACGGATCGAGCGAGGTTGTCTCGGCCGCGCGCGGCCGGCGACGGCTCGGCGGCGACGATTTCGATCGTTTCGGCTGCGGCGGCCATTGCAGCCTCTGCAGCCGCGCCATTCTCGCGCTGCTCGTCGCGCCGCGGCCGTAAACGCCCGCCACGGCGGCCGCGTCGCCGCCGCCGGCGCTCCGCCTCGCTCTCGGCGTCACGGGTTGCTTCGCCCTGCTCCTCGCGGCCGGCGCCATCCGCCTCAACGCCGCCCTCCTCTTCGTCGTCCGCCCCGGCAGGGGAAGCGTCGTGGCGGGCCTCCCGCGGTTCATCGCGGCGGCGGCGGCGGCGGCGGCGGCGACGGCCGCGTTCGTCATCGGCCGCACGGTCCTGCTCGGTTTCGCCCGCCTCGGCCGGCGCGACGGTATCAGTCCTCACATCGAGCGCGACCTCGGCTTCCTCGCTCTCGTCCTCGTCCTCATCCTCATATTCCGAGAAAGTGGGCGCCTGAATCGGCCGCACCGGAGGCGCCTCGCCGGCGCCGTAGGGCCGCAGGCGTTCGAGGCGGAAGGCCGGTGGGATTAGCGAATCGTCGCGCGCGACCATGACGTGCAGCGCGTAGCGGCTCTCGATCTGGTTCAGCGAGTCGCGCTTCTGGTTCAGGATGTAGAGCGCCACCGTGGTCGGCACATAGATGCAAATCTCGGCCGAGCGGCGCCTCATGCCCTCCTCCTCGATCGAGCGCAGCACGTGCAGCGCCGTCGATTCGACCGATCGGATAAAACCGGTCCCGCCGCAATGCGGACAGGGCTGCGTCGAGGTTTCGGTCAGCGACGGGCGCAGCCGCTGCCGCGACATCTCCAACAGCCCGAACGGGCTGATGCGACCGACCTGGATGCGCGCCCGGTCGTTTTTCAGCGCCTCCTTCAGGCGGCGTTCGACCGCGATCTGGTTGCGGTGTTCCTCCATGTCGATGAAGTCGATCACGATCAGTCCCGCGAGGTCGCGCAGCCGCAGCTGGCGCGCGATCTCGTCGGCTGCCTCGATGTTGGTGCGAAGCGCGGTTTCCTCGATGTTGCGCTCGCGCGTCGAGCGCCCGGAGTTGACGTCGATCGCGACCAGCGCCTCGGTCTGATTGAAGACGAGGTATCCGCCCGACCGCAGCTGCGCGACCGGCGAATGGATTGCGTCGATCTGGCTCTCGACCTGAAAGCGGTGGAACAGCCCGATCTGCGGATCGCGGTACGGCTGCACCCGCTTTGCGTGACTCGGCATCAGCGTGCGCATGAACGCCTTCGCGGTGCGGTAGCCCTCCTCGCCCTCGACCAGCACCTCGTCGATGTCGCGTGTGTAAAGATCCCGGATCGAGCGCTTGATCAGGTTGCCTTCCTCGTAGATCAGCGCCGGCGCCGTCGAGCGCAGTGTCAGGTCGCGGATCTCGTTCCACAGCCGCAGCAGATATTCGTAGTCGCGCTTGATCTCGGCCTTCGACCGTTCGGCGCCGGCGGTGCGGACGATGACCCCCATGCCCTCGGGGATGTCGAGTTCCTCGAGGATATCCTTGAGCCGGCGCCGGTCGGCGATGCTGGTGATCTTGCGCGACACGCCGCCGCCGCGGTTCGTGTTCGGCATCAGTACGCAATAGCGCCCGGCCAGCGACAGGTAGGTCGTCAACGCGGCGCCTTTGTTGCCGCGCTCCTCCTTGGCGACCTGGACCAGCATGATCTGGCGGCGCTTGATGACCTCCTGGATCTTGTAGTGACGCATCGGGTGGCGCCGGCGGCGCTCCGCCGCCTCGGCCTCCTCGACCTCCTCGAACTCGTCGCCGCCCAGCGTCTCGACGGTGTCGGGCACTCCTTCGCCATCGGAGTCGTCGCCTTCGCGGTCACCGTTGTCGAATTCCACGGAGTCGCCGTCTCCGGATGGCGCCCCGACCCGGTCGCTCGATTCACCGTGCTGTTGCTGCCCGCTCTCGCCGGCCGTCTCCGGGCCGTCCGATTCCGGGACATCGAGCGCGACAACCGATTCCTCGGCGGCGCGCAGCGCGATTGTCGCCGGTTCACGGGCCGCTTCCGGCGCGTCACCGCGATCCCCTTTACCTGCGACCGGTTCGTTGACCGGCTCCTGTGGTTTGGTCTGGTTCGGCTGCGGCTCGCAGATCACGGTGGCATCGGTATATACCGCTGCTTCGGGTTCCGTCTGTGTCGCGTGTTCGACAGAAGACGACTGCACCGCCGACGCCGCTGATACCGACCGTGCATCGGGCTCAGTGATCGTGGGGATGTCGGCCCCGCCGCCGCCATCCTCCTCAGGCATCTGTTTTGTCACGTCGTCTCGGAGCGGGGCATCCCACGGGCCGGGCTCCCAGCGGGCATCCTCTTGGGAGAAAACTTCCTTTGCCGGCGTTTGCTCCGTTGCGAGTTGGCCGTTCGCGTCGTCGCCGAGCGGATCATCCTCGTCGTCGGTCGGCGCTACCCGCACCGGCTCGGGCAAGGCCGACGCGAGCGGCACGCCCGCATCCTCACCATCGGCCGCGTTATCTTCACCGGTGTCATAATTGTCGCGGGTGCGATCGCCGTTTCCGTCCGATGACTCAGCAATCGCTTGCCGGCGGTCACTGACCGGAATGCGGTAGTAATCAGGATGGATTTCGCTGAACGCCAGAAACCCGTGCCGACCTCCGCCATAATCGACGAAAGCGGCCTGCAGCGAAGGTTCGACACGGGTTATTTTTGCGAGGTATATATTCCCTTTGACCTGCCGTTTTGTGGATGACTCAAAGTCGAATTCTTCAAGGCGGGTGCCATTAAGGACGACTACTCGGGTTTCCTCGGGATGGGTGGCGTCAATAAGCATGCGCTTCGGCATTGGGGCAGAACTCCCAGGCGCGCGGCCAGGGCCGCTTTCGAGCGGCCGGCCGGCGACGCGGTACTGTGTGGAAAGAAGCTATTCGTTCTGAGGCCGGGAGCGTTTGAGACCATCACGTCGCGCAATTCCTCGGTCGGCGTCGCGTCGGCAAACACGCCCGCTCGGTTCGTACGATCTGCACCGCCCGGCACTGCGACCCGGCGCGGCCGGCAATGGGCTTGCCGATTATGCGGGGGCAACTCGCAGCGCCGCCGGGCCGGGCCCGGCTGGCAGATTTGCACTTGCAATGTATCTGCCAACAGCCGGTTTCACAATGTTTTCCTGGGCTCGGGAACGCGCGCTGCGGTGTTTTGGTGCTATGCAGGCGCAATATTTGACCGGATTGCGCGCGCCGGTCGCGAAAACGGCCTTGGAATAGCCATGAAGCTTGGCGCATAACCGCCTGCCGGGCGGGGGACGCCGCCGGCTCCCGATGAGACGACGAAGGCGCGCCGTTGCGCATGCTCATAAGGCTTTTTCGCCTCCTATTTTTCTGCGCGGTCGTGGCGGCGGTCGCCGGCGCCAGCGCGGTCGGGCTGGCGATCTGGCATTTCGGCCGCGATTTGCCCGATTACCAGCAGCTGGTCGATTACGAGCCACCGGTGACGACCCGCGTTTACGCCGGAGACGGCCGCCTCCTGGCCGAGCACGCAGCCGAACGCCGGGTGTTCGTCCCGATCACGGCGATTCCGAAGCGCGTTGTCGACGCGTTCCTGTCCGCCGAGGACAAGAACTTCTACACGCATCGCGGGGTCGATCCGATTTCGATGCTTCGCGCGGCGCTGACCGATCTCGGGCGCTGGGGCAGCAACCGGCGGCCGGTCGGCGCCTCGACGATAACGCAGCAGGTCGCGAAGAACATGCTGCTGTCGAGCGAGATTTCGATTCGCCGCAAGATCCGCGAAGCGCTGCTCGCGACCCGCATTGAACAGGCGATGTCGAAAGACCGCATTCTCGAACTGTACCTGAACGAGATCTATCTCGGCTCCGGCGCCTACGGCGTCGTCGCCGCGGCGCTAACCTATTTCAACAAGTCGCTCGACGAGCTGACGCTCGACGAAGCGGCCTACCTCGCGGGCCTGCCGAAATCCCCAAACAACTACAACCCGATCCGTTTTCCGCAAGCGGCCAAGGCGCGGCGCGACTGGGTGCTCGACCGCATGGACGAGGACGGTGTCGCAAGCGCCGCCGAAATCAAGGCGGCGAAGGCCGCTCCGCTCCAGTTGCGGCGCCGCGAGGAAGCCGAAATCGTGTCGGCGCCGTATTTCGCCGAGGAAGTGCGGCGCGAACTCTTGGCCCGGTACGGCGAAAAGGCTCTCTATGAAGGCGGCCTCGCGGTCCGCACCAGTCTCGATCCGGCGATGCAGGAGGCCGCCGACAAGGCGTTGCGCGCCGGGCTGATCGCCTATGACCGCCGCCGCGGCGGCTGGCGAGGCGCCGTCGGACATATCGACCCCGGACCGGACTGGGCGGCAAGGCTCGGCAACGAAAAGCTGCCGGCGGGAGCTACGGTCGCAGGGTGGCAGCTCGCGGTCGTGCTGCGCATCGATGCCGACGACGCGGCGATCGGGCTCAAGGACGGCGGAACCGGGCGCCTTCCGTTCGGCCAGATGCGCTGGGCGCGGCTGTTGCGCGACGACGGCACGCTCGGCGCGGCGCCGCGCAAACCGGCCGACGTGGTCGCGCCGGGCGACCTGGTCCTAGTCGAGCGGCTGAGTGAGGAGACCGGCAAGCACGCTCCGGGACCGGCCGCGCCCAAAGCCAACCCGGCCAAGCCGAACCCGGCCAGCGCGCTGTACAATCTGTGCCAGATCCCGGACGTGTCGGGCGCGGTGGTCGCGATCGACCCGCATACCGGGCGGGTGCTAGCGCTGAGCGGCGGCTTCAGCTTCGAATTGAGCCAGTTCAACCGCGCGACCCAGGCCAAACGGCAGCCGGGATCGTCGATCAAGCCGTTCGTCTATCTGACCGCTCTCGAAAACGGGTTCACGCCGACGACAATGGTCGAGGACGCGCCGGTGTCGATCAGCCAGGGGCGCGGCATGCCGCCCTGGACGCCGTCCAACTACAGCAGCAACAGCTTCCGCGGGCCGACGCCGCTGCGCATCGCGCTGGAGAAATCGCTGAACACGGTGACGGCGCGGCTGGCCGCGGCGCTGGGCATGGAGGCGATCGGCCAGACGATCGAGAAATTCGGCATCATGGACCGTATGCCGCGCTTCTACGCGATGGCGCTGGGGGCCGGCGAAACGACACCGCTGCGACACACGGTGGCCTACGCGATGATCGCCAACGGCGGCAAGCGCATCACGCCGACGCTGATCGACCGCATCCAGGACCGTTACGGCAAAACGATCTTCCGCGCGGACCAACGGGAGTGCGACGCATGCGGCGAGACCGAGTGGAAGGGCCAGCCTGTCCCCGAGATCCCTGACAACCGGCAGCAGATCGCCGATCCGGGTTCGACCTTTCAGCTCACGACGATGCTCGAAGGCGTCGTGCAGCGCGGCACCGGCACCGTGGTGAAGGCGATCGGCAAGCCAGTCGCCGGCAAGACCGGCACGACGAACGACTGGCAGGACGCCTGGTTTGTCGGCTTTACGCCCGACCTCGCGGCCGGGGTTTTCGTCGGCTACGACGAGCCGGCCTATCTCGGCTCGAACGAGACCGGCGGTCATCTGGCGGCGCCGATCTTCCGCGATTTCATGATGGCCGCGCTGAAGGATGCGCCGGCCAAGGAGTTCCGAATGCCGCCGGGTCTGCGGATGTACCGGGTCAGCCCGACCACCGGGCTGCCTGCCGCGGCCGGCGAGCCGGCGATCTGGGAGGGCTACAAACCCGGCACCGAGCCGGGTTGGAACCTGATGCCGGAACTGCCCCGGCCCGGCGAGCCAACGGAGCAGGAGCCGCCGGACACGGTCGCGGCGGCGCCGGTCGCGGGTATCCCCGCCGCGTCCGGCCTTCCCGGCGCGCCGATCACCGAAGCGCCGGCCGGCGGCACCGGCGGGCTCTACTGAGGCGCCCCGCTGCGTAATCGGGCCGAGGCCACTTTTCCGCCGACCCCGGTCTCGCTAAATGGAGGATCGAGTTTCGCCGGATCGCGTCCGGGCCTGCATCCGTGAATGACGGAGGAAAGATTTATGCGCGCCGAGATACAGGCGGTCGTCGACGACATCACGAAGTCGTTGGCGCTGCTGAGGAGGCATCTTTGACTGGGACGTCGCAAACCGGCGTCTCGCCGAGCTGAACGACAAGGCCGAGGACCCCAAGCTCTGGGACGATCCGGGCGAGGCGCAAAAGGTGTTGCGCGAGCGCACAAGGCTGGAAAAGGCTGTTGACAGCTACAGCCGTATCGAGCGTGACATGGCCGAGGCGATCGAGCTGATCGAACTCGGCGAGGCCGAGGGCGACCAGGGCGTCGTCGCCGACGCCGAGAAGCTGCTCGGGGCCTTGCACGAGGAGGCGCAGCGCCGCGAGGTCGAGAGCCTGTTGTCGGGCGAGGCCGACGGCAATGATTGCTATCTCGAAGTGCATGCCGGGGCGGGAGGTACCGAGGCGCAGGACTGGGCCGAAATGCTGCTGCGCATGTACGTGCGCTGGGCGGAGCAGCGCGGCTACAAGGTCGAGTGGCTGGAGGAAAGCTCGGGCGAGGGCGCCGGCATCAAATCGGCGACCGTCAAGATCAGCGGCCCCGACGCCTATGGCTGGCTGAAGACCGAAAGCGGCGTGCACCGGCTCGTGCGCATCTCGCCGTTCGATTCGAACGCGCGGCGGCACACCAGTTTTGCCTCGGCCTGGGTCTATCCGGTGGTCGACGACAAGATCGAGATCGAGATCAACGACAAGGATTTGCGGGTCGATACCTATCGCTCATCGGGGGCTGGCGGGCAGCACGTCAACAAGACCGACAGCGCGGTCCGCCTGACGCATCTGCCGACCGGGGTCGCCGTGGCGTGCCAGAGCGAGCGCTCGCAGCACCAGAACCGGGCCCGCGCGATGGCGATGCTGAAGGCGCGGCTGTACGACCTGGAATTGCAGAAGCGCGAGGCGGCGGCCGACGCGATCAACGCCGCCAAGAGCGATATCGGCTGGGGCCACCAGATCCGCTCCTACGTGCTTGCAGCCCTACCAGATGGTCAAGGATTTGCGCACCGGGGTCGAGACCGGCAACCCGGCCGCGGTGCTCGACGGCGACATCGACCGCTTCCTCGCCGCCGCCCTGGCGCAGCGCATCGAGGGGTACAAGCCAGCCGTGTAGGGGAGAATTCCCTGTTAACAGGGAATTTTTTGCGCTGATGCCCGATTTCGCGGCGGAAACGCTCGATTCCGTCGCGCGGAACAGCGAATTTCGCCGCACAGAACAGGGAGCATTTTCCGGCCCAACAGGGAAGGTGCAGGGAAACAAAAAAACACTCGCTCCTCCTCTTTTCGCTGGCTATGGCGGAGTGTTTCACACGATTGCGGCGATTTTTGCGTTGCTCTCGAACCGAGCGAAATTGCGCCGGATAGCGTAAACTTGCGTTGTGGGGTCCGGCGAGTGTGCGGGCGACCGAATAGCCGCAACAGAGCGAACGGCACAGCGCAGCTGCTGAAGGCAGTTGACGCCCTTCGCGCAGCGCTGAAGGTACAAACGCGCGAGCGCGTGCCGCTGCCTTGGGCGATGACGCATTCAATCTCGGCGCCGCGCTGGCGACGCTCGGCGAGCGGGAGAGCGGCACGGCGCGGCTGAAGGAGGCGGTCGCCGCCTTTCGCGCGGCCCTGAAGGAACAGACGCGCGAGCGCGTGCCGCTCCTGTGGGCGAGCAATCAGAACAATCTCGCAGGCGCGCTTGCGCGACTCGGCAAGCGGGAGAGCGGCACGGCCCAGCTGAAGGAGGCGGTCGCCGCCTTTCGCGCCGCGCTGACCGAGTTGCCGCGCGAGTGCGTGCCGCTCGAATGGGCGAGAACGCAGAACAATCTCGGGGGCGCACTCCGGAGTCTCGGCGAGCGGGAGAGCGGCACGGCGCGGCTGGAGGAGGCGGTCGCCGCCTTTCACGCGGCGCTGACGGAGCGGACGCGCGAGCGCGTGCCGCTCGAGTGGGCGCAGACGCAGGAAAATCTGGCGATCGCGTTGCTCGTTCTCGCGACCCGCGACGACCGGCGATGCGCGGCTGACGTATTTGAGAGATGCGCTTGACGGCCGTGGACGGCGCGCTTGAGGTCTACCGCGAGGGCAAGGCCGCTTATGACATCGGGACGGCCGAACGGCAGCGCGCGACGATCCTGGACGAGCAGGCGAAGACTCAGGCGACCGTAAGCGGCGGGGCCCGTCGCTGCCTAGCGGAGACCACCTAACGGAGGGCGCGCGCGAGCATCTGATCCTGACGTTCGCGATCACTGCGGCGGGCCAGGATCTCGGCTCGACGAAGGCATTCGTCGCGCGAGCCGACGTAGCGAACGAGGCCGTTGACCGCGAGAGCGCACCTCGCCCCGCTGGCGTCCAAGTCCCATATCTCGATGCCGTTCTCGTGGGCTTTCATTGAGTTTGGGGCTTTCATTCAATCGGGCCTTTGGCGCCGGCGGGATGCCGGGCGGCAAAACCGGTGCCGGGCCGATTACGTTCCGCGGATAGCGATCAGCCGGCCTGCCCTAGAGCACGCCGGCGTCAGCTCTCCGAGGGCACGCTCTCGGTTGGAGTCGAACCTGCCGCATCGCCGGATTCCGGCGCGCGCTCCTGCTGACGCTGCAATTTCTCTTCTTTTCTTGCCTTCTTGAGGCGCTCCCGCTCGATGCGTTCGAAGCGGTAATTCGGCTTGAAAGGCATTACGAGCTCCTGTGATCTACCGGTTATATGGCTCCTGTTGAGGCCGCCAACCAAAGTAAGACGGCTTGCTTGTGACAATGCCCCTGCTTGTAACCCGATCACGACCCTCGGTATGGAGCACGCTTGATCGGCTGCTTCCTAAAACTACGGGCAGGATCAACGCGCTGCCACCCGTTTGGGCCGCGGCGCGCGCCATTGCCTCGCGGTTGCTTGCCTGGAACCAGGTTGCCGGTGCAGGAACGCCGGAAGTGCGTCGGCGTGCGAGTGATCGGCGTCCGCCACGGCCCCAGCCTTCTGTTGCCGGTGCCTTGCGATATTGCCCTTCGGAAGGTTCGTGCTCGGGGCTGGTTCAACCGGCTCGACCTTGCCCGGACGCGATTCGCGCACCGAATCGGGAATCGGAACCACCGGAACGGTGAGCCTCGTCAGTTTCTCGATGCTGCGCAAATAGGGCCGCTCCTCATCGCTGCAGAATGCGACTGCCGCCCCCACGGCGCCGGCGCGCGCCGTTCGACCGATCCGGTGCACATAATCCTCGGGGACGTTCGGCAGCTCGAAATTGATGACATGGGAGACGTCATCCACGTCTATGCCGCGCGCCGCGATATCAGTAGCGACGAGCACGCGGCCACGGCCACCGCGAAAGTCGGCGAGTGCGCGTTCGCGCTGGGGCTGCGATTTGTTGCCGTGGATGGCAGCCGCGCTGATGCCGGAGGCTGCGAGATGGCGTACAACGCGATCGGCGCCGTGCTTGGTACGGGTGAAGACAAGAACCCGCCGAAAGTCAGGGTCGCGCAGCAAGGAAGCCAGCAGGTCACGCTTGCGGTCGGCCGACACCAGCATGACGCTTTGCGCGACCCGTTCGGCGGTGGTCGCCGCCGGCGCAACCGCAACCCTGGCCGGGTCGCTCAAATACTCCTCGGCCAGCGCCGCGATGCTACGCGGCATCGTCGCCGAGAACAGCAGCGTCTGCCGAGGCCGCGGCAACAGCTTCGCAATTTGCTTCAGCGCATGAATGAACCCGAGGTCGAGCATCCGATCCGCTTCGTCGAGGACGAGTGTCTCGACACCGGACAGGGTAACGGCGCGGCGCTCGATCAGATCGAGCAGGCGACCCGGGGTGGCAACGAGGATGTCGACGCCGGG
This sequence comes from uncultured Alphaproteobacteria bacterium, assembly GCA_963847345.1. Classification (GTDB taxonomy): domain Bacteria; phylum Pseudomonadota; class Alphaproteobacteria; order ATCC43930; family CGMCC-115725; genus DATARH01. The sequence continues at coordinate 24,733 of CAWJZU010000006.1, read as the reverse complement.
CGCAAGTGTACGCTGTTGCGGGCCAAGCGGCACGCCGCCGAATACAACCGCAGTCGAGAGCCGAAGCTGGCGGCCATAGGTGCGGAAGCTGTCGGCGATCTGGCTGGCCAGCTCGCGGGTCGGGCTCAATACCAGTACGCGGCAGCCTCGGGACGGGATCGCCCTGGGCTGACTAGTGAGACGGTGCAGAATCGGCAGCGCGAAGGCGGCGGTTTTGCCGGTGCCTGTCTGGGCGATGCCGCACAGGTCTCGACCGGCGAGAACGAACGGAATGGCCTGCGACTGGATCGGCGTTGGGGTGGTATAGCCTTCGCTGGCGAGGGCGTGGAGAATGGGCGAGAGAAGTCCGAAATCGTCAAAACTGGGCAAGCTGTATCCTCGGGCCAATGTTCCGGAGGCAGCGCGAACGCGCGCCTTGTCGGGTCGGGAGACGACCCGCGTGATCAGGTTGTCCGGTGGTGCAGGGACTAAAGCCGGGTTCAGCTCCCAGGTAGGCGGGATCGCTCACGTAACCCGATCACGCAGCCGTCAGGCGGGCACGCGACCTGCCCCCGCTACATGCTCCCTTGCAGGGGCTCGATCAAGTATCATTCTCAAAAATAACCAGAAGCGAAAGCAGCAACTTCCAAATCACGAGGTTGGTCGATTTACTTTGAGATTCTTCCTCTCGGTGCGGTTGGGGTTTTTTTGTCGATGATCAATTCTGCCTGGTGAATCGAAGATTAGTCCCCATATATTCTGCTCGGGCAGATAAAAACGAATGGCCTAAACATGCGCATTTCTCTTGCCGACAGTCGGAAAAATGGTTTCAAGAAGTGGTGCGACGCGCAACGCCCGTCGGATCGACCGTGCGCCGATGACGACCCGGAAATACAGCATCAGGCAGAAAATCCGATTCGTGCCGGCTTCAGCGGCGACAAGGGCGGCAGATGAAGACGCCGATCAAGCCCAAATCTGGTAGCACAAACCGCGACCTCCAGCAAATCGAGGCTGACAAGACCAGCCGCTTGCGCGCGCTCCGCCTGGCCAAGGAGGCGCAGGATCGGGAAGCTGCCGCTCGCGTCGCCGCCACTCCGTCGAAACCGCGGCGACGCCACAGTTGAGAGGCGGACCGCTCGGACGAAACATCCTCGTTCCAGGCGAGGCTCGCTGGTGCACAGACGCCGTCAGAGCAGCGGCCCGTCGCTGGTCAGACCTGCCTCACCCGCCGCCGCAAGCGGCGGAGGGTTCGGGATGAGTGCGGCCACCTACGTCCAATTGGCTTACACCGTGAACACGGTGGAGCCGGTGGTTTTGCGGTCTTGCAGGTCGCGGTGGGCGAGGGCGGCGTCGCGCAAGGGGTAAGTCTGGTTAATCGCGAGCTTGACGACGCCCTTCTTCACAACATCGAACAGGTCGCCGGCGGCGGTCAGCAAATCCTGGCGGCTCGCGGTGTAGGTGTTCAGCGTCGGGCGTGTCAGGAACAAGGAGCCCTTGGCTGCGAGGATGCCGATATCAACGGGGCCGATCGCGCCCGAGGACTGACCGAACGATGCCATTAGCCCGAGCGGCGCGAGGCAGTCCAATGACTTGTAAAACGTGTCCTTGCCGACCGAGTCGTAGACGACCGGCAGCTTTTTGCCTGACGTGATCTCGGCGACGCGGGCGACGAAATCCTCGCGCCGGTAGTTGATCGGGTGGTCGCAACCGTTCGCCTTGGCGAGCGCCGCCTTTTCGTCGTCGCCGACCGTACCGATCACGGTGGCGCCGAGGTGCTTCGCCCATTGGCAGACGATGAGGCCGACGCCGCCCGCCGCGGCGTGGATCAGGATCGTCTCGCCGGGTTTGCACCTCGTGCGTGCGGCGGATCAGGTACCACGCGGTCATGCCCTTCAGCATCATCGCCGCGCCCTGCTGGTCGGTGATGCCGTCGGGCAGTTTCACCAATCGGTCGGCCGGCATGACGCGCGCCTCGCTATAGGCGCCGAGCGGTCCGCCGGCATAGGCGACGCGGTCGCCCGGCTTCAGGTCGGCGACGCCGGACCCGACCTCCTCGATAACGCCTGCAGCCTCGGAGCCGAGCCCGCTCGGCAGCGACATCGGGTAGAGGCCGCTGCGCTGGTAGGTGTCGATGTAGTTGAGCCCGACCGCCGTGTGACGCAGGCGGACCTGGCTCTGGCCGGGTTTGCCGACTTCGACCTGTTGCCACTCCAAGACCTCGGGCCCGCCGGTCTTCGCGAAACGGATCGCCTGCACCATGTGCCGCCTCCTTCTGTCTGGTGGCGCGACGATAGCGAAGAACCGCGGCGCGGAAAAGCTGGCGGAAGAAGCCGACAGCCCGCTTGCTATCCTTCCGCCGCGAGTGCGGTTCCCCGATTGTATACAGGGTCGGGCCGGTCGCCTCGGCTCGCCCGCATCGCCTCGCGCAGCGCGCCCGTTGCCGCCGTGTCCAGGGCGGGCGGGTCGCCGGTCAGGACGACGCCGTAAGCCTCGCGCGCCTGATGCGGGCTGATGAAGTCGTTGCGCACGTCCCGGAGCACCAGCGCCGGGTCGCGGTCGAGCGGGTCGCCCCAGCCGCCGCCGCCGGCGACCTCGTGGCGGAACAGGTCGCCCCGCCGCATCGTCATCGTCAGCTTGGAGGGGAGCGGTTCCGGGTTCCTGTCGGGGTTCAGGTAATTCATCGACGGGCGCCCGGGGCCACCGCCGTAAAGGCCGAACGGACGGAAGGCGTGCCGGTCGGAGCGCACCTGCAATATCGCCTCGTCGGCGAGCAGCTTGTATTCGCGGCGGAACGGCGCGCCGCCGCGGAACTTGCCCGGTCCCATCGCATCCCGGATGAACTCGTAGGCGGTGATCTGCAACGGCTGCTCGCTTTCGGTGACCTCGATCGACTGCGAGGCCATGTTGGCGTAGATGTGCGAGTTGCCGTCGAGGCCGTCGGCATAGGGCCGCGCGCCCCAGGCGCAGCAGGTGAAATCGACATAGATGAACGGCGTGCGGTCCCGGTGCCAGCCGCCGATCGAGACGCCGGTATTGCCGCCGTCGGAAGCCGCAAACACCTGGTCGGGTAACATTTTCGCGAGCGCGCCGAACATGCAGTCGACCATGCGGAACCCAGTCAGGCCGCGCGCCGCGCAGGCGCCGGGCAGCACCATGTTGGCGATCGTGCCCTCGGGCGCCGTCACGGCGATAGCGCGAAACACACCCTCGTTGGTCGGGATGTTCTGCGGCAGGATCGAGCGGATCGCGCAATAGCTCGCCGATTTGGTGTAGCTGAGCGTGTTGTTGATCGCGCCCTTGACCTGCGGCGAGCTGCCGGTCCAATCGACCGCGATCGACTCGCCCTCTTTGCTGATAGTGACCTTGAGCGGGATCGGACGGCCGGCATCGATGCCGTCATCATCGATATGGTCGAGGAAGTCGTAGACGCCGTCCGGCAGGTCGCTTATCGCGGCGCGGGTCATGCGCTCGGCGTAATCGACCAGTTCGGTCATGTATTGCGCAAGCTTTACTTCGCCGTAGCGCGCCGCCAGCTCATGGATCGCCTGCTCGGCGATGTGGCAGGCCGCGAGCTGCGCGCGCAGATCGCCAAACACCTTGACCGGCACACGTACGTTGCTTTCGATCAGCGCGAACAGCGCCTCGTTGCGTTCGCCGCGCTCATAGAGCTTGAGCGGCGGGATGCGCAGGCCTTCCTGATAGATTTCGGTGGAGTCGGACGCGTTCGACCCCGGCACCCTGCCGCCGACATCGGTGTGATGACAGACCGCGGCGGCCCAGGCGATCGGCACGGCGCCTCGGAAAATCGGCTTGAAGATGAATATGTCGGGCAGATGCATGCCGCCGCGGAACGGGTCGTTGAGGATGAAGACGTCGCCCGGATCGATGCGGCCGGCGAAGGCGGATTTGACCGAAGCGATCGCGGTCGGCATCGACCCGAGATGGCCCGGCAGCGTGAGACCCTGCGCGATGAGGGTGCCGGCGCCGTCGAACAGCGCCGTCGAATAATCCATGTTGTCCTTCAGGACGCCCGAATAGGTCGTGCGGAAGACCGTCAGCGCCATCTCGTCGGCCGCGCCGAACAGCGCGTTCTTGAACAATTCGAACTCTATGGGGTCGGTGATCATCGGGTCTCCTCGGGGCGGCGGTCGGGGTGGGGATGCTCGGGGCCTCTCGGGCGCGGGATGCGGTTGCGCTCACGCGCCGTCAGGGGAAAATGAAGAATATGCATTTGCGCGATCGTCTGTGTTCATAATACCGTGAAGTGAGATGGGGAAAACCCCACTGATGTGCCGTCAGGCCCTTGAACAGAGAGGCTTCGCTCTGCGCGGGATCATCTGCCCGAGCGCGGCCGTGGAGGCGGAGATGACGCGAGCGCTGTCGCGCGGTACGTGCCTTCGGTCGTGCCATAAGCGCCCGGAGCGAGCCCCCTCGCGAAAGACCTTTGACTGACAACCGAAGCCGAGAACCCGAGCGGGCGCAGGCAAACACCGTTTGCCGCGGCCGGAGCGCGAAAGGCGCCGCAATGCCGCCGGGTTGGTGCGGGGAATGCCGATCCGGCGACCCGCGGTTCCAAAGGGAGGATAAGCGAGATGAGGCATTGGTTGACGGCCTTCGCGACCGTCGGTCCGCTGCTTATGGCGATGGCACAGGCCCCGCCATCCGCGGCGCAGCAGCATGGCGGCACGCTCAAGATCGGCCATTTCACGAGCCCGGCGAGCATGTCGATGCTCGAAGAATTGACCGTCGCGGTCAACCGCCCGATGATGGGCGTGTTCAACAACCTCGTCATGTTCAAGCAGGATGAGCCGCAAAACACGCCGGATGAAATCATTCCGGAACTCGCGACCGGCTGGAGCTGGAACGAGGACGGAACGCAATTGACGTTTCCGCTGCACAAGGGCGTCAAATGGCATGACGGCAAGCCGTTCACCGCGGCGGACGTCAAATGCACGATCGATCTGTTGCAGGGGAAGGCCAACGAAAAACTGCGCATCAACCCGCGCAAAGCCTGGTTCGACAATGTTTCGGAGGTGACGACCAACGGCGATTACGAGGTCACGTTTCATCTGAAGCGACCGCAGCCCTCGTTATTGTCGATGCTGGCGACGGGCTGGACCCCGATCTATCCGTGCCACGTCTCGCCGGCGCAGATGCGCCAGCATCCGATTGGCACCGGGCCGTTCAAATTCGTCGAGTTCAGGCCGAACCAGTCGATCACGGTGGTCAAGAACCCGGATTACTGGAAGAAGGGGAAACCCTATCTCGACGGCATTGAATACCGCATCATCCCCGACGTCTCGACCCGGCTGCTGTCCTTCATCGCTGGTAACGAAGACCTCTATATCGGCGTGACGATGCCGCAATTGCGCGATGTCAGGAACGGGGTGCCCGGTGTGATCTGCGACATGTTCGTCGCCAATGTCGCGCGCAACCTGCTGATCAATCGCGACATGAAGCCGTTCGACAATCCGGATCTGCGGCGGGCCGTCGCGCTGACGATCGACCGGCAGGCTTTTGTCGATATCCTCGCCGAGGGACAGGGCGTGATCGGCGGCGTCATGCAGCCACCGCCGGAAGGCGTGTGGGGCATGCCGGTCTATGCGATGCGCAACCTGCGAGGCTACGATCCCGATATTAGGTCGAGCCGCGCCGAGGCTCGCAAGATCATGGAAAAGCTCGGCTACGGCCCGAACAACCGGCTCAGGGTGACGCTGGCGACGCGCAACGTCGCGCCCTATCGCGATCCGGCGGTGGTGCTGATCGACCAGCTCAAGCAGATCTATATCGACGCCGAGATGAAGCCGGTCGACACGGCGCAATGGTATCCGCTGCTGATGCGCAAGGATTTTGCCCTCGCGATGAACGTCACCGAAACCGCGGTCGACGACCCGGACGTGGCGTTCTACGAGAACTATGCCTGCGGCTCGCAACGCAACTACACCGGTTATTGCAACCCCGAACTCGACAAGCTAATCGACAAACAATCGGCCGAGAGCGATGCGAGCAAGCGCAAGAAGCTGGTGTGGGAGATCGAGAAGAAGCTGATCGACGACGATGTCCGCCCGATCCTGTTCTACAACAAGGCAGCCAACTGCCATCGGCCCTACGTCAAGGGGCTGACGACGCATGGTCAACAGCATCTATAACGGCTGGCGCTTCGATGACCTCAGTCTCGAACAGGGCGTCGGCAGCAGCACCGCGGCGAAATAGAAGCCGCCCGCCGCGCGAGGATGGCCGGGCCGCAGGGTCCGGCCATTGTCGTTCCGGACGCTGCGGTGCCGTTGCGGTCGAGCAAGGCGGGATTGCGCCGGCTACCGCGCTGCGCCAGTGTATCTCCCGGACACCCCGGCAGGAGCATCCGATGCCCGACATTCCGCGCCTCAACCCTGCGATCCGCGCGCTCGCAAACGGTAAGCCGGCCTTTGTTACGTTTTCGCCGGCCGAGATCGGCGCGGCGCAGGCGATCGGCGCCGCCGCCTATGACGGCGTCGTGTTCGAGATGGAGCACAACCCGTACGACATCAGGCAGTTGCGCGACTGCATGCAGTACATGCTCGACCGCGCGCAGATCCTGAAGTCGGGCAGCCTCGCGCCCGCCGTCGCGCCGTTCGTGCGCATCCCGCCGAATGGCGGCGAATTGAACCAGTTCATCGCCAAGCAGGTGCTCGATATCGGCGTCTACGGCATCATCTGGCCGCATGTCAGCACGGTCGAGGAGGCGAGGAACGCGGTCCAGGCCTGCCGCTATCCGCGCCCGCGCGAGGCCGCCTATTACGAGCCGGCCGGACAGCGCGGCGACGCGCCCAGGACAGCCGCGCGCTATTGGGGCATCGACCAGCAGACTTATTACAAGCGCGCCGACACCTGGCCGTTGAACCCCGACGGAGAGATCCTCGTTGTCATCATGTGCGAGGAGAAGCGAGCGATCCGCAACCTGCCGCAGATGCTGAAAGAGGTGCCCGGTATCGGCGTCGTGCTGATCGGCGAGGGCGACCTGTCGCAGGACATGGGCTATCCGCGCCAGTACGAGCACCCCGAGGTCGCCGCCGCGATCGACGAGGCGCTGGCGATCTGCAAGGAAGCCGGCGTGCCGTGCGGGCACCCGCATGTCGACGCGAACAATGTCGAGATGCTGGTCGAAAAGGGTTTCCGCTGGCTGATGCCAGCGCCGTCGCAATCCTTCGCTGCGCTCGACAAGGGGCTGCGGGCGAGCGGACGGAAATAAGGCCGGCGTCGTCGCGCCGCCGGTCGATCGGAGAGTGACCGGAAGGGTCATGACGACGAGACGGGCGGTGGTCTTAGCCCTCGCGTCGGGCGCCGGTATGGCTGGGGCTGCGAAACTGGTCCCGGCCGCGGCACAGCGCTCGCCCGGGACCGGCGGTGATCTCGGGCCGCGCGAGAATTTTACCGTCGAGCACGAGATCGGGCACCGCTTCCGTATCGACCCCGCCGCGCTGCCAGGGCCGGGACTGCAACCTTCGGCCAGCAACGGGCCTCGAACCGTCGCCTATACCGGGCAGGGCCTCAGCGTGCCGTCCGGCTTCACGGCGTCTCCGTTCACGACCGGCATTCGGAACCCGCGGCGTCTGCTTGTGCTAGCGAATGGCGATGTGCTGGTCGCGCAGCAAAGCGAGGGTCAGGTCACGCGACTGAGAGACAACGGCAGCGGCCGGGTGGGATCGAGCGAGCGTTACGCCGGCGAGTTCAACGAGCCTTACGGGCTGGCGTGGCGCGGCAGCGAGTTGCTGGTGGCCGACCAGGACGCAATCTGGCGGGTGCCCGGTCCCGGCCAGCGGCCCGAGCCGGTCACGCGCCAAGGTGGATTCGGGGCCGATCGCGGCCACAACAACCGGCCGATCGCGATTGACCCACGCAGCGGCGCGCTGTTTGCCGGGGTAGGCTCGATGGGCAATATCGCCGTCGAACCGGAGCCGAAAGCGACGATCCAGCGCTTTGCCCCGGACGGATCAAACCAGACGCCCTATGCCGCCGGCACGCGCAACCCGACGACGCTGGCGATCCATCCGCAAACCGGTGAATTGTGGGCCGGGGTGCAGGAGCGCGACGGGCTTGGCGACAACCTGCCCGCCGACTATCTGATCCGCGTGCGGCCGGGCGGGTTTTACGGCTGGCCTTATGCGTATATCGGCCCACATCCGCAGCCCGGCTTCGCCGAGAGGGCGCCCGACAAGGTGGCGGGGACGATCGTGCCCGATCTTTTGTTTCAGGCGCATTCCTCGCTGCTCGACCTGGTCTTTTATGACGGCGCTCAGTTTCCGCCGCAATACCGGGGAGGTGCGTTCGCGGCGCTGAAAGGTTCGTGGAACCGTTCGCTGCCGACCGGGTATAAGGTCGTGTTCGTGCCGTTCGCGAACGGGAGTCCGGCCGGAAATTACGAGAACTTCGCGACCGGGTTCTGGGCTTCCGGCGAACACCGCGCCGAGGTTTGGGGCCGCCCGGCGGCGCTGGCCGTCGCGAAAGACGGCGCGCTGCTCGTCGCCGACGACACCGGCGGCACGATCTGGCGGATTGCGTATGGTGGCTGAGGCTAGCCGCTATACGCCATCACCCCGCGCCGCCAGTCGTAGATGTCGATGCGCTCGTAGATGCCGTTCGTGCAGTACGGTTCGTCGCGGAAGAAATCGTCGAGCGCGGCGCGGCTTTCGAATTCGTAGACCATCGCGCTGCCGAGCCATTCCTTGCCGCCGTAATCGGTCAGATAGCCGCGCGACAGGCAATTGCTCGCGTCCTTCTGCTGCAGATGCGCGCGATGGGCGGCGACGATAGTGTTGCGGAAATCGGTGATGCCGGGCTTGCCGATGCCGTGAAAGAAAAAACCCCGGTGGTCGGGACGCGGCGGCGCGGTCGGCTGGCGCGTTGAGAGCGCGCAGTGCCAGTCGCTGATCTCGTCACTCTCGACGACGCCGTGGACGGCGAGCGGGTCTTCGGCGACAAAGCGTGAGGTCGCCTCCGGCACCGTCCCCGGTAGATCGAGCTGGTAGAGATAGCCGGCAGGCGCGTCGCCGCGAAAAATCGGACCGTAGGTGACGAGCGCGTCACGCCAGTCGCGCAAAAACCGGGCATGCTCATCGCACAGGCTGCGCGGCAGACCGAGCAGATCGATTGTCGAACGGCGGATGATGACCTGTGCCAATTCTTCTCTCCCGGCCGCGCGTGCGGCGCATTTTGTAATTCCCGCCGAACCGCACAATACTAAGCACGGCTCGCGAGATTGCTTCGTCGCTGCGCTCCTCGCAATGACAATCACTGCTGTCCCGTTGGCGGGCGCGTAGGTAAATCGCTCATGACGGATGCCAAGCTTAGCGGCCGGCCTGCCCAGGCAAGCGCTATCGATGGGTCGCATCCGACAGTGCTATATGCGCTGAACGCCGCAGCACCCCCGCTGCTGTTCGGGCTGCGGTTGTGGGCCTCGGTGTGCCTGGCGCTTTACGTGGCTTTCTGGCTTGAGCTCGACAACGCATATTGGGCCGGTACGACGGCGGCGATCGTCTGTCAGCCCCATCTCGGCGCGTCATTGCGCAAAGGCTGGTTCCGTCTGATCGGTACGGTTGTGGGCGCCGTCGCGATCGTCTTGCTCACCGCCTGCTTTCCGCAAGACCGCGCCCTGTTTCTGATCGGATTGGCGCTCTGGGGGGCCGCGTGCGCTCTTGTTGCCACCGTAATGCGCAACTTTGCGGCCTACGCCGCGGCGCTGGCCGGCTTCACGGCGGCGATCGTCGCGGGCGACCAACTCGGGTCGACCGGTGGTCCGAATGGAGAAGCCTTCACTCTCGCCTTGGCACGCGTCACCGAGATCGGGATCGGCATCGTCTGCGCCGGCATCGTCCTCGCCGGAACGGATCTGGGTGGCGCGCGGCGTCACCTGGCGACGCTGTTCGCTTCTGTTTCGGTCGAAATAATGACGCGGTTCACTGATACGTTAGTTTCGATTGGTACCGAATTCGAGGGAATCCAGGCTATCCGGCGCGAGCTTGTCCGGCGGGTTATCGCTCTTGACCCGGCTATCGACGAGGCGTTCGGCGAATTGTCACAGCTCCGCTACCACTCGTCGGTCCTGCAGAATGCCGTGGACGGTTTATTCGCCACCCTTGCCGGCTGGCGTACGGTAGCGGTTCTGCTGGCGCTTTTGCCGGAAAAGACAGCACAGCATGAGGCGGGCGTCGTGTTAGATCAGGTGCCGCAAGCGCTTCGCGCGAGCGCCGGGGAAGACATGCCGGCACACTGGAATATCAATCCGACCGGGTTGCGCTGGGCATGCGACGCGGCGGTACGAAGGCTGGCCGCTCTGCCGGCGAGCACCCCGTCGCTGCGGCTACTTGCCGATCAGACGGCGGAAGTGCTGGCCGGCATGTCTCGGGTGCTGAACGGGCTGGCGTTGCTCATCGACGAACCTGTCTCGTCAATTCGCATTCGTGGTATCCGCCGCCCCCGCGTGCCCGATTGGCTTCCCTCCTTGGTCAATGCCGGGCGCGCTTTTGTCGTGATTGGAGCCGTCGAACTTTTCTGGATCGTTACCGCATGGCCCAACGGCACGATGGCGATCATTTTCGCTGCAATCGGCGTCATCATGTTCGCACCGCGGGCCGATCAAGCCTACACGAGTGCCATCAGCTTCCTGATAGGGTCCGTCCTGATAGCGATGATTGCCGCCACCGTCGAGTTCGCGGTCCTGCCGAATATGGAGACTTTTGCCGCCTTTAGCCTCGTTCTCGGTCTCGTTCTGGTGCCTGCCGGGGCCGGAATGGCGCAACCGTGGAATACGGCAACCTTTACTGCGATGGCGGCAAATTTCGTGCCGTTGCTCGCTCCCTCCAACCAAATGAGCTACGATCCTCAGCAATTCTACAATGGCGCCTTGGCAATCGTTGGCGGTCTGGGTGCCGCGGCGCTGTCATTTCGCTTGCTGCCGCCGCTTTCGCCGGCATTTCGAACCCGCCGGCTACTGGCCCTGGCCTTGCGTGATCTGCGCCGCGTAGCGACCTGTCCAATCCCGCGGACGCCCGAGCTTTGGGAGAGGCGCATGTACGGCCGGCTTTCGGTGTTGCCGGACGCGGCGACGCCGTTACAGCGCGGGCGGCTCGTGGCCGCGATGTCAGCGGGCACGAAAATCATTCAGCTTCGCCGACTCTGTCACCGGTTTGATCTGAGCCCGGGACTGAACGGGGCCCTTGGAGCCTTTGCGGAAGGCAGCGGTGCGTTGGCGAGAGAAAGATTAGCCGATCTCGACCGGTTGCTTGCCTCTCGTCCGGACGGCGGCGCTCTTCGGGCGCGAAGCCTGATCCTTGCAATCTCGCGAACGCTTACCCAACATGCCGCTTACTTCGACGCAGGAGCCCCTGGGTGAGGTTCACCGAAATCAATCTTTTCGGCGTGTACGTCGCCCCAATCTCGCTGATGATCGTTGCGGCATGGGTGGTCACGGTCGGAATGCGGCGGGTCGTCGCTCGGTTCGGACTGCTGCGCAATGTCTGGCATCCCGCCGCATTCGTGTTCGCCGTTTACATAATCGTGCTCTCCTCGATGGTGCTCGCCATCGCGTCGCGATGAGTTCCCGATGTCTGACGTTGAAACGATATCCAGGCGCCAAACGGAAGGGGAAAGCTCCGCGGCGGCGCTGTCGCCGCAGCCGGTACCGGTTGCGACGGCCGCGCGCAGGCGGCGATATCGTATTTTTCCGCTGCTGATCACCTTGGCAGTGATTGTCGTTGCGGTGGTGCTCGGACAGGCGATGTGGGACGCCTATATGGGAGCGCCCTGGACGCGCGACGGCAGAGTTCGCTCTTATGTTGTGACAATGGCGCCGCAAGTCGCCGGCGAAATCGTCAAGTTCCCAGTTGCCGACAACCAATTCGTGCACAAGGGCGACCTGCTGATGGAAATCGACCCGACGAACTACAAGATCGCGGTCGGGCTCGCCTTGGCTGCCGCCCAGGAGGCTCAGGCAAACGCGCAGAACGCGGAAAGAGAGGCCAAGCGGCGCATGGAGCTGAACGACCTCGCGGTCACGGTCGAGCAGCAACAGACATTTGAAACCAAAGCGGCGGCTGCCCAAGCCCAATATCAGCAGGCAATGGCCAATTTGGAGCAGGCACGGGTGAACCTGAAGCGCACGGAAATACGCTCCCCCGTCAACGGCTGGGTGACAAACCTGTTGGCGCAACTCGGCGACTACGCCACTGTCGGGGAGAATAAGATTTCGCTCGTGGACGCTGATTCGTTCTGGGTCGACGGCTATTTTGAGGAGACCACTCTCAACCGGATCCAAGTAGGCGATCCTGCGGCGATCAAGCTGATGAGCTACCCCGAGACTCTTCGCGGCCATGTCAACAGCATCGCGCGCGGCATCAATGTCGCGAACGCTCAGCCCAACGGACAGGGGCTGGCTGATGTAAACCCGATCTTCACCTGGGTACGCCTGGCGCAGCGCGTCCCGGTGCGCATCCATATCGATGAGATGCCAAAGGGCATGGTGCTTTTCGCGGGTATGACCGCTACCGTACAGATCGATCCTCGGCCATCCGTGCCGGCGCATTGAGACAAGCCGGTATGCCGTCTCGGCGGCTCCATCCCCGGGTGCAACTCGATCATCGGCCGGCGTGAGTTACGTTTCCGCTGCGTCGTGCGCTAGTCCGTTGCCCGTGAGGCGAGCAGGTCAGACCCGGAAGAGCGACAGGCGGGTCACTTGTCGCTCGGATGGGTCATGTCGCGGGCGCGGACCAAGGCGTCGAACTCGGCCTCGCCGACATGGCCGAGCCTGAGCGCCGCCTCACGCAGGCTGATCCCGTCGCGATGCGCGCTCTGCGCGATCTTGGCGCTTTTCTCGTAGCCGATATGCGGCGCCAGCGCCGTCACCAGCATCAGCGACTGTTCGAGATGCTCGACAATGCGCGCCTCGTTCGCGGTCATGCCGCGCACGCAACGCTCCGCGAATGAGCGACAGGCTTCCGCCAGCAATTCGGCCAATTCCAGAACATTGTGGAGGATCACTGGCTTGTAGGCGTTGAGCTGGAAATTGCCCTGGCTGCCGGCGAACGCGACGGCATGGTCGTTGCCGAACACCTGCACCGCGACCATCGTCAGCGCCTCGCATTGGGTCGGATTGACCTTGCCCGGCATGATCGACGAACCCGGCTCGTTTTCCGGCAGGATCAATTCGCCGATACCGGCGCGCGGACCGCTGGCATACCAGCGGATGTCGTTGGCGATCTTCATCAGCGCGCCGGCCAGGGTGCGCAAAACGCCGCTCGCTGTCACCATCGCATCGTGCGCCGCGCCGACCGCGAACAGGTTCGCCGCCTGGTGGAACGGACGTCCGGTTTCGGCCGCGATCAATTCGCTGGCAAGAGCGCCGAATCCGGCGGGCGCGTTGAGGCCGGTGCCGACAGCCGTGCCGCCGAGCGGCAGCTCGTAGAGCCCGTCGAGCGTCCCCCGGATTGTCGCGGCTGCCTGGTCGAGCTGTGCGGTCCAGCCCGAGAACAGTTGGCCCATCGTCAGGGGGGTTGCATCCATCAGATGCGTCCGCCCGATCAGCACAAGGTCCGACAAGGCTTCGCCGCGTTCTGCGAGCGCGTCGCGCAATTCGGCGACGGCGGGGAGCAGGCCGTCCTCGATCGCCTCGACGGCAGCGATGTGCATGACCGCCGGGAAGGCGTCGTTCGAGGACTGACTGCGGTTGACGTCGTCATTCGGGTGGATGCGCGTGCCATCAACGGGTAGGCTGGCGGCGATCTGACCGGCGCGGCGGGCGATCACCTCGTTCGCGTTCATGTTGGATTGCGTGCCCGAGCCGGTCTGGAACACGACCAGCGGAAACTCGGAATCGTGGTCCCCGGCGATTACCTCGTCGGCGGCGCGGGCGATTGCCTCGGCGGTCGCGGCCGGCAGCTGTTCGAGCCGCGCATTGGCCAGTGCCGCCGCTTTTTTGAGGAGGCCGAAAGCGCGGATCACCCGCCGGCCCAAGACGAAGCGGCCGTGCCCGATCGGGAAATTTTCGAGCGAGCGCTGCGTTTGGGCGCCCCAGAGCCGGTCCTCCGGCACCTCAATCGGTCCGAAGCTGTCGTGTTCCCGGCGCGTCCTCATTCGCTCTCTCCCATTGTTGTTGGCTTCTTTCGTAAACGCCAAATTGGGGTGCCCCTCTCCAAGGATGCCATGAAATCGGGCAACGCACTGGAACAAGTAGACATGGCGCGGTGTTTGCCGGGGTTCGATATGGGGGAGCTGAAATTACTCAGAGCGGTCGGGAGGAGGCGGGGCCGAGACCGCCTCCTCGCAAGCCATCGCAGCAGATTCTGGCCGAGGTACTCTCGGGCGGTGCCGATATCCGGTTGCTGATCCGTGCCCCGGACGGCCGCGCACCGCGCATCCTCGTCGGCGACGCGGATCCGGCGATCCGCGAGCGGCTGCACCGGGTCCTGACCTCGGCCGGATGCCGCGTCGAGGAGCTGACGGATCGGCGCGCCGCCTTTGCCGCGATCCGAGCGCCGCCGGACCTTGCGATCGCCGACGCTCAGCTGGCTCAGCGCAACGGGTACGCGCTGCTGCGCCGACTGCGCGCCTATTCGGCGACGCAAGGGGTTCCTGTTATCCTGCTGGCTACCGAAGCCGGCGACAGCGCGAGACGCGAGGCATTCGAAGCCGGCGCGGACGATTATCTGGCCAAGCCGTTCGGCGCGCGCGAATTGCTGTCCCGGGTCGGTCTGCATCTCGCGATGGCCCGCGTCGGACGCGAGGCAAGCGAGGCGGTGCGCACCTCCGAAAGACGCTTGGCCGACGTGCTGGAGGCGATCGGCGATGCGGTATTCGCGATCGATCGCGACCAGCGCATCCTATTCGCCAACCGCACGGCGCTGGAATTCTGGAAGCGCGAAGCGGACGAGGTGCTCGGCCGGTGTCTGCTCGACGCGTTTCCCGAAATCGAGACCGGCGAGCCCTATCAGGCCTATCTTCGGGTCCTGGCGACCGGGCGGCCCGAGCATATCGAGGCGCGGGCGCCGGCGATCGCCCATCGGTGGATCGCGCTCGACGCCTACCCGGCGCCGGATGGCGGGCTCGTCGTCGCGTATCGCGACATCGACGACCGCAGGCGCGCCGAGACGCAGCTGCGGCAAAGCGAAGAGCGGCTGCGACTGATGGTCGAGACGCTACCCGATATCGCCTTCGTCATCCGACCGGACGGCATTGCCGAGCATTACAACCGGCAGATGCGCGCCTATGTCGGCAGGCCGGTTGGACCGACCCCCGCGGACCGCTCGGCGCTGCACCCGCCTGAAGACCGTGAAGCGGTCGACCGTGCGCGCGCCCACGCCTTCGCGACCGGAACGGAGTTCGCTGTCGAGGCCCGCTTGCGCCGGCACGACGGCGTCTATCGCTGGCACCGCATCCGCAACCGGCCGATCCGGGTCGACGGTGAGATCGTGTTCTGGCTGGGCACCGCGGTCGATATTGACGAGATGCGCGAGGCCAATGCGCTGCTCGAACGGCGGGTCGCCGAGCGCACGGCCGAACTCGAAGCCGCCAACCGCCGGCTTGCGGCCCAGATCGATGAACGTGAAAAGGCGGAGGCGCAGCTGTGGCAGGCGCAGCGCATCGAGGCGGTCGGGCAGCTGACCTCCGGGGTGGCGCACGATTTCAACAACCTTCTGACCGCGATTCTAGGCAACCTCGAACTGCTCGCGGCGCGGATCGACGAGGAGGACGCACGGCTCGCCAAACCGCTGGCCGCCGCCGTGTCAGCGGCCGAAAGGGGGGCGCGGCTGACCACGCAGCTGCTCGCCTTTTCGCGCCAGCAGCGGATGAACCCCGAAGCGGTCGATCTGAACCGGGTCGTCTCCGGCATGGGGCCGCTGCTGCGCAGCACGATCGGCGCCACGGCCGATATCGGTATCGCGCTGGCGTCGGATTTGTCGCCCGCGCTAGCCGACGCCAGCCAGCTCGAGCTGGTTCTGCTCAACCTGGCGATCAACGCGCGCGACGCGATGCCGGGCGGCGGCGCGATCACGCTGGCCACGGCCAATGCGACATTCGGCCGTCCGGAGCGCCCGGAGCATCCGCCGCCGGGCGAGTATGTCACTGTCTCGGTCGCCGACACTGGATGCGGCATCGCGCCGGCGATCCTCGATAAGGTTTTCGACCCGTTTTTTACGACGAAGGAGGTCGGCAAGGGGTCGGGGCTCGGGCTGTCGCTGGTGCTCGGGGTGGCGCAACAACTTGGCGGTGGGGTGTGTATCGAAACGCAACCCGGCGCCGGCACGACCGTTAAAGTATATCTGCCGCGCGCCCGCGCCGCGAGGCCGGATCGTTGGCCCGGAGCGCGACAGGCGAGGCAGGCTGGGGAGAGCGGGCGCGGCGATGGTGGCCGTGTTCTGCTGGTCGACGATGATCCCGATGTCCGTGCGGTCGCCGCCGCGATACTCGCCGAAGCCGGCTATGACGTGGTCGAGGCCGGCAGCGGCGGCGCCGCGCTCGATCTACTCGAAGACCCGGAGCTCGGGGTCGAATTGATGATCGCCGACATCGTGATGCCCGGCATGAACGGGGTCGAGCTGGCGCACGCCGCCCGCCGCCGCCGCCCTGAGATGCCGGTTCTGTTCGTGACCGGGTTCGGCGGCGCCGCGCTGCCGGCGAATCGGCCACCGCCCGGTGAACTCTTGCGCAAACCTTTCCGCGCCGCCGATCTGACGGCCAAGGTTGCGGCGATTCTGAGCCGAGGCGGGGCAGCGCGAGCGGCTCGCCGCCTGGGCTGCGCGGATTAGAGGCTCAGGCTAGGAAACGCCGGAACGCCGCTTCGACCATGTCGGCGGGGACCACGTGGCCGCCGGGGAATTCCCGATAAGAGACGGTGTGGCCCAGCGCGCGCAGCCGCACCGCGATGCGCCGCCCGCAACTTTCGATCGGCAGCACCGGGTCCGTCCTGCCGTGGGAGATGAAGATCGACGGTGAGTCCTCGGTCCGCGTCGGCAGAACGAAGCCGGGCGAGAATGCGATGATGTCAGTGAACAGGGCGCCGTTGATGAGCCCGAGCGACAGGGCATAGGAAGCGCCGTCGGAAAAACCGGCAATCGCGATGCGCGCCGGATCGATCTTCCAGTTTTGGAACACCTCGGCGAGGGCGCGGTCGAGAAAAGCGACGTCGGCGCCGTAATCGTCGCGGATCACGTCCCAGCTGATGCCCCGCGAGTCCGGCGCGAGGACGACGACGCCATGCGTCTCGGCGGCGTCGGCCACGATCGGCATCACAGTGGCCGCCGAGGAGCCAGCGCCGTGCAGCATCACGAGCAGCGGCACTGGCCGGTCCCCCGCAAGCGAACGCGGGATGCACAGCAATCCGTCCCGCTCCGCTCCCACCCCAAGCGGTCGGGTGCCGGCAGCCGGCATTCTCGCAGGGTACGCGGCCGGCCGCGCGCTAAGGATGCCCTGCGCGTGACTCTGGGGCGAGTTCACCGGGGGCGAGGGCGCGCTTTCAGTCCGCATGAGCTGTTGCGATTCACCCCGGCGCTGGCTCGTCGTTCGCGACGGGAGGCCACTCTAAAGGTCGCGATCCGAGAAAGTCAGGAGACCGGCCGCGCGAATGCCGGCACTCGGATAGGAAGCATCGCGCATCGCATCGAGCGAGAAAGTCGGCTCCAGCTTACGCAATTTTTCGAATGCGGCGCGCGCCTTATCGCGCTCGCCGAGCTTCAGGTAGAGCGGCACCAAATAACGCTGCGGCGGCCGATAGGTTGGCGCCAGCGCGCAAGAGATTTCGGAGGCGCGCACCGCCTCGTTTAACCGGCCTGACAGCAACGCGGTCATCCCGTACAGGAAATGCAGTGTGTATTGGTACGGCGTCTGTCCGGACAATTGTAGCGCGCGCCGCGTCTCGCGATAGCCGCCCTCGTGGTCGCCGAGATAGGATTTCGCCCGACCAAGGAAGGCGTGCCCGAGTGGGTGCGCGGAATTGTTCTGAATGCTTGATTTCGCGAGCTCGTGGCCGAGAGAAGATTCCCGCAGGATGAAGCTGTAGACGTATGATACCAACGCGAGGACGGTCGGATTGTGCGGATCGGCCTCGAGCGCTCGCCTGGCCAACTCTTCAGCTTCCTGCATGGCGCAACGGCGATCGTATGAAACATGCTCGCCGATATAGAAACTGCGCGCATAGGCGCGCCATGCCAAATAGACCGCCTGGGAATCTTGCTCATACGCGGTATGCAGCAAGGCGTCGGCGCGATCGACCTGTTCTAGGTCTATCTTAAACATGCGCTGCACCGCCTCGAACGCCTGCGTAAATGCCTGTGAGCTGTCCGCCGATTTGCCGATTCTATTAAGATAGAAACCGGCTACTTCGATAGACCTGCTGATCAGAACCTGCAGCCGGGGCATGTCCGAACCACGACCCGCGTCGAGGGGAATTGTCTCGGAGTGGGACCAAAGCTGCGTCGTCGAATTCGGGGCAAGAAGAACCACATTGATGACAGAGGCCCCGGACGTCGGCAGGGCGTCGACGCGAAGCTGCACGCCTTGCGCACCCTTCCCATCATCGCAAGGATCGATTGCCCAATGATCGATGAGACCCTGAACGATGCGGGATCCCACGAGGTGGGAAAAAAACAGTGCGTCGTCGCTGGTGACGGTCAATGGAGGCAGGAGTCGGACCCAGGGCCGGACTGCCGGTGCCTGCGGACGAGGCGCCGCGCCGGTGCTCGATCCGGTGGCCGATGCGGGCACGGGGGACGCGATAGCAGACCTCGCCGCCGTGATCCGCTGCTCGAACGCCGTGCGCTGGTTGCGCACCCAATGCTCGAATTCCTCGTCCGTAACCTCGATGTCTTCGAGCAATTCCGGCGGCTCTGTCTGCTTGGCCAGCTCGGATAGATCCGCCGTATCGAGGTCGACGACCACCTGGTCCGAGGCGAGCCCGATACCGCGCATGTCGCTGACCAGACAGTCGCGGTGCCTTTCGCCGAACGACCGACGAATTTCGGTCAAGGTCTGCCGCAGGCTTGCGGCGCCCTGCTCCGGACCGCGATCGCTCCACAACCTGTCCTGCAAGGCCGGCCGCGAGCGGCGGCGCGTTGGCGTCAGCGCGAGCATCGCGAGCAAAGCGCGCGCCTTGCGGCCTCGCGGCGTCAGGTCTTCACCATCGTGAGCGAGCACCCGGAACGCGCCGATTACGTAGATCCGGAGCTCCGGCTGCCCTCCCTTGTCGCTCATGGGTGGACTAGCCTCGTATCAAGCCTCTTAAGGTTAACGACCGACAGCGGTCCCTGAAAGGCGGCAGCCCGCGGGCATTCCTCCCCCGCAACTGCAGAAACTGTGAAAACGGTGTGAATTCGGCAGTGCGGCAGGGGTGCTCCCATTGCCCCGGGCGGGCCACGCCTTCATTCTAGTCGTCGCCGCCAGTGAGCGGTGTATTCCGACCCACGATTGCTGTCAACAGGAGAGGCAAGATGAGCCTTAACTCGATGTTAACGATGCTGAACGGGGACAATGGCGACAACGGTGATAACGGAGACAATGGCGACAACGGATCGGCGCCGCGGAGCGGGTTTGTCGGCCGCCTGGTTTCGCCCTATACCTCAACCGCCATGCTCAGCGTCCGGGACGGCATCGTCGGAACATGGGACGTTTTGGACAACCCCCCACTGGACGATGCTCCGCCGGAGATCGACAATTTAAACGAACAGATGGCGCGCTGGGAACCGCGCGTCCGCGCTCATATCGCGACGTTCGACCTTTTGTCCTCGCTGCAATTCGATGGCGAGAGCGGCGCGAGCAAGACCCTTCTCGCCACAAGAGTTTCGGGCCAAGCCGCCCCGCTCGTCGAACTGAGGCGCCCGACACCCATCGACATGCTCCGATATCAGATGAAGCACGTCCGCAGCTATGCCGAGCTGCGGCGTGACCGCCAGTCCGAAATCCTGTCGCAGCTAAGCAACCTCGCCGACTTTTTCGGCAGCGTGTGCTTTCTGCATCCGGCGCGGACCCGGTTCACGATCGAGTTGATTAACGTCTTCATGAACGCGGTGGTTACGGCGGAGATGCGTATGAAGCATGCGCTCGCGTCGCCACGTCCGGTCGAGTACAGCCCGAAGGTCATGCCGATGATCCAAACGCCGGGGCATAGTTGTTACCCGAGCGGGCATGCGACCGAAGGCTTCATGCTGGCGCATCTCCTCACCGAACTGTTGGAAGCGGCGAAGCCAGACCGAGTTTACGCGCCAGCCGACTGGCGCGGCCAACTCAGGCTGCTGGCGGCGCGGATAGCGGTGAACCGGATCGTCGCGGGGGTGCATTTCCCGGTGGATAACGCCGCCGGGGTGGTGCTGGGGTCGCAGCTGGCCAGGTATTTCGTGGAGCTGGCAAAGGGAAGCGCGTCGTTGCTCCGCTCCTGGACATTCGACGCCACATATTACAGAGCCGAAGACTTCCCATGGCGCCAAATTCTCGTCCCGCTCGACACCCCCGTTTCTCCCGAGGACGGCCTGATGCAGCTGGTAGCCACGGACGAAGCTGAACCATATCTGAAGAATGGGGCCACGTTCGAAGTCCAGCCCATTCCCGGCAGCCCGGTGCGCTGGCTGTGGGATCGGGCAGTCGCAGAATGGAAGAAACTGGCGGTGAGCTAGGGAGACCTACAATGACCGGCAATTGGGATTTCTTCGGGAGAACCCGGATCTCGACCTGAGATCACGGCCGAACTGCATCCGCCCGGAAACGCATTGGTGGCAAGAAACGGTCGGGGGAGGCAGATCCGATGGCCAGTTGTGGCTCTCGCTGCAGCTGTCATTGGAAAACGCGAAACAGCTTTGTAAAGCATTCGCCCGCTCGGACCTTTCGACGCCCTTTGAGGAGCTGTACTCCAAGGAGGCGCGGATGGCGCCAGCCAGCTACGCGGCGCTGTGCTTCGCGATCAGGGTCGCCGAGGAGGAGGCGGCGGCGGCCCGTGGTCGCTGGTCAAAGCAGGACGCCGAGCTGGACGAAATGGACAGAATGCTGGGTACCGACATCCTCGTCCCGCGACCGGCGTGCGATGCCCTTTCCGGACTCGTGAGGCCGGCCTCCTGGAGGTGACCGATGCCGGCCTTGCGCTCGATGGCGATGTAAACAGCACTGCTCTCGACCTCGACATCATTCCAAGATCGGCCGCTCCGAACGGCTCCGTTCCCTGCCCGACCCGGGTCATCATCGCCATCATCGATGACGGCATCGGCATCGCCAATCACCGCTTCCGCGAGACGGCGACGACGACGCGGATCAAGCATTTTCTCGATTTGTCAACCGCCGGCGCGCGGAGGGCACACGCGGCCGTCGACGAGTTGCTGGCCTGGAGCTGGACGGAAGCCGACATCAACGATCTGCTCGCCGCTTATCCCGACGACGAGGAGCGAATCTATCGCGCGCTCGGGCTGATCGACACGGCGGCCGATCGGCGCGAGCCGTTGCGCGCGGCGGTCAGCCACGGCACCCACACTCTGGACACGGCCGCCGGGTATGATTGGCAAACCGAGCAGGAAGAACTCGCCGGCCGTCCGATAATCGCCGTTCAGGTGCCGACCCAGGCCGGCGAAGACCGTTCCGACGCGTGGATGCCGCTATCGCTGAAACGCGCACTGGATTGGATTCTCGTCAAGGCGGACGAGCTCTCCGCTGACATCAACGGCGGAGAGAGGCTGCCGCTTGTCGTCAATTGCAGCTTTGGCAGCATGGCTGGGCCGATGGATGGCTGGAGCGATGTCGAGCGCCGGATAGAGCAATTCGTCAGGACATATCGGGCAGGCGGCCCGGACCAGTTGTGCACGGTGGTGATGTCGGCCGGCAACAGCTTTAACTTCCGCGCCGCCGGCCGGGTTAATGTGCCCCAAGAAGGCTTCTCGGTGCCATGGCGCGTGTTGCCAGACGACAAGACACCGAGCTTCGTGCAGATCTGGCTTCCCGAGACCGAGGTCGCGACGCAACAGGCTCAGGTCGCCTTGCGGCCGCCCGGGCAGACCAGTCCCGGGAGCTTTTCGGTGCTGAACAGGGCGGTCGAATGGACGGTCGGCGGCGAGGTTTCCGCTCGTATATATCATCAAAGCTGGGCCAGGCCGAAGAACAAGCGGCGGGAGTTCGTTACGATCGCGATACGCGCGACCGACGACGACGGCGCGCCGGCGCCGCTACCGATCGTCCCCGCCGGCTTATGGCATATCCACATAAAGCCGTTCGGCGATCTGGAGCAACCGCTCAAGGCGGACCTCCACGTGCATCGCGACGACGTCGCGATGTTCGCGCGGCGCAAGGGTCGCCAGTCGTATTTCGACGATCCCGATTATCAGCCGGTCGAAGTGGCCGGGGATCTTCCGGCGGCGGACGCACTGAAGCCCCATCCCAACGCGCACCCGTTCGTCAGGCCGCAGGGTACCCTCAACGCCTATGGCTTTGGCGTGGGAACGTTGCTCGTCGCGGGCTACCGCTATTCCGATGACAAACCAGCCGCCTATTCGTCCTCTGGGGCCGTTGACATAGAGCGCAGGGCCAAGGATCTTCACGGAAACCCGCTGAGGGGCCCGGACTTGGCGGCGGTTACCGAGGAAAGCCCGATGCTGACTGGGATTCTCGGGACGGCCACCTATTCGGGTTCGGTGGCGCGTCTGAACGGGACCAGCGTCGCGGCGCCCCTCGCGGTTCGGGCGCTCGCCGACGAGATCGCGAAGGAGTGCGGCTCGGTCGAGACGCTGAAAGAGAAATTAAACCCGGCCGGCCCATATCAAAGCCTTGTTGCCAAGGGCCAGACGCCGCCGCCACCGTCGCCAACGCCGAGACCAGACGATCCGCTGCGGGTGGGCGCCGGCCGGCTGCCGTTCGAGCCATCGCACCGCGCGGGCGACCGACGCCCCGTCTGGCGCCGATCACGGCATCGGTAAGCGAGCGCCGGGCCGGATCCGCTCACGGTCGGATCCGAGCCCGGCTTCGTTTGACATCCTGGCCTTCCGTCTCGCCCGCGAGCCGGTGCTATCCTAATTTGGCCGGATTAGTGCCGTGGGTGTCTCGCGACGCCGCTTCGCCGCCTCTCAGGATGAAACATCCGTCTTCATCGCGACGGCGCCTGCCGCGTCCTCGACCTTTATATCCCGCAGCATGCCGCTATCGTTTAAGCCGGTCGGCTAGGCAAGCCGGCCGGAAATCGCTCTAATGACGAAAGATGAATTTCAGGGGAAGCGGCCATGCTGAACCCGACGAGCCTTCTGGCTGATGCGCTGGGACGGAACCTTGCCGAGACCTACCGCCGAATCTATGGAGACCAGGAGCCGCAAATCGCCGCCGGCCTTGACGAGGCCGCCCGGCTCGTCATCGAACGTATCGCCAGTAGCGATGCGCTTTACCACAATAGCGAACACACAGCCCTGGTGACCCTTTGTGTTCAGGACATCCTGCGCGGCCTTCGCCTCGAGCGGATCGTCACGCCCAGCGACTGGGGCCATGCGATACTCGCCGGCTTGACCCACGACATCGGTTATGTGCGTGGCATTTGTGCCGGCGATACGGCCGAGCATTTTGTCATTGACGCCGCCGGCAATACGATAACGCCCCCGCGCGGGGCCTCCGACGCCTTTCTGGCACCGTATCATGTGGAGCGATCAAAAATCGTGGTACGGGAGCGTTTTGCGCCGGTTCCTTTCATCGATGAAGAGAGGATCGCCAGCGCCATCGAGCTGACGCGTTTTCCGGTACCGGATGATGAGGATTATGCCGCCACGGATACTGAAGCGGGCTTGGTTAGGGCGGGCGATCTTATCGGTCAACTGGGCGATCCGCTATACCCGCGCAAGCTGAACGCGCTCTATAGCGAATTCGTTGAGACCGGCGTTCACGAGAAGCTCGGTTATCACACCTCTGCCGATTTGGCCGACCTCTACCCGCAGTTCTACTGGAGCAAAGTGGAGCGCTATCTTGGTGACGCACTGCGCTATCTTGATATGACGATGGAAGGTAAACAATGGATCGCGACACTCTACAGCCATATTTTCGCAATCGAGCATGACCGCCGAAGAATAGGTCCGCAGCCGGGCCCCGCCCTGGAAGCCCGGGGATGCGCAAGCGTCGCGGGCCGTCGAAATTCCGGCTGAAGCGGAGAGGCTGCCTGCGCCAAACTCTCTTCAAGATCAGTGCGGATTGTCGATCAAGCTCTTGCCTCGGGCGAGCAGCGTGATCCGCCGGCCGATCTTAAGGAAGGGATATAGCAGCCTGATGCTGTCCGCCTGGAGAACATGGCGCGATCGAGCTTGTTGAACCAGCCGGCTTCCGTCGAGAGACCGGCGAGCACATGCACCGCATCGCTCCCATGGTAAACACGGCCGTTCCAGACGAAAATCATTCCCTCGTTCAGGTCGTAGCCCTCGCGCTGGTATTTTCGGACGTGGGGATCCTCCGAGCGCGCGTCGACGAGCTCGACGTTGCCAACAGTCTCGCGCAGCCGGACGAGGCGGACATAGTTCTGGGAGAGACGCAGTCGCCGTCGTAGATGATCAGGGCCGGATCAGGCATGATGCTCCTCATCACCGATATATGACGCCACCGAAGAAATCGTAAGAGCGACCTGATTTCTCAGTGACCCTCACGACGACGGGATACCATCCCGGCGGGAGGCCTTGATAGAATGCAGGGTCGATAATGAAACTTTCGTCTTTCCAGGTCCCTCCACGTTTGAGGTACGGTCCGGTCTTGCAGTGCTTCCAGGGATCGTTCGCGAGCAGGATCTCGTAATGATCGA
>CAWJZU010000005.1:0-24326 GCA_963847345.1 uncultured Alphaproteobacteria bacterium | reverse complement strand
TCACGGTTCGGTCCCTACTCCGGCCTCCAGGGCCGACAATCGCCGGTGGCTGGGCGGCGGTCGCTGCCGCGCAGGACCGAGCCAAGTCGGAGCGGTTTTCAACCCTATTCGCCACCGCGCAGATGAGCGGATACGTCCATGCGCTGATGCAGGATGCGCACTATGTCGATCAGGCCGGTGTCGGTGATACGGTAGAACAGAAAATGAGAGCGGACCGCAAGCTTGCGGTAGCCGGGCCGGATGTCGTCAATGGGTCGCCCCTGCCTGCTGCCGTCGGCCAGCCCTTCGATGGCTGCCATGATCTGGTTGTGGTAGTGGTCGGCCTGCTCCGCTGACCAGTTCTCGAACGTGTAAAACCAGATCCCTTCAAGATCGCGCTCCGCGAGTGGCGAAAGCCTGTAGCGGCGGGCGCTACCCGACATGCTTTTCCCGCATCCGCTTCAGGAACGCCTCGCTGTCGAAGGGCGCAGGCGGGCCGGATTCCTCGCCTTCGATCAGCGCCAGTTGCAGCGCCTTCACCCTCGCCTCGTGTTCTTCCAGCAGCCGCAAGCCCGCCCTGACAACCTCGCTCGCGAACTTGTAGCGGCCCTGTGCAAGCTGCTGGTCCACAAAGCGGGTAAAATGATCGCCCAGGGAAATCGACGTGTTTTTGCTCATGGCTTCCGCTCCGACGGCTACCAGAATATAACATTTTTTGGTAGCCAGCGTCGCGCCGCCACTTCCCCGCTCGGCCGAAAGCGGAAGCGGCTGCGCACTACTCCGGCCGCCACGGCTGATAGTCCCCGGTGGCCGGGCTGCGGTGGCCGCCGCGCAGCACCGAGCCGGGCGGGTGATAGGACAAGGGTGTCCCGGTCAGGTTCGGCTGGTGCGGCTTTTCCCAGGGATAGCGCTGACGCGGCGGCGGCACCTCGTCATACATATGGTGCAGCCAGGCGTGCCATTCCGGCGGCACCTTCGATCCCTCGGCCTCGCCCTTGTAGATGACCCAGCGCCGCTCGCGGCTGAACCGTCCGCCGCCGAGCCGCCGCGGCTTGTCGCCCTTCAGCCGGTAATAGCGGTTGCCGTATTCGTCGGTGCCGACAGGCGCGCCGCGCAGCCAGGTCAGCAGCCAGGTTCCGAGCGTCGCGCCCATATCTCCCTCGTGTAAGGCCGCGGTTTATCGCATCGCGGCCGATGCGCCGTAAAGGGCGCCTGTTGCGCAAAATCCACTAATCGGGCTGAAATAGAGACTGGCACCATATCTTGTGGACTGTACCGTAGAATGGCGCTAAATTTGGGCATCAACATCGCTCATCGCCCTATCTAAGGCTGATGCGGCAGCAAGGCTAGTCCGAGGGGAGTGGTATGCAGATCACGCGTCGTTTCACTAGGGAAGGGCGGGATCCCTACGAGACCGTCGATTTCCGCTCTGTTTCGAGCGAGATCCGCAACCCGGACGGTTCGGTCGTCTTTTCGGCCGAGAGTGTCGAGGTGCCGGCCGCGTGGAGTCAGGTCGCCTGCGATATCCTGGCCCAGAAATATCTGCGCAAGGCCGGCGTGCCGGCGCGTCTCGCCGCGGTCGAGGAGGACGGCGTGCCGTCCTGGCTGTGGCGCCGCCGGGCCGACACGGACGCGCTCGCGGCGCTGCCCAAGCCCGAGCGCACCGGCGGCGAGACCAGCGCCAAGCAATGCTTCGACCGGCTCGCCGGCACCTGGACCTATTGGGGCTGGAAAGGCGGCTATTTCGACGCCGAATCGGACGCCAGCGCCTTCTACGACGAGCTCCGGGTCATGCTGGCGCGGCAGATGGGGGCGCCGAATTCGCCGCAATGGTTCAACACCGGCCTTTATTGGGCCTACGGCATCGACGGACCGGCGCAGGGCCACTATTACGTCGATCACCGCACCGGCAAGGTGCGCGCCTCCGACAGCGCCTACGAGCACCCGCAGCCGCACGCCTGCTTTATCCAGTCGGTCGCCGACGACCTCGTCAATGACGGCGGCATCATGGACCTCTGGGTGCGCGAGGCGCGGCTGTTCAAATACGGCTCCGGCACCGGCTCCAATTTCTCGAAGCTGCGCGCCGACGGCGAGAAACTGTCGGGCGGCGGCCGCTCGTCGGGGCTGATGAGTTTCCTCAGGATCGGCGACCGCGCCGCCGGCGCGATCAAATCGGGCGGCACGACGCGGCGCGCCGCGAAGATGGTCATCGTCGACGCCGATCACCCCGATATCGAGCAGTTCATCGACTGGAAGGTCGTCGAGGAGCAGAAGGTCGCCGCGCTCGTCGCCGGCTCCAAGCTCGCGAAGAAGCACCTGAACCGGATCATGGCGGCCTGCCAGGAAGGCGGCGCGTTCGACCCGGCCGAGAACCCGGCCCTGAAGCGCGAGATCCGCGCCGCGCGGCGGGCGATGATCCCGGAGAACTATATCAGGCGGGTCATTCAGCTGGCCCGGCAAGGGCAGGCGGAAATCGCCTTCAAGGTCTATGACACCGATTGGGAATTGGAAGCCTACGTCACCGTCGCCGGGCAGAATGCGAACAACACAGTGCGCGTCACCAACGATTTTCTCAACCGGGTCGAGACCGGCGGCGACTGGCATCTGACCCGCCGCACCGACGGCGCCGTCACCAAAACCATGCCGGCGCCAGCGCTGTGGGACAAGATCGCGCACGCCGCCTGGGCCTCGGCCGATCCGGGTCTGCAATTCGACACAACCATAAACGACTGGCACACCTGTCCTGTCACCGGCCGCATCAATGCGTCGAACCCGTGCTCGGAGTACATGTTCCTCGACGACACGGCGTGCAATCTTGCCTCGCTGAACCTTCTCGCCTTCCTCAAAGAGGATGGCCCGGAAGGAGGCAGCTTCGCGGTCGAGGATTTCCGCCACGCAGTCCGCCTATGGACTGTCGTGCTCGAAATCTCGGTGATGATGGCGCAGTTTCCGTCGCGCGAGATCGCGCGGCTCAGCTACGCCTACCGCACGCTGGGCCTCGGCTACGCCAACCTCGGCGGCCTCCTGATGGCCTCCGGCATCCCCTACGACAGCGACGAGGGCCGTGCGTTCGCCGCCGCGGTCACCGCGCTGCTGACCGGCGCGAGCTACGCCACTTCCGCCGAGATGGCCGGCGAACTCGGCCCCTTCCCCGGCTTCGAAAAAAATCGCGAGGCGATGCTGCGGGTCATCCGCAATCACCGCCGCGCGGCGCACGGCCAGAACGACGGCTACGATGCGCTGGCGATCTCCCCGGTGCCGCTCGACCGCGCCGCCTGCCCGGACCGGCCGCTCGCCGACGCCGCCGGCACGGCATGGGACACTGCGCTCTCGCTCGGCGAACAGCACGGGTTCCGCAACGCACAGGTCTCGGTCATCGCGCCGACTGGCACGATCGGCCTCGTGATGGATTGCGACACGACCGGCATCGAACCCGATTTCGCGCTCGTCAAATTCAAGAAGCTGGCCGGCGGCGGCTATTTCAAGATCATGAACCGCCTCGTGCCGAGGGCCTTGCGCGCGCTCGGCTACGGCGCCGACGACATCGCCGATATCGAACGCTACGCCCTCGGCTGCGGCACGCTGAACGGCGCTCCGGCGATTAACCACGACACACTCGCCGCCAAGGGCTTCGACACCGCCGCTCTCACCGCGATCGAAGCCGGGCTCGCCTCGGCCTTCGACATCAAATTCGCATTCAATAAATGGACGCTCGGAGAAGCGTTCCTGACCGAAGAACTCGGCATTGCGGCCGACCGCCTCGCCGATCCCGGCTTCGACCTATTATCCACGCTCGGCTTTTCGCGCGCCGAGATCGACGCCGCCAACGCCTTCTGCTGCGGCGCGATGACGCTGGAGGGCGCACCGCACCTTCGCCCCGAGCATCTGCCGGTGTTCGACTGCGCCAGCCCGTGCGGCCGGACCGGCACGCGCGCGATCTCGGCCGAGGGCCATATCCGCATGATGGCGGCGGCGCAGCCCTTCATCACCGGCGCGATCTCGAAGACGATCAACATGCCGAACGCCGCGACGATCGAGGATTGCAAGGAGGCGTACCGGCTGTCGTGGCGGCTCGGGCTGAAGGCGGTGGCGCTGTACCGCGACGGCTCGAAACTGTCGCAGCCGCTCGCCTCGACCCTGTTCGACGACGACGATTCCGAGGACGAGGCCGCCGATCTCTACGACATGACTCCGGCTCAACGCACCCCGGTCGTCACCGAAAAAATCGTCGAACGGATTGTCGAGCGCGTCATTGTGCGGGCGGCGGAGCGCGAGCGTCTGCCGAACCGCCGCCGCGGCTACACGCAAAAAGCCGCGGTCGGCGGCCACAAGGTCTATCTGCGCACCGGCGAATACGACGACGGAAGGCTGGCCGAGGTCTTTATCGACATGCACAAGGAAGGCTCGGCGTTCCGCTCGCTGATGAACAATTTCGCGATCGCGATCTCGCTCGGTCTGCAATACGGCGTGCCGTTGGAGGAATATGTCGAGGCGTTCACGTTCACGCGGTTCGAGCCGTCCGGCATCGTCGAGGGCAACGACACGATCAAGATGTCGACCTCGATCATCGACTACATCTTCCGCGAACTGGCGATCTCGTATCTCGGCCGCACCGACTTGGCGCATGTCGAGCCGGCCGATCTGATGCCCGATACGGTCGGCAAGGGCGCCGCCGACACGACGCGCGCCGACCCCGCGACGCCCGACCCGAATTTGCGCGATCCCACCACGACATCGGGCGCCGAGGTGGCGGAACTGATGCAGCGCGTCGCCAGCCAGGGTTTCATCCGCAACCGCCTGACGCTCGTGCAAGGCGGCGCCCGCGACGCCGGCGATGCCCCAGCCGCCACGCACGTCGAGGCCCGCATTCCTGCGCCCGACGACATGCCGCTCTTCGCCGGCGCGCTCGCCGTCGCCGCGACTGTCGCGATCGAGTCGTCCTCCACCTCCCGCAGCGCGCAAATCCACGAAGCCCGCATGAAAGGCTACGAAGGCGACAGCTGCGGCGAATGCGGCAACTTCACCCTCGTCCGCAACGGCACCTGCCTCAAATGCGACACCTGCGGCGCCACGAGCGGGTGCAGCTGACTACGACGTGAGATGGATACAGATTTAGCGCCTCCGTCGTAGCAAAAGTGCTTACAGCGAAGCGTAAGTTGAATCTGTATCCGGAATAAGATGATGAACGATAGATCCAATAATACTCGACCAATGGTTCTCCGGCGGGTTGGACGTTTTATTGTTAAAACTGCGGCCACTGTCGCAATTGAAGAGGCGATTAGAAAGGTATACAGTGATACAATTAGGATAATCCACAGCGTTGCAACACCAACCCCAGTCGCAACGGCTCCGTTACCTCCCCCACTTCGGCCATCTCCACGCTTACCGCAAATCCAGCGCTTCGATTGGCCGATTGACCTCTCGTCATACAGGGAAATACAATACCTCGACCCAGCTCTACACCTTCAGCCAGCTTTATATTTTTATCTCCAATCCGACGGCAGCAAACCGCTATCTATCAAAGCTACATCCGGCGGGATCGTTACTGATGTGTTTCATGTAAAGCCTCAGTTGCTGGAGCCGATGTTTGGGATCTTTGTGCGTCACACTGATAACGTATATTCCCTTTATTGGGGTCATGGTACGTCAGTCGTGCGACCTAAAATGTTTGTTAAGAGGTCGCAAGAAATCGCGCGTCTAGCGCCTCATATAAATTGGCTTTATTTTGAAATGGCTCAAGGTCAACAATTTATAGATCCTCGTCCGTATTTCCCACTGCTTCCTCGTGTCTCCGAAATCGAGGCAAATCATGTGATTCGCCTGCCCGGTGTGATGTATCTATGGCTCTGGCACTGCGAGGTACTCAATGTTGACCCGAACCAGATTCATGCCTGGCGGCAGCAGCTGCAGGCGGAGTTCGTTCGCAGCCTCATACCGGACGATCGTCGCTGACCAAAATTTCCATCCGCGTCGGTTGCGCCAATCGCCCAATCGGCCGGATAGCTCGTAGGATGGGTTGAGCGCAGCGAAACCCATCATTGCTTGCGGCGGCCGCGTTTCGATTGGTATCGCTGCGCTCGACCCATCCTACGGTTGGGATTGACGAGCGATACTCGTCATCG
Organism: uncultured Alphaproteobacteria bacterium; assembly: GCA_963847345.1. Taxonomy (GTDB): domain Bacteria; phylum Pseudomonadota; class Alphaproteobacteria; order ATCC43930; family CGMCC-115725; genus DATARH01. The sequence goes on along the minus strand of CAWJZU010000005.1, from coordinate 18,225 downwards.
CTCGCCGAAGCTGGTTCGGTGACCATCGGATTCGTCGGCCCATTCTGCCGGATACAAGCCCAACCGGATCATGCGGTGAAACGACGAAAACGGCCAATCCTGGACCCGCTGCACATGGCCGTGCTTGACCGGATTGAAGTGGATGTAATCGATGTGCCGCGCGAAATCGTCGTCGTCGCGGATCGAGTGTTCCCAATACCGGCGCTGCCAGATTGCGCGTTCGTGCTTGCGCAAGCGGCTCGCGGAAACCGCCTCGGCGCGCGGGAGCCCACGCGAGAACATCGTCTTTATGAGCCGCCAGCGGGTCGCGAAATCACCATCGCCCTCGGGCAAGGTCCAGATCGCGTGCAGATGGTCCGGCAAGACAGCGATAGCCTCGATCGTGAATGGATGACGAAGCCGGGTCGCGCGGAACGCGGTCCGCAGCAGATCGATGTTGTCGGTCAGCAACGACCCCCGCCGGTCAGCGAGATTGACGGTGAAGAAATAGGTCCCGCCGGCGACGACGTTGCGGCGATAGGCTGTCATTCCGGCCGGTCGGATTGATGGGTTTCGCTACGCTCAACCCATCCTACGAAGGCATTCCCGATCCCTCAACGGGATCGGCACCAGCGTGAGGCTTTGGAGAGCCAAGCACCGGCCGCCACGCTGGGCGGCCGTTGCCGGAAATCAGGATCGTGAGCGAGGACACGGTCGACTATTGATCGCGCCGGCTAATCGGGCGAGCATCGGTCCCGGAGCAGGAGGAAGCCGGATGACGTACCAGTCGATTAGCGTGCAACCGATCAGCGGCGCTCTCGGAGCCGTCGTGGACGGGGTCGATCTGTCCGAAGACCTCGACAACGCGACGGCCTCCGATCTGCACCAGGCTCTGCTCGATCATTGTGTCATCTTTTTCCGTGACCAGAGCTTGACGCCCGAGCAGCATCTGCGGTTGGGACGCCGCTTTGGGACGCTGAACGTGCACGAATTTGTCGAGGCGATGCCCGGTCATCCGGAAATCCTCGTCGTCGCCAAGAACGAAAACGACAAGAGGAATTTCGGTGGCGGCTGGCACTCCGACGTCACCTATCTCGACGAGCCGGCGCTCGGGTCGATCCTGTATGCCCTCGATGTACCGCCCTACGGCGGCGACACGATGTTCGCCAACCAGTACCTCGCCTATGAGACGCTATCGCCCGGAATGAAGCGCCTGCTCGATGGGCTTACCGCGATCCACAGCGCCCGGCAGGTTTATGGCGTCGGCGCCGATAATGACTATGCCCGCATCGAGGGGATGGGGGCGATGAAGATCCTGCGCAGCGAGACGGCGCACCGGGAAACAGAGCACCCGGTCGTCCGCACGCATCCGGAAACCGGCCGAAAGTCCCTGTACGTCAACCGCAACTTCACGATCCGCTTTAAGGACATGACGGTCGAGGAAAGCCGCCCGCTGCTGCAATTTCTGTTCGAGCACGCGGTCAGGCCGGAGTACACATGCCGCTTCCGCTGGGAGGCGAATTCGATCGCGTTTTGGGATAATCGCTGCGTCCAGCATTACGCCCTGAACGACTACGATGGGTATCGCCGGATCATGCATCGGGTCACGATCAATGGCGACAGGCCCTTCTGAGGGTCGCGAGCAGGCTCCGTAAATGTCTGAGCAAGCTGTCGTATCTTCCATCGGACGCAGCAGGCGTGGGGTGGGCTTCACGCCCTCGCCGAAAAGCCGAAGCTCGCCGCTAAAAGAGCCATATTCGCAATGCATCCTTCGCCGGTTCAAAAGCGCCGGGCGGACACGGGTCGTCGCTGATATTTGCTGCAAATGGGTTCGAATGGCTGGACCGCCCTTCCCGAGGGAAACAAGCATTTCAAAGGCTTACGGGAGGCCTTGCAACCGACACGCGAGCATTTGCTGTAAATTCCTTGCAGGTACAGCAAACGACCACGGGCGCGACAACCGTAGATTGCACCATATGCCGACTGACGGTACCTAACCGGTGGGGCGCGGCGGATACCCGGCCCGAGCCAGCGCCCCTTCGATTTCGTCGAGGATCGCGGGGTCGTCGATCGTTGCCGGCATGCGGTAGTCCTCGCCATCGGCGATGCGGCGCATCGTGCCGCGCAGGATCTTGCCGGAGCGGGTCTTCGGCAGGCGATCGACGACCAGCGCGGTCTTGAAGCTCGCGACCGGACCGATCCGCGCGCGCACCAGCGCCACGACTTCGTCCGCGACCGTCTCTTCCGATCGCGCCGCCCCGGCCTTCAGCACAACAAACCCCAGCGGCACCTGCCCCTTGAGCGGGTCGGCGACCCCCATCACCGCGCATTCGGCGACATCGGGGTGCGAGGCGACGACCTCCTCGATCTCGCCGGTCGAGAGCCGGTGCGCCGCGACGTTGATGATGTCGTCGGTGCGGGTCATCACATGGATATAGCCGTCCTCGTCGATGAACCCGGCATCGGCGGTCTGGTAATAGCCGGGATAGGCGCTGAGATAGGACTCCACAAAGCGCTCGTCCTGCTGCCAAAGCGTCGGCAATGCGCCGGGCGGCAGCGGCAATTTGATCGCCAGCGCGCCGATCTCGCCCCGGTTCAACTCGTTCGCCTCGCCGATCGCGTCGGCCTCCAGCACCCGCACATCCCAGCCCGGCACCGCGCGCGTGCACGAGCCGTGCTTCACCGGCAGCATTTCGAGGCCGAGGCAGTTGGCGCCGATCGGCCAGCCGGTTTCGGTCTGCCACCAGTGGTCGATGACCGGCACCTTCAACGTTTCCTCGGCCCAGGCGACGGTCGGTGGGTCGGCGCGCTCGCCGGCCAGGAACAGCGCGCGGAACTGCGAGAGATCGCGGGCGCGGATCAGTTCGCCTTCCGGGTCCTCGCGCTTGATCGCGCGGAACGCGGTCGGCGCCGTGAAAAAGACGCGGACCTGATGCTGTTCGATGACCCGCCAGAAGGCGCCGGCATCCGGCGTGCCGACGGGCTTCCCCTCGTACATGACCGAGGTGCACCCGTGGATCAGCGGTCCGTATACAATATACGAATGCCCAACCACCCAACCCACATCGGAGGCCGTCCAGAACACCTCCTCCGGTGCCACGCCATAGATGTTGCGCATCGACCAGGCCAGCGCGACGGCATGCCCGCCATTGTCACGCACGACGCCTTTAGGGATGCCGGTCGTGCCCGACGTATAGAGGATGTAGAGCGGATCGGTCGCCGCGACCGGCACGCAATCCGCCGGGCGCGAAGCGGCTTCCCGCTCGCGCCAATCATGGTCGCGCCCCGGCACGAGATCGGCGCGGCACATCGGCCGCTGCAGCACGACGCAGGCCTCCGGCTTCGACCGCGCCTCGGCGATCGCCGCATCGAGCAGCGGCTTGTACTCAATGACACGGTTCACCTCGATGCCGCACGAGGCGGCCAGGACCACGCGGGGCCGCGCGTCGTCGATGCGGGTCGCCAGCTCGTGCGCCGCGAAGCCGCCGAACACGACCGAATGCACCGCACCAATCCGGGCGCAGGCGAGCATCGCGATCGCCGCCTCCGGGATCATCGGCATGTAGATCAGCACGCGGTCCCCGGGCCTTACGCCGAGCCCGGTAAGCATTCCGGCAACACGCCCCGTCCGGTCGCGCATATTGCGATACGTAAAATGCTCGATCGAGCCGGTGACCGGACTGTCCCAGATCAGCGCGACCCGCTCGCCATGTCCCGCCGCGACATGGCGGTCGAGCGCGTTCCAGCATGTGTTGAGCCGCGCTCCGGCAAACCAGCGGTAGAATGGCGGATTGCTGCTGTCGAGGACCCTGTCCCAGCGCCGCTCCCAATCGATCGCCTCGGCAGCCTCGGCCCAGTATTCCTCGGGCTCTTCCAGCGAGCGGCGGTAGGTCTCGGCATAGCCCGTCATCGAATGCTCCTCGATCCGGGCCGATTCTCCGCCGATGCCGCTGCGTTGCCAAGCCATTCTCCCAGTCCCGGGCGGTGGCAAGGAGAATATCGGCTGCCGACTACGCGATGATGTCGGGAAGCAACTCGCTTTCGATCTTCGAGATCTGATCCTTGAGCAGCAACTTGCGTTTCTTCAGGCGCTGCATCTGCAGCTGATCGAAAGGACCGTGTTCGACGATCCGCGCAATCACATCATCGAGGTCGCGGTGCTCGGTTCTGAGCGCTGCGAGCTTGGTTTTGAGGGCTTCGACGTCAAGATCCATCGTGCTGGCGCCATTCGGCGCATCAATGTCGGTACTGTTGCCGTTGCGTTCGGTATAGCACGAAATGAGCCGTTGTCATGGAGCGCAAGACCATCAAACGCGATCTCTCGCACGCCACCACAATTCGACACCCCGATCACGCGGTCGATGCAGGCAACCACGCCGCCGACGTATTTTGGCGGTTTTCGCTGGCGCTGTACGCGCGGTCCGGGATTGCCGATGCGCTGATCGCGCTGCAGGACCGCGCCGGGCTTGACGTCAATCTGATCCTGTTCGGTCTCTGGTTCGGGATGCGGCATGCGCAGGAACTCGGGCGGGATGGGTTCGCTGCGGCAGCCGAGGCTGCCGCCGAGCCGAACAACGTCGTCCGCAGCATCCGCATGCTACGTCGGCAGCTTGTCGGCGGCACCGACGACGATGTCCGTTCGCTGCGCGGCGCGGTGCTGCGATTGGAACTTGCCGCCGAGCGGCAGGTTCAACGGCGTCTGGCCGCCTGCGCCGGCGTGGCGCACGCGCCCGGCGACCGGTGGTCCGCGGCGCTAGCCAATCTCGCCTGCTGTCTCGGCGACGAGAGCGAGTCGGCGGAGGCCGCGATCTTGCGCCGCGAGTTCGCGGCGCTGACGCGGCGTGCCTAATCCTCGGACGCCTCGCCCCAGCGGCGGACAGTGCCGGCGTCGAGCCCGAACAGATCGAGCATGCGCCCGAGGGTGTGATCGATCATTTCGGTAATGCTCCGTGGCTTTGCATAGAAGGCGGGTACCGGCGGTGCGACGACCGCGCCCATCTCCGACAGTGCTGCCATCGTTCGCAGGTGCCCGATATGGAGCGGCGTTTCCCGCACCATCAGCACGAGGCGGCGGCGCTCCTTGAGCGTGACGTCGGCCGCGCGCGTCAGCAGCGTCGTCGTCGCGCCGGTTGCGATTTCGGCCATGCTGCGGATCGAGCAAGGGGCGACAATCATCCCGATCGTGCGAAACGAACCCGACGAGATCGGCGCGGCGAGATCGCCGATCGCGTGCACGGCATCGGCGCGGGACCGCAATTCGGCCGCTTTCAGGTCGGTTTCAAGCGCCAGCGTCAGTTCGGCCGAGCGCGTCATCACGAGATGGGTGTCTACCGGCAACGGGCGCAACAGCTCCAACAGGCGTGCGCCGTAGATGGCGCCGGACGCACCGCTGATGCCGACCACCAGGCGCGGCCTTGCCGTATCGTCCGGCATCTAGGCTCGTTCCTGCGGGAGGAGCATGGCGGCGGCCCGACCTCTGTAATTTGACATAATGGTGACCACCTTGATGAAAGGGTTTCACGCCCTGGCCGGCGGACCGCTCCGGCGGTACCATCGGCCGCTACGACGCCTATCAGGAGGGAACCAGCAATGTCGGTGCAAGATCGCATCGAGGCGCTCCGCGAGAAACACGCGTCGCTTGAACGCGCCATCGATGAGGAGATCCATCGTCCGCTTCCCAATCAGGACACGGTGCACGATCTGAAGCGCCAGAAACTGCGCATCAAAGATGAGATTTTCGCACTGGAGCGGCAATAGCCGCATCTCGAGCACTCACGTCAAAAAGCCGGAGAGACTCCACCCTCTCCGGCTTTTTTGTTGTCGAATCAAAGGTGGACGGCTGTGTGCCGAAACGGAACAAAGCTGAAAAACGGCTCCCTTGCAGCCGATCGGCAAGGGCTTACAGGCTCTCGTCGAGCGATTTGTTGATCGCGCTGATCGATGAGGCCGAGAAGCTGTGGCCGCACAACGCCTCGGTCACCACCTTGACCTTGCGCGCCGAAACGCCCTCTACGTACATCTCGGCCAGGGTGCCGGCCAGCGCCTTTTCCAAGCGCTGTTGGCGTTCGAATGTGCTGAAGAACGATCTTTTCTCGGTGGACCTCGACGAAATTTAGGTTGAGCAGGAACTCGGAGCGGTGGTTGCCCTGCCGGGCCTCTGGGGGCAGACGTCGTGAGCGGTGGCCGGCTCGGACACGGCAATCCGCCGTCTGAGCGCCGACACGGTCGATCTGCGCGGCGGCGTGCACTTTAGACCGAAGGACCTGGGCGCGCCCGCCAAGACGGCGGCGGGCGAGGACTGGGCCATTCGCGTGCCGCCGCGCAGCGGCCTCGCAACCTTCGCGGCGCAGTTCGCCAATCTGCCTGTCGCGCTGCTTGCCGGGAGCGCGGTGTTGTCACTTGCAACCGGCGGCGTCTTCGATGCCGCGATCGCGATCGAGACGCGATCGCGCCCGGCAGGCGCGCCGATCTCGCCCGGGTTGCCTATATGGAGGCGGGCACGCCCGTGCGGCAGGTCCAGCAGCCCGGCCGGCAGCCGCATCGTCTGATAAGGGAGGAACCAAGTGGATCCGATCGATGAGGTTCTTGCGGTCCTGCGCGATGCCGGGCAGGGGCATTACGGCGAAAGCGCGGTGACGCAGCTCGAACACGCGCTGCAATGCGCGATGCTCGCCGAGCGTGATGGCGCAACGCCGGCGCTGATCGCGGCCGCGCTGCTGCACGATATCGGCCATCTGGTCAATCCGGACGACCGAACGGCGACCGCACGCGGCGAGGACGGCGAGCACGAACATACCGGGGCCGAGTATCTCGCCCGTTGGTTCGGCGAAGAGGTCACCCGGCCTGTCTATCTGCACGTTGCCGCCAAGCGCTACCTGACCGCCACCGATCCGACCTATGCGGCGATCCTGTCGCCGGCTTCGATGCTCAGCCTCAGTTTGCAAGGCGGTCCGTTCTCGGCCGAGATGGCGCAGCGCTTCGCCGCCCAGCCCGGCGCAAAGGCGGCGATAAGCCTGCGGCGCTGGGACGAAGCCGCCAAGGTACAGGGCGCGCCGACCCCGTCGCTGGATCATTTCCGTCAGTATCTCGGCTTGGCGGTCAGCCTGCGCTGACGTCACGCAACCGTCATTAGGCTGTCACAGCGGTATCACCGAAGCCAGGATAGGGTCGGTCAGCCTTCTGCCTTGCGTTCATCACGGCGGAGGTCCCGTGGTTTGACGGACGTATGGCCGCCGGATGCTCGAAATTGACGGTCTCACACGGCGTTTCGCAACGAAGCTCGCGGTCCATGACGTGTCGCTGCAAATCGGGCAGGGCAGCTTTGTCGGCGTAATCGGCCGCTCCGGCGCCGGGAAATCGACCTTGCTGCGGCTGCTCAATCGGCTGATCGAGCCGAGCAGCGGGCGCATCGTCTATGATGGCGTTGAGGTTACTGCGCTGCGCGGCCGCGAGCTGCGACAATGGCGGGCGCGAGCGGCGATGATCTCCCAGCAGTTCAACCTGATCGGTCGGCTCGACGTGCTGACCAATGTCATGATCGGCCGCATCTCGACAGTGCCGCAATGGCGCGCGCTGCTCGCTCTTTGGCCGGAGCGGGACAAGGCGGTCGCACTGGCCGCGCTCGAACAGTTCGGCATCGCGGCGCTTGCGGCACAGCGGGCCGCACAGCTGTCCGGCGGCCAGCAGCAGCGCGTCGCGATCGTCCGCGCGCTCGTGCAGGAGCCTGAACTGTTGCTCGCCGACGAACCGATTGCCTCGCTCGACCCGCACAACACGCGACTGGTGATGGACGCGCTGCGCCGGCTCAATCGTGAGTTCGGGATCACTGTGATGTGCAACCTGCACGCTCTCGATGTCGCACGCGACTATTGCGATCGGCTGATCGGCATGGCGGCCGGTCAGGTCGTCTTCGACGGCGCGCCGGCGGCGCTGACCGACGATGCGGCGCATGCGCTGTATGGCCTGTCCGACGGCGAGCAGCCGGCCGCCGCTGCGCCGGCCGCGGCGAAGGGGTCGGGCGTTCCGACAAAAATTTATGGCCACGCCACCGCATAGCCAGAGGGCGACCGCCGCGTGGCTCCGGCATTTTTGAATAGGAGTAAAAGATGCTCGATCGTCGTCATTTGTTGCTTTCAGCTGTCGCCTTCGCGAGTTTCTGCGGCATCGCGCACGCGGCGGATGACTGGAAGAAGCAGTATCCGGAACTGACCTTCGCGGTCGTGCCGGCCGAGAACGCCTCCGGGGTCGCCGACCGCTACCAGCCGTTTGTCGAATACCTGTCGAAACAGCTCGGTGTTCCCGTCAAATTGCGCGTCGCCAACGATTATGCCGCGGTGATCGAAGGCCAGCGCGCCGGCAACATCCAGATCGCCTATTACGGGCCCGCCTCCTACTCGAAGGCGTACCTGACCGGAGTCAAAACCGAACCGTTCGCGACGACACGCAACAATGACGGCGCGGTCGGCTATTTCTCGGTGATCTACGTCAAGGCCGACAGCCCCTACAAGGACATCAAGGATTTGAAGGGCAAGACGATCGGCTTTGTCGATCCGAACTCGACATCCGGCTACAACGCGCCGCGCTATTTTCTGAACAAGGCTGGCATCGACGTGGACAGCTTTTTCGGCAAGTCGATTGTTACCGGGAGCCACGAGAACGCCGTCATCGCGCTCGACAAGGGCACCGTGGATGCCGCGGCGAACTGGTGGAACGCCGATAACAACTCGAACCTGACCCGGATGGACAAGAAGGGCATGGTGAAGAAAGAAGATTTCCGCATTGTCTTCAAATCCGACATGCTGCCGGGTTCGCCCTACGCATATCTTTCGACATTGCCTGACGACCTGAAAAAAGCCATCCAGAAAGCCTTCGCCGAGGCGCCGCAAAAAGATAAAGCTGCCTTCGAGCGTCTGTCCGACGGCAAGGACAAGGAATTCGTCCCGGTCGCGCACAAGGATTATGTGGATACGGTCCAGATGATCCAATACGTGGACGAGATGCGGAAGAAGAGAAGCTGAAATAACATGCACTTTCGGGACCTGTTGAAAACATCAAAATCATGGGGTTAGATAATGCGAGGAGTTAAATCTCTGGTCTTTGTCATGACTGCGCTCATGGCGGTACCGGCGGCCAACGCTACGCCTCTGTTGATAGCCGCGGGCAGCCTGAACGCAACCAGCGATCTGTCCGGGCTGAGCGCGCCGCTCGAGAACGGGCTGCCCGGCGACATATTGGGCGGGATCGGCTCGGGTCTGGCCTATGCCGGCGGCAACACGTTCTTCGCGCTGCCGGACCGTGGCCCGAACGCAACGGCGTACAACTCCAATGTCGACAATACCGTCTCCTACATCAGCCGCTTTCAGACCGTGAACGCCGCACTGACCGCGAGTGCCCCGGGAGCGGCGCTGCCGTTCACGCTGACCCCGACGCTGACCGGAACGACGCTGCTGTACAACCCGGCGCCTCTGGTCTACGGAACGGGCGCGGGGCTAGGCAACAAAATCGACGGCGTCACCCCGATCGGCTCGGGCGCACCGTCACAGAATACCGCCAATTCCTTTTATTTCACCGGGCGGTCGGACAATTTCGACCCGACCCATAACTCGGGCAACCCGAATAACGCGCGTTTTGATCCGGAGTCGATCCGCGTCTCGAACGACGGCAAGAGCGTGTTCGTGTCGGACGAATACGGGCCGTATGTCTATCAGTTCGACCGCGCGACCGGCGAACGGATCAAGAGTTTCCAGCTTCCGGACAATCTTTATGCCAGCAACCAATCGCCGATTGGCCAAAACGAGATCGACGGCAATACCTCCGGCCGAACCGCGAACAAGGGCATGGAAGGCCTGGCCATCACGCCTGATGGCAAAACTCTGGTCGGCATCATGCAGGCGGCTACTATTCAAGATGCCGCCGATCCGGCGACGGCGAAATTGCTGCGTATTGTCACGATCGACATCGCGACCGGCGCGACGCATGAATACGGCTATCTGCTGACCGACGGCTCCGGGGCCAGCGATATCGTTGCAATCAATGACCACGAATTTCTGGTTGACGAGCGCGACGGCAAGGGTCTCGGAGACGGGTCTGCCGCCAAAATCAAAAAACTGTACAAGATCAACCTGACAGGCGCGACCGACATCACCAACCTCACCGGCGCAGATGCGGTCAAGGCAGCGGTCGGCAAAACGCAGTTCCTCGATCTTGTAACCGCGCTGGAGACCGAACTCGGCCTTGACGCGACCCAAATCCCCTCCAAGATCGAGGGTCTTGCCTTCGGCCAAGACGTGCTGCAGCAGGGCGTACCGACGCACACGCTGTTTGTCGCCAACGACAATGACTTCGTTCCGGCGGACGCCGGAACGAACCAGTTCTTCGTGTTCGGATTTACCGATGACGACCTGCCTGGGTTCGTACAGCAGCAGCTGGCTGTGCCCGAGCCGTCATCGCTGGTGCTGCTCGCCGGCTCGCTCTTCGGGCTCGGGCTGTGGCGGCGCCGCCGTCCGATGGGCGCACGCGCCTGATCGGGGTGAAGCCTCACTTGAGCGGTTTGCGGCAACAGCAAACGCTCGAGTGGGCGCCGCCGATCCGCGCTAAATCCGGGCACGCGCGCGGCCACGCTGGATGGAATTCCAGATGCATGGCCCAACGCTGACCATTCCGCGGCGGCGCCTCGATCAGCTGCTCGCCGCCTATGGCGGGGAAGTCGCCCGGCGGCGGCGGCGGTCGCTGGCGGTGCTCGCGCTCGTCGCCGTGCTCGTGTGCGTGGCCGGCTGGTTCGGCGAGGTCGAGCCGGCCACGCTGGCTAATCACCTCTCCGCGCTGACGAGTTATTTCTCGCGCATTCTGCCGTCGCTGAGCCTTGCCAATTTCGTCGGCGATGTCGCCGAGTGGTACTGGAATTTTTTCGGCTGGCTCAAGCTGCTGTTCGATACCGTCCTGATCGCCTATTTGGCGACATCAGTCGCGACGGTCGCGGCCGGGCTGCTGGCCTTCGCCGCCGCCGCCAATTTGACCCCCAATGGGGCGTTGCGCTGGTGCCTGAAGCGCCTGTTCGAGTTCTGCCGTACAGTGCCCGATCTCGTTTTCGCGCTGATGTTCGTCGCCGCGTTCGGGCTTGGGCCGCTGGCCGGGGTGCTGGCGATCGGCATCCACAGTTTTGGCGCGCTCGGCAAATTATTCACCGAGGTCATCGAGAATATCGACCTGGACCCGGTCGATGGCGTGCGCAGCGCTGGCGGCGCGTTTCCGGCGGTCGTGCGTTTCGCGGCGCTGCCGCAGGTACTGCCGGACCTCGCCAGCTATGCGCTGCTGCGCTTCGAGATCAACGTGCGGGCAAGCTCGATCGTCGGGTTTGTCGGGGCCGGCGGGATCGGCCAGGAGCTGTTCGTCGCGATCCGCAAATTTTACTACACCGATGTCAGCGCGATCCTGTTGCTGATCATTGTCACGGTCGCCCTGATCGACGTGGCAACCGAACGCATCCGCCGCCGCCTGAACCCGGCGGAGGTCGCGCCGTGAGCCGCCCGCCGATCTTTGCCGCCGAGGCCGGCGCCATCCTCGCCCGCCATCGCGACGGTCTTACGGTGGCCCCGCGGCGGCCAACGCTCGCGATCGTTCCGGCGGCAATGCTGCTGGCAATGGTGTTCGCCGTCTGGTGGCTCGGCATCTCGGTCGGCCAGTTCGGCGATGAACTCGCGACGCTGGCGAAGTTCATCGCAATGATGATCCCGCCGGCAACCGGCGGTCACCTGCACCTGTTCCTGCGCGGCATGGCCGAAACCCTGGCAATCGCCTTTCTCGGCACGCTGGCTGCCGCGATAGCGGCGGTGCCGCTGGCGCTTCTCGCGGCGACGAACACCGCGCCGAGCCGGGTGCTGCGCTTTCTGATACGCCGGGTGCTCGACACGCTGCGCGGCATCGACACCCTGATCTGGGCGCTCGTTTTCGTCGGCGCGGTCGGGCTTGGGCCGTTCGCCGGCATTTTGGCGATCGCGGTTTCGGACACCGGCTCGTGCGGGAAACTGTTTTCGGAAGCGATTGAAGCAACCGGGGAGCGCGCCCGCGAAAGTGTCGTCGCCTGCGGCGGTACGCCGTGGATGGGCATCCGCTTCGGTCTGTTGCCGCAGGTGCTGCCGGTTATTGCCAGCCAGGTTCTGTACTATTTCGAATTGAACACGCGCTCGGCGACGATTATCGGGATCGTCGGGGCTGGCGGGATCGGATTGCAGCTCTCCGAAGCGATCCGCACTTACGAATTCGACCAGGTCGCCTTCATCGTGCTGCTGATCCTGGTCGCGGTAGCGGTGATCGACTGGGTTTCCGGCAAGCTGCGCTTCGCGATCATCGGCCCGCGTCACACCTCGTCAGAATCCTGACGCGTCGCCGCGCGCCTATTTCTCCGGCTCGATCAGGCCGCGAACGAACCAGCGCTGCGCCAGCACCACCACCGCAACCGGCGGCAGGATCGCGAGCAGCGCCGTCGCCATGACGAGGTGCCATTCGGTCAGCGTGTCGCCGCCGCCAATCATCTGGCGGATGCCGATCACGATCGTTGTCATGCCTGGCGTGCTGGTCGCAAGCAGCGGCCACAAATATTGGTTCCAGCCATAGATGAACAGGATTACGAACAGTGCCGCAATGTTGGTGCGCGACAGCGGGATCAGGATCTCGATCAGGAACCGGATCGGCCCGGCGCCATCGATCTTCGCCGCTTCGACCAGTTCGTCGGGGATCGTGAGGAAGAATTGCCGGAACAGCAGCGTCGCGGTCGCCGACGCTATCAGTGGCAGGGTCAACCCGGCATAGGTGTCGATCAGCGACAAGTCGGCGGCGATCTTGTAGGTCGGGATGATGCGCACCTCGACCGGCAGCATCAGCGTCACGAAGATCGCCCAGAAGCAGAGTTTCCGCAGTGGAAAGCGGAAAAAGGCCACCGCGAAGGCAGAGGGCAGCGAGATCGCGATCTTTCCCGCTGCGATGACGAGCGCCATCACCAGGCTGTTCAGCAGCATCGCCGCGACCGGCTCGCCGCTGGTCCTGGCGGTGCCGAGGGCCAGCGCGGCCGCGACATTGGCGAAGAACTCGGTGCCCGGCGCCAAGCTCATCGGCGCTGCGAGTATGTCGGGCAGCGCATGGCTTGCCGCGACCAACGCGACATAGACCGGAAACAGCACAACGCCCAGCCCCAGCAGTATGACCGCATGCGGGACCCAGGCGCTCCTGCGCGAACTCACCATGAAAGCGCTGCCGTCATGCGTAATGCACACGCCGCTCGATAAAGCGGAACTGGATTGCGGTCAGCGCAATAACGATCGCCATCAGGATCACCGATTGCGCCGCCGAGCCGCCGAGATCGAGGCCGACGACGCCGTCATACCAGACCTTGTAGACAAGGATTTCGGTCGCCTTGGCCGGACCGCCCTGGGTGGTGTTGTGGATGACGCCGAATGTATCGAAAAACGCATAGACGATATTGACGACAAGCAGAAAGAAGCTGACCGGCGCCAGGAGCGGAAAGACGATCGTCCGAAATCGGCGCAGCGGGCCGGCCCCGTCGATCGCCGCCGCCTCGACCAGCGAGGGCGGAATCGCCTGCAGCCCGGCCAGAAAGAACAGGAAATTGTAGCTGATTTGCTTCCATGCCGCGGCAATGATGACAAGCAGCATCGCCTGGTTGCCGTTGAGCAGATAATTCCAGTCGATGCCCATTCGGCCCAGCGCGAAGGCCAGCACGCCGATGCTCGGGTTAAACAGAAACATCCACAGCACGCCGGCGATGGCCGGCGCGATCGCGTAGGGGATCAGCAAAACCGTTTTATAGGCCGGTCCGCCGCGCACGACCTGGTCCGCCATCACCGCGAACAGCAGCCCCGAGCCCAGCCCCAGCACCGCGACCGCGGCGCTGAACAGCACGGTCCTGCCGAACGCGGCGAGGTAGGCCGGATCGGCGAACAGGGCGAAAAAATTCTCCAGCCCGGCAAACCGCGTCGTCAGCCCGAACGCATCCTGGCGCAGAACCGACTGCACGACCGCCTGACCGGCCGGCCAGAAGAAGAAAACCAGCGTGACCGCCAGCTGCGGCGCCAGCAGCAGCGCCGGACACGCCCAGCCGGGGAAGATGACGCGCCGTTCCAAATGTTTTTTGTGTCCCCCACGTCATGGCCGGGCGTGACCCGGCTATGTTTCTGATCCGCGGGTCCAAGCCGCGGATGACAATTTTAGAATCGAACCGACCTAAGCGGAATCCGCCCTACTGCACCGTCTTCTCGAACTGACGCAACAGTGCGTTGCCGCGCGCGACCGCGTCGTCGAGCGCCGCTTTCGCGTTTTTCTTGCCGGCGAACGCGGCTTCGAGTTCCTCGGCGATCACGTCGCGGATCTGCACCATATTGCCGAGCCGCAGCCCGCGCGAGTTCTCGGTCGGCGGCTTGTTCGTCAATTCGAGAATCGCCACCTCGGTGCCGGGATTCTTTTCGTAAAACCCGGATGCTTTCGTCGTTTTATAGGCTGCCTTCGTAATCGGCAGATAGCCGGTCTCCTGGTGCCACGCGACCTGCACCTGATTGCTCGAGAGATAGGTCAGGAATTTCGCGACGCCCTCATATTCTTTTGGCTTCTTGCCCGCCATGATCCACAGGCTGGCGCCGCCGATGATCGTGTTCTGCGGCGCGCCCGCGACATCGGGATAATAAGGCAGCTGGGTCACGCCGAATTCGAACTTCGCGCCGCGTTTGATCGCGCCGTAGCTGGCCGAGGAGGCCTGGATCATGCCGCACTCGCCGGCGATGAATTTCGCGGTCGGCTGGTCCTCGCGCCCGGCATAGGAAAAGCTGTTGTCCTTTTGCGCCTCGGCCAGATTGGCGACATGGCGCGCCATCAGGTCGTTGTTGAATTCGAGCTGCGCCCCCGGACCGCCGAGCCCGTTCGCCTCCGAGGCGATCGGCCGGTTGTGCCACGCGCTGAAATTCTCGATCTGGGTCCAGCTTATCCATGACGCCGTCAAGCCGCACGCCGCGCCGCCGACGCGCAATTTCTTCGCCGCCTCGAACGTCTCGGGCCAAGTCTGCGGCGGTTTGTTCGGGTCGAGTCCGGCCTTCGCGAACAGCTCCTTGTTCCAGTAAACAACCGGGGTCGAGCTGTTGAACGGGAAGGACAGCATCCTGCCGTCCGCGGTGCTGTAGTAGGAAGCGACCGCCGGCAGGTAGGAGGCCGGGTCGAACGCGGCGCCGGCATCCTCCATCAGCTCAAATACCGGCTTGATCGCCCCTTTCGCGGCCATCATCGTCGCGGTGCCGACCTCGAACACTTGCACGATGTCGGGGGCGTGACCGGCGCGAAACGCCGCGACCGCCGCCGTCATCGTCTCGGCGTAGGACCCCTTGAACACCGGCACGACCTTGTAATCGGTCTGCGATGCGTTGAAATCGGTCGCGATCTTGTTGACCCGTTCGTTGTTGACGGCGGTCATTGCGTGCCACCATTGCAGCTCGACCGGATCGCCGGCGGCGCCCCGGCACAGCGCGGCAGTGGCGACCGCCAGCGCGGCGGCAAGCATGATCGATTTCATCGATTCCCCCATATCGCGCCGCCCGGCGTACATGCAATGACGACTGGGTCGGACGCATCGCGGTGTCCGTTAGCACGCTGTTTCTGACGGTTTGATGACGCAAGCCGTCACCGAACTGTCAACGGGCTTTCATGCCGTGCCGCTAAGCAGAGCCCGCAACCCAGCCCGTTATCCGATGGGGGAGCCGATGCCCGGTAGGTCAGGCCCGAGATTTCGCGTGACTTGCCGCGCGCTGCTGCGCAGCGCCGGGTCGCTCGGCGGCGGCGTCCTAGCCATTAACTGCCTCGGGGTTCTGCCGTTCCGGGCGGCACTGGCGCAAGCGCCGCCGATTGTGACGGCCGACGGCGAGCGGCCGAAAATCCCGTTCGGCGTGATGAGCGGCGATCCCTCCGGCGAGCGCGCGATCATCTGGAGCAAAACCGACCGGCCGGCGCGCATGCTCGTCGAGATTGCGACACGCGAGAATTTCTCCGATGCGCGCAAAATCGCCGGACTGGCGGCTTTGGCGCCCTCGGATTATACGGCGCGGATCGATCTCGGCCGGCTGCCCCCCGGAGCCGAAATCTTCTACCGGGTTACCTTTCAGGATCTTGCCGATCTGAAGACGCTCAGCGCGCCGGCCAGCGGACGCGTCCGAGCGGCAGGCGGAGCGAAGCGCGACATCACCTTCGCCTTCTCGGGCGATGAGGCGGGCCAGGGCTGGGGCATCAACCCGGAATGGGGCGGCTATCGCCTGTACGAGAAGATGCGTGGCCACAATCCCGATTTCTTCATCCATTCCGGCGATCAGGTTTATGCCGACGGCCCCATCAAGGAGGAGGTCAAGACTGACGACGGCAGGATCTGGCGCAATGTCCTGACGGAGGGCAAGTCGAAAGTGGCCGAGACGCTCGAAGAGTTCCGCGCCAATTTCGCCTACAATCTGCTCGACGAGAACAAGCGCCGCTTCGCCGCCGAGGTGCCGTTTCTTGTGCAGTGGGACGACCACGAGACGCGCAATAACTGGTATCCGGGTCAGACGATCGGCATCGAGGCTTACAAAGTAAAAAGCGCCTCGCTGCTGGCGGCATTCGCGCGACAGGCGATGTTCGAGTACAACCCGATGCGCCTGCCCGATGATGCTGAGCGGGTCTACCGCAAGATCGCCTACGGTCCGCTGCTCGACGTGTTCATGCTCGACGAGCGCAGTTATCGCGGCGACAATTCGCCGAACAAGCAGCCGGCGCTGAACGCCTCCTCTGAGTTCCTGGGGCCGCGGCAGCTTGCCTGGCTGAATGCTCGCTGCTCGAATCGCAGGCCACCTGGAAGCTGATCGCCAGCGACATGCCGCTGAGCATCGTCGTCCCCGACCTCAACCCGGATGTGCCGAAAGGCATTTCGAAGCCTGGGCGAACGCCGATGGCGGCCCGCCCTCCGGACGCGAACTGGAAATCGCCAATCTGCTGTCGTTCATCAAGAACAACACGATCCGGAATGTCGTCTGGGTCACCGCCGACGTGCATTACGCGGCGGCATTCCGCTACACCCCCGACAAGGCGGCCTTTACCGATTTCGATCCGTTCTGGGAATTCGTCGCCGGCCCGATCAACGCCGGCACGTTCGGACCCGGCGAAATGGACGCGACGTTCGGCCCCGAGGTCAAGTTCGTCGGCGTGCCGCAGGGCATGAAGCAAAATCGCTCGCCGTTCGACGGCTTGCAGTTCTATGGCATTGGCAGGATCGACGGCGATACTGAGGTCATGTCCGTGTCGCTGCACGACCTCGAGGGTAAGAAATTGTACTCGATCGACCTGGAGCCGCAGACCTAGTCTAGGCGACAGCTTCCTGTTGGCTCGGCCGCCGCAGCGATGCGGCTCAACGGTGCGGCTTGGGACACGCAGAGCCTGCCCACAGCCATGGCTTCACGACTGCAGTCGGTTCAGTGAGTAGACCTTCACCGGGCCGCACGCCCCCAGGTCGCGCATGCCCGGGTCGCGCATGATGGCGCTCCCGGAGTGGGCGATCAGTTGTCAAGGGACGTAACGTCACGCGTTATATCGGTGCCTCCGCTTTCGCCAGCCAGCACACGGGGGCGCGGCCAGGGCCGATCGGGAACGCGGCGCAGTTCTGCCGCGTGTGCGCCGTTCATCCGCTGCCAAGAGATCGGCCGAGCGCGGTCGAGGCCGGGTTGATCGAGGTCAAGGCGCACTGGCGCGCGTCGCCGAATATGTCGGCCGCGACGAACTCCTCCAGCCCGGAACGGCAGGGCCGCGAAACAAAGGGGCCGATAATGGCTGACACGATAAAGGCAATTCTCGCCCCGGCTTCCGGTGATCGTAGCGACCCGGTGATGCTTGAGACGGCGTTCACAATTTCGCGTTCGTTCTTGGCGCATATCGACGTGCTGCGTGTCCGGTAGATCCAATCGATGCCGCGATCATGAGGGATACGGTGATGACAAACCTGATCAATCAGATCGCGCGCGATGCAGCGGAACGTGAAGCCACCGTCAAACGATGGTTCGACGATTTCTCTGCCCGCGAGAACGTGCCGGTTCTCGACGCGCCGGCGCCCGACCAAATGGCCTCACCATCGGTGCAATGGCATGTCGAAACCGGCGACGATGCCCGCTCGGTCGCGGCGCTCGGGATGTTTGCCGACTTGATCGTAGCAGCGCGCGCCGAGGAGAACGATGTCAC
>CAWJZU010000004.1:0-13220 GCA_963847345.1 uncultured Alphaproteobacteria bacterium | reverse complement strand
TTTCTTGCCGAGCCCCTCGGCGCGGATCACGACATCGTCGGCCATGTCAGATCAGATCGGCGAAGCTGCGCTCGGTGCGGCGGAAATAGGCGATGCCGAGCCACAGGAACAGGGCGACGACGGCGAGGCTGAGGAGAAACCCGGGCGCGTAGAGCCGGCTGTCGCCGCCGAGCACGCACCAGCGGAAGCCGTCGATGACGCCGACCACCGGGTTGAGGCTGTACCAGAAGCGCCAGCGCTCGGGCACGATCGCGCTCGAAAACCCGACCGGCGAGATGTAGAGCCCGAACTGGACGATGAACGGGATGATGTAGCGGAAATCGCGGTATTTGACGTTGAGCGCGGTGATCAGGAAGGCCGGGCCGAGGCTCGCCAGCATCGCCAGCACGACAAAGGCGGGCAGGAGCGCGATACGCCAGGTCGGCGCGAAGCCGTACCACAGCATCAGGCCGAACAGGATCGCGAGGTTGATGGCGAAATCGACGAGCGCCACGACCGCGGACGAAGCCGGGATGATCAGGCGCGGGAAATAGACCTTGCCGACAAGGTTGGCGTTGCCGACGAGGCTGCTCGACGCCTCGCCGAGGATCGTCGAAAACAGAAACCACGGCAGCATGCCGGCAAAGACCATGACCGGATAGGGCGCTCCCCCTTCGCTCGGCAATTTGGCGAGCCGGCCGAACACGACCGTGAACACCACCATCGTCAGAAACGGCCGGACGACGGCCCAGGCGACGCCGATCACGGTCTGCTTGTAGCGCACCGCGACATCGCGCCAGGCGAGGATCGCGAACAGCTCGCGATAGGCCCAGAGATCGCGCCAATAATGCCGCTCGGCCCGGCCCGCCTCGAGGACCAGCAGATGGCGGTCGGGGAACGCCTGCTCGCTCATGCCGGTTGCAAGAGCCGATCGGATGCCGCGGCGACTTGCGCCCGGAATGCCTCGACGCCAAAACGGTCGCCCACGGCCCGGGACAAGAGCGTCCGGGTCGGGCCTGGGTGCCGCAAGACAGCGGGCGATGGCGGCGGCGAGATCGTCTTCTTCCGCCACCAGAGTGCCGAGCGCGCCGTCGGCCAAGGCATCGCGCGCGCCGGCGACATCAAGACCCAGCGCGGGCGTGCCGCTCGCCAGCGCTTCGAGGTAGGCGATGCCGAACCCCTCGCCGGTCGACGGCATCACGAACAGATCGGCCGTGCGGTAGGCCTGGGCCAGGCATTGCGGCGAGACCGCGCCGAGGAACCGTACCCGCTCGGCGATGCCGACTTGCCGCGCGATCTCCTCCAGACGCGCCCGGTCCTCGCCCGCGCCGACGACGAGATAGACGACATCATGGCCCCGAGCGACGAACCGCGGGCATCGCCTCGATCACGCGGTCGTGACCCTTGTAGCGCTCGCGCGGGTCGAGCCGTCCGACCGTCAGCAGCACCCGCTTGCCCTCGAGCCCCAGCGCCGCACGCAGGCCGGAGCCGTCGCCCGGGGCAAACTTATCGCCAAATGTGTCCGGCACGACAACAATGCGCTCGGGCGCGATCGCCGCCCATCCGGCAACGCAGGCCCGGGTGTGACGCGACACGCACAATACCAGATCGGCCGCCTCGACGGCGGCGCGCCGCAGGCGCGAGGGGCGCGGCCACGCCTCGATCCCGTGCATCTGAACGACCAGCTTTGCCCCCTTGAGCCGGGCGATCAGCCAGGCGAGGGGTGCCATATAAAGGTGGCCGCAGAAGACAACGTCGGCATGCTGTCGCAACGCCGTCAGCTAGAGCCATTGCGCAGTAGGCAAGTCTTCCCGGCCGCGCCCGAGCCTGGCTGATCGCGGCAGGCGCGGCAACCCGCCCGGGCGCATGACGCGGCACGCACGGTGATCGACGATACCGCCCCGCCTCGGGCGAGCGCACCCAGGAAATCACGGTTATACTGCGCGATCCCGCCATGCCCGCCAAACGCGTCGGTGACGAGGGCGAGCCAGCATGGGTCCCGTGTCACGACGCCCGTTTCGATCACGCAAAGCCGTGCAGCACAGCTTGCGACCAACGGCGCGACGTGACGCCTTTGGCCTCGAGCGGACGGCCCCGCCTCGCGGCGATCCCCGACTTGCCGATAGCGGCATTCATCCAGGTCCCGGTGGGCACGGTAAAACCGGTCTTGGCGCGGGCGACGATTGCCGCCGGCAATGGCACGGGTGGGCGCCTTTGCCAGCGCTGCCTTCCCCGTCCGCGCAGCAAGGCGCGGGAGCGCGGGTGCGAGCCGCTCGAGCAACGTCTGATCCACCAACGGCACGCGGATCTCGACACCATGGGCCATGCCAGCCCAATCGGCATCGCGCAGCAGCTGGTTGCGCATATAGTGCGCCGATTCGAGGACACAGACCCGCCCGACATCGGAACCGGGGTCCGGCCTCAAATTGGCGGCGAGCCGGCGCAACGGCCTGCAGCCGCCGCAGCCCCTCGCGCGCGACATCGGGGTCCATCAATTCCTTCAGCTCATACGGCAGGAACAGCCCTCGCCGCAGCAGATAGGCGCCGGCCCAGCTGCGCGCATATTGCAGAAGCCCCAACGCCTTCGGCGCTTCGCGCGCAAAGCCGGGGGCGACGGCGCGGAGCAGCGGGCGGGCCAGCCGCCCCAGCCCCGGCACCGCAGCCAGCGGACCGAAGCGGCGCCGCCAGCGCGGCAGATCGACAAAGCTCGGATACCCGGCCAGAAGCTCGTCGCCGCCAAGCCCGGAAAGCGCCACCTTGAGGCCGGCCTCCTTTGCCGCCTTGGCGACGAACCACGTGTTGACGCCGTCGATCGAGGGCTGGTCCATCGCTTCGATGATCGCGGGCAGATCATCGTAGAACTCGCGCTCGTCGACGCGCCGCACGATGTGTTGCGCGCCATAGTGCTCGGCCACGCGCGAAGCGAGCGGCGCTTCGTCCTCCGCAGTGCCGCGAAACTCGTCAAAACCAAGGGTGATCGCGCGAACCTCGCGCTGGCCGGCATCCCTCATCAGCCCGAGAAGTGCGGCGGAATCGATCCCCGCCGAGAGAAAAATCCCGACTTCGACATCCGCCAACAGATGGGCGCGGACGCTATCGAGCACCGCCGCACGCAACCGTTCGCCCAATTCGCCGGCGGGGGCCGGATCGCCTGCGCCGGCTGCGACAATCGCGGCGAGATTGGCGAACGGCACCGCCTCGCGCGGACCCGCGGCATCGACCCGCTGCATGTGCCCGGCCGGCAGCGCACGAATGTCGCGGTAGAGCGTGAACGGCTCGGGCACGCTGCCAAACAGATGAAAGCCGGCCAACCCCGCCGGCTCGGGATCCCGCGAAACCTGGCCGCCTGCCAGCAATCCTTTGACCTGCGAGGCGAAGCGAAACGTCCAACCATCGTTTGCGGTGTAGAGCGGTTTGATGCCGTAGGGGTCTCGGGCGAGAAAGAGCTCGCGCCGCGCCGTGTCCCAGATGGCGAAGGCAAACATGCCGCGCAGCCGCTGCACCATCGCCGCCCCATGGCGCGCGTAGAGGTGCAGCAGCACTTCGGTATCGGAGGTCGTACGAAAGCGCACGCCGGCAGCCTCTAATTCCGCGCGCAGTATTTGATAATTGTAGATCTCGCCATTGAAGGTGATAACGATCTTGCCGTCCGCACTCGTCATCGGCTGGGCGGCACGCTCGGACAGATCGAGGATGGACAGCCGTCGATGCCCCAACCCGCAGCGCCGATCAGTGCTCCACCAGGCGCCCGCGCCGTCGGGGCCACGGGCACTCATGGCGTCGCGTGTCGCGAGCAGCGCCGACTCCTGCGGCGCACTCGACGCCGGATGATAGGCGAAGATGCCGTTTATCCCACACATGTCAGCGGCCAGGCGCTTGTACCTGCCGCGCCGAACCGGCGGTCGCCAAATGCCGCCACGACCACAAACGCCGAGAGCATCCGTCGCCTGCATGCGGGCGCCAGTGGAGACCGTGCAGCCGGGCAGATATTGGCTGGTTCGAGCATGAGGTACTGGGTCGGAAACATCCAACGAGAACGCGGTCCGCTGCCATCGCCTGATCAGAAATTCCGGCTGCGCATCGTGCCGCCATTCGCTTGCGACCGGTAGTGCCAATGCTACCGCAGTTTGGGTGAGACGACCGTCTCTACCCATTGCCAGTCAGTGCGCAGGTTATTGTCGACTTCGGCACCGCATAAAACATCTCAGAGTGGCCGCGTCGAGTCAAGGAAATCTTGAAACTTCGCTGCCGCTAGCCTGGAATATTAAGGTTAATATTCCATTGCCAACTGGGGGAATTTGCGGGAGCCGGACCCATTGGTGCCGGCGCGACAAAACGCCGCAAGTTCACGGCACTGCCGTTTCCGCCGCATGTATCGCGTTGCGGGCCATGATCATTTTAAAGAGGCGTCGGCACTATTTGAAGCGCATAAGATGTTGTCAAGCTCGCCAAAGGGCATTAATGTCAAATCAACGAGCGCCCGCCATTATGGTTAACAACACTCGACCGTGGCCCGTTGCTCGTGACCGAATGCCGCGAGGCAGGGGAACCAAGTGCACATTCGCCTACCATCGTCGCGTGACAGCCTCAAAATTCGCCTTTCCCCGCGAGACGTGGCGTTGGCCGTGGCGGCACCGCTCGCCGCCTTGTACCTGCGGAACGTCGATATGGCTTCTGCCGATGGGATGTTCACTGCCAGTAGTTACTTTGTCGTTTCCCTAGCCTGTTCGATTATTGCGTTTCAGGTATTTAACATTGGCACGGCGATACCGCACTACATGTCTGCCGTGGACTTTGTCAGGCTGGTGAAGGCCGTCGTCTGCGGCGAATTGATGACCGTCATTATCCTCTTCGCCACCACGCGTCTCTACGGCATTCCGCGGTCGTTGCCGGCGATTCATGCTCTGATTCTGGGCGCCGGACTTGTCGTTTCCCGGGGATTTACCGTTGCCGGCGAAAGACGTCGTCGTCTCGCGGATCAGCCGCGACACGCGGTCGCCGGACATGTGATTTTGATCGGCCTGAATGACTTGTCGGTCCTGATATTGCGGTATCTGCAGGGCTTCGGCCCGGAGCGGCGGAGCGTGATCGGCGTGCTCGACGAGGACCCCAGATGGATTGGCCGCCACGTCAGCGGCGTGCCGGTCTTCGGGCCGCCGGCCCAGCTGGAGGACTTGGTTGAAGAGTTCGCCGGGCATGGCGTCCGGACCGACCGGGTGGTTGTGGGCGGCGAGCCCCGGGTGCTGTCCGAGACGGCCCTGGCGGAGGTGCGGGCCGTCTGCCGGCGTCGCGATATCGGCCTCGTGTTCGTGCCCGACCTGCTCGATCTCGACGCTGCCGGACAGCTCGGCCGCTGCGCCGATCAAGAGGCCGATCGGCTCCACAGCAGCCACTTCCCACCCGAGATCGCGTCGTCACTATATTCGGTCGTAAAGCGTGTCATTGACGTGGTCGTATCGCTGATCTTGATTTTCTGGCTGCTGCCGCTGCTGATGCTGGTCGCTGGGCTGGTTTATATCGACGTGGGTTGGCCGGTGTTGTTTTGGCAGCTGCGCGCCGGGCAGGGCGGCCGCGAGCTGCAAATTTACAAGTTTAGAACGTTCCGCGCGCCGTTCGATCGCCGCCGTCAGAGGATGCCCGAGGAGCGCCGGATCTCGTGGGTCGGTCGGCTGCTGCGCCGGATCCGGATCGACGAGCTGCCGCAATTGCTGAACGTGCTGGTCGGCGAAATGTCGTTGATCGGGCCGCGGCCGCTGCTGGCGCGCGACCAGCCTGCGAACGCCGCGGTCCGGCTGATGGTCCGCCCCGGCATCACCGGCTGGGCGCAAGTGAATGGCGGCACCAGACTGTCGCCAACGGAGAAAGCAACGCTGGACACCTGGTATATCCGCAACGCTTCTCTGTGGCTCGACCTGCGCATTGTCTGGATGACGTTTCTGATCTTGCTGCGCGGCGAACAACGATCCGAGAAAGCGTTGTTGCAGGCGCAGCATGCCCAGGCCGAGCCGGTCGGCCGCAACAAGGGGGGCTTGAAGCAGGCCGCCGCCTCGCGGTTTGCCGTCCCGGTCGCTATCTCGGGTCAGGACGACGGCCGTCGGGCCGCGGCCATACGTTCGCGATAATGGCCGAGGCGATTTTGCCTCGGCGAGCCCGGTCCGGCTGGGAGCCGGGCGACGGGGCATGGAGTGAGCCGCCAGGCTGGCGCGGCACGCCCGCAAGCGTGGCGACCGAAGCGCCGGCATCCGCCCGATCGGCGCCAAGACGCGTAATATTCCTGAACCGCTTCTTTTTCCCGGACCATTCCGCGACCAGCCAGATTCTGAGCGATCTCGCGTTCCATTTCGCGGCCTGCGGCATCGAGGTGGGGGTGGTTGCGAGCCAACAGCGCTATGATGACCCGAATGCGCGACTGCCGAGGGCCGAGTTGATCGGCGGGGTGACGATCCACCGCATCCCCACCACTCGGTTTGGCCGATCGGCGTTGATCGGCCGCGGCTTCGATTACCTGTCCTTTTACCGCTCGGCGTGCCGTTCGGTTGTTGCCTGGGCGCAACCGGGCGATGTGCTGGTGGCAAAGACCGACCCGCCGCTGCTGTCGATCGCGGCAATGCGGGCGGCCAAGCGCCGCGGCGTTCATCTCGTCAACTGGCTCCAGGATCTCTATCCCGAGGTCGCTGCGGCGCTAGGCGTGCCGTTGATCAAGGGCCCGTTTGCCCGGACGCTACTCCAGCTGCGCGACGCCTCGCTGCGCGCGGCTGCCGTCAACGTGGTGGTTGGCGAAGGCATGGCGGAAATCCTCCGTAAGCGCGGCATCGCGCCGGAACGTATCAGCGTCATACCGAACTGGTGCGACGACGAGGAGATCCGGCCGATAGCGCCCCGCGACAATCCGCTCCGCCGCAAATGGGGTCTCACCGACCATTTCGTCGTCGGCTATTCGGGCAATCTCGGCAGGGGGCACGAGTTCGAAACCGTCCTCGCCGCGGCGGAGCGCCTGCGCGACACGCAGCCCCTCTGCTTCCTCTTTATCGGCGGCGGCAAGAAATTCGCCGAACTCGCGCACCTGGCGCGCAGCCACGGGCTCGACCACCTGTTTCGCTTCCTCCCCTATCAGGACAGAGACCTGCTGAAGCTTTCCCTCGGCGTCCCCGACGTCCATCTGATTTCGTTGCGGCGCGAGGTCGAAGGGTTGATGGTCCCAAGCAAGCTCTACGGGATCGCGGCCGCCGGACGACCGATCATCGCGGTCACCGCACCAGACGGGGAAGTCGGGCACCTCGTCCGGCAGCATGATTGCGGAGTTGTCGTCGAGCCCGGCGACGGCGAGCTGCTTGCCGACACGCTGCGGCGCCTGCGCGCGAAACCCGAGCTTCTCGCCGAAATGGGCCAGCGCGCCCGCGCCATGCTCGACGCTCGCTTCACCCGGCGCCATGCCTTCGCCCGCTGGCACAGCCTGGTCGACACGATCGCCCGGACCTCGCCGAGGATCAAATAGCGGCGCGCATCGCTCGTCGTTCCGGGCCGCATAGCCCGGCGCTCAGGGCACCGGCAGAAGGTTGTTTGCCCCGGTCGAAATCGCGACCTGCCGGCCGAGGATGTCGAGCAGCACCCGGACGCGCCCGGAATCGTCCAGATGCTCGAGGATCGCGAGCTGCTCGGCGAACGGTCCCGCCATCAGACGCACCGACCCGCCGATCTGCAATTTGCTGCCGAGCTGTAGAATGCCGCGGGCATCGGCCCCCGCCATCAGCGCTTCGACGACTCCAGGCGGCGCCGGATGCGGCCGTTCGCCCCGCATCACCAACCGCGAAACCCCGAAGGTGTTGTTGACGCGGCGCCATTGATGGTAGGCGAGGTCGAGGACGATAAACAGGTAGCGGGGGAAAAAGGGCGCCTCGACCGTGCTCAATCGGCGCGCGTGCCGGACGGTCTTGAGCCGTTTCGGCTGAAACGTCTGGAAGCCCTGGTTGCGGAGCTGACCCTCGGCGCGCGCCTCGGCAAAGGGCAGCGCGTGCACGACATACCATCGCTCGCCATCCGAAAGGGTGCGGGCTCGACTCGGGCGCGGCCTCGTCCTGGGACAATTGCGCAAGGTTCGGGATCGACATGTGGTGTCCGCTTTGTCATGCATCGGTGAGGGTCCGGTCCGAGGTCGGCCGGGCAAACCGATCGTCTGAGGCCGCCTTATCGTCCGAGGCCGCCCTGTTGATATAGCCCGCCGATCGGCTGTAGGCGGTAGAGCCGGAGTCGGCCCCGACCATGACGATGCCGTCGAGCCCGATCCGGCAGAGCCGGAGAAACCCGACCGCAGCCGTGATCTCGTCCCGGGAGGTCCTGCCCCATCTGACCAGGAGGAGGCAGGTATCGGCGAACCTGCCGATGACGGCTGCGTCCGCGCTCGTCATTACCGGGGGCGTGTCGATGATGACGATATCGTAGGCCTGCCGCGCCTCGTCGAGCAGCTTGGCGAACCCGCCGGAGTGGAGGAGGAGCTGCAGATCGTCATGGTTCGGGGCCGCGATAAAATGGGCGCCCGATTTCGCGTCGGTCTGCACGATATCGTCGAGCCGGACCTGCTGCCCGACGATCGGGCCGAACGCCGGCGCGGCCGAGGCGCCAAACGCAGACGCGACCCGCGATCGATACGGGTCGGCATCGATGACCAGAACCCGCATTCGGCCCCGCGCCAACGAGCGGGCGAGGCCGGTGCAGAACGAGGTCTTGCCTTCGCCCGGCTGCGCCGAAGTGACCAGGATCACCTGCTTGCGGTCCAAGGATTGGGGAGCGCGCAGCGCGGTATGGATGCGCGACAGAGCCACGCAGAACCGGGAATGCGGGTCCCCCAACGGATAGTCCTGCGGTTGCAGGCCGCGCCACCGCGACACTTTGGGCAGGAACCCGAAGACCGGGATGCCGGTGATCGTCTCGACCTCCGAGGTTTGGCGGATCCGCCGGTCGAAGCTTTCGCGGAGAAAGGCGAGACCGCCGCCGATCGCCAGTCCGCCGACGATGCCGAGCAGCAGGAAGCGCTAGCTTGTTCGGATAGACCGGCTCCTCGGGCGGCTCCGCCCGCGAGATCAGCCGCGCGTCGGGGACCGACAGGCTCTCCTGCTCCATCGCCTGCTTGTAACGAGAAAGGAAGGTTTCGTAGATCGAACGGTTGGCGTCGGCCTCGCGCTGCAATTGCATCAGCCGCACACCCGAATGCGCGGCGTCGCCCAGTTGGCTCTCCATCTTCCGGAACGACTGCTCGATCTCGCCCTCTTTCCGGCTCGCGGCCGCCACCTCGCTCGACAGGCTCCCGGTAATATGGCTCATCTCCGCATTCATCTGGGTCCGCAGCACAGCCGCCCTTGCCTCGAGGTCCTTCTGCTTGTAGTAGGCGCCGTGGTCCTGGAGATCGGTGACGTGCAGGTTGATCTCGCGCAGAGCCTGACGGAATTCCTTCAGCATCGGCGAGGCGAGGTCGTCGGGCAGGGTCTCGGGGCCGCTCTCCCGGGCGATCTGCAGCTTCACCTCGGCACGCATCCGCTCCGCGCGAGCGGCGCTGAGCTGCGCATTCATGTCCGCCAGGCGTTCGGCCGGTATCGTGGCGCCCTTGATCTCGAGCAGCCCGGAGGTTCGCCGGAAATCGTCGACGGCCGCCTCGGAGGCCTCCAGGTCTTCCCGGATCTTTCTCACCCTCTCGCCGAGCCAGTTGCTGGCGGCCATCGTCGCCCGGTTCTTGGCCAGGACCTGATCGTTCAGGTAGGTCTGGGTGATCGCGTTGACGATTTGCGCCGCCCGCTGCGGGTTCTCCGAGGTGAACGACAGAACGATCGTCAGGGATCGCCCGTCATTGCCGACGTTCAGATTGCCGACCAGCCAGTCGGTCAGCTCCGCAGCGGTAACCGCCGGCGTTTCGATCGGATCCTTGCCGACGAGCCGGGGAAAGTAGCGGTGGAGCGCGTTTTGCCCCCGGCGGGCGAAATCCGACCACGGCGCTTGCCACGCGGCAACCTCCCGCGCCACCCAGGGGTCGCCCGCCAGCCCGAGCTGCACGACGACCTCGTCGTTGAGCGAGCGGGAGCGGATCACGTCGATCTCGCTCCTGAGCGTGGAATTCTCCAGCGGCAGGCGGGAGACCACCTCGCGATCCACCAGATGGAGCCTGTCGACATTGAGCGTCAGGGCCGCGGTGGCGGCGTAACGCGGCACCGTGACCGACACCATCCCCCAGGCGATGGCGGCGGTCACCACCGCCGGCGCGAAGATCAGAAGCTTTCGCCGGCCGACGAGGCCGATAATCTCGCGGATGCCGTTCCGGGTCGGCTCCTCTTCGATGAAGGCGGGCGCGTCGATCATCGGAATACCGCGCCGTTAGCGCCGCGGGCTTCCCGGTCCGCCCGGCGCGTGCACTCCGGTCGGCCGGGCGCGGTCGCTCGGGCCCGGCACACCGTCGCCGGCCCGGTACCGTCGCGCGCACGCATCTTCTTCATAATGCCGGTATGACCATTAACCATGTTCTTGCCGTCGCCTGCCTTATCCTACGACATCTGGCGCCGCCGCGCTATTCCTATTCGTTCGTTTCCCGCCGCGCCGCGGTTGACGCAACGGATCAGGCGCAAGCTCATCAAGTGCATAAGGCATACCATGGCAGCCCTCGTCCTCGGGTCCGAACCGGGTCGGGGCCGGCTCCGGCCACCTGCTTTCGAGCGTGTGAAGAAATTGGTCATCGGCTGGGTCGCCGCCGCACGATTCCCTCGCCCTCCCGGGCTATCGGACGTGCGAGCGGCCGGGGTCGTTGTCGACGGCTGTTCCGCTCATTCGCCCGCGGATGCGGGAGAGGGGCCTCTTCACGATGCACACAGCCGAGTAAAATGGGGAGCCTCGCCCTCACCCGGAACCCTTTCGCCCGGCAAGCCCATGACTCCGTCGTCCCCGCGCAAGCGGGGACCCAGGGATTTCAGCCGCTTGCCCCCTGTTCATGCCAGGGGCAGGCCCTGGACCCCCGCTTTTCGCGGGGGCGACGGAATGGGGTAAAATTGCGCGATTTGCCGACAGCCTCTTTTTCGGGCGCGACGGACCGCTTGTGATGCGTGCTCGGCATTCGGGCATCTCGGCCCCGAGCCCGGAAACGCGGCGCAACCCTGTGTAAAAAACTCCGGCATGGGCATCCACCCGGTTTCGCAGCGGCCGCGGCGGCCGATCCCCTCAACCGAGCGGCTGCTTTGGCCGGGTGTCGACTTTTCTTACACTTTTTTGGCTGGATATCGAGGCTGCCGTTGCAACGTCTAACCCGTTGATCTTACAAAGCGCGGCGTCGCCGGCATCGCCGCGGGCTTCGCAAACAGCTGTCGGAATCTCTTACACTTCGCGTGCTTCGCAATCGGCGAACCACCTCGTTAACTATTATGATCAAGCGGGGCTCGGCGTTGGCCCGAGAGTTGCGTAGCATTTGGAGGGCCGATCCGGCCCAGTACATTGACGGGGGCCATTTGGCATGAAATTAGGACTATTCAGCGGCGTGGCCGCCTCCGCGCTCGTCGCGATGATCGGGACCGCCTCGGCAACGGCGGTGACGTATGGGCCAGTACTGGGATCGACATTTCGGCTGCCGCTTGCGGTGGTTGCTCCATCACCGTTATTGTCGAAGAGAACGCCGGCGGCTCCCCGATCACATACACGACGCCCTCGTCGCTGCCGTTCGCGCCGCTGAACCTGGGCACGAACGGGCGCGGGGGCAGTCGTACACCGCGCCCACCATCCCTGGCGGCGGTAATAAGCTCAATCTCATTCGTCTGCGGCACCACGCCGGCACTTACAGCGGCGTATACTCGCGGCAACGCCAACAGCTAGCGCTGTCGCCATTCGGCGGCGGCAGCGACGTGCATCCCATCCGGCAGCTCCGACCAATAACTATTTGGTGGCCGGAGGGACGACCGCAAGCCGGGAAGTGTGACGATCAACTACATGATAATTCGCAAACTAGTTTAGACGTGCTGTGGGGCACAGTGGACATAGATACAGGCCGAAACGTGACGCTCACGGCGGGCGGCGAAACGGTCACGGGTAACGATATTATTGATGCCGTCAATGCGGCCATAGCTGGGGCACTTTCCCTCGGCTACTCAAATTTATGATGTGGGCGTGGTGATCACTGGCCTCTCTTCGTTCACGACGCGTCACGATGAAAGACGACCTTCATCAGCCGCATTCGAGTTTACGGTCGCCTCCGTCCCGGCTCCGCCGATCGGCCATGGCCTCCCGGTCCTGCTGGCCGTCGGCGGCATGTTGTTCGGCGCCGGGTTGCTGCAGCGCGGCAGGAAGCGTTCGTGGCTGGCAAATGTTATTCCGGAAGTGGGGGCTGTTTAGAGCATCATCCGATCAGATCGACCCATCGACGCGTGCCCCCCCGAAAGCGATGGTTCAATCCGATAGAAAGGCGCTCTAGTCGTTTCCTCGGGTAGCGACGGCTTGCTCCAAATTAGCCGTCGCGCACCACACCCCAAACCCAGGCGATCGGCGGCGGCTGATCGGCTGGGTTTTCGCGGGGGTCGGTGACGCCGTAGCGTATCGACCCTCGTGCATCGCCCTCCTCGGGTATCGGCGGGATCAGGGTGGCAGAAGGCGCCCGTCCCGACACGTGTAAAAAACTCTGACAGGTGGCCCTGGCTCGATCTGACGAGTAGCCGAGCGGTGGCGCTGTCGGACGGCGCCAGCGGTAGAACCATTGGTCTGGCTCGGTTTCGTACCCAGGCGTGGGATCGTTCCACCGGACCGGCGGCTGTTCGAATTGCCGCGACGAACTCGGGGGTTGTGCGGGTACCCCCAGCTCGGATGGCGATTTTTTTGCATCTCACCGGCCGGTCATGAGCCCGGGGTTGCAACGATAACCCTTTGGGATTGTTGAGTGAGGCCTCGCCGGCGTCGCTGGGTGTCCCTTTAATCGCCGTCGGAATCCTAGCTAGGCGCGCCGACCGGCTGTCGGTCTCGCGCCATGGAAACACTTTGTAAGCGTGTGTGAAAGAATCCGACACATGGCCGTGCCCGAGCGGACCTCTGCGGCCTGCTGAGCCGGCGCCCTTCAGAGCGTGCCAGCTCCGTCAATCGGCCGTGGCCTCCTTGTCGTTCTCGCCTTTGGCGGCAATGCGGCAGGAAGCGTCGTCTGCCCGGAACCGTCCTGACACACGGGCAGTCTGACACTCAGCGGTTACCCTGATCGTGCAACTCTCTATCCGGTCTTAGCCGCGTCTGCTAGA
>CAWJZU010000003.1:0-58094 GCA_963847345.1 uncultured Alphaproteobacteria bacterium | reverse complement strand
GAGGGCGAGCGGGATCGTCCCATGATACACGCCCATGTCCCCCAGCGGGAGGCCGTGACCGATATTCCAGGCCTGCTGAAGATAAACAGCATAATCTGTGTTGAACAAGTGTCCCGGATTTATAGTTGCGAAGAGAAAAATTATAGCAAATGCACTCAGAAGGTAAGGGGCAAGAACGTTCACCCAGCCTGCAAGGCTGTCAAACGCTGGAATGGTAAAGTTCATAAAACCGTCACGTGCCGGCGACTTAACATTTTGACCAAAACGTTTCATTCGAGAGTTCACCCCGCGCGACTAACGGACGGCGTAGCGAGCTGTTCCAAGAGCCCGAGGGCCGCAAATTCCTGAAGCCTAATTGAATGCTAGTATGGCACGACGGTGTTTTCAATGATTATTGACGCTGCTTACATCCATCAGCGGCATACCACCCGCGGCCCGAAATTCATTCGCGATTACGGCGGCGTGGCCCGGACAACGTTCCCAACGCCTCCGGGAGAGCTTCTGCGTCGATCGCGGGCGGGCGTGTGTTGTGCAGGGGATCATCACGCGGTCCGGTAATCAGTCAGAAGCTGTCGGGGGTGGACAGTATCGCGAGAAATGTCGAGCGGCTATCGCCGCCCGCACCGCGCTTCGACAGCAACACCGCTGCGGGCTGAGCACCGGCCCTCCGCGACGTTCAAAACGTCCACAGCGCCGTCACGCCCGGTCCGTCTAAACGACGCCCACCCCCTTGCGCGATAATCGCGAGGCGACGATGATGCCGGCGCCGTGGCGCTGGGCTCCTGATCCGGATTGTCACTCCTTTCCATGCTGCTTCTCAAAACACAGAATCGGAAATAAACCGTCGCTATGAGAGTGATTGCTGATTCCGAAGAGCGCTCAATGACCGACGACTGCGAGTTTACCATTCTAATGCCTTGTCTCAACGAAGCCGAGACGCTGGCGACCTGCATCGCCAAAGCGCGCTGCTTTCTTGCTCGCAGCGGGATCCAGGGCGAGGTGCTGATCGCAGATAACGGCAGCAGCGATGGCTCGCAGACAGTCGCCGAGGCAGCCGGCGCTCGCGTCGTCAACGTCGCCGAACGCGGCTACGGCAGCGCTTTGCGGGGCGGGATCCGCGCCGCGCGCGGTCGCTATGTGATCATGGGCGATAGCGATAACAGCTACGACTTCAGTGATCTCGGGCTCTTCGTCGAGAAACTGCGCGAAGGCTGTCAGCTCGTTATGGGCAACCGCTTCAAAGGTGGCATCCGGCCGAACGCAATGCCGCCTCTGCACCGCTATCTCGGCAACCCGATCCTGACGACAATCGGTCGCGTCTTCTTCCGCAGCCGGTGCGGCGACTTCTATTGCGGGCTGCGCGGTTTCGAGCGCCGAGCCGTTCTTGCTCTTGACTTGCAGGCTCCCGGCATGGAATTCGCGCTCGAAATGCTTGTCAAGGCCACCAACAATAAGCTGCGGATCACGGAAGTGCCCACCACGCTGTCACCCGATGGCAGGAGCCGCCCGCCCCATCTGAGGAGCTGGCGCGATGGCTGGCGGAGCCTTCGTTTCTATCTGCTGTTCAGCCCGCGCTGGCTGTTTCTCTATCCCGGAATAGCAATGTTTCTCGGTGGTGTGCTGGTGATGGCTTGGCTGCTGATCGGGCCGCTGACGATCGCCGGGATCCATTTCGACATTCATACGCTTCTCTATGCCTGCGTGGCGATAATCATAGGGGTCCAGTCGGTCCAATTCTGGATTTTTGCCAAGATCTACGGCATGCGCGAAGGACTCGTGCCGCCCGATCCCTGGTTCTCGTCGCTTATCGCTTCGGTGGCGCGGCTTGAGTACGGGCTGATCGCGGGAGGTATGCTGCTGCTCATCGGTTTAGGGCTCGGTATCTATGCCGTCGGGTCCTGGGGCGATGTCGGGTTCGGGGCGTTGAATCCGGAACGGAGCATGCGGCTCGTCATTCCGTCGGCAGTCGCGCTCATTCTGGCTCTCCAGGTCGCTTACGGCGCCTTCTTCATCAGCGTTCTGGAAATCCGCGCCTCACGACCGGAGCCACAAATCACGTCGAGCCCGCCGGCCCCGGCCACACGCGCCCTCGATCCCTCGCGCCCCGGCCACACACGCCCTCTGATGTAAGGCTGAATCGCCGTGACCAAATTGCTCGACTTCGGCAGTCTCTGCCTTTTCACCGTAATGCTCGCGAGCGGACAGCTTCTGTTCAAACGGCTCGGCCTTGCGATGCGTGGGCAGTCGCTGCTGGACGGATATTGGCTGATCCTCAGGATGCCCAGCCTATATCTGGCCCTGGCACTTTATGGAGTATCGACCGTTCTCTGGATTTGGATCCTGTCCCGCATCTCTCTATCGCGGGCCTATCCCTGGGTCGCGGTCGGCGTCGTGATCGTGCCGCTGATCGGCCGGTACTATTTCGGCGAGCAGCTTCATCCGCTGTTCTGGGTAGGGGTCGTGCTTGTTTTTACAGGCATACTTCTTGTACAGGGGGCAGCGAGTGCGGGAACATAGCGCTCCCTATAACCAGCATCGAGCACAGCGATCCAGCATTGTACCGAGACCTCAGCAACCCGAGAAATGCGTCGGCAGGCGGCGCGATCAAGGAAATCAGCAGGGCGCAGCCGTCCGCGAGGAGCGCATTTAAGCCCGGATCGATGCGTTGACGTTTCGTCCTGTAGAACCTAAATTGATTCAATACCGCGAGCAGTAATCTACTCGAAGCTGAAAATGCGTTTCCAGTCATTCTTCATGTCGACGACGATCCAGCCCATCGCGGGGGCCGCGTCGAGTGCCTTGTCGAGCCGGCCGAAGGACGAATTCCGGTCGTAGGCGTATTCGCGTTGTGCATCCGTGTGGTGGATGAGCATCCCCAAATGCGGGCCGGGTCCGGTCATGGTTGCCCATTGCAGCATTTCGAGGTCGCCATCCGAATTGCCGAAGGCGGCGATCGGGTGCTGGCCGATATGCTCGTTAATACCGACCGGTTTGCCGGGACCGTCATTGACGAAGTTAACCTCGGGGAGACGGTACAGCACCGGGATGTCGCCGTCCATTTGAAAGCGTGTCTTGATGCTTGATCCGACGACCTGATCCGGCGGCACGCCATAGGCCTGTCGCACCCAGGGACGCATGAACTCGATACCGCCTCCCGAGACGACGAAGGTTTTGAAGCCGTTTGCGCGCAGATATGTGAGTAGTTCGATCATCGGCTGATACACAAGATCGGTATAGAGCCGGTGGAAGCGCGGATGCTGCGCGGTGGCAAGCCAATCCGTAACGATCTGCTCGAATTGATCGGTGGTCATGCCGGCATGGGTAACCATGATCAGCTCCACCATTCCGTGCTCGCCCGCCGCGGCGAGCGCCTTCATGTCGCCGTCGAGAGCGGCCTTGAACGGCTGTTTTTCCCGCCACTCCGGGTGCATCGGTGCAAGCACCTTCACCCTGTCGAGCGCAAAAGCAAGCTGCACGTACATCGGCTGTTCGACCCATAACGTGCCGTCATTGTCGAAGGTCGCTATGCGTTGCTCCGGCGGGACAAAGCTGGGCGACCCCTGTGTCGTGGCGGCGGCGACAAAATCCAGGACGGATTGCTTCGCCTGACCATCATTCCATGACGGCAGCGGGTCCGCCGGCTGGGCGAAAGCGGTATCGGGAACAAGAAAAAAAAGTGTTATGAATAGCACCAAGCCTCGATAAATTCTTATCATTATAGCAAATCCCTTGCTACCTGGGTATCGCTTATGGAGTTCTTGTAGATTACGCCTCCCTTCATTATGAGCTGGAGGGTCCGCTCCGGTTCGGTCAGGACGCGGATGTCGGAGAGGGGGTCGCCGTCAACGACCAGAAGATCGGCGTAGGCGCCCGGCGCGATCGTGCCGAGCATGCCCTTCTGCATCAGCAGTTCGGCGTTCACCGCTGTCGCCGAGCGGAGAATGTTCGGCGGCGAATCGATATCGGCGCGCTGTTCGAATTCGCGCGGCTGCGATTTCTGGGCGTCCGGCCCCCATAAATCCGTGCCGAGGGCGATCGGAACGCCGAGTTCCCTGGCCCAGCCATAGACCTGCCTGCCTCGGTCGATCGTGCGACGAAGATTGTCGACGATCGCGACGGGAAGGTTTGTCGCGCCGGCGCTCTCGATACGCTGGGCGAGCGATATGAAGGTCGGATCGAGGAACGCGCCGGCGTCTCGGAGCCGGGCCATCGTCTCCCGGCTCATGAAATTGCCGTGCTCGATCGAGCGCACGCCGGCGTCGAGGCAGCGCCGCACACCCTCGTCGGTGTAGACATGCGCCATGACGTAGGTGCCGCGCGCCGCCGCCTCCTCGACGATCGCGGCCAGCTCGGCGGGCGAATATTCGTAGCGGGTCGGGTGCCCCTCGGCCGGAAACACGACGCCGCCGGAGGCAAAGACCTTGATCTGCGCGGCGCCCTTGCGCAGTTCCTCGCGCGCCGCCTCGCGAACCTTGTCGACGCCGTCGGCGATCACCGACATCACCGACAAGGGGCTCAGATGGCCGCACGGGTCGGTCAGCTCGATCGGCGTCCGGAAATCGGCGCCGCCGCCGGTCTGGGTCAGGGCCTTGCCGGAATAGAACATGCGCGGGCCGACGATCTCGCCGGTCTTGAGCAGATGCGCGATCGTGTAGTCCGCCCCGCCCGCCTCGCGGATCGTCGTGAACCCGTCCATCAGGCTGTTGCGCAGATAGGTCGCCGCCGCCATCACGACATCGGCGGTCGGGTAGGCGAGGTTCTTCGGGCTGAGCGACAGGCCGGTGACGTGGGCATGGGCATCGATCAGCCCCGGCATCAGCGTCCTGCCGGCGACATCGATCACGGTCGCACCATCGGCCGCGATCG
Organism: uncultured Alphaproteobacteria bacterium; assembly: GCA_963847345.1. Taxonomy (GTDB): domain Bacteria; phylum Pseudomonadota; class Alphaproteobacteria; order ATCC43930; family CGMCC-115725; genus DATARH01. Next base: position 53,228 of record CAWJZU010000003.1, on the reverse strand, counting down.
GATCGCGGGTTACCGCTGTTATGCGGTCATCCGTGACGAGGACATTGTATGACGGCTGCAGTGCGGTTTCGCCGTCGAGAACCAGGTTGGCGTTCTTGAACAGATAACCGGGCATCGTTCTGCCTCCGATGTTTTTGCACGCTCCAACACAGGTGTCGGAGGCGGTGCGAAAATCATAACATCTAGCTGCATTCCATAGACGACCGGAAAACGAGAGCGCAGTCCATCTCCCGAAATCACGGGTCTGTGCGATGAGCATCGCAGGGCTCGTAGCGTAGCACTTGTTTAGACTGTCGAGATCATTTCAACTGCCCCAGCGCCTATAAGAAGCTCTAACATCTCTCTGCGCTCTGCCTGGGCATGCTATCGTTAGTGCTGTCTTGCCATTTTGATCTTTCGCATTGGGATCAGCCTCGTTTTTCAGCAATTCTCTCACGCTTCAAGGTCACTGGAAAAAAACTCGGGCTATAGAATCGGACTGTGCATTGGCCGAAAAATTTCTTCCTTAACGGCAATGCATTATCGCAGTGGTGCCATCCTTATTCTTGGCATTAACGTCCGCGCCCTTTGCAAGGAGCAGTCGTGTAATCTCAGATCGACCATATTCGGCGGCGAGCATCGATGCTGTTGTTCCGTCGTCCACTTTGACATAGACGTTCTCCGTGGTTTTGACGTTAACCTTGGCGTCATTCGCGAGCAACAGCTGCACAACTCCGATTTTTCCGTGGGCCGCGGCTAGCATCAATGGTGTTCCACAGGATGGGGCGTTGATATCAGCACCATTAGCAAAAAGTAACTGCATACACCAATGTGGCCTTTTCCAGATGCGTTTCTTATCGCTGTCTCGCAACCATTCTTCCTATTCACCTCAGCACCGTATGGCCAGTAGTAACTGAACAATTTCCTCATTGCCCTGTCGAGACGCAAGCATCAACGTGGTAGTGCCATTACTGGTCGTTGCGTTCACGTTTGCCCTGTTGGCGACCAATAGTCGAACAGCCTCGGTGTGGCCCCTTTGGGAGGCATCAATCAACGCGGTAGAACCATACGTTGTTCTGGTGTTAATTTCGGCACCGCTAGCAATCAGAAGCCGGATTATATCGGAATGACCGGCTAGGGAAGCCAAATCAGCGCAGTTTTACCGTCATGCTCACTTGCATTAACATTAGCACCCGCCTCTAGCAACAGCTGTACGACTGAAGTGTGATCGTTCCTCGACGCAATGGTTAATGCGGTATAATTACCCAGATAAGCGGTCTGTTCATTAACTTTCGCACCTTTAGATAATAATAATTTAACTAGTTTAAGGTGACCGTGTTCAGCGGCACCCATTAGCGCTGTCGCTCCGTTCCTATTCTTCAATTAATGTCAGCTCGTTTTTCAATTCATTACTTTGCACTTTCGAGGTGACCAGTTTCAGAGGCGCTGATTAATGCAAAATGTATGTCGTCATTGTTGATGACATGGTCCGCCAATAACAGTCGCATAATCGCGAGATTGCCCTTTTGAGATGCAAGTCTCAAGGCAGTTTCATTGTCGAACCGTCTTGCGTTGACATTGGCACCCTTGTTCAACAATAATCGCATGATTTCGACGTTACCTTGCTGTGATGCTAATAGTAACGCGGTTGCGCCGCTGAGTTGTTTGTGATCAACACGTGCGCCTTTTGAAAGCAGTAGTCGCACAACCTCTATATGTCCGCTGGCTGATGCAAGCTGCAATGCTGTTTCCCCAGCATATGTATTCTGTTTTATCGCGTTGACATTGCCGCCTCTGGCAAGAAATAGTTCAACCGTACGTATATCACCGTTACTAGCGGCATCGAAAAAAGCGTCGATTGCGTCAGCCATGGCGAATGGTTTTCGCAATGCGACGATCGCTATCCAAAGCGCTAAAAATGTTGATCGTGTTTTCAATATCCTACCCTCGGTAGGACAAGTTGGCGAGGAAGCATTGTGCGACCGCAGCAAAATGTCTGTTACTCGGCTTACGGCGTGGTCATCACCAGTTAGCATTGTCCTGACGCTTGCTGACGCGGGCACGGAAACCACCCAGGTGGACGTGCAAAAATTATTAATTTTTCACCAGTGTTAATGCTCAGTCTTTTCAATGAGTTGGCGCGTGCAGAAATCCGGTGCGAATTTCCCGGCACGCTCGGAATGGCCGATTCCCTGAATCCCGCTCTCACCGCCCGACCGCGTAGGTTTGCATGCCGCGGGGGTTGGCGGCGGCTTTCAGGATGACGCCGTCCGGGGTCTCTTCGCGGGCGCAGGCGGTCAGGCGGCCGCCGGACCAGGTTTCGCCGATGCGCACCTTGTGGCCGCGCTCGGCGAGGGCGCGGGCGGTGTCGTGCGGGAAGCGGCCTTCGAGCGACGAGACCGCCGGGGTTGGCGGCGCGCGGGTAGAACGACGACGGCGCGTGGTCGTTGTTGAATTCCGGGCAGTCGATCGCCTCCTGCAAATTCATCCCGTGATGCACATGATGCAGGAAAAGCTGCGTCGACCACTGGTCCTGCCCGTCGCCGCCGGGGGTGCCGAACGCCATCCACGGCTCGCCGTCCTTCAGCGCGAGGGTCGGCGACAGCGTGCTGCGCGGGCGCTTGCCGGGCGCGAGCGCGGAGGCCGAACGCTCGTCGAGCCACGCGATCTGCAGCCGCGTGCCGAGACAGAAGCCGAGTTCGGGGATGACCGGCGAGCTTTGCAGCCAGCCGCCCGATGGGCGTCGCCGAGACCATGTTGCCCCAGCGGTCGATGATGTCGAGATGGCAGGTGTCGCCGGCGACGACGCCGAGTTCGCTGGTCGTCGGCTCGCCGATGCCCGCCCATCGGGCCGACGGTCGGTTCGCCGACCCCGGCCGCCGGCGGCAACGTCGCGCGCCGCCGACCAGCACATAGGGCTCGCGCCCGTCGGGGCTGCCCGGCCGCAGATCGAGCGAGGCGCGCTCGCCGACGAGCTTGCGCCTGATGTCGTTGTACTCGCGGCTCAGCAGCGTCGCCATCGGCACATCGACGAAATCGGGGTCGCCGTACCACGCCTCGCGGTCGGCATAGGCGAGCTTGGCGCATTCGGTGACGATGTGGACGAATTCCGGCCCGACCGGGTCGAGACCGTCGAGGTCGAAGCCCTGCAACAGCGCGAGCTGCTGCAGCATGACCGGCCCCTGGCTCCAGGGTCCGCCCTTGACGACCGTATAACCGCGATAGTCGTAGGTCAGCGGCGCCTCGACCGGGGCCTGCCAGCGCGCCATGTCGTCGGCGGTCAGGACGCCGCCGTGGCGCCGGCCGGAGGAGTCGAGGACCTGTTGCGTGCGGCAGAAGCGGTCGATCGTCTCGGCGACAAAGCCCTTGTACCAGGCGTCGCGGGCGCGCTCGATGCGTTGTTCACGGCTGCCGCCGCCGGCTTCGGACTCCGCGAGCACGCGGCGGTAGGTCGCGGCCAGCGTCGGGTTGCGGAACAGCTTGCCGGGGGTCGGCGGATGGCCGCCGGGCAGATAGACGGCGGCCGATGTCGTCCATTCGCGGCGGAACAGTTCGGCGACGGTCATGATCGTGTCGCGGATGCGGCCGACCAGCGGATAGCCGTTCTCGGCGTAACCGAGCGCCGGCTCCATCAGCTCGGCGAGCGGCATCGTGCCGTAATCGCGCGCGAGACGCGCCCAGGCGTCGAACGCGCCCGGCACGGTCGCGGCCAAGAGGCCGGTGCCGGGGATCAGATCGAGGCCGAGGCTCTTGTAATGCGCGATCGTCGCGCCCTGCGGCGCGACGCCCTGGCCGCATATCATCTCGGCGCGGCGGTTCTTGGCGCTGTAGACGAGAACAGGCGCCTCGCCGAGCGGCCCGCACAGATGCGGCTCGACGACCTGCAACGTGAAGCCGGCGGCGACGGCGGCGTCGAACGCGTTGCCGCCTTTTTCGAGGACGCCCATCGCGACCGAGGAGGCCAGCCAGTGGGTCGTCGCGACAACCCCGAACGTGCCGCGGATCTCGGGCCGCGTCGTGAAACCGGGCATATGCTTGCCTCCGCTCTTTACCAATGCCGTACAGCCTAACCGAGCCCTCCTCGGACGGAAACGGTTTCAGGTCGGTTCGAACGCGATCGGCTGGGCGCCCTGCCACAGGGCTAATTCGCCGAGCCGACGGAGCTGGCCGAGCTCTTCAACAATCGTCAGGAAATGGTTGCCGGCGAGCTGTCCAACCTTGCTGGAAAAGCGCACGGCGCCATAGGCGAGCAGGATCTCGGTCTCGCTCACCCCGCCGGGATGCAACAGAAACTGGCCCGGCGCCGGATAGCTCGTCGCATTCTCGTAGTCGAGCCCGAGATCGAGGTTGCCGAGCGGGATCCAGCAGCCTTCGCCACTCCACCGCACATGGATCAGCCGCTCACGATACGGCAGCATCGCCGCAAAACGCTCGCATGTGCGCGGCGCGAGATCACGCTCCAGCCGCGCGAGAAACGTGAAGGGTCCGGCGGTGATACGCAAATCGGTCATTCGGTCGGCTCCGGCTCCCGGTTCACGATATCGACGGTCCCCGCTGCCGGGTCGATGCGCAGCGTGTCGCCGGTACGGATCAGGTCGGTGACGTCGCCATCCGCGAAGCGATCGACCATCGTGACCGCGGCGAAGGCGGCGCCCTGCGCGAGGATCGGGTTGACCCGGTTGAAGACGAGCGCGAGCGGTACGATGCCGCGCGATTTCATCTCGTGCAGCATCCAGGCCGTCGCGACGCCGCCCTTGGCCTCGTCGAGCACGAGGATGCGGCCGGCATAGCTCTGCCCGGCGAGCGCGTGCGCCGGGCGAGAAAACACCCCGGCCTTGCGGTCGAGATCGTACCGCGCGCTGAAATTGTCCTTGGCGACGAGCGCTGTGCCGGTCACCGCCGGACCGATGCCGGGATGGCAGCGCAGGATGATCGGCATCAAACGATCCTTCCGGCCACGGCTGCAGCGACGCAGCGCTCGAGGCTTGCCAGAGTCGGGCGATAGCCGTACCCGCCGATGATGTTGACGAGCTTCGCCGAATTGGTCAGCAGGCGCTTCCAGCCATTGGCTTCGGCCATCTCGCCGGCATAGCTCTGATAAAAGCAGATGCCGGCGGCGACGATCGCGCCGGAGGCTTCGATGCGCGCGGTCAGCCCCATGCGGTCGGCGGCGTGCTTGATCTCGGGGGAGGTCGCGACGAGCAGAGTCGTGTCGGCATGCACCCGGCGGCCGGCGAGCGCGTCGGCGAGTTCGGCCATTTCGATCAGCGACAATTGCGGCGCGGCGAAGACCACGACATCGACCTTGTCGCCGGTTGCGCCGTAGGATTGCGACGAAGGCGTCGATCTCGGCGCGGGTGATCGTCTCGACGGCAGTATCGAGGGACCGCCGCCGGTCCGAGATGTCGCTCGGCCGTAATGCCGGGCATGTGGAACAGCGCGACCGAACCGTAGCTGGCGAGCGCGGCGCCGAAATGCTTCAGCGCGTCGGAGCCGGGAGGTTCGGCAATGCCCTCGATCAGCGGCACCTCCCAGTAGGACCCGCAGGCCCGCCCGACAATGCCGCCGAGCGCACCCCATTCCGACAGATCGCGCGGCGTGGCGGCGAGCCGGAAGCGGCGGGTCGGCAGGCGGCATTCGTCGAGATGATAGCCGTAGCGCGGCGTGCGCCCGGTCAACCCGGCGGCGAGCGCGGACGGGCCGCCTTCGAAATTGCTGCGCGCGCCGAAGACGCTGTTCGAATAGATGACGACACCGGTGTCGCCCATCGCGAGGTGCTCGCCGCGCACCGGCGGCATGATCGTCTGATAGTTGATGCAGGTGTCGGTCATCAGCACGCCGAAGCCCTTGAGAGCCGCGATCGCGCGGGCTTCGAGGGCGCGCATGGCCTCGCTCTGGCCGAGCCGCTTGTAGACCCGCACGTCGAGGCCGCGCGGATCGGTCAGGGTCGGGATCCGCACCCGTCGTTCAGCTTCGGTGGCGCCGGCGAGGTCTTCGAGAAACTGCACGCCGGCCTCGCCGAGCGACTCGGTATCGGCCATGACGTGCGCCTGCGACACCGGTACGAAATCGGCCGCGTCGAAAAATTCGCCGACCGCGATCTGATGTGCGATGGCCCAGCGGCGCGGTTCGCCGAACTCGCCGGCCAGCATGGCCCGCTCTTCGTCGGAAAGGTGCATCGCTCCGGTCTTCCGTCCTGCTTTCCGGCCGCGACGGTACAGGTTCGGGGCAGGTTTGTAAGCACCCGGCGCGACCGATCCGTGTTCGAGCGGACCACGTGCGGCCGGCCGGACACCGCACGATCCGAGCGGGGTTGCGCGGGCTTGCCGGCGGGCCAATCTGCGTGCTAGGCAGGTCGCGCCGCGGCCGTGCCCGATCGGCCGACCCCAGGAAATGTCGCGGTCGAGCGGCGCCTGCGTGTAGAGGCTCGATAGACGACCGGCCCATCGTGATCGCCCGACTCCGAGGAGAAGAATCCGACATCATGACTTACGTCGTCACGGAAGCGTGCATTCGCTGCAAGTACATGGATTGCGTCGAGGTATGCCCGGTCGATTGCTTTTATGAAGGCGAGAACATGCTCGTCATTCACCCCGACGAATGTATCGATTGCGGGGTGTGCGAACCGGAATGCCCAGTCGAAGCGATCATTCCCGACAGCGAAACGGCGGCAGAGCAATGGCTGGCGCTCAATCGCGAATATTCGGCGAGCTGGCCGAATATTACCCGCAAGAAGCCGCCGCCCGATGATGCCGACGAATGGAAAGACGTAGACGGAAAATACGATAAATTCTTTACCCCCAACCCGGGCGAAAAATAAGCACGGCGGGCAATACCCGCGGCGTCTGGCCGGGAGTTGGCCCGGTCTCGCGGTTCGGCATGGCTGATCTGCTGGCTCGGCGGAGGCAGTTGTGGTATACGGAACGACTGGCGCTCTCGGCGTCTTCCCCCCGGTTCCGCTCTCTCCTCCACGGCGGATGCCTGTCGCCCATCCATTCGGCGGCTGCTGGAAGGCGTTCCGACCGCGCTCGTCGGGTAGGGTTGTACGAGAGACGAACATGACGGTCGAAAATGTGCCATTCACGGCGGGCGATCTGGTGGTCTATCCGAGCCATGGGGTAGGCAAGATCACCGCCATCGAGACGCAGGAGATCGCCGGCCACACGCTGAGCGTCTTCGTCGTCAACTTCGACAAGGACCGGATGACGTTGCGTGTGCCGCTCGGGAAGGCCAAGGGATCCGGTCTTCGCAAGCTCTCGAGTCCGAAGGAAATGGATGCCGCGATCGCCAAATTGCGCGGTCGCTCGCGGGCGAAGCGCACTATGTGGAGCCGGCGTGCGCAGGAATATCAGGCGAAGATCGCCTCCGGAGATCCGGCGTCGATCGCGGAAGTCGTGCGCGACCTGTTCCGCAACAGCAGCCAGCCGGAGCAGTCCTACAGCGAGCGGCAGATCTATCAGGCAGCGCTCGATCGGCTCGTGCGCGAGTTCGCGGCGGTCGAATGCATCGACGAGATGACCGCAACGCAGCGGGTCGAGCAGCTGCTGTCGGCCTGACCCGGCGCGGCCGCGCGGCCGGCCCGGCCTAAACAGCTGTATAGCCGCCGTCGACCAGAAGGTCGCTGCCGGTCACGAAACTCGCCGCGTCGCTGGCGAGAAATACGGCGGCCCCGGCGATTTCGTCCGGGCGGCCGAGCCGGCCCAGCAGATGCTTTGCCCCCAATGTCTCGCGGGCCGCGGAAAACGACCCGTAGCGGTTGAGCGTGCGCTGCGTTTCGACGCCGCCCGGCGACAGCGTGTTGACCCTGATTTGTTGCGCCGCGTGATCGATCGCCATGACCTTGGCGAGCTGGATAAGCGCGCCCTTGGTCGCGCAATAAGCGGCGCGGCCGGCGCTGCCGACGCGACCGAGCTGCGAGGCGATGAAGATGATCGAGCCGCCGCCGCCCGCGATCATCAGCGGCAGCACGGCGCGACTCAGCCAAAACGAGCCGGTCAGATTGATGTCGAGCACCCGCTGCCAATCCGAAGGGCTGGTTTCGAGGATCGTGCCGCTCGGGTCGTGCGGAGCGGCGCCGCTGACCAGGATGTCGAGGCGGCCAAACGCCCGATGCGCCGCGTCGGCCGCCGCGAGCGTCTGAGCCTCGTCGGCGACGTCGCAAACCCGGGACACCGCGCGGCCGCCCGCCTCGGCAACCAATCGAGCCGTCTCCGCCGCCGCTTCGGCGTCTATATCGGTGCAGGCAACCGCCGCGCCCGCCTCGGCATAGGCCAGCGCGATCGCGCGGCAGATGCCGCCTCCGGCGCCGCTGATCAGCGCCGCCTTGCCCGCAAGCTGCATTGGCGTCATACCCCATGGATTAAATTGCGGCTGGGCTACAGCATCACCGTACCGCCATCGACCGCGATCGTCTGGCCGGTGACGAAACCGCTGGCGTCGGAAACGAGCCACATGACCGCGCCGACGAGGTCCTGCGGCATCAGATTGCGCTGGATCGTCTGCCCGGCCTTGATCGTCTCCAGCGCGCGATCGAGCTTGTCGCCGAAGAACTCGCGCGTCCCCTCGGTAATCACGGCGCTCGGCGCCAGCGCGTTGACGCGGATGCGATCGCGGCCGAGTTCGCGCGCCAGCCCGCGGGTCAGGCCGATCACCGCCGCCTTCGAGGTGGTGTAATGCAGCCCGTAGGGCATGCCATAGGTGGCGGCAAGCGAAGCGATGTTGACGATGCTGCCGGCGCCTGTCTTGCGCATCGCCGGCACCGCGGCCTTGCAGCAGTTCCAGATGCCTTTGACGTTGACCGCCATCGCGGCGTCCCACTCGGCCTCGTCGATCGCGTCGAAACGGCCGCCATGCAGCGCGCCATACAGCGCAGCGTTGTTGATCAGCGCATCGACATGGTCGAACGCCTGCACCCCCGCGTCGATCAACGCGCGCGCCGAGCCGGCGTCGGCCACGTCGAGCTTTACGCCAACGCCATCCGATCCGGCCTGCCTGACCCGGTCAAGCGTTTCGGCGCAGTCGTTCAGGTCGCCCACGACAAGGCGGGCGCCGGCAGCGGCCAAGCTGGACGCGAACTCCTGGCCGAGGCCTCGGGCCGCTCCGGTGATCGCAACGACCTTGTCCCGCACATCCATGGCTCAACCCTGAATCAATTTACCACGAAGGACACAAAGGATTCACGAAGGCCACAAAGTATTACTGCCTTTGTGTTCCCTTCGTGACCTTCGTGGTGAACCTTTTTTAGACGACCTGGTCGGTGCGCGGATCGATCAGGTGCATGTGGTTCATGTCGGCGGTAAGCGGCATCATCTCGCCGGCATTTTTGGCCGCGTCGGGATTGACCCGGCCGCAAACCTCGACGCCGTTGACGATGAAATACACCATCGTCTCCATACCCATCGGTTCGACGACGTCGAGCATCACCTCAAACGGCACGCGACCCGGTTCGAGCTCGCCACTGCGCGGCTCGATGATGTCCTCGGGCCGGAGGCCGAAGATCAGCTCACGGCCGACATACTGCCGATAGCGCGCCGTCCGGTTTTCCGGGACCGCAAACGCCAGGCTGTCCGACACGCGAACCGTCAGACCGCTGCCGTTCTGCACCAGCTGGCAGGGCAGGAAATTCATCGCCGGCGAACCGATGAAGCCGGCGACAAACCGCGTTCCCGGCTGGTGATAGACCTCGTACGGCGTTCCGATCTGCTCGATCCGCCCGGCGTTCATGACAACCACCCGATCGGCCAGCGTCATCGCCTCGACCTGGTCGTGGGTGACGTAAATCGTCGTCGTCGTGACCTTCTGGTGCACCTTCTTGATCTCGGTGCGCATCTGGACGCGCAATTTGGCGTCGAGGTTCGACAGCGGCTCGTCGAACAGGAACACCTTGGGATTGCGCACGATCGCGCGGCCCATCGCGACGCGCTGCCGCTGTCCGCCGGAGAGCTGCTTCGGCTGACGGTCGAGCAACGGAGTGATGTCGAGAATGCGCGCCGCATTCTCGACGCGCTCCTTGATCTCGGCCTTCGGAAACTTCCGCAGCCGCAGCCCGAACGACATGTTCTCGAACACGGTCATATGCGGGTAGAGCGCATAATTCTGGAAGACCATCGCGATATCGCGGTCTTTCGGCGGCACGTCGTTGACGAGCTGATCGCCGATGAAGATCTCGCCCGAGCTCGCCTCCTCGAGACCCGCCACCATCCGCAACGTCGTGCTCTTGCCGCAGCCAGACGGCCCGACCAGCACGATGAACTCGCGATCGGCGATGTCGAGATCGATCCCCTGCACTGCCGGGGTCTTGTCGAACATCTTGACGATTTTACGCAGCGCGACTTGCGCCATAGTTTCCTACCCCTTTGTCGCGCCGGCAGTCAGGCCGGCAATGTAGTAGTCCATCAGAAAGGCATAGATGATCAGCGGCGGAGCGGCGCCGAGCAGCGCGCCCGTCATGATCTGACCCCAATTGTACACGTCGCCCTTGATCAGGCTAGTGACAATAAAGACGGGCATCACAAGCTGGTCTTCCGACGTCGTGAAGGCGAGCGGGTAAAGGAAGTTCGCCCACGACACCGTAAAGGCAAAAATGGTGGCTGCGATAATGCCGGGCAGCGCGACTGGGATGAACACCTTCGTAAGAATTTGCAGATAGCCGGCGCCGTCGATCAGCGCTGCCTCGTCGAGCTCTTTCGGTATACTGGAGAAGTATCCGATCATTAGCCACGTAGCGAACGGCACGGTCAGCGTCGGGTAGACGATGATCAGGATCCACCAGTGATTGATCAGCTCGATGCCTGTCCAGTCATGGATGGTGGCGAAAATCTTGAAGAGCGGGATGAACAGCAGCGTTTCCGGAACGAGGTAGGTCAGGAATACGCCGGTCGCCAGCGTAGCGGAGCCCCAAAATCTCATTCGCGCCAGCGAGAACGCGGCGAGAATGCTGACCACCATCGTGATCGAAACCACCAGAACCGAGACGACCACCGAATTCTTGAACGCGGTCAGGAAGGATGGCTGCGTCAACAGCGCGATGTAGTTCTCCAGTGTCGGATGATAGACGAACCACGGGTTCGTCACCGCCCCGATTTCCGCGCTCGTCTTGAGTGACGTGATCAGCATGTAGACGGGCGGCATCAGAAAAAAGATGACGAACAGGATCAGGAAAAAATACGACCAGCGCAGCGCGCGCTTGCGGTCGCGCGAAATGCTGCCGCGCCGGGCAGAGGTTACGGCCCTGCCGCCGACATCTGCGGTTGCGGTGCTCATCGGTACTCAGGCCTCGTTGCCGCGCTTGCGGACGTTGCGCAGGATCAGGATGGCGGCGATCGCCAGGATCGGGAACATGAACAGCGACACCGAGGCGCCGAGCGGCAGGTCGTTGCCCCAGATGCCGAGCGTGAAGGCATAGGTCGCGAAGACATGCGTCTGATCGACCGGGCCGCCATTGGTCAAGATCTTAACGATATCGAAATTCGCGAATGTCACGATCAGCGAGAATAAGGCAGTGATCTGGATGATGTTGCGCATCATCGGTAGGTTGACGTACCAGATCTTTTGCAGCCAATTCGCGCCGTCGATCGCGGCCGCTTCATGCAGCTGGTCGGGCACCGACTTCAGCGCCGCCAGGTACATGATCATGAAAAACGGCGAGCCGACCCAGACATTGACCAGGATGATCGCGGTGCGCGCCCAGTACGGGTTGCCGAGCCAGGGCACGCCGGGTAGGCCGATATGCGCCAGAACCCAGTTGAAGGCACTGTAGGACGGGTCGAACAGCCACAGCCAGGCGAGCGTGCTCATAGCCGGCGGGATGACCCACGGGATCAGCAGCATGCCGCGCCACTTGCGCTGGCCTTTCTGGGGGATGTTGTGAACGAAATGGGCGACGATGAAGCCGATCACCGCCTTGAAGATGACAGCCGAGACGGCGAACAGCACGGACTGCTCGACGACCATCCAGAACGTGCTGCGCTTGAATAAGAAGGTGAAATTCCCGAAGCCGACAAAGTGCTGCATCGACTTGTTTAACGTTGCCAGATGGATTGCGTACAACGCCGGATAGACGACGAGGCAGGCGATGATAGCGATCAGCGGCAAGGCCATGAAAAAAGCGATCGTGGACCGGCGGCGCAGGAAGCCCCCAAGGCCCACTCGGCTGCCCGCCCGGCTTACGGGTATGTCGCGGGCTATGGCGTCGGCCATTATGGTTATTCTCCTCTTCCAGGCGCTTGCCGCTTGGCCCACGGGCCTGCGGCGCTTGTAATCATCTTACCCCGTTTACGAGGCCGCTTCATTCAGTCTCTCGGAGGCATGCGAAAATGCCTCCCACCTATGTGGCATGGCACGCAACCCCGGGCAACTGCCTTTTCGCAGCTCCGCCTGAAACGGGCGCCTATCGTTCCGTGAGTTTCAGCTCGATGCGGCGGTTGCGGCGGTATGCCTCTTCGCCTTCAGCCGTGTCAAGCGGCTGAAAATCCGCGAAACCGGCGGCCACGAGCCGATTCGGCGGGATGCCCTGGGAGATCATATAACGCACGACCGAGATCGCGCGCGCCGCCGACAACTCCCAATTCGACGCGAATTGCGCGTTCCTGATCGGCCGTCGGTCGGTGTGGCCATCGACGCGCAGCACCCAGTTCAAATCCTTCGGGATCTTGGCGGCGATTTCCTTTAGCGCGGCAATGACCGGGTCGAGCTGCCGTTTGGCAGCCTCGCCGAACTCGGCGCTTCCCTGATCGAACAACACCTCGGACTGAAACACGAAGCGGTCGCCGACAATGTGGATATCCGGCCGATCTCCGAGGATTTCGCGCAGCTTGCCGAAAAATTCGGAGCGGTAGCGGGCCAGCTCCTGCACCTTGTTCGCAAGCGCCAGATTGAGCCGCCGGCCGAGGTCGGCGATCTGCGTCTGCTGTTCCTTGGCTTTGGTTTCCGACAGGGCGAGGGCCGCGCTGATCCTGGCGAGCTGCTCGCGCAGCGCGGCGATCGCGCTGTTCAGCTCGTCAACCTTTGTGCGCGCCTGGTCGCCTTGCCGGACCAGTTCTTTCAGACGGATGTCGCGGGCGTCGATCTCCTTTTGCGCGAGCGCCGTGCGCTCCTCGGCGGAGGCCAGCCTGGCCTCGAGCTCCTTCGAGCGGTCGCGCAGGGCCCCGGTCTCCTGCTGCGCCGCGGCGAGGCCGGCTACCTGCTTTTCGAGGTCGGCGCGCACGGCGCGCAGCGCCTCGATGTCACGCCGAAAACTCTCGAGTTCGCGCAGCTGCAGCTCGATCTTTTCCTTGTCGGCGCTGACGACGGCGTCGGCATCGCGCAGCTTGCCGCTGAGCTCGTCGGCGCGGGCCGTTTGCTGATTGGCTTTCGCCGCCAGCGCGGCCACCTGGGTTGTCAGCGCGTCGCGCTCGGCGACGCTGGCCTTGAGCTGCGCCGATAGCGTCTCCGCGTTGGCCCGCAGCTGCTCGCCGCTGCTGCGCTCCAGCGCCAGCAGATCGCTCAGTTCGCTGATCTGTTGCTGCAGCTCCCGCAAGGCTTTGTCGCGCCCGGACAGCGCATCGGACAGGAAAAACTGGCCCGCGGTGAACACCAGCAGGATGAAGATGATGACCATCAACAGTTGCGCCAGGGCGTCGACGAAGCCCGGCCAGATGTCGATATTCGATCGCCGCGAGCGGCGGGTTGCCAATGGCACGACTATCCCTCGCCGGCAGGCCTGCCGCTAGCGCCGGCGCGAACCGGCCGCTCCGTGCGGATCAACGGTTCCCTCCTCGGCGAGGCCCGCTATCGTACGCGCGAGCAGGCGAATTTCGCCGCGCAGCTCCTGGACGCTCTGGGCGCGCCCTTCGGCAACATCCTCGGTCAGGCGGGCCACATAAGTCTCGATGTTGCGCAGATGGGTGCGCAGGACATCGTCCTGGCCAAGCGAATTCTCGGCGACAGTGGTCAGCCGTGTCAGGGAGGGCTGCAGCTCGATCTGATTCTCGGCCAGGCGCAGCATCAGCATCTGACCGGCCTTCATGTGCTCGCTGAGCACCGCGAGACGGTCGGTCAGGTTGGACAGCGTGTTATGCGCGGCGATCCGACCCTCCTCGCTGCGCGCGATAAGGCGCTGCAGGTTTTCCATGCTGTCGGCGGTCTGTTCGAGCAGGGCATGCAGGTAGGCCGGCATCGAGGCGTCGCCGCCATCGCCGTACGGCCCGGACGACAACCTCGTATAAGTCGAGAGCCAATCCTCGAGGTCGTTGTAAAAGCGGTTCTGCGCCTGTCCGGCTTGCAGGTCCAGAAAACCCAGGACGAGGCTGCCTGCGAGGCCGAACAGCGAGGTGCTGAACGCCGTCGACATGCCGTGCAATGGCGCTTCAAGACCGGACTTCAGATCGGAAAACGCTCGCCCGATATCGCTCGCCCCGACGTTCAGGGCGGCAATGACGTTGCCGACCGAGCTCACCGTCTCGAGGAGACCGTAAAACGTCCCGAGCAGACCCAAGAAAACGAGCGTGCCGATCAGGTATCGCGAGGTCTCGCGCGTCTCGTCGAGCCGCGCGGCGATGCCGTCGAGCAGCGTCTGCAGCGAGGCCGGCGACAGCGTCACGCGACCGCTCTGGCGGCTGCTCAGCATGCGGGCCATCGGTGCGAGCAGCCGCGGCGCCGGTCCGGGCGGCGCGGTCAGATCGCGGTTGCCCAGCCGTTCGCGAAAATCGTCGATCCAGGCGCTCGCCGGTTCGAGTTGGACGACCTGTCGGAAGATGTACGCGATACCGGCGATCAGCAGCCCGAAAATGATGCCGTTGAACGCCGGATTGCGCAGAAACGCATGCAGCAGAGACGGTCCGAGAATGACCGCGATTGCGACGACAATGGCCAGGAATAACGCCATCCGGAGCACGAACCGGTGCGGCCCGCGCATGTTGCGCCGAGTCTCGTTCTCGACCGGCTCGCTCTCGGGTACGGCGACCGGCAGGCGGCGCCGCAGGTTCAGCGACGGCAACGACAACCCCGACTTGCTGTGTGGCGAATCACCTGCCCCGCGGCGCGTTCGCGCTGCCGCCGGGCCGGGCGGGGGCTCGGTTCCGGTCGGACGCGCTGTTCATCGCCGGTTTCACTCCTGAAGGTGCAATAGCGCCTAAAGTGTAAGGAAGCTTGAATGTGCAAAGGGCGACAATCCGCGCAGACTGGCAGGAACCCGCGGAACCTACCCGATAGGATGCGCCGGCGACACCGAAAACTGCGCGATCGGATCGTGTTGGTCGGTCGCGTTCAGGCGCCGATGTGAACCGTTCCTGCGCCGAGGGAAGCGGCGCGCATCGCCTCCTTGATCAGCGCGGCGAGCGGCAGATGCAGGTGCACATTCGCGGCGAGCACATCGCCGCTCGTCATCATGCCCTGCCCGCCGGCCAGATCGCTGACAAACCCGCCGGCCTCGCGCACCAGCAGCAGCCCGGCCGCCAGATCCCACGGCGCCAGCGCGAACTCCCAATAACCATCGTACCGTCCGGCGGCGACATAGGCGAGATCGAGCGCGGCCGAGCCGAATCGGCGAACCCCGCTGGTCGCCTCCATCACGCGGGTGAGCGTCGCGTTGTAGGCCGGGTGCTTCGGGTGGCCATGGAACGCGAAGCCGGTGGCGATCAGCGCCTCGCCGAGCTGCCGGCGCGCCGAGACGCGCAGGCGGCGGTCGTTCAGATAGGCCCCGGCGCCCTTCTCGGTCCAGTACATCTCGTCCCGAGTCGGGTCGTAAATGACGCCGGCAATAATGTCGCCGTCGCGTTCGAGCGCGATCGAGATCGAGAAATGCGGCACGCCATGCAGGAAATTGGTGGTGCCGTCGAGCGGATCGACAATCCAGCGGTGATGCGGATCGCTGCCTTCGGCGGCGCCCCCCTCCTCGAACAGCAGTCCGTAGCCGGGGCGGGCGCGCTGCAATTCGTTCTTCAGCGTGCGCTCGGCGCGCAGATCGGCCGACGAGACAAAATCGCTCGGCCCCTTGACCGAGACCTGCAGCTGCTCGACTTCGCCGAAATCGCGAATGAGGCCGCGGGCTGCCTTGAGGGCGGCATTGGCCATGACGTTGATGACCGGCGATCTTATCGCCATCAGCCGCGGGCTCCGGCTCGCGAGAGGCGGTGTGCCGTCAATCCTTGGCCCGCTCGACGTAGCTGCCGTCGGCGGTGTTGACGACGATCCGGGTGCCGGCCTCGACATGCGGCGGGATCATCACGCGGCGGCCATTTTCGAGCTTGCCCGGCTTGTAGGAAGATGATGCGGTTTGGCCGCGAACGACCGGATCCGCCTCGACGAGTTCCATGACCACCGAGGCCGGCATCTCGACCGAGAGCGGGGTCCCCTCGTAGGTCATCACCTTGCAGACCATGCCGTCCTGCAGAAAATCGGCCGGGTCGCCGATCAGGTCGCGCGGCACGCTGAGCTGCTCAAACGTGTCATTGTCCATGAAGGTCGCCTGTTCGTCCTCCATATAGAGGAACTGCATTTCCTTTTCGTCGAGCCGAACCCGCTCGACCGCTTCCTGGGTGCGGAACCGCTCGGTCGCCTTGTTGCCGCTGCGCAGGTCGCGTATCTCGATCTGGGTGAAGGCGCCGCCCTTGCCGGGCTGTACGATATCGCGCTTGAGCACGATCCAGAGCTTGTTTTGGTGCTCCAGGACATTGCCCGGCTTCAAATCGATCGCGTTAATTTTCATGTTGCTGGATCTCACGAAGACGTAGGGGAGATGGGTATGGGGCCGGTTTCCTACCAGCCTGGGAACACCGGGCAAAGCGGATTGCGCCATCGCAACATGCGATAGAGGCCGGCGATGACCGCGCCCTGGTGGCATCCCGACCGGCTCGCAGCGCGCCGTGCCAAGCTGGCGGCGCGGGGCCGCGTGAGGCAGGCGGTGCGAGATTTCTTCGCCGCTGCCGGCTATGTCGAGGTCGAGACCCCTTCCTTGCAGGCGAGCCCGGGGCTCGAACCGCATCTGCGGGCTTTCGCCACTGTTCTGCATGATCCGGGAGAGCCCGGCGGCCGACCGCGCTATCTGCACACCTCGCCCGAATTCGCGATGAAGAAGCTCATGGCCGGCCGCATGGATCGCATTTGGCAATTGGCGCACGTCTACCGCGACGGCGAGCGCGGCGCGACGCACCACCCCGAATTTGCGATGCTGGAGTGGTATCGGGCCGGGGCGTCGTACCGCGACCTGATGGATGAATGCGAAGGACTGCTGCGCGCCGCGCAGGACGCCGTCGAAGCCGACGCGCTTCGCTGGCGCGGCCGTCGTGCCGACGCGCGTCTGCCGTGGCAACGTCTCAGCGTCGCCGAGGCATTTTTACGTTATACCGGCATTGATCTGCTGGTGACGGCGCCCGATCCGCAAGCTCCGGACGCAGCGCTGCTCGCCTCCGAGGCCGCGCGCGTCGGCATTGCGCCGCATCCCGGGGACGATTGGGAAACGCTGTTTTTCCGCATTTTTCTGGATCGCATCGAGCCGCATCTCGGGATCGGCGCGCCGACGATCCTTTACGATTATCCGATCGCGATGGCCGCGCTGTCGCGCCGCAAACCGGACGACCACCGGCTCGCGGAGCGGTTCGAACTGTATGTGTGCGGCCTCGAACTCGCCAATGCGTTCGGTGAATTGACCGATCCGGCCGAGCAGCGGCGCCGGCTTATTGCCGATCAGGCGAGAAAGCGGGCGCTCTACGGCGAGACCTATCCGATCGACGCGGATTTTCTCGCGGCGTTGGAGTACGGAATGCCGGACTGCGCCGGCATCGCGCTCGGCTTCGACCGGCTTGTTATGCTCGCGACCGGCGCAGACCACATCGAGGAGGTCCTGTGGGCGCCGGTGACGTGATCCGGTCCGGAACTCGCCTCATATGCCGCCCAACCCGTCATCCGCGGGCTCGACCACGGATCCGCGGATGACAGCTTCGGACTTGCGCTGACCGACCAGAAGGTGCTTCGAGGGCGGCGTAACCGGCGGATCAGGTTTCGAGCACGATCCTGCCGGCGTAACGGCGCGACAGCAGCGCCTCCATCGCCGCTCCGGCCTCGGCCAGCGGAAAGGTCCGGGCGACGGCCGGGCGCAGCCGGCCGGCTTCCCACCAGCGCAGCAATTCGGCGAGGTTACGGCTGACCATCACCGGATCGCGCGCCGCCTGCGCACCCCACACGACGCCGATTACCGAGATGTTCTTGACCAGGACCAGATTTGCCGGAACCGACTGGATCCGCCCGGCCGCGAAGCCGATGACCAGCATTCGCGCCTCCCAGTTGACCGCGCGCAAGGCCTGGTCGAACGCGTCGCCGCCGACCGGGTCGTAGACGACGTCGGCCCCGAGCCCGCCGGTCATCTCGCGCACCCGATCGCGGATGCTCTCGCGTTGGTAGTCGATCAGCTCGTCGGCGCCGTGCTGGCGCGCGACGGCGAGCTTTTCGGGGCCGCCCGCCGCCGCGATTACCCGCGCGCCCAGCTGCTTGCCGATCTCGACCGCGGTCAGCCCAACCCCGCCCGCCGCGCCGAGCACCAGCAGCGTCTCGCCGGGCCGCAGATGTCCACGATGGGTCAGCGCGAAATGCGACGTGCCATAGGCGACCGGAAAGGCGGCGGCGGTAACGAAATCCATTGCGTCCGGGATCGGGACGACCGCGTCGGCATTGAGCGCGATTTCCTCGGCATAGCCGCCGCCGAAGCGCAGCACCGCCAGCACCCGCGTGCCTACCGCGAGATGGGTCACCTCGGCCCCGATCTCGGCGATTTCGCCGGCGGCCTCGAGACCGGGAATGAACGGAAACTCGGGTTTGATCTGATACTTGCCGGCGATCATCAGCGTGTCCGCGAAATTGATGCCGCAGGCGCACACCCGGATGCGCACCTCGTTCGGCTCCAGCTTCCGGCGCGCGGCGTCCTCGAACCGCAGGCTGTCGGGACCGCCCCACTCGCGGCAGAAAACCGCTTTCATCCGACTCCTCCTGTAAAACGTGAACAAGAGTACCCGATGCCCGGAACCAAAGTCGGCAAAATGCGGTAGCGGGCCATGTTGACACTGCCTTACGCAAAGGCAGATTCCGGGCAGTTCTGCTGGGAGAGAGTGTGGATGAGTGCTTTCGCAAGACGATGGAAGGCGGTCGCCGCCGCAGCGACGATGATTGCTGTCGTCTCGCCGGCGCTGGCGCAGCAGAAAGGCGGCGTCCTGCGCATGTATCACCGAGACAGTCCGGCGAGCATGTCGATCCTCGAGGAAGCGACGTTTTCGACCGTCATCCCAGTCATGGGCGTGATGAACAACCTAGTCATGTACGACCAGAACAAACCGCAGAACAGCCTCGACGATATTGTCCCCGACCTGGCCACGAGCTGGAACTGGAGCGAGGACGGCAAGACACTGACCTTCAAGCTGCGCGAGGGCGTCAAATGGCATGACGGCAAGCCGTTCACGGCCAAGGACGTGAAATGCACGTTTGACCTGCTGCAAGGCAAGGGTCAGCAGAAGCTGCGGCTCAACCCCCGCCAGGCTTGGTACCACAATGTCGACGACGTAACCGTCAACGGCGACACCGAGGCGGTGTTTCACCTGAAGCGACCGCAGCCGGCACTGCTGGCGCTGCTCGCCTCCGGCTATTCGCCAATCTATCCCTGTCATGTCCCGCCGGCGCAGATGCGACAGCATCCAATCGGCACCGGACCGTTCAAGTTTGTCGAGTACAAGCAAAACGAGGGGATAAAGGTCACCCGAAACCCAGATTACTGGAAGAAGGACAGGCCCTATCTCGACGGGATCGAATACACGATCATCCCGAACCGTTCGACCGCGGTCCTCGCCTTCGTCGCCGGGAAATTCGATATGACATTCCCGACCGAGATCTCGGTTCCGCTACTCAAGGACATCAAGAGCCAGGCCCCGCAGGCGGTTTGCGAGCTGGGGCCGACCAATGTCAGCACCAACCTGCTGATCAATCGCGACAAACCGCCTTTCGACAATGCCGAGGTCAGGCGCGCGATGATGCTGGCGCTCGACCGCAAGGCATTCATCGACATTCTGAGCGAGGGCAAGGCCGATATCGGCGGCGCGATGCTGCCGGCGCCGGCCGGCGTGTGGGGTCTGCCCGAGGACGTTCTCGTGAAACTCCCGGGCTACGGTCCCGATGTCGAGAAGAACCGGGACGAAGCGCGGGCGATCATGAAAAAGCTCGGCTACAGCCCGGACAACCCGCTCAAGGTCAAGGTCTCGGCCCGTAACATCGCGCAATATCGCGACCCGGCGGTGATCCTGATCGACCAGCTGAAGCAAGTCTATATCGACGGCGAACTCGATACCGTCGAGACCGCCAACTGGTTTCCGAAGGTCGCGCGCAAGGATTACCAGATCGGCCTCAACCTGACCGGCAGCTCGGTGGACGATCCGGACCAGCAGTTCTACGAGAACTACTATACCAGTTCGCAGCGCAACTATAGCGGCTACTCGAACAAGGAGATCGATCAGCTCACCGACAAGCAGTCGGCCGAGACCGATCAGATCAAGCGGCAGAAGATGGTCTGGGACATCGACGCCAAGCTGCAGGAGGACGCCGCCCGCCCGATCATCATGCACAACACGGCCGCGACATGCTGGCAACCCAACGTCAAGGGCGTCACGCTGATGGTCAACAGCAGTTATAACGGCTGGCGCATGGAGGATTGGTGGCTCGACAAGGACCACGCGCAGCAGACGAAGTAGGCTCGCGCTGATCCAGTTTTTCGAAAGCGGTGGCGTCCGGGGCTTTCTGCACCGTCCGGACGCTGGTCCCACCGGTACCGGCCTCGTCTTGACGCATGGCGCCGGCGGGAATTGCGAGGCGCCGCTGCTGGTCGAGGCCGCCGCCCGCTTCTGCGTCGCCGGAATGACGGTGCTGCGCGTTGACCTGCCGTTTCGCCAGAAGCGGCCGAAAGGGCCGCCGTCGCCATCGGATGCGGCAGCCGACCGCGCCGGGTTGCGCGAAGCCGTGTACGCGATGCAGGGATTGGTGACGGGTGACGTGCTGCTCGGCGGTCAGTCGTATGGCGGCCGGCAGGCAACGCTGCTGGCCGCGGACGAGCCCGATCTGGTCAAGGCTCTGGTGCTGTTCTCGTACCCGCTGCACCCGCCCGGCAAACCCGAGCGGCCTCGCACCGAGCATTTTCCGCGGATCGCGATCCCGTGCGTCTTTGTGCACGGAACCTCCGACCCGTTCGGCTCGGTGGCCGAGCTGGAGACGGCAATCACCGCGATCCCGGTGCCGAGCCGGCTGATCCCGGTCCAGGGAGCCGGACACGATCTGAAACGGGGCCGCTTCGATCTCGCCGCGGTCGCCGCCGCCGTAATGCAACACGCCGGTTGAGGCGCGCGATCCCGGTGCCTATCCCGCCGGTCTTTATTCCGAAGCACAAACGGGGCTAATTTCGCGGCGTGTCCACCCCGGGAGGCGGCGATGCGGCGTCAGTTGCACCTCAACCTGTTCTTTCACAGCCGCGGGCACCACGAGGCGTCCTGGCGGCATCCGGATTTGTCGCCGCTGCCTCTGACCGACATCCGCTATTACCAGGGTCTGGCGCGCAAGGCCGAGGCGGCGAAATTCGACTCGATCTTTCTGGCCGATCAGCTGGCGCTCGGCGAGGACGCGGCGCAGGCGGCGCGCACCTGGCTCGAACCGATCACGGTGCTGGCCGCGCTGGCGGTCTCGACGAGCCACATCGGTCTGATCGCGACCGCCTCGACCACCTACACAGAGCCGTTCAACCTGGCCCGGCAATTCGCCTCGATCGACCATATCAGCAACGGCCGAGCCGGCTGGAACATCGTGACCTCGTGGCTCGCGACGGCGGCGCGCAATTTCGGCGATACCGGACAGGTCAGCCACGAGGACCGCTACGCCCGCGCCGAAGAATTTATGAGCGTGGTGAACGGCTTGTGGGACAGCTGGGGCGCGGACGCGGTGCTCGACGACCGCGCCGCGGGGCGCTACGCGCGTCAAGATCGTGTCCGTCCGATCAACCACCGCGGCCAGTTCTACCGCGTCGCCGGGCCGCTCAACATGCCGCGCTGTCCGCAGGGCAGGCCGGTGCTGGTGCAGGCCGGATCGTCCGATACCGGCCGCCGCTTCGCGGCGCGGCACGCCGAGGCCGTGTTCACCGCGCATATGGAAAAGCGCACGGCGCAGGATTTCTACGCCGACCTCAAGGCGCTGGCGCGGGCCGAGGGCAGGCGACCGGACCAGGTGCTGATCCTGCCCGGCCTGTCGCCGATGATCGGCTCGACCGAGGCGGAGGCGAAGCGCATGGCCCGCGAACTCAACGAGTTGGCGGATCCAGAGGTCGGGCGCAAGCGCCTGTCAGGCCGTTTCGGCGGGCACGATTTCTCGCACCTGCCGCTCGACAAGCCGCTCGTCCCGGAGGATTTCCCCGATCCCGGCTCGGTCCAGGCGGCACGAAGCCGTACCGAGGTGATCATCAATATCGTGCGCCGCGATAAGCCGACCCTGCGGCAGCTATTGGCGTACATGGCCGGCGCGCGCGGCCACTTCACAATGGCCGGAACGCCGGAGCAGGTCGCCGATCTGATCGAGGATTGGTTCACCGACGGCGCCGCCGACGGCTTTAACGTAATGCCGCCGCTATTGCCGAACATGCTTGACGTGTTCAGCGCCGAGGTGATCCCGCTGCTGCAGCGGCGCGGCCTGTTCCGCACCGAATATTCGGGAACCACGTTGCGTGAGAATTACGGTCTCGACTGGCCGAAGAGCGCATTCGAGCCGGCCGCGGCGGCGGAGTGAGGCGTAAGCATCCAACCCCAGGGGAGAACGGGTATGAAAATCGTCGACGCGCAGATCCATCTCTGGCACCAGAATCTGCCGGGCAATCCGGCGCACCGTCAGATCACGTCGTATACGGCCGAGGATTGCCTGAAGGAGATGGACGCAGGCGGCGTCGATGCCGCCTTGATCCACCCACCGGGCTGGGACCCGAATTCCGGCGCAATCGCCGAGGCAGCGGCGCAGAAATACCCGAACCGCTTCGCGATCCTCGGCAACTTCCCGCCCGATAAGCCGGAAAGCCGCGACCTGATCGCCGGGTGGCTCAGCCGGCCGGGCATGCTCGGGCTGCGCTGGGCCTTCACGCAGCCGCACCAGCAGAGCTGGATGACCGACGGCACGATGGACTGGGTCTGGCCCGCCTGTGAGAAGGCCGGTATTCCGGTCGCGCTGATGGCGTCGAACTACCTGCCGCAGATAGCGCAGATCGCCGAGCGCCACCCCAGCCTCAAGCTCATCATCGACCATCTCGGCCGGGCGCGCGGCGGCCAGGACGACGCCGCCTTCGCGAATATCGACCAGGTCTGCGCGCTGGCGAAATTCCCCAACGTGGCGCTGAAGGCGACCGGCGCCGCGGGCGAGTTGAGCCAGCCCTACCCGTTTACGAACATTCATAAATACCTGAAGCAGCTCTACGACGCCTTCGGGCCAACGCGGTATTTCTGGGGCACCGACATCACCCGCATGCAGCCCTCGTGGAAGCAATGCGTGACGCTGTTCACAGAGGAATTGCCGTGGCTCAAGGGCAATGATCTCGAGCTCGTGATGGGTCGCGGCGTCTGCCAGTTTCTCGGCTGGAAGCTGCCGGGGGTGTAATGCGAGCCGGCGTTATGCCTGCCTGATCCGGTTACCGTCCCCGCGCTTCCCTCCTGCGCTCGCAGCGGATGGAGGCGCGGGAGCTCTCGACCAGCGGCAGGAACGTCCGGGCGGCTCAGTCCTTGCCGCCCGGAACGAGCGCCAGCTTAGAGCGGAAGTAGTCGAGCGCCTCGGGCAAGGTATTGCCGATTCGCACGCGCTGGCGGCCGCTCAGCACCGTGAACTGCGCCTCGCCGCCGCTGCCCACCGATTTGACTATCGTGTACAGCGCGCTCTCGTGCGTGTGGCGGAAGATCGAGAACAGCGCCTGCCCGTCGCGGTGATCGATCGCGTAGTCGCGCCACACCCCGCGGATGACATTACGGCTGTACAGGCCGAGCAGCTGGTTCAGTTCCTGGCGCGTGAAATACAGCGTGCGCCGCGCGCCGCCGCGATAGTCGCCAAGGGGCAGCACCGTCGCGTTCTTGCCGAGCATCGCGCCGACCGTCTTTCGTTGCGCTGTCATCATTTTGACCATTTCCGCCAACTCGTCCAGCCGTCTTGCATCAAGATGCGGCGGTTCGCGGTCGGCGCTGCTGCGACCGGTTGCCGCCGGAAGCGCGCCGGCTGCCGCGACTCTTGGCCCCGCGGTTTGCGTCGCCGCCGCCGGGCGGATATGGTGCGCCCAAATCCGGGGCACCGCGGTCGGTAAAATTTGTGAGCGACATTTTCCGTGAAATCGACGACGAGCTGCGGCGCGAAAACCTGCTGCGGCTGTGGTCGCGATATTCCCGCCACATCATCGCCGGGACGGTGCTTCTCGCGCTGATCGCCGTCGGGGTCTTTGCCTGGCGGCAGCATCTCGCCTCCGAGCGGGTGGCCCAGGCAAACCATTACACGGCCGCGGAGGCGCTCGCGCGCCAGGGAAAGGATGCCGAGGCGGCGAAGCTGTTCGCCGCGTTGGCGAATGATGGCGGCGGCTACGGGCTGCCGGCCGCCTTCCAGGAGGCCGCGCTGCTCGCCAAGGCCGACAACCGCCAGGGCGCTATCGCCGCCTACAACCGCATTGCGGCGTCGTCGTCCGTCGCTCGCGAGTACCGCGATCTGGCGGTCCTGTTCGCGGTTATGCACCAGCTTCGAGATGGCGATTCGCACGCCGCGATCGAGCGGCTCGCGCCCTTGACCGACAACGGGAATCCGTGGCGCGCTACCGCGCTCGACGTGACCGCGGCAGCAAAACTGAATTCGGGAGACCGCGGCGGCGCGCTCGAAATCTATCAGAAACTCGCCGACGATCTGGCGGCGCCCCGTGCGTTGCGCGCCCGCGCGGCCGAAATGGCCGCGGCCCTGAAGTCCTAGCCGACGCTCCCTGCGTCTCGCGCTGTCCCGTATGAATTGAGCATGAACCGTCGCGACTTTACCGCGCTGCTGCTGGCCTCCGCCGCAGCCGGCTGCGGCATTTTCGACGAAAAGAAGACGCCACTTCCCGGCGAGCGGATTTCGGTGCTCGGACTCGGTGGTGGGCTCGAACCGGATCCGAGCCTAGCGGAGGTAGCGGTCACCCTGCCGCCGCCCGAGCTCAACCCGGCCTGGCCGGTTCCCGGCGGCGTTCCGACACACGCGATGGGTCACCCGGCGTTGCCGGAGCAGCTGAGCCGGGCCTGGTCGACCGGGATCGGCGAGGGTGCTTCGCGCTACACCCGTATCCTGTCGGCACCGGTCGTCGCCGGCGGCCGGGTTTTCGCGATGGATGGCGCGACGCAGGTCAGCGCCCTCGACGCTGCCTCGGGTGGCCGTATCTGGGCTGTCGATCTAAAGCCCGAAGACGAACGCGGCAGCGCGTTCGGCGGCGGCCCGTGCTTCTGGAACGATCGGCTGTTCGTAACCACCGGATACGGTCAGGTGGTGGCGCTCGATCCGGCCGACGGAAAGATCATCTGGCGTCAGGGCGTGACGGCGCCGCTGCACGCACCGCCGACCGTTACCGAGGGCCGCGTCTTCGCGGTCAGTGTCGAGAACGCGCTTGATGTGCTGTCAGCCGATGACGGCCGGCGCCTGTGGACTCACAACGGCATTCCGGAGACCGCCGGCCTGCTCGGCGGCGCCAGCCCGGCGGTGAGCGACGAGATCGTCGTCGTCGGCTACAGTTCGGGCGAGGTGTTCGGGCTGCGTCCCGAGAATGGCCGGGTGATATGGTCGGACAGCCTCGCGACGACGCGGTCCGTCAACGCGGTTGCCGGTCTCGCCGACATTCGTGGCCGGCCGGTCGTCGATCGCGGCCGCGCCTATGCGGTCAGCCATAGTGGCCGCATGGCAGCGATCGACCTGCGTACCGGCGAGCGCGCCTGGGACCAGCCGATCGGCAGCAGCCATGGGCCGTGGGTCTGCGGCGACTTCATCTTTGTGCTGGCCGGCGACAACCAAGCCGTCTGCCTGCGGCGGGACGACGGGAAGATCCGCTGGCTGCGCCCGTTGCCGCGTTTCCAGGACGAGAAGGGCAAGTCGGATCCGATCTTCTGGGCCGGGCCGGTGCTCGGCGGCAACCGGCTGATCGTGGTATCCTCGACGCGCGAGATGATGTCGCTGTCACCGCAGACCGGCGACATCATCGACCGGCAGAACATCTCAGGGGCCGCCTATCTCGGCCCCGTGATCGCGCAAGGCTCCCTTTACGTGTTGACCGACGACGCAAATCTTGCCGCCTATCGTGGTTGACGGTCGGCGGCCTCGTCCCACAGGTCGGGAAAGCGGGCGGCGTCGCAATCGGCGCACATTCCGTGGCTGATCCGCACCTGACTGCTGCCGCCGAGGCGGTAATATTCTTCGGCCGAAATCCAATCGTCCTCATCGCTCGATCCGGGTCGCCGGAGTTGCAGGCAAAAGCTGCACATCGTGATGATCGGCAAATCGGATTGCTGTCTGAGTGCGGTCAGCAGCGCCTTGAGATCGAAAATGTCGAGATGCGGCCGCGTCGTCTTGGTGACGATCCGGGCCTGAAACAGCAGACCCGGCCCGTTGTCGCGCAACGGCAGCCGACCGATTGACAGGCGCACCTTCCGCGCGACGCCCGGGCTGTCGCAGCGAGCGGCAACAACGGCCGGCTCGCCGGTCGAAACGATCCTGTCGGCCAGCGCCCGGTATGCCTTCCACAATTCGGGCTCGCTGATGAACTCGAAGAGGTGCCGGCCGATCAGGCTGTTGGCGCGCAGTTCGGGGGCGCCGTTCTCGACCGCGAAACGGTCCCATCCGCGACGGCCGACCGCGACGATGCGGTTATCCGCATCGACGGCATAGCTTACGCCGTCCACCGCATCGAGAAGTTCTTCCAGCACTGGATCACCTGTCGCTGCCAATGCAATGCCGGAAATACTACTTGTACGTTAATAATTTATTTTACCGCCCTTATAGGATGCAGTAGCGGCAAGGGGCGATTGCCGCGGCGGGCCGCCTCGGGGTAGAACCGCGGGCCTGACGAGGAGGCGCTGATGCATTTCGGATTCAACCTGCCGAACAGCGGCAGTTTGGCGGCGCCGGAGATCATGGCCCGCATCGCGCGCGAGGGCGAGGCGCTCGGCTACGACTATCTGACCGTGACCGATCACGTCGTGCTGCCCGACATGGCCGAGCCCGGTTATCCGTACTCCGAGAGCGGCGCGTTCTATTCGACCGACAGCGGCTATCGCCACGAGATGCTGACCCTGGCCGCCTGGCTCGCTGCGATGACATCGCGGCTGCGGCTCGTGCTCGCGGTTCTGGTCGTGCCGTACCGGCCTGCTGTGCTCGCGGCGAAGCAGCTGGCGACGGTCGATGTGCTGTCGGGCGGGCGCCTGACGGTCGGCATCGGCGCGGGCTGGCTCAAGGCCGAATTTGACGCCGTCGTGACGACGCCGTTCGCCGAGCGCGGCGCCGTCACCGACGAATATGTCGCGGCGTTCCGCACCCTGTGGACCGAACAGAAGCCGGTGATCGACGGCAAGTATGTCCACTACAACGGGTTGCTGCTCGAACCGAAGCCGATGCAGCAGCCGCACCCGCCGATCTGGGTCGGCGGCGAGAGCGGACCGTCGGTGCGCCGCGCCGCCAGGCTCGGCGATGCGTGGTACCCGATCGGCACAAATAACGCGCATCTGCTCGACAGCCTGCCGCGCTACAAGGCCGGCATCGAACGGCTGCGCCGCGCGACCGAAGCCGCCGGGAGGAAGCGCGAGGCGGTGGCGCTGACCTATCGCGTCAAGCGCTATGGCGAGGCGCTGGCGCCGACCGCCTCGGACGGCGAGCGCCGCCTGTTCTCGGGCAGCGAGCGCGACATTATCGGCGACATTCACGCCTTGCGCGATCTCGGCGTCACGGCGATCGACTTCGATTTCGAGCGGCCGGAGGCCGACGCCGTAACCGCCGAAATGCGCGCCTTCAAGGAGCGGGTTCTGACGACGATTTAGGGTCGCTCCCGGTGGACCTGATAATCCAGAATGCCCGGCCGGCCGACCGCCCCGGCGAGCCGCCATGCGATATCGGGGTTCAGGACGGCAGGATCGCCGCGATTGCCCCGTCCCTGGCTACCTCCGGCGAGACCTACGACGCCGGGGGGCGGCTCGTCTGCGGCGGGCTGATCGAGACGCATATCCATCTCGACAAGTCGCGCATCACCGGGCGCTGTCCGCTGCCCGACGGGCGCCGGGTCAACCCCGTGACGATGACCGCGCCGCTGAAAAAGGATTTTACCGTCGAGGACGTCTATCGCCGCGCCGATGCGACGCTGCGGGAATGTCTCGTCAACGGCACGACGCGGATGCGCACGCAGCTCGAAATCGACCCGGCCGTCGAACTCCGCAGCTTCGAGGCCGTGCGCGCGCTGGCCACCGATTACAAATGGGCGATCGACCTCGAAATCTGCGTCTTCCCGCAGGACGGGATGACCAACTATCCCGGCACCGAGGAACTGCTCGTTGCGGCGCTGAAGCAGGGCGCCCCGGTGCTCGGCGCCGCGCCGCGCTACGATAGCGACCCGGCGGCGCAGATCGAGCGCGTCTTCGCGCTGGCAGACGAGTTCGATGTCGATCTCGACCTGCATCTCGATGTCGGCGACGACCCCCAACAGATGCACATTTATCAGGTGCTCGAATTGACCGAGCGCCACAAGCGCGGCGGGCGCGTCGTCGCCGGGCACATGGCGAAGCTGTCGCTGTTGCCGCCGGTAGAAGTTGCGGCGCTGGCGCGGCGTCTCGCGGATGCCGGCATCGCGGTCACCGTATTGACCGCGACCGACCTCTACCTGATGGGGCGCGAGCGCGACCATTCGGTCGTGCGCGGCGTGGCCGACGCCAATCTGCTCGCCAGGAGTGGCGTGACCTGCTCGATTTCGAGCAACAACGTGCTGAACGCGGCGACCCCCTATGGCGACTGCTCGCTGATCCGCATGGCGAACATGCACGCCAACATCCTGCAGATCGCCGCCCCCGACGAATTGCGCGCGCTGTTCGGGATGCTGACCGACCGCTCAGCGCTTCTGCTGAACCTGAAGGATTACGGGCTCGCAATCGGCAACCCGGCCGACATTGTCGTCATCGACGCCGAGACCCCGGAGCAGGCGATCGCCGAGATCCGCCCGCCTCTCGCCGTCTGGAAGCGCGGCCGTCAGACCGTCATCCGCCGCCCGCCGGAGCTGCTCACACCCGCATGAAACACGGGCGGGCGCAGCAATTGCGCCGGTTGTAGCCGGAAACGGGCGCGCGTATCTTCTGCACAGAAATATCGAGGAGCCCGACATGGCTGCGCTCGCCGAACTCGACGCCGCCCCCGACACGATCGAGGCGGAGCTGGTCTATCTCGCCAGGCCCGAAAAGCTGGTGACCTACGTCGCCAAGCCGGGCGGTGTCGATGAGCGGGAAGGCGGCGAGAACGCCACGCACCGCGTCAAGATCCATAACGGAAGGCCGCTCGCCGATCGGTTCGAGTTCGAGCGCGAGGGGTTCCGCTTCGTGCCGCACCGCAGCCGGGTCGCCGATTTCATGAGCGATGATGAAGTCCAGCGGGTCTACTACAAGGAATGCGAGGAGCTGATAAAGCAGGTCAGCGGCGCGCAGCGGGTCGTCGTGTTTGACCACACCTTGCGCACCGCCAGCAGCGACCAGCGCGAGACGCAGAAAATCCGCGACATCGTCAGCCGCGTCCATAACGACTACACCGAATGGTCCGGACCTCAGCGCGTGCGCGACATCATGGCCGACGAGGCCGAGGCGTTGCTCGCCGGGCGCTTCGCGGTCATCCAGGTGTGGCGGCCGATCAACCACCCCGTCGAAAGCCATCCGCTGGCGATCTGCGACGCGCAGACCGTCAAGCCCGAGAGCCTCGTCATCAACGAGCGGCGCTATCCTGACCGGGTCGGCCAGACCTACGCGATCACCTACGATCCGGAGCAGCGCTGGTACTGGTTCCCGCGCATGCGCCCGGACGAAGCCCTGGTCTTCAAGGTCTATGAATCACTGAAAGACGGCCGCGCCCGCTGGACCGCGCACACCGCCTTCAAGGACCCGACCGCCCCGCCACACGCCCGCCCGCGCGAAAGCATCGAAATCCGCACGCTGGCATTTTTCTAACCGGACACGCCTCGGGCGCGCCTGTCCCCGGTAATCAGGTGGTCATCAAAACTTCATCGGACTGCCACGCCTGGACACCTAGGGTGGGGCGGATCTTTCCGATCAATATCGGTCCAGTCGCGAGCCTGGGACGCGGCTGAGGTTGGGAGTGGATGGCCTGAGCGGCCAGGCGCATTTTGCGGCGGGGAACTCTAATGGACGCGCGGAGAATAGTGCTTGTCGTGGCGGCAGTCGCCGCGGCGGCAATGTCATCGACCGCGGCAGAAGCCGTATCGCTCGACGACTTCAAGCAAATTGTGATCATCTACCAGGAAAATCACAGCTTCGATAATCTGTATGGGCTGTGGGGCACGGTCGAAGGCACGGCGGTCGAGGGGCTGCCGACCGCGGACCCAACGCACACGACGCAGGTCCGGCAGGATGACAGGACGCCTTACTCATGCCTGTTGCAGAACGACGTCAATCTCGCGTCGCCCCCGCTGACTGCGACCTGCACCGATGCGACCGGGGCGCCCTTCCAGAGCGCCTTCAAGAACGAGCCGTTCAATATCGACGCCTATATCCAGCCGGCGGCGACCACCTGCCCGGCGCCGGGTGCTTCCGCCCCGGACGGGGTGGCGGACGGAAAAGGCTCGGCGGGCGGCTGTACGCGCGACCTTGTGCACCGGTTCTACAACGAGCAGTACCAACTCGATCGGGGCAAGCAAGACCGCTATGTGACCGGAAGCGACGCGGCCGGCCTCGTGATGGGCCATTACGACACGACAAAGCTGCCGATATACAGATACCTGCACCGCGACGGCGCACCGCATTACGTCATCGCCGACCGGTTTTTTCAGGGAGCGTTCGGGGGCTCGTTCCTCAACCACCAATGGCTCGTCGCTGCAGCGACGCCGGTTTTCGCCGGCGCCCCGAACGATGGCGGCGCGAACGACCTCCATTCGGTGGTCGACGCAAACGGCATGCCGACCAGCACGCCGCTCTACACAAGCCCGCTCGGTACGGGCGCGAAGGATTCCGCGCTGTCGGCATCGTGCAATCCGCCGGCGGGCCGGCCCGCCACCCCCGCCGGCATTATCTGCGGCGACTTCGCGGTCAACACGACGCAGCCGTTCCACTGGCCCTACGCGCCCGGCACGCCCGACACGCGGCGCCTGCCGCCTTTGTCCCACCCGACGATCGGCGACCGGCTGGATGACGCCAGGATCGATTGGGCGTGGTATTCCGGCGGCTGGTCGAACGCGAACGGCGACATTGGCGCGCCGGGCTGGACCAATGGAAACGGGCCGAACTGCGGCGACGCGAACGCGGATCAGCGTCCTGGCTTTCCGCGCTGCCCAGACAAGCTGTTCCAGTATCACCACCAAGCCTTCAATTATTTCGAAAACTACGCGCCGGGGAAGCCGGCCCGCCGCGACCATCTGCGCGACGAGGCCGAGTTCCTCGCTTCGGCTAAGGCCGGCACCCTGAAGCCGGTCAGCTTCGTCAAGCCGGTCGGCGAGGAAAACGAGCATCCGGGCTATGCCAGCGAGCCGGACGGAAACGACCATCTCGTCGCCCTGATCGACGCCGTGATAAATGGGCCGCAGGGCCAGGACACGCTTGTCATCGTCACCTACGACGAGTTCGGCGGGCAGTGGGACCACGTGCCGCCGCCGCCGCACGGCCGCGCCGACCCCGGGCAATATGCCCATGACCAGTGGGGGCCGGGCACCCGCATCCCGGCGCTGCTGATCGCGAAGCGCTTCACCCGTTCCGCGGTGGACCACACCGACGCCTACGACACGACCTCGATCCTGAAACTGCTCGAAGACAAGTACCGCCTGCAGCCGCTGACCTCGCGCGACAAGGCGGTCAGGAGCCTGAAGCAGGCGGTCGAGGCGGCGAATTAGCCTGGCGGGTCCCGCGCGCTGCCGGTTGGGCGGCTCGAGCGCGTTCGTCGAGATTGCTTCGTCGCTCCGCTCCTCGCAGTGACATCTCTCGCTGTCAATGCGAGCCCGCGGTTCCAGCCTCTGCCTGACCCGAGAGCCTGCCCCGGACGTGATCCGGGGATAAACTCCACGAAGCAATCTCGGCGGAAGCCACGCTAGGTGCTGCGGCTTGCGAGGCCGCCGGGCCGCAGCACGCGCTGCGCAATGGACCAGCGATGCACCTCGCTGGGGCCGTCATAGATGCGGAACGGGCGGACCTCCTGGAACAGGCGGGCGACGATCGTGTCGTCGGTGATGCCGAGGCCGCCAAGGATCTGGACGCAGCGGTCGACGACGCGCCAGATCGCCTCGGAGCAGATCACCTTGGCCATGCTCGATTCGTGGCGGCCCCGCTCGCCGTTGTCGAGCACCCAGGCGCAGTGCCAGATCGCGAGGCGCGCGGTGTGGATGTCCATCTCGTTGTCGGCCAGCATGAAGCCGACCCCCTCATGCTCGCCCAAGGGCTTGCCGAAAGCGGTGCGGCGGCGCGCGTAATCGGTCGCGATGTCGTGCGCGCGCCGGGCCGCGCCGAGCCAGCGCATGCAATGCGTCAGCCGCGCCGGGGCGAGCCTTGCCTGCGCATAACGGAACCCCTGCCCGACCCTGCCGAGCACCGCGCTCTCCGGTACGCGCAGGCCCTCCAGGCGCACCACGGCGTGGCCGCCGGCCATGTAATGGTCCATCGTGTCGAGCACGCGCTCGATATGGATGCCGGGCGCGTCCATCGGCGCCAGAAACATCGTCGCGCCGGCCGGCCCCAGCGGGTCATCCTCGTTGCGCGCCATGATGATCGCGACCTTGGCGCCGACCGCGCCGGTGATCAGCCATTTGTCGCCGTCGATGATAAAGTCGCCTTGATTGCCGCCCGGATCGCGCCGCGCCGTCGTCAGCAGCATGCCAGGGTCGGAACCGGAACCGGGCGCCGGCTCGGTCATCATGAAGCACGAGCGGATCGCGCCCGAGGCCAGCGGCCGCAGCCATTCCTCCTTCTGGCGTTCGTCGCCGACCTGTTCCAAGAGGTGCATGTTGCCTTCGTCGGGGGCAAAAATGTTCATCGCGATCGTCGCCAGCGGCGCGTAGCCGGCCGCCTCGAACACAATGGCTTTGCCGCGATGGTCGAGCCCGAGCCCGCCCCACTCCCGCCCGACATGCGGCGCCAGGAGGCCGGCGCATTTCGCCAGCGCCACCAGTTCGAGGCGGAATTCGTCCGCGGGACCGTGCGCGCCCTGCCGCGGATCCTTCTCCAGCGGCATGATCTCGTCGCGCACGAAGCGCTCGGTGCGCTCCTTGAGTTGGAGCAATTCGTCGGGAATGGTGAAATCCACGGCCAGAAACTCCGTGCAGGTCAGCGTCCGGCGGCGCGCAGGCGGCGCTCGCGCAGCGCGATGTAAACTCCGGAGGCGATGATGATCGCTGCCCCAACCCAGGTCCACAAATCGGGAAAATTATCGAAGATCAGATAGCCGAGCGTCGCCGTGCCGATCAGCTCGACATAGCTCAAGGGCGCGATCACGGCGGCCGGGCCGTGGCGGAAGGCGCGGATCACGAGGTAATGCCCGGCCGAGCCAATCAGCCCGAGGCTGCACAGCATTGCGAAATCGAACGCGTCGCGCGGCCACACAAACGAGAACGGCAGCACCACGCTCATGATCAGCGACCCCATCAGAGCCGAGTACACGATGCTGGTCGCCGGGTCGTCGTAACGGCCGATCCAGCGCGTCGCGATCAGATACAGCGCATGCGTCGACGACCCGAGCAGCAGGAGCAGCAGCATCGGGTCGTTGAGCCCGGCGCCCGGCCGAATAATGACAAGCGCCCCGGCAAAGCCGATCAGCACGGCGCTCCAGCGCCTTATGCCGACATGCTCGCGCAGCAGCGGGACGGCCAGCGCGGTGACGATCAGCGGCGCGGTAAAGCCGATCGCCGACGCGGTCGCGAGCGGGACATGCGTGATCGCGACGACAAACAAGGCGTTGCCGACCAGCATTAGCAGGCCGCGGCCGATCTGCACCGCCGGTCGCCGCGTCGCGAACAGCCGCCACCCGTATTGCGGTAGAAACACCGCCAGCATCACGATCAGATGGCCGGTGAACCGCGCCCAGACGATCTCGTTCGCCGGATAGCGCGCGCCGAGCAGCTTTACCGCTGCATTCATGAACGGGAACAGCGAAACGCCGGCGCACATCAGCAGGATGCCGCGGAATACGGCGATCTGGTGCGCGCCGGGTATCGCTCCCGGCTGTGATTCCCACCGCTGCGCGCTCGATGCAGCCGCGGCTCGCTCCTTCACCCCACCCCCGCCCCGCACCCCTGCCCAATCGCATCGCCGACCCTCTCGGGCCGAACGGATTCGGATCGCCGGCCTCCCGCCGGCAGTCGGCATTAGATTGTGTCTGTCCGCGGATTTCCCTAAGAAATCGCCGGAAACCCGGGCACACCTGCACCCGAACACATAGCCGCGCCGGCCCCGTTTGTAGATGACGGGGGGCGCTAACAGGAAACGCCTGATGTCGGCAACTCCGCTGGCGGGCCTTCGGGTCCTCGAATTCACGCATACGGTGATGGGCCCGACAGCCGGTCTGATCTTCGCCGAATTGGGCGCCGACGTGATCAAAGTCGAGCCGGCGCCGCAAGGCGACCACACGCGCGGCCTCGGTGGGTTCGGGGCCGGGTTTTTCGCCGCCTTCAACCGCAACAAGCGCAGCCTCGCGGTCGATCTGAAACGCCCCGAGGGCCGGGCCGTCATCCATCGCCTGGCGCCGACGACCGACATCGTGATCGAGAATTACGGCCCCGGCACGATGGAGCGGCTCGGCGTTGGCTGGGAACATCTGTCGCCACTCAACCCGCGCCTCATCTATCTCGCGCTGAAAGGCTATCTCGCCGGCCCCTACGAACACCGCCCCGCCTTGGACGAGGTCGTGCAGTTTCAGTCCGGGCTGGCCTTCATGACCGGGCCGCCAGGGCAGCCCTTGCGCGCCGGCGCCTCGGTCATCGACATCATGGGAGCCATGTTCGGCGTCATCGCGGTGCAGGCCGCCTTGCGCGAGCGCGACGCGACCGGACGGGGCCAGCGCGTGTCGAGCGCGCTGTTCGAGAACGCCGCCTTTCTGATGAGCACGCACATGGCCGGGATGGCGGCGACCGGGCTCGAGGCGCGGCCGATGCCGATCCGGCGTGGCGCCTGGGCGATCTACGAGGTTTTCGATACCGCAGGCGGCGGCCAGCTGTTTATCGGCGTCACCAGCGACCAGCAATGGGCGCGCTTTGTCGAGGAATTTTCCCTCCAGGAACTGGCCGCCGACCCGCGCCTCGCGACCAATGTGATGCGCCTCGCCGAACGATCGTGGCTGATCCCGGCCTTGCAGGAGGTGATCGGCAAAATCCCGCGCGACGAGGTCGCGAGTCGCTGCGAGCGCGCGCAGGTGTCGTGGGCGCCGGTCGGCCAGCCGGGCGATCTGTTCGACGACCCGCATCTCTTGGCGACCGGGGGTCTCGTCGAGGTGATCCTGTCGCGCTATGGCGGCGAGGACGGTAAGCCGGCGCTTCTGCCGGCGCTCCCGATCGAGTTCGGCGCCGACCGAAGCCGCCCCGGTCTTGTGCGCCAGCCGCCGCGGATCGGCGAGCACAATGCGGAAGTGCTCGGCGACGCCGGATTTTCGCCGGCCGAGAT
The DNA here is from genome assembly GCA_963847345.1 of uncultured Alphaproteobacteria bacterium. Classification (GTDB taxonomy): domain Bacteria; phylum Pseudomonadota; class Alphaproteobacteria; order ATCC43930; family CGMCC-115725; genus DATARH01. The sequence continues at coordinate 17,403 of CAWJZU010000003.1, read as the reverse complement.
CGCCGCTCTGGCCGAAAGCGGCGTCATCACGGAATAGGAGCGCATGCGATGCTGCCGACCGAACGTCTGGATTATTCCGCGATCACTGAGCGCAAGCCGCTGACGCTGCCGGGCGGGGCGCGGCTGGCGGTCTGGGTCATCGTCAATGTCGAGGAATGGGACCCGAGGGAGACGATGCCGCGCACCGTCTTGACCCCGCCGGCCGGCGGCGCGCCGATGCCCGACATCCCGAACTGGGCCTGGCACGAATACGGCAACCGGGTCGGGTTCTGGCGCATGCTCGACCTGTTCGACGATCTGCACATCCCTGCCGTGCTGGCGATCAACGGCTCGGCGATTTCGCGCTACGCGCCGATCGTGCGCGCCGCGCGCGAGCGCAACTGGGAGTTCACCGGGCACGGCTTCAGTCAGAAAAATATGCAGAAAGTCGCCGACGAGCGCGACGACATCCGTCGGACCAGCGCCGCCATCCGCGAGGCGACGGGGAAAAGCCCGCGCGGATGGCTCGGCCCCGGCCTGACCGAGACCTGGGAGACCCCCGACCTGTTGGCCGAGGAGGGCTATGATTACGTCTGCGACTGGGTGCTCGACGACGAGCCGGTCGTGCTGAAGACGCGCGGCCGGCCGATCGTCAACATCCCGTACACGCAGGAATGCAACGATGTCGCGATGATGCTGATCCAGCATCACAAGGCCAGCGAATACCGCGACCGCGCGATCGACCAATTCGAGCAGCTTTACCGCGATGCGCGGCGCGGCGCCCGCGTGATGGCGCTGGTGCTGCACCCCTACATCATGGGCGCACCGCACCGGCTCCGATACGTCCGCGACGCCCTCGCGCATATCCGCAGCCACAACGACGTCGTGTTCTGGACCGGCGAGCGGATTTTGGATTGGTATTTGGAGCAGCGCGGCTGACACCCGTATGAACGTCGATAACGCTTCACTCGCCGAGTTGCAGCAGGCGCTGGCGGCGCGGCGCATCACCGCCGAGGCGCTGACCCGCGCTTATCTGGCGCGCGTCGAGGCGTATGACCGGGCCGGGCCTCGGCTCAACGCGGTGCGCGAGATCAACCCCGACGCGCTCGCCGACGCGGTGTCCGGCGACCGCGCTGGACTGAGCCGCCATCGCCCGCTCGCCGGCATACCGATCCTCATAAAGGACAACATCGCGACCGGCGACGGCATGCACACGACGGCCGGTTCGCTGGCGCTGGCCCAAGCGCGCGCTCCTCGCGATGCGACGCTGGTGGCGCTGCTGCGCGCGGCCGGCGCGGTCATCCTCGGCAAGGCCAACCTGACCGAGTTCGCGAACATCCTCGCGATCGACATGCCGGCCGGGTACAGCTCGCTCGGCGGTCAGGTCCGCAATCCCTATGCCCCCGACGCGGTCGACGACGCGCGGCGTGCCGCTGGTCTCGCCGGGCGGGTCGAGTTCGGGGTCGGCGGTCGCGGTCGCGGCGGGGCTGTGTGCGGCGGCGATCGGCACCGAAACCTCGGGCTCGCTGTTGTCGCCGGCGGCGCAGAACGGCCTCGTCACGGTAAAGCCGACCGTCGGGCTGATCAGCCGCGCCGGCATCCTGCCGATCGCGCACAGCCAGGATACGGCCGGGCCGCTGACCCGCACCGTGCGCGACGCGGCGATCCTGTTGAACGTGCTGGCCGCTCCCGACCCGCGCGACCCGGCAACGCTGGCGCAGCAACGGCCGGCCGATTACACCGCATTTCTCGACCCGGACGGGCTGCGCGGCGCGCGGATCGGTGTCCCGAGTGACCCGTCCGATCCCGGCAACGATGTGTATTTCGGCAAGCTCGGCCTCGCCGCCAGCGCCGTGATGGGTCAGGCGATCGCGGCTCATCGAGGCGCTCGGCGCCACGATCGTGCGCGCCAACATCCCGACCGAAGGCTGGATCGGCGGCCCCGGCACCGAGATGGCGATCCTCAATCGCAACCCGGAAAGCCCGGGGCGGTACGAGCCGGCGCGGCGCCCGATCGTATTGGTTTACGAGCTGAAGCACGATCTGAACGCCTATCTGCGCGACTGGCTGCCCGATACGCAGGCCGGCGAAACCCCGATTCGCACGCTCGCCGACATCATCTCCTTCAACCGCGCGAGCGCCGAACGGGCGCTGCGCTTCGGCCAGGACATCTTCCTCGCCGCGGAAGCCACCAGCGGCGATCTGTCTGAGCTGGAGTACCAGGCCGCTCGTGCCGCCGATCTGCGCGCCAGCCGGACCCTGGGGCTCGATACGTATATGGACCGGCACCGCCTCGACGCGGTGCTGTTTCCGGGTGTCGCCGGGGCCGCGATCGCCGCGAAGGCCGGCTATCCGAGCGTCCAGGTACCGGCTGGGTTTGTGTCAGCCCCCGGCACGCCCGAATTTCCCTTCGGCCTCACGTTCGCCGGCCGCGCCTGGAGCGAACCGATACTGCTGCGGCTCGCCTATTCCTTCGAGCAGGCAACGAGCCTGCGTCGTCCTCCGGCCGGCTTCCCGCCTCTGAACTGAGTGAGCGGCGCAGTGCCAGAGTGACACAGCGGCTTGCAGGTTTAAACTGGCGGGCGGCTCCGCCAACTCGGCTGCCATCTGATCAGCTCGGCTGGCGCTTGGGGAGAACGGCGACCATCGGGGTTTCGACCTCAAACGTCTACGCCGCGCAGGCCGGCACAACGAGGAAAGAGTCATGATCGCAAAGACCACGATCCGGATCTGCGTCGCCCTGCTGGCGCTGATCGCCGTCCCGCTCTCGGCCGATGCACAGAGCCAGACCCAAAAACCGCTCAAACAGATCGGGGTTCCCGAATCCCAGCGAACCGAGACCGTGCCTTCGCTGATTGTGCTCAATGCACGGGGCGCGACCTTGAACGGATCGACATTGACGCTTCTCGGCGTCGCGTCGAATGCCATCATTTTCGCGGATCGGCCAGTCCGCGCCGCCGGCCACGCGCTGACCGCGGATCTGCTCGAGGAATGGGCCGACGGCAACGACAGCTTTGGCAAGGACCCGCCGAACGCCACCGTTTCAGTGCTCAGCAAGGATGCATCGACCGTGAAGGATGCCGTTGTCGTCCTGACCTCTCCGAAACTGGAGGGCGACAATCTAACCTTCAGCGTGAAGACGCTGGAAGGCGACTTGGCGGGCGCCGACGGTCCGGCGGCGGTATTCATCGACATCATTGGCCTGCCGTTCACACCGCTGTCGTTTGCCGGCGTCGCACGACGGACCGCTCGTCGCGCAGCATTCTACTCGGCCGCCGCGGCCGGTGCGTACTATCCTTACGCCTACCGCTACCCGTATCCTCCCTGCGGGTATTACCCCTATCCGCCATGCTATTAGCCTGAAACCCACGGCACAAATTGGTCTGAACAGAAACTTGGTGTTGCCGCAATTCTTCCGTACGACACAGCCGTACTGAAGTTGCGGGTGGATTGGGGAAAGCCGGTCCGTGCACGAAATCCTTGCCAAAATCGCCCGGCTTGCCTTCAGCAAAGGGGCGGCGTTCTGCTATGCCGTGACGGTCGGCGTCTCGGGTCAGTTGGCGTACAACTACCTGCAGCCGCATGATCGGGGGCCGCAGACGATCGCGGTCGCCGCGCCGTCGCCAACCCCTGCAGCGCCGTTCGGCGCCGCGGTTCTCGCGCCGATTCCGCCGGCGAGGCCGCCCGAAGCGGCGCCGTCACCGGCAAGCCTCGCGGCGCGGGCCGGCGACGCGAAGGAGGCGACGGCCTCGGCGACCTTGCCGATCCTGCCGGAATCTCCGGCATTGTCATTGCCAAGCCCGTCCGCGTTGCCAGCGCCCGTGCTGAGGCCGGCGGCCTTGCCGCCGAGCCGACCCGCCGCGGCTGCATCTGTTGAGCCGTCCGCCGCGCCGGTCGACCAAACGGCAATGCCACCCGCTGGAACCGCGGATACGGCCGTCGCGACGCCGATCCCGTTGCTGCCGTCGGACGGCGTAGCTGAAATCGAGAAGGCGGCGATCCCGGTGAGGCCCGGTCCCGGCAGCGGCGGCCTGTATTGAGAGCCGCTTGCACGGCGCCCGCCGCGGTCGCATCGTAAACGCCACACCTTCCCCCGCGCGACCGGCGCCTGCCGAAAACGGGGCATCCGAGGGCGACGGCACTGCGGCGGAAGCGATCGGGGATGCGCAACGATGCAGAGGCGCGATTTCTATTTTCTTCTGCCCACCGGGATCGTGCTGGTCGGAGCGGTGATCTTCGAGATGTTCCTCAGCGGCCGCGGCCCCCTCCCGATCCCGGCCGCAATGCCTGTTTTCCCCGGCCTCGCCGATCGCCTCGGCGAGTTGGCGTGGGTCCGGGTCTCGCATGGCGCGGCGAAGGTCGATTTCGCGAATGTGGCCGGCCGCTGGGTCGTCATCGAAAAGGACAACTACCCGGCCGATCCGGCGAGGCTTCACCGGCTGTTCGTCGGACTTGCGGGTCTGGCGCTTGTCGAGCCGGACGCGCCGGACACCGGCTCCTCCGCCACGATGGGCCTCGACGGCTCGGCGACCGGAGCGCCGACGCAGATCGTGCTGCGCAGCCGGACCGGCGACACCGTCGCCGAGGCGAGCATTGCAGCCGTGCCGGTTGCCGCGGCGGGCGGCGGCGCCGACCTGGTCTATGTCCGCAAGCCCGGCGCCGAACAAGCGTCTCTGGCGCGCGGCTCGCTCGAAGTGCCCGGCGATCTGCTGAGTTGGCTCGACCGAGGCATCGTCAATCTGCCGCCGGGGCGCGTTGCCGCGGTCAACCTGACGGCCGCCGACGGCGCTACGCTGGCGATCCGGCGCGCCGGTCCCGAAGCCGCCTTCGCGATCGCGGACCTGCCGGACGGGGCGCAAGTGACGGCTGTCGCCAGCCTTTCCGATCTCGCCGGGGCGGTGGAGGGGCTAATCTTTGACGATGTAAAGCCGCTCGCCTTGATGGAGCTGCCACAAAGCGGGCTCGGCCGCGCCGAGTTCGCGACCTTTGACGGGCTCGCGATCAGACTGCGCCTTTTCCCGCATGACGGCGCCGATTGGGTTGCCGTCGCAGCTTCCGGCACGGGCGCGGCCGCAGCCGAGAGCAAAGCGATAAACGACAGGGCCGCGCGCTGGGTCTACGAAATCCCGGCGGCGCGCGCAAAGCTGTTGCGGAGGCGGCTGGACGACCTGACCGGACCGGCGAAGGGCTTGTGAATGCCCCACGATTCCTTGCCCGGCGCCGAGTCCGAGAGGTCGCCCGCCTCACCCTGCCTCGGGATCTGCCTGATGGACCCGAGAACACGGACCTGCCGCGGCTGCCTGCGCACGCTCGACGAAATCGCGGGATGGTACACGGCGAGCAACGCCGAGAAGCGCGCGATCCTCGCGCGGCTCGACCAACGCCGCGGCATCGCGCCGGCGCCATGAAGATGACGCGGACTGTCTCGCGGATCGCCTGGGCGCTCGCGGCGGCGGCGCTGCTCGGCGGCTGCGGATCGGGGGCGGACGAGTGGACAAAGCCCGGCGCCGACGAAGCGGCGGTGGCGCAAGCTTATCGGAGCTGCCGCTCCCTGGCCGATGAGCGGGTCGGGCCCGAGATCGGGATCAACCAGGACATTCTCGCGACGCGAGGCGCGGATTGGCAGCGCGCGCAGATCCAAACTCTGCAGACGCGGACGATGGCCGAGTCAACGCGCGATCGCGCCGAGGCGATCGTCGCGTCCTGCATGAACACCAACGGCTTTCGGCGCGCGCCGTAACGGCTGCCTAAAGCCCGACGGGATCGATTGAACCACTTCGTCGCCCCGGCGTGATCCCCGGATTGAGTCCGGGGAGGGGTCCCAGGGCTACCTCACGTCGCCCGCTGAGTTGGGGCGGACGGCCCCTGACGGCATTGAACGTGCCAAGCTGTGATTGGGATTCAATCCAGCAAGGACGCCGTCCGATGCCGGGGGCCGTCCACGCAGCGCTTCAGCTTCGCGAGAACGACACTCGAATTTCAGTTGATACCGCTCTAATGCGCCTGGTCCCAGCTCGCGGCCCAGCCGGTTTCGACGACGAGCGGCACCGACAACTCGCAACGCGGCGCGCAGGCGTCTTCCATGACCTGCTTGACGAGGCGCGCCGTCGCCTCGACCTCCGATTCGGGCGCCTCGAACAAGAGTTCGTCGTGCACCTGCAGCAGCATGCGCGCCTTCAACCCCGACGCAGCGAGCGCCGCCGGCAAACGGCCCATCGCGCGCTTGATGATGTCGGCCGCCGAGCCCTGCAGCGGCGCGTTGATCGCCTGCCGCTCGGCGCCGCCGCGGCGCGCCGGGTTGGCGTCGCGGATGCCGGGGATGAAGCATTTGCGGCCGAAGATCGTCTCGACATAGCCGGCCCGGCGCGCCTCGGTCTTGATCCGCTCCATATACGCCCGGATGCCGGGGAACCGCTCGAAATAGGCGCGGATATACGCCGCCGCCTCGGCTTGCGGCACGCCGATCTGGTTGCCGAGGCCGAATGCGCTGATGCCGTAGATGATGCCGAAATTGATCGCCTTGGCGCGCCGCCTGGTCAGCGGGTCCATACGGTCGAGCGGCACGTTGAACACCTCGCTGGCGGTCAGCGCGTGAATATCGACCCCCTCGCGGAAGGCGTGCTTCAGCTCGGCGATGTCGGCGACATGCGCCGCTAGACGCAATTCGATCTGGCTGTAATCGGCCGACAACAGCAGATGGCCCGACTCGGCGACAAAGGCGCGGCGGATTTTTCTCCCTTCCTCGGTGCGGATAGGAATGTTCTGAATGTTCGGCTCGGACGAGGACAGCCGCCCGGTCGCGGTCGCCGCCAGCGCGAACGAGGTATGCACGCGGCCGGTTTCGCCGTCGATAACCTCGCCGAGCGCGTCGGCATAGGTCGATTTCAGCTTGGTCAACTGCCGCCATTCGAGGACTTGCGCGGGCACCGTATGCATCGGCGCCAGCGTCTCCAGGATCGAGGCGTCGGTGCCGTAGGCGCCGGTTTTTCCCTTCTTGCCGCCGGGCAGTTGCAGCTTCTCGAACAATACGTCGCCCAATTGCTTGGTCGAGCCGATGTTGAATTCGTGACCGACATCGCGCCAGATCGACTGCTCGATCTCGGCGATGCGGCGCGCGAAATCGCGCGACAACTCGGCGAGCGCGTCGCGATCGACCTTGACCCCTGCATCCTCCATCGCCGCGACCGCGGCGACCATCGGACGCTCGATCGTCTCGTAGAACGCGGTCATGTGCTCGCGCACGAGCCGGGCCTTGAGCAGCGTGTGCAGCCGCAAGGCCGCGTCGGCGCGCTCGCAGGCGAAATCACGGCCCTGCGCGGTCGCGACCTCGGCGAAACAGATCGCGTTGCGTCCGGTGCCGAGGATCTCCTTGGCTGGGGTCAGGTCGTGCGACAGGGACCGCTTTGTCAGTTCCTCGACCGTATGCTCGACCTGACCGCCATCGAGCACGTACGACATCAGCATTGTGCAGTCATAGGGCGCGACCGCGATGCCGTGGCGGCGCAGAAGGTGCGCCATGCCCTTCATGTCGTGGCCGATCTTGAGGACCCCCCGGTCTTCGAGCAGCGGCTTCAGTTGGGCGAGGGCCGCATCGGGCGAAAGCGCCGTATCGCCCCCACCCTGACCCTCCTCCGCCAGCGGGGGAGGGGACTGGAGGGGGTCCAACAGCCCTGCATCACTGCTTCGGGAGGCCCGATGTCCGAGCGGCACATACGCCGCCAGCCCCGGCCCGACGGCGAGCGCGAGGCCGCAAAATTCGGGCCGCTTGCCGGCGAGCGCGCTCGGCGCCGCCCAGATCGCGACCGCACCGGCCTGCACCGCTGCCTCGATCCAGTGCGCCAGACCTTCCGCCGTATCGACCACCGCGTAGGTGCGATCAGCCGAGAATGGCAGGATCTCGGGCACGACCGGCTCGCTCGGGCCGGCGGTCGGCGTCGGCGCGGTGATCGACAGCCGGCGCTCTATGCGTGACTTGAGCGCGCGCAGCTCCATCTCGTCGAGAAACGGAAACAGCTTTTCAGGGTCATACGGCTTGACCCGCAGCGCCGACAGCGGACAGGGAAGCGGCACGTCGTCGTCGAGCTTGACGAGTTCCTTCGACAGCCGCGCCTGCGCCTCGTTGTCGATCAGCGCCTGGCGGCGCTTCGGCTGCTTGATCTCGTCCGCCCGGGCCAGCAGCGTTTCGAGGTCGCCGTAGGCGTTGATCAGTTCGGCCGCGGTCTTTACGCCGATCCCCGGCACGCCGGGCACATTGTCGGTGCTGTCGCCGCACAACGCCTGCACCTCGATGACCTTGTCCGGCCCGACTCCGAATTTCTCGCGCACCTCCGCTTCGCCGATCGGCCGGTCGGTCATCGGGTCGCGCATCATGACCCGATCGTCGTGGACCAGCTGCATCATGTCCTTATCGGACGAGAGAACTGTCACCTTGGCGCCGGCCTCGACCGCATGGCGCGCGTAGGTCGCGATCAGATCGTCGGCCTCGAAATTGTCCATCTCGATCTGACAGACGCCGAACGCGTCGGCGGCGCGGCGGACATGCTCGCATTGCGGCGCGAGATCGTCAGGCATCTCGCGGCGATTGGCCTTATATTGGTCGTACAGCTCGTTGCGGAAGCTGCGGCCGGACGCATCGAAGATGACGGCGATGTGATCGGCGTCGGTCTCGCGCAGATACTTGTCCAGCATGTTGCTGAAAATCGTAACGACCTCGGTCGGCATGCCGTCCGATTTGCGCTGGAACCGCTCGGCCTTGGTGTCGCGCGCCCGGGCGAAATATGCCCGGAAGATGAACCCCGACGCGTCGATCAGAAAGACGTGGCGCGGCGCCGCCGAGGGCGGCGCGTCCACGGATACGGCCGCCGGCTGTTCGGCAAGAAGGGCGCCGGTTACATCATCCATTCTCGCCTCCCGCGGCGATCTCGCCGACCTGACGCGGCGCCGGGCTTTCGCTCAGCCGCTCCTCGCCGGCCTGGTGCGCCGACGGCATCACGACCCCGGCCTCCTCCGCGACCCCGCCGCTCTGCGCCACCGCGCGGTTGACGAACCGGCGCGAGCAATACGGGCACTCGACCCAGCCCGCCGGCGCGAGGTTCAGATAGACCCGCGGATGGCCCAGCGGTCCGCCTCCGCCATTGCAGGCCGCCACCATATCGGCGATTTCGATCGTCTCGAAAGGGGTCATTTTGTTGCCAGTCGGAGATGTCGCTAATAAAAGCCGGTTGCGCCGGGCCTGTCCGGCTGCTCCTGACCCATCCGTTTATCCCGGCCGCGCCGCGCAGACAACAGATGGGGATCGACCTGCCGAACCGCCGGCCAAATTGACCGATTACGGTGATCGATGATAGGGCTGACGCGAACAGACGATGAATCGCACCCCGGCCGCCGGCAGCCGCAGCGCGTTTTTTCACTGTGGCGTGTTGCCTGCCGCATCGCGCTGCTGGCACCGTTGCTGTTGTCGCCGGCATCGTGCGGACCGGCGGCACGGGTGGAAATTCAGCCCGCTGTCGAGCACGCCTTTGCTGCCGCCGCTCCGGCCACGCCTGCGGTCACGCCGAGCTTCACCGAGCACGATTTCATCGCCTCGGACGGTACCCGCCTGCCGCTGCGAAAATGGCTGCCGCGTGGACCGGTCAGGGCGGTGATCCTGGCGCTGCACGGGTTCAACGACTACAGCCATGCCTTCGAGATACCGGGCAAAACCTTGGCGGCGCACGGCATCGCAACGTACGCCTACGACCAGCGCGGGTTTGGCGCCGCTCCGGAGCGGGGCTCCTGGGTCGGCGAGGGGCGTCTGGTGGTCGATGCGATCACCGCGATCCGCGTGCTGGGCCTGATTTATCCCAGACGCCCGGTCTATCTGCTCGGAGAGAGCATGGGCGGCGCAATCGCGATCCTCGCGGCGACCGGGACCATGAAGGGGGTCATCGCCGGACCCGAGGGCATGCCGAGAGCCGGGGCTGATGGGGTGATCCTCAGCGCCCCGGCGGTCTGGGGCCGCGCGACGATGGGCCTGCTACCGAAAGCAGCGCTGTTTATCGCCGCGCGGTTTTTCCCGGATGCGGTACTGAGCGGAAGCGGCCTCGGGATCCGAATCTCCGACAATAATGCCGTGCTGCGGCAGATGGCGCGCGACCCGCTGATCATCAAAGAGACGCGTGTCGATGCGGTATACGGTCTTGTCGAGCTGATGGATTCGGCGCTCGCGGCGGCACCGTTTCTCGATGTCCCGCTGTTGCTGATGTACGGCGCGCATGACGAGGTCGTACCGCGACGGCCGGTCGCCGAATTCGTCGCGCATCTGCCCGCCGAGCCGCGCCGCCTGCGCCGTTTTGCGTATTACCCCGCCGGCTATCACCTGCTGCTGCGCGATCTCGACGGCGGCATGGTCGCGTCGGATATCGCGAGCTGGATCGCCGACCCGCGCCCACCGCTGCCGTCCGGTGCCGACGCAGCCACCACGGTATTACCGTGGCCGCCGGTGCCGGGTCCTGCGCCGGCATCTGCGGCGGAGAAAGCGGGCAACCGGCGCGGGTGATGCGTCGCGGGCGCCTTTGCGGCCGGACGCGTGGCGCAAACGGTACAGCACTAGCCCTGGACTATGGGGCAACTCTTGCGCCAGCGCCCGCGAGCGGGTAATCACACGAACCTCCACGGGGACCCGTAGCTCAGCTGGATAGAGCGCTGCCCTCCGAAGGCAGAGGTCGAAGGTTCGAATCCTTTCGGGTCCGCCACTAAATTAGGTATTTACGGTAATCGGGCGTCACTGCGAGAAACGCTAGCGACCACATAGCAACCGCGACTCAGACGAAGGCGTAAGAATCCGGTCGGGTTCTCGGACGAGATGCCGAGCAGAGTTTCAAGTTCGGAAGCAATTTGGGGAATCGCCGATCGTGTTTCGCGGCGGACTGTTCACGCGCTTTTTCCTCGAGGATGGCATACGCGGTCTGCCCGAATACGCGCGGCTCGACGCCGCCACCCTGACAGAATTCGCTGCCGTTGTTCGGAGCCACTGGCAAGCGCTGGACGAGATGCCGCGCCCCTCCGAAGCCGAGACCGAGGCGGTTTTCATCAACCCAATCCTGGCGCGTCTCGACTGGGAGCACTTGCCGCAGCAGGAACCTGGACGCGGCCGAGAACACGTGGCGGACGCGCTCTTGTTTCTCGATCGGGAAACCACTGCGAAAGCGCGCCCCCTCCGCTCCGTTGATCGCTTCCGGCTCGGCGCAATCGTCGTCGAGAACGAGGCGAAAGACCGGCCGCTGGACCGCGCCAGCAGCAGCGGCGAGGCTCCGGCCCATCAGCTCTTGCGCTATCTCGGACGCGCCGAGGCGCAATCGGGCGGCCGGCTGCGTTGGGGTCTGCTGACCAACGGCCGGTTCTGGCGGCTCCATTGGGCGCAAGCCCGCGCCCGCGCCGAGGGGTTTGTCGAAATCGACCTGCCGGCCCTCATCGGTGCGATGCCGCCTGCTTTGCCCCCCGGTGCGGATGCGCATCATTGGCTGCGCGTCTTTCTACTGCTGTTCGGGCGCGATTCGCTGGTTCCCGAAGGTCCGCGGGGGCAGACCTTTCTCGATCGCGCCCTCGACGAAGGGCGCCTTTATGAACAACGCGTCACCGAAGCGCTGTCTCGCGCCGTCTTCGGGCTGGTGTCGCGGTCGTCCCGACGACGGGTCTACCAGACTTGATGGAGTCTTTGAGGGCGTTCATCTGGTGTCGATACTCCCAAGGTAACCTTTGCGCCCGTTCAACCGACCGACGGTGACGGGCGCCTCGGCGCCATCATCGCACATTGGCGGGAAGTCGCCGCGCCGCATGGCGGTCATTTTGAAAATTATCTGGCGCGCCGCTCCTTCAAAATGACAACCAGGCCGTCCGATCTGTCAAACTTTCCTTCTTGGTAATCGGGGGAGCGGACATGGCACGCTTCGACAACAAGGTGGTGCTCGTGAGCGGCGGGGCGCGCGGCCAGGGTGCTGCGGAGGCCCGCCTGCTGATAGCGCAGGGTGCGAAGGTGGTGATCGGCGATACCGAAGGAGGATCGGCCGAGGGGATAAAGGAACGGGCCGCCTCGCGCCTTGAACGGATCGAGGCGAGAGCCGCCCGGGCAATGACCCGCGGCACCGGCGTTCTCGCGATAATCGGCGCGACCGCCCCCGTTCGTCGACCTGTTCGGGACGGTTTGGGGCACTATGAGCAGCTTTATCGGGATTTCGAAGGCGCGGACGACAAACCTGGCCGTCGTCGCCCCGGGCATTGCAGAGGCGCTGCTCGCCACGGCAATCGGCCTCGTTGCCGCAATTCCGGCGGTCGTCCTGTACAACATGCTAACGCAATATACGACACGCTGCCGGGCGTTAATCGGCGATGCGGCCGCCGTCGTTGCTGCGGTTGCTGTCGCGAGACCTCGAACGCCGCGAACCGCCGGTCCGCACCTTCCGCAGCGCTGCGGAATAGCGGCCATGACACGACCGCAACCAGTGGATCAATGGCCCGAGTTGTCGGTTCGTTTCCTTCGGTTCCGAGCACCACCGGTAAATCTCCTCGATGCCCATCTCATGAAGCCGGCAGCAAAGCCGTGCGATCGTGGCCGGGTTGCGAGTTGTCGCGTTACGGTCCCGCTTCAGATACGCGACATACGAGTCCTTGATCGGAAACAGATCGAGCGACAACGGCGTCGTCAGCAAGACAGCGTTGTCGCGCGCGTCGACCGCGTCTTCCGAAATAAACCGACGGGCTTGGCATTCGACTACATTGGCATTGCGCACAATCTCCAAAATGCCCCGCGACAATATTCAGCGAGCGACCGCGACGAGACCGGTATTGATGAAGCCGAGGCCGTCGGCGTCCTGCTGGAGAAATACGGGAATGGGCAGCGTAGTAAACTGCGACCTGCTACTCCATGCGGCGAGTACCGCGTTATCCCGCGGCTGACGCCCTGACGTTTTTAACCTGCCTCGGTCCGCCACCTTATCGGCAGACCGCACGCACGCGTTCATCACATTTGCGGCACCGGAGACGCGGCGCGACGTCGACAATCTTAAAGTCGGCCGACAGTCGCAGTCCATCAGAGAGCGAGTTCGGCGGCAGCGCCATGCTGTGCCCGCATGCGCACTCGACCAAAACGAGATCGCCGTCCGTCAGATCCGAGACCCGCTGCATACAGAGGTACGATGGTGCCCTCCCTGCTGAGAACGACGAGAGAACACTCTATGGATGGATTCGTCAAGGGGACAAATCGCTCGCCATGTACGAGGCATGTCCCAGACCGAGCTTTCACCGGAAGAGACCGCCATCCTCATCTACTACGCGCGTCGCAATACGCGGAGGAGCGCTGGCCGCTCGCACCGGAGTTGAGGCCGGTGCCGAGGCCCTAGAGAAGCTTCGGGGCGAGCTGGAGGCGTTACCGGCGAAACCCTCCGAGCCAAGCTTGGTTTTGCGGAGGAAGCGCCGGTGACGCTTCAAATCCTCAGTCCCAACGGGGGACGGAAGCTTACATCAGGATACCGGCCCCGCTACATTCCCGAGCGCCAAGCAGCGCGGTGCCAAATCGGTGACGAGGGAAACCGGGGAGGTCTAAGTAATTGAGATTACATGGTTTGCGGGTGTAGCTCAATGGCAGAGCAGAAGCTTCCCAAGCTTACGACGAGGGTTCGATTCCCTTCACCCGCTCCGAAACTTAGATAAATCCACGCACAGAATTGCACCGAATTTGCACTTGGCAGCATAGCCTACCGCCGGTTCTTCCTCATCCGCTCCGGAAACAGGCTTGGGACGCAGCGCGGACGTCGGCTTCGGCCCTAAGCGCGCTAGCACCTCACGCGTCGTTCAATCCCTTCTTGATCTCTTCGATTTGCCAAGCGTTGCGATCGACGTAAGAGGTGATCGCCTCACTTCGAGGCAAGCAGGGGATAGTCATTGCGCTGTTGACGACATGCACTCTCACACGAAAGGTAACCGTCCGCTGAGGGCCGCCTTGCATTGAGGTGACGGTGAGGGCCGTCTGGTAGCACCGATGCAAGTGACAGTGCTTGCACCAGTGCAAGAGACGGTGCGATGGCGCGAGTTGAAGTAATCACCGGGCCGGAACGGCGGCGGCGCTGGTCCGAGGAACAGAAGCGGGTGATCGTGGCCGCGAGCCTGGCACCGGGCGCGGTGGTCAGTGAGGTGGCTCGGCGCGCCGATGTCGGCGCCAGCCAGATCTATCGCTGGCGGAAGGAATTTAGCGCCGTCGCGGATGGGTTTGCGCCGGTGCTGATCGCGCCGCGCGACACGGCGCCGGGCGATCCGGCGTGCGCTGAGCCGGCAATCGAAATCGAGCTGACCGGCAAGGTTCGGGTTCGGATACCGGGCTCGGTTCCGGCGGCATTGGCCGCGGCGGTGGTTAAGGCGCTGTCGCGGCGATGATCCCGGTTCCCTCCGGGTTTCGGGTATGGCTGGCAGTCGGGCATACCGATATGCGGCGCGGCATGAACAGCCTGGCGCTGCAGGTCGAAGAGAAGCTCGGGCGCGATCCGCACGCCAGCGATTAATACGTTTTCAGGGGAAAACGCGGGAAGTCGTGCGACATAGTGCATCCTTCGTTCAAAGGCTGGGGAGCCAGAGGGTCTTATCCTCTTGGAAGCGCTTGTAGAACTTAGGACGGCGGCCGGCGATTTCGCGTACGCCAGTCTTCACGGGCTCGGTGTCGAGCGCGGCGACGGGGATTTGCCAGGGCGCCGACTGCATCAGCTGTGTTGCCGGAAGAACACCCTCGCGGATCAGCTTGTGGACCGAGCCGACGCAGATGCCGAGCCGGGTCGCGGCCGCGTCGGCGCTGATCGTCGCGGCGCGCGGTAGCGTTGGGTCGAAAGCGCCGATCCCGAGCCGCTCGCGAAGCTCGCGCACCCGAACGGTGGTCCAGGCGTTGCCGTCGGCGGGCTTGCACCGCATCCGGTTCATCGTCACGGCCAGCTCGCGATCCGGCAATTGGCCGCCGAGTTTGCGGACCGCTTCCACCGGGCTCGGGTGGCGATCGGCCGGGTAGCGTCCGGTTCGTACGCGTGAGACCCGCAATTCGGTGTGACGCCCGCCGCTCCAATGGATCGTGACGAGCGCCTCGTTGGTCGCCTCGTCGCGGTCGAGCACGACTTCCTGGATCAGGATATGGGTGATCCGCTGCTTGGTGCGGGCATCCGTGCCCGGCGCATTCCATGTCGCCGGCAGATCGCGGGCGAGCGCCATCAGCGCCGCGCGATCGACCTTGGGGCGAAGCGCTGCGGCAACATCGTGCCGAGCGATGCGGTCGTCCAGGTGGGCGACCCGCTCCAGCGCCGTGTTCCACCGGGTCTCGAGTTCGCGGGCGACCAGCCGCTTGGTGGGGTCGACCACCTCGTAACGGCGGGCGGCCAGGGAGGCGCCGTAATGCGCTTCCTCAAGCTCCCGGCAGAGCGCCTGCCGGATCTCGTTGTCGGCCTTCACCGATTGATCGGCGGCCTGGATTGCAGCTTCGATAGCGTGCTCCGAGACGGCCTCGACGATCTGCGCGGCGACGGCGCGGTCGATCCGGACACCGCCGATGCCGATGCACAGATATCCGCCGACGTGACTGTCGTCACCGCGGCAATGGTAGCGGTGAGCATGGCCCGATTGCGTGCCATAGAAGACCCGCATCGTCCGCCCACAACGGCCGCAACGCACCAGCCCGGTCAGCAGGGCGCGACCGCCACGGGCCGACTTCCGCTCGGCCCGGCGCTGCATATGCGCGTTCTCCGAGATCAGCTTCTGGTTCGCCTCGTACTGTTCCCAGCTGATGTAGCCGAGGTGATGATCGCGCAATAGGTCGTTCCATCCGGCCATCGGCTTCGAATGCCCGGTGGTCTTGCGGGCTCGCCCGTCGACGATGCGGGTGCGCTGGGTTGTGCGGCCGAAGACATAGGCGCCGGCATAGAGCGGATGACGGCGGGAGGGTTCTTCCGTCGCGATCGAGATCGAGGACGAGTTGATGGCGGGAGCGACGTCTCATCTGGACCCTCCTTCGCTGTCGAGGAGGTCAATGATCCGTCGGAAGGACACCCGGCCGAACTTGTGTCGAGAACAGCCCGCAGTTCGGTTAGCGCATCGACCGCGATCCCTCGGACGGCCCGATGTGATCGCCGCGCACACCGCGGTGTCGCACATCCATGCCGGGATCTCGCGCGACAGACCCGGCTGGACCTCGATATAGAGGATCTGCCGCCCGGTACGCCCCTGTCGCCCGTAAACGCGAACCCGCTCACCGTGGAGCGGATGCCAGGGGTACGCCACCACGACAAATTGCGATCGGTATGCTGAATGACGTGCAGTGCGGTCACCTGATCAAGATTTTCTGGCACGCCGGGATCGGCATGTCGCTTCACGCCAAACGGCTGGAGCGTGGTCGGTTTATCTGGCCATCGCCGGCCGGCGGTGCGGTTGCCATCACTCCGGCATATCTCGCCTATATGGTAAGCATCCGGCGAGGACCGCGACGGGTTGGTGATCAAGCGGCAGCGGCTTGATGTTGGATCGGCTTTTAATGCCAGGGCAGAAGCTCGTCGAGGCGGGAGGCGGGGTGGTCGGCGATGCGGGAGAGCACGTCGGCGACCCAGGCCTGCGGGTTGATGTCGTTGAGCTTGGCGGTGGCGATCAGGGTGTACATCGCTGCGGCCCGCTCGCCGCCGCGGTCGGAACCCGCGAACAACCAAGCCCGACGCCCGAGGGCTATGCTGCGTAGGGCTCGTTCGGCGGCGTTGTTGCTGAGGCAGATGCGGCCGTCGTCGAGGAAACGGGTGAAGGCGGTCCAGCGGGTCAGCATGTAGTCGATCGCCTTGGCGGTCTCGGCATGGCGCGACAGCCGGGCACGTTCGGTGCGCATCCAGTTTTCGAGATCGGCGACAACCGGCCTGCTTTCCCGCTGCCGCGCTGTCAGCCGGTCGCCGGCCGGGAGGCCGTTAATCGTGCGCTCGATCGCGAAGAGCTCGTCGATGCGCCGGACCGCCGCGACCGCAAGTGGCGCCTTGCGCAGATCGGCCAGCTCGAAGAACTTGCGCCGGCCATGATGGCATGGACCGCCCCAGCCCCGTGGCCGCCGCCGGCGCAATCGCCCACGATTGCGGCGGTAAACTGAAGGAGGTGACCATGCCCAATCCTGCCGTGATCGGTCTCGACATCGCCAAAAACGTTTTTCAAGTGCACGGTGCTGACGCCGAGGGGAGATGCGTACTGCGCCGGCGGCTGCGGCGAGCCGAGGTCGTCATGTTCTTTGCCCGACTGCCGAAAGCGCTGGTCGGCATCGAGGCATGTCCGGGCGGGCATCATTGGGCGCGCGAGCTTCGCAGCCTTGGCCACGACGTCCGGCTGATCCCGCCTCGATAGTCCGCCCCTTCGTCAAGACCAACAAGAACGACGCGGCCGACGCCGAGGGTA
>CAWJZU010000002.1:0-16443 GCA_963847345.1 uncultured Alphaproteobacteria bacterium | reverse complement strand
AGTGAGCCACCTATTACCGACGCAGGTAATGGCGTGAAATTGTCAAACGGACCGGCAAAACCGGGACTGGCGAGCAGCAGGGCAGATAATCCCGCGCCGAACCCCAGGCACGCAGCGATGTTTGGTTTCATTTGCAGGTTCCCCGTCTTTCCTCAGCGGTTGTGATCGTTTAGAGAAAGATTTTTGCGGCTGCGTGACGGGGGGGTGACAACCGCGTTTCGAGAGCGCCGTGACCTCGCACATCATACGGGGCTGGGCGACGGATCGGTTGACGGCCGGGGCCGAGTTCGGATTAGACCCTGCACAGATCTCGGAACGGTGGGCGACATGAGTGACGCCGCAGATGACCGACGGGTTCCACCTCGTGGTGGATGCCCTGAAGCTCAATGGGGTCGATACTATCTTCGGCGTGGCCGGCATCCCGATCACCGACCTGTTGCGCCTCGCGCAGAACGAGGGCATCCGCTATTTCGGCTTCCGGCACGAGCAATCGGCCGGCAATGCCGCCGCGATCGCCGGGTTTCTGACGCAGAAGCCCGGCATCTGCATGACCGTCTCGGCCCCCGGGTTTCTGAACGGTCTCGTCGCGCTGGCCAACGCGACGACGAACTGCTTTCCGATGGTGCTGATCAGCGGCTCGTCCGACCGCGCGATCGTCGATCTCGATCAGGGCGATTACGAGGAGATGGACCAGCTCGCCGCCGCCCGGCCCTACGCCAAGGCGGCGTACCGCATCAACCGCCCGCAGGATATCGGCATCGGCATCGCGCGGGCGATCCGCGCCGCCGCTATCCGCGGCCCGGCGGCGTCTATCTCGACCTGACCGCCGAGGTGCTCGGCTCCGGTCTCGACGCCGAAGCCGGCCGGAAATCACTGATCAAGGTCGTCGATCCGGCGCCGCCGAGCATCCCTGCCCCCGATGCGGTCGGCCGCGCGCTCGACCTCTTGGCCTCGGCGCAGCGGCCGCTGGCGATCCTCGGCAAGGGCGCCGCCTACGCCCAGGCCGACTCCGAAATCCGCAGCTTCATCGAGACGACCGGCATCCCGTTCCTGCCGATGTCCATGGCGAAGGGCCTATTGCCCGACGACCATCCGCAATCGGCCGCCGCCGCCCGCTCCTACGTTATCGGCAACGCCGATGTCGTGCTGGTCGCCGGGGCGCGCCTCAACTGGCTCCTGTCGCATGGCCGCGCGCCGCTGTGGAACGAGAACACGCGACTCATCCAGGTCGACATCTCGCCGACCGAGATCGATAGCAACCGGGCGATCGCCGCGCCGGTGATCGGCGACATCAAATCGGTCTTCGCCGCCTTCAATGCCGCGCTGAAGCCCGAGCGAGGTCAAGCGACGGGCGGCCTGGATCGACGAGATCGGCAAGCGCAAAGCGCAGAATATCGAGCGCATGGCGGCGCGGCTCAACGCCGACCCGACCCCTATGAATTTCTCCTCCGCATTGCGCGCGGTGCGCAACGCACTCGCCACCCAGCCGGACGTCTATATCGTCAACGAGGGCGCCAACACGCTCGATTTCGGCCGCAACATCATCGACATGCACCTGCCGCGACACCGCCTCGACAGCGGCACCTGGGGCGTCATGGGTATCGGCATGGGCTATGCGGTCGGCGCCGCGGCGGTAACCGGCAAGCCGGTGGTCGCGATCGAGGGCGACAGCGCGTTCGGCTTCAGCGGCATGGAGATCGAGACGATCTGCCGTTACGAACTGCCGGTGACGACGATCATCTTCAATAATAACGGCGTCTATCGCGGCGACCCGGAGGACCGGCCCTATTCGCCGACGGGCCTCATCCGCGGCGCCCGCTACGAGAAGATCATCGAGGCGTTCGGCGGCAGGGGTTATCACGTGACCGACACGCCGAGCCTGACCGGCGCTTTGAGCGAGGCGCTGTCCTCGGGCAAGCCGGCGCTGATCAACGCCGTCATCGACCCGACCGCAGGCACCGAGAGCGGCCACATCCAAAGCCTCAACCCGAGGAGCGCGGTGGCGCCGAAGCAACGATCGCTCGCGCCGTCGGATGAAAATCGCGACGTTCAACGTCAACGGCGTCAACGGCCGGCTGCCCGTTCTGCTGCGCTGGCTCGAGGCGGGCGCGCCCGATATCGTTTGCCTGCAGGAGCTGAAGGCGCCGGACGAAAAATTCCCCGAGGCGGCACTGCGGCAGGCGGGGTACGGAGCCATCTGGCACGGTCAGAAAAGCTGGAACGGGGTCGCGATCCTGGCGCGCGGCGAAACCCCGACCGTGACCCGCCGCGGGTTGCCCGGTGACCCGGAGGACGGGCAAAGCCGCTACATTGAGGCGGCCGTCACCGGTGTGTTGATCGGCTGCCTCTATCTGCCAAACGGCAACCCGGCCCCCGGCCCGAAATTCGACTACAAGCTGCGCTGGTTCGAGCGGCTCGCCACGCACGCCGCGGAACTGCTGGCGAGCGGCCTGCCGGTTGTGCTCGCCGGCGATTTCAACGTGATGCCGACCGAACTCGACGTCTACAAACCCGAGCGCTGGGTCGACGACGCCCTGTTCAGGCCCGAGGTTCGCGACGCGTTTCGCCGGCTGGTCGCCCAGGGCTGGACCGACGGGTTGCGCCAGCTGCACCCGGGCGAGCGGATCTATACGTTCTGGGACTATTTCCGCAACGCCTGGGCGCGCAACGCGGGACTGCGCATCGACCACCTGCTGCTCAGCCCGCCGCTCGCCGATACTCTGATCGCGGCGGCGGTTGACCGGGAGGTGCGCGGCTGGGAGAAAGCCAGCGACCACGCACCGACCTGGGTCGAGCTGCAGGCACGCACGCGGGCGTCTGCCCGCTGATCGCCGGCTTTCGCTTGCGACCGAGCACTTTCGGGCGGTGGATCGGCTCGGCTGCGGCGATCTCGCGCCGGCTTCGCTCATTTCGCGAGCAGGGGATTGCCGCGCCGCGCGCGACGCGACAGGATGGGTCTTCTTGGGAATCCAGTATCAGGAGCGGCGTCATGCTGGAGGTGCGTGAGGGCGGCTGCCACTGCGGCCGTGTCAGGTTTCGCGCTCGCGTTGATCTGGATTTGCTGTCGCAGTGCAACTGTACCGTGTGCACGAAGAAAGGTATCCTGCACCTGCCGGTAGCGCCGGAAGATTTCGAGTTACTGCGCGGCAAGACCGCGGTGACTGCATACACGTTCGGCACCGGCGTGGCACAGCACACGTTCTGCTCGAATTGCGGCATGCACGCCTTCTACATCCCGCGCACCCAGCCGGATCGCGTCACGGTCAACGCGCGCTGTCTCGACGGGATCGACGGGCCGCGCCTTAAGCCGTCCCGCTTCTTCGATGGCCGCCACTGGGAGGAGGCACACCGCCGCCGGCTTGAAGCAGGCGGGCACCAGTCACCGTCCGGCCTCAGCGGCGCGGTGACGCTGCAGCGCATCCTCGATCGCGCGCCGGAATGATTGACGGGAACGCGGCTCACAACCCGAGCAGTTGCCGGGCTTGAGCCGTCAGCCCGCCGCCCGGATCGAACAAATTGAGGATCGAAACGCCGGCCAGTGTACTCCCGCTGGCCCAGTCTGCAGCGTGATTGTCCTGTCCATTGCCTGCATGTAGCACCCGCCGCGCTACATGCAAGCTTGTCGCGTGCCGAGCGCTTTAGTGCTTTCCGTCGCGTTCGATCGCGGCCTTCAGCTCCGCCTCGGGGACCTCGATCTTGACGCCGGCGCGCTCCTGCTGCAGCAGCATCGCGACGCGCGAATTGCGGTTGCCCCAGCCGCGGTTCAAGGCCTCGGTCAATTCGTCGAGCGCCAGATTAGCCATGTGCATCGGCACCTTCAATTCGCGCGCGAGCTGCGTCGCCAAGGTCACGTCCTTGTGCGCGAGGCGCAGCGCGAAGGCCGGCGGGTCGTATTTGTTCGGCAGGAACTGATCGACCAGCCCGTCGAAACTGCGCCGCCGTCCGCCGGCCCCTTGCCGCACCGCCTCCCACAGCGCCAGCGGTTCGACCCCGGCCTTGACCCCCATCGTGAACACTTCGGCGAGGCAGCATTGCACGGCGTAGCCGGCGCAATTGTGCACCAGCTTGGCGACCGAGCCGGCGCCGATCGGGCCAATATAGCGCGCCTGGTCGCCGATCGCATCGAGCACCTTCTTGTGCCGGTTGAAAATCTGCTCGTCACCGCCGATCCACAGCGCGAGCCGTCCCGAGGCGGCGCCCCTGGGACCGCCGCTGACCGGGGCGTCGAGCATGTAGACATGCTTTTCGGCGAAGCGGCGGTTCAACTCGCGCACCAGCGTCGGCGAATTGGTCGACAGGTCGAAATAGGCGGTGCCGTCCTTCATGCCGGCGAGCAGCCCGTTTGCCCCGAGCGCGACCTCCTCGACCTCGGGCGGTCCGGGCAGCGAGGTAAAGATGACCTCGCACTGCTCGGCGAGCGCCTTTGGCGTGTCGGCCCAGACCGCGCCAGCCGCCATGTGCCGCTCGGCGGCGGCCCGCCTGATGTCGTGGACGACAAGCTCATACCCGGCCTTTTGCAGATTGGCCGCCATGCTGGCGCCCATCGTGCCGAGCCCGATGAAACCGACCTTCATGTTCGCTGTCTCCCTTCGTAGCCTTTTCCGCCGCCCCGCTCCGGACGGCGCTCATCGTCCCTGCGACGCCGGCGGATGGTGGGCGCGGAAATACGCCCATTCGTCGACGATCTCGCCGCCGGGCAGAATACAGATGCCGAACTGGGCGCCGCTCGCGGTCTGCAGAATTCGCTCCTGCCGCCGCTCTGGGCGCAGAACACCGAGGCCGGGTTGGCGAGCGCCCAGGCCGGAAACGGCGCTACCGCAGCGGCGGCCAGGATCGGCAGGACGAGCGCCGCTGCCCTCACGGCGGCCGGCGCGCGCCTACTTCTTCTCGAACACGTCCTTCGCCACCAGGGCGGCGGTCATCGCGGCCGGCCAGCCGGCGTAGAAGGCGAGATGGGTGATGACCTCGCTCAGCTCGGCCTTCGTCACACCGTTATTCAGCGCACGTTCGAGATGGCCGACCAGCTGCTTCTCGCGGCCGAGCGCGATCAGGGTGGCCACGACGATCAGGCTGCGGTCGCGCTTCGACAGGCCCGGCCGCTCCCAGACATCGCCGAACAGCACCGTCTCGGTGTAGTGGATCAGGGCCGGGACGACGTCGCGGACGGCGTCGCGCGACGAGGTGGGCTGAGATTGGGCCAAGGCGTTCTCCAAATCATGTTGTTACGACTGAATTAACCATAGGCAGCCTAGCACGCCGCCGCCGCTGGAGACCAGCCGCCGCGTCCGCCGGCGCCGCCTCGATTTGAATTTACAGGGCGTGAGCGCCCGCTTCCGAACCGTTGCAGCGGCGGTCTGCTGCTTTTTGCTGCTTCTGCAGGGAATCAACAGCAAACGCGCGCTCTACCCCTTGCACCGCGCGGGTTTCGCGGCGGCGGAGGGCGAATTCTGCAGCAAAAGAACAGCAACCAACCGTCCGCCATCGCTCCCAGCCCACGGCACCTATTGTTTTATACTCCCGCAATGTGGCGGATTTCGTGTCGTCGCCGGGCAGCCCTGCCCAGACGCCGCTTCCGCCGCTTCGCCATGTCGGCGGCGTGCTATGATCACGACATTTCCAAAGATGAAGACGGAGCGAGACATGCGGGTACGGCGACTGGTTGACGGTCCGATCATCGCGCCATCGCTGCACCCCAGCATCGGCGTCAACATCCAGGGCCCGTCGGCGATCCACGTGCCCGAATGGGTTTCGGGCCGGCTCGGCAACTACTACCTGTATTTCGCCGACCACAAGGGAAGCTATATCCGGCTCGCCTATGCCGACCGTCCGACCGGCCCGTGGACGGTCCATCCGCCGGGCAGCCTGCATCTCGCGCAATCCGGGTTCCTGACCGAACCGCCCGCGGTCACGCCGGAGCAGCTCGCCGAATTCGAGGCCCATTACAAGGCCCGCGGCGCGCCGATGTCGCACGACCTTTTTTCCGAGATCACGACGCCGCACATCGCCTCGCCGGACGTGCACGTCGATCAAATGAAGCGGCGCATCGTCATGTATTTCCACGGCCTCGACGGCGTCGGGACGCAGGTGACGCGGGTTGCTACATCGCGCGATGGCATCGATTTCACCGCGCAGCCGCAGATTCTCGGCCGTTCCTATATGCGCGTCTTCGCGCATGACGGGATGACTTATGCGATGGCGATGCCCGGAATCTTCTACCGTTCGCGCGACGGTTTCCACAATTTCGAGACCGGACCGACGCTGTTCAACCCGGATATGCGGCACGCGGCCCTGCTGAAGCGTGGCGATGTGCTGTGCGTTTTCTGGACGCAGGTCGGAGACACGCCGGAGCGCATTCTGCTGAGCCGCATCGACCTCGCCGGCGACTGGAGCCGTTGGAAGGATAGCGAAGCGGTCGAGGTGCTGCGGCCGGAATTACCGTGGGAAGGCGCCGACGCGCCGATCGTCCCCTCTGTGCGAAGCACGGCCTATGGCCATGTCAACCAGCTCCGCGATCCCGCGATCCTCGAAGGCGAGGGCGGCGTCTACCTATTCTATGCCGTCGCCGGCGAAAGCGGGATCGCACTCGCCGAAGTCCTGATGGAGGTCTGACGCGCCGCCGTCGGACGGTCACATTGGCGCCGTAACGTCGGCGCGTTACGCAGAGGCGAGCCGGACGCCACGTGAAAAGCCGCCGGCTCGGGCTAGAGGGGAAAGCCGATGGGGGCAGGGGGGATCGCAGCGGAGATCGTCGTCGAGCGCGACCTGATGGCGCCGGCGCGCGACGAGGTCATGCTGGCGACCGACATCTACCGGCCGGAAGGGCCCGGGCCGTTTCCGGTGCTGCTCGAGCGCACCCCCTACGACAA
Organism: uncultured Alphaproteobacteria bacterium; assembly: GCA_963847345.1. GTDB lineage: Bacteria > Pseudomonadota > Alphaproteobacteria > ATCC43930 > CGMCC-115725 > DATARH01. The sequence goes on along the minus strand of CAWJZU010000002.1, from coordinate 9,577 downwards.
ATCGGCCCCGAGCCGGTCGGAGCGCACCGCCTCCGACCCGACGCCGCGCTCGCGCGAAGAGGTCGCCGCCTATTTCGTCGCGCACGGCTACGCAGTCGCCTATCAGGACTGCCGCGGCCGCTATCGCTCCGGCGGAAAATTCACGAAATATCTCAGCGAGGCCGAGGACGGCGCCGATACGCTCGCCTGGCTGATGCGTCAGCCCTGGTGCGACGGCCATATCGGCACGTTCGGGCTGTCCTACGCCGCGCATACCCAGGCCGCGCTCGGGTGCCTTGACCCGCCCGGCCTCGCGGCGCAATTCCTCGATTGCGGCGGCTTCTCGAACGCCTATCGCAGCGGCATCCGGCACGGCGGCGCATTCGACCTGAAGCAGGCGACCTGGGCTTACCGCAACGCACTCGCCGACGCGCGCGACCCGGAGACCCGCGCGGCGCTGAGGGCGCAGGACATAGCCGCGTGGTTCCGCCGGATGCCGTGGACCCGGGGGAATTCGCCGGTCAGCGCCGCCCCCGAATACGAGGACTATCTGTTCGAACAGTGGTCGCAAGGCGTCTTTGACGAATACTGGAAGCAGCCGGGCATCTACGCCGAGGGCTTTTACGACCGCTACGCCGCCGTCCCGGTCGTGCATCTGTCGGGCTGGTACGACCCCTATGCGCGCACCGCGGCCGACAACCATGTCGGCTTGGCTCGCGCCGGGCGCGGTCCGCAGCGTCTGATCCTCGGGCCATGGACACATGGCGACCGCTCGCTGAGTTACGCCGGCGAGGTCGAGTTCGGCGACGCGGCGCCGGTTGAGGGCAACCTCGCCGAGGATTTTTTCGATTTGCGCCGGCGCTGGTTCGACCATTGGGTACGCGGCGCGGCAAACGGGGTCGAGGCCGAACCGCCGGTGCGCGTGTTCGTGATGGGCGGCGGGATTTCGGACACCGTCGGCAGGCGCAACCGCGACGGGCGGCTCGATCATGGCGGGCGCTGGCGCGCCGCGTCCGCGTGGCCGTTGCCCGAGACGCGCTGGACACGCTTCTATCTGCAGCCGGATCGTAGGCCTCGGCGCGTCGGCGCCGGCCGGTGCGGGCGCGCTCGACTATGTCTTCGATCCGCGCGACCCGGCGCCGACGCGGGGCGGCGCGATCAGCTCCGGCGAGCCGGTCATGCACGCCGGCGCGTTCGACCAAACCGCCATCGCGAACCGCCCCGATGTGCTGGTCTTCACGACGCCGCCGCTCCCCGACGACCTCGAAATCATCGGGCCGGTTACGGCTCGCCTGTGGATCGCCTCCGACGCGCCCGACACCGATTTCACCGCCAAGCTGATCGACCTATACCCGCCGAGCCCGGATTACCCGGCCGGGTTCGCGATGAACCTGACCGAGGGGCTGCTGCGGGTGCGCTACCGCGACAGCTGGGAGAGACCTTCGCTGATGACCCCGGGCGAGGTCTACGCAATCACGATCGAGCTTTTCCCGGTAGCAAACTTGTTCGTCCGCGGCCACCGGCTGCGGCTCGACATATCGAGCAGCAACTTCCCGCATTTCGACGTGAACCCGAACTCGGGCGAGCCGGAAGGCTCGTGGCGCCATCCGCGCCCGGCCCGCAACCGCGTCTTCGCGTCCTCCGAGCGCGCGTCGCACATTCTGCTTCCCGTCATCCCGAAAACCGCCCATGGACCGGCGGCAATCGCACCCCGGCTGAAGGTTTAAAGAAATACTGTGCGCCGCTGCTGCCCCGAGCCGGTCCCCGTGAGATGGAGAGGCGAGGAGAGGAGAATAACAGCGGTTTTCCGCGCCCTATGTTAAGCAGATCTTCGCCAAAGTTCGCTACAACGGATTACCCGCCGCACCCGAACCGTTGTGGCCGGCCACCAACACCCGAAGAGCTAAAATCCCCGCTTTGCAAGGAACCGATGCGTCCGGAACCGGAAATCTTGGACCAGGTCGACCGCCGTCTTAATTCCGCGCATGCGATCGAGCGGCTGCGGCGCGAATCCGCGCACGAACAGCGCATGAAGCGCGGCGGGATCGCGTCGTTGCGGTACAGAAATCTGCATTCTTCGCCGACGCTCATTCGCGGCGCGCTGAAATCGCTTGGGCTGTATCGGCGTGCCCGCGCCAACGCCGCACGGGTGCAAGTGGAGGAAAACATCCTCCGCTTCGCAAATCTGCCGGAGGCCTTCGACGGACTCACGATCCTCCATCTCAGCGACCTGCATGTCGACATGAGCGAAGACGCGATGTGTCAGCTTGCCGAGCTGCTGCCGGGGCTGCGCTGCGATTTCTGCGTTCTGACCGGCGACTTCCGCGGCAAGACACACGGACCGTTCGACGCCACGCTTGATGGACTGGCCCGGCTGCGCCCGCGCCTGCCGGAGCCGGCCTACGCCGTCCTCGGCAACCACGATTCGATTCTGATGGTGCCGGGGCTCGAAGCGATCGGCGTCCGGGTTCTGCTCAACGAGTGCGAACCAATCGTCCGCGGCAATCACGCGATCCATCTCGCCGGCATCGACGACGCCCATCTGTACCGCCTTCACGACATCGAAAGCGCGTCGACCGGGATCCCGATGGCGGCGTTTTCAATTCTGCTATCGCACACGCCGGAAGTGTACCGGCGGGCAGCTTCCGCCGGGTTCGACCTGCTGTTGAGCGGGCACACGCATGGCGGCCAGATCTGCCTTCCCGGCGCGATCCCGATCACCCTCGATTCGGCGCTGCCGCGGCGCATGGGTTCCGGAGCCTGGGCCTATCGCGGGATGATCGGCTACACCTCGGTCGGGGTCGGGTCCTGCGTAGAACCGGTGCGATTGAATTGCCCCCCGGCGGTTACGCTGCATTCCCTGCACCGCAACTGACTCGCGACGCCCACTGCCGCGCACGCGCCTCCCGGCGAAAGCCTCAATGCGGCTCGTCGCGCAACCCGATCCAGTACAGCAGACGCGACAGGACGACCGCGCCTGCAAAAAACGCCGCGACGACAATGCCTATATCCACGGCCGTCAGCCCCAGCGCCCAGTGAGAGGCGAGAAGCGGCAGCAGCGACTCGGGAACCTGATCGAGGCCGAGGGCTCGGCTGCTCGGCGGCCGGTTGAGACGCCGCTTGATGAAACTGGAGGACAGGTCGCCGGCCATAGCGGTCGCCCCGATCAGCGCGCCGATCCACCAGGCGATCCCGACAAAGGGGGCCGTGGAGGCTGTCGCCGCGACCGAAGCCAGCACTCCCCGCACGGTTTTCGTCGGGCCAAATAATGGGCGCCGATCGACGAAACACCTGCCGGCATCAACCGGCCGCGCCAGCGCGCCGCTCCAGATCCTTTTGGCGAGCACCGGCGCCCCGTTCGCGACTGTAAGCAGCAACAACAACCTCAGCCAGTTCGCAAGGCCGTCTGGCTCCATTGCGCCGACTTTCGCGAGACCGCCGCGCCCTGTGGAGCCGTATCCGCCCGGCGGTTACTTGCCAAAAAACAGGCCGCCGTTGACGTGGATCGTCTGTCCGGTGATGTACCGGCCTTCCGGTCCAACCAGAAACCGCACCATGGAAGCGATCTCCTCGGCCCGGCCCTGCCTCCCGAGCGGGATGCCGCGCGCGAGACTGCCGCGCCCGTGCGGACCGCCGGCCGATGGGCCGCGCACCGTGTCGATCGAGCCGGGCGCGACGCAATTGGCCGTAATGCCGTGCGGCGCCAGCTCCATCGCGAGGCCGCGGATAAATCCTTCAAGCCCCGCCTTCGAGGCGTTGACGTGTATCCGCCCGACCGCTCCGGCATGATGCGAAATGCCCGACAGCCCAATCAGGCTGCCGCCGCCGCGCTTAATCATCTCCGGCGCGCAGGCTTTCGCAAGAATGAAGGCGCCGTCGAGCGCCACCGACAGTATCTCGTGCCACTCGTCGAGGCTCATCTGCAGAAACGGCGTCTGGCGGCGCAGCCCGGCATTGTTGACGGCGATATCGATCCCGCCGAATTCCTTGACCGCGGCCTCCACCATCGCCGCGACCTGCTCGGGCTTCGACACATCAGCGAGACAGGGCATCACGCGACCGCCCGCAGCGCGGATTTCGCCCGCGGTCTCCTCGATGATCGCGCGATCGCCGCGACCGTTGACGACAACCGCCGCGCCGTCCTCGGCGAGTGCGAGGGCAATCGCCTTGCCGATGTTCTTGCCGGCCCCGGTAACGATCGCGACCTTGCCCGCCAGTGCCTGCGCTTCCGCCATAGCCGCCTCCCGCCCGATCTACAAAGAAGGTAATCATTGTGCACCGCGCGCGGTCAACCATCGCGGCGGCCAGCGCAAGGACGGGAAGGCGTCGCCAGCCGCGCATTACAGCGTTTTGAGTTGCGCTGGCGGAAGCGAGCATCCCACAGTGCACACCGAGCTTTAGCGAGGCCCAATTTGATGCGCGCCGCTCGGAATTTGAATTCCACCGAGGCGGACGAGGTGCAGGCGAGCGGACCGATTTCGGCAGGCGACCGTGGGGAGCGGTCGCTCGGCCCCGTTGCCAACCTGTCCCGCCCTCCCGTGCGTGCAGGCGAGCGGTCCCGTTTCGTCCTTCGGCGAGCGGGTTTGCCCCATCGGCTCACCCCTCGTTCGTCGGCCGCGCGATACGGGCTGGCGCTCGTCTTTGTCATCGCGGCCTACCTGGCGGCCATGCTGCTCGAAGCCGGAACCGGCAAGTTTACCGCCTTTCCATTTTACGCGGCCGTTGTTGCCGGGGCATGGCTCGGCGTCGGGCCGGGCCTTCTGTCATTTGTCCTGTCGGCTCTCGCAGCGGCGGATTTCTGGACGCCGGGCCGCTACAGTTGGGATATCCCGCCAGTTGATCTGCCGTCGTTCGTGGCGTTTGTCGTTTTCGCGCTGATGAGCCTGGCCTGGAGCGTGCAGCGACGCCGCACCCAGTACGCGCTCGAAACGACGGTCCAGGAGCGCACCGCCGAGTTGGTGCGGGCGAATGCGGCGTTGAAGGACGAAATGGCGGAGCGCGAGGCGACGGAGCGGGCGCTGCGCGACGCCGAGGCGGAGCTCGCCCGCACCTTGCGCCTGGCCACGATGGCCGAACTGGCCGCCACGATCGCGCATGAAATCAATCAGCCGCTGGCCGCGATCACGGCGAACGGCAGCGCCTGCCTGCGGTCGCTGCAGCGCAATCCGCCGCTGCTCGACACCGCGCGCGAGGCAGCGACCTGCATTGTCGCCGACGGCCACCGGGCCGGCGATGTCATCGCCCGGATCCGCGCGCTGTTCAACAAGGAACCGCCGCAACAGCAGCTCTTATGCCTTAACGAGGCCGTCGAGGCCGTCCTCGCCCTGTCGCGCGGCGTCATTGAACGGCAGCTTGTCATCGTCCGCACCGAGTTGGCCAGTCCGCCGCCAGTGATTCAGGCCGATCCGGTGCAGCTGCAGCAGGTCCTCGTCAACCTGATAACGAACGCGCTCGAAGCGATGGCTGGTACGCCCGAAGCCGAGCGCATCCTGACCGTGCGCTCACGGGCCGATGGAAAAACCGCCACGGTTGCCGTCGAGGATAACGGTCCCGGCTTCGATCCCGATCGGGTTGCTCACATGTTTGATAGTTTCTACACGACAAAGCATGGCGGTATTGGCGTCGGGCTCGCGATCAGCCGCTCGATCATCGAGGCGCACGAAGGCTCTATGTGGGCAGCGCCCGGCACGCCGACCGGCGCCGTCGTCGGCTTCGAATTGCCGCTTGCGGCTCAGCGAGAGACGCGCTGAGCCAACACCGCCGCCTTAAACAAAGGATTAAACCGGCTCTCCCTACTCGGTATCCAAGTGTCTCGATGACCGCTCGATATCCGGCGCTACGCGCCGCTATGCTCAGCGGCGGTAGGCAGACGGGCGTTACCGGCCATGGAGCCGCTGATCACGATCATCGATGACGACCAGGCGGTGCGCGAAGCCTTGCAGCGCATGCTCCGGTCGTACGGATTTTCGACAGCGGTCTTTGCTTCGGCCGAGCAATATTTGGCCGCCGGCCGCCCGTGCGACGAATCGTGTCTGATCCTCGATGTTCGCATGCCGGGAATGACTGGCTGGAGACTGCACGATCATCTGCTCACCGAGGGTTGCCGGGTTCCGATAATCCTGATAACCGGTTCTCCGACGAGCGGAGAGCGGGAACGGGCGATATCGATGGGGGTGGCCTCGTACCTGACAAAGCCGATAGATGAACGCGCTCTGCTCCAGACATTGCGCGAGGCGCTGGCACACGGCGACCACGCTGCCGGTTAGCGCTACGGCGCACCGGCATCAAGGGAATGGACTTGAGCGAAACGTTAATCGCTCCGATGACGATTGCGTCCGCCGGAACGATCATCCCGCCCCATCTTCGCCGGCTGGAAGCGGAGGCGATCGCCATCATTGCGCGAGGTCGCGGCCGAGTTTCGCAACCCGGTCCTGATGTATTCGATCGGCAAGGATTCGAGTGTCCTGCTGCATCTCGCGCGCAAGGCGTTCCATCCCTCAAATCCGCCTTTCCCGCTGCTGCATATCGATACGACGTGGAAGTTCCGCGAAATGATCGCGTTTCGCGACGCGACGGCGCGCGAGCTTGGCCTCGATCTGATTGTCCACACCAATCCGGAGGGGCTGGCGCGCGGTATCAGCCCGATAGCATCGGGCTCGGCCCTGCATACCGAAATAATGAAAACCGATGCGCTGAAACAGGCGCTCGACAAATACGGTTTCGATGCCGCGCTCGGCGGGGCGAGGCGGGACGAGGAGAAAAGCCGCGCCAAAGAACGGGTGTTCTCCCGTCGCGGGCCCGGTCACACTTGGGAGCCGCGGCGTCAGCGACCGGAGCTTTGGAACCTCTATAACACCCGTCTCGCGCCCGGTGAGACGATGCGGGTGTTCCCGCTGTCGAACTGGACCGAGCTCGACGTGTGGGACTACATCGAGGCCGAGAAAATTCCGGTCGTGCCGCTTTACTTCGCAAAGGAGCGTCCGGTCGTCGATCGCGACGGCGTGTGGATCATGGTCGATGACGACCGGCTGCAGCTGCGCCCGGGCGAAAGTCCGCAGCCTCGCATGGTGCGCTTCCGGACGCTCGGCTGCTATCCGCTGACCGGGGCGGTGGAATCGGCCGCAGCCACGGTCGCCGACATCACAGCCGAACTGCGCCGCGCGCGCACATCGGAGCGGCAGGGCCGGCTAATCGATACGGACGACACGGCCTCGATGGAGCGCAAGAAGAAACAGGGGTATTTCTGATGCCCGACGATCCGGTCCGGGTGCCGCCTGGGAACATGGGCGGGGGCGTGCGCGCTGGGCGACCGCAGTCTGCTGCGGTTTCTTACCTGCGGCTCGGTCGATGACGGCAAATCGACGCTGATCGGGCACCTTCTCTATAACGCCGACGGGGTGATGAGCGACCATCTCGAGGCGCTCAAGGCCGAGTTGCGGCGCTTCGGCACGACGGGCGACGAAATCGATTTCTCGCTGCTGCTCGACGGGCTCGAGGACGAGCGCCAGCAGCGCATCACGATCGATGTCGCGTACCGCTATTTCTCGACCCCGCGCCGCTCGTTCATCGTCGCCGACAGCCCGGGCCACGAGCAATACACGCGCAACATGGCGACTGCCGCCTCGAACGCCGATCTGGCGGTGCTATTGGTCGATGTCCGCAAGGGCGTGCTGCCGCAGACCCGCCGGCATTCGCTGATCTGCTCGCTGTTCAGGATCCGCCACGCGGTCCTCGCGGTCAATAAGCTCGACCTGGTCGGCTTCGATCGCGAGGTTTTCGACAAGGTCGCGACCGACTACGCCGAGTTTGCTGCCGATCTCGGTTTCGCGTCGCTGGTTGTGATCCCGCTTTCGGCCCGTGACGGGGACAACCTGACCGAGCGCTCCGAACGTACGCCATGGTATCAGGGGCCAAGCCTGCTCGATCACCTCGAAACGATCAATGTCAGCGAAGACGCCGCCGGCCAGAAATTTCGTTTCCCGGTGCAATGGGTCAATCGCCCGAACCACGAATTCCGCGGATTTTCGGGCACCGTTGCCGCCGGCGAGGTGGCGCCAGGCGACCCGATCCAGGTCATGGGTTCGTCGCGCGCGTCGCGCGTCAAGGAGATCGTCACGTTCGACGGCCCGCTCGGGCGCGCCGCGGCCGGCGACGCTGTGACGCTGACCCTGGAGGACGAGATCGACGTCTCGCGCGGCGACATGCTGGTGCATCCGCAATCGCCCTGCGAATTCGCCGACCAATTCGCCGCCCATCTGGTCTGGATGAAGGAAGACCCGCTCGTTCCGGGCCGCTCCTATTGGCTGAAGATCGGCACAAGGATGGTGTCGGCCTCGGTCACCGGGCTGAAGCACCGCGTCGACGTCAACACCGGCGCGCATGCCGCGGCGCGCACGCTGGAGCTGAACGAGATCGGCTACTGCAATATCGCCACCAGCACGCCGCTCGCGTTCGACGCGTACAAGACGAGCCGCGCGACCGGCGGCTTCATCCTGATCGACCGGATCAGCCAGGAAACCGCGGCGGCCGGCGTCATCGAATTCGCGCTGCGGCGGGCCACCAACATCCATTGGCAGGACCTCGCGGTCGGCCCGGCGCAGCGCGCCGGGCTCAACGGCCATCAGGCCGCGATCCTCTGGTTCACCGGGCTTTCCGGCGCCGGCAAATCGACGGTCGCCAACCGCCTCGAACAAAAGCTGCTGGCGATCGGCGCTCACACGATGCTGCTCGACGGCGACAATGTCCGTCACGGGCTCAATCGCGACCTCGGCTTCACCGATGCCGACCGCGTCGAGAACATCCGCCGGGTCGGCGAGGTCGCCAGACTGATGGGCGATGCCGGACTGATCGTCATCTGCGCCTTCATTTCGCCGTTCCGGGCGGACCGCCAGATGGCGCGCGAAATCGCCGGGCCGCACGCCTTTATCGAGGTGTTCGTCGATACCCCGATCACCGAGTGCATCAGGCGCGATCCGAAGGGGCTTTACGCAAAGGCCCAGGCGGGCGCGATACCGAATTTCACCGGCATCGATTCGGCATACGAGCCGCCCGAGAACCCCGAACTCCGCCTGGAAACGACCGAAGCCGATCCGGACACGCTGGCCGACCGCATCCTGACCGAGTTGCGCCGCCGCACCGTCCTGACCTGACGCAAGGGACGGCCCGCAATTCCATACACCGGCGGCTGCATCCGGCAGCCGGTTCGCGATCGTGCGCCGTTTTTTTCCCTGTTCCGGGCACGGTTTGCTGCTTCTGCAGCGAATCTGCAGCAAACGCCGACGCCAACCCCTTGCGCCGCGCGGATTTCGCGACGGCGGAGGGTGGATTTTGCAGCAAAAGAACAGCAAACGCCCGCCACGCCATCCACTCCGACCCATTCCGCCGATTATGAATACTCCTGCAATGCGGCGAATTTCGCGTCGTCACCGCGCAGATGGCGGTGCTGTTCCGATGCGGCCGGATCAGCGCTGTTCGTCCGTCGAAACGGCGTGCTGGACATGCCGCCTCGGGGCGACGTTCTTCCTTTTGCCGTCGCGGACTTACGTTCATCCTCGTCACCGCTCAAACTAGTCTCGGCAGCACCCCTGCGTTTGCCGCG
>CAWJZU010000001.1:0-60586 GCA_963847345.1 uncultured Alphaproteobacteria bacterium | reverse complement strand
TGAGTCCGGGTTTCGTGATGGCGCACGTCGTCAAAGCTTATCTACACCTGCTTGGCACCGAGCCGGGTGCACTCGCGGTCGCGCGCGAATGCTGCCGAGCCGCCAGTGGGTTGCCGGGCGATGCACGCGAACGCGGCCACACGGTCGCGATCCGGCAGCTTGCCGAGGGTCGTTGGCTCGAGGCTGCCGGTACGCTCGAGGACCTGTCGATCGAGCACCCGCGCGACGTTCTGGCGTTGCAAGCGGGACACCAGATCGACTTCTTTACCGGAAACGCGCGCATGTTGCGCGACCGGATCGCGAGGGCCTTGCCGGCGTGGGATCCAGGCATGCCGGGATACCACGCCGTGCTCGGCATGCACGCCTTCGGGCTGGAGGAAACCGGCGACTATCGCCGCGCCGAGGCGGAGGGCCGCAAGGGCGTCGAACTCGAGCCGCGCGATGGATGGGCCCAGCACGCCGTGGCGCACGTAATGGAGATGCAGTGCCGCCAGCGCGACGGCATTGCCTGGATGCGCGCCAACCCAGAGGCATGGTCGAAGGACAGCTTTTTCTGCGTACATAATTGGTGGCATCTGGCGCTCTATCATCTCGATCTCGGTGAGACGAATGAGGTGCTGGCGCTCTTCGACGGACCGATTTTCGGCAGCCGTTCGACGGTCATTCTCGACTTGATCGACGCTTCCTCACTGCTGTGGCGGCTCTTCCTTCGCGGCATTGACGTCGGTGATCGGTGGAATGCCGTCGCCGACAATTGGGAGCCGCTCGCGACGGCCGGCAACTACGCCTTCAACGATGTGCACGCGATGATGGCCTTCGTCGGCGCGGGCAGAACCGGCGCGAGCGAAACCTTGCTTGCGTCCCAGATCGAGGCGATGGCGCGCCTGGATGACAACGCCGTCCTTCACCCGTGAGGTTGGCCATCCGCTGGCGCAAGCTATTCAGGCGTTTGGCCAGGGAGATTACGCAACGACGGTGCGGCTGCTGAGGCCGATCCGTAACATCGCCCATCGTTTCGGCGGCAGCCATGCGCAGCGCGACGTCATCGATCTGACGCTGATCGAGGCGGCATTCCGTTCCGGGCAAACGATGCTTGCCGCCGCGCTTGCCGCCGAACGGATCGACGCGAAGCCGGCGAGCCCTCTCGCCCGCCTTTTTGTCCAGCGGGCCGACGCGGCAGCGAAACCGGCCTGACCGACGCCGAGCCCCGGCCGATCGCCGCCGCCGCAATCTTCAGGCCGACCGCCGAGGAAGCCGGACACGCCGACGGGAATGGATCTTCACAACGCTTCGAGCATGTCGGCGCTGATCAGGACGACGCCGCCTTCGCTGCGATAGAACCGCCGCGCATCCGCTTCGGGGTCCTCGCCGACGACGAGCCCCTCCGGGATGCGGCAGCCACGATCGACAACGACCTTGTTGAGGCGCGCGTAGCGTCCGACCTCGACCTCGGGCAGCAGCACGGCATCGCGGGTCTCGGCATAGGAATTGATGCGCACGCTCGAGAACAACAGCGAACGCGCGACCCGCGCACCGGACACGATACACCCGCCCGAGACCATCGAATCGACCGCGACGCCGCGGCGATGCTCGTCATCGAATACGAATTTCGCGGGTGGCAGCTGCTGCTGATAGGTCCAGATCGGCCAGTTGCGGTCGTAGATGTCGAGCTGCGGCGTCGGCATCACAAGGTCGAGGTTGGCAGCCCAATACGCATCGATCGTTCCGACATCGCGCCAGTACGGCTCGGCTTCCGGGGTTGTCGTGACGCAGCTGTCCTCGAAGCGATGCGCGACGGCGAGGCCGCGGCTGACCAGGCTCGGGATCACGTCCTTGCCGAAATCGCGGCTCGATCCGGGGGTGTCATGGTCGCGTTGCAGCTCGGCATAGAGAAAGTTGGCGGAGAAGGCGTAAATGCCCATGCTCGCCAGCGCATGAGTGGGCTTGCCGGGGATTGACGGCGGCGAACGCGGCTTTTCGAGGAAATCGACGATGCGCATCGACGCGTCCACCGCCATGACGCCGAAATCGGAGGCCTCTTCGATCGGCACCTCGACACAGCCCACGATGCAGTCCGCGCCTCGCGCGCGCATATCCGCGAGCATGTTCGAGTAATCCATCTTGTAGATGTGGTCGCCGGCCAGCACGACGAAGAATTCCGGGCGCGCGGCCTTGAAGATATCGAAGTTCTGAAACACCGCATCGGCGGTGCCGCGGTACCAGGTCGCCTCGTCGAGCCGCTGCTGGGCCGGCAGCAGGTCGAGAAACTCGTTCATCTCCGGGCGCAGAAACGACCAGCCCATCTGCAAGTGCCGCAACAGGCTGTGCGCCTTGTACTGCGTCAGGACGGCGATCCGCCGGATGTTCGAATTGAGGCAATTCGACAGCACGAAATCGACGATGCGGAACTTGCCGCCGAAGAAAACCGCCGGCTTGGCGCGGCGGTCGGTCAGTTGTTTGAGCCGGCTGCCGCGCCCGCCGGCGAGGACCAGTGCGATCGTCTGGCGCGCGAGGCGCTGTTGATTGCGGACCGATGAAAGCATTCGCGCGCTCCTCTTGGTCTCTCACTGGTCTCCATCCGCCGCGCCGCGTCCGCGCCGCCGACCATCAACGCTAACGCTCAGGCGACGACGTCGGGTCGGGTTCTTCCAAGTATACCGGGAATGTCGGCGAGAGCGGTCGCCGCCGCCGCGAGCGGCGCCAATACGGCGTCGGGGGCGGCGGCATGATGGGCCGGGTCGGGTTCGAACCGCTCGAGATATACGCGTAACGTCGCGCCCGCAGTGCCGGTGCCGGACAGCCGGTAGACAATCCGGGAGCCGCCTTCCAGCTCGATGCGGATCCCCTGCCGCTCCGTCACCGACAAGTCCACCGGGTCGGTGTAGGCGAACTCGTCGGCGGCAGCGATCGCGAACTCCGCGGCGCGGCATCCGGGCAGGTTGGCAAGGCTGCGGCGCAGCCCATCGATCACCTGGCCGGCGGCATCCGCCGGCAGGCCTTCGTAATCGTGACGGGCGTAGAAATTTCGGCCGTAGCGCCGCCAGTGGTCGGCGAGGATCGCGGCGGCCGGCTCGCGCCGCACGGCAAGCAGGCTCAGCCAGAACAGGACGGCCCACACTCCGTCCTTTTCGCGAATGTGGTTGGACCCGGTGCCGGCGCTCTCCTCGCCGCACAGCGCGATGCGGCCGGCATCGAGCAGCGAGCCGAAATATTTCCACCCCGTCGGCGTCTCGTAGCAATCGATGCCGAGCGCCGCGGCGACACGATCCACGGCGCGGCTGGTCGGCATCGAGCGCGCCACGCCGGGCAGTCCGTCCTTGAACCAGGGGACGAGCCTCGCATTGGCGGCCAGCACCGCCAGGCTGTCGCTCGGCGAGATCACCATGTTGCGACCGACCACCATGTTGCGGTCGCCGTCGCCATCGGAGGCGGCGCCGAAATCGGGACCAGCGGGATCGGACAGCGCGGCGATGAGGTCGGATGCGTAGGTCGGGTTTGGGTCGGGATGGTGGCCGCCGAAATCGGGCAGCGGGTCGGCATTGACCGCGGTGCCCGGCGCGGCCCCAAGCCGCCGCTCGAAAATCTCCCGCGCGTAGGGCCCGGTGACCGCGTGCAAGGCGTCGAAACGCAAGCGGAAGCCGCCGCGAAACAAGTCACGCAGCCGGTCGAAATCGAAGATCCGTTCCATCAGCGCGGCGTAGTCGGCGACCGGATCGATGATTTCGACGATCATCTCGCCGATCTGCAACGTGCCGATGCGGTCGAGCGGCAGGTCGGGCGCGTCGATCGTGCGATAAGCGGCGATGCGCTGCGTGCGGCGGTAGATCGCCTCGGTCACGTGCTCGGGCGCCGGACCGCCGTTGGCGACATTGTACTTGATGCCGAAATCGCCGTCGGGACCGCCCGGATTATGGCTGGCGGACAGCACGATGCCGCCGAACGCGCCGTGGCCCCGGATGAGCACGCTGACCGCTGGGGTAGACAGCAGACCCCCACGACCGACGAGCACGCGCGTGACGCCGTTTGCGGCCATCATGCGCAGGATGATCTGCGCTGCCTCGGCATTAAAAAATCGGCCGTCGCCCCCCAGCACCAGCGTCTTGCCGGCGACGCCGTCACCGACCGCCTCGGGCAGCGCGTCGAACACCGATTGCACGAACGCCTCCACGTAGCCGGGCTGGCGGAACACCGGGACCTTCTTGCGCAGCCCGGAGGTGCCGGGGCGCTGGTCGGAAAATGGCGTGATCGGGACGCTGAGTACGCGCATCGGGGCCTCGCGACGGTTCCCTAGCGACATTAGCGCAATCGCCTGCCCTGCGTAATCGCTCAGGGGCTGTGAGCATCCCGCGCGTCCACTACTTCCGCAAGAATTGAGCCGCCGCTCAGAATCCAGCCCTGTTGCGCCGCGCTTCGTCCGGCGGCGACGGCGGATCGTACCCGACAACTCCGGCAGCGGCTTGGCGCCGGCGGCGCCGGCGCACCGCGACCTGGTTCAGCGCCTCCACCATGACCGAGAACCCTATCGCGGCGTAGATGTATCCCTTCGGCACATGGAAACCGATGCCGTCGGCGATCAGCGTCGTGCCGATCAGCAGCAGAAAGCTCAACGCCAGCATCTTGATCGTCGGATGCCGATCGACAAAGGCGGCGAGCGGTCCCGACGCGGCGATCATGATCAGCACGGCGATGATGACCGCCGTGGCCATTACCCACAACTCGTTTGCCATCCCGACCGCGGTGATCACGCTATCGAGCGAAAACACGATGTCGAGCACCATGATCTGCGCGATGACGCCGGCGAAACTGACGGCGGCCTTTGTGGCGCCTACATGTTCGGGCTCACCCTCGAGCCGCTCGTGTATCTCGCGCGTGCCCTTGTAGAGAAGGAACAGGCCGCCGGCGATCAGGATGATGTCGCGCCAGGAAAAGCCGTGATCGAACAGCTCGAATAACGGCTTTGTCAGCCCGACGATCCAGGCGATCGACGCCAGGAGCGCGAGGCGCGTCAGCACCGCCAGCGACAGGCCGAGCCGGCGCGCCATATCCCGCCGGTGCTCCGGCAGCCGGCCGACCAGGATCGCGATGAACACGAGATTGTCGATGCCGAGCACGATCTCGAGCGCGGTGAGCGTCACGAGACTCGCCCAGATCTGCGGATCGGCCAGCCAATCCATCAGCGCTGCTTCGATTGTGGTCCGTACAAGAAAGCGCTAGGCGGTGACAAGGTCGCAGCCGGCGGCGCTCTCTCCAGCCAGGCCGGGTGTCAGCCCTGACTGAGCTGGCGCTTCGCCTCGTCCATGGCCCGCGTCAGCTCAGTGCGCAGCTGCGTCTCGGACATTTCGATCCCTTTCGCGGCAAGGTCGTTCTGAACCTTTTCGATGACATCGCTGTCGCCGGGCTTCTCGAAGTCCGCATCGACAACGGTGCGGGCGTAGGCGTCGGCCTCATTGCCTTCTATGCCAAGCCGGCCGGCGGCCCACAGGCCGAACAGCCTGTTGCGGCGCGCGGTGGCACGGAACTGCAGTTCCTGATTGCGCTTGAATTCGGCTTCGAAGCCCTTTTCGCGATCCTCGAAACTCTTCATGTGGTCTCCTCCTTGTCTCTGACCTGTTGGTACGCGATCTGCTCGGGTTGCTCGGCAAACCAGTGTGGGCGACGGCGCTCGATCCAGTTCAGCACGCGGCTGCGCAGGCGGTGCAGCGCCGGAACGTCCTCGGCCAAGAGCAGCAGTCCGACCGGAAGCATCCACAGCCCGAAGATCGGTAGGACGAACAGGAGACTGCCGAGAAGGCACAGGATGCCAAGCGGCAGCCGGACCCAGCGCGCCGCCGGGCTGCGCAGCCAGCGCACCGGAGGTTGCCGGTGTTCCGGCAGCCGCCGGATCAGCCGCTCCAGCCGGTGATCGTCATCGGCGCAAGGCTCGGCTGAATATGATGTGCGTGGGCTACAGTGGCGATCGGCATAGGGCTGCGACATGCACGCTCCTTGGTTCGGCGACGAAACGCCGCTGGAGCCAGCCCCGCGATGCTGGTCGAGCCCCCGCATCGCCGGTCCAGGCACCGCAGCGCCAGACACGGTGATCCGACATCGCAAGGTTACCCGAGGCGCCGCGGCGCCTCGAAGTCCCTGCCAGAGGGGCCCGGATCGAGTTGTCGGGAATGTGAGGACGGCCCCAGGATCGTTCAAGGCGCAGCCGGTCAGCGGGAAACTTTGCGGCTCCGGAAAACGCTACAGAATAAAGCGCGAGAGGTCGGCGTTCTGCGCCAGCGCGCCGACCCGTTCGCGGACATAGGCCGCGTCTATCGTCACGGCCGAGCCGGGCGGCTGGTCGGACGCGTTGAAGCTGATCTCCTCGAGCAGCCGTTCGAGGATCGTGTGCAGGCGGCGCGCGCCGATATTCTCGACAGTCGCGTTGATCTGTTCGGCCAAGAGCGCGATTTCGTCGATCGCGTCCTCGCCGAATTCGAGTTGCATTCCTTCGGTCGCGAGCAGCGCGCGGTATTGCTTGACGAGACTGGCTTCCGGTTCGGTCAGGATGCGGCGCAGATCGGCGCGGTCGAGCGCCTTCAATTCGACCCGGATCGGCAGGCGTCCCTGCAATTCGGGAAGCAGATCGGAGGGTTTCGCGAGATGGAACGCTCCGGAGGCGATGAACAGGATGTGATCGGTCTTGACCGTGCCGTGCTTGGTCGCGACGGTCGTCCCCTCGATCAGCGGCAAGAGGTCGCGCTGCACGCCCTCACGGCTGACATCGGCGCCACTGTAGCTGCCGCCGCGCTCGCTGCGACCGCAGATCTTGTCGATCTCGTCGAGAAACACGATGCCGTTCTGCTCGACCGATTCGATCGCCTCGCGCACGACCCGCTCCTGATCGAGCAGTTTGTCGCTTTCCTCGGCCAGCAGCACGCGGTGGCTCTCGGAGACGGTCATCTTCTTTGCCGTCGGGCGGCCGCCGAATGCCTTGCCGAAGATGTCGCCGAGATTGAGCATGCCCATCTGCGCCCCGGGCATCCCGGGGATTTCGAAGGTCGGCAGGTTTGCCGCGGCGCTTTCCTGCACCGTGATCTCGATCTCGCGGTCGTCGAGCGCGCCCTCGCGCAGCATCTTGCGGAATTTCTGACGCGTCTCGGCGCCGGCGTTCGTGCCCACAAGCGCATCGAGTACGCGGTCCTCGGCGGCGCGCTCTGCCTTGGCCTCGACCTGCTTGCGCAGCCGTTCGCGCGTCATGCCGATCGCGATCTCGACGAGGTCGCGGGCGATCTGCTCGACATCGCGGCCGACATAGCCGACCTCGGTGAATTTGGTGGCCTCGACCTTGAGGAACGGCGCCTCGGCGAGGCGCGCCAAACGACGGGCGATCTCGGTCTTGCCGCAGCCGGTCGGGCCGATCATCAGGATGTTTTTGGGGAGAACTTCCTCACGCAATTCGGGTGTGAGCTGCTGGCGGCGCCAGCGGTTCCTGAGCGCGATCGCGACGGCGCGCTTCGCCTCGTCCTGGCCGACAATGAAGCGGTCGAGCTCGGAGACGATTTCACGCGGGCTGAACGAAGTCATACCGCACAACTCTGTAGGGCGGGTGAGCACAGCGTAACCCGCCATTGTACTCGGCCGTGGGAAATATGGCGGGTTGCGCTGCGCTCCACCCGCCCTGCGAAACTGAACGGGGTCATGCAGCCTCTATGATAGTTCGGTTAGCCATCGTCGAACTCTCAGCCGGGCAACTTCTCGAGCGTGATCGTGTCGTTTGTGTAAACGCAGATCCCGGCCGCGATCTTCATCGCGCGTCGCACGACGGTCTCGGCATCGAGGCCGTCGATGTCGATCAGCGCGCGCGCCGCCGCGAGAGCGTAGCCGCCGCCGGACCCGATGCCGATGATGTCATCCTCGGGTTCGAGAACGTCGCCGGTGCCGGACAGGATCAGCGACACGTCCTTGTCGACGACCGCCATCATCGCTTCGAGGCGGCGCAGGTAGCGGTCGGTGCGCCAGTCCTTGGCAAGCTCGACGCAGGCACGCGTCAACTGCCCGGAATACTGTTCGAGCTTGGCTTCGAGCCGCTCGAACAGCGTGAACGCATCGGCCGTCGCGCCAGCGAACCCGGCAATGACATTACCGCCGCCGAGCCGCCGCACCTTGCGCGCGTTCGATTTGACGACGGTCTGCCCCATCGAGACCTGACCGTCGCCGGCGACGATGACCTGCCCGCCCTTGCGCACCGACAGGATCGTCGTGCCGTGCCACAGCGGAGCATTCGGTTCGGACGCCATGGCGGTGGATGTAAGGAGCGCGGCCGCCGCCAGCAAGCGGACGGTAAAGTCCGTCGCGGGCAGCTGACGCGCTCAGCCCCTTACGAACACCGTGCCGTTGTCGATCCGCACCTCGTAGACCGGCAGATCGGCCGAGACCGGACCGTCTACGAGCCGGCCGTCACGGATGTCGAATTGCGCGAAATGCAGTGGGCACTCGACGATGTGCCCGCTGAGCGTGCCGCGCGACAACGGCGCGTTGCGGTGGCCGCAGATGTCGCTGAAGGCGTGGAACCGCCCCTCGACATGCGCGAGGACGACGCGGCGCCGATCGAGCGCGACGCATTTCATCGCGCCCTCGGGGATGTCGGCGACGCCGGCGACCGCGACGAAGTCGTCGGGCGGCTCGGTCACGCGGCTTCAGCCCGGCTTTTGCTCGGAAATCGCCTTGGCAAGGTCCTCGTATTCCTCGCAATCAGTGCCGCAGATCGCCTCGATTGCCCGCAGCTGCTCCCGCGCCTTCTCGACGTCGCCCTTTATGACATAGGCTTCGCCGAGATATTCGCGGACCTGCGCGTATTGCGGATCGAGCGCCACGGATTTCAGGTAATAGCCGATGCCCTCATCGACCCGCCCGAGCTTGCGGGTCGCGTAGCCGCGGTAGTTGAGGGCTTCCGGCGTATTGCGGTCCTGCATCAGATCGAGGACTGCGATCGCCTCGTCGAAGCGATCCGCCTTTGCCAGCGCGTAGGCGTTATCGGCGAGCGCCTTGTCCGGCAGAACGCCGCTCTGTGCCTGCACGCAGCGCTGCGTCCGGCTGTCCCAGACCTGGCCGCGCGGGCAGGTTGGGGTGGTGTCGTCCCTGCCGCCGCCATCGGCCCGCGCCGCGCCGGTGAGCGATACAAGCAACGCGAAGCCCAATGCAATGATTCCCGGCCGCCAACCGTTCGCCGAGCACATTTTCATCGCCGCCTCCGAGGTAAGAGCGTTACGTCTCTCGTGACGCTCGCCCGCGCCGATCTATTCCATTCTCTGTCCTCGCGCCTCCGCCGCAGAGGGAACGGGCGCCAAGAGACGCGGTGTTCAGTTCAGCTGGAAGCCGAACATTTTCGCGGCGTTTTCCGAGGTGATCTTGCGCAGATCGGCCTCCGGCACGCCGGCGAACATCCGTTGCAGGAATTGCTGCGAGCGCGGGAAGGTCGCCTCGGCATGCGGGTAGTCGCTGCCCCACAGCATGTTCTCGACGCCGATGCGGTTGCGCAATTCTACGCCGAGATCGTCCTCCATGAACTCGACAAACATGTTGCGCGTCCAGTAGTCGCTCGGCAGCAGCCCTTCCTGCGAGCGCCAGCCCTTAGTGAAGACCGGGCGTTCGAGATAGGTGAAATCCATCTGCTTCAGCCAGTGCGGGATCCATGCCGCCTCGTGCTCGACCGAGCCGATCCTGAGGCCGGGGAATTTGTCGAAGACGCCGGCGAAAACCATCGAGCCGAGCGAATAGCGCACCCAGTAATCGGTCGTCGAACGCCCGGCGCCGGTCAGTTCGGTGACATCCATCGTGAATTCGTTGGCCGGAATCCCGTCGCGCGGCGTGCCGATGTGCAATAGCAGCGGATGCTTGAGTTCCTCGGCGACGGCCCAAAAGCGGTCATAGGCCGGGTCGCTGTACGGCTTGTCCGGGCGCGGCGCGACCGGAATGAACGAGCCGACCAGACCCATCTTGGCGACGCGTTCGAGTTCGGCGGCGCCCTCGTCGGGATCGTCGACGTTGAGCATCGCGATACCCTTCAGCCGGTCGGGGTAGGGCGTGCAAAAATCGGCGATCCAGTCGTTATAGGCGCGGCAGATTTCCGACAGGAGCCGGCTGTCCGGGATGCGGTACCAGAACAGGCCCTGGCTTGGCTGCAATACCGAGCCCCAGATGCCGTCCTGCTCGTTTTCGACGATCATCGCGTGCGGGTCGTAGGCGCCCTTGCGCACGTCCTCCCAGATTCCGAGGAAATCGATCTGCGACGGGTCCTCGAAACGCTGCCCGGCCTGCATCACCGCGCCCAATGTGCCGACCTGCTGACCGTCGAGCATCCAGGCGTCGTATTCGCGCCCGGCCGGCGTCTTGCGCCGCTCCATCCGGGGTGCGCGGTTGCGCAGTTTCGGGTCGATGCGGTCGGCGTACAAATCGGGCGGCTCGACGATGTGCGAGTTGGCCGAGATCATCTTGAAATTCGCCATCAGTAACCTCCCTAGCCCGACAGGTCGGCGCCGGTCTAGGCCCATCATACACGATGCCGGCCGTTCCCGGCATAGGCTTGGACGCTGTTCAGAGAACGGTCGCGTCGGGATTATTCGCTCAGAATCTTGTCGGCCCACTCGACAAGAGCGACCAGATCCGCCGGTGTCACGAACCGACCATTCTTGCTTTGAAGATCAGCATCGCGGACCGCACGGGCCCGGGAGCATGCGGTTCACACGTGGATCGGAATGCGACGTGCGATCGTGTTCGGGACTATTTCCGACAGCGGCGGCCATCCGACCGGCGTGACCGAGCCGATCAGCTCGTCTTTCATCAAACTGACCGCCTCCCCGAGCAGGAAGATCTGGACGTCGTGGCCCGCTTCCGCGAAGGCGTTCGCGTGCAGAAAGGCAAAAGCCGCCTTTGTCGGGTCGTCGGAGCCCCACGCGCTCTTTATCAGTATCTTCATGTCTCTTGTCGTCCGAATGAGTTGCGTCTCGATCTTGCACTCGGATTCAGCGTAATTAAAGGTGCAGCGCGTGGCCGAGGCCGAGCAGCGCCGCCTCTCCGGCCGCCTCGCCGAGAGTTGGGTGTACGTGGATTGTGTGCGCCAGGTCGTCGAGTACGGCGCCCATCGCCAGCGCGTGGGCGAATTCGCCGGCCAGCTCGGCGACCGCACGGCCGACCGCCTGAATGCCGAGGATGCGCCGATCGGCTCGGTCCGACACGACGCGCACGAAGCCGCCACCCTCGCCCGCTTCCAAGGTCAGCGCGCGGCCGTTCGCGGCGAACGGAAAGACTGAGGTTTGCGCGTCGATCCCGGCTGCGGTCGCCTCGTCCGGCAAGAGGCCGGCGACGACGATCTCGGGATCGGTAAAGACGATCGCGGCGATCTCGGCCGGATCGTAACGGCGGCGTTGGCCGGCGATGATCTCGGCGACCATCGCGCCCTGCGCCATCGCCTTGTGCGCCAGCATCGGCTCGCCGGCCAGATCGCCGATCGCCCAGACGTTGCGCATCGCGGTGCGGCACTGGTCATCAATCTTTACGAACGGGCCGTCGCGGTCCACGGCCGTTTCTTCCAGGCCCCAGCCTTCGGTCCGGGGACTTCGGCCGACCGTGACAAGGATTTTGTCCGCATCGAGCATCAATGGGCCGGAGGCGGTTTGGACGCCAAGTCTTTTCTCGCCTTCGAGCCCCGTGACCCTGGCGCCGAGATGCAGCGTCACGCCGTTGCGGGTCAGCCAGCGCCGCACCGGGCGGGTCAGCGCCTCGTCATAGCGCGGCAGGATGCGATCGGCGGCCTCGACGATCGTGACCGCGGCACCGAGCTTGCGGAACGCGATGCCGAGTTCCAGACCGATATAGCCAGCGCCTACCACAACCAGCTGCTTCGGCACCGTGGGGAGCGACAGCGCCTCGGTCGAGGAGATCACGTCGCCGCCGAACGGCAGGACCGGCAGCGGCGACGGCTCGGAGCCGGTCGCGAGAATCACATGCTCGGCGGTGATGGCGACCGGGCCGGCTTGAGTTTCGACGGTGCAGGTTTTGGCGTCGGTGAAGCGCGCCCAGCCCTCGACGACGCGCACGTTGGCGCGCTGCAGCAGGCCGGCGACTCCGGTTGCGAGGCGATCGACGATGCCGTCCTTCCACGCGATCGTGCGGGCGAAATCAAGGCGCGGCGCGGCGTCGATCGCGATGCCTAACGCATTGCCGCCGCTTGTGGCCGCCCCAGTAACATCGAAAAATCTCTCGGCCGCGTGGATTAGCGCCTTAGACGGGATGCAGCCGCGCAAGAGACACGTGCCACCGGGTCGGTCGCCGTCGACCAGAACGGTATCGAGGCCGAGCTGGCCGGCGCGGATCGCCGCGACATAGCCGCCCGGTCCGCCACCGACAATAAGAGCGCGCGGGCGCAAGGTTTCGGGCAATGCTTCGTCCTTCCGGGAAATCTCAACCTAGGTCATGCTCATATATAATTGCGCTAATTAGCTGAACCGCTCGTACAACGCCGCGACGCGTTCGCGATAGCGGGCCATCGAAAACTGCTCCGCCTGTATCAGGCCGCGGCGCGACAGCTCGGCGCGCATGCCATCGTCGGCGCTGATCGTCCTTATCGCCTCGGCAATCTGATAGGTTTCGTACGGATTTACATACAGCGCCGCGTCGCCGGCGATCTCGGGCAGTGATGAAGTGCGCGACGTGACGACAGGGGTGCCGAGCTGCATCGCTTCAAGAACCGGCAATCCGAACCCCTCGTACAACGACGGAAACAGCACAGCCCGCGCGCCTCGGATCAGGGTGACCAGCATCGGCATGCTGACATATTCGAAGCGGTAGACCCGCCGGCTGCGGCGTGGTCGTGAGCCCGATCGGGCGCTCAGCTCTGCGAGTATCTTCGTCTCGGTGTCGTTGCCCCAGCCGGCCGCGCCGGTGACGACCAGCGGGATGTCGGCGCCCGAGAGCATGTAGGCGTCGAGCAGCCGCGCGACATTCTTTTTCGGTTCGAGCGCGCCGTAGAACAGCAGATAATTCTGGAACTCCAGCTGATATGACCCGCGCAGCTGCTCGGCGATGACATCGTCGGAACGCTCGGTTAGCTCGCGCGGGAATTCGACCGCTTCATAGGTATTCGTCACCCGTTCCTCGGGTACCCCGAGCATCGCGACAATATCCCGCTTCGAGTTTTCCGAGACCGTTACGATATGGTCGGCCTCTGCCGCGATCTTGCGCAGCAGCTTGTAGCTCTGGCGCTTGTTGTCGAGCGTCGCGAATGGCAGACGCAACGGCACGAGGTCATGAATAGTATAGATATTGCATGCCCCTTTGGCACGTAGCGGCAGCTGATAGGTGCAGTGCAAGATGTCGGGCCGGGCATCGAATTCCATTTCGGCGAACCGGCTGCTCCAGCCGTAATAAAGTCGGGCGTTCGTAAAGAGGTTGCGCGAAACGAACACCTGATCCCGCAGCAGCAGACGGTTGTTGAATTCGTCCGCGATTACGGCACCGCTCAGATCGAGTGGGCGGGGTCTGACCCCGGACATATAACTGATCTGATCCGTCACATAGTTGTAGGTGCCACGGCGGCGCGAGATCCTCGCTGCGTTATTCGGGTCAAAAAACGAAATTTCTCGCAGAAGCGGAGTTTCCGGGGGTTTGTGTGGCGAGCTGTAGACGGCGCCGACCTCGTAGCCGAGATCGCGGGCCATCCGCGCGAGTGTCCTCGTGTAGGTCGCGATCCCGGTGCCGTGCTCGAGCGACAAATTAAGGCCGTCGTAAAAAATCCGCCGGCTCATGCTGCTTTTCCTGCTCCACAATCCCTCTGCCCGGAAGTCGCCGCCCCGATATCATCGGCTCCGGCGAGTGTCGAGTGCGATCCCGCACCGGCGGAGCAGCCGGATCGGCAGTCGGCCTCGCATTCGCAAGGCGCATATCCCGCCTGCATCGTCATTGCGGCAAGGCATAACGACGCGCTTTCGTGCTAAAGCTCGGCAACGCTGCGCCAAAAGGAGCCCCTGCCATGAGTTTGTCCGCCGAGGAATACCGCGAGCACCTTGCCACGACGGCTGTCCGCGCCGGGTTCGAGTTCCGTGACGTCGTGCTCCCCGGCGAGGGCGACATCCGGGTCGGCGGGCTGCAGATGCACTATCTGGATTGGGGCAGCAAGGGAAAGCAGCCGATCCTGTTCCTGCACGGCGGGGCCCTGACCGCGCATACCTGGGATCTGTGCTGCCTGGCGCTGCGCGAGGATTTCCACTGCATCGCGCTCGATCAGCGCGGCCACGGCGACACCGACTGGGCGCCCGACGGCGACTATTCGATCGCGGCGCAGGTCGGCGATATCCGCGGCTTTATCGACAGGATCGGCCTCGACAAATTTGTTTTGGTCGGCATGTCGATGGGCGCGATCAACGCGCTGGCCTATGCGGTCAACCACAGCGACCGGCTCAGCCATCTCGTCATCATCGACGCCGGCCCCGAGATGCGGCGTCCCGGATCGAGCCGCATTCGCGATTTCGTCAACGATGTCGCCGACGCGGTGTCGATCGAGGCGATCATCGAGCGTGCCTTGCAATTCAACCCGCGCCGCGACCCGAACATCCTCCGCCGCAGCCTGATGCACAATCTGCGGCAGCAGCCCGACGGCAGCTGGCGCTGGAAATACGACCGCAGCCGCTTTCAGAGGATGAACCAGGAATCGCACCTCACCGAACGCGCGCGGATCGCCGATGGGCTCGCGGCGATCGCCTGTCCGACGTTGGTCGTGCGCGGTGGCGAGAGCGACGTGTTTCACGATGAGGACGCCGAGCGCCTCGCCGCCCGCCTGCCGAACAGCCGATGGGTCAAGATCCCCGGCGCCGGCCACACCGTGCAAGGCGACAACCCGAAGGGCCTCGTCGCCGAACTGCGCGGCTTTCTGGCGAAAGGGAACTGACGCGGCCGATGTCGATCGCAGCGGCGATCCCGATGTCGATCCCCGGGGCGATCCCGGTCCGCAAAGCTGACGCCGCGTGCGGCGCCGAGATCATCTTTGATCTGTCGCACCCGATCGACGAGACGACCTTCGCCGAGCTGGAGCGGCATTTCCACGACAATATCGTCGTGGTCTTCCGCGACCAGCATCTGACCGAGGAACGGCAGATCGCGTTCAGCCGCCGCTTCGGTGAGTTAGAAATTCATATCGTCAAGAAATACCTGCTGCCGGACTATCCCGAAATCCTGCTGATCTCCAATGTCCGCAACGAAAATGGCGAGCATATCGGCCTCGCCGATGCCGGGTTCACCTGGCACAGCGACACCTCGTACCGGCGATGCCCGAGCCGCTGTTCGCTGCTTTACGCTAAGGAGGTGCCGCACCGCGACGGCAAGCCGCTTGGCGACACGGTGTTCGCGAACACGATCGCGGCTTATGAAGCTCTGCCGGACACGATGAAGCGGCGCCTCGAAGGGCTGAAAGCAATCCACCGCTATTCGATGCGCCGCCGCATAGACAACTCGCCGCGCCCGAAGCTGACTGCCGCGCAGCTCGCCGAGACACCCGACATCGCGCATCCGATCGTGCGCACGCATCCCCATACCGGGCGCAAGGCGCTGTACGTGACCGCCGGCGAATGCATCGGCATCGAAGGCATGCCGGACGATGAGGCGCTCGACCTGATCGCCGAACTCGACGCGCGTTGCGTGAAGCCCGAGTTCTGCTATCGCCACCGATGGCGGGTCGGCGATCTGCTGATGTGGGACAACGCCAGCGCAATGCATCTCGCGATCTGCGACTACGCGCTGCCGGATCGCAGGCTGATGCACCGCACGACCGTCATCGGAACGCAGCCGTTTTAGCAGCCGTTTTAACGGTGTTTAACGACAGCTCGATGAGCTAGGTTCGGAGCGGAGGCAATCTCGGGGGCGCACCCGAGGTCCGTGGTCTTGCGCGCTCCGGGAGGTAGGGATCGCGACCGAAACCGAATTGAAGCTTGCGGCACAGCCGCAACACCTGCCGGGGCTGATCCGGCTGCTCGAAGCCCGTGCCGGGACCGGCCTCGGCCCGGAAATCCGGCTCGTCAGCACCTATTTCGACACGCAGGACGGAGCACTCGCGCGGCAGGGCCTGACGTTGCGGATCCGCGAGCAGGAGGGGCGTTTCGTCCAGACCGTAAAGTCCGGCGGCGGCCCCTGCGGCGCGGACGGCAACGGCGCGGCGCTGGTGCGCGGCGAATGGGAAGACCCCGTCTCCGGGGCGTTTCCCGATCCGCAGGCGCCACAAACCGGCTTTTTCATCCCGGCGCAAGCGGCGGACGATCTCGTCGCCCTGGTCCGCACCGACATCAAGCGCCGCGTCGTGATGCTGTGCCCGGAGGCCGAGACCCGCATCGAGGCGGCGGTGGATCAGGGCCAAGTCGCGGCGCTGCACGACGATCTCTGTGAGCCGGTCTGCGAAATCGAACTCGAGCTGAAGGACGGTGGCATCGCGCCGCTCTATGAGTTCGCGCTCGAAATGCTCGCGGTCGCGCCGGTTCGGCTCGAACGGAGCAGCAAATCGGCGCGAGGCTTCCGCTTGGCGGGGTTGCCCTTTTCGCAAGAACCCGCCGCGGCGGTGCAGGCCGAGGCGGTCGAACTCGACCCCGGCATGACCGCCGGCGCGGCGCTGCGACGGATCGTGCATTCCTGCCTGGAGCAGATCCTCGGGAACGAAGCGGTGGCGCTGGCCGGGATTCCCGAGGGCGTTCACCAGATGCGGGTCGGCGTGCGTCGGCTGCGCGCCTTTCTGTCTGCCTTCGCCCCCCTGCTGTCGGGCGATCATAAAAGCTGGATGTCGAACGAGCTGCGCTGGCTTGGCGAGATCCTCGGGGTCGCGCGCAATCTCGATGTGTTCGCGGACGGGCTGATGGCGCCGGCAGCCGAAGCGATCGGCGACAGCGACGGGTTCGCGGCGCTGCAGGAGGCGGTCGCCGGGCGTCGCGCCGCCGCCCGCGCCGACGCGGCGGCGGCGATCCGCTCGCCGCGCTATACGGCTCTTGTCCTGCGACTGCTGCGCTGGGCGGAGGGAGATGCCGGGCAAGATGCGCGGTCTCCCGACCTCTCGCGGCCTCTCGCCGAGATCGGCTCAGAGATACTGGACCGCCGGCTCGCGGTGGTGCAACAGCGCGCCGCCGGCTTCGCTCGGCAATCGCCGGAACAGCGGCACCGGCTCCGCATCGCGCTGAAGAAACTGCGCTATCCGCTGGAAATTCTGGGCTCGCTTTACGACGAGCAAGAGACGGGCCGGATGGTGCGGGTGATAAAGCGGCTGCAGGAGGTACTCGGCGACGCGAACGACGCGCATACCGCCTCCGACCTCGTTGCCGAGCTGGCGCATCACCGCGCCGACACGGAGGCGATCGCGGAAGCGGGCGCCGCGGTGCTCGACTGGCACGCGCGCCAGCTCGCGCTGCGCGATAGCAAGACCGGCAAACATGTTGCGGAAATCCGGGAGCAGATTGCGTTCTGGTAGAGCCGGGCGCGGCAGGGCGGCGATTTTCGCGAAGATCGCGGATCCTCGAAACGCATCGGCCCGTCGCGTTGTTCTTGTTGAGCCGGCTCGATCGCGCCGGAACGGAACGACGCAACGTCAAGGAGCTGCCCTGCCATGCCCGAGGGGATACTGAACGACCTGCACGAGGACCACGAGGAGGTCTCGGGTCTTATCGAGCAGATGATCAAGACCGAGGACAACAAGGAACGCGGCGAGATCTTCAAGGAAATGATGAGCAAGCTGCTGGCGCATTCCCACGCCGAGCAGAGCGTGCTCTACAAGAAAATGGAAAAATCCGACGACGAGAAGTCCCGTGGCTTTGCGTTCGAGGGCGAAAACGAACACCAGATCGTCGAGCAGCAGCTCCAGCAAATGGCGCGCGCCCGCAACAAGGCCAGCGAACAGTGGACCGCGCAGGCCACAGTGCTCAAAGAGCTAGTCCGGCATCACATAGAGGAAGAGGAACGCACCGGGTTCAGCTGCGCGCAAAGCGAGTTCGACAACGAAGCGCTCGAGAAGATGGGCGGCCAATTCCGCAAACAGAAGGAAAAGCTGCTGCAAGAGGCCTGAAGCGGCGTGGAGACAGTCAGACCGCCCCCGGTCGCGCTGTAACCTGCCATGCACCCCATGCGCGGCGCAGCGGCTAACTGTTCATAAATTATATTGCTCCAACATCGGCTTCGGCCAGCGAGTGCTGGTTGACTCAGCCAACTCGTCGGCGTCCCTGACAGGGGCGCCGACGCTTTTTTTGCCCGGAGACGCCACGCTGTGTCTCTGTACGCGCTTCAAGCCGGCATTCGGCGTCGTCCCACTCCTGCCGTTTCGCTACGCGATGACCGTTGCGCCCTCATCGGGCCCGCAGGTTGCGGACCTTCGCGCCGAATGTCGCCTGCGGTTCCGACGGTGTCGCCTGCAACTCGCCTTCGCGCTCGCGAACGCAGCCTCGTGTCGCGGCGACGACCGCCCGCCACGTCGTTTCTCGCGGCAGCGAGGTAATCAGACACTCGTCAAAGACGGCGTAGGTCCGCTCGACGGCGCACCCGAAGGACGGCCGGTCAACACGGGCGGCGGTGACGACGATCCGGTTCGGCGCCCGCATTGCCGTAAATCCCCCGGTGAAGCAGCCCGATGCGATGACCACGGTCGGCGCGTGGGCGCAGCCGGCGGACAAGGCACGCGCCAGCTCGGCGGGACGCAGGAACTCGCCGCCATAGGCGAGCCAGATTCCCTCCCCGCGCTGCCCGTGCGACGTGACAAAGACCAGACAGCCCTCGCCCGGCCGCGGGTGGAGGGCCGCGATCCTCGCCAGGATCCGTTCGGTTGACGCCGGTTCCGCCGCCTCGCCCCCGCCCTGGATCGCGCCCTGAGAGGCGCTCAGCACGTGGATGTTGCGCGCCGGTACGCCGCGCGAGGCCAGCCACTTGCGCACCGCCGTGACCGCATTGTCGAACACCGGCTGCGCATTGTCACCGGCGACGAGAACCGCCTGCCACCCCGACGGGCGCGAAACATCAGCCGCGGCATCGGCGCCGGGCAACAGGCACAGCACCGCCCAGACCAGGAAAACTCGGACCCGTGACATCGAGGGTGCAGGACAAATCACGTGGGAGTCGACATGCGCTCAGGGGGCGACCTCGTCATCCTCCGGCACCGCTTCCGGGGTCAGGATCAGCGCGTCGAGCGCCGCCGCCCCCTCGCCTTTCGGGCGCACCAGCAGCGGATTGATGTCGATGCTGGTGAACTCGGCCCGCTTCGCAGCGGCAAACACCGACAGCTTCGACAAAGCCCCAGCCAGCGCGTCGAGATCGCAGGGCGGCTGGCCGCGCGCCCCTTCCAGCATGGCCCGGCCGCGGAATTCGCCGATCATCCGGTGCGCCTCCTCGACCCCGAACGGCGCGATGCGGAACGTCACGTCGCGCAACACCTCGACGAAGATGCCGCCGAGCCCGAGCATGACCACCGGGCCGAATACCGGATCGTTCTGCACGCCGAGGATCGTCTCGATCCCGCCGCGCAGCATCGGCGAGATCAGCACCCCATCCAGCCGGGCTTGCGGCGCGCGGGTCTTGATGCGCTCGATCATCCGGTCGAACGCGGCGCCGGCCTCGCTCGCCAGCACGTCGAGCATGACGCCGCCCATCTCGGTTTTGTGCGGTATGTCGGGCGAGACGATTTTCAGAACCAGCCGCTCGCCGATATGCCGTGCGACGATGTCAGCCTCGCCCGCATCGACGACCAGACGCTCGTCGAGCACCGGGATGCCGGCCTCGGCCAGAATGCGCTTCGCGTCGTGCTCGGCGATGCGGCCCCGCGGCAGCGGCGGCAGGTTCGCCGGGATCGCCGGGATCGGCAGCGGCTTTTCGGCCAGCCGCTCGGCCGCCCGCACCGCCGCGGCGATCGATTCGACGGCGCGCCACGGGTCCTCGAACAGGCCGACCCCGGCTTCCTCGTAGCGCCGCTGCATCTCCGGTGTCGCGATCGCCGACAAAGCGAAATAGCGGTCGGGGTAGCGCGCGGCGGCGCCGCTTACAGCCTTGAACAGCGGCTCGGCCATCTGCGGCGACGACGCCCAGGTCGTGAAGAACGCGACCATCGCCGGGAAATTCTCCTTGCCGAACAGCAGGTCGAACGATTTGTCGAGGATCGAGGGGTCGTTCAGCACCTGCGCCGTCACATCGACCGGGTTGCGCGCCGCCGCGAACGGCACCCACGAGATCACCTCCTTCTGCGCCTGCTCGGACAGCGGCGCGAGGTCGAGCCCGCCCTCCTCGGCCGCGTCGGCCATCAAGACGCCGGCGCCGCCCGACATCGTCATGACCGCCAGCCGGCGCGACGACGGCAGCCGGCCGCGCGTGCAGGCATAGGCGATATTGACCAGATCCTCCGGCGTCTTCGCGCGCTCGACGGCGAGCTGGCGGAACGCGGCGTCGTAGATCGCGTCGGCCCCGGCCGAGCGAGGCGGTGTGCGAGGCCGCCGCCGCCGCGCCGACCGTCGAGACGCCGACCTTCATCGCGATGACCGGCTTGCCGTTGGCGCGGGCGCGCGCCACCGCCTCGGCAAAGGCGGCGCCGTCCTTGATCGCCTCGACATAGCAGGCGATGGCCTTCGTGTCGGGGTCGTCGGCGAGGAACGAAATCCCGTCGGCGACCGAGACGTCGGCCTCGTTGCCGGTCGACAGCCACACGCCGACCGAGATGCCGCGCCGCGCGGTCAGCGCCAAGAGATGCGTGCCGAACGCGCCCGATTGCGTGACCATGCCGAGCGGCCCGGCCGGGGTCGGCCCCTCTTCGAGAAACGAGCTGAAGGTCGGGGTGTGTCCGGTGCGCATGTTGAACAGGCCGAGGCAGTTCGGGCCGCACAGCCTTATGCCGCCGTCCCGCGCGATCTGCGTGATGCGCGTCTGCATCTCGCGCCCCTCGGCGCCGATCTCGGCAAAGCCGGCGGTGAACATGACGACCGCCTTGACCCCCTTGCCGACGCAGGCCTCCATCGCCTCGACCGCGAGATTGGCCGGGACCGCGATCACCGCACACTCGACCGGCCCGGGCACCGCGGCGATGTCGGGGAAGGCCTGGAGCCCCTGCACATGGTCGCGCGTCGGGTTGATCGGGTACAGCGCGCCCCTGTAGCCGGCCTCGCGGTAATAGCGCAGCGAGCGGCCGCTGATCCGGGTCGGGTCATTCGAGGCGCCGAAGATCGCGACCGAGGACGGGGCGAGAAGCGGCGTCAAGGGATGCGGTGCGGGCATGTCGGCTGAAACTCCAAAGGCGCTGCCGGGTGACGGTAACCGGCGCATCCTTCGGCGAAACGTGCCCGCGCGCAACCCCTAGGGACGGCGGGGCGGCATTCCCCTTGCGATCGTCGCGGCCGTCTCGATATAGAAAACCTGAGAGCTTATAGAGAGCGGAGCCGATGATGGCACTCAGCCTTAAGGATCCGGAAACCGATCGGCTGGCGCGCGAGGTGGCGCGGCTCACCGGCGAGAGCCTGACCGAGGCGGTGCGCACGGCGCTCGCCGAGCGCCTGGAGCGCGAGCGGCTGCGCCGCGGCAAGCCGAGAAAGCGGATTGCCGAAAGGCTCAATGAAATAGCGCTCCATTGCGCGGCGCTTCCCGATTACGACACGCGCTCGCCGGACGAGATCATTGGTTACGACGAGAACGGGATGTGGTGATGGTCATCGACACCTCAGCCGTGATCGCATGCTTATTTGACGAGCCCGAGCGCGTACCGTTCACCGAATCAATCGACGCTGATCCAGTCAGGCTGATCTCAGTGGTTGGGGTGGTTGAAGCGTCGATGGTTCTTCTTGGCCGAAAGCGAGCCGAAGGGCTCAACGATCTGCAAGCGTTTCTCAATGATGGCGAAATCCAGCGTATCGCGGTCGATGGGCGTCAGGCCGAAATCGCCGTTGATGCATTTCGTCGCTTCGGCCGTGGGCGGCACCGGGCGGCGCTGAACATCGGCGACTGCTTTGCCTACGCCCTGGCGCGGGCAACCGGCGAAAAGCTGCTGTTCAAGGGTGATGATTTTGCCCGGACGGATATCGCATCGGCAATGGAGAACTGATGCGAACCTCTGGCTCGACGCCCGCCAGAAATCGGCGATCCGTTCTCAAGAGAGAGAATGCTGCGGCTGTCAGTCGATTAAACCGAGGCGCCGCGGCGGGCCGCGGCGGGGCGCAGGCGCAGGCCGGGAGCCGGGCGTTCGAGCAATACCTCGCGGCGAAATCGTACGAGCCGCGCCGGGCGGCCGCCGGTGCGGGCGCTGATCTCGCCGGTCTCCTCGACCAGCCCCTGCTGTTCGACAAGGCGGCGAAAATTCTGCTTGTGCAGCCGTACCCCGGCCAGGGCCTCGACCGTGCGCTGCAGCTGCAGCAGCGTAAAGGCGGGGGGCA
Organism: uncultured Alphaproteobacteria bacterium; assembly: GCA_963847345.1. Classification (GTDB taxonomy): domain Bacteria; phylum Pseudomonadota; class Alphaproteobacteria; order ATCC43930; family CGMCC-115725; genus DATARH01. Next base: position 38,204 of record CAWJZU010000001.1, on the reverse strand, counting down.
TCAGCTCGAAGACGACCGGCCGGTACTTGATCTTGCCGCGCAGCCTCCCGATCGCGGTCGCGAGAATGCGGCGATGATCGACCGCCATCTCCGCCCCTGTCGCGAGGCCGTCGGGCGCGAGGCCATCGGGCGCGGGGCCATCGGGCGCGAGGCCCTCCTCTGCGAGCCGATGAGGCGCGGATACGGGACGGCCGAGATCGCGCCCCGCCTCGGAAACCAACCCGGCTTCGTACAACAGCTCGTAGCGTTCGAGCACCAGCTCCTCGTTCCACGCCGCGCCTGATAGGCCAAACCCCAGTCCGACCCGCTCCTGGCGCAGACGACGCTCGGCTTCGCCGGCGGCCTGCCGCGCCCAGCGCGCCAGCGCGGCCGCGATCGGGTCGAGCAGCGGCGGGCGGCCGTCGCGCCAATCCTCCCACGGGAAATATCGGTACCAGCTGTGCCATTCGGCGTCGGCGGCACCGGCCGGGTGCACCCCGCGCACCAGTGCGAGATAGGCGACGACCAGAGCCGGCAGCGCGAGCGCATCGTCGCCAGTGCTGCGATCGCGGTCGCCGAAGGTGTAGAGCTGCTCGACATAGCCGAGCCGCTGGCTGGTCTGGCGCTCGACCCAGCTGCGCAGCCCGATCTCCAGCGTGCGGTGCTCGGCTTCAAGCGGCCCCGACGGGAGCGCCTCGATGCCCGCCAGGGAGGGACCGACCGGCGAGCCTCCCGCCGCCAGCTTTCCCCCTGGAAGCTTTCCCCCTGGAAGCTTGATTGTGAGAACACGCGGCTCCTGGATCGTGGCCGCCACAATTGCCGCCGAAAGCCCGATCGACAGCGCGGCGCCACCGCCCGGAACCGCGTCGCCGCCGCTGGCCCGCGGCAGCACCGCGCCGAGCCGCGATTGCGCCATCAGCCGGCCGTGATGTGGTTGCGAAAGGTCAACGGGTCCTCGATCTGCCGGATCGGCTCAAAGCTGCCGCCGGTGCCGCGCACGATCACGGTGCCGTAATTCAGCAACCGGCCGAGCACCGACTGGTCGACGCCCACTGTTTCAACCTTGGACCGGTTCATCTCCATCGTGTGCCGCTTGAACAGGCCGGTCTTGTATATGACGCGCCGATCGGTCAGCGCCAGTTCGGTTGTCGCCTGTCGGAGGAATGCGATCAGTCCCGACAAAACCCCGAGAAACCCGAGCACCGCGGCGCCGATCCATAGCGGTATCGCGATCCCCGGCTCGTTGGACCCGCTCGCGAGGACGACGCAGACAAGAGCGAGGATCAGCAGCAAGATCGCTTTCAGATAAATGAACCAATGCAGCCTGGAGGCGTGAAGCACGCTCTCATCCGGCTGCAGGAACTCTCTGTACGTAGCTCATGACGAGACGCGCCTACTCCCGCTGCAATCGCGGTTCTCGCAGCGCCGGGCCGGAGTGGCCGGCCCACGAATCAACCCATCGCGATTGCCGGCGCGGCGCACCGCTGTGAGAATAACGGTTCTCACGCGGCGCGGCGCTCGAAATCGATGCGTGGGTCGATCATCATGTAAGTGAGATCGCTGACCAACTTCAGCACGAGGCCGATCAGCGTGAACACGTACAGCGTCGCGAACATGATCGGATAGTCCCGGTTGATTGCTGCCTCGAACCCCAGAAGGCCGAGCCCGTCGAGCGAAAAGATCACCTCGATCAACAGCGAGCCGGTAAACAGAATGCCGATGAACGCCGCCGGAAAACCGGCGACGACGAGCAGCATCGCGTTGCGGAACACGTGTCCGTACAGCACACGGCCTTCGGTCAGTCCCTTGGCGCGGGCGGTCAGCACGTATTGCTTGTTGATCTCGTCGAGGAAGGAATTCTTCGTCAGCATCGTCAGCGTCGCGAACCCACCAATCACCAGCGCTGTGATCGGCAGCGCAATATGCCAGAAGTAATCGAGGATGCGCGCGGGCCACGCCAGCGACGCCCAATTGTCGCTCACCAGACCGCGCAATGGGAAGATCGACCAGTAGCTGCCACCGGCGAACAGCACGATCAGCAGCACCGCGAACAGAAAGCTCGGCACGGCATAGCCGAAGATGATGACGCCGCTGGTCCATACGTCGAACTGGCTGCCGTCGCGCACCGCCTTGCGGATGCCGAGCGGGATCGAGACGAGATAGGTGATCAGCGTCGTCCACAAGCCGATCGAGATCGAGACCGGCAATTTGTCGATAATCAGATCGACCACCCGCCTGTCTCGAAAGAAGCTGGTCCCGAAATCGAAGGTCAAATAGCTCCTCATCATCATCAGGAACCGTTCGAGGGGCGGTTTGTCGAAGCCATACTGCTTTTCGAGCTCCTTGATAAAGGCCGGGTCGAGCCCGCGGGCGCCGCGATAACGGCTGTCGCTGGCCGAGCCGCCGGCGGCCGGTTGAGCCGCCCCCGAAGCCAACTCGCCGCCGCCGCCCGTCACGCGCTGCGTGGCGGCAACGTCGCTCCCCTTGAAGCGCGCGATCATCTGCTCGACCGGACCGCCGGGCGCCGCCTGCACGATAACGAAATTGACCACCATGATCGCGAACAGGGTCGGGATCATCAGCAGAATGCGCCGGATTGCGTATGCGACCACTCGAAACTCCCAGTCGGCCCCGCCGTCGATTTCCGGCGTTACCGGGTGGCGTTGCGGGGGCGGAACCGCCAAACTACCGCATCAGGACGAATCTTTCTCGGTCGCGAAGCGGCCCGGGCAAAATCCGCCTACCGCGCGGGTTTCAGCGCTGGAATAATCGGGAACCGATGGGTCATCAGTCCCGTTGCGTTCGCGAGGTCGGCAGTAAGGAGAGCGGCGATGCTATGGAGTTTCGACGAGCTGAAGGGCTACGGGCTGCGCGCGACGGACGGCACGCTCGGTTCGGTGCACGATTTGCTGTTCGATGACGCGCATTGGACGGCGCGCTGGCTCGTCGTCGATACAGCCTGGCTGTTCGGCCGCCGCGTGCTGATTGCGCCGGGGGCGCTGGGCCATCCTGACGCGGATGCGCGCGAATTCCCGATCAATCTGACAAAGGAAAAGATCAAAAACGCCCCTGACGTCGATGCGGATCGCCCGGTCAATCGGCAGCATGAGACCGATCTGTACAGCTATTACGGCTATGGCCCGTATTGGACGACGATGGACAACGCGCTGGTCGGCGGGATGGCGGGGGTCGTGCTGCCGCCCCGCATGCCGCTTGGGCACCCGGAACGGATACCCGCTTCGGCCGAAGCCGAAGGCCGCGCCGCCGGCGCCCATTACATCGACGACGGCGACCCGCATCTGCGCAGCGCCCGCGAAGTCACCGGCTACCATATCCGCGGCACCGACGACTCGGTTGGCAGCGTCGCCGATTTCCTGATCGACGAGGAAGGCTGGGTCATCCGCTATCTGGTCGTCGATACCGGCCACTGGCTGTCCGGGCGCAAGGTGCTGATCGCCCCGCCCTGGGTCAGCGAGGTCAGCTGGGCGACGCAGGAAGTCCAGGTGACGATGACCCGCGCGCAGATCGAGGCGAGCCCCGAATACAATCCCGACATCGGGCTCGACCGGGCCTACGAGGAACAGCTCCACGGCCATTACGACCGGCCGGTGTACTGGCAATAGGGAGGCCGGCAGCGCGCGGCACGGCTTCGGGAGCTGCCGTTTCCCTGTCAATCTTCGGCGGTCTTCGCTCCGGCCGAATAGAACGGGAGCGGGGTCCGCTCTGCTCTGAACACCCCCGGATCGTCATGGTCGGGTCGATCCCCGGCCAAGCCCGGGAATGATAATAGGGTGATCGAACCGGAACGATCTTCGAACAACGAGCCCGGTCAGCGCGGCAGGTTGTAGCCGACCGCCGCCTCGGCTTCGAGCGTCCGCCGCACCGCCGGCCGCGCCACCATCCGGTCGTGGTGCGCCGAGAGGTTCGGATAGCTGCCCGGCGCCGGCTGTAATGTCGTAACAAAGCGCCAGTACAGCCGAAACAGGTGAATGTCGGCGATCGAATACTTGTCTACCGCCCACTCGTTCGACCCGAGCCTTTGCTCGGCGAGGTGGAAGACCTCGCGCCAGCGCTCGTCGCCGGCGCGCCGCGCCGGATGGATCGTCGCCGCGATAAACGACATCCACGAGATGACGCGCGCCTCGCCCTCGATGTCGCCGTATTGCGGCAGCAGCCCGGCCTCCGGATAGCGCCGCGCCAGATACCACAGCGTCGCCGCCACTTCGGTGAGCGGCGGCCGTCCGTCGATGACCAGGGCCGGCACCTTGCCCTCGGGATTGACGGCGAGGTACTCGGGGCTCCGGTTCTCTTCTTTGTGCAGCGCCGTCAGCCTCAACTCGAACGGCGCGCCGACCTCATTGAGCGCGATATGCGTCGCCATCGAGCTGGAGCCGGGCGAGTAATACAGGGTCAGCATCGCGTTGCTCCTTGCCGCCGCCCGATCCCTCCTTTACCCGCGCAGCTGCCGGATGTGTCCGGCCCAGCGATCGAGCACCGGCAGGATTTCGTCGCGCTTGTCGGACATCAGCGTCACGTTGACCGCGTCCACGCCCATGTCGCGGTAGCGTTTCAGCTGGTCGAGATCGTCGGGCGCGCCGCCGAGACGCAGCGACAGCGATTTCGGGTCGCGCCCGGCCTCCTGCGCCATCTCGCGGAACGCCGGGATGTACAGCTGCGGATCGCCGCTCGACGCGTTCGGGTACCAGCCGTCGCCGTAGCGCACCGCGCGCCGCGCCGCCCACGGGAACGCGCCGCCGAGAATGATCGGCGGGTACGGCTTCCGCACCGGCTTTGGCCAAGTCATCATCGTGTCGAAATTGACGATGTCCCCGTGATATTCCGGCTTCGGCTTGGTCCAGATCTCCTTCATCGCCTCGATCTGCTCGCGCATCTTCTGCATGCGGGTGGCGAAAACCGTGTTGTGGTTCTCGATCTCCTCCTGGTTCCAGCCGCCGCCGATGCCGAAGATGAACCGACCCCCCGAGACCTGATCGATCGAGGCCACTAGTTTCGCGGTCTGGATCGTATCGCGCTGGATCACCAGGCAGATGCCAGTCGCGACCTGGAGCCGCTTCGTGGCGCAGGCCGCCGCGGTCAGCGTCACGAACGGGTCCATCACGTCGTAATAGCGCTTGCCCAGCTCGGTATCGGCGCGCGTCCGCCGCGGCACTGGGATATGCGAGTGCTCGGCCGCCCAGACCGAATCGAAGCCGCGCTCCTCCATCGCCACGCCCAGCTCGGCCGGGGTGATCGAGTAATCCGTGAAAAAGATTGAAGCGCCGACATCCATTGTCATTCTCCGCCGCGCGCACCGCGCGAATGGCCGGATGCTGTCACTCCGTACCGAGCGATGCAATCAGGATCGCGACGAGCCGCTCAACGCCGGCGCGGTCCGCTGCGTCGAAGCGAGCCGGGAGAGGGCTGTCCAGATCGAGCACGCCGACAACCTCGCTGGCCCTGACGAGCGGCACGACAAGCTCGGAACGCGATTCCGGATCGCAGGCGATATGGCCGGGGAATTCGTGCACGTCCGGCACGATCACCGAAGCGCCGAGCGCCGCCGCCGTGCCGCACACGCCCTTGGCCCCACGCAATGCGCACGCAGGCCGGCTTGCCCTGGAAGGGTCCGAGGACGAGTTCGCGTCCTTTCCGGCCCACCGCATCGAGGCCCCCACCCTCACCCTCCCCCGCTTGCAGGGGAAGGAACGTTGAGGCCGCCGCCTCCTCGGCAGTCGCTGCCGGTGGAGACGGCGAGAGCGACCCGGCTGCTCTATCCCGCTCCCCCGCTGGCGGGGGAGGGTCGGGGTGGGCGTCAGCCGACAAAGCATCGCCGAGCGGGCGGGCGAAATAGAAGCCGGCCCAATTCAGGTCCGGCAGCCCATGGTAGATCAGGGCGGCGGTATTGGCCGCGTTGGCGATCGGGTCGCGCTCGCCTTCCAGCATCGCGGCGAGCTGCGCCGCCAGATCATCGTACAGCGCCCGTTTTTCCGGCGTTGCCATCCTCGCAGCGCTGCTCAATGCGGCACGTCGCCGGCGATCTGGACCCGGCGCATCAGCCGGCGGAACGGCCCGGCGTCGTGCACAGCCAGATGCTTGACCGCGCGGTTGTCCCAGAACGCGACCGAGCCGTTCCGCCAGCGGAAGCGGCAGGTGAATTCGGGGCGATTGCCGTGGTTGAGCAGGTAGTCGAGCAGCGGCCGGCTTTCCGCCTCGGTCATGCCCTCGAACCCGACCGTATAGGCGGCGTTGACGAACAACATTTTGCGCCCGGTCTCCGGATGCGTGCGCACGACCGGGTGGATGCTGACCGTCTCGCGCCAGGCATCGTCCTCGCGCACTTTTGTCGAGCGATGGGCGTTGCGGCTGGCTTGCGGTCCGGCGACCATGCGGTCGGTGTGCACGGCCCGCAGCCCATCGAGCATGCGCTTCATGCCGGGCGACAGCGCATCGTAGGCAGCGGCCTGATGCGCGAAGCAGGTGTCGCCGCCAAAGGGCGGGACTTCGATCGCATAGAGGATCGCTCCCATCGGCGGCGCTGCGACCATCGTCGTGTCGGTGTGCCAGTCCTCGCCGACAATGTGCTGGTCGCCGGGTTCGCGCCGGATCATCACGATTTCGTCGTCCTCCTGCATGCCGCGGTAGTTCGGATGGACGAAGATCTCGCCGAACCGGCGCGCGAACGCCTTGTGCTGTTCGGCGTCGAACTGCTGGTTGCGAAAAAAGATGACGCCGTGCTCGTTGAGCGCCTGGCGGGTCTCGGCGATCGTCGCGTCATCGACCTCGCCGCCGATCCTGATGCCGTCGATCTCGGCGCCGCACGCGCCGGCGATCGGACGAACCTCGATGCGGCTGTTGCGCATCCTGATTGCTCCCTCGAAACTCCCTGCGCAACGTGTTGCGGTCGCAGCGTTCCTGCAAGCGGATATCAGACATGGCCGCTGGTTTCGTCGATCTGACATATAAGGCCGGCCGTCTCTGCTGGCCCGGCGGCTCGGCGCGGGCGGCTTGCGGGCGCGGTGGCGTGCGCGCCGACAAGCGCGAGGGCGACGGCGCTAGCCCGGAAGGCACGTACCCTCTGACCGCCGCCTACTACCGACCCGACCGCATCGCCCCGCCCGCGACCGGGCTGCCGCTGACGCCGCTCTGCCCCGAGCAGGGCTGGGTCGATGATCCGGGCGATGCGTTGTACAACTGCCCGGTGTCGCTGCCCTGCCGAGCGCGACATGAGCGGATGTGGCGCGAGGACGGGCTGTACGACCTCGTCGTCGTAATTGGCTACAATACCGATCCGCCGGTTCCCGGGCTCGGCAGCGCGATCTTCCTGCATGTCGCCCGGCCCGATTTCGCCCCGACCGAAGGCTGCATCGCGGTCGAGCAGGACGTGCTGGTCGGATTGCTGGGTCTGATCGGGCCGGGCAGTACGATCTCAATCCGGGGTGCTGCCTCGGTTTGAATTTGCATCGCCATCATGCGTTTTGCGAGACGAGCACCGTCATCCGCCCGGCTGACGACGCGAAATTCGCCACATTGCGGGAGTATCGAATAACCGGTGCCGTTTGGACGGAGCGATAGCGGGCGGGGTGTTTGCTGTTCTTTTGCTGCAGAATTTGCCCGCCGCCGCCGCGAAACCCGCGCTGAGCAAGGAGGCGCACATGCGTTTGCTGTTCTTTTCCTGCAGAAGCAGCAAACGGCCGCCGGAACAGGGAAAAACGGGCCGGTTGCGCCCCGGAAAGCAAACCGAAGCAGCACACGATCCGGCCCTGACAAGTGGGCCCGGCCGGAATATGAAAGCGCGGTTCCACGGGCGGCGTATGCTGGCCTCCGGCGTGGCTGTCCTCGAGATGATTGGGGATTGACCTGGCCAGCTGCCCGCGCGGATGACGGGATTGGGAGAGCAAGGATGGGTCTCGCCGTCGCGATCCAGATGGATCCGATCGACACGATCAATATCGATGCCGATTCGACGTTCGCGCTGGCGCTTGAGGGCCAGGCGCGCGGGCACGCGCTGTTCCATTATCTGCCACAGGCGTTGACGCTGCGCGGCGGGCGCCTGTACGCGCATGGACGCAAGCTCGAAGTCTTCCGCCGCCACGGCAACCACCACCGGTTCGGAGATGTCGAGGAACTCGACCTCGCCGGGTTCGACGTCATTCTGATGCGGCAGGACCCGCCGTTCGACATGGCCTATATCACGGCGACGCATCTGCTGGAGCTGTTGCAGGAAGAAGGGCCGCTTGTCGTCAACGACCCGGCTGCGGTACGCAACGCCCCCGAGAAGCTGTTCGTGCTGCGCTTCAAGGACCTGATGCCACCGACGCTGCTGACGCTGGACGTGCGCGAAATCCGCGAATTCTGGCGCGAGCACGGCGACATCATCGTGAAGCCGCTGTTCGGCAATGGCGGCGCCGGGGTCTTCCATCTGCGGCCAGGCGACGAAAACCTGAACGCGCTGATCGAGATGTTTTCCGCCTTTCACCGCGAGCCGGTGATGGTGCAGCGCTATCTGCCCGACGTGCGACAGGGCGACAAGCGCATCATCCTCGTTGAGGGCGAGCCGGTGGGTGCGGTCAACCGGGTACCCCCCGAAGGCGAGGCGCGCGCCAATCTGCATGTCGGCGGCCGCGCCGAGAAGACGACGCTGACCCAACGCGAGCGCGAAATCTGCCACGAAATCGGCCCGACTTTGCGGGATCAGGGGCTGGTGTTTGTCGGCATCGACGTGATCGGCGACTACATCACCGAGATCAACGTGACCTCGCCGACCGGCATCCAGGAGATCGCGCGGCTCGACGGGGTCGATCTGGCCGTCAACATTTGGGACGCGGTCGAGGCGCGCCACGCCGCCCGCCGCCATAGCCGCCCGAGTTGACCCCAACCAGCGCAGGAGACTGATCGTGCCCGATGCTTCCGGTTCCGACCCAAGGCGACCCGGCCGCCCGCGCAATGTCTTCGGCGAGCCGCTCGCCGAGTGCTGCGCCAAGCCGCTGACCGGGTTTTATCGCACCGGCAGCTGCGAGACCGGCCCCGAGGATTTCGGCGTGCATACCGTCTGCGCCCGGGTCGACGCCGATTTCCTCGCGTTCTCGAAAGAAGCCGGCAACGACCTCTCGACCCCGTTCCCGGCCGCCGGATTTCCGGGACTGAAGCCGGGCGATTGCTGGTGCCTGTGCGCGGCGCGCTGGAAAGAGGCATTCGAGGCGGGCAAGGCGCCGAAGGTGCGTCTCACCGCGACGCACGAGGCGACATTGCAGATCGTGCCGCTCGATCTGCTGAAGAAATACGCCGTCGATCTGAGCTGAAAGCCGCGCGATGCCGGGTTGGCTTGCGAGGCTGTTCGGCCGCAAGCAGGCGGGTCTGGTAGCGATCGAGCCCGTCTGGATCGAGGCCGGCGAGCTGCGCGATCGGCTCGGCCGCGGCGAGGCGCCGCTGATCCTCGATGTGCGCGGTCCGGACGAGTTCGCCGGGCCGCTCGGGCATATCGAGGGTGCGCGCAACGTGCCGCTGGCGGAGCTTCCGAGCCGCATCGCGGAGATCGAGCAGGAGGCTGCGGCCGATCTCGTCGTCTGTCTGACCGACAAGCGGTCGTCGCAAGCCGCCGTGGCGCTTGCCGCGGCCGGCATCCGCGATGTCGCAGTGCTGCGCGGCGGCATGCGCGCGTGGCGCGGCGAGTAGGGCGACGCTTCGACGGCCCTCTATCGCCGTCGCGTGAGGAGCTCGGCCTTCGCGATCGCGCGCTGCAGGCTCAGCCGCTCCTGCACGTTGAGCGGACGGCGGGCGCGGCCGGCGACGATATTCTTCGGCAGCCCGCTTTTCGCCAGCAGCTCGTCGAGGCGCGACAGCAGCCCGTCGAAACCGTTGCCGTCGAGCGTCCAGTTGCGCACCGGCCCGGTATCGAGGTGGACAAAGCGCGAGCGCGGGTACCAGCCGACCCCGCCGCGCCCCATCGCCCGCGCCTGCTGCATCGCGTCCTCGATCCTCGAGTTCGACCCGGACGTCGAGCGCGCGGCCGTAAATGTGCTGGCTGTTGTCGGCGACCCCGAAGGTAGTTTTCGCGAGCATCCGGTTGGTCGCGACGGTGCGATAGGCCGACAGCACCGTGGCGCGGCTGGCGCCGACCGCGTCCATCACGGCGGCGAGGAAATCGACGACGCCGGCATCGATCGCGATCCGCTCGCCGGAATGATGGTCGCGCAACAGGTGCGACAGGTCCTCCATCGCCGCCGCGATCGGTCCGTGCTCGTCGCGGTACGGCCCGTCGAAGTTTTCGCCAGTATTGGCGTTGCGCAGCCTGATGCGGCGCGGCACGGTATTCGGCAGGGCCACGGCCGGCCGCGACGCCGCCGCCAGCCAGCCTCCGGTCAGGGCGAGGAAAACACGTCGGTCCATCTCTCCAGTAAAAATCAACTCGCCCGCGATGGGAACACTCGACGCCTCCGTCCTGCCGAAATAGGCCGGTTCTCAGCTTCCGGGCATCGCGATGCGCCGGCCCGACCATGCCGGATAAGGCAATCCGGCATGCGACGCGGCGGCGGCCGAGACGCGCGCGTACATGTCGGGTGGAAACGGGCAGACCCGGCGCGCCGCAAGATCGACATGCAGGAACATCAATTCCTGTGTCGCGGTTCGCCGGCCGGCATCGGAGCCATCGAGCGCAAACATCTCGTGGCCGATATGCATGCGCTTCAAGTCGATCGCGATGAGCTGCGTCGCGACCCGTACCCGCGCCCCGACCAGCAGCTCGCGCTCGTAGAGATTGTGCGTCTCGGCAACAAAGGTCCCAAGCTTGCGGTCGCGGCGGTAGTCGAGCCCCAATCCCAATTCATCGAACAAGAGGTCGGTCGCCTGGTCGAATAGCACCGTGTAATAGGCGAGGTTCATATGCCCGTTATAGTCGATCCATTCGGGCAGGACCTCGCCGCGAAACCGGTCGAACGGGGCGGGAATGCTCATCGCGGGGCTCCAGACACTCCATGCCGATCGAGGCTTTTAGCAGGCAGACGCGGGCCGGGGCGAGGGCCCGAGGAACCGAGCGGGCCTGGATTGCCTTGGAGCCGCGGGTTTGTTAGAAAGCGCCGGCGCGTGAAGCCGCGGGATCAGGCCCGACGGCGCGAATTTCCCCGCCGGCGATGAAGATCCTCACCTGCAACAGCAATCGGCCGCTCGCCGAGGCGATCTCGGCCTATCTCGGCCTGCCGCTCACGCGCGCCAGCGTGCGCCGGTTTTCCGATATGGAAGTGTTCGTCGAGATCCACGAGAACGTCCGCGGCGAGGACGTGTTCGTCATCCAATCCACGTCGTACCCGGCGAACGACCATCTGATGGAGCTGCTGGTCGCGCTCGACGCGCTGAAGCGCGGTTCGGCGCGGCGTGTCACGGCCGTCATCCCCTACTATGGTTATGCGAGGCAGGACCGCAAATCGGGACCGCGCACGCCGATCTCCGCCAAGCTCGTCGCCAACCTGATCACCGTTGCCGGGGCCGATCGGGTGCTGACGCTCGATCTGCATGCCGGTCAGATCCAGGGCTTTTTCGACATCCCGACCGACAATCTGATCGCCGAACCGGTGCTCGTGAAGGATATCCGCGAGAATCATGCTGGCAAGGATCTTGTGATCGTCTCGCCCGATGTCGGCGGCGTCGTACGCGCCCGCCAGATCGCGCGCCGGCTCGACGCCGATCTCGCGATCATCGACAAGCGGCGCGAGCGTGCCGGCGTGTCGGAGGTGATGAACATTATCGGCGACGTCGACGGCCGCCGCGCGATTCTTGTCGACGATATCGTCGACAGCGCCGGGACGTTGTGCAACGCCGCTGCCGCGCTGATCGACAGCGGCGCCGAGGCGGTTTACGCCTACGTGACGCACGGCGTCTTGTCCGGCGGCGCGGTGGCGCGGGTCGCCGCCTCTCCGATCGAGAAGCTGGTGCTGACCGACAGCATCGTCGCGACCGAGGCGGTCCGGGTGTCGCAGAACGTGCGGCAGTTGACGATCGCCCCATTAATGGCAGAGGCGATCCTGCGGATCAGCGAGGAACGCTCAGTGTCGAGCCTGTTCGATTGATCATCGACCGAGGCGGGGCGCTTGCCGCAGCGCGCCAACGCCCGGTCGTTCCGAATGAAGGAGTGAGTGAAAATGCCCGAAATGATCAGCCTCAGCGCCGAGCCGCGGTTGCGCGCCGGCAAGGGCGCGGCGCGCGCGATGCGGCGTGAAGGGCGTGTCCCCGCGATCGTCTATGGCGACAACAAAGAGCCGGTCATGATCAGCCTCGAACCGCGCGAGCTGGGGCGCGTTCTGGCGCGTCCCGGGTTCTTCAACCACCTCGTCGAGATCAGCGTCGACGGCGCGACGCACCGCACGCTGCCGCGCGAGGTGCAGTACCACCCGGTAACGGACGCACCGCTGCACATCGATTTCCAGCGGGTCGGGGCGGGGTCGCAGGTCACCGTGGCGGTGCCGGTCGTCTTCATCAATCAGGAGCAGTCGCCGGGGATGCGCCGCGGCGGCATCCTCAACGTCGTGCGCCACGAGGTCGAGATGATCTGTTTGGTGGACAGCATCCCCGAGCGGATCGTCGCCGATCTGACCGGGCTGGAAATCGGCGACACGCTGCATATCAGCGCGGTCGAGCTGCCGGCCCAGGCGCGTCCGGTCATCCAGGAACGCGACTTCACGATCGCCAGCATCGCGGCGTCCTCGGCGGTGCGCGAAGAGGCGGCCGCGGCCGCCGCGACGGCGGCGATCACGCCGGCCGAGGAACCGGCGGAGCAGGGCTAGCCGGCCAGCTTAGTCCAGCCTGATGCGCCTGATCGTCGGCCTCGGCAATCCGGGCGCGCGCTACGCCCGCAACCGGCACAATGTCGGTTTCATGGCGGTCGAAGCGATTGCCCGCCGCTATGGCTTCCCGGCGTTTCGCGGCCGCTTCAAGGGCGAATTGTCGGAGGGGACGATCGCCGGCGAGCGGCGCCTGCTGCTGCGTCCGCTGACCTTTATGAACGCGTCGGGCGAGTCGGTCCTGGCGGCGATGAGCTTCTACAAGATCGCCCCCGGCGATATCGCGGTCATTCACGACGAACTCGACCTGCGGCCAGGCAAGGTTCGCGTCAAGCGCGGCGGCGGCAGCGCCGGGCATAACGGGCTGCGCTCGATCGACGCGATGATCGGCGCCGATTACTGGCGGGTCCGCATCGGCATCGGCCATCCCGGCATCAAGGAGCTGGTCCACCCGTACGTGCTGCAGAACTTTCCGCCGGAGGAAATGCGCTTTACCGAAAAGCTGGTCGATGCCGTGGCCGAGACAATCCCGCTGCTGCTCGGCGGCGCGCCCGACGCGTTCATGAGCGAGGTTGCCCGCCTTTGTCCGGCGCCGGAACCTGCCGTGCCGGGCGCGACGGGGTGAGAACGGAGGACCGGATGAGCAGTCGTGCGGATCGCGTAGACGAACTGCTGCTGGCGCGGGAAATCGAGGAATTCCTCTATCGGGAGGCCGAACTGCTCGACGATCGCCGCTACCAGGACTGGCTGGCGCTGCTGACCGACGATGTCCGGTACTGGATGCCGATGCGGCGCAACGTCAAATACGGCGAGTCCGAGCGCGAATTCACTCGCAGCCGCAGCGACATCAACTGGTTCGACGAGGGCAAGGAGACGCTGGAACGGCGTGTCAAGCAGATCGAGACCGGCATCCATTGGGCCGAGGAGCCGGTCTCGCGCATCTCGCATCTTATCTCGAACGTGCAGATAATCGAGGCGACGCCCTCGCGGCCGAGGCCCGCGAGGTCGCGGTCAAATGCCGATTTCTGATCTACCGCAACCGCGTCGAGACCGAGACCGACATCCTGGTCGGCAAGCGCGAGGATCTGCTGCGTCGTGAGGGAGAGGACTGGCGTATAGCGCGGCGTAAAATCATCCTCGACCAGAACGTGCTGCTGAGCAAGAATCTGACGTTCTTTTTCTGACGCGAGGGGATTGCTTCGCTTTGCTCTCAATGACAGTAGCTTCCACTGTCATTGCGAGGAGCGCAGCGACGAAGCAATCTCGTTCCGATAAGGATAGCGGGAGGATACGCATGGCGACGGCGCGCACGCAGGGTTATCGCCCTGGTCTGATCGATCTTTCATCGGGGCAGATCAGCCGCGAGATCTTCGTCAATGATGAAATCTATGCCGAGGAGCAGGAGAAGATCTTTGCCCGCGCCTGGCTGTTCGTCGGCCACGAAAGCCAGATCCCGAATCCCGGCGATTATGTCGTGTCGTGCATGGGTGAGGAATTGGTGATCCTGTGCCGGGATCGCACCGATACGATCCACATTTTCCTCAATTCGTGCCGGCATCGCGGCATGAAGGTGTGCCGCTACGACGAAGGCAACACGACTGTCTTTACCTGTCCGTATCACGGCTGGAGCTACGGCACCGACGGGCGTCTGGCCGGGGTGCCGTTCTTTCGTGAGGCGTATCACTCGAATGCTCGACCGCGCCAAATGGGGCCTCGTCGAGGTTGCGCAGCTGTGCAATTATAAGGGCGCGATCTTCGCGACCTGGGACAGAGAGGCGCCGTCGTTCGAGGAATATCTCGGCGATTTCAGCCGGTTTCTCGATCTGCAGCTCGATGGCTGGGACGGTCGCGAGGGGCAGGCCGAATTGTTGTGCGGCGTCCAGAAATGGCGCGTGCCGTGCAACTGGAAATTCCCGGCCGAGAATTTCAGCGGCGACACGTACCACAATATCAGCCACCGCTCGGTCGATCTCGCCGGCATCGGGCCGTCCGGCCGCAGCCGCCGCGACCTTGGCGAGCGCGACGTCAGCCGCAAGCTGCACGTCTGCATCCCCGACCGCGGCCACCAGACGATCCTTTATGTGATGCCACGCGGCATCGACACCCCGGTCGCCTACCAGAACGCGCCGATCGTTTCGGAATATTTTTCCCATTGCGAGGCCGAGAAGCGCCGGTTGCGTGGCGAGGATTCCCGCCTCGTCGGCGCGCCGGGAGAACTATTTCCGAATACGGCGCTGCTGTCTCGCCAGCCCCGGACGATGGGGGTCTGGCATCCGCGCGGCCCGAACGAGACCGAGTGCTGGCGCTATTTCTTTGTCGATCGCGACGCGCCCCGCGAGGTCAAGGAGTTCCTGCGCGACTATTACATCCGCTATTCCGGCCCGGCCGGCATGACCGAGCAGGACGACATGGAGAACTGGAATTACGCGCACGCCGCCAGCCGCGGCACGATCGCGCGGCGCTATCCTTACAGCTACGAGCAGGGCATCGGTACGGCGGTACGCGACTATGAGTTCCAGGGGATGCGCGTTCCCGGTGAGGTCATCGACATCACCGAGGTGCAGTCATCGGAGCAGCCCATGCGCAATCTCTACCGCCGCTGGGCCGAATTCATGGAAGCCGACAGCTGGGACCAGCTCGCCACCTGGCGCAGCCCGACGCGAGCGGCGGCGGAATGAACGTGCCGCTCGGGTGGCGTAAACAAGCCTGACGCTGTTTGGAGGAGCCCCGATGAAAATCCGCGACATCGAGGCGTTCCAGGTCGCCTGGGCGCCGAACGACAGCCCGGCGCAGCGCAGCGCGTTCGTCCGCGTCCACAGCGATGACGGGCTGTCGGGGATCGGCGAGGCTTCTCCGATGCAGGGCGGGCTCGCCTCGCTCGGCATTATCGTCCACGATCTCGCGCCGGCGCTGCTCGGTCAGGACCCGCTCGACCACGCGGTGCTGCAGGACCGGCTGCTGCACCGGTTCGTTAAGCTCGGTCCCGAGGGCGCACTGACCGGCGCGCTCGCCGCGATCGACATCGCAATGTGGGATTTGAAGGGCAAAGCGCTCCGTCAGCCGGTCTACAAGCTGCTCGGCGGCGCCTGGCGCACCGAGCTGCCCTTTTATGCCTCGATCGGCGGCAACGGCGATCGCGCGCTCGACGACGTCGTCAGGATCGTCGAACAGCGGCTGCAGGACCACCCCGCCGCCGTCAAGATCCGCTTCGATAATGACCGCACCCGGCTCGACGCCGACATTCCCGGCGACATCGCGAAGGCAAAAGCGGTTCGACGGCTGGTCGGCGACGGTTTCCCGCTCGCGTTCGACGCGAATAACGGCTACTCGGTCGGCGGCGCGATTCGCGTCGGCCGCGCGTTGGAGGAACTTGGGTACTGGTGGTTCGAGGAGCCGGTGCAGCACTACCACATCGGCGCGACGGGCGAGGTAGCGCGCCGTCTCGACATCACGGTGTCGGCCGGCGAGCAGACCTATACGCTGTCGGGTTTGGCCGATCTGATCGCGGCCGGCGTCCGCATGGTACAGCCGGACATCGTGAAGATGGGCGGCATCACCGGTCTCGCCCGGTGCGCCGCGTTGGCGCAGGCGCACGGTGTCGAACTGGTGCCACACCAGACGCAGCCTACGATCGGCCACATGGCGAATTTGCATGTCGCCGCGAGCCAGCTGCACGCGACAAAACCGTGCGAGCTGAACGATCCGTCGCCGCGCATGCATGCGGTGTTCGAAAACCCGCCAGCGCCAATCGGCGGGCTGTTTCGGCTGTCGCCGGAACCGGGTCTCGGGTTGCGGGTGAACGAAGCCGAACTCGCCCGGCGGCGCGTCCCGCTCGGCTGATCAAAAAACCAGACGCAGCGGGTGCCCGTTGCGTCTGGCGTAAGCGGATTGACCGCCGGCGCACGGATCTCCGCGCGCCGGCCGCCGGAGGCGGTTACTTGTTGACGATGCAGCGGTGCGCCTTGCGCGAGTAATGCATACCCGGCGGGCAGTGGCGGGACGCGCGTCGGTGAGGCTTCCCGGCCATCGGCGGTGGCGGCGGTGGCGCAACCATCGGAGGCGGCGGGGGGGCGACTGGCGGCGGCGGGGGTGGCGGCGGCGGCGGCGGCTTGGGCGGTGCGGCGCAGGAAGCCAGACCGATCAGCATGACCGCGGCAATTGCCGAGCCTATCGTAGTTCTCATGCGTTCCTTCCTCCAGTTGGTACGGCGGGCACCCGGACGGCAACCGCACAACGCTAACACCGAACGAGTGCGATCATCTTACGGTCGATTGACAAACTCAACCAGTGCAAAAGTGGGGCGGGAACGCAAAAGTTGAGAGGAGTCGGCCGGTACGGATCGAGAGTGCGCCTTCGGCTAGTTGATTAGGATCAGTGCGCTTTGCGTCTTCATCCTCACGATGGCTGCGGAGAGGAACCCAGAGGCGAGGAGGCGGGAATGAAGGTCAGCGATATCATGACGCACCCGGTGATCACGGTGATGCCGGAAACGACGATCGGCGAGGCGGCGGAACTGATGATTCGGCACCGCATCAGCGGGTTGCCGGTTGTCAATGCGGCCGGCGAGGTCATGGGGATCGTGACCGAAGGCGATCTGCTGCGACGCGCCGAAACTGGCACCGAGCGGCGCCGTTCCCGCTGGCTCGAATTCCTGATCGCGCCGGGCCGCCTCGCGAGCGAGTACGCGCATGCCCACGGAAGACGGGTCGGCGAGGTGATGACCGATGCCGTTATTTCGGTTGGTTCGGATGATCCGGTCGCTGACCTTATCGAGGTGATGGAGCGGCGGCGGATAAAGCGCGTGCCGGTGATCGACGAGGGCCGGCTGATCGGCATTGTCAGCCGCGCCAATCTGGTCCACGCGCTCGTGCGCAATCTGCCGCGCCCAGACAGCGCGTCGATCACCTCGGACGAGGCGATCCGCGATCGGATCCAGGCGGAGATCGCGAAACAGCCCTGGGGTCCGCGCGCCAGCGTCGATGTCCGGGTCGAGAATGGGATTGTCGAACTGCGCGGCGCGGTTACCGACGACCGAGAGCGCCCGGCGCTGCGCGTCCTCGCCGAAAATGTCCCGGGCGTAAAAGAGGTTCGCGATCGCCTGACATGGGTCGAGCCGCTCTCCGGGCTTGTTGTCCCCGCGGACGAACCGACCACTCACGGCCCGGACCGTTAGGCCGGTTTGCTGTAATTGGCGGTCTGCGACCCAGCGATGCACGCGCAGTAGCCGGCTGGCGGTTTAAGGCGCGTTTGAGACCCGGAAATCGGAGAGCGTGATGGACAAAGCGTTGCGACAGCAGATCGTGGAGCTGCTCGATCGCCACCGGATCACGACCGTGGCGACCAACCGACCCGACGGCTGGCCGCAGGCGACGACGGTCGGCTATGTCAATGACGGGCTGATACTCTACTTCCTGTGCAGCCCACAAAGCCAGAAATCCCGGAACCTGTCGCGCGACGACCGGGTGTCGCTGACGATCGACCATGACACGCCGGACCCGATGACAATCACCGGCCTGTCGATGGCGGCCCACGCACACCCGGTGCACGATGCTGTGGAAGTGGCGAGGGCCCTGGCCCTGCTTCGACAACGATATCCGGAGTATGCCAATTTTCCGATCAGGCCCGAGGACATCCAGATCTTCCGCGTCGAGCCGAAGATGATTTCACTCCTGGATTATTCGAAAGGGTTCGGTCACACCGATCTCGTCACGGTGTGACCCTGCCCGACGCCGGAGCGAGCGCCCGGCCGTCATCGGGCCAGTCGGCAACGGGCTGCCGTAGACACCTGTCTGGATTGCCGGAGGCTCAGCCAATCCGCTCCCAGAGCCCGGTTTCCTCGTCGAGCCGATCCTGTTCGAGACCGCGGAAATCGCCGCGGGACACGATTCCGACAACGATGCTGTCGTTCACGATCGGCAGATGACGGCAGCGCGCATCCTGCATCAGCCGCAGCGCGTCGATCGCCGAATGCCTGGGCGACAGGCATTCGGGAGCGGGCGTCATGACCGCGGCCAGCACCGTGTCGGCGGCGGATTTTCCCTCCGCGAGAACGCGATTGACCGCGTCACGGCCGGTGAAGATGCCGACCAGCCTGCTGTCACCCTCGGCGACAAGGACAGCCCCAACATTGCGTTGGCGCATTTGCCGGGCGGCATCGAGCACCGTAGCATTCGGCGGCATCACGAGCGGATCCTGGTTTCTAACCAGATCGGACATATTTCGCATGAAAATCAGCATAGAGCGAATTGGCGGCGGCGCGTTGATTTGCGTCAAGTACGGGGCGGCGGCGTTTGCCGTTGCGGCTCGGGCGCCGGATCGAGCGTCGCCCAGCCGATCGGACGGCCGGTCGGCGGCAGCTCGCGCCGGCGATCATCGTCGCGCAGGATATGCGCTTTCGCCACCATGAGCGCCGTGACAGGAGCCGTCAGAAACAGGAAGATTGTTATCAGCAGCTCATGAAACGAGAGGCGTGCGTGCGCGAGCAGGAAGTAAAGCATCGACGCAATCAGCAGAAACCCGATCCCCAGCGTGGCCGCCTTTGTCGGTCCGTGCAGCCGCCGCATCGTGTCGGGCAGCTTCGCCAGCCCGTACGAGCCGACCAGCAGGAAGAAGGCGCCCGCGACAATCAGTATCGAGACCACGACTTCGCTAAGCCAGGGCATCGTCGGTTGGCTCATTCGATGACGTTGCCGCGCAGCAGGAACTTGCAGAATGAGACGGTGCTGATAAATCCCACCATCGCGAACAGCAGCGCCGCCTCGAAATACATTGTCGTACCGTAGACAATTCCGGCCAGCACGATCAGGGCGATCAGGTCGATAACGAGCGTATCGAGGGCGAGGACGCGGTCGACGATGTCGGGCCCGCGAAACAGGCGATAGAGGGCCAGCAGCATCGCCACTGAGACGGCGACGAGCGCGACGGAGCAGGCCAGGGCGATCATTCGAATATCCTCCGCAGACGGCGTTCGTAACGGTGCTTGATCCTCGCCACCGTGCCCACCGGGTCGTTGGTTTCGAGGCAGTGGACGAGCAGCGCGCGACCGTCAGCGCTGAGGTCGGAGCTTACCGTGCCGGGGGTCATCGTAATCGTCCCGGCGAGAACCGCGATCGCTTCGGGCGTTTGCACGTCGAGCGGGATCGTCACAAAACGCGATCTCAGACCTTCGCCGCGCCGGAACAGCACCAGATAGGACACCTGGATGTTGGCGACGATAATGTCCCAGATGACGATCAATCCATACTGGACGGCGATCAGCGGCGCATCGATGCGCGGCCGGCGCGACCAGTAGACGCTCGTCCCCAGCGGTACCGCGATCCCGAGCGCTGCCGCGAGCAGCACGGTCCCGGCGCCGATCTCGTTCGCGAGCAGGACCCAGACGAGCGCGATCAGCACCGACAGATGCGGATGCGGGAGCAGGCGCGCCATTCTTATCACCTTTCCTTTACCGGCTCGCCTGCGCGGGCAGTGCGGCGGGGCCGAGCACGGCGCGAACATAGGCTCGCGTATCCAGCGTCTGCTCGGCGGTTTTGCCCAGGGCGAACGTCACCGGTCCGCCGAACGCGGCCAGTGCGGCCGTCGCGGCGACCAGCAGCCCGGCGATGGCAAGCGGCAGCCGCCGCCGCGCTTGCCCCGCCGCTTCTGTCCGGTTCGCCTCGACGGCCTCGCCGGGCTCGATATTCCAGAACACGGCGCTGCCGGCGCGGGCGAAGCCGAGCACCATGACCAGCGTCATGCCGAGCACGACCGACCAGATCCACGGCGCGGCTTCCGCACCCCGGCTCGCTTCGAGGATCATCAGTTTGCCGATGAACCCGGAGAGCGGCGGCAGGCCGACTATCGCCATCGCGCCGAGCAGGAACAACAAGCCGAGCAGGTTCTGCTGGCGTATTTCGGGGGCCGGTACGAGCCGGTCCAGAATGCGCCCGCGCCGCTCGGCGATCAGATCGACGAGCAGAAACAGCGCCGCGCCCGACAGCGTGCTGTGCACGAGGTAATAAAGGGCCGTCGTGACGCCCGCCGGGCCGGCTACGCCGACCGCAATCAACAGCAGGCCCATCGACCCGACAATTGCATACGCGACGAGGTCGAGCAGCGCCCGGCTCGCAAGGATGCCGATCGTGCCGATGACGACGGTGGCGAGCGCGGCCGGCAGTATCCACGGCTCTGCGACGCCGGCGAGCGGTCCGGCGGCGACCCCGAACACCGTGCCGTAGATGCGCAGCATCGCGTAGGCGCCGACTTTCGTCATGATCATGAACAGCGCGGCGGCCGGAGCCGACGCGGCGGCATAAGTCGCCGGCAGCCACCAGTGCAGCGGCACGAGCGCCGCCTTGATCGCGAAAACGAGAAACAGCAGCAGCACACCCGTGCGCAGCAGCGCCGCGTTGGACGGGCTCACCAGCGGCGCCTTGACCGCGAGGTCGGCCATGTTGAGCGTGCCGCAAACGGCGTAGATCAGCCCGACCGCGAACAGGAACAGCGTCGAGGCGAGCAGGTTGATCGCGACGTACTGGAACCCCGCCCGCAGCCGGCGCGGTCCGCCGCCATGCAGCATGAGCCCGTAGGACGCGATCAGCATCACCTCGAAGAACACGAACAGGTTGAACACATCGCCGGTCAGAAAGGCGCCGTTGATGCCCAACAGCTGGAACTGGAACAGCGGGTAAAAGTGCCGTCCGCGCTCATCCCAGCCATTGACGGCGTAGAGCACGACGCACAGCGCGAGAGCGGCGGTGAGCAGCAACATCGTTGCCGACAGACCGTCGAGCACGAGTACGATGCCAAACGGCGCCGGCCAATCGCCGAGACGATAGGCACGCGGCGCGCCGTCGCTGGCCAGCACGTACAAGGCAATCGCGATCGCCAGCAGCCCCGCCGTCGCGACGAACGAAATCAGCCGCTGCCGCTTCAGGTCGTAGCGCACGGCGAGCAGCAGAAACGCCGCGGTCAGCGCCGGCATTACGGTCGGAAGAACGATCAGATCGGTCATCGGATGCGTTCGTCCGGCGGTACGCGTCCGCGGTGCTGATCGGCGTCATGCACTGGTGCCGGTCCGAGATCGCCCCGATCGGAGCCGGTTTCTAGAAAGCCGCGCAATGCGATCACGACGATCAATGCCGTCATTCCAAACGAGATCACGATCGCGGTCAGGACCAGCGCCTGCGGCAGCGGGTCGGTATAGGCGACCCCGGGCGCGACGATCGGCGGGCGGTCGATGGCCAAACGTCCCATCGTCAGAAGATACAGGTTGCTGGCGTAGGAGAGAAAGCTCAGGCCGATCACCACCGGAAATGTCGTGCGCCGCAGCAGTAGATACACACCGACCGCGGTCAGCAGCCCGATTGCGCTCGCCACCAGCGCTTCCATCTCAGCCATTTCCCTGCGGCGTCGCATCGGCGACCGTCTCGGGCTGCGCTGACCCCGGTTCGGGTTGCGCCGTGTCCGCTTCCTTGTCTACCGCCTCGGGCTCGCGATCGGCCGGCAGCTGGATATCCATCGGACCCTCGGGCGTCCGCGCGTGTTCGGCCCGCTGCTCGACCCGCGAGATCTGGCGCAGCGACAGCATCACCGCCCCAACCACCGTAAGCATCACGCCGAGATCGAAACCGATTGCCGACGCGAACTCGATTTCGCCGATCAGCGGCACGCGAAACGCGCCGTGAGCGCTGGTCAGGAACGGCCGCCCGAAATACAGCGCGGCGATCCCGGTCAGACCGGCGATCGCCACGCCGCCGCCGATCATCGCCTGGGCGTCGACCCGCGCGCGCTGGGCGGCCCAGCCGTACCCGCTGGCGATGTACTGCATGATCAGCGCGATCGCGACCACGAGCCCGGCGATAAAGCCGCCGCCCGGCGCGTTGTGGCCGCGCAGGAAAATGTAGATCGCGACCGTGATCGCAATCGGCAGCAAAACCCGCGTCGCTACGACCAGCAGCAGCGGGTGCGCGTCGCGTGCCTCCTCCGGATGGCGCATTGCCGCGAGCCGGCGCGCCGCCGTGCCACGCAGCGCCGTGTCGAGCAGCGCGAAAACCGCCACGGCCGCGATCCCGAGCACGATGATCTCGCCGAACGTATCGAAGCCGCGAAAATCGACGAGGATCACGTTGACGACATTGGAACCGCCGCCGCCCGGCTTGGCCTCGGCAAGATAATACCCGGAGATCGTCTCGAAATTCCGCGTCATCACCGCGTACGAAAGGCCGCCGATACCGGTTCCGGCGAGCGCCGCCGCGGCCGCGTGCAGCCAGCGCGCCCGGGCTGGCGGCTCCTCGCTCGTCCGCGGCAGCAGGTTCAGCGCCAGCAGCAGCAGGATCGTCGTGACCACATCGACCGTGATCTGGGTCAGCGCCAGGTCGGGCGCCGAGAATTGCAGGAAGGCGAGCGAGACGATCAGCCCGACAATGCTCGTCAGCACGAGAGAGAGCAGCCGGTCACGGTGCCGGATAAGGACGGCCGCCGAAGCCGCCACCAGAGCGAACCAGGCGGTCACGGCGGGCAGGCTCGGCGGCAGCGTCGCGCGGGTCCCGGCCTCATAGGTGCCGCCGACGAAGCCGGCGACGCCAACGACGAGGATCGCAACGAGAGTGATCCCGAAATAGCGCGCGAGCGAACCGTCGTGGATGGTGTCGATCAGCCGGCGAGCGGCGGCAACGGCGGCACCGACGACAGCATCGTGGATCTGTTTTGCGTCCGGTCTGGGCAGCGCGAGCCGCAGCGCGTTTACCGGACCATAAGCCGCGAACAGGATCACGCCGCCGAGCAGCCCGACCGCGCTCATCACGAGGGCGGCGGAGAAGCCGTGCCACAAAGCCGGCTCGAACGAAGGCGGAGTGCCGCCGACCACCGCCCGCGCGGTGTGCTCGACGATCGCGCCGGCGACAGTTTGCGGCGCTATCCCGATCGTGATGATCGGCACGACCAGCACCGCGATCGGCAGCCATAGACCGGCCGGCGGATCGTGCGGCTGGTGCGGATAGTCGCCCCGCGCCGGACCGAGAAACGTACGGATTGCGAAACGGAAGGAATAGGCCGCCGAGAGCAGCGCTGCCACCGTCGCCAGCATCGGAAACAGCCATCCGACGCCGGAATATCCCGTGCGCCAAGCCTCGTCGAGCGCCATTTCCTTCGACAGAAAGCCGCTCGACAGCGGGATACCGACCATCGCCGCCGCCGCGATCAGCGACAGCGTCGTGACGATCGGCATCAGCGTCGCGAGCCCGCCGAGCCGGTGGATGTGACGGGTGCCGACCTCGTGATCGATCGCGCCGGCGCTCAGGAACAAGGCCGCCTTGAACGTCGCGTGGTTGAGGATGTGAAACACCGCTATCACTGCGGCGGCAGTCGTGCCGAGGCCGAGCAGTGCCGTCAGAATGCCGAGTTGGCTGACCGTCGAATAAGCGAGGATCGCCTTCAGATCGTCCTTGAACAGCGCGATCCAGGCCGCGATCAGCGTCGTCGCGAGCCCGACCGGCGCGACGATCAGGAACCAGCTATCGGTGCCGGCCAGCACCGGCCACAGCCGCGCCAGCAGGAAAATGCCGGCTTTGACCATCGTCGCCGAGTGCAGATAGGCCGACACCGGGGTCGGCGCGGACATTGCGTGCGGCAGCCAGAAATGGAACGGAAACTGTGCCGACTTCGTGAACGCGGCGGTCAGGACCAGCAGCAGCGCCGGAACGTACAGGGCCGATGCCTTGACCAAATCGCCGCGAGCGAGGATTTCGGTCAACTCGTACGACCCGGCGATATTGCCGAGGATCAGCATGCCGCCGATCAGCGCCAGCCCGCCGCCGCCGGTCACGACGAGCGCCATGCGCGCCCCCTGGCGGGCCTGCGGTAGATGGCTCCAATACCCGATCAGCAGAAACGAGCTGAGGCTCGTCAGCTCCCAGAAGACGATCAGCAGCAGCACGTTGTCGCTCAGCACGATGCCGACCATCGCGCCCTGGAACAGCAGCAGATAGGCGTAGAACTTTCCGATTGGGTCCTCGCGGCTGAGATAAAACCGCGCGTAAAGGATGATCAGCAGACCGATCCCGAGGATCAGCGCGGCGAAAAACAGCCCGAGCCCGTCGATAAAGAACGAAAACGACAACCCGATCTGCGGGATCCACGGCACACCCCAGATGACCGTCTCGCCGCCATAGACGGCCGGGGCGCGCGCGAGCAGCAGAAGTAGCGCGGTAAACGTTACCGCAGCTGTGGCGCCGGCGCAGACATTGCGGCCCGAGCGCGCGGTCAGCGGCGGGACGCAGGCACCCAGAAACGGCAGCAAAACGATAAGGGCAACATCCATACCGGCGGTGATCGCGACAGTTCGAGCGGGCGCCGACTGTATGGCAAAGCCAGAGTTCAGTCGAACGCGGTGTCGCCCACGGCATCGGGACTCCTCCCGCGTGAGCCGTTCAAGGAGAACGCAACCAAGCCGCGCGCCTCCGGTTGACTTCAATCAGGACACAGTGGGCGGCGAGAGCCGGCCGGCTCGGTACGCACGGGCGATAGACAACGATGCTCGACGAATTGGATCGCGGCAGCGCCGGTGCGCTTGTGGCTGCCGCCCGGGAACAAACCGGTGCCGCGGGGCGCGTCGGGATGAGTTACGGGCGCAGCGCCGCGGCTCGGTGGCGATCGCGGCGGTCGCGCTGGGGCTCGGGGCGCTGACCCTGGCCGGCTGGATCGTGCGCGGCGTCTCGGCGGCCGGGCTTCGCCGGGTTTTGCACCGGCCGACAAGAACCTGGCCTGGTCCTCGCCGGCGGTAACTGGCCGGGACGCCGCCCCGCCGGTTTTACGACGGGCGCGACCCGAGCCGCGCCGCGACGATCGAGGATCTGCGGGCGATGGCGCATCGCCGTCTGCCGCGCTTCGTGCTCGAATATCTCGACGGCGGAGCGGAGGACGAAGCGTGCCTCGCCCGCAACATTGAAGCGCTGGCCGAATGGCGCTTCATGCACCGCTCGCTGATCGATGTGTCGCACCGCAACATCTCCACCGTGCTGTTCGACCGGCGCATGGCGATGCCTGATTGCGATCGCGCCGACCGGCCTCAACGGGATCATGTGGGCGCATGCCGATCTGCGGCTGGCGCAGGCGGCGGCCGAAGCCGGCATCCCATTCGCGCAGAGCACGATGTCCAACGAGCTGATGGAGCACGTCGCGCGGGTGCCGGGACTGCGCTACTGGTGGCAGCTCTACGTGTTCGGGCCGCGCGAAATCCGCGAGAACCTGATCGACCGTGCCGAGCGCGCAGGGTGCGAAGCGCTGATCGTCACAACCGACGCGCAGATTTACGGCAACCGCGAATGGGCGAAGCGCCTCCAGTCGAGCCCGGCGCACCTGTCCTGGACCGCCCGGCTCGATCTGTTGCGGCTACCCGCGCTGGCTGACCGAGCGCGTCCTGACGCACGGCCTGCCGCGTTTCGAGAACGTGATCGAGTTCGTGCCCGAAAGAGCATCGCGGGCTGCTGCAGAGCGCCCATTGGATCCGCTCGCAGATGGATCGCGGGCTGTCGTGGGACACGGTTTCGCGGATCCGCGACCGCTGGCCGCGCAAGCTGATCGTCAAGGGGCTGTTGTCGGTGCGCGACGTCGAGCGCGCCGCCGAGATCGGCGCCGACGCGGTGGCGATCTCGAACCATGGCGGGCGCCAGCTCGACTGGGCGGTCGCGCCGATCGACATCCTGCCCGAGGCGCGCCGCGCCGTCGGCAACCGGATCGCGCTGATCGTCGATGGCGGCATGCGCCGCGGCACCGACATCCTGAAGGCGCTGATGCTCGGCGCCGACGCGGTCTTTATCGGCCGCGCCGCGCTGTACGGGGTGGCCGCCGCAGGTAGGGCCGGGGTCAAGCGTACGCTCGAGATACTCCGCGAGGAAATCGAGCGCGACATGGGTCTGCTGGGCGCCCCGACAGTGCCCGACCTCGACCGGCGACTGCTCGTCCGGATCGGACAGCGTCGCGAAATGGAAGCGGCAAACGGTCTCTGAGCGTGGGCTCGGACAGCCGCGCCCCGCCGGCAGCGGCCGGCGGCGGGCTTCGCTGTGCTCAGCCCACCCTACGATCGGGAGGATGATGTCGGACGCGGGCGTTCAGGGCTGGCCTTTCTTCACCCTGGCGGGGCTTCAGGGCCGCAATCCCCGGCGACGGTGACTAGGTCGACGCTGAGGCATTCGTCGATCAGAAATCTCACGACACCGCGATGGTGTCGAGCTTCCGGCGGGCACGGCGCACCGGCTGCTGATCGCGCCACGGCTGCCGGCGCGGCCGGCCGCGCAGCGGATAGGCGGCGGCATAAACGGGCGCCAGCCGGATCATCTCGACCGTGAGACGGGATAGCCCTCTATCAATTCGGCCGGCTTGCTGCCTTGGGCGACGAGCTCGGCGACGAGATGCACCGGCACGCGTGTGCCGCGGAACACCGGATCGCCGCCGAGAATTTCGGGGTCACTGATGACAAGGCGGCGGACCCGGCGCAAATCGCGCAGCGAAACGGCAAGCGCGCGGCGCGGCTCGCGCAGATCGATCTTGATCAGGCCGCCCTCGAGCGACACGACGTTGCGCGGCGCTTCGGCCAAAGCGTCGAACACCTTGCGCCGCAGTTCGGGGGTGGCGAGGCGACCGGAAAGCCGTTGCTCGATCGACAGCGACACGAGCGCCCGGGCGTCGAGCAGCCGGCCGCCTTCTTCGCCGGCGACGGCGGAGATAGTCTTCTTGTCGATCGCGTTGTTCACCGCCTTGAGCGACAGCCCGGTCAAAACCGCGGCCTCGGTCGGGGTGAACAAGTTTTCGTGTGCTTGCGATATGCATGCGCGAATAGTCAATGCCCTTGCGCTCGCGCAGCTCGGGAAACCGAAGGACGCGCAGGCTGGCGCCGCCGGCCTGCTTCGGCACGGAGGAGGTAACCGCACGCATTCCGCGCCCTTCCGTCGTGAACATGACGCGAGAGCATGCGCAGCCAGGGCTATGGGCGCGAAGACGCGCTAAATTGAAGCGCCAAACAAAGTTTGGCGCTTCACCTGTTGGGTTCGGTTGAGGTCACGAGCGAGTGGGGAGAGGCGATCGGCCGACCCCGCAGCTGGGTGTAGAGCGTTCCCAGCTTTCTCGCGATCGTCTTCGCCTTCGGTAACTTTATCGGAGGCTCCATGTTGGCGCAGACCGATTGTACCCATGACGCGAGGTAATCACATTCGGCGGGGCGCGTGTCCTTCAGCTCGCCCGCATCGGCGCGGCGGCGCATCTCTCGCTCGACCCATGCATTGCGGTGGGACGATCTGGCAGGCCGTCCTGTGGCGGCGGGCTCGTGCGCGGCGCCGGATCGCGATCTCTGAATAGGGATCACGTCCCCCGACCAGCTCCCTGTTCCAAAGATGAACCTTGAGGGCAGCAAGATCAGCAGGTCTAAGCTCAACTCCACCAGTGCTCGCCGTTTTTGCTGTAACTTCATAATCGCCGGTCCGTAGCAGATTGTGAATTCTGTTCGCTAGCCAGAAAGTGACGATGGCCCAAGAACGAAATCGCAGCATCTCGGCTCGCCGTACCGGGGCACTATAACTTCTGTCTGCAATTCGCCCGGAACAGCTAATCGCATCCGAAAAACTTCCTGGTGAGCTCGGCGCTTGTCCGTTTGCTTCAGTGTCCAGGCATCCGCGTTCGACCAAGCTCGCACGGCGGCGACCCAACGAGGAAATTCCTGTTCGGCGAATTCCCACAAGTTCAGATAGCGTTGATGACATTTCCGCCCTCCGCCGGGCGTTGCCGCAGGAAGGGGTCGCGGCGGAAAGCCGGTGCGGTACCGGCCGTTCAGGAGCTACCCTTCCGCCGCGATCTCGGGTGAGGCCGTGCGCCGCAGCGGCGTCACGTTTGCGCCGGGCGAGCTGATCAGATTTTCCAGAAAGCGACTCCATGCTTCGAGCGCCTGGCGCTTTTCGTCGAGGTACTCGTGCCGGTCATATATGCCGGTGACAGAGCCATCAGTGTGGTTCAGCAGCCGGCCGAGCGCGAATCGTGACACCCGCAGACGGCCCATTATGGTTGCTGCGGCGCGCCGCAGGTCATGCAGCCGCCACGGCGCGACCCGCTCCGCCTCGACTGTCGCGGCGATCTCGGCGACCTTCGCGTCGAGCATCGCCTTCGCCTTCGAAAACCTGCTGATCGGTTCGTCGCCAGCACCGGCGCCGCTGCCTCGCCGACGCCCCGTCGTGAACACATGCGAGCTGCAGCGCGGGCAGTCGGCCAGGATCGCGAGCGCAAGCGGCGACAACGGCACTACATGAGCGCGGTCTGCGTTTGTCAGCTCGGCCGGCAAGGTCCAGGTCTTTTCGGTTTCGTCGATATCGGCCCAGCGCATCCCCGGCACTTCGCTGCGCCGCTGCGCGGTCGCCGGAGCCATCCGGAAAAATGCTCCGAAGGGATAGGCGAGCCCGCCGGCGGCTTGCCATACTGTCCTGATCTCGCCGTCGCTCAGCGCGCGCGCTCGATCGTGTCCGGCGCCCGCTCCTTGACCGCAGCCGCCGGCGTGCGCTCGCGTGCGGCCTTCGCCTCCCGCTTGCCGGCCGCGGGGTCTCCCCCCCTTTGCAAGTGATTGCAGCGCGGCCCGCGCCTGCTCGCGTGCTTCCGCGAGTCCCAGCGCCGGATAGCCGGGCTCGATCGTCATCCGCTTCAGGGGCGCCGTTGAAGCGATAGAACAGCACCCAGCTCTTGCGCCCATCCGGGTTACGCGGCGTCGGCCCAGAAACACGCAAGGCAAAGCCGTGCCCCAGCAGTGTATCGAAATAGTCGATGCGGTCGCCCGGCTTCGCCTTGTAGCGCGTTACCGCCGCATCGGTGAGGCTGACTTTCGGCATTCGGAACTCTCGACTGAGGGTCACGATCAAAGCTGTTACCCGCGACAGCCGAGATACCGATTTAGGGGAGTCTCATCTTCGCGGGTAACCAGCGGGTAACACCAAGGGCCGGTTATGCCGGGTTACCCGATGTTACCCGTCGTGATGAGGATCTGCTCTTATCGCGCGGAATGTAAGGATTCTATAAGGGGTCGGCGCCAGATTTGCGCCGCGATGTGACGCCAAGTTATCGCCAATCGCACGACTACGGGTCTGGGGGTTAGGGGTTCAACCCTCTGGGGCGCGCCAAATTCTCTCAACGCCGTAGGATTGTCCCGGCCGGACGATGCGCTCTGCCGAGCGGATTTCTGGATAAGGACGCTACGCTTCCGGCGCCTGGCCCCATTCGAATTCAGTGCCGTCAACCCAGATCCAATGCAGGACGACCGTGCGCTCGTGGATCGCCGGGGGGGGGGGGGTAGGCACGCCCCCGGCTTGGTCCGCCAATGTCAGTATCAGTCAGACGTAAAGGATTCCGACATTGGCGGTGAAATGCATCCGGCGCTCGATTGGGCCGCCCCCGGGCTGGAAACAGGCGGATTTCTGCGCCTCGAAGTTGCCTCATCATGGCATCCAAGTTCCAAGGCCGTCGCTGCGTATCGCTCAGATTGTCGGAAATCCTTACAAACTAGTTTGGCGGCGCCTGCGGCGCGACTCCCTAAATGCATGAAGTTTCAAGATTATTCTTATTTGGTACGAAAGTTGCTCAGATGTTAACTAAAGGTGCCCCTGGCTCCTCTATGGATATATATCGAATGAACCGCGGATTCTCGTTGCTGGCAATTGCGGCATCTGCGGCGCTGAGCCTTACAGCGTCGGTCGCGAATGCGACCGTCTCCATCAGGCTGCAGCAGGACGCCCGATCCGCCTACAACTGTGCTCTGGTCCAGGAATTGCCTTTTTTTCCCCCTCATTCGGTGAGTTCGAGCAGGTTTTCAGTTTCCGCTTTTGGTCAGCCGGTCACTCCTCTCCCCCTTCTGCTGCAAGGGGGCGCAAGCGTTATAAACAATGCCGGCAGCCCCGACGCGGGTACGCTCACCATCTCCATTTCCTCCACGGACAACATGGCACCGCTTAACCTCTTGCAGTTCACGTCAGGTTTCGCGACCGTCAATCTGACGCCGGGTTGGGTGGAGACACTTGAAACCTATGTTGACCCAGGTAATGTACCGTTTGCGCTGACGACATTGCTTGGCTCGGCGACTTTCCTTACTGTGGACTCCGATACTGATATCACCAATGCCAACGTCGGAAGTGGCCCGTACTCCGTGACGAGTGTATTCACGATTTCGGCACCGTCTTTCGGTGGTGCGACTAAAGCAGTCGGGCTCAATGCGGTGGCCGTGGTTCCCGAACCCACCTCGCTGGTCCTGCTCGGTGCCGCGCTGGCGGGGCTTGGTATTGCCGCCGGACGCCGTCGACGCAGCTGACACTTTGAAAGCCGCACGCAGATTGCCGTCATCAATGGCGCCGCGGCGCCATTGATCTTTTTGCCGATGTCCGCTCGCTGATCGTCGAGATGCGCACACGGCGATGGCCAACAAGGGCATCGCGGGCAAAAATTCGAGAGCGTCGGTACTCTGAAAGCGCGGCTTGTTGGTATCGCTGGTCGCGAGCGTAATAAGGACCGGCCGCTCCGCAAAGCGCCCGGACCAAGCAGCGCCGACCTCCTCTTTCCTGTCCAGGCGCTCGATCGAAGACCGCGCTGTCGGCGCTGTCGCGGGTTTGTCGAACCCGCGACGATAGGCGCTGCACCCGGAAGCCCCCCCTTCGGGGAACCCGCGTTGTAAGCCCGAACAATTGATTTTGCCGAGCCGAAGGGAGACAAGGTTGATTCCTGCCGTCGTCTGCATGGAGAGTTAGCGGCGATGAAAATTTTGGTTAGCGGCGGCGCGGGATTTATCGGTTCGGCCGTATGCCGGCTGTTCGTCGGCGAGTTCGGCGCCACGGTCCTCAATCTGGACAAGCTGACCTACGCCGCCAATCCGGCTTCGCTGAAACCGATCGCCGACGATCCGCGCTATCGTTTTTGCCGCGGCGATATTCTCGACCGCAAGCTGGTCGGCGGGCTGTTGGAAAGCTTTGCACCCGACGCAATCCTGCATCTCGCCGCCGAGTTGCATGTCGATCGCTCGATCGACGGGCCCGGCAAGTTCATCCGCACCAATATCGAGGGCACCTACACGCTGTTGGAGGCGGCCCTCGACTATTGGCGCGGCTTGTCGCCCGGGCGCGCCGCGAGCTTCCGCTTTCACCATGTCTCGACCGACGAGGTGTTCGGCTCGCTTGGGCCCGAGGGCCGGTTCAGCGAAGACAGCCGCTACCAGCCCAATTCCCCTTACGCCGCCTCGAAAGCCGCCTCGGACCACCTCGTGCGCGCTTGGTACGAAACCTTCGGCTTGCCCACCGTCTTGAGCAACTGCTCAAACAATTACGGCCCCTATCACTTCCCTGAGAAGCTGATCCCGCTCGCCATCCTGAAGGCGCTGCACGGCGAGGCGATCCCGGTCTATGGCAGGGGCGACAACGTGCGCGACTGGCTCTATGTCGAGGATCATGCCCGCGCGCTCCACGCCGTGCTGACGCAGGGCCGTCCCGGTGAGACCTACAATATCGGCGGCGACGGCGAGCGCACCAATTTCGACGTCGTGACCGCGATCTGCGCCCTGCTCGACGAGATGCGACCGCAATCGCCTTACCGGCCGCACGCCGCCCTGATTACCTTTGTCACCGACCGGCCCGGCCACGACCGCCGTTACGCAATCGATGCCGCGAAGATCCGCCGCGAACTGGGCTGGCGGCCGCGCCACACGTTCGGGACCGGGCTGCGCGACACGGTCGCGTGGTACCTCGACAATCGCTGGTGGTGGGAACCGATCTGGTCCGAGCGCTATCGCGGCACCAGGCTCGGCACTGGTCGCCAGCCGCCGCCGACAGCCGGCTGACGCATCGAGACCGCCGCGGGCCCACTGCCCCGAGGAGCACCCATGACCTACCCGACTTATCTGATCCCGACCACAGTCGTCGGCAGTTATCCACAGCCCGACTGGCTGGTCGACCGCGGCCTCCTGGAGCATCACGGCGTGCCGCGAATCGACGCCGGCGACATCTGGCGGATCCCGGAACCGTGGCGCGAACAGGCCCAGGACGACGCCACGATCGTCGCGATCCGCGAAATGGAACTCGCCGGGATCGACATCGTCAGCGACGGCGAGATCCGTCGCGAGAGCTATTCGAACCGCTTTGCCCTGGCGCTCGATGGCATCGACGCGGAACATCCCGGCCATGTCGGCCGCAGCGGCGGCGGTACGACCCCCGTGCCGCGCGTCGTCGGCAAGATCAGACGGCGCGGCCCGGTCGAACAGCGCGATGCCGACTTCCTGCTGGCGCACGCGACGCGCGCGACCAAGATCACCTTGCCGGGGCCGTTCACGCTGTCGCAGCAGGCCGAAAACGTCTTCTACGCCGACGAGGAGGAGATGGCGATGGATTACGCCGCTGCCGTCAACGCGGAACTGCGCGCGCTGAAAGCCACCGGTGTCGATGTCGTGCAGCTCGATGAACCCTGGGTGCGTACCGCCCCCGAAAAGGCGGCACGCTGGGGTCTCAAGGCGATCAACCGCGCGCTCGACGGCATCCCCGGACCCACCGTCGTGCATCTCTGTTTCGGCTACGCCGCGATGGTTCGCAACAAGCCTTCCGGCTATGCGTTTCTGCCGCAGCTCGCCGAACTCGGCCGCCGCGCAGATTTCGATAGAGGCGGCGCAGCCGCGGCTCGATCTCGGTATCCTCGAGGACTTGTCGGGCAAGACCGTCGTTCTCGGTGTCCTGGACCTCAACGACCCGTCGGTCGAGACGGCCGAAACCGTCGCGTCGCGGCTGCGCGCCGGGCTGCGCCACATCGCGGCCGAGCGGCTGGTCGCGGCGCCCGATTGCGGCATGAAGTACCTGCCGCGCGTGGTCGCTTTCGGCAAGCTGCGCGCGCTGGCTGATGGTGCGGCGATCGTCCGTCGTGAGCTGACCGGGCGGTGAGCCAACGCGCCAACGCAAGGCTACGGATTGAGGCGGCGAGAAAGATGTTTCCCCGCGAGTGGGAATTCGCGCCAGGGGGACGAGGCCGGAAAAGCGCTTGCCGCGGACCGGCGCAATCGCGACATTGACCGGAACGTCCCCAGCCCACCTCGCAAGGCGCCCGACATGAGCGATCTCTATCTGCGCAGCGGCATCTTTCTGGCGCCGTTCCATAATCATGACGAGAACCCGACGCTCTCGATCGAGCGCGATCTCGAACTGGTCGAGCATCTTGACCGGCTCAACTACCACGAGGCCTGGATCGGCGAGCACCATTCCGGCGGGTTCGAGCTGATCGCCTGCCCCGAGATGTTCATCGCCGCCGCGGCGCAGCGCACCCGCCACATCCGCCTCGGCACCGGGGTCGTGTCGCTGCCCTACCACAACCCGTTCATGGTCGCCGACCGCATGGTCCAGCTCGACCACATGACGCGCGGCCGCGCGATGTTCGGCATGGGCCCCGGCGCGCTGGTGCACGACGCGCTGAAGATCGGCATCGACCCCGGTGACCAGCGCCAGATGATGAACGAGGCGCTCGACGTCATCGTGCCGCTGCTGCGCGGCGAGACCGTCAACCGCAAGACCGACTGGTTCAACCTGACCGACGCGCAGCTGCAATTGCGCCCCTATTCCCAGCCGCACATGGAGCTGGCCGTCGCGGCGGCGCGCTCGCCGTCCGGCTCGCTGGCGGCCGGCAAGCATGGCATCGGCATGCTGTCGATCGGCGGCACCGCGCCGGCGCAGATGGAACGCCACACGGCGAACTGGAACCTCTACGAGGAGACCGCGCGCGCCAACGGTCATGTGCCCGACCGCCGAGACTGGCGCGTCGTCGGCTTCTTCCATATCGCCGAGACCCGCGAGCAGGCGATCAAGAACGTGCAGTTCGGCGTGCAGGCCTTTGCCGATTATTTCCGCGACGTCGCGACCTTCCCGATCATCCCGCCCGACGTCGAGAACCCGATCGACTGGCTGATCGAGACCGGCACCGCCTGTATCGGCACGCCCGACGACGCGATCGCCTATGTCGAGCGGCTGATCAAGGGCTCCGGCGGGTTTGGCGTGCTCTGCGAGTTGGCGCAGAACTGGGCCGATTGGGACGCGACAAAGCGGCACTACGAATTGATGGCGCGCTTTGTCCACCCACATTTCCAGAAGAGCCGGGACCTGCTGCGCGGCAGCTACGATTATGCGGTCGGCCATCGCGCCGATTTCATCGGCCAGGCCAGCGCGGCGATCCAGAAGGAAATCGACCGCCACGCCGCCGCCGGGCACGCCGCGCCGGCGAAGCGGGAAGCGGCGGAATAGGCGGGCAGCCTCCCTCGTTCCGGCAGGTCGCATCAGCGTGGAGTTCGCGGCGATGCAGAGCCAGAATCGATTCTTCGACGACCTGGCGCGGATGGCGGCCGGCGCGGCGGGCGCGTTGACCGGCGTGCGCGGCGAGATCGAGGCGCGTTTCCGCGACCAGCTCGAACGCGTGCTCGCCGGGATGGACCTGGTCAGCCGCGAGGAGTTCGAGGCGGTCAAGGCAATGGCGGCCAAGGCGCGGGACGAACAGGAGATTCTGCTGGACCGGATCGAGGCGCTCGAAACCCGGCTCGCCGCGCTCGAGCACCGCGCGGACGCCGACCCGGACCTTCCGCGACGTGAGACACCGCCTTGGACGCCCCCGAGCGCGGCGGCAAATCTGCATCTTGCCAGCCTCGCTGCGCTTTGGCAGCGTAGCCGTGGGGGGAAC
The DNA here is from genome assembly GCA_963847345.1 of uncultured Alphaproteobacteria bacterium. GTDB lineage: Bacteria > Pseudomonadota > Alphaproteobacteria > ATCC43930 > CGMCC-115725 > DATARH01. The sequence goes on along the minus strand of CAWJZU010000001.1, from coordinate 2,766 downwards.
TTGCCGTTTATTAAAAATCAGCCCGGGAGGAGCGAAGCTGGACCAGACAAGTGACAGCTCTGCCGTATCATTCTGCGAGCCGCCTCCAAGGAGGGCGCGATGACCTCAGTGTTTCCATGGTCGAAGTCCATTCTCCAACCGGCAATCCGATCGATTTGGTTGAAGAAATCGTTATCGCGAACGAATGGGCGCACGACCGCGCCAGCGAAGAGGAGATGATCGTCGAAATCTCCGGACGCTGGTGCGATTACCGTCTGTATTTCTTGTGGCAGGAGGAGCTGGGCGCGCTGCATTTTTCCTGCGGTTTCGACATGAAGGTGCCGAAGCGCCGGCGCGGTCCGTTTTACGAGTTGCTGGCGCTCGCCAATGAGCGGATGTGGCTCGGACATTTTGATTTGGCGGCCGGCGATACCTCGCCGGCGTTCCGCTATGCCGTGCTGCTGCGCGGAATCGGAACCGCGAGTTGCGAGCAGGTCGAGGACATCGTCGATATCGCGGTCTCGGAATGCGAGCGCTTTTATCCCGCCTTTCAGCTGGTGATCTGGGGCGGCAAGCCGGCCGCCGAAGCCTTGGCGGTGGCGATGATCGATCCGGTGGGCGAGGCCTGACCCATCGCAGCGAGCGCGTTATTGCGAGGAGTCCACGGGTCGGCGCTCCGCGCTGCCCGAGGACAGGCTCCGCGACAGGGCAATTTTCGTACCAAGACTTGATAGTCAGCGAGATTGCTTGGCGTTGCTCGCGCCTCGGCCGTAACCGATATCAGCAGGCTGTTGACGATATAAAGATATCTTTATATGTTTAGGTATGTCTGATGAGGTTGGCACCGCAGGGTCGATAGGCGAGTTGATTGGCGCACTGCGTGCGGCGGCGGAGCCGTCGCGGTTGCGTCTCCTCGTGCTGTGTTCCCGTGGGGAGCTGACCGTCACCGAATTGGCGCAAATTCTCGGCCAGAGCCAGCCGCGCGTTTCGCGCCACCTCAAGCTCCTCTGCGATGCCGGGCTCCTCGACCGTGCTCGGGAGGGGAGTTGGGTGTTTTATCGGCTCGGCTCGGGCAAGGCTGTCAGCTTTCTCAGTCGCTATCTGGTGGATGCCTGTGGCGAGCGTGACGAGACGGTCGCGCTCGATCTGCAGCGGCTTGCGGCGATCAAACGCCACCGCGCGGAACTGGCCGCCGCGTATTTCCGTGACAATGCGGCGCACTGGCATCGAATCCGATCGCTTTACGTCGATGAGGCCGAAGTCGAGACAGTGCTCGTTGATTTTGTCGGCGGGTTCGCGCCGCGTGATCTGCTCGATGTCGGCACCGGCACCGGACGCATGCTCGAACTGTTCGGGCCGCTTGTGGCCAATGCCTTGGGCATCGATCAATCGCGCGAGATGCTCGCCGTCGCGCGCGTCAACATCGAGCGGGCCGGATTGTCAAACTGCATGGTCCGGCTGGGGGACATGTACCAGCTGCCGCTGCCCGACGCTTCGTTCGATGCCGCCGTCATCCACCAGGTGCTGCATTACGCCGATCGGCCGGCCGAGGCGATCGCCGAGGCGGCGCGGGTGCTGCGGCCGGGCGGCGGTCTGATCATTGTCGATTTCGCGCCGCATGCGCTCGAATTCCTGCGCGATGAGCATGCCCATTGCCGGCTTGGGTTCGGCGATGACGATATCGCCGCGTGGTGCCGCGCCGCCGATCTCGAACCGGGCCAGCCGCACCGCTTGACCGGAAATCCGCTCACGGTGGTGATCTGGACGGCCCGGCGCCGGCCAGTTCCGGCCGATCCATCTTCGGCGACCGCCCATTCGGCCACCGCGTCCGCGCAGGCCGAGCCGGTTCTTCAGGGATGAAGCCGATGCAGTCGATTGCGGGCGGGGTTTCCCGTGGGCTATTGGCCGCCGATCCAGTCAGCGATTTCGATGCGGGTCCGCCGCGCGTCTCGTTCGAGTTTTTCCCGCCGAAAACGGCGGAAATGGAAGAGCGGCTGTGGGCCGCGATCAAACGGCTGGAGGCGTTGCGGCCACGCTTTGTTTCCGTGACCTACGGGGCCGGGGGTTCGACCCGTGAGCGCACACACGCGACGGTGCGCCGCATCCGCGACGAGACTGCGCTGGAGCCGGCGGCGCACCTGACCTGCGTCGCGGCTGGCCGCGACGAGATCGACGCTGTCGCGCGGGATTACTGGGAGCCGGCATTCGCCATATCGTCGCACTGCGCGGCGACCCGCCTGGCGGGGCGGGTCTCGGCTATGCGCCGCATTCCGATGGGTATCCGTACGCGGCCGACCTCGTTGCGGGCTAAAAAAGGCCGCCGATTTCGAGATCAGCGTCGCGGCCTACCCGGAAACCCATCCCGCGGCTCGCAGTCCGGGCCACGATCTCGATAATCTGAAGGCGAAGCTCGATGCCGGCGCCAGCCGCGCAATCACGCAGTTCTTTTTCGATGTCGACGTGTTTCTGCGCTTCCGCGATCGCGTCCGCGCCGCCGGTATTGAGGTGCCGATCGTGCCGGGGATTTTGCCGGTCACGAATTTCGCGCAGCTGAAGCGCATGGCCGCGGCATGCGGCGCCTCGATCCCGGCGTGGATGGGGGCGCATTTCGAGGGGCTCGACGATGACCCGGAGACGCGCCGTCTCGTCGCCGCCTCGCTGGCGGCCGAGCAATGCCGGCGGCTGCACGCGAACGGCGTGCACGAATTCCATTTCTACACGCTCAATCGCGCCGATCTGATCGTCGCGATCTGCCATCTGCTCGGCATTCGCGCCGCGAAGCGGCTG